>JAKFDE010000035.1:0-173388 GCA_036676295.1 Bacteroidia bacterium | reverse complement strand
ATAGATCAACAAAGCAAAGGTTTGTTTTTTATATAACTTTACCTCAACATTAAATTGTCCTGTGTTTGGATTTGGATAAAGTGTAATACTTTCTATACCATTATTATTAAACCCATTGGCCAATGTTGTATCTACATTACCAATATGAACTGTTTTGAATTTGTTCATTTCACAATCTCCAAAAAATGCTTTCAAATTAATGACAAAGGTTCCTGTATCACTATTTACAATAACCGGTGAAAAAGGATTAGAATTATCAATAACGGTACAGGTTGGCGGAAATGTCCATTGCACCGAATCCGGACGAGGATTACTAATATCAACTACCACAAATGTATCGCTCTTAAACATGTTAGTACTGATTAAGAAATTAGGCTCAGGACGTATACTGCTATTATCTATTGCCGCCGTGGTTGTTTTACTGCAACCCAAATTATCTTTAATGTTTATAGTATAATTTCCATAAGGAAGATTTGTAAAAACATTAGATGTCTGATATGGACCGGCAGTCAACGCATATTGATAAGGAGGTAAACTCCCATACGCATAAACCTGAATTTGTCCTAAGCCAACTAATGGATCACAAGGTTGAAATGCTTTCACCGAATCCTGAATAACAGATGGTACAAAAACTACAACCGTATCTTTTCCACTACATCCGGCATTATCATTAATCGTTACAATATAACTCGTTGTATCCAATGGACTAACGGTTGTTGTATTGGTGATCGCACCATTGCTCCAGGCATATGTAAAATTTGGAGTTCCTCCTATTGGCTGAACATTCAAATTAGCAGAACTTCCATTACAAATGATCGTATCGTTACCGGCATCAATAATTAAATTAGGTTGGTAATTGACATTAACGTAGTTTATTGTTTTACATCCAGTAATTGTATCTAAAGCGGTAAACGAGTAAGTGCCGGGAGTTGACGTTGTAGCAGGATTTGTCGAATTAAATCCTGATGGTCCATCCCATGTTAGCTTATATTTATTGGCCGGTATTGTAACGCCATTCATCGTTGTGGTAGAATACGTACAATTGATCTGATAATTATTGGCAAAAGGAACAATGTATGGTTTAGTGGAATCTATGCTCGCTTTAATTTGCTTTGTAGAAACACAACCATTAAACGTATTTTTTATTTGAACAGTGTAAAAACCTTGATTGGTAATAACAGCAGGATTAGCAGAAGTATAGCCTCCTGTTCCTGTCCAATTAATTGTGACCGGCGAGCTAGATGTTGTTGCATCCAGGGTATAACTTAATGTGGTGCATGAAAAATTAACAGAGTCAACATTCGTTGTGATAGTAGGTTTTAAGGTGTCAACCACAACGTTTACATATCGGTTTCTTGTGCAACCATTATTAATATCAGTAGCGCTCAGCGTATATGTTCCTGCATCAGTTACAAAACTTGGGTTTGGCAAATTAGCACCAACCGGAGGCGTCCATGTAAATGTGGTATTAGCAGAAGGAGAAGTGGCATTTAATGTAACCTGAGTTGTATCGCAATTGAGGTATTTTGTATTAGCTAAGGGATTAATTACAGGTTTAACAGTATCGGCAATAACTGTATAATTTACATAAGACTGACAACCGTTAATGGTATCTTGCGCCATTAAGGTATAAGTAGCGGGTGTGTTAACTACAGATGGATTAGGGCTATTCATTGGTAAACCAGTACCATTCCAATATAATTTTGCACGGGAAACTCCTGTAGTTCCATTTATAGAAGCTGTGTTTGTAATACAACTTATTTGAGCGCCACTTGTACTGACTCCTAAGCCAAATGTTGGATGAACTGTATCTAACAATAAGGTGATATTACCTTCATTGATACAGCCATTGGTAGGATTGGTAAGCGTTAAACTATAGGTTATATTATTAACCGGAATGGTTGGGCTTGCTGTACTAATTAATGCCGGGTTACCGGATGAATACCCATTATTATTTGTCCATACATAAGTAACACCCGGTGTAGAAGAACTTGCATTTAAATTAACTGAAGGGTTAGAACAGCATAACCTGGTATTAGTAATAACAGGCATTGTTAAGTTTGGCTTTATCGTATCAACTGTAACATAAGCCGTATCTCTCCATGAACAACCTGTGGCAGTATAAGTTCCGGCTAATACATAATTCCCTTGTGGTTTATTTACCAAAACCTCACTTAAATTAGTACCATAATAACTCGCTGGACCTGTCCATGTAAATGTATTGGCAGATGTTGAACCATTTAATGTATTTACTTTATTGTTAGCACAATTCAAAGTGATATCAGATCCGGCATTTATAGATGGAATAGGGTTAATAGTTATATTTAAAATAACAGAATCCTTTAAAAGTGATGTTGTAAAACCAGAACATGGGTTGTTTCTAGGTACTTCGCCTATACAGTGAACAATTAGTTTACCAGAGGTTGCATTCGATGAAAAATCAACAATAACACTTGTGTCGTTTTGTGATAAAGTAGCGCCAGTTCCACTATAAATCCAAGAGTAATTTTGAGTATATTTATATTTAGGAATTGTGTAAGAAACATTCTTTGTTCCTGCACATACAACAGAACTGCCAGTAATCACTACAGGAATCTTAGGCAGAGGTATCCAACTCTCTAACCGTCTAAAACTACTTGAAGAAGGTGTAAAAATAAAATTGCTAGCATCGTTAATAGTATACAAACGATCTTTAAACCCTTTAATATATTTCAATTTTTCTGTATTTCCATTAATGCAATTACCGTTACTGTGTATACCTTCAATGGAGTAGCTATAATCCCATCCGTCGCAATAAAAATCATTACGTAAATAACCATTTGTAGAGTTTGGGACCCCTAAATTAGAAGGCCCAAAGACTGTGAGCGAACTATTCCCATTGTTCCCTTGATTATTATTATACATCACAATATCATTAAATGCTACACATCTATCAATGACAAAGGCATTCCCACCATAATTACTTGATGGATCTAACCAATTTCGATATTGAATAGATCCACTTGTACATGGTCCATTTAGAGTGTAGCCAAAAGGAGAAGTATCATAAAAAATATTTGAATTTGAGGTAATGCAATTTCCGGTACTTAAATTAAGACGTGCGGCATAATAATGAGTGGCTCCAGCAATGTTTGTAAACGTCCCTACAACCATTAAATCGTTATCTAATACAGCCATATCATTAATATTTCCATTTGGATTAGGATTCCATATTGACAAAGCCCCAGTATTTGCATCCAATTTTGCTATAAAATTTCTATTTGTTGCATTAAAAGCTACAAAAGTATTAAAGGTTATAAAAATCGAATTATTATAATACAACATTCTATAATTCGATGCAGAATTAGTAGCATTCGCATTAAATGAACTTACCGTGCTGCCTGTTGTTGGATCCACAGCTGCAATTACAGGTCTACTTATTCCATTAACTAAATTAAAATTCCCAGACAATAAAACATATGCCCCTGTTGCATCTATATCGTCGGCAGGAGAATTTAAGATCGGATACCAAGAACTTAACGCACCAGTCGTTGCATTAACAGCTGCCACATAATTTCTTCCAACCCCACCCACGGTAGAAATGGTACCAACAAAATAAAGCAACCCATTTTTATATGTTAAAGCTTTTACAGATGGTGTACCTCCTAAATTAGCATTAAAAGAGGTCAATAAAGCTCCCGTTGTTCTATCAAAAGATACAATTCCTGATCTATTAACCCCTGCTACAATTGAAAAATCTCCGGCAATAAATACACGGTTATTTAAACTATCATCAAGAATATCATATACATTTCCATTAATTGTTCCGGTAGAAAATTTTTTAAAAAAATAATCCTGAGAAAATCCTTTTAAAGATATAAGAAGAAGAAAAAATAGAAACCACTTTTTAAACATAGCGGCAAAAATAGTTAAATTTTAATTTTTTATCGACGAAATGAAATAATTATAGCATTTTGTTAAAAAATCATAAAAACACTAAGTATAAATACTTAGTGTTTTTATTCTAAAAAATTTATCCAAGATATTTATATAATTTAAACATTTAAAAAAAGAGACTGTCTCAAAAGTCAATTTCAATGTCTGTTCGAGCCTGTCGAGAACTCAAAAAAAACATTGATAATTAAGTGTATCAAGATCCCGATAGCTGTCGGGGACGATGTGACAAAACTAAAAGAAGCTGTCCTTTTGAGACAGCCTCTTAAATTATATTAAAAAAACATTAAATTCTATTACCAACCTAAAATCCAGGAGAAAATTAATGGCGCAACAATCGTTGCATCACTTTCTACAATAAACTTAGGTGTATTAATATCTAATTTACCCCAGGTAATTTTTTCGTTTGGCACTGCTCCCGAATAAGAACCATAAGATGTTGTACTATCTGATATCTGACAAAAATAACTCCAAAATGGAATATCCGTCATTTCCATATCCTGATACAACATAGGTACTACACAAATAGGGAAATCGCCGGCTATACCACCACCAATTTGAAAAAAGCCTACACCTTTACCACCACTGTTTTTTGGATACCAATCGGCTAACCAGGCCATGTATTCAATGCCACTTTTCATGGTAGATGCTTTGATCTCACCTTTGATCACATACGATGCAAAAATATTTCCCATGGTACTATCTTCCCAACCCGGAACCACAATTGGTAAATTACGTTCAGCCGCTGCTAACATCCAACTGTCTTTTGGGTCAATCTCATAATACTGTTTTAACTCACCACTATTTAAAATCTTGTACATGTATTCATGCGGAAAATAGCGTTCGCCTGCTGTATCCGCATCTTTCCATATTTTATAAATATGTTTTTGTAAACGACGAAACGCTTCTTCTTCAGGAATACACGTATCTGTTACACGGTTATAATGATTTTCTAATAGATCCCATTCATCTTGTGGAGACAGATCGCGGTAATTAGGTACACGTTTGTAATGGCTGTGCGCCACTAAATTCATAATATCTTCTTCTAAGTTAGCACCCGTACAAGAAATGATATCAATTTTTCCCTGGCGGATCATTTCAGCTAAAGATTTTCCCAGCTCAGCCGTACTCATCGCACCTGCCAGTGTTACCATCATCTTTCCGCCTTCGGTTAAATGTGTTTCGTAACCTTTTGCTGCATCTACTAAAGCGGCTGCATTAAAATGTTTATAATGTGTTTCAATAAATTTTGAGATCGGACCTTTATTAGCTGCTGTTGACATAGTTTGTTGTATTTTTTAAGAAGCGCAAATTTACTATTAAATATAATAGTTACTTTAAATAATTGTAAAATTTTAGACATAAAAAAACCCTTCCGATATGGAAGGGTTTTTTTATTATTTATTTTAATTTCTAGATTAGAAATGTAAAGCTAAACGGATAGTTCCAGCAGGCATTGCACCAAAAACACCAGTCATGTTATCAGTATCGATACCAAAAGAAGAAGATTTAGCACCTTCGATAGTAGTAGATCCTGTAGTTGCAACTGAACCAGCAGCATTAGATTGACCAATAGCCTCCCAAGTAGTTTTAGATTTTCCTTGCATGTTAAAACCTAATCCCCAACCGAATTCACCACCGATAGAAATTTTAGGGAACATGAAGTATTCAGCACCTACGAAAGCACGAACTCCGATACCAAAAGCAGCACCTGATTTCATTTCTGTTTGACGAGCATTACCAATTAAACCTTGGATACCAGGAGTACCAACGTTACCCATTGATAAACCTGTAGTTGGATCAAAAAACTCATCAGCAGCGTTAACGTTAACAGTTGTAGATGCAGCATTAGTTGCAGCTAAAGCGTTACCATAAGTGTATTTGTTTTTATCAGAAGAGAAAGAAATACCTACCTCAGCACCGTAGAAACCTTGTAAACGAGTTTTACCTTTACGTTTTTCGATACCTGCAGTAAGACCAACACGAGTTTGAGATTGTTTCATTTTGTTCTCAACCATTACATCTTGATCAGGGAAAGTAACAACTGTATTAGTTTGTGCATTTAATAGATCAGTAACATTGTTTCTTGAAGACTGAGATCCAAATCCTAAACGAACACCAGCACGGTATGCAGTGTTAGCATCTTTGTACATTTTACCCCAGATAGTCATGTTGTTTGTAGCAAAATTCCAAGATGGAGAAGATGCGCCAACACCAGCACCGATAAATGATTTAGCATAGCTAAAGAACGGAGTTGCATCGATAGCAATTGCATAGTCACCAGCTTCTGGTAAAAATGGTTCTCCTTTTTTTGAAGTTAAATCTTGTGCAAAAGCCGATGTTACACCGAAAGCCATTGCTACTAAAGCGATTGATTTTTTCATAATTGTTGTTTTTTTTGTTTTGTTTTTGTTATTATGTTTAGCAAATTTAAGCATTTATTTTCGACTGCAAATGTACTGATAAGAATCCAATTATAAACATGTATTTGTTAATATACTGTAAAACAGCTACTTATTTTTTATTAATTCTTATTTTGTAACATCGGGACGAATTTAAATTTTCCGAATGCCTGCTTGGCAAACTCCGTGCCAGATTTTTTAACGATCACATTCATTACCTGTTCCTCTCCTTCTCCCAAAGGAATAATAAGGATTCCGCCAATAGTTAACTGAGCTAACAAATCTTCCGGAATATAAGGTGCAGCCGCTGTTACTATGATCTTATCAAAGGGAGCAAACTGTGGTAATCCTTTATAACCATCGCCATAAACTAATTTAGTAGCTTTATATCCAAGCATAGGTAAAAATAACTTGGTTTTATCATACAATTCCTTTTGGCGTTCAATAGAATATACTTTTGCACCCATTTCCAATAAAACGGCCGTTTGATAACCACAACCGGTTCCTATCTCCAATACCTTTTCGCCTTTCACTATATTCAGCTTTTCGGTTTGAAAAGCCACTGTAAAAGGATGCGATATGGTTTGCCCAGCACCAATTTTTAAAGCTTTATCCGAATATGCATGATCTAACAAGGCTGGGCGCTCAGTGGATTGATCAAAAAACACATGACGAGGCACTTTTAAAATGGCATTTAAAACGGCCTGATTGGTAATTCCCTTCTCTTTCAATTGTTCTACTAGGCGTTTACGTTTGCCCTGAAACAAATATTCATCTTCTTTACTAATTTTCAATAACATGCTTTAAAACTACAGATAATAAACATTGTTGTTTTAATATTTAAAAATCATTTCTAACACTTGGCTTTTAATAGCTTTTATATTTACAGCAAACTACATTAAATTATGACTATTGGAATTGTTGGGTTAGGCCATTTAGGAAAAATACATTTGAAATTATTACATGAAATTGCCGAATTTAAGATAGGTGCAGTCTACGACATTAACCAAACCTGTCTTTCCGATCTGTCCTTGCAATATCAAACTCAGGCTGCTAAAAACTATGATGACCTGCTAAGCTCAGTTGAAGCTGTATCTATTGTAACACCTACACCAACACATTTTGAATTTGCCGGTAAAGCCATAAAACTTGGTAAACACGTTTTTATTGAAAAACCTGCCACTCTGCATTTAGAAGAAACCCAAACACTGATCAAACTGGCTCGCGAAGCAGGTGTTATTGTTCAGGTTGGCCATGTAGAGCGATTTAACCCGGCTTTTATTGCTGCTAAGGAATATATTAAAAACCCTTATTTATTTGAAGTTCAACGTTTAGCAAATTACAATGTAAGAGGAACGGATGTGTCTGTGGTACTGGATCTGATGATCCATGACATTGATCTGATTTTGAGTTTAGTGAAAAGCAAGGTTAAACGCATATCAGCAACAGGCCAGTCTATCGTTAGCCAATCATCAGACATTGCCAATGCCCGCATCGAATTTGAAAATGGCTGTGTTGCTAATTTAACGGCTAACCGCATTGCTTTACATAATACCAGAAAAATGGAGGTCTATCAGAAAAACTCCAGTGTACATGTGGATCTATTAAATAAAACTACCCACGTAACCAATATTTTACCTTTAAAAACAAATCATTCGGGCAATACAGTAATTGATAATGGTCATTCGAAATTTGAGATCAGTACTGTTAATCCTATTATCTATCCAATAAATGCTATAAAAACAGAATTAACCGATTTTTATAAAAGTATCACGCAGCATACACCTATTTCTGTTTCGTTAAATGATGCTGAGGCCGCTTTGGCTATTGCTGAGGAAATAGAAACTCAAATTAGATAATTTTAGTAAAACCATAGTTCCGCCATTTTTGCCATTTTTTGTTATGCTGATACAATAACAACTTATATATTTACGTTCTTTAACGGATATGCGGAACTTTTTACTTTATTTAATACTTTCTGTTTGCTTATTTTTAGTTGTTTCTTGTAACAAAGAAAAATTGAAATCTCCTACAGCTTCCTTTATTTATGTTGGACACCCAACCGTAAATACCACCTCTACTTTTGCACAAGGCACTAACGACCACAAAATAACTGATACCTGGGTTTATGTTAACGGACAATATGTTGGTGCTTTTCCTCTTGGAGGAGTTGTACCGATCGTAGCCACAGGCAATGCCGATATTGCCATGTATGGCGGCATAAAAAATAATGGTATTTCTGCTACCAGACTTCCTTATGCTATGTATACCGGCTATGAGTTTTCTCAGAACTTTGAAGCAGGTAAAACCTATACGATTAATCCTGTTTATAACTATGTTTCCGGGGCTCAATTTCATCTGATAGAAGGTTTTGAAAATTCCGGTGTTTTGTTTTCTGCCGAAGGCGATTCTGCCTTTTCATTAACGGGTGGTAGTAATACAAATAAAGAAGTATATGAAGGCTTACACTCTCTGTTTATGGGAATGAGTGACGCAAAACCTAATGCGGCAATTAAAACCAGCGGACACATCTATACATTTCCTCAAACTGCCACCACCGTTTATTTGGAAATGAATTATAAATGCAATCAAAAAGTATTAGTAACGCTATTGGCAGGAGACACCGAAGAAAGAAGTGTGATCACCCTCAATAGAACTGAAGGTTGGAATAAAATATACATCCAATTATCGGAGGCCGTGTATACGCAACCTTTATATAATTATTATGATCTGATCATTAAAGCCAGTAAAGAAACTACTATTGCGAATCCGGAAATTTATATAGATAATATTAAAATCATTTCTCTTTAGGTGAACAAAGCGCTACAAACTTTTAAATATATTTTCGCAGATTATGTAGCTGCTGCTATGGCCTGGAGTTTATTTTACCTCTACCGTAAATTCTATATTGAACCTGATAAATTTGGTATTCTTCCCGAAAAATTATTTGACCGTCAATACATTCTTGGAATCATTATTTTACCATTAGGTTGGCTATTAACTTATTACTTAACCGGTATTTACAAAAACGTTTATCGCAAATCCAGGATCAATGAGCTTATTCAAACCTTTGCCACATCTTTAATTGGCGTTACCTTTATTTTCTTTTTTATTTTATTAGATGACTTTGTGTCTAATTACAAAGCCTATTACAAGGTTTTTGCAGTACTGTTTCTTCTGCATTTTTTTATTACCGCCTTTTTTCGATTTATTCTATCTACCATTACAGCGTATAAGATCAACAATGGCATTATCGGATTTAATACAGTTATTATAGGAAGCAATCAAAGAGCTTTAAAGATATTTGAAGAGATCAGCCGCAAAAAGAAATCATCCGGAAATATATTTGTAGGCTTTATTCACTTAGACGAGAAAAACGGGTTTTCAGAACAATTAAAACAACAGCTCACTCACTTAGGCGAATATAAAGATCTGAAGGAAATTGTAAAAAAACATCAGATCGAGGAGATCATTATTGCTATTGAATCCTGGGAGCATGCTTATTTAGAAACCATCATTAATGAATTGAATGATTTTGGAGTGATCATCAAAATCATTCCGGATGTATACGATATTTTATCGGGTCAAGTAAAAATGGATTCTATTTCAGAAGAAGCCTTAATCGTTATCAATAAACAAACGATGCCTGAATGGCAACAAGCCGTGAAACGCTTCATAGATGTATCCGTTTCGGTTTTTGTGATGGTGGCATTTTGTTGGGTGTATATTATTTTAATGTTAGTGGTGAAGTTTGGTTCTAAAGGTTCTATCTTTTTTAAACAAGAAAGGATCGGAAAAGGCGGAAATCCATTTTATATTCTGAAATTCCGAACCATGTATGTAGATGCTGAAAAACATGGTCCTTTATTATCCAGCTCAAACGACCCACGTATTACAACCGTTGGTAAATTTTTAAGAAAAGTACGTTTGGATGAGATACCTCAATTTTATAATGTCATTAAGGGTGATATGAGTTTGGTAGGCCCTAGACCTGAACGCAAGTTCTACATTGACCAAATTGTGGTTCATGCTCCGCATTATGTACACTTACACCGTGTAAGACCAGGCATTACCGGTTATGGGCAAGTAAAATACGGATATGCCGAAAATATTGAACAGATGGTTTCCCGTATTAAGTTCGATCTGTTATACATCGAAAACATGAGTTTAATGATCGATTTTAAAATACTGGTTCATACAGTGCTTATTGTTATTCAGGGTAGAGGGAAGTAAAAATGTTGAATTTTAAATTATAAATGTTGAATTTTACCAAAATTTAAAAAATGAAAATATTAATTACAGGAGGAGCGGGATTTATTGGCTCACACGTGGTAAGATTATTTGTAAATAAGTATCCAAATTATACTATTTATAACTTAGATAAATTAACCTATGCCGGTAATTTAGCTAACCTTAAGGATATAGAGGATAAACCAAACTATAAATTCATAAAAGGAGATATAGTAGATGCAGACTTCATTAATAAATTATTTAATAAAGAACAATTTAATGCCGTTATTCATTTAGCAGCCGAAAGTCATGTTGATAGAAGTATTACCAATCCATTAGAATTTGTTTACACAAACGTTATTGGAACAGTCAATTTATTGAATGCCGCTAAAGAATTATTTAAAGCAGACAATACAAAATTCAATAAATTTTATCACATCTCTACGGATGAAGTTTATGGTTCGTTAGGAGACACAGGTATGTTTACAGAAACTACCGCTTACGATCCTCATAGCCCCTACTCGGCCTCAAAAGCAAGTTCAGATCATTTTGTAAGAGCATATTTTGATACTTACAAATTACCATGTGTTATCTCTAACTGTTCAAACAATTACGGGCCATATCATTTTCCCGAAAAATTAATTCCTTTATGTATCAATAATATCAAAAACAATAAACCATTACCTATTTATGGTAAAGGTGAAAATGTGCGTGATTGGTTATTTGTTGAGGACCATGCTCGTGCAATTGATACGATTTTTAATAAAGCAGCTCTTGGAAGCACATATAATATTGGCGGGCATAATGAATGGACAAATATTGATGTGATCCGTTTATTATGTGATATGATGGACGACAAATTAGGAAGAGCAAAAGGAACCAATCAAAAATTGATAACCTTTGTTACAGACCGTGCCGGACACGATTTACGTTATGCTATTGATTCTACTAAACTTCAAAATGATCTGGGATGGAAACCCTCTTTACAATTTGAAGAAGGTTTATCTAAAACTGTTGATTGGTATTTGCAAAACGAAGAGTGGTTAACCAACGTTACATCCGGGGCTTATGCTAATTATTATGAAAAGCAGTACTCTCACTAAAATTTTAAATGTAGATTTTAAATGAAAAATGAAAAAAACAATTATTATTTAATTCAACATTTATCATTCAACATTTATAATTTCAATGTATGATTTTTAGCAGTATCACTTTTTTAGTTTATTTTTTACCCATTTTTTTATTGGCTTATCACCTTACGCCCAATAAATTTAAAAATGCCTGCATCCTTATTTTCAGTATTGTGTTTTATGCCTGGGGTGGTCCAAAATTTATTTTTGTGATCTTAGGGACTACTTTTCTGGATTTCTTTTTGGTAAACAAAATGCATGAAGCAAAAACTACCAAAACGAAAAAACAAATTTTGGTACTCTCTCTCTTAATGAATTTAGGGTTGTTATTTTACTTCAAGTACTCTAATTTTTTTATAGAAAACATTAATGCTGTATTAGGATTAGCCGGTATCAGTGAAATAAAATGGCTGAAAATTGTATTACCTATTGGTATTTCATTTTATACGTTTGAAAGTGTAACCTATGTTGTGGATGTTTATCGCGGTATACATAAACCACTAAAAAACTTTTGGCATTACCAAACCTACATTTTATTATTTCCAAAATTAATTGCCGGCCCTATCGTTCGTTACCACGATATAGCCGATCAAATAACAGACAGAGAAAAAAACTATACTCCTGATGTTAAGCTCAGTGGTTTTTATACATTTTGTATTGGTTTAGCTAAAAAAGTTATCATTGCCAATACCATTGGGTCACAAGCCGACGAAGTATTTAATTTAGATAATTCACAAATTGATACGGCAGCTGCCTGGGTTGGTGCTTTAGCTTACACTTTTCAAATTTATTTCGACTTTAGCGGTTATAGCGATATGGCTATTGGCTTGTGTAAAATTATGGGCTTTAGAATTCCGGAAAACTTTAATAATCCTTATTTATCCAACAGTATTACCGAATTTTGGCGTAGATGGCATATGACCTTAGGAGCCTGGATGAAAAACTATTTATACATTCCATTGGGAGGAAATAAAGTGGATACCGCTACCAAGCTTTACCGCAATTTATTCATCGTGTTTTTATTATCCGGATTATGGCATGGTGCCAGCTGGAACTTTATTATCTGGGGGGCTTTCCATGGTTTGTTTTTGGTATTGGAACGTTTATTCTTATTGAAAGCCTACAATAAAATTGGCAAGATCATTCCTACCCTACTTACTTTTTTAATTGTGGTAGTTGGCTGGGTATATTTTAGAACAGAAGATCTGGGACAAGCCAACCATATTATAAAAACAATGTTTAGCTTTAATTTCGCTGATGGAAAATTTGCACTTCACAACGATTTTTATTTCTCATTAACATTAGCGGCATTGTTTTCTTTTTTTGCCTGTATACCTGCCACAAAAGCATTACAGGCTAAAATATACGGAGAGCGCCATAATGCTGTATCGCACAGTGTAATGCTTGTTTCAAGTATAGCCTTGTTTTATATTTCCTTAAGTTATATAGCTGCCTTGGATTTTAACCCATTCATTTATTTTAGATTTTAAACATGAAAAAAAAATCTATAAACTTATTTGTGATCATTGCTTTTGTAGCGATATTATATCCTATGCTGGTGGGGCTTACAAAAAAAGATGATAAACCTAACCTGAATGGACTTGTAGTGAACGACGAAAAGCCAAAGCTAACAACTGAATCATGGCTTAGTAGAGAATACCAGGATCTAAAAGATGATTACAATAACGATCATTGGGCTTTTAAAGAATTGTATGTGAGATTAAATAATCAATTCTACTATAGTGCCTTTAACCAAATACGCGTAAATAATTTTGTTGCCGGTAAAGAAGGTTACTTATACAGCGAAACTTATATTTTCTCAGCATTTGGTGATGATTATATTGGAAAAGAAAAAATAAGATCAAAACTTGAAAAAGCAAAAGTAATACAAGACTCACTTAAGAAAAAAGGCATTGATCTGCTATTAGTTTACGCACCCGGAAAAGGCGAATACTGCATTGAACAAATTGAAGACAAATATAAACACCCTATAACGCACACAAACTATCAGGATTATATTGCTTTGAGTAATCAATTAGGATTAAATGTATTGGATCTGAAAGCTTATTTTCAAAAATTAAAACCAACAACACCTTATCCTTTATTTCCAAAATTTGGACACCATTGGAGTTATTATGGCGAATGCATAGCTGTAGATACGATCATTGGCCATATTGAGAAACTTCATCATTGCGATCTTCCAGATATTAGTTGGAAAAAAATTGAGGTAGTTGATACTGCCCGAAGCCGTGACGCAGATGTGCTTAAGAGCATGAATTTGTATAAAAACCCTGAACAAAATATGAAACTGGCATATCCTGAAGTTTTATTTGAACAGGATTCATTAAAAAATACAACCAAAGTTTTAACGATATCTGATAGTTACTGGTATGGCCCTGTTTATATGGGAGTACCACAAAACTGTTTTGCCGGAGGACAATTTTGGTATTACTACAATAAAGTAATTCCATCGCCTACCGCAGGCGAAAAAGTAGAAGTATGGCAATTGAACTTAAAAGAAAGTATTGAAAGTAATCAGGTGATTATGCTTTTATATTCTGACGGAAACTTACCTACTTTTGACAATAACTTTATTGATGATGCTTATGAGCTATATACAAACCCGGTAGCCTTTAACAATCGTGTTGAAAAAAATAAAGTCATCAAACAATTCGAAAAACAAATTAGAGAAAAACCTGTATTATTAAAAAAAGCAACTAAAAATTCGAAAGATCTGCAAATACCCCTGGACTCAGCTATCAAATTAGATGCAATGAAACTGGCAGGTATTAAATAATCTAAATTTATTTCGTAAATTGTAATGATCTAATCATACGGCTTAATGACAAAAAATAACTTTTTATTTATTGCGTTTATTTTTGTTTTTTTTAAAGCATTTAGCCAAACTTATCCTAGTTTAAATATTAAATTATTAGCACACCTCGATCCGGAAACAGATATCACAGGAAATGATGGGAGAAAATATTCCGGTTGCTGGGGCTGGTATCAAGCAGATAAAAATCGTGAATATGCTATTATCGGTACTAGCAGTAAAACCTATTTCATAGATGTAACCGACCCTAAAAATCCCATCATCAGAGATTCAGTAAAAGCAAGGAGAGAAGGTTGCACCTGGAGAGAAATAAAAAATTATCAGAATTATTGCTACATCGTCAGCGATGATAGTCCTCCCAACAGTTTTCAGATTGTGGATATGAAATATCTTCCTGATTCTGTTCACGTGGTTCACGATGATACCACTTACTTTGAACGCTGCCATACTATTTTTGTAGATAAGGATAATTTATATTGTGGAGCAGTTACCGGATACGATGGTGTAATGAATAATATGAGAGTTTATAATTTGGCAAATCCGGCTGCACCAACTTTTATGAGAAACTTAGATCAGGATTATCCGGTTATTAATTTTTCGCACGATATGTATGTGAGAAACGATACGGTGTATGCGTCGTGCGGAGGACAAGGATTAAATGTTTTTAAATACAACGGTGCAAATCCTTTTTTACAATTGGCACTCTATAGTAATTATGTACAAGCCGGTTACAATCACAGCTCCTGGCAAACCGATAACCGAAAAACAATGGTGTTTGCCGATGAGGTTCCGGCGGGTTTATGTGCAAAAGTAATTGATGTGCAGAATTTTAATAACATTACTTTAATGGATACCATACGTTCTAACTTTGGGGCTACAGCTCATAACCCTTATATTGTAGGTAACAATTGGTGCTGGATGAGTACCTATCAGGATGGACTTTATTTATATGACATTTCTAATCCATCTGACTCTAAAGTATATGGTTATTTTGACACGCAACCGGAACATGGAGTGAATGATAATTTTTCTACTAATCCATATCGCGGTAACTGGGGCGCTTATCCTTTTTTACCAAGTAAAATCATCATTACCTGCGATATGCAAAACGGTATTTTTATTCTAGAAGGCGATCATTATTACAAAACCGGGAAAAGAATACCATTGATCGATTTTCTGGTTTACCCTAATCCTGCAAATGATGATCTATTTTTATTCATCACCAATCACCAAAACGAAAAACTAACTTATACCATTACCGATGTACTAGGAAAAAAAATAGAAGAACAAGAGATTGCCATCAGTACAGACATTTTTAAAACTTCAATTAATACAAGCCATTTATCTTCGGCTTGTTATTTTTTTACTTTTAAACTAAGCGATTTTCAGCAAACACAAAAAGTCATTATTCAAAAATAAATTATGTTCACAAAAGATTCTATCATTGGTATTGTTGGCTCAGGAGCCATGGGCAGCGGAATTGCTCAAGTTGCAACAACAGCAGGACATCAAACTATTATTTACGACACTAATTCTGTTGCTTTAGAAAAAGCAAAAAATAATTTAAATAATTCGTTAGTAAAGCTGATCGAAAAACAAAAGATCACTAAAGATAAAGCGGATTCTATTTTAAGTTTAACACAATTTACATCAACCATTCAGGATCTTAAACATTGCAGTTTAATTATTGAAGCCATCGTGGAAAACCTTGATGTAAAACAATCTGTTTTTAAAGAATTAGAATCCATTACTTCCGAAAAGTGTGTACTGGCGTCCAACACCTCTTCTTTATCTATTACCTCTATTGCCTCGGTTTGTAACAAACCGGAAAAAGTAATCGGAATTCATTTTTTTAATCCGGCAACATTAATGCCTTTGGTAGAGATCATTCCGGGCATTGCTACCGATCTTCAAATTACTAATGATTGTAAAACATTAATTGATAGCTGGGGAAAAATAACAGTAATTGCAAAAGACACTCCGGGTTTTATTGTAAACCGTGTTGCTCGTCCGTTTTATAGCGAAGCTCTAAGAATTTACGAAGAACAAATTGCAGATATTGCCACTATTGATTGGGCAATGCGTGAACTTGGCGGATTTAAAATGGGTCCATTTGAATTAATGGATCTTATTGGACATGATGTAAACTATGTGGTTACTGAAACCGTGTGGAAACAATTTTATTATGACCCTCGATTTAAACCGGCATTAAGTCAAAAACGTTTACTGGAAGCCAAATTTTTAGGAAAAAAATCGGGACGAGGATTTTATGATTACCGAGAAGGAGCTCAAGTTCCAGAACCAAAAAAAGACGAAGTATTGGGAAAATATATCCTAAACCGCATTATTTGCATGTTAATTAATGAAGCCGCCGATACCAATTATTTAGGAATTGCCTCGGTAGCAGATATTGATCTGGCCATGACAAAAGGAGTGAATTATCCTAAAGGTTTATTAAAATGGGCCAACGAAATTGGGATTAATTCTGTAGTAAATACCTTAAATACACTTTATGAGGAATATCAGGAAGACCGCTACAGAGTATGTATACACCTTAAACAAATGGCAAAACAAGGAAAAAGCTTTAATTAACTATCAAAGGTTATAAATGACTGAGTGTAACTATTTGGAAATTAATTTTTTATTACTAGTTTTGAGATACTTAAACGTATAATATGAAAAAGATCATTTTATCAGCTTTCTCTGTTTTAGCAATTGCTAGTATTATTTTTATTTCTTGTAAATCAAAAAATGATCCGGATGCTATAACTCCAAAATATAAAGAAGAAGCCGGAACCGGCGGAAATCCAAATATTACTAATGTAACTACTACAGGTACTGTATCTACTACATCCGGAGCTTTTCAAGACTCTCAGATGACAGGTATTGGTGTTGGAGGAAGTTGGGCCAGTGTAGGATGTTCTACTCCTGCTCCATCATGTATTTCTGTTACTAATGCTAGTTTAGGTACCGCAGTATCTGTATGTTTTTCATCTGCTCCTACTGCCGGAACTTACCAATTAGTGTCTTCAAATACGCAATTAGGTCCTGGAAAAGCTTTTTTAACGGTTACTAATCCAACTGGACAACCAACCAATACAACATGGTATTCAGCCGGAGGAAGTGTTAATGTAACTGTTAACGCACCTAGTATTACCGTATCATTTACCGGCATTTCATGTTTACAATCAGGAACAAACTTTCCTGTAGTAACTGTTTCTGGTCAGGTTGGTTGCTTATAATCTTAAAGAATTTTAATTTTGAGGCATTCGTACATCACGAATGCCTTTTTTTATTACTACGAAATCACTTGCTCACATACTTAACAACCTAAAGTTATCTTACACCTTTGATGTCAGAGCTGTATCGCTCATGCGTATTGCAGTATCTATCGTTCTTCTCATCGATCTGTTTATCCGTTCACTTTCCATTAAAGCATTTTTTACTGAAGATGGAATTTTACCATTAGAGATATTAAAGAATTATAATTGGCATCCTTATTATTTTTCTTTTCATGCTATTAGCGGAGAACTTTGGTGGCAGATACTTTTATTTATCATCAATGCAATTTGTATCATTGCTCTTTTAATTGGTTTCAGAACTAAACTACTGACATTTATTTGTTGGACATTTTTAGTATCTCTGCAAAACAGGAACCCATTTATATTGCAAGGTGGCGATGATCTGTTACGCTTGATCTTATTTTGGGGATTGTTTTTACCGTGGGGCGAACGCTACTCCATTTCAAAAACATCATCTACTCCAAACAACTATTTTTCATTAGCTAACGTTGGTTACGCATTATTAGTTTGTTCTGTTTACTTTTTTTCTGCCTTATTAAAAACATCGCCCGAATGGCATTCAGAAGGCACGGCCATTTATTATTCTCTCAGCTTAGATCAGATTCGCTTGCCTTTTGGTACTTTTTTGTACCGGTTCCCATGGCTGATGTCGGTATTAACGCACATAGTTTATTATATTGAATTACTTGCGCCGTTACTTATCCTATTACCATTTCTTCCATCCAGGATCAGACTCATTGGCATTATTTCTATCGCATTGTTACATGTTGGTATAAGCATGACATTGTATGTTGGTTTGTTTTATGCCATTGGACTTACTACACTCATTGGACTGATTCCAACAAAAAATATGGATTGGATAGAACGTAAATTTTGGAAAAACAATACGACGTTTGTGCAAACAGAAGTTCCTGAATCTAATCCATCGTTTATCCTTGAAGTAATATATACCACTAAAAATTGGTTAATAGGTTTGGTAATTGCTTATTGTTTAATGCTCAATCTGGGCAATGTTAAGTGGTTTCCATTTATACTGGATACTAAAATTGTGGCCTTAGGCAAGGCTTTAAGATTGGAACAAAACTGGGGAATGTTTTCGCCAATGATATTGAAAGACGACGGTTGGTTTGTATACAGCGGCTTTACCAAAGACAACACCTACATTGATATTAAACATGATGGCTCTGCTCTTAAATTTGAAAAACCAAAACCGGTTGTAGGCGAATACGAGAGCGATCGTTGGAGAAAATATGGTGAGAATTATGTGTTTAATAATAACAATTACATCCGACCTTATTACTGCAAGTACCTGATCAATAAATGGAATAAAGATCATCCTGATAAACATATTACTGATCTGGCTATTTTCTTTATGAAAGAAGTAACTTTACCTAATTACCAAACAAAGCCGGTTGAGAAGTTAGCATTGTGTAATTGTCAGGATAAATAACATGAATTTAAAAACAGTTCTAAAATATATCAATTATCGCTTAACAGCTTATACAGAGCACGATCTGCATTCGCCATTCTTGTATGATTTTTATATGGAACTTATTAAAAACAATTATCCCTTCGGCGATTTTGATGCCTTAAATTCTGTCAGAAAAAAATTACTGGCAAATACAGAAATACTTGAAATTACAGACTTTGGTGCAGGCTCTAAAAAATTAGGTTCTAACAAACGAGCGGTTAATCAAATTGCCAAACACGGCATTGCACAAAAAAAACAAGCTGAGTTTTTATATAAGTTGCTCAATAAATTCAATCCTAAAAATGTGATCGAATTAGGTACTTCTATTGGCTTAACATCTCTTTATTTTTCTAAAGCTATACCAAGATCTACCATTTATAGTATTGAAGGCTGTCCAAATCTATATCAGTTCTCTAAAACATTATTTCAAAATCATCAGGTTAAAAACATCCATTTAATTAATGGAAATTTTAATATTGAATTACCAAAATTATTGCATGAACTCCCTTCGGTAGATCTGTTATACATTGACGGGAACCACGCCTATAAGCCAACCATGGAGTATTTCAATCTGGCACTGGAGAAAAAAAATGCTGACTCTATTTTTATTTTTGATGATATTTATTGGAGTGACGGTATGGAAAAAGCCTGGAAAGAAATTTACACGCATCCTGAAGTAAAATTAAGTTTAGACTTTTTTCAGTTTGGAATTGTATTCTTTAGAACAGAGCACAAAGCAAAAGAACATTTTGTATTAAGATTTTAATTCTTAGCCTTGTAATAGAACACTTCTTTTAGTTCGTGATTTTTTTCAACTTTACCGAACTTTGTGACATAATCCCTTAATCCTATGATCATGAAAAATTTACTAAAGTTGTTTATAGTAGCAGCATTCTCTATTATAAGCTTGCCTCTTTTAGCTCAAGTTGATAAAATTACAGGAAATGGAAAAGTGACACTAGTAAGTGCAAATCTGTTAACTATTAAAGATGCTCAGACCGGTTTAACTTTCACTACAGAAAAACCAAAAGGTCCTTTTTTTACACTCGAACCAGGTGATGTTATTTCGTACAAAATTATTCTTCTTCCTAATGGAGAAGGAATTTACATTAAATTAATATTCAAAGATTAATAACATCAAACCAATGCCCGAATTATAGTGGGTTATGTATGCTAAACATAGCCGGCAGGGTTATTTGCTTTCAATAAACAAAACTACTCTAAGCCATCTCCAATGTTTTGATATCAAACTTTTTCATTTTAAGAAAAGCTTGAGTTACTCTTTCGGCTCTGTTAGGATCATTCATTAATCCGGCTAAAATAGATGGAACTACTTGCCACGACAAACCAAACTTATCTTTCAACCAACCACATTGAGATTCGGTACCACCTTCTGTTAATTTGTTCCAGTAGTAGTCAATTTCTTCCTGAGTATCGCACGTGATGCATAATGAAAAAGATTCATTCAACTTGAAAGTCGGCCCACCATTTAGCAACATGATCTGTAGCCCTTCTAATTCTACAACCGTAACCATTGGGTTAGTGCTTACAATTTTTGAATTTTTAAAAACAGACGTGTAGTGTTTTCCAGCTTCAATAGCATCGCTGCTAAACCATAAAAACGGTGTGATCTTTTGAATTTTCATATTTTTTGTTTTTTTAAATATCAGTCTTCCCTAATACGAAGACTGATATTTTTAATGCTTATGAATTTGATTCTACGTAATTTTTAAAATTATTCAAGATAGATTGCCAACCGCCTTGTTGCAGATCAAGAGAATTTTCTGTTTCCGCTTCAAATGTTTCAATCACTTTTGTTTCTTTACCTGAATTTATAAAAGAAATTTTCGCTTTACGTCCATCGTCCATGGTGTAGGCAATCGCTTCATTTGGTTTTACTTCATTATACACGCCTCCAAAATCAAAACCAAAACTTCCATCTTTAGCTTCCATGCGGTAAACAAATCTTCCGTTTACTTTCAGATCATTTTGAGCTGCGGGTGTGTGCCAGTCCTCCGAAGCATTGTTCCATTTAGTAATGTGCTCAGGGGCGGTAAACAATTTCCAAACTTTTTCCACCGGAGCTTTAACCGGTGTTTCAACGGTAATTTCTATTGGTCTCTCCGCTAGTTTTTTTATTAATGCTAAAGCTTTTGGGAAAGTATCTTTAAAATAACCTTCAAACTCTTCATTTGAATCTGATTTTAAATACAGTGTAGTGATCCCATCTTCTTCCTTCAGCAAATATGTTTCCATAGCACCTTTCCATGAATTTGTTTCTTTGGTATCAGGTTGCTCTTTAAAATCCTTTACTTCACCCAAATGTTTAAAAGCCATATACTCATTTGGTTTCAGGCTTTCGATCACACTATACATTCCTGATCCTTTGGTATCCAAAAACTGGATCTTACTTCCTTCTTTCCAATCAGAAACTGCATGAGAGCCTTCAGAGAATACACTTGTCCATTTACGGTAAGTGGCGTCATTCCATAGCACCTGCCAAACTTTTTTTGCAGGAGCATTGATTTTGATTTCAAATTCCATCTTTTTCATGATCTAGATTTTTTAAAGGTTAATATTAGTGTAGAACTATTTGTTTGATGGGACTTTCCTCTCTTCTCTCAAAGAAAGAAAATTACATTACAAAGATGCGACGAAAAATAAAAAATGTACAGTAAAAAAATGAACTAAAACAGGTGCACAAGGACAAGATATTTAGTAACTTTACAAGTATTGCATTAGCCATTTTCTAGCTTCATCTTCACTAGAGAACATTCCTGTTGGATAAGGCTGTCCTTCTAATTGCAAAAAAAACTTTCCAATTGTATGCCCTAGCGGAGTGCCTGAAAGTATAGCCATGGCTTTATAAACGTGTTGTAATTGTGTTGCGGTATAATCTCTGGTTTCTTTATCCATTGGGCTTGCCTTTGAAATATCAGTAAGAATACAAACCCTTTGCTCATTGACCATTTTTTTCACAAAAGAAATGTATTCGTTCATCACATCAATAGTACGTGGGCCCGGTTTTGAAACAGAATGCAGAATACCATCCTCATCAAACCAAAACGTTGCGATTGGATGTTCTATCAGGGTTCTATTTTTTGGTAGTGTTAACATAACTTATCGACATTAAAGTTATATCAAAATTCAGAATTCCGCATCCGTATAAATACCTAAAAATAATATTAAGTAGAAGTACTTAGTTTTGTTTGGGTTTGTTTTTATTATAATCCCATAAACCATAACTCTTTGTCCAGCCCTGTGTTTTGTATCTGTACCAAAAATGCAAGCTTAAACCAACAACAAATACAATGGACAAAATGATCCAAAGCAATACTGTTCCCCATAAAAAATAAAGTAGAAAAATTAACGCAATGTATTTTACAACCCTGAACCAAAAAGGTTGAGCATGCTTTGAAAAAGCAACTTCAAATTCGCGCTTAATGATCTTTGAAAATGCCATGTTGCAGACGTTTATACAAAGGTAAGATTTACTACCGATGTATTATCTACACAAAAAAAAGAAACGCTAGTTTTCTTGAAGCACTAAGCTTGATTTACACACATTACGATATAAGAATGAGGTGTATATATGACGGCGTGCAAAACGACCTTGAGAATCGGCATTTACTAATTTAACGTAAGTATTTTCAGGAACACCATAATATTCGTAACCGCTGCCATCTAAAAAATCAATGCGTAAACGTTTACCGGTATATCTGATATCTGCAATAGCCGAATTGGCTGTAGTATTATTATATTCTTCTAAAGTAGCTTCAATCGTTTCGGGAGCAATGCTTACTAAAAAATGATAGGCCTCAATAATGTGCTTACTTTTTTCTTCTACTTCTAATTTCATAGCTTCATCTTGAATTCTATCAGGATGAAATTCTTTCATAAAATTACGGTAAATGCTTTTTAATTCACTTAACGTCACTGCTTTATCAACACCCAACAACTTTCTATACTCTATTACTTTTCTCATGTTTTGAAATTATTTGCAAAGCTACAACTTATTTCGGCTGCTTTTCAGCTTATTTCGACGAATAAAAAGCAACCTCATATTCACAGCAATTGCTTTGTACCAAGCGGTAGCAGGTGGTAAATCATAATTTTTGCTAAGACCAGATGTATTTCTGGTTTTTTTAATGCTAAACATTTAACTTTAGCTTAGTATTTTAAACATTAAAATTCATTGCTTTGAAACAACTTATTTTTGCAATCATCCTATTTTTAATTTCTTGTTATTCTCCTGCTTTAGCCGGTGATTCGTTAACGATCGTGAACAAAAAAGTGAGTTTTGGTTACGAAACCTCGCAGAACCGTAAGGTCGATGCCGTTATTGTTCACTCCACTTTTAATAATTCGGGGGGCGACTATTATGATATCGATCTGGTCATCAAACAATTTTCTACCTATAAAGTATCGGCGCATTATGTAATTGGCAGAGATGGGAAAGTGTATCAATTAGTAGATGAACAAAACATTTCTTACCATGCAGGCAAAAGTAGTTTACCGGATGGAAGAACCAATGTTAACAGTTGCTCTATTGGTATTGAAATAATGACTTCCTATACCGATGGACCTAACGAAAAACAAATAGAAACACTCCTTGCTTTGATCAAAAAAATAAAAAGCAATCACCCAATTAATTATGTGCTCAGACACAGCGATATTGCACCCGGCCGTAAGACCGATCCATGGAATATGAATTGGGACCTGTTTAAACAACAATTAAACGAACCCGGTAAATAATGAAAGCACTATTCTTACTCATTACAGCTCCTTTTGTATTAATGGCACATCAAGCTGTTAAGCATAGTTCTGTAGTAATAATACCTGGCATAACGATTAACATTCTGAAAAAAGATGCTAAAAAATTAGCAGAATATTATCGTATGCGTGTGATGAGAGGAGAAAGCATGAGTTCGCTGGCAAAGTTATATAGCGAAGATCCGGGCTCTGCCAATAATGGAGGCCAATACAATAACATTGTGAAAGGCATGATGGTTCCTGAATTTGAAGCGGTGGCTTTTAAATTAAAACCCAATGAAATTTCGGAAGTATTTGAAACACAATATGGATTTCATTTTATACAATTAATTTCGCGCAAAGGCGATGTACTTAGCCTGCGACATATTTTGATCACTAGAGATTAGTTCTTGTAGTTGCAAGTCGGTGTCTGAGGTTCTCGAAGACACGACGAAGCCGATCGCTTCTCTCGCTAACGTATGATCGCGATGACGTTGCTCACTTACTTCCCGCTTACCATCTTGGCCACCTGAGCAACCGTACTTACTTCATCATCATCCGTAAATAAAAAACCACCTTTAATAAGCCAGGCAATGCCAAAGGGCAACAAAGCTGCCACTTCTAACCAATACGTGTATTTGGATGAAATGTGAAAGCCTGGTGCATATTTTTCTAAAAGCGTAAACACACCAATTAATGCAATACTTAATAAGGTTAAGCAACCCGCGATCACATAAATACGATTACGGATCCGTTTCCATTTATGTTCAGGTAATTTTAAATCATTACCCGGAGATGTTTTAGTAAAAATGCAAATGCTCATGTAAGAAAAGATACACAGCATAACAGCCGCACTGGTATAATGCACCCCTGCCCTAAGCGATGACGTAGCTAATGAAAAAATAGCGCAGCTATCATTACTGTTTGGGTTGGTTGGAAACAAGGATACACAAAGTGCACACACGCCTGCAAAACTTGTGAGTAAACCATCTTTACGTGGTTGATCAGGATAAGACGGATAAAAAAACAAGACCAAACCCAGGCCCCAAAAAATACCCACAAACCATACATTGGCCACCGTGTAATAATAGTGACTGATAGAATCCTGCAAACAATTACAATTGCCGGCATTAACGGTATGCAAATAAACAATTAATGGTAATAAGATACCTAAACCGCCAATGGTTTGGCGTAGCTTCCTAAATGAAATGATGGCATTGTCGCGCATAAATTTTTATTTTATTGAAAACCAAAATACAAAATAAAGTATTCGAAAAATAAAGTATTGATAAATGATATCAATATTGTGTCAGGATTATATTCCGGCAGCTCATTAGCTTTGGGAGCATCGGATCTAGACGTGACAAAAGTCTATCTGAATTCTATGCGAAGCGGAATACTGAACCACTGCTTAGTTTTTTTACCATTAAGTTCGCCTGGTTTCCAATCAGGCATTTTTTGTAAGGCATTTTTAAATAATGTATCTAAACGACTCACATTAGATCCCCGAATTATAGATACGCTATCCACTTTACCACTTTCAGAAATTAAAATCTTCGCATAAGCTATTCGCTGTCTATTGATCTCATCCTCTGTTAAATAAATATTGCCAAGAACATTAATATTTAAATAAGTTACTAAACTTTTCATGCCTCCAGGATATTCAGCTGATATATCAGGATTTACAATACTTATAATGTTAGTATCCTGATTTATAGTTTGAGCCAAACTTACGTTAAAGGCGAATATGAGTATAATGAAATATTTCATTGTTCAATTAATACAAATCTATTCTAAAAAAATGTAAAACAGAAAGCCACTTTATAAGTGGCTTGATTT
Source organism: Bacteroidia bacterium (assembly GCA_036676295.1). Taxonomy (GTDB): domain Bacteria; phylum Bacteroidota; class Bacteroidia; order B-17B0; family Aurantibacillaceae; genus UBA4416. The sequence continues at coordinate 147,496 of JAKFDE010000035.1, read as the reverse complement.
TAAAAATAATTGGTAAATCTTATTATCAGTATCAATATATGAATTGTGAATATAACGTATGTTATTTATCACAACATGGCATCCCGATATCTATCGATGTGCAGTTAAGCTCAGCTATACACGTGATCCTCGCTGTGCATAGTTTCCAACGGTATGGGGGGCATGCTCGGGCATGTTGAGTTTATTTACTTTTTTCTGTCTGGCTTCATTCAAAGAATCGTTTAGCTCTCTTGTAAAAGCATCAAGGTCGTTGATATTCGTTTTTATATGAGTTAAAAAATTGTTCAATTCTTCTTTTGAGGTCTTCCCTTTATCCATTTCCAATAATTGGATCAAACCTAAACATCTGCATAAAGGATCTCTCACTCTGTGTGAGGTCATGTGTAGCATGTCTTCCAATTCTTTCACATAATCGGTTATTTGCCACTCCATTTCCAGTCTCATTTTTTCTTGCTTCTCTATTCTGTTTTTAATAGTCGTCAATAAAAAATCAGCGTCAAAAGGTTTGGTTATATAATCGTCTACTCCCAAATTCATGGCATAATTTCTATCTGCCGATTCGCTTTTGGCTGTCAAAAAAATAAATGGAATGCCGGCCGTATAAGGATTTTTATTTAAGGCAATAAACACACCAAAGCCATCCAACACAGGCATCATAATATCGCACAAAACCAAGTCGGGTTTTTTATTAAATGCCGCCTCTACTCCTAATTGTCCATTGGCAGCAGCAATTACGGTGTAGTTTTCTAATTCCAGAAGTTCGGCGGTGTTTTCACGGATATCCTGATTATCCTCTATGAGTAAAATTGTTTTCATAATAAACATAATTTTAAAGGCCCATAACTAAAGCTTAATATCATTAACAATTGAAAAAATTATTCATTTTGATCTCAGCATATTTACTCTAAGCTACAAATAAAAGTGTTTAGAATGGCCGGTTTTAATAACTATTTTTATCACTAAGTATTTATACTTAGTAGTTTTAGTAGGTGTTTATACTTAAAAAATAGAATGCCATCACCATTATACTCAAACATAGAATTAATTACTTAACAGAGCATTGTATTAAAAACAAAATTGCTCCGCAACATAGTAATGAAAAAGTATATTTTTTTTTAAAGTGACGAATAACAATACAAATTATGACTTTACTCATACCTACATTCTTTTACATTTCCTTCCTTTACTTAAACATAAAATATAACCCTATGAAAAAACTTTTACTTTTTACAGCAATGTTAGTTCAGGCGTGCCTCATTGGTCAAACATTACCAAATGGAGGTTTCGAAAACTGGTCGTCAGTTCCTTATTATGAACTTAATGGATGGAACTCAGGAAATTTCAGAGACATTCAACGACTAGGCGTTCCTTCTATTACACGAGTAACAGGAGCTTCCGGCTTTGGCATCAGAATACAAACAAACGTTGTAGCCGGCGACACAAGCGATTCTTATGTTATTAACACAAACAATCCATGTAGTGACCCTAACGCTTGGACGGGTGGTGTTCCTTTAACACAACAGCCAACGGCTATTACCGGTCAATACCGTTATAACTTACTTGGTACTGATACCGCAATTTTTATTGTGATCTTTAGAAAAAATGGTGTTCACATTGGTGATAACTTAATTAAAATAAGAGGAACAGGCGTACAAAGTACATTTACCTCGTTTAGTTTTTCTGTTGCCTGTGCAGGTGCACCGGATTCGGTGATCTTTGCAGCAGCACCAAGCAATAAGGCAGACACTGATTTGGCAAACAATGGTAGTTATATTGAATTAGATAATCTTGCATTTGCAGGTACATCTCAAACAATGCCAAACTCAACCTTTGAAAACTGGACAGCAAAAACGTATGATATTCCAACGGGCTGGGCTACTTGGGGCACCGGTGCTACAAAAACAGCTGTTAGTTCGGCAGGAAGTTTTGCTATACGTTTAGAAACTATGAGTGAAATGTGTGGTGGTGAAAACTCTTCAGGTATTACAAACGGATATTTAAGCGAGGATAGCGGACCTAAAGGCGGCCGTCCTTACACCAACACAATTGATACCTTAAGAGGTTATTACAAATACACCTCTATGGGTTTAGATACAGCAATGGTTAGCGTCAACCTTAAACAAAGCGGAAGTTATGTTGGTGGTGGATGGAAAAAATTAGTAGCATCAGGTAGTTATATTTATTTTGAAGTTCCAATCTTTTCTTCTATGACACCTGATACCATGCTGATTGATATTCAATCTTCCAGATGGCCGGTTCAACAAGCAAATGTTGGAAGTGTATTGTATCTGGATGATCTATCACTTAAATCATTAAGTACAGGAATTTTTGAAAATACTTTAGCAAGCAATCAAGTGCATTCTTTCCCAAATCCTGCAAACGATCTATTATTCATAAAAAGTGAAAATGATATTTCTATAGAAAGCATGGAAATGCATAATGGCATAGGTAAACTTGTTAGATCGCAGGATCGGGTAGAAAACTCAAAATTAATGAAGATCGATATTGCCGACTTATCGCCGGGAATATATTATTACAGCATCAAAACAAACAACGGAAATACGATCCGTAATAAATTTATCAAACAATAATTTATTATAAAATAATAATCTTAAAAAGAGGAAGCCAATTGGTTTCCTCTTTTAGTTTTTACTACATCGTTCTTATAGCTATGCCGAGAATTAAAAAATCCTCTCAATTACTTGAGAGGATTTTTTATTATTTAATTTACCAAGAGTGAGATTGCTTCGTCGTACCTCTTCGCAATGACGCTTACGCTTTAACAGAAGCACGAATAATATTTAAAGCACCACCAGCTTTGAACCACTCAATTTGTTGAGCGTTATAACTATGGTTTACTTTAAATTCTTCTTTAGTGCCATCTGCATGGTTTAACGTTAATGTTAATGGAACACCCGGTGCAAATGTTGTTAATCCGGTGATGTCGATAGAATCGTCTTCTTTGATCTTATCGTAATCAGCTGTGTTAGCAAACGTAATTCCTAACATCCCTTGTTTCTTTAAGTTTGTTTCGTGGATACGAGCAAATGATTTTACCAATACCACACGTACACCTAAATGACGAGGCTCCATAGCTGCATGCTCACGAGATGAACCTTCACCGTAGTTCTCATCACCAACCACAATACTTCCAATACCGGCTGCTTTGTAAGCACGTTGTACGGCAGGTACACCAGCGTATTCGCCTGTTAATTGATTTTTAACGTTATCTGTTTTTTCGTTAAATGCATTTACTGCACCAATTAACATGTTGTTTGAAATATTATCTAAATGTCCGCGGAATTTTAACCACGGACCAGCCATAGAGATATGATCCGTTGTACATTTTCCTTTTGCTTTAATTAATAATTTTAAACCTTTAAAGTCAACGCCTTCCCATGCTGCGAAAGGATCTAATAACTGTAAACGTTTAGAGTCAGGAGAAACTAATACCGATACTTTGCTTCCGTCAGCTGCGGGAGCTTGATAACCTGCATCTTCAACCGCAAAACCTTTTGGAGGTAATTCGTAACCGGTTGGTTCATCTAATTTTACTTTCTCTCCTTTTTCGTTTGTTAAAGTATCCGTTAAAGGATTGAAACTTAAATCACCTGCAATAGCCATTGCTGCTACAATTTCAGGAGAGGCAACGAATGCATACGTGTTTGGATTTCCATCGGCACGTTTAGCAAAGTTACGGTTGAAAGAATGGATGATGGTATTTTTTTCTTGTTTCTCTGCACCAACACGATCCCACATACCAATACATGGTCCGCAAGCATTTGTAAATACAGTAGCACCAACTTCATTAAACACATCTAAGAAACCGTCACGCTCAATGGTGTAACGAATTTGCTCAGAACCCGGGTTGATCATGAACTCTGCTTTAGATTTTAAACCTTTAGCAGACACTTGTTTTGCTAATGATACCGCACGAGAAATATCTTCGTAAGAAGAGTTTGTACAAGAACCAATTAAACCTGCTTCAATTTTTAAAGGCCAACCGTTTTTAATAGCTGCTTCTTTTAATTGAGAAATAGGTGTTGCTAAATCCGGAGTAAATGGACCGTTAACATGTGGTTCTAATTCTGATAAATTAATTTCAATCACTTCATCAAAATATTTTTTAGGATCAGCGTAAACTTCACTATCACCTGTTAAGTGTTGTTTGATACCGTCTGCTAAAGCAGCAACATCAGCACGACCTGTTGCTTTTAAGTAACGGCTCATGCTATCATCATAACCAAAAGTAGAAGTCGTTGCACCAACTTCTGCACCCATGTTACAAATAGTACCTTTACCAGTACAGCTAAGGTTAATGGCACCTTCGCCAAAATATTCAATTACTTTATCAGTACCACCTTTTACAGTTAAGATACCTGCTACTTTTAAAATTACATCTTTTGCACTTGTCCAACCGTTTAATTTACCGGTTAACTTCACACCAATTAATTTTGGCATTTTTAATTCCCAAGGTAAACCAGCCATTACATCACACGCATCAGCTCCACCAACACCAATAGCGATCATTCCTAAACCACCGGCATTCACCGTGTGAGAATCGGTACCGATCATCATGCCACCAGGAAACGCATAGTTTTCTAAAACAACCTGATGAATAATACCTGCACCCGGTTTCCAGAAACCAATACCGTATTTATTAGATACAGAACCTAAGAAATCAAATACTTCTTTAGATTCTTGTGTACCAAAAGGTAAATCAATTTTTGCACCAGACTTGGCTGTAATCAAGTGATCACAATGAACTGTAGAAGGAACCGCCACTTTAGGACGACCTGCTTGCATGAATTGTAACAAGGCCATTTGTGCCGTTGCATCTTGCATTGCTACTCTATCAGGGTTAAAATCTACGTAAGAAGACCCACGAGGATAATCTTTTAAACCCATATCAGCATCTAAATGCGAATACAAGATCTTTTCTGCTAAAGTTAAAGGGCGACCTAGCGCTTTACGAGCTGCTTCAATACGTGCCGGCATATTTTCATATACCTTCTTAATCATTTCAATGTCAAATGCCATAATAAATAATTGTTGAGTGTTATTTGGGTAATTAGTAAATTGTTAATTTGAGCTATTCAGAGTCTAAAAACTATCAATAGCGGTACGAATTTAAGAAATTAATACCTTTTTTATGGTATAAAAAGCAGGTTTTTTTTAAGAAAATCTTAAAATAAAAAAGCTACCCAACTTTTGGTTGAATAGCTTACTATTTAAGTATATGCATAGTTCTCGACTTCGCTCGAACTGACACCAAATTCAGTGATTCTTATTTCCCTAGATCGTCGAAGCTTACATCGTCAGAAGAAGATGATTCTCTTTCTGAATAAGAACGCTCAACAATTGGAGGAGCATTTTGCTTGATGATCTCAACAGATTCATTTAATCCTTCCATGAATTTCTCAAAATCTTCTTTGTATAAAAAGATCTTGTGTTTTTCGTAAGTGAATTTCCCATCAGTACCGAAACGTTTTTTACTTTCTGTAATTGTTAAATAGTAATCGTTACCACGGGTTGATTTCACATCAAAAAAATACGTTCGCTTACCTGCTTTTACAGCTTTAGAAAATAAATCTTCTCTTTCTGTTCTTTCTATCTCTTCAGACATAGTCTTTCTTTATTTTTAGTTCAGGACAAATATTTACATTTTTTGCAATGAAACACTATACTGTTGAAAATTAGTTGAAAAGTTAGCTTTTAGAGGATTTCTGTCACATCGAGCGAAGTCGAGATGCAAATACCTTATTTTTTAATTCTTCTCCTTTCTTTTGCTTGAACAAAAGAAACAGGAAAAATATGCAAAGACATATTTTAGCCAGCAAGTGGGAAGACAAGGCGAAAAATGTTTACCCTTTCACATCCTCCGTCGCCAGCAGGCGGACACCTCCTTCAAAGGAGGAATTTAGAACGTTTTATAAAACTCAAACAGGTCAATGGCCTGCTTGGCTTCCTTTACATCATGAACCCTGAGGATCTTTGCTCCGTTTTGAAGTGCAATAGTATTTAATACCGTTGTTCCATTTAAAGCCGTAACCGGCGATGTATGGATAATTTGATTGATCATGGATTTGCGGGAAAGTCCCACCAAAACAGGATAACCTAAGTCAGCAAAGTCTTTTAAGGCTGCTAACAACTGATAATTATGTTCTGTTGATTTGCCGAAACCAAAACCCACATCCAACAACAATTTATCATATCCTAAGTTCTCGCAAATGGCAATTTTGTTTTTAAAAAAGTCTGTTACATCTTTTACAACATCATGATAATGTGGCGCATGTTGCATAGTTTGTGGCGTGCCCTGCATGTGCATCATCACATACACGATATTATGTTTGGCCACTGTTTCTAACATTTTAGCATCTAATTCTCCACCTGAAATGTCATTAATAATATCAGCGCCCATATTGATCGCAAATTCGGCTACTTCAGAGTGAAAAGTATCAATAGAAATAAAAGTATTGGGAAAATGATTTCTTAATTCTTTTAACGGATCGTACAAGCGCTTCATTTCTTCGGCAGCAGTCACCTCCAAGGCATCAGGCCTTGATGAAGCGGCACCAATATCCAATATAGTAGCACCTTCATTCACTTTCATTTCAGCATCTTTAATAATATCTGAAACATTAGAAAATTTACCGCCATCGTAAAAACTATCCGGTGTTATATTGATAATAGCCATCACCTGAGCTTTTTCGAAACTCAATTGTTTACCATTTGTTAAATAAGATTCGTACATTTTATTTTGCTTTGTTTAAATTAGCGTCTCTAAAATTATGAATAATACATTACAACAATACGACGCAGCCATAAAACTTTGCAAAGATCTTTTTTTAAAGAAAATGAAAGATTATGGAACGGCCTGGCGCAACTTACGCCCTACTTCCTTAACCGACCAAATCTTTATTAAAGCACAACGCATCAAAAGCATTGAAGAAAAAGGTTCTCAAAAAGTAGCGGATGATATTAAAGGCGAATACATTGGCATTATTAATTACTGCATTATTGCTTTAATTCAGTTAGAGTTAGCTAATGATACCCGCGTTGAATTACCTTACGAAGAAGTAGAATTATTATACAACAAATACGCCAAGCAAACCAAACAATTAATGGAAGATAAGAATCATGATTATGGTGAGGCCTGGAGAGACATGCGTTTAAGTTCATTAACAGATCTCATCTTAATGAAAATTTTCCGTGTGAAACAAATTGAAGATAACAAAGGACAAACTACAGTGAGCGAAGGAGTTGATGCTAATTACATGGATATGCTGAATTATTCTGTGTTTGCTCTTATTAAGTTGAACAGCTAATTTCTTCTATTTATGATTTTTTGTCAGTTCGAGCGAAGTCGAGAACTCATAAATCATCTCGACTTCGCTCGATGTGACAACTTACAACTTATCTTTCATAACTCCACCACCTTATCTGCATAACGCAAAGCAGAATCGCGATGTGAAATGATAATGGAGGTTTTATCTTTCATGATGGATTTTAGATTATTTAAAATTAATTCCTCTGTTTCCACATCAACCGCTGATAAACAATCATCAAAAATTAAAATTTGAGGTTTAGAAATAATGGCTCTGGCAATAGAGATGCGTTGTTTTTGTCCACCCGATAAAGTCACACCTCTTTCACCAATTACTGTATCAAAGCCTTTTGGAAAAGACATGATGTTTTCATACACACCCGCATCTTTAGCGGCTTGTATAATTTCTTCTTCGCTATAAGATTGGCTCGTTGAAAAAGCAATGTTATTGCGGATCGTATCAGAAAACAAAAACACTTCTTGTGGCACATAGCCAATGCTTTTACGCAATTCAAACAGATCGTATTTTTTGATAGGATGATCATCCACTAAAATTTCTCCCTGATGAATATCATACTGACGCGTTAATAAATTTGCCAATGTTGATTTTCCTGAACCTATCTGTCCTTTAATGCCGACTGTTTTTCCTTTATCAATTAATAGATCAAACTCTTTAATGGCTTCAATACCGCTGTCATCGTAAGTAAACGATACATTTTTAAATTCGATCTTACCTTCTATTTTATGTTTAATAACCGGTGTATTGATGATCGTTGATTTTGCATTTAAAAATTCGTTGATACGCGTTTGAGAAGCAGAAGCTCTTTGTATCAAAGACGTTACCCAACCTAAAGACGCAAATGGCCAGGTTAATTTAAATACGTATAAAATAAACTCGGTAATATTTCCCGGCTCAATGGTGTTATGAACCACTAATCGTCCACCAAACCAAACCGTGACTATGACACTGATCCCAACCATTAATACCATCACCGGTTGAAAAAAAGCTTCGACCATGGCCAAGCGTAAATTTTGTTTTTTATAATTCAGATTTAATTTTTCCAATTCATTGGTATAATGATCTTCACGAGCATAGGCTTTTATGACACGAATGGCCGAAAAAGTTTCTTGGGTATGTGAGGTAAGTTTAGATAACTCCTGCTGAACAACAGTACTTCGTCTGCCAATAAGATTTGATACTTTATAAATAACAAACGACAAAAAAGGCAAGGGAGCAAATACCAACAACGTTAGTTGCCAATTGATCTGAAACATGAACAACAGTACAATAACAACCGTTGCAAAAGTATTGATCAAATACATGATAGCGGGGCCTGTGTACATACGTACTTTACCAACATCTTCACTGATGCGATTCATCAGATCGCCGGTGCTGTTGTTTTTGTAAAAAGACGTATCTAATGTTTGGTAATGTGCGTACAATTCATTTTTTTGATCGAACTCAATAAAACGACTCATCACAATAATGGTTTGGCGCATTAAGAACATGAACAAACCACTGGCTAAAGCTAAGCCTAACAACAACAAACCGAATGTTACAAATTTGAATGGTTCAATGGTTTTGTGATTGGAAATAAGATCAACAATTTCGTTAGTCGCATCGCGCACTACAACACCCTGGTAAATAGAAAACGTTGTGGAAAGCACAACGAACAAAGCTCCCAGTAACAAACGCCATTTGTATTTCACAAAGTAAGCGTTTATGGTTTTGAGGGATTTCATTTATTTTTAAAGTGCTGTCAGTTCGAGCGAAGTCGAGAACATTTTTGTCATCTCGACTTCGCTCGATGTGACAAAAGATTTACTGTAAATCTAAAAATCGTTATTCAATTGATTGGTTGCTTTTTGTAAAATTTCAAAAGCATTCTCCGCCATTAAGTTTTCTTTATCTAAGGTTGGATTGATCTCTACCATTTCGAAACACACGATCTTTTTACTACGCATGATATAATATATTAAATTACCGGCTTCTTTTTCAGTAATACCATTTGGCACCGGAGTTCCTGTTCCACTAGAGATACGGCTATCCATGCTATCCACATCAAAGCTTACATAAATGATATCACAATGATCCAAATAATTTAAAGATTCAATGGCTACACGCTCAACGGCTTTCTTACGAATTTCCTGTAAGTTAAATACGCGAACTTTATTTTTCTTAATTAAAAATTCTTCCTGTGGTTCAAAATCACGCAATGCAATATAAACCAAATCGTTATAATTGATCTTTGGTGTAATGCCACCCAAGGCTTTTAATTTTTCCCAGTATTCAATGGTTTCGTCATCCGGTTTATTTTGCTGACGCTCTTTATTATCTTCACCTAATACACAAGCAATAGGCATGCCATGCATGTTTCCGCTTGGCGTAGTATATGGAGTATGTAAATCAGCATGTGCATCGATCCAGATAACACCTACACGTTTGTTAGGATATGCCATTTTAATGCCACTGATGGTTCCTAAAGCTGAACTATGATCGCCGGCTAATACAATAGGCACTTCTTCTTTTAATAAGGTCTTTTTTATTTCGTTCGCCAAACGCTCATTTAAGGTATAAATACCTTTGATACGCTTTGCATAATCATTAACAACAGGCTCTAATAATAAATGATTTTCGTTTTGAACTTCAACGGCTTTGAATTTTTTGAAAAAATTACTTCCGAAATCAAGAGCTGCAATTTTAATAGCATCCACTCCCATACTTGCTCCACGTGTTCCTGCCCCTATCTCACTTTTTACTTCAATTAACTTAATTGGCTTAATCATAGTCTTAATCATAAATTCATTATTGAGGCATAAAGATACAAATCCTAAGTGAAATGAGGAATTATAATGCCATTTGTTGTTTTACATTGGCAGCCACAGGGCTAATCAGCTCTTTTGACAGAGTTTCAATCGTTGGAATATCAATTATCCTACAATTTGGAGTGTAATTCATAATCGCTTCTTTCACTTCCCTTTCAAATTCACCATTAAACACTAAAGAGTGGATCTTAAAATTATTTCGCAATAAATAATCAATCGATAACAACGAATGATTAATGCAACCCAAATAGTTTGAAATAACTACTATTATTTCACAATCTATTTTTTTGGCAATTTCGATCACATATTGACTTTTATTAATAGGCACTAATAAACCTCCCGCTCCTTCAATAATAATAGAACGCTGATGACGCTGAGTATTATGATAGCTCACAGATTTTTCATCATTATTTAACTTATCGATCTGCGTTATCTGCGTGCCATGTTCTATAATTTTCCCTAAATCAATCTCTACATCCTCCAATTTGGCCGCAAAGTGTGGAGAAAGTGGTTCTTTTAATAAATAAGTTTCGGGATGAATAACCGTTTTTGAATTACTGATCAAATTACGAACTGTTTCAGAATCCATTCCTTCAATGGTTCCACTTTGGATCGGTTTCCAGTAATCGGCCTGTAAGGCTTCTGTTAATATCGCCGAAACTACCGTTTTACCAACATTGGTGCCTATGCCTGTTACAAATAAATTCATGCGCCAAATAAGTTTAAATAATGTTGTTTGATATCAGCTATATTCAATTTAGAATGAATATAAGACATGCAACTTTTACTCATGGCATCAAAGTTTTTTTGATCAGCGCTAGAAAGTTGATGAATAGATAAAATAAACCTTAACTTTTCATTTAAAGAAATATCAAAACCTACGTTTTCTTTTTCCAAATTGCGCCACGGTGTTTGATCCGATATGATAACGGGGCGTCCATGCTGTAGAGCTTCTACTATAATATGCCCATAATTTTCATTTTGTGTTGGCAAAAATAATGCGTGATAATTACTGACAGCTGGTCCTATTTGTTCAGGCTTTAAAACACCTTTATAATTGAACTGAATATTTTTTTTCAATAACTGCGAGTTTTTCAAACAAGCTTTCCAGTATATATTATCTTCTATAGGGCCATATACATCAAACACAATGGAAGTATCTTTAATATCTTTTAAAACATCAATGGCAAAATTCAAATTCTTTTTTTCGGAGATACGAGAAATGAAACATAATTTTAAAGTGCCTGATATTTTTTCTATGGTTTCAATTTTGTCAGCAGCTTTAGGCAAATTAGAGACTTCTGATATCTGAGCCTTTGCTCCGATTCGTTTTTTTATTTCAGCTGTTTCTTGTGCTGATGTGGATTGCCAGCATACATCTTTAAAATAACCAAAGGTTTTAGCATATCTTAAAAACAATTGTTTTTTAAACGACTTAATTGCCAAAGCACCATCTCCCAACATTCCGCGAGGTGCTAAAATTATTTTGGATTTGATCTTGTTTTGTTGTTTCCACTTTAATGGATCAACGGCAAAATGCTTGGAAAATAAACTATTTAAATAAATGGTATCGTGTGGTGTTGACTGAATTAACTCTAACAAAAAACCTTCATTTAATTTATCAGGACTAACATAATAGACGCTTCTACCTTCAAACTCTGTCCATTCGTTTATTTTCACATTCGCATACGATACCTCAGATTTAAAATCTCTGTCGCCGGTAATGATCTTAAAATCTATATCTTTTCCTAAATGAGCGGTTAACGTGGCTATTGACTGAATTGGTCCTCCTGCCAAATAACCCGGCAAAAACCAATCACACAGTATCAATATCGTTTGTTTAGGCTTCAATCTGATGTGTATTTATCCAGTTATTTAATACGACTAAATGCCACACCCTACTCCAGGTAATTTTTGGATCGTTGTTTAAAAAGCGATTCCATATTAACAAAACAGCTTCTCTATTTACAAAACCACGTTTAGAAAATTGCACAATATTTTCTTCGCAAAAATCTCTTAAATCTTCTTTGATCCAGTCTTTCCAAGGCAATACAAATCCCATTTTCGGACGATTCACAATATTATCCGGCAATAGATCACCTAGCGAATCCACTAATAATTTTTTCTGGGTATGTGGGTATTTGTACTCGTCTTTTACACTTAGAGCAAACTCAACTAATTTATAATCCAAAAATGGCACACGCACTTCTAAAGCCACGGCCATACTCATCTGATCAGCATCGCGTAATAAAACGTTTTGCATATACGTTTGCATTTCAAATAAGGAAACACGACTTAAAATATGTTCTTTATCAGTGGTACTTTTCTTAATGATATTTTTAATAAAATTATCCGAGTTATATTTTTCCTTTAGCAAGGAACTATAATCTTTTTGATTGAATAATTTACGATTAATCGGATAAGCATTAAATCCATCCAATCTATCCAATGCTAATATCTCCGCCGTTTTATCACCTTGCACTGATTTCTTTTTAGCCGAAATAATTTTCCCGCCCAAACTTCTTCCAAAACCCGGAACAATATTTAGCCAGGCTTTTTTTTCTAATTCATAAAAACGTTTGAATATATCATAACCGGCAAATAATTCATCTCCTCCTAAACCTGATAAAGCCATAGTTATTCCGGCTTGTTTTGTAGCTTTTGATACAATGTAACTATTTGGGCCATCACCACTCGGATGATCAATAGCATTTAACGCTTCAGGTAATTGTTTTAAGAAATCGTTAGGCGTTAATTTAATTTCGTGATGTTCTGTATTAAATTTTTCAGCAATTTGTTTCGCATATTTTGCTTCCGAAAATTCGCCTTCATCAAAACTTACATTAAAGGTTCTTACTTTTTCGGACGATACTTTACTCATTAAACCAACCACCGCACTACTATCAATACCTCCCGATAAAAAAGCGCCAAACGGAACATCTGCCACTAAGCGGCGTTCCACAGACTGAGTCAGTAATTCATTCACTTTTGCACAAGTTTCCTGATAAGAAAGATCTTGTTTGGTTTTAGTGTAATTATTGATATTCCAATATTGAAAATGTTTTAATTCTCCATTTTTATATTCTAAAAAATGCCCCGGCATCAGCATCGATACATCCTGTAAAATGGTATTAGGTGCATGAACGGTTGTGTACTGAACATATTCCGCTACTGATTTTAAATTCAATTTCTTTTCAATTAAACCTGATTGGATCAACGCTCTGATCTCAGAAGCAAACAATAATTGATTATTTTTAAATTGATAGTACACCGGTTTAATACCAAGCCTGTCTCTTACAACCACTAACTTCTGTTCTACTTTATCCCAGATAGAAAAAGCAAACATACCGTTGAATCGCTGCATACACTCCACTCCCCAACGCAAATACGCCGCTAAAATAACTTCGGTATCAGTATTGGTTTTAAAAATATAAGGAAGTTGAGTTGAACCGTGTTGTACACGTTGAAGTTCTAATTTAATTTCTTTGTAGTTATATAATTCACCATTATAAACCATCACATACCTTCCGTCTTGAGAAAAGAAAGGTTGGTTACCGGCTTCAGAAAGATCAATAATAGAAAGGCGACGATGTCCTAAAAAACAATGCTCGTCGTTCCAAACACCTTGCGAATTTGGACCGCGATGCGCAATGGCGTCTGTCATTTTTTGAATGGCTTGCTGATAAACAGAATTGTTTATTTGAGTGCCAACAATGCCTGTAATTCCACACATAACTTACAATCCAATAGATCTTAAATATTTTTCGCTGGCAACCATGCGTTTAATGCCGTCATCAATTGTAATTAACTCTCTGCCTAATATCTCGCGCATTTTATTATTGTCGGGCTGACGGCGAGTCATATCACCTTCTTTTAATGGTGGTAAATGAACGATGTTAGATTTACTGCCTGTTATTTTAATAACCAGTTTAGCCAAGTCTAATATTGTTGTTAATTTATCACATCCAATATTGATCACATCATTTGCCAATAATTTCTTATTCATAATTTGAATAATGGTATCAACCGTATCATCCACATAAGTAAATGTACGGGTTTGAGAACCATCACCATAAATGGTAATATCCTGATTTTTGAGAGCCAATGCAATAAAACGAGACACTACAAAATCAGTACTTTGGCTTGGGCCGTAAGTATTAAAAAATCTGAAAATAGTGTACTGTAATCCAAATTCCTGTTCGTAGCTTCTGAAAAAACATTCACCTACATTTTTAACCACAGCATATGGTACACGGGAATTTAAAGGTGTACGATGTTCATGTTGAGGCAATTCAACCGGTTCGCCATAAACTTCGGAAGAAGAAGAAAAGAATACATGTTTGACAGAAGAGTTTTTCGCTAAACTTAAAATATGTTTGATTCCGGAAATATCGTCCAATACACTCACCGGATTTTCCTGAGTACGAATAACTCCCACTACGGCTGCAAAATGATACACATAATGAAAATTATAGGCTAACATGATAGATGAAATATCTCTATAATCATTAACATCAGCCTTAATGAACTTCCAGTTATCATGTTCTTCGGATGGAAGCTTTGATAAAAAACCTGTTGACAGATTATCGACTACTACTACAAAATTGTCTTTATCTAAAATTAATTTCTCTACTAAAGCACTACCAACATTTCCGGCACCACCGGTAACTAAAATCTTCTTCATAAATCAAAAAATATAGGAACGAATATACTATAAATACCTTAAATAAAGCCTTATGATTTCGTTAAATCATAAAACAAATTATTGTATTTTTAGCCCATGAACATTGAGCATTTTTTATCTGATACCATCTCCCCCATTGTTAACGAATTATTTGGTTTAACAAGCACTTCAAACGATATTATTCTTCAAAAAACAAAAAAAGAGTTTGAAGGTGATTATACTTTAGTAACCTTTCCATACATCAAAGCTGCCAAAGCTACTCCCGAAAAAACAGGTGAATTAATTGGTGAAGCCTTATTAAAAGCCAATCCGGCTATTACAAAATTCAATGTAGTAAAGGGATTCTTAAACTTTTCTTTATCTAACGATTTTTGGGTAAATGAATTTAACAGCATCAGTAAAGAAAACAATTATGGTATAAAACCAGCCAACAGCAGTGGCAAACAGATCATGTTGGAGTATTCCTCTCCAAACACAAATAAACCCTTGCATTTGGGCCATGTGCGTAATAATTTATTAGGTTATTCAGTTGCCACTATTTTAAAAACTCAAGGTCACGATGTGATCAAAGTAAACCTGGTAAACGACCGTGGCATTCATATTTGTAAAAGTATGCTTGCCTGGAAATTATTTGGTAATGGAGAAACTCCTCAATCAAGCGGAATGAAAGGTGACCATTTGGTAGGAAAATATTATGTAGAGTACGACAAAGCTTATAAAAAGGAAATTCAAACATTAATAGATAGTGGTGTAACCAAAGAAGATGCTGAAAAACAAGCACCTATTATGTTACAAACACAAGACATGTTGCGCAAATGGGAAGCCAGCGATAAAGAAACGATTGACTTGTGGAAGATGATGAATGGCTGGGTGTACGACGGTTTTGCAATTTCTTACAAAAAACTGGGGGTTGATTTTGACAAAATGTATTACGAAAGCAATACTTACATTTTAGGAAAAGAAGTTGTAACAGAGGGCCTTGCAAAAGGTGTATTTTACAAAAAAGAAAATGGCAGTGTTTGTATTGACTTGACTAAAGAAGGGTTGGATGAAAAAGTAGTATTGCGTAGCGATGGTACTTCGGTTTACATTACTCAGGATCTGGGAACTGCCATCGAACGTTTTAAAGAATTTCCAAAGATCAGCCAGATGATCTACACTGTAGGTAATGAGCAGGATTACCACTTTAAAGTATTATTCAAATCATTAGAAAAGCTAGGCTACGATTGGGCTAAAGAATGTTACCATTTATCATACGGGATGGTGGAATTACCTGAAGGGAAAATGAAAAGCCGCGAAGGAACCGTAGTTGATGCCGATGACTTAATGGATGGCATGGTAGTTACTGCCAAGGAAACCAGCGAAGAGTCGGGTAAAATTGATCATTTTTCAAACGAAGAAAAGGAACAATTATATAATACAATAGGCATGGGTGCTTTAAAATATTTTATTTTAAAAGTAGATCCTAAAAAGAAAATGCTGTTTGATCCTAAAGAAAGTATCGATCTTCACGGAAACACAGGCCCCTTCATCCAGTATGCTCATGCACGTATTAAATCGATCTTAAGAGATTATGAAAAAAGTACCGATTCTATTTCTATCTCCACTACCATTCAATTGCATGAAAAAGAAAAAGAACTGATCAAACTTCAATATGATTTTTCTAAAATTTTAGAGGAAGCTGCAAATACCTACAGCCCTGCTGTGGTTGCCAATTACATTTATGAATTAGCAAAATCATTCAATCAGTTCTATAACGAATGTTCTGTTTTAAAAGAAGAAAACACTGCTATAAAGGAATTCAGAATAAAGCTAATTGATACAACAGCTAAAATTATAAAAAACGGAATGATGTGCCTTGGCATTAATGTTCCTGAAAGAATGTAACTATGGTTTACCTGGATTACAATGCCACCACGCCTGTTGATACTAGGGTTTTAGCAGAAATGCTCCCTTACTTTACCGAACATTTTGGTAATGCATCCAGTAATACCCATCAATTTGGCTGGTATGCGCAAGGTGCTATTGAAAAAGCCAGACAACAAGTGGCAGATCTCATTAATGCCGAAGCCAATGAAATAGTCTTTACTTCCGGGTCAACTGAATCGATCAATACGGCCATCAAGGGAGTTTACGAAGCTTACCAAACTAAAGGCAACCATATCATTACCTGCAAAACAGAACACAAAGCAGTTTTGGATGTGTGTACTTATTTAGAAGAAAAAGGTGCAAGCATTACCTATTTAAATGTAGATAGAGAAGGTCGCATTGATCTGGAAGAGTTACAAAACAGCTTTACCGATAAAACCATTTTGGTATGTATCATGGCAGCTAATAACGAAACAGGCGTTATACAAGATCTGGAAAAGATCTCTCAGATCATACACCAGCACAACGCTTTGTTTTTTAGCGATACCACCCAATTAGCGGGTAAGCTATCCATGGATGTGAATGAAATGGGTTTGGATCTGTGCTGTATTTCTGCACATAAATTATACGGACCAAAAGGTGTCGGTGCTTTATATGTGAGAAGAAAAGATCCAAGAGTAAGCCTTATTCCCTTATTACATGGCGGCGGTCACGAAAACAATAAGCGTAGCGGCACTTTAAACGTAACCGGAATCGTTGGATTAGGCAAAGCCTGCGAGTTGGCTCAAAACGATTATTGGGATAATAGCGCCAATGTTTCCAAATTAAGAGGCTATCTGGAACATCAGTTATTAGAGATACCTGACTTAAGAATCAATGGTTCAACACGTTACCGATTATACAATACCTCTAATTTATATTTCCCGCCTTTAAAAGACGGAAACTCTGTTTTTTCACAAATAAAGACGGATTATGCCGTGTCATTAGGTTCTGCCTGCACGTCAGCCCATAAAGAACCCTCTCATGTTTTACAAGCCATGGGTTTAACTAAAGAAGAATCTGAGAATTCGATCCGTTTTTCATTAGGAATCCAAACTACACTCGAAGATGTTAAAAAACTAACGAATCGGGTTTTATCGCTTTATAACCTGAATTTATCTAACTAAAAGACATAAAAAGCAGGAAACCCTCAATTTTAATAACGTTATTTTGTTCATTATTAACAATTTAGCAAATTGACATTTCATGATTTTAGCCTTATCTTTGTCTTTCAAATAATAAAACCCAAAAATGAGTACCCATACAATTAGATTTAATAATGCCAATCGTTCATTCTATTTAACAGCTAAAAAAAGAGTTGACGAATATTTCAAAGCAAATAACCTTTCTCGTTACGGTAACTATAAAATGGTGATCAAATCCATTTTTATGTTTGCCTTATATTTTACCCCATTTTTCCTTCTGATTTTTAACACTTTTGATAACCTTTGGATCCAGTCGTTATTATGTGTGATCATGGGATTTGGAATGAGCGGCATTGGATTATCCATTATGCACGATGCCAACCACGGTTCGTATGCCCGCAATGCTAAATTAAATGCCCTAATGTGCCGTAGCATGAACTTTATTGGCGGTAGTTCTATCAACTGGCAATTACAACACAATACGTTGCACCATACTTATACCAACATTCACGAGCATGATGAGGATATTGCACCTCCGGGGTTTTTACGTTTTGATCCACATGCTGAATATAAAAAAATTCACAAATACCAGTTTTTATATGCCTGGTTCTTTTATGGTTTAATGACTATTATGTGGGCAACTACTAAAGATTTCCAGCAATTAGCACGTTATAATAAAATGGGCTTATTAACCATTAAAAAAACAACCTACAAAAAACAGTTGTTTTTATTAGTCCTTAATAAAATGTTTTATTTAGGTTATAGCCTTGGATTACCATTATTAATTATGGAAAACCCATGGTATCAGGTATTAGCAGGTTGGGCAATTATGCATTTTACTTGCGGTATGATCTTAGCATTGATCTTTCAACCGGCTCACGTTATTGAAATGACAGAATATCCATTGCCTGATTCAACAGGAAACATGGAAGACGATTGGGCAGTTCACCAATTAAAAACAACAACTAATTTTGCTCAAAAAAGCTGGGCTTTCTCTTGGTTTGTTGGTGGATTGAATTTCCAGGTAGAACATCATTTGTTTCCGAACATTTGCCATGTTCACTACAAAAAATTAGCTCCAATTATTGAACAAACAGCTAAAGAATTTAATTTGCCTTATTACACTAAAAAAACATTTGTTGGGGCAGTAGCTTCACATGCAAAATTATTATACCTGTTAGGTCAGCCTAAAATGGCTTAATACTTAACATTACAATGTTTAAAATGCAGTCCTGTCGGGACTGCATTTTTTGTTTAAAAACGTTTACTTCGTATTAAACAATTTGATTCAGATTATGCGCGTTCATTTAATTGCCATTGGCGGAAGTGCCATGCACAATATGGCCTTGGCCTTACACGAAAAAGGATTTAACGTTACCGGTAGCGATGATGAAATAAATGAACCATCCAAAACTCGTTTAAATAATGCCGGAATATTACCTCCTGCCATTGGTTGGTTCCCTGAAAAAATAACAGCTGATATTGACGCTGTGATACTTGGTATGCACGCCAGAGAAGATAATCCGGAATTGATCAAGGCTAAAGAATTGGGATTGAAAGTATATTCTTATCCTGAATATATTTATGAAGCTACTAAAGATAAAACCCGTGTGGTAATTGGCGGCAGCCATGGCAAAACAACCATCACGGCCATGATCTTACATGTATTGAACTACCATAAAATGGACACCGACTTTATGGTTGGTGCACAATTAGAAGGATTTAATACCATGGTTAAATTAACCAAAGAGGCGCCAATTGCCATTATTGAAGGGGATGAATATTTAGCTTCGCCAATTGACCGACGTCCAAAATTTCATTTATACAAACCTAATATTGCTATTTTAAGTGGTATTGCCTGGGATCACATCAATGTGTTTCCAACGTTTGAAATTTACGTAAATCAGTTTGAACAATTTGTTGATCTGATAGAGCCTAACGGAACATTAATTTACTGTAATGAAGATGCAGACTTACAAAAAGTAGCGGCTAAATCAGGCATTAAAAACAACATCACAAAAATACCCTACTCTATTCCTACACACAGAATAGACAACGGAACAACCATTATAAACGATCATGGAAAAGAAATTCCATTACAGATCTTTGGTAATCATAACTTAATGAATTTGAATGGCGCTCGTTTAGTATGTAATAAGTTGGGATTAACGGATGCTCAATTCTACGATGCTATACAATCTTTTAAAGGGGCGGCTAAGCGATTAGAGTTGGTGATGAAAACTCCTGATTTTGCTTTCTATAAAGATTTTGCTCATTCACCATCCAAACTAAAAGCCACTACCCAAGCCGTTAAACAACAATTTGGTAAGCGTTCTGTTTTAGCCTGTATGGAACTACACACCTTTAGTAGTTTGAACGAAACTTTTTTAGCTGAATATAACGGTGCAATGAATGACGCTGACGAAGCCATAGTCTATTTTAATCCTCACACCATTGCACATAAAAAACTAAAACCAATTACGGAGGAGCAGGTTTTAAATTACTTTAATAGAAAAGACCTTAAAGTATTTACTGAAAGTGCTGTATTGGCGAGTTACCTAAAGACAAAGTCATTAAAAAATCATGTATTATTGATGATGAGTTCCGGCAATTTTGACGGGATAGATTTTAATAAATTATCTAAAGAATTAAACCTTAACTAATTTGCCAAAAGTTCTTAGGATAATCAACCGTTTTAATATTGGAGGTATTACCTACAATGTAAGTTATTTGTCCAAATATTTAGAGCCGGAGTTTGAAACCCTTTTGGTGGGTGGTCCTGAAGAAGAAGGAGAAGACAGTTCCTTGTATATTCCGGAAGGATTAGGATTAAAACCAAGAGTGTTAACTCAGTTTCAGCGTGAAATTAATTTCAAAGCCGATTATCAGGCGTACAAAGAAATCAAAAAACTGATCCGAGAATTTAAACCAGACATTGTACATACACATGCCTCTAAAGCAGGAGCTATTGGCCGTTTAGCGGCCATTCATTGTAAAGTGCCTATTATTGTGCATACGTTTCATGGCCATGTGTTCCATTCTTATTTTGGTAAACTTAAAACAGCCTTTTACAAAACAATTGAGCGTTATTTAGCAAAGCGATCTACCGCTATTATTGCCATCAGTAATAAACAAAAAACTGAACTTTCAGAAATCTTTAAAATTGCTCCAAAAGAAAAAATTCATGTCATCCCATTAGGTTTTGATTTAACCAGATTTACGCTTAATAAAGAACAAAACCGAAAAGGATTCAGAGAAAAATACAACCTAAGAGATGATCAAATTGCAATAGGAATCATCGGAAGATTAGCGCCAATCAAGAATCATGGGTTGTTTATCGAAGCCATTGCTTATTTAAAAAAATCAGGTGTAACAAATTTCAAAGCCTTTATTATTGGGGATGGTGACACCAGAACCTTAATTGAAGAAAACTGCGAATCGTTAGGTATTACTTACTCTAATAATCCAAAAGATAATGTGGATGTGATATTTACTTCCTGGATCACTAACGTGGAATGGTCCTTACATGGATTAGACATTGTAACTTTAACTTCATTAAACGAAGGGACACCTGTCAGTATCATAGAAGCTCAGGCAGCAGGGAAATACGTCGTGTCTACTAATGTGGGAGGTATTGAAGATGTATTGCATCCAAATTGTGGCTTACTCTCAGAAGTATCAGACAAAAACTCTTTTTTCAGTAATTTACAAAAAGCAATTGCTGACAAAAAAAACATTTCTCAAACAGAATCCGAAGGCGAAAAATGGGCTCTTTCAAAATTCAGCTACCAACGCTTGGTAAATGATATGAGACAATTATATCAACAATTAACAAAATCTGCATAATTTTTGATATTATCGGATAAATCTTAACTTTGCTAGTAACATTAAACTATATGCGGCTTTTAAAATACTCACTCTTTTTGTTGTCCATCATTGCATTTTCATCTTGTCAGTTTTTCAGGTCGAACTTAATGCTTAAAACACCAAAAGATTATACTTACGATAAAATTGTAGATAGCTTATCTAGAGAAGATTATAAAATTGAGGCAAATGCGATTATCGTTTTAAGAATTTTTTCTAACGATGGATTTAAACTGATCGATTTAGCCAGTTCGACTAACAATACTAATATGAGATTTGAAATCGAATATATTGTTGACCCGAAAGGCAATTGTAAATTACCTCTTGTTGGCCAAGTTAAATTAGGAGGGTTAACGATCAATGAAGCTCAAAATTATTTAGAACAAGTGTATGCTGATTATTACGTAAAACCATTTGTTACTATAAAAGTAAGCAACAAACGTGTAATTGTTTTTCCCGGAAATGGAGGCGATGCAAAGGTGCTTTACTTAACAAACAATAACACAACCGTTATTGAATCTTTGGCATTAGCAGGCGGAATTGCCGAAGATGGAAAAGCTTATAAGGTAAAATTGATCAGAAACGATGGCACTAATAAACCAAAAGTATATTTAATGGATCTATCTAAAATTGAAGGATTATCTGCTGGCAACTCTGTTGTGTTAGCAAACGACATTATTTATGTGGAACCGAGATATCGTTTAGCTCGAACTTTAGCTTCCGAACTTACTCCAATTGTGAGTTTAATAACATCAACCATTTTAATTTACACTCTTTTCGTTAGTAAATAATTTGATACAGAACCAAGGAAATAATTCAATAGACGAATACAGAGAACGGGTATCTAAATTTAGTAGTGAACTTGATTTAGGTCTGGTATTTTATATTGTTCGTAAAAGCCTTTGGATATCCTTAGTATTTTTCTTGATCTGTTCAGGCCTTGCATTTATTTATCTTCGCTACAGCCAGCCCGTCTACCAATCTTCTGCTATCATTCAGGTAAATGACAATAAAGAAGCTAATCAGATTCTACAAATAGATAAATTTGACGGTGGAACGAATAAATTAGCCGAAGCTATTGAGCAAATAAGGTCTAAGATCTTTTTAAAACGTGTTGTAGAAAAATCTGATATACAAGTAAGCTACTTCAATGAAGGTACTTTTAAGAGTAACGAATTGTATAAATCATCTCCTTATTTTGTAAAATTTAACGTAAAACGTAATAGTATCTACGGTGCTAAAATTTATGTTGATTTTAAAGACCTTAATTCAGGTACAGTCGTATTTGCTGCAGAAGGAAAAAATCATACCATTCCTTTCTCAACAAATAGTATGATCAATACGCCTTTTTTTGATTTAAATGTTACTTTAAATACAGAATACGAAAAAGATCAAATAGAATCTGATTTATCAGAAAATAATAAATCATACTTTATCATAAAGAATGTGGATGAAGTAACTGCTGAATTACAATCTAAACTTGAGATCAAATTATTAAACGATGCTGCCAAAACTATTCTTGTTACAGTAAAAGACATTAACTCTGAAAAAGCTAAAGACATTGTAAACATTGTAACAGAAGAATATTTATATTTTGATGTTGAAAGAAAAAGTGAAAGTTCTAAAAGCATTATTGCCTTTATTGACGGGCAATTAAAAATGGTGTATGATGAATTAAAAATTTCTGAAAACAATTTACAGGATTTTAGAAAAGAAAAAAACTACTCAGATAAAGACGAAGTCATTAACGCTAACATGATGCGTTTAACAAATATTGAAGATGAGATGTTGCGTGTGGAGATGGAAGAAAAAATATTATCTGAATTACAAGCTAATATTACCAAGAATAAAAGTATAGATACATATCAACTCATTTCATTAATTGCCGGTACAGAGTATGAAAACGCGATCAAAGATTATACTCAAAACATTCAAAAACTATTAGTTGAGAAAGAAAATCTATTATACCAGGTTACTCCAAGCAGCGAGAACATCAAACAAATTAACTATAATATTGAAACACAAAAAAAATTATTGATTGAAAGTTTAAATGCCGTTCGCTTAAAATACAAATCAAAGTATACTAATTTGATGCAGAAGTCGAATGAGTTTAAAAGCAAATATGAACGGGCGCCTGATGAAGATATGGAGCATGCACGTTTAATGCGATTATTTAGTATCAGTGAAAAATACTACACCTTATTACTTGAAAAGAAAACAGAATTCTCAATATCTAAAGCCGGCTTTGTTTCACAAAACGTAATTTTAGAAAAAGCGATCAATAATGGCAGTAAGGTTTCGCCTAATGGACGAAATGCGATATTAGTGGCTGTTCTATCCGCATTATTACTATCGATCTTGGTGATATTTATTCGTTATTTTTTACATGATAAAATTACATCTGTAAATGATATCACTAAATTCACTGATGCTTCTATCTCTGTATTAGGTATTGTTCCAAAATATGAAAATGAAATTCCCGTTTCTCAATTAGTGGTTGACAAAAATCCTAAATCTCAAATAGCAGAAGCATTTAGAAGTATTCGTTCTAATTTACAATTCATTAAAAATGTTGAAGGGCCAAAAATCATTGCCGTTACATCTTCCATTTCAGGAGAAGGAAAAACATTTGTTAGTCTTAATATTGCCGGTATTTTAGCCTACACCGGTAAAAAAGTTATTTTATTGGATCTGGATATGCGAAAGCCAAAGATCCACAAAGGATTTGGCGTATCTAACGATGTGGGAATGAGTACAATTTTAACAAATATGACCCCTACGGAAATGTGTATAAACAAAAGTCATTTCCCTAATCTGGATTATATAACTGCCGGCCCCATCCCTCCTAATCCGTCAGAATTAATTATTGATAAACGTTTAGATGAGTTAATTGAAGAATTAAAAAAGGTTTACGATTTTATTGTTTTTGATAATCCACCAATAGGTTTAGTAATTGATGGTATTACAACCATCCACAAAGCAGATTATCCAATTTATGTATTTAGAGCAGACTATTCTAAAAAATCATTTGTACAAATTTTAGATAAATTAGTTAATGAAGGAAAAATTGAGCATTTATCGATCATATTAAATGGCGTGGATACATCTAGAGCAAGCTATGGCTATAGATATGGCTATGGTTACGGCTACGGCTACGGCTACGGGAATGGTTATTACAGCGACGATAAAGTGCCACAAAAGAAACTTCTTTCTAAATTATGGAAATAATTGAAACTAAAATAAAAGGATTGCTCATTATAAAACCTAAAGTATTTGCCGACGATAGAGGTTATTTTTTTGAAAGCTATAACGAGATCGTTTTTAAAAACAACGGAATAGATGTTAGTTTTCTTCAAGATAATCAATCACTTTCAAATACCGGTGTATTAAGAGGTTTGCATTTTCAGGCACCACCATTTGCTCAGGGAAAATTAGTCCGTGTGATCACCGGCGCCGTTTTAGACGTTGCCGTTGATATCAGAAAAAACTCTCCAACTTATGGTGAAAATGTAACGATAGAATTAACTGAAGAGAATAAAACCATGTTTTATATCCCCCCTGGATTTGCACACGGTTTTGCTACTCTACGAGACAATACTATTTTTTCTTATAAATGTACAAACGTTTATAATAAAGCTTCTGAAGGAACTATTCAATGGAACGATGAAGATCTAAATATCAATTGGAATATATCTAACCCAATATTATCTGATAAAGATATAAAGGGGATGGCCTTTCAAGATTTTAAAAGCCCTTTCTAATGGATTTTTATGAAAATACATTGTTATTTGTTGTTCTCATTATTGGGATCGCATTTATTATTTCTTTGTTGATCAATTCCATTCTTTTAAAATTTTCGCAAACATTAGGCATCAGAAACCGCCAATCATCGCAAAATAAAGAAATTCGTTGGAATCCAACCATCAGACCATCCATTGGCGGCATATCTTTTTTCGTTATATTTTTATTAACCTTTATCGTTTTTAGTTTTATTTCAAATGTACTGTCACTACACTTTAGTAATTTAAAAATGCTTGGGGTTTTAGTTGCCTGCACTTTAGCCTTTTTAATGGGATTAGCTGATGATGCTTATAACACTCAACCGTTACTTAAATTCGTTACCCAATTAGTTTGTGGTTTGATCTTATATTTCACAGGTATCAAAATTTCTATATTTACTATAGAAGGATTGAATTTTACTTTAACCATTTTATGGATCATTGGCTTAATGAACTCTATTAACATGCTCGATAACATGGATGCCATAACAACAATTGTATCCATACTTGTATTGTTTTTTATAGTGGTTTTAAATTATAATTTAAACGCTACTATTACACCATTACCCATTTTAAGTTTAGGAGTACTTGGAGCGTTATTAGGTTTTTTAGTCTACAATTGGCATCCGGCAAAAATGTTTATGGGAGATACGGGAAGTCAATTTTTAGGTGCATTTTTAGCCATTGTAGGTATTGAATTTTGCTGGAATTCATTTTCTTTAATTGGCAGTTCATGGTATTCTGTAGATCCAATCGTTTCAGGCTTTTTAACCGTAGCACTTGTTTTTATTTTACCATTAACAGATACGATCACTGTTACCATCAATCGTTTAAGAAGAGGTCAATCTCCTTTTGTTGGAGGAAAAGATCATACAACTCATCATTTATTTTTTAAAGGTATTACCGAAAAAAGAATCGCTATTTTGTTTTTTGGAATAGGCTTCACCGGGCTTTCATTAGCACTAAATCAAATATTAAACTATCAAAACACTTGGTTAATCGTTTCTTTTATTTTTTGTGGGCTTACTTTCGTATCTTTATATTTAAATACGATCATCAAAAAACGTAAGTGACCATTTCCGTTTGGATATTAAAATTATTTCGTGAACCATCTCCTCTCTATAAAAAATTGTATGTGAGTTTTGGTGCATGGCTAGCCATAATTTTTCTATTGAAAATTATTGCTTTTAAACACGATCCTGCAAATCCCGATTATTCAAATTCAAACTTTAAAGTACTGGGCTTAAACATTCCGGCTAACTTAGAATTTGCCGGCGAACGTGTCCCTCAAAACGATTACGAGATCAAAGAAAGTTTAGAAAAAGAATTTTTTTCCAACAAATCCTGGAAAAACTCGTCGATGGCGCTTTTTTATAAAGCTCAAAAATGGTTTCCTGTTATTGAACCTATTTTAAAACGCGAGGGTGTACCCGACGATTTTAAATACGTAGCCGTTATCGAAAGTCACCTTTCAAATGTAGTTTCTCCAATGGGAGCAGCCGGTTTTTGGCAATTAATGCCCACTACAGCTCAAGGATACGGTTTAACCGTGAATAATGAAGTGGATGAACGCTATGATGTTGAAAAAGCCACTTATGTAGCTTGTAAACATTTTAAAGATGCCTATAAGTATTTTAATAATTGGACACTTTCTGCTGCAGCTTATAATGTTGGAATTGGTGGTATTCAAAGTGCTCTAAAAAGGCAAAATACTGATAATTATTACGACCTGTTACTGAACAAAGAAACCGGCAGTTTTATCTACAGGATCCTGGCCTATAAAACCTTATTATCAAATCCGGAACATTTTGGAGTAAATAATAAAGTTAAAAAAAGAGGTGGCTTACCGCCTTACAAAACCGTGAAAGTAGACAGTTCTATTACCAATCTTGCCGTCTTTGCTAAACACTATGAAACCAATGTGGTGACTTTAAAAACATTTAATTCCTGGTTAATTGGAGATCAACTCACTAATCCTGACAAACGGGTGTTCGTATTTAAAATTCCAAAAAACAAAAATGTGGATTTAAGTGTTTACTTTAATGATGTATTTCCGCAGAATGCAACCGTAGATACATTGATAAAAGCAATTGCAGTAGATAGTGTAAAGACAGTGAGTGACACCTTAAAGAAATGATAAAAGATTTAAGACATATGATTTAAGACTTATTTAAAGTCCTAAATCATGTATCTTTTATTTTGCATCCTTAATATAAAAATGGAAGAAGAATACATTGAAGTTATAGGTGCCAGAGCACACAATTTAAAAGATATTTCCCTTACTATTCCCCGAAACAAATTAGTTGTATTAACAGGTTTGAGCGGCAGCGGTAAATCGTCGCTTGCATTTGATACAATTTATGCCGAAGGACAAAGACGTTATATTGAAAGTTTTTCGAGCTATGCCCGTCAGTTCTTAGGAAATATGGAGCGTCCGGATGTAGATAAAATTTCGGGATTAAGTCCCGTAATTTCTATCGAACAAAAAACCGTTAATAAAAATCCCCGTTCTACAGTTGGCACCATTACAGAGATCTACGATTTTCTTCGTTTATTGTTTGCGCGTTCTGGTGAAGCTTTTTCTTATGTAACCGGCGAAAAAATGGTTCGTTACAGCGATGACCAGATCATTGATCTCATCTTAGAAAAATACAATAACAAAAAAATTAATTTATTAGCACCTGTTGTAAAAGGTCGTAAAGGACATTACCGCGAATTGTTTGAAGACGTTCGCAAAAAGGGATTTACCAAAGTGCGTATTGATGGAGAAATAAAAGACATCACACCTAAAATGCAGGTAGATCGTTACAAAATTCATGATATCGAAATTGTAGTTGACCGATTGGAAGTTGCTAAAGACATTAAAACCCGTTTGAACCAATCACTTCAAACTGCCATGAAACAAGGTAAAGGAACCATCATGGTAATGGAACATGAAGAAGAGAATCCGAAAGCTAAAAAGAAAACACCGGCTTTTGGTTTTGGTAAAGTGCAATTCTTTAGTCGCTCTTTAATGTGCCCTACCAGCGGAATTTCTTACGATGAACCTGCTCCAAATTTATTTTCATTTAACTCACCTTATGGTGCTTGTCCTAAATGTAATGGTTTAGGGGTTGTATCAGAAGTTGATATCAGTAAGATCGTTCCTAATCAAAAACTATCCATTAAAAAAGGAGCAATTGCGCCACTTGGCCCATTCAAAGGGATTTGGGTGTTTAAACAAATTGAAGCGATTGGCGAAAAATATAAATTCACATTAGACACTCCTTTTGAAGATATTCCGGAAGAAGCCGTGAATATTTTATTGAATGGAAGCGAAGAATTATTTACTGTTAAAAGTGATACTAATGCGAATGGTTACAGCGCAGCTTTTGATGGCATTGCCACACACATTACCAAACAATCTGAAGAAAATCCATCACCTGCTATGAGTAGATGGGTAGAAGGATTTACCAATAAAATTAATTGTGAAACCTGCGAAGGAACCCGTTTAAAAAAAGAAGCACTTTATTTTAAAATAGATAATAAGAACATTGCAGAACTTTCTGAAATGGATATTAATATTTTAGGTGACTGGTTTAAAGGAATTGAAAAACGTTTAAGCAAATCACAGAACGTTATTGCCAAAGAAGTATTAAAAGAGATCAGAACTCGTATTGGTTTCTTATTAGAAGTTGGGTTGGACTATGTGACCTTAAATCGTTCTTCCAAAACCCTTAGTGGTGGCGAAGCACAACGTATTCGTTTAGCTACACAAATTGGTTCGCAATTAGTTGGCGTGTTATATATTTTAGATGAGCCTAGTATTGGTTTGCATCAGCGCGATAACACCCGCTTAATTGAAGCTTTGAAAAACTTACGTGATGTTGGTAATAGCGTATTAGTAGTTGAGCATGATAAAGACATGATCTTAGAAAGTGATTATGTAATTGATATTGGCCCTGGCGCCGGTGTACATGGCGGAAGAGTTGTTGCGGCAGCTCCTCCAAAAGAGATGTTGAAGTTTGACACCATGACGGCTAATTACATTACCGGAAAAAAATCGATCGAAGTTCCAAAACAACGACGAAAAGGCAATGGTAAAAAATTAAGTTTGAAAGGTTGTACCGGACATAACCTAAAAAACGTTAATGTAGAAATTCCTTTAGGGAAATTTATTTGTGTAACCGGAGTTAGTGGCAGCGGAAAATCAAGTTTGATCAACGAAACCTTATATCCGATCTTAAGTAATTATTTTTATAACTCCGAAAAACGTCCTTTACCTCACAAATCATTTGATGGTATTGACTTGATTGATAAGGTAATAGACATTGATCAATCACCAATTGGTAGAACACCACGCAGTAACCCTGCTACTTATACCAATGTGTTTTCTGACATCAGAAACTTATTTGCGGAGCTTCCTGAATCAAAAATACGTGGCTATAAAGCCGGTCGTTTCTCGTTTAATGTAAAAGGTGGCAGATGCGAAACTTGTGGGGGTGCAGGAGTGAAAACAATTGAGATGAACTTTTTACCCGATGTTTACGTACAATGTGATGAATGCAATGGTAAACGATACAATAGAGAGACAATTGAAGTGAGGTATAAAGGAAAATCCATAAGTGATGTACTAAATATGACGATTGACGCAGCTTGCGAATTTTTCGAGAATCTGCCTAATATTTTCCGTCAGATAAAAACCCTGCAAGATGTTGGTTTAGGATATATAACCTTAGGGCAACAAGCTACGACCTTAAGTGGCGGTGAAGCGCAGCGGGTAAAACTATCAACAGAGTTAAGTAAGCGTGATACAGGAAATACTTTGTACATCTTAGATGAACCAACAACTGGTTTACACTTTGAAGACATCCGCATTTTATTAACGGTACTAAATCGATTAGTAGATCACGGTAACACCGTTATAGTGATCGAACATAATATGGATATCATTAAAGTGGCGGATCATATTATAGAAGTAGGTTTAGAAGGTGGTAAAGGCGGTGGAGAAATTTTATTTACAGGAACACCGGAAGACTTAATAAAACACAAAAAAAGCTACACGGCACAGTATTTGAAAAAAGAGTTAAAATAAGTATAAAATTATTGTTAGCCTGAGCGGAGTTGAAGGCTAACAAATAGGAATAAAAAACAAAACACTTCGACTACGCTCAGTGTGACAACAAAAAAACAAAGAATATAAAACGTAACAGTATGACAATAGAAAGCGAAAACAAGATCCGGAAAGCCTTTGCGCAGAAAGATTGGAATGATGTAAAAGCATCAGATAGTTGGCAGATCTTCAAAATTATGAGTGAGTTCGTTGATGGTTTTGAAAAAATGCAAAAAATTGGTCCTTGTGTATCTATATTTGGTTCAGCAAGAACAAAGCCCGATAACAAATATTATATTATGGCCGAAGAAATAGCCTTTAAATTAACACAAGAAGGATATGGTATCATCACCGGTGGTGGCCCAGGTATAATGGAAGCCGCAAACAAAGGCGCTAAACGTGGTAATGGAAAATCAGTAGGTTTAAACATTGATTTACCTTTTGAACAAAAACCAAACGAATACATTGACAGAGATAAGAGTATCGATTTTAATTATTTCTTTGTTCGTAAAACCAATTTCTTAAAATACTCTCAAGGATTTATTGGTATGCCCGGTGGTTTTGGAACGATCGATGAATTGTTTGAATCCTTAACTTTGGTGCAAACTCATAAAATTGCTGAGTTCCCTATCATTTTAGTTGGTAAAGAATATTGGGCAGGTTTAATCGCCTGGATGAAAGAAACTATGCTTTATAAAGAACATAATATTAACGAAGCTGATCTTGATCTATTTAAATTAGTAGATAATGCTGATGAAGCCGTAAAACATATTGTGGATTTTTATAGCAAATATTTACTAAAACCAAATTTCTAATTTAAACTTAACCGCAAAGGACACAAAGTCTTTTCGCAGAGAAAAAGAGACCTTTATTGCGCTTGCAGTAGAGGTTTTTTATTGTTAAAAGTTTATTTTATTAACTCATTGGACTTTTTATCTTTGTTATATAAACTCCGCTTTCTTTGCAAAGAATCTCAGCGAACTCTGCGGTTAAAAACAATAAACTTATGAAAACCATTTTAATTACAGGAAGCACCAGCGGTATTGGATTAGGCATAGCCCGTGAATTTGCTAAAACAAAACTCTACAACATTGTATTTAACGGGTTAGAAGCTAACGGCCAGGAAATTGCTGACGGAATAGCTAAAGAATTTGGGATTGAAGTGCTGTTTAGCAATGCCAATATGCTAAAGCCTGAAGAATTAAGAAAAATGGTAGACGATGCCGTAGCAAAGTTTGGTAAAATTGATGTCTTAGTAAATAATGCAGGTATACAACACGTTTCTCCTATCGAAGATTTTCCTGACGAAAAATGGGCTGCTATAATCGGTATTAATTTAACTTCAGCTTTTTACTTAACCAAAGCTGTTTGGAAAGGTATGAAAGAGCGAAAGTTTGGTCGTGTGATCAATATTGCATCGGCACATGGCTTAGTAGCATCTGAATTTAAAAGTGCGTATGTAGCCAGTAAACATGGTATTGTTGGCTTTACTAAAACCATTGCTTTAGAAGGGGCTCCTTTTGGCATTACAGCCAATGCTATTTGTCCGGGTTATGTAAAAACACCCTTGGTTGAAAAACAAATTGCCGATCAGGCCAAAGCTCATAATATGAGCGAAACTGATGTAGTAAATAAAGTAATGTTATACAAACAAGCGGTCAAAGAATTTGTGAGTGTAGAAGAACTAGGGCAACTTGCTGTGTTTTTAGCTTCTGATATTGCTAAAACAATGACAGGCACTGCCCTACCCGTTGATGGCGGTTGGAACGCCCAGTAATTTGAAGTTAGAAAAATAAACAGTGAGCCATTTAAACGTAACAACACAACGACTTAACATAAGAAATCTTAAATCAACAGATCTTAATGATTTTCATATTTATCGTTCCAATCCTGATGTGACAAAGTATCAAGGCTTTGATGTTATGACAATTGAACAAGCCGAAGAATTTATTAAAAGACAATTAAATAAAGAATTTGGGAAAGCCGGAGAATGGATTCAATACGGCATTGAAAACAAAGCAACCGAGCAACTTATTGGCGACTGTGCCATTAAGCTTGATCCATCCGATATCCGAATTGCAGAGATTGGAATCACCATCTCACACCTTGAACAAAAAAAGGGTTACGCCAAAGAATGTCTTTTAGGTCTATTAACTTTTTTATTTGATACACAAAATATTCTTAGAGTTGTAGAAATTGTTGACGCTGAAAATATCGCTTCCATTAATTTATTAAAAAGCATAGGCTTTAAACAAGAAGGTCATTTTATAGAAAATATTTTTTTCAAAGGTAAATGGGGAAGCGAATTTCAATATGCCATGCTAAAACGTGAGTGGGACATTATAAAGCAGAAGTGATAGCAAACCTATAGCAGAGATTGCAAACTACCTCCAACTTATAGTTATTCGTTTTCACATTTTTTAAGTAAAAGAATACCCGATAAAAATCCCTCATTGAAAACAAAGATTATATTTGTATAGAATGAGATTCATTGCCGTTATACTTGTCTGTTATATTTCGCTGGTAACAGTTACTCCTGCAGTATGTGGTACTTGTACTGTATTAAAACAAGTTAACTTGTGTTGCAATGATGATAAAGACCAATCTGATAATACCACAACTTGTATACCCTGCTGCTCATTACAAAACTGTCATTGCAATTTTGTAGCAATTCCTCAATTTGATTTTCTGGTTCAAATAGACATCAACTCAAAAAAGACTCCAATAAAAAACGACAAAATACTTTCTGATTTTTTGTCTGATTGTTGGCGGCCACCTGAAATAATTTAAGATTCCTTATCCCTTGAGGATAATTTTTAGAAATTTAAATTCATACAAATCTTAAAAAGAATTAACATGACAAAATTAATCATAGGTATCTCTGCAACTGTATTAGTTGCCGGTGCCATTATCTGTGCTTGCTGCTGCCCTTTTGGCTGCTGCTAACATATAGCCAGTAAACGACAAAAGCTCGCCACAGTGTGGCGAGCTTTTGTTTTTATAATACCTCATTACTTGAAAAATTTATCCACTAATAGATTGAGTACTTCTATTAAGATCAATAGAATAACGATCCACTCCAGTAAATTACTTTTTTTGTATTGCATCAGATCTTTAAATAATTCTAAATTTTCTTTAATGATCTGAAGGTCTTCTTGAATATTTCGATACCTGATCTGAAGGTCGAAGGTCTTTTTTAACCCAATATCTATTTTGTTCAAATTTTCATCTTCCCAGGTTTCCGGCGGAGAATCAAAAATGTATAAGTTCTGTGAAATTTTATTTTTAAGATTTAAGGTTCTTCCGATATAACGTCTAAGATTTTTACCTGAAATATTGAGTTTTCCTTCATTTTCCAAAAACTGGATCTGTTGATTCGTTCCTTCCAGCAGAATATCACTTTGGTCTGAATAATAATCGAGTGCTACACTATGAGAAACATTTAGCATGATCAACCTCAACGTTTCACTATCTGAATTTATGATCTCTATTTTATTATAACCAAATGAGTTTTGTTTGCAACCCGACTGAATTAAAAATTCTTCGTATAATTTATTCTCAAACTGGGTATTGGTGTACTGCGTCATTAACTTAAAAAATTCCGCAATTTTAATGGCATCATAGTTCAAAAAACAGATCACTCCGTATTTAAACACATACACATACTGTTCATCGCCCATTTGATAAAACAATTCATCGGGGCTCGAATACTTTAGTTCAGCCGTAAAATCAGACTTAAACGATTTAATATCGATGCTTTCTGAATATTGGTATGCATGTACTTTAAGCATATTACTGGTTTATTATATAAAGGTAAATATTAATCAAGTATTAAATATCGATCTGCCAACTAAACACCCAATATTAACAATTTTCTGATCTCTTGGCGTTTAGCTATAAATAATGTAATTTTATCCTTATCAATGGTGCAAGAAATAAATGATATCATCAAAGAGACTAGTGATTATACGATCATTAGAGAGATTGTGTTACCACATAGCCATTTAAAATTACGCAGTGATGGTATTGTACAAATTACCTATCCCGATCATTTTGATTTCACATTAAAAGAATCTATAGAATCGGTAAACGCTATTGGAGAAATAACTAACGGTGTACCACATGTTCTTTTAAAAATTCCCGGAAAATATACTTCGGTAGACCATGATTGCCGCGACCACGTTGCCAAAGGTGATGGCGCCCGTTTTTCTATTGCCGAAGCTTTTATCATCAAATCCTTGGCTCACAAAATGGTAGCTAACTTCTATATTAAAGTTTATAAACCACAAAAACCTACTCACTTTTTTAGCGATATTCCAAGCGCTGAAAAATGGTTAAAAACCTTTATGTAACAAGTGAGTTTTGAATTGAATGAACCATAATTTCTAAATACGGATCCCAAACATCAAAACATCATCAACTTGTTCCAAATTCCCTTTCCAGGTTTCAAACTCAGTTTTTAAGCTATTTTTTTGATCAGTCACCGATTCCAGATGCATTGAAAGTAATTTTTCTTCCAATTGCTTGTATTTATACTTTTTACCTTTTGGTCCTCCGAATTGATCAGGGTATCCATCTGTAAAAGCGTACACCAGATCATTTTTCATGAGAGGAAACTTATGTAAAGTAAACAATTCAGCTTCTCTTGGCGAACGACCAACCGGCATTCTATCAGATGCCGTATGAATGACCTCACCATCGCGAATAATAAGTAACGGATTGTTGGCACAAGAAAACTCAAGGATCAAATTTTCAAAATCAAAACACATCAGCGAACAGTCCATCCCATCTTTTCCACCTTCCTCACTTCCATCTTCCGCTAATGCTTTAATTAATCGTTTTCTGGTATGGCCTAAGATCTCATTTGTTTTTTCTAAGCCTTTTTCATTAATGGCTTCATTCAAAAAACTCATATTTAGCAAACTCATAAATGCTCCGGGAACTCCATGTCCTGTACTATCAGCAATTGCCAAATAAAATTTACCATGACTTTTTGTGGCCCAGTAAAAATCGCCACTCACAACATCTTTTGGATTAAAATAAATAAAATAGTTATGTAATACTGAATTAAGAAAACTATCACTTGCTAATAGCGCACGTTGTATCCTTCGCGCGTAGTGTATCGAATCCATCACTTCTTTTTGTTTCTCCTCGATCACTTCTTTCTGAACCTCAACTTCTTTCTTCTGCACTTCAATTATTTTGTGTTGTTTTCTTGTAAGCACAAAGCGATTATACAAAAACGACGAAAATACAATAACAATAATCAACACTCCTATTACAGAAAAAATAATGACCTGTTGTCTTTTATCCCGTTCTGCTGAAACAGCTATCAGTTTTTCTTTTTCAGCCTGAGTTTTAATTTTCAATTCTGCTTCTTTCTTTTCAACTTCAAAATTTGTTTTAAGATCTCCGATTTCTTTACTGTTTTCTATATTGAAAATACTATCCGTTAACTCTTTAAACAAAATATGATTCTTATATGCTTCTTTATAATTACCAAGTGCCGAATAGCTTTCAGCCAAACCTTCATATCCATATCGGATATTATCAGTTGCCCCAATTTCCTTTGAAATAGAAACAACTTTATCAAAACACTTTACAGCTTCATTGTGTTTTTTTAAACTTAAAAACAATTTGCCTATATTGTAATAACTGGTAGAAATTCCATTTTTATCTTCCAATTCCTCTTTAATTTTTAATGCTTTATTAAAATAAATAAGAGCTTCGGTGTATTTGTTTTGTTCTTCATAAATAGTCCCAATATTATTTAAAGAAACCGATAAACCATACTTATCACCTATCTCTTCTCTTATCTTTAACGATTTCTCGAAATAATCTAATGCGCCTAAAAGATCTCCTTCCTCCTCGCACACACCTCCCAAACTATTATACGCATTTGCCATACCATACCTGTCATCAAGCTCTTCTCTGATTTTTAAGGCTAATGTGTAATACTCCTTAGCCTTTTTGTAATTTAACTGGTAATCATAGATCAATCCGATATTACTATAAGAATATCCAATACCTTTTTTGTCAGAATTCTTTTCTCTGATCTTTAGCGCTTTTAAATGATAATCTAAGGCCTTAGGATATTCCGCCTTTAAAATATATACGTTTCCGGTATTGTTAAGTGCCAAAGCCATGGATCGCAGATCATTTGTGGCTTCCGAAATTTTATAGCATTTATCATAGTACTCTAATGCTTTGGGATAATTGGATTGTTCTTTATAAATATTTCCCATATTCCCATAAGAAGATGCCATGCCTTTCTTATCATTCATCTTAGTTTTTATATCCAATCCCTTTTGATGATATTCTAAGGCTTTATTAAAATCTCCTTTATAATCATAAATATTTCCCAAGCAATTATAACTTAGAGCCATTCCATTCCTATACATTATTTTTTGAGAGAGGGATTCTGCTTGCTCTGCAAATTCTAACGCTTTATCAAATTCGCTTTCTTCCATTAACGCATTGCTCAGCGTAATTAAACTCTTTACTTTTAAGGAATCCTGATTATTTTTTTCTAAAGACTTCATCAACGAATCAATTGTTGATGTTTGTGAATAAGAAGAAATAAAAGATAGCAGGAAAATGAGCAAGCTGTTTTTCATAGTAAATAAAATTGCAGATGAAAAAAATAGAAATATTACTATTAAAGATACAATATTACTTAAGATCGCTAAATAAAAAACCTTCCATCAACTGACAGAAGGTTTTTTATACACAAAAACAAAAAAACACAATTACGCAACACAAACTAGCTCGTAGTTTCTTTTAAATGTAGATCTCTACATTTTTTTCTTCCAACATTTTTTTCAGGTTAATTAATGCATAACGCATTCTACCTAGTGATGTATTGATAGAGACATTGGTGATCTCGGCAATTTCTTTAAAACTCATGTCATAATAGGTTCGCATGATCACTACCTCTCGTTGATCCTGCGGCAGATCGCTTACTACAGAACGTATGGTTTGTTTAAAAAATCTGGTTTCTTCGGTATCCTTTTGTGGCCCTCCCTGTTCGGGAATGATATCAAAAATACTTACCTCTTCGCCCTCATCATTAGTGATGATGGAAATGCTGTGCATTTTTTTAGCCTTTCTAAAATGATCAATGATCAGGTTTTTAGCAATACGCAGTACCCAAGGTAAAAACTTACCCTCTTCGTTATACTGTTGTTTTTTAAGGGTTTGGATCACTTTAAAAAAGGTTTCCTGAAACACATCCTCGGTTAAAGCCTTATTACGAGTAATTAAATACACATAAGAAAATATACGACGTTTGTGACGCTTTACTAGAACAGAAAGGGATTCTTCATTACCATTCATATAGAGCTTAACAAGCTCATTATCAGAAAGAAGTTGCATAGACATAGGACTACAATTAAATTATTAAATACAATAAAATTTAAGTAGATGTCTATTCGATGGTAATTAGTTTTGGTTAATACATTGTGAATTTAGCGCTTTTTGGCAAAAAGCACTTGTTAATTTGGGTGAAACTACCTTTTCAGTTATTAAAAGAATGATCCTAATACGTGAAGTAATTTATCAACTTGACTGTGCCATAATAATCGTGCAGATTCTTCGTCTGCTTTATTATCAGCAAAATCAGTGATCATTAAGGATATATCATTCGTTAATTCATCTTTTTGAATACGGAATTCAAAATAGCTACCATCGTTTTTATCAATCCATTGGTAACGAATTAACATTGGGGGAACTTCTTTTACTAATTTAGCTTGTTGCTCCTGGCCATCCCATGCAAATGTAAATACACCATTTCTGATATTTACGTCATCACAAAACCATTCAGACAAACCACTTTCTGTACTTACGAATTCAAACACCATATCTTCTGATGCTCTGATTACAAATTCCATTTCAAATTTACCTGCCGGTTCTTTGATGAATTTAGTATTAACTGATTCGTCCACTCTAAAAGTAGTAGGAGCTACAATTTGTTTTTTAACAACAACTTTAGCCGGTTTTTCTTTTTTTACTTTAGCCGGTTTTTCAGCTTTAACCACCGGTGCTTTAACTACAACAAGCTTGGCTACTTTAGCAGGGGCTGTTTTTACAACCGGTTTTGATTTGGCAACTATTTTTTTAGCTACTACCTTTTTGGCAGGTTTGGCAACCTTTTTAGGAGCTACTTTCTTAACGACAACTTTTTTAACTGCTTTTTTAGCAACAACTTTCTTCGCAGCTTTCACTACTTTTTTAGCAGCTACTTTTTTTACTGCTTTTTTAGGATTGGCTTTTTTTACAATAGGTTTTTTAGCTACTGCTTTTTTAACTGCAGGTTTTTTAGCGGCTACTTTTTTAGCAACCGGTTTTGCTTTTACGGTCGATTTTTTAACGGGCTTTGCCTTAGCAACCGGTTTAGTTGCTTTCTTTTTAGCAGCAGGTTTTTTAGCAGCAATTTTCTTTACTACCTTTTTAGATGGTGCTTTTTTATTTTTTGACGAAGCCTTAGTTTTAGTCGACATAATACAATTTATTTTTTTGGAAATATATAAAAAAAAACACTGGTTAAAAAATTTAATAGTTAAAATTTAGTTTAAAATTTTAAAATCAGCTCTTTTTTAGGGTAAATCAAGTAAAAAATTACCTTTGCAACCATGCAAAATGTGATCACTCTTTTACCTGATAATGTGGCTAACCAAATAGCTGCCGGTGAGGTCGTACAAAGGCCTGCCTCTATTGTGAAAGAGTTACTTGAAAATGCCATTGATGCCAAAGCCAATTTTATTAAATTAATCGTTAAAGATGGTGGAAGAACACTTGTTCAAGTAATTGATAATGGCCTGGGAATGAGCCCTGTAGATGCCCGTATGGCTTTTGAACGACATGCGACTTCTAAAATAAAAACCGCTGAAGATCTGTTTCATTTACATACCAAAGGATTTAGAGGCGAAGCTTTGGCCAGTATTGCGGCTGTAGCACAGGTTGAATTAAAAACCAAACGAGAAGAAGATATTGTTGGCCAACTAATAGAAATAGAAGCTAATAAATTTGTGAAACAAGAGGAATGTCAGGCTCCTACAGGCTCTACGTTTAGTGTTAAGAATCTATTCTTTAATATCCCTGCTCGTCGTAATTTTTTAAAAGACGATAATATTGAGTTAAAACACATTATTGATGAATTTGAACGTGTAGCTCTGCCCCACCCAAATATTCATTTTCAGTTGTTCAGTAATGGTAATGAAGTGTATAATTTACCGGCTTCTAACTTAATGGAGCGTATATCCGGCTTATTTAGCAAAGGTTTACAGGGCAAACTGGTACAGATAAATGAAGAAACCGATGTAGTGAAAATCACCGGCTATGTTGGTAAACCTGAGAGTGCTAAAAAACGTCGCGGAGATCAATACTTTTTTGTGAATAACCGATTTATTAAAAGTCCTTATTTACACCACTCTGTAGCCGAAGCATACAAAGACCTCATCTCTCCGGATAGTCACCCTGCTTATTATTTATTTTTAGAAGTAAATCCTGAAACAATCGATATTAATATTCATCCTACCAAAACAGAAATTAAATTTCAGGATGAAAAAATAATTTATGCTTTGTTACATAGCGCCGTTAAACGTTCATTAGGAAAAGCGAACCTTGCTCCTAGTCTTGATTTTAATAGTGAAATGAGTTTTGAGATCGATTATTCAAAAGCAGTAACTCAACCAACAGTTAATGTTAATCCTGATTACAATCCTTTTAAATCAGGCTCAACAAAATCAGGATCAGGTGGAGCTTATCAGGCTCCAAAGGAAAGTAGCCTACAACAAAACAACCAACAAAATTGGGAAAAGCTTTATGAAGGCTATACCAAGGCGGATTACAAAGAAGAACTACAGAACTTACAAATAGAAGCAGAAGCCGAACAAACTCAGTTGGCTTACGATAATGGCCATTACAAAGCCTTTCAGTTATATAATAAATACATTGTATCGGCTCATCAAAATGGTTTATTGGTTATTGATCAGCAACGGGCGCATGAACGAATTTTATACGAACATTATTTAGCTACCAGAGACAGACAAATACAAGCTCTTACACAACAGGTTTTATTCCCTGTAACCATAGAGTTGAGCTCCAACGATTTCACATTGATAGAAAGTTTAACCCCACATTTTAAATTACTGGGCTTTGAGATCGAACCGTTTGGCAAAAACACCATTGTAGTGCAAGGTACTCCGGCAGAATTAGGAGAATTTAACACTCAGGAAATGGTAGAAGGCATTCTGGAATCTTATAAATTAAATACCTTTGATACTAAGCTTGATCCTTTTGAAAATATGTGCAGAAGCATGGCAAAAAGTGCCGGTATTAAATACGGAAAACAATTAGCTGACGAAGAAATAGCATTAATGTTGGAGCATTTGTTTTCATGCGAAAACCCAATGTATAGTCCTAATGGTAAACCGCTAATAATGGAAATGGGTAAATTGGATCTGGAAGCGTTTTTTAAGAAATAAAA
The DNA here is from genome assembly GCA_036676295.1 of Bacteroidia bacterium. Taxonomy (GTDB): domain Bacteria; phylum Bacteroidota; class Bacteroidia; order B-17B0; family Aurantibacillaceae; genus UBA4416. The sequence goes on along the minus strand of JAKFDE010000035.1, from coordinate 106,385 downwards.
TTCATTTATGAGTTATCAGGAATTTAAACCTCGTCAGTTTCAACAAATACCAATGGTGGTTAAAAATATTTTAATCATTAACATCGTTTTATTTGTTGCCAGATTTTTATTATCCGATAAAATAGACTTGGATCGTTATTTGGATCTGTACCCAATTGGAACTCCCTACTTTAAGCCTCATCAATTTATCACGTACATGTTCATGCATGCGGATATGGTTCATATCTTTTTTAATATGATCGGTGTATATATGTTTGGCTCTATTTTAGAGAATATCTGGGGAGCCAAACGTTTTTTAAATTTTTATATTTTATGCGGACTTGGCGCTGCCGCCGCACAATTAGGCATTAGTTATTTTAATGATCAATACACTATATTACTAGGAGCATCAGGTGCTGTATTTGGTTTATTGGTGGCTTTTGCGATGATGTTTCCAAACACTGAGTTATATCTGTATTTTGCCATTCCAATCAAAGCAAAATACTTAGTAATAGGTTACGCTCTCTTTGAATTATATAATGGTTTTTTTAGTCATGATAACGTAGCTCATTTTGCGCATTTAGGTGGTCTTGTTGTTGGTATTATTATTCTACTAATATGGAAACGTAATAAAACATTTTTCTATTAAATTTAAGTATGTCTTTTTTACAGAACATAAAATACGAATTACAAAAGCGAAACATCCTTACCATATTACTGGCAGTTAACGTGTCTCTGTTTTTGGTGATCAATATCAGCTTACACATTTTAAAAATAAATTTAGTTTCCTATTTGGCCTTACCGCTAAATTTAAACGACTTTATTTTCAAGTTCTGGACCATTTTCACGTACATGTTTTCGCACGAAAGCTTGGGCCATGTGTTTTATAATATGCTATTATTATACTTTTCGGCACAAACCTTTACCAACTTTTTAAATGAGAAAAAATTACTGTATGTCTACATCATGAGTGGTTTATTTGGCGGGTTGATCTTATTAATACTCTCCGCCATTATGCCGCATGTGTTTTCAGGTTCTTATCTGTATGGCGCATCTGCTGCCGTGATAGGCATTGTTGCCAGTTTAGCCTATTACGTGCCCAACATGCCTGTAAGTTTATTTGGCGTTATTGAAATGAAATATAAATATTATGCCTTATTAATATTTGTATTGTTTACTATAGTAGATTTTACGATCAATACCGGCGGAAAGATCTCTCATTTTGGTGGCGCTTTTTTTGGATTGTTTTATGGCTATATGCTAAAAAATGGTAAAGATATTTCCACCTTTTCTTTGTTTAAAATAAAAAATAAAAGCAAATTAAAAGTCGTTCACTCTGATCCGGCTTCAAAAAAAAGCTCTGCAGATGCTAATAACCAGCAAACCATAGATGCTTTACTGGATAAAATTTCTAAAAACGGGTACGATAATTTAACCAAAGCCGAGAAAGAAGAATTATTTAAACTTTCTCAAAAAAAATAAATTAAATTTTAGGTACAATTATTGAAATTAATTTCTAAATTGTATTCAATTATGCGAAATTTATTACTTGCATTTATTTGTTTTAATTGTTTTAGTGTATTATTGGCGCAATCATCAAAGCGTTATGATATTGCGGATGCTGATGAACATTTTAAACATAACAATTTTCTTATGGCCCTACCTATCTATAAGGAGCTATTAAAAAACGATAAAAACAATGCCTACATCCATTTAAGAATTGCCGATTGTTACTTAGGCACACATATCAACAAGACGGAAGCAATCAAATATCTCGAATTTTGTACAAAAGAAAAAAAAGTAAATCCTGAAGTGTGGTTAAAATTAGGCCATGCCTATCGTATCGCTAATCGGGTTAATGACGCCATTAGCTCCTTTGAAAAATATAAAAGCCTCGATTCTAAAAATAAAAAAAAGGCAGACAGAGAAATAGAAATTTGCAAAAATGCTATTGATCTAATGTTTGAACCCGTAAATGTTTCTTTTACCAACCTTGGTAAAGAGATCAATTCAGAATTTGCGGATTATTATCCGTGGATCACAAAAGATGAACGATTTTTAGCATTTACTACTCGCAGAAAAGGACAAACAGCAAACAGACTAGAAATGGATGGCTATTATGCCTCTGATATTTATACCAGCAAAGTTGAAAATGGTAAATGGATGAAGGCAGAAAACCTGGGAACTAAGATCAATTCTTCATTAGATGAGCAAGTAGTTGGTTTAAAAGCGGATGGTTCTGAAATGATGATATACATTGATCATATTGATAAATACGGAGATATTTATATTTCTAAAAAGAAAAATGGCCTCTTTGAAAAATACAAATCATTTGGAGATACCATCAATGAAAAAATTGAACATTCAGCCTCTATCAGCGATGATGGTAATACCTTATTTTTTGTAAGAGGGGAAGACCGAGAATCGCAAACAGACATATACATGTGTCGCAGATTACCAAATCGTAGCTGGAGTATTCCTTATAAATTGGGTCCGGAAATAAATACCATCTACCACGAAGATTTCCCTTACTTATCTACAGACGGAAAAACACTTTATTTTTCGTCAGAAGGACATAACACCATGGGTGGCTTTGATCTATTTAAAAGCACCTGGGATTCTGAAAAAAATACCTGGACTCAGGCTCAGAATTTAGGTTACCCGGTAAATACGACTGACGATGACAGAAGTATTAGTTTAACTCCTGATAATCATGCCGGTTATATTAGTTCGTTACGACCCGGCGGACAAGGCGATCTTGATATCTATCGTGTGAAATTCAATGATGCAAATCAAAAAACAACTATTTTTTTAGGTAATGTTATACTAGGAGATTCACTTAGCCAACCCACCGATTATGCTGTAAATATCTCTGCCGTCAATGTTGTTAATAACGAAGAATTTTTCTTCACGCCGCATTCAAAAACCGGAAAATTTGTAATGGCTTTACCTTCCGGAAATTATGATATTAAAGTAACAGCTGAAGGTTATTCTGAAATAAAAGACAAAGCTGTAGTAGCAGATGTAGGTTCTCCATTAATTTCTGAAGAAAAGAAAAATTATAAATTAGCAAAACTGTAATGCCTAGATCGATCTCCTTTTTATTAGTGTTTTTTATTTTAACCAGTGCTAAATTATTTTCTCAATCTTATCAAATTGGATTATTAAAATACGGCGGTGGTGGCGATTGGTATGCCAATTTAGAAACCTCTTTACCTAACCTTATCAAATTTTGTAATACCAATTTAAAAACCACGATCAACCCGGAGCAAGCCATTGTAGAAGTTGGAAGTACAGAAATTTTTAATTATCCTTTCGTACACATGACCGGACACGGAAATGTGGTGTTCTCAAATCAGGAAGCGGAAAATTTAAGAAAGTATTTACTCGCCGGAGGATTTTTACATGTATCGGATAATTATGGGATGGATAAATTCATCCGAACTGAATTAAAAAAAGTATTTCCTGAATTGGATCTGGTAGAACTTCCCTTCTCGCATCCCATTTACCATCAAAGCTATAACTTTGACAAAGGCTTACCAAAGATACACGAACACGATAGCAAAGCACCTCAGGGCTATGGCTTAATTTACCAAGGCAGATTGATCTGTTTTTATGATGCTGAATGTGACTTAGGTGATGGCTGGGAAAGTTACGAGGTACATAAAGATAGTCCGGAAGCACACGAGAGAGCTTTAAAAATGGGAGCTAATATTATTAGCTACGTGTTTTTAAATAAAGGAGATTAATGCTTTTTAGTAGTTATCTTATTTCTATCTTTTCTTTTGCTTGAACAAAAGAAACAAAATTCAAGGCGAAAGACCAACTCCAATTCTTTTCTCGCTCAAAAAGCCTTCGCAATACCACCGAAAAAATCGTAGTTCGCACTCTTTCGCCAAATCAGCCGCACTATTACCAACGTATGCGCTACTGCATATTAACTCAAGTATTGTATTATTACTTATTTAAAATTTATTTTCTAAAAGATTACTTTAGTAAATCCACATACACATTTCTGTCTAAAGAAACTATTTTATACGCTTTGTCTAACGTAATGGATTGCCATTCTGTAGTTGGATGGATCCAAAATGTTTTACCGGCAGTAATTTTAACCGGCATATTAAATCCACTAATGCAATTTGTATATCTAAAGGTTAATTTCTTTTTAGTGAGTTTGCATTCCAGTTTTGGAATTTGAATGGTACGCAAATACTGATCAAATACCGGAGAGAAATCGATTCCTGTTTTAGTATTGATAAACGTTTCTAATTCTTTAGTAGAAACAGTTTGGTGGTAATAAGTTGTATTGATCTCTCTTAACAAGCTTCTGAACTTCTCATCATCGTTCATCACTTGTCTGATCATGTGTACCACATTACTGCCTTTGTTGTACATATCTCCACTGCCTTCCACTTTCACTCCATACTTACCTATAACCGGAATATCATTATCAATGGATTTTTTTACCCCTTCGCAATAATCATCACCTGCATCTTTTCCAAATTCACATTCTGTAAACAATACTTCTGAATAAGAGGTAAAACCCTCGTGTATCCAATTATCAGCAACATCTTTAGCTGTCACATTATTTCCAAACCATTCATGACCACTTTCGTGCACCACAATAAAATCCCATTTCATGCCCCAACCAGTTTTGGATAGATCTCTTCCCGCATAACCATTCAAAAAATGATTGCCATAAGCAATATTGCTTTGATGTTCCATACCTAAATAAGGTGCTTCAACCAGCTTGTATGAATCTTCATAAAAAGGATAAGGTCCAAACCAATGCTCGAAACACTTGATCGTTTTGGTAACATTTGGTTTTAAATGTGAAATGGCTTGTTTGGTATGATAGCTCAACACCCAATAATCAGTCATTAGTTTTCCCTTTTCCCCCTCCACAGAATCATGTAGACAGGTATATTTTCCTATATAAGGAATGATATCGTAACTATTAATGGGATTTGTTACTTTCCAGGTATAAGTGGTAAACCCTAAACCGTTAGCTATTTTACTAATTAGCTTTCCGTTACCAATGCCTACTAAAGTATCAGGCACTGTAATATTTAAAATGCAACCATTATCCGGTTCATCACTTTGAATATCTTTACACGGGAACCAAATACTGGCACCGTCTCCCTGACAAGCAGCACTCATCCATGGATTGCCTAATGAATCTTTTTTCCAAACCCAACCCCCATTCCATGGTGGGTTAGTAGCCATTTTAGGTTTACCTGAAAAATAAATTTGTAACGTGTGTTGAGTATTTTTTAATTGCGGAAGCAAAGAAATCATCCAACGATTATTTTCTTTTTTATAATCGTTCCATTTTTTTGAATCCAAAAACAAACTATCAATTTGCATTGGCGCTTGGAGGTCTAACTGCATCACAAAAGGTAATGAATCGGAACTAACAGAATAACTCATGATATTACTACCTGATAAGGTCTTTGTTTTATGATCAGGTTTTACGCTTAAATTATAATGCGTTACGTTCCACCAGGCTCTGTAAGCAGTATTACTGCCTAATAAAGTATCGTCTTTGGTAAATGCTTTGGATTGAGAGAAGGAGTTGTAAGTAAATACAAAAACAAAAATGAGTATGTTGAATTTCAATTTCATAGTTTATTTGTCTCATCGAGCGAAGTCGAGATGCTGCACTTGTTCTCGACTTCGCTCGAACTGACAGTACAAATTACTTAATCGTTCTTACCTTTTGCATTGGATTACCTCCATTGCTTTGACCTCTGCCATTCGCTGCTTTTGTTTTAAATACATCAAAACGGCTTGGTGCTTCTTTTATATTCCAGGTATTATTCTTCTCATCAATATCACAGGTTTCTTTGTATGGATCTAATACGATAGAGGCCACTTCCTTATTTTTAGAATAGGTCTTAACCACATTCTTCTCATTCTTACGCCATACATAAGCATTCACTCTATCGATCTCAGAAGTGCCATCTTTAAAATTCCATTGAATAATTAATGGCGTTACACAACCTCCTTTATTGGTAAAATAAATTTCGTAATTGAATTTTCCTTTAATGCTTGCAAAAGAAGAATCGCTCACCGCTTCTAAATTCTCATAACGGTTAATTGGTTTCTTCTCTACTGTCGTTTTTGCTTCAGGTTTGTAGTGGTAATAAAAATCGCGTAAAGTTGTATCAGCATCCACTAAAAATTTAATGCCTTCTTGTTTATTTCTGATCTTAGACACGTGTTCAAAATCTTTGTTCTTTGGATAAATATAGATCGTATCATTTTTTACAGGCACTTCTTTATTGTTGATAAATGTGTAAGCTTTCACCGAATCAACAGAAACATCAACCGGTTCAATATCATAGAACCAGGCTCTCCAAAACCAATCTAAGTCAACGGCACTGGCATCTTCCATTGTTCTGAAAAAATCTGCCGGTGTTGGATGTTTAAATGCCCAACGGTTGGCGTATTGCTTAAAGGCAAAGTCAAATAATTCTCTGCCCATTACTGTTTCGCGTAACATATTTAAAGCCGTACATGGTTTGCCATAAGCATTAGCTCCAAAATTATTAATGTTCTCACTATTGGTCATGATCGGTTCCAACTGATCTTTTGGTAAACGCATATAATCAACCATTTTATGAGCCGGTCCGCGATTAGACGGATAGTTATTATCAAATTCCTGTTCTGTAATAAATTGCATAAACGTATTTAAACCTTCATCTAACCACGACCATTGACGTTCGTCGCTGTTAATGATCATAGGAAAAAAGTTATGCCCCACTTCATGAATGATCACTCCTAACATTCCGTACTTTGTAGCTTCAGAATAAGTCCCATCTTTTTCGGTTCTACCAAAGTTGAAACAGATCATTGGGTATTCCATCCCGTTAGATGCTTCGATACTTTGAGCAACCGGATAGATGTATGGAATAGTGTATTTTGAATAAGTTTTGATGGTATGTGCCACTGCCTTAGTGGAAAATTTTCGGTACAAGCCTGCAGCTTCTTTAGCATAAAAACTCATGCACATTACTTTTTTACCTTCTATTTTAATAGGCATAGCATCCCACATAAATTTACGTGATGATCCCCAGGCAAAATCTCTTACGCTATCTGCTTTAAAGATCCAGGTTTTAGTAGTAGTTGCTTTTGTTTTTTCAGCTTTGGTACATTCATCCAACGTTACAATTTCAGTTACATCACTATAGTTAGCATTGGCTTTTGCCCAACGAGCCGCTTGCTCAGGAGATAACACCTGTGCATAGTTTTGACACTCGCCCGTAGAACATACCAAGTGATCAGCAGGTACAGTCATTTTTACATTGTAATTACCAAAGGCCAAAGCAAATTCTCCGCGACCGGTGAATTGTTTATTTTGCCATCCTTGAAAATCGCTGTAAACACACATACGTGGATACCATTGCGTCATTGTGAATAGATCATTTCCATCTTCTTTAAAATGCTCATAACCACCACGGCCACCAACTTCCATACGGTTACCAATTTTGTATTGCCATTTGATATTGAATTTAACTTTTGAATTTGGATTTAAAGTTTTAGAAAGATCAATACGCATCATCGTTTGATTGATGGTGTATTTTAAAGGTTTACCCAACTCATCTGTTACGGATAAGATCTGATCCCCCAAACCTTTTAAACGCTCGTTCACATCCATTGCTTTAATTGCATTTTCATCAATGGGTTGTCCCATTTTATTGCTGTCAAAAAAGTTGTTGTCGGCATCCGGTTTATGTTGATTCTCATCTAACTGCAACCATAAATAATCCAGCTTATCTGGTGAATTGTTATAGTAGGTCACTGTTTCTTTACCTATCAACATTAAATTCTTTTCATCTAAGGTTGCATCGATGTTATAATCGGCACGTTGTTGCCAGTATTTCCCGCCCGGTGCACCTGATGCTGTTCTATACTCGTTAGGTGTTGGCAAAATAGTTCCTAACTGTTCAAACTTATTTCCATGATTGGAAGTAGGATTGTTTTTAATGTTTTGTGCTTGCATCGCTACAGTTGCTATACACAATGCTGATGAGAGTTTTAAAAATCGTAACATGTTATATATCGTTTAATCGTTGTACAAATAATAATAAAGAAATTCCAAATATTGCCGATGAGATAAATAAGATCCAATCGGGCTTTTTAATTCGCGTAAATCTAGCTAAAAAAACAGAGAACAACAGCACTGCTGCTACGATAATTAACTGTCCGGCTTCTAACCCTAAATTGAATGATAATAATGGAAAAATGATGCTTTCTTCTTTACCTAACATTGATTTTAATAAATAGGAAAAGCCCATGCCGTGAATAAAACCAAACAATAAAGCTAAACTATAATTTAAAGTATAGTTGTATTTATTATAATGAGAATGTCTATCAAAACGTCTTCGGAAATAGATATTAATTAAACAGGTGGCAATAATGGTAAAAGGAATTAATACTTCAATATAACTTTGCTTAATCACTAATAAATTTAATGTACTGATTGCCAGGGTTAAAGAATGACCAATGGTAAAAGCTGTAATGAGTATCAGTAATTTTTTCCAATCGGTAACTGAAAACATGGCGCATAAAGCAATAACATACAAAATATGATCGTAGCCATTCCAATCCAAAATGTGCTGTAACCCTGTGCTAAACCATATCCAAAATTCGTTCATAGAAAAATGTTATTTTTGCGTGTGTTAAAGTTAAAAAACAGATTCAAAGATTGGCCAAAAATTACACCTGCGGTAATTTATCCCTTACTAATTATTTTAGTCGGGTTATTTAGTTCATTTAACGCAAAAAAACACCCATATTATGTAAGTGTAGTTGACATTAAGTATGATGCTAAACAATCTTCCCTTCAAATTAGTGCCCGAATGTTTACCAATGATTTGGAAGAGTCCCTTAAAAAAATAACTAAAAAAGATATTGATATTTTAAATCCTAAAAATAAATCAGAAATTGATTCTGTTTTGTTTGTATACATTAAGCAAAGGCTTCATATTTCTGTTAACTCAAAAAACCAACCATTACAGTACATTGGTTATGAAAAAGAAGAAGAATCTATCTGGGTCTACCTTGAAATAAAGAAAGTTGCAAAGCCTAAAAAAATTAATGTTGAGACTAAATTGTTGTATGATTATTTAGCAGGACAAATCAATATTGTTCATGCCGAAATTAACGGCGTTAAGAAAAGCAGCAAAGTGACTAATCCGGAGAGTAAAGTAGAATTCAGTTTTTAGATATGAGGATTGAGATATGAGAAGTTAGAAATAGTATCAAAGAACAAGAAACAACTAAACATCAAACTTGAAACATCATTTAATAGTTATTGCAGGACCCACTGCTGTTGGCAAAACAGCCTTATCCATTGAACTGGCAAAGTTTTATGAGTGTCCGGTTATTTCTGCAGACTCTCGCCAGTTTTTTAAAGAAATGAGTATTGGTACGGCTAAGCCTACGCCAGAAGAAATGCAAGGTGTACCGCATTATTTTATTGATAACATCAGTATACATGATGCATATAACGTTGGACAATATGAACGCGAAGCTATTGATTGTATTGAAAATTTATTTAAAACACATTCGCATTTAATTTTAGTGGGAGGATCAGGCTTGTACATCAATGCTATTTTAAATGGGGTTGATGAGTTTGAAGAAATTCCATCTGAGATAAGAGAAAGCCTCATCAAAGCGTACAACGAAAAAGGAATTACCTATTTGCAAGAAGAGTTAAAACAACGTGATGAAGTGTATTATAATCAGGTTGATCTGAATAACCCTCAACGCATGATGAGGGCATTGGAAGTTTGTATGCACAGCGGAAAACCCTACTCTTCTTTTAGAACCAAAGAAAAAAAGGAACGCTCTTTCAATACCATTAATTTATTGATTAATACAGAGCGTGAAATTTTATATAATAGAATAAATCAACGGGTTGATAAAATGATAGAAGATGGTTTATTGGATGAAGTGAAACAATTACATCCTTACAAACAACTCAATGCCTTGAATACTGTTGGCTACAAAGAACTATTTGATTTTTTGGATCATAAAATTTCTTTACAGCAAGCTACTGATCTCATCAAACAAAACTCTCGCCGTTATGCCAAACGCCAGTTAACCTGGTTTAATCATCAAGGCGATTTTGAAAGTTTTGCTTCCACTGATCTCGAAAAAATAAAAGCTTATATAGATATTGTGATACAGCACTCTTAAACTTATGTTCGCTTTTATAAAAGATTATAGAATTTTAAAACCGGCTATTATGAATGTCATCATAGCTGAGTTTTTCATTCAATTGGTCAATGCTACTTTCATGAATATTTTGCCTTTATACATGAGTCGCAGAGGCTTTAGCGATGAAGAAATTGCTTTATTCATCACCTTCCGGTTCTTAGGAGTATTTGCTTTAGCTCTTCCAATTGGTAATATTATCAAAGGCCGCATCATGAAACCTTTTTTCTATACATCCGCCATCTTAGTTCCTGTATTTGGTTTATGCATTGTGTTATGTATTTATTTAAAACTTACGGTATTAATTTATGTGTCTCTTTTGCTATGGGGTGCCTCCTTTACCTTTATGCAAATTCCTATTGCCCCTTTTATTTTAAGAAATTCCCCTAAAGAGCATCATACAGCAGGCATAGCGTTAAGCTACAGCACCTGGAGTTTTGCCGGAATTATCAGTGGTGTTATCATTGCTTTATTGGATTGGATAAACCCTGCCATATTTGATGAACAAAGTGTTTTAATTATTTTTTCAATTTTAGGTTTTGGTGGAATTTACTTTATGAGTAAAGTGGATATTATAGAAGAAGTGAACGATAGAAAAACCACTAAAATTAAACACAAGCAAAACAAACACGATTGGATCCTCATTTTTAAAGGTTTAATTCCCACCTTAATTATTGCCACCGGTGCCGGATTAACGATTCCTTTTATTAGTTTGTTCTTCGAAAAAGTACATCATTTAGGTAAAGGAGGTTTTTCGGTAGTTAGTGCCATTGCTGCTTTATTAGTTGCCTGGGGAGCGATGATGGTTCCAAAAATCAAAAACAATATTGGGTATAAAGTAGCCATTCCTACCACACAATCATTAGCAGTTATTTCGTTGGTAGCATTGGCTACTACACAATTTTACAGTCAATACACGATTGCTTTATACATTGCTATTGCCTGTTATTTATTACGTCAGCCTTTAATGAATATGGCCGGACCTATGACCTCGGAGCTGGTAATGAATTATGTGGGCGAAAAAAATCGTGAAATTACCAGTGCTTTAACAGCGGCGATATGGAGTGGCAGTTGGTTTGTTAGCGGTTATATGGTAAAAGTAATGTTTAGCAAAGGCTACCAATACGTAAATATTTTTCTGATAACCGCATTATTGTATGCTTTTGGCGTATTGTTATATTATTGGTTGATTCTTGATTACAATAAACGTGAAAAGCAAGGCTTGATATAAGTAACCGTTTAAAAGGTCAACGTAAAACTGGTTTTGGAAGAAACAGCTTTTCCTTGTTGCAAAGCAGGTTGCCAGTTGTTCATAGAATTTAAGGCTTCTTTTAAAGGCTTGATACAATCGGTGCAAACATTGTTTACCGAGTTTAGTGTATCCACTGATAATTTTCCTTTTTCATCAATGGTAGCCATTACTTTAAAAGTTCCTTTTAACGTTTGAGAGATGGATTTATTTTTAAAATACGTCAACACCTGATCTTTGATAGACATTTCGCCGCCAACAAAATAACCTTGTGTATTAGGCATGTTTACACTTGCAGGAACCGTAGCAGCGCTGTATTCCATTTCAGCAGCGGCCGTTTCTACCCGGGCAACATTTGCCGATTTTTCGGTCGCTTTATTTTTCTTTAGTACCGCTCTTTCTTTATAAGCTTCGTCTTTGGTGTTTTTTGATAAAGACTTGGTTGTTATTGCTTCATTATTATAATTATAGTTTGCGGCCACTCCATTAGTTGTTGTTAACTGGTCAGCTTCTTTCTTTTTACCTTCGGTATCACCGGCAGCCATTGTTTTATCTGACAAGGTTATACCATCCATATCATTATTGGCATCCGTTTTTCTATAATCCAATTGATTTTGCGAAGTGCCTGTTGCAACCGTATTATTTTCTGTACTTACTCCTTTTGCCGGTTGAGAAATGGTATTTGAAAACTCCAATGCTTTTTCTTCGGCTAATTTTGTGTCGGGTTCTGTTCGCTGAGCATTTGCAGTAATATCAACAGTTTCCTGTTTCAGTTTTTCTTTACCTTCTTCTTTTGTTGTTTCAGTAACTGCGGGAGCTTCCTGAGGTTTATTTTCAAACTCTTTAGCCGGTGCCATTTCGTCTGCACTTTTTATTTCGTTTAAAGCAATGTTACTTTCTTGTTCTTTTTGAGTTTGATTAATAAGAAAAACAGATAAACTAATAACAAACACCAACGAAGCAGCGGCACTAAACCAAATGATATTATGTTTTCTACCCGAACTTTCTTTAGCTTGAGTTTTTTTTGAGATCTCTGTATTGATCTCCTCCATTAACGCTTTGGCCTTTGCCGGAGTTGTATGCATAGCAAAACCTTCCAGGGCTTCTTTTTCAAAATCATCCAGATCATTCATGTCCGGATTTGAAAACGAAGCGTCCGAAGTGTTAGATCTTTCTTCTAACAATTTAAACAACTCATCGGGGTTTAAAGGTTTATGTTTATTCTGATTGTTCACTATTGCGTTCTAATTTTATTTTCAAATTGCGTTTTCCGTTCTGTATAAAACTCTTCACTTCGTTTAAGGTATAGCCCGTTGTATCTGAAATTTCCTGATAGGATCTTTCTTTCAGATAAAACAGATCTATGCACTTGCGTTGGTCTTCATTCAGTTCGTTAATTGCTTTTTCAAGTAAGGTATATTGTTGTTCTTTTTCCTGTTCGGTATTGAGATGCAAATTATGATTCGTTTCCATAAACGAATCGGCATGAATTTGCAGATCGATCTCTTTTTTGAGTTTTGACTGCTTAGTTCTGATGATCATTAAGCAATGGTTTTTTGAAAAGGTATATAACCAGCTTTTAAAATACTCGATCTGGAATTTTAAAAGATCAGCCAGCAATTTTTCGAAGATCTGCATCACCGCATCCTTGGCTTCGTCCTCATCTTTAAGATATTTTAACGAAAGACCCAACACCAAATGCCCGTATCGTTTATATAAAATACCCACAAACACATTGTTTTTTGTGTTTTTATATTCTGTAATCAATTCGTTATCAGAATACTGATTGTATTTTTCGTTATACAGCAATTTTTAAAATCAACCTTAAATATACTGAATTTTATGACTCATTAAAATGTTAAAATTAGCTCATTTTTTACTTTGAAAAGCACTTTGCAACTATTATATTTGTTAGTTGTACATTTTGGCAAACACTTTGTATTACAGAAATAACATTTGAAATTAATTGTAAAATATACTGTCTTATTTGCTTTGGCTTTTTCGAGTCTAAGCTTTCAGCAACAACAGGGTTTTGACCCGGTTGCTAAAGGTAAAGCGGTATTTATATACAATTTTACCCGTTATTTTGAGTGGCCGGCAAAAATGAAAACCGGTAACTTTATCATACAAGTTATAGGCAGCAATATCAATCTTAATCAGGAATTGAATAAGATGGCGTCTACCAAACAAGTAGGTAATCAAAAAATGGAGATCAAAAACTCTACAGCTCTTGATCCTACATTAAAACCACATATTATATTTTTATTGAGTGATGCGTCGGATCTGTTAAAAGATGCGGCTTCAAAATATAAAGGCAAAGGTGCTTTAATAGTAACAGAAAGAAGTGGTTTGGCCAAATCGGGTTCTGCCATCAATTTTGTGGTAGTAGATAATAAGCAAAAATTTGAGTATAGTAAGAATAATGCCGTAAAAGCCGGATTAAAAACGAGTGATGAACTAAAAAATTTAGCTATTGCAGTTGATTAAATAATTTTTTAAATTTGTATAACGTGTTAAATATTTCAAAACCATATCATTACATTAAAAGCAGCATGTTTTTAATGTTGGTGTTCTTGTCTTTAGTTGGACATGCGCAGCAGGATATGTTATTTGAAGCACAACGTCTTTGCAATGAGAAAAAGTTCGATGAAGCAAAACCTATAATCGATAAAGTAGTTTTAAATGCCGAAACGGCTAACGATCCTGCTTCATGGCACATTCGCTCATTCACTTACCTTCAATTATATAAACAAGTAGCAAATGGCGGTACCTCTAAAACTAATTTATTAGATACAGCGATGCTTTGTGCTATCAAATCCGATGGCTTAGATAAATCAAGAGAGTACAGCGAAAACAACGTGGCTTTTATTAAAAACGGAGCTGCTTCGTATTATAAGATCTGCAAAACTTTATTACAGGATTCGTTAAACAGCGAAAAATCTGAAGTGTATTATTTATTATACAAAAAACACACTGCCATTATTAGTCCTGATTTTGATTTTAAAGCAAAAGACCTTGAATACTACAATACAATGGGCAGCATGTTTGCCGACCTGTATATGAAAAACAATTTTAACCAAAAGTATGGCGATATTGCAAAAGCCGCTTTATTAAAAGTATTAGAACTGGATAGCAAAAACATTAAAGCCAATATTAACTTAGGTATTTTATACTATAATCAGGGCGCCACTTTAATGCGTATGATGGATTATGATGTAGATTTAGCTCAGTTAGATGTGATACAAGAAAATGCCAAAAAATTATTTAAACAATCTTTACCGTTTATGATCAAGGTGTATGAATTAGACCCTAATGCAGAAACCGCCTTAGAAAGTTTACAAGGTATTTACTCGGCTTTATTGGATGAAGAAAAAGCAAACGAGTTTAAACAAAAAAAGGAAGCCTTAAATAAAAAATAACAGGCTGTATGGCATTTAAGTTTACGATTGGTAGAAAAATAGGAACCGGGTTTGGCATTTTGCTAATCTTAACCATGATTGCCTTTATCTTAACCATCGTTACGGTTACCAAAAGTAAGATCCAAACCGAGTCTGTAGTAAGCCAGGTAACACCTTCTGTTTCTGCATTAAAACAATTCAACTTTATTTTACAAAAATCTCAAACCTTAATATCCAAATGGTATTATGTACAATCTACCGATGATGCCCCTGCCAAAAATGAATTAAGAGAATTAATTGATAAAGAATATCCGGCCATTAAAATAAAACTGGATAACTTATCTAAAGACTGGACCGAAGAAGAAAAAGAAAAATACAAAACCATCATCAAATTTTCTGATCAGTTATTTAATCAATATAAATCAGACATCATGTCTGCCCTATCTACCTGGGAATCTTATAAAGATGCTAACGTAACCTTTGTGGTTCAGTTTGCATATGAAGACACGGAAGATAAGATCAAAATTTTGTACACACAGTTAAACGATCTGATCAAACAAAAGCAGATCAATGCTGAAACTATTACCGATCAAATGTTTAGTTCTTTCAGTTTTTTAGAACGCTTTGTAAAACTATTGGGCATAGGTTTAATTGTTGGAGGAATTTTAATTGCCATTTTTACAACCAACTCTATTACCAAACCCATTCAACTACTTAAAAAAATGTTGCTATCGATGGGCCTTGGTATTTTGCCTAAAGAACGCATTAGCTACCGAACCGATGAAATTGGCGAAATGGGTATTGCCCTGAACAGTTTAGTAGAATCGATGGAAAGTACCACCGAGTTTGCCAAACAAACCGGAATAGGAAATTTTGATGCTTATTATAAACCATTAAGTAAAGACGATACCTTGGGCCACGCGTTATTAAAAATGCGTGACGGCTTAGCGGAGAACGAACGGGTTTTGGAACAAAAAGTAATTGAGCGTACTGAAGAAGTTGTAAAACAAAAAGAGGAAATTGAATTAAAAACCAAAGAACTTGAAATACTATTTAAACAAGTAACAGACAGCATACACTACGCCAAGAGAATACAGGAAGCGATTTTGCCGCCAAACAGTTTAGTTAAAACCATTTTACCTGAATCGTTTGTACTATACAAACCTAAAGATATTGTAAGTGGTGATTTTTACTGGATAGATAAAAAAGGAGACTGGTGTTATTTTGCAGCCGTTGATTGTACGGGCCATGGTGTACCGGGTGCCTTTATGAGTATTGTGGGCCACAACTTACTAAAAGATATTTTAAAAAATACTGATAGCATACAACCATCCATTATTATGGATAAGATGAATGATGGTGTGGCTAATACCTTGCACACTAACTCCACAGACAGACAAACCAAAGATGGTATGGACATGACCTTGTGTGCCTTGAACTATAACACCTTAGAGTTGCAATTCTCAGGAGCCTTTAATCCATTGTATATTATCAGAGATAATGAATTGATACAATACAAGGCCGATAAATTTCCGGTGGGAATGTTTATTGGTGAGAAACAAAACTTTACCAACAACCACATACAATTACAAAAAGGCGATAGCATTTATATTTTCTCGGATGGTTATGCCGATCAGTTTGGTGGACCAAGAGGAAAGAAATTTATGGCCGGCAACTTCCGCAGCTTATTAGTAGAAGTAAGCAAACTCCCAATTGACAAACAAAAAGTATCCTTAAACCAAACCATTGAAGAATGGCGCGGTAACCTTGAACAAGTTGATGATATTCTTATCATTGGAATTAAGGTTTAATCGTTTTTATTTTATCGTTTTATAAAATGCTACAAATTATGGCAACACTTTGCTATAATTTGAAATATTTTTATTGTATGGTAAATACAATATTATTAGAACATGCCATTCATAACAATCGTATGAAGCTGTTCATGAAATTTGAATATAATATAAAAACCATTGAACTGGCAAAGACACTAGCCGGAATAAAATGGAGTCATACACATAAAAGCTGGTATTTAGGCTATCATGCCGATGTTATGAACCTGGTACAAAGAACTTTTGTTGCTAATGGAATACAGCTAAAACTCGTAAACACCCTGGATGATGTTGAGCATCCAAAACCAATTGATATAAAGAAACCAGCAGATGTTCTTCCTCATTTAAAGAGTGAGGCGAGAGAAAAAATAAATCATTTTAAATATTGGATGCGAAGCAGAAGGTATAGCGAAAGTACTATTGGCACATATACAGATTCCATGCAAACATTTTTACGTTATTTTTCAGATAAACCTATTAGTGAGATTTGCAATGATGACCTCATACATTTTAATAATGAATACATTATTAAAAATAAATTCTCAGCTTCTTTCCAAAATCAAATTGTAAATGCGGTGAAATTATTTTTTAGAAGTATTGAAAATAAAAGCTTACAGCCGGAATTGATACATCGACCAAAAAATCCTAAACTTCTACCTAATGTATTAAGCAAGGAGGAAGTGAAACGAATTTTAAATGCACACGGAAACATTAAACACAAAGCCATGTTGAGTTTAATTTATAGTTGTGGATTACGTTGCGGAGAATTATTACGATTAACAGCAAATGATATTGACAATAAACGAAGTATTGTTATTATCAGGCAATCAAAAGGAAGGAAAGACAGAATTGCTCCTTTAAGTTCAAAGATTATAGAAATCCTTCGCGAATATTATACAATATACAAACCACAAAATTATTTATTTGAAGGGCAAGTAAAAGGGACAATGTATGACGAAAGAAGTTTGCAACAGGTTCTAAAACAAGCTCTCGAAAAAAGCGGGATCACTAAACAGGTAACATTGCATTGGTTAAGACATAGTTATGCGACACATTTATTGGAAAATGGAACTGATTTAAGATATATACAGGAAATACTTGGACACAGTAGTAGTAGAACAACAGAAATATATACTCATGTGAGCACAAAAAGTATTCAAAATGTCACTTCTCCATTTGATTATTTATGATGAAACCTGTACATTTGATTCACTTAGAAACACGCTATCGAGTAGCGGCAATCATTCAAATGGGTGTTGTATTGCCGAATGTTTGTAGCGGGTATAAGTAAGTTAGTGGCAAGGCTATGACGACACAACCCGACAGACAAATCGGGTTCTTTTTGACATTTCATATTTTAGCAATTGCTTAAATAAACAAATTAACTATCTTTGCTCAATGGACAATAATTCTTGCATACGACAACAAGCAGACATTAAACAAATAAATCGCTGTAAAGACCGAGTTTCAGAACTCAACGGCTCGTTTGACTATTTATCGAACGGACTTGAATTAGCGGGAAACAACGTAAGACTCAAAATTCTGTTTCTGCTCTATGAAGAAAAACGACTTTGTGTCTGTGATATAAGCGACATTCTTGGAATGACAATTTCAGCAGTTTCACAACACTTGCGAAAACTAAAAGACAGAAAACTAATTGAAACAGAAAGAGAAGCTCAAACCATTTTTTACTCATTGACAAAAGAGTATGAAAAAATGCTGAGACCGTTTTTCAAAATACTTGACGAGAATAAAATATTAGAAACAATATGAAAACAGACAACAAACTAATTGGAGCAGGGCTTTTGACAGCAATTGCCGCTTCATTGTGTTGCATTACACCAGTCTTGGCTCTCATTGCAGGGACAAGCGGACTTGCTTCAACTTTTTCTTGGCTTGAACCTTTCCGACCGTATTTTATCGGTTTGACAATTTTGGTTCTTGGTTTTGCTTGGTATCAAAAGTTGAAACCAAAAAAACAAATTAACTGTAACTGTGAAACAGAAGTAAAACCTAAATTCATTCAATCAAAAAAGTTTTTAGGAATTGTAACAGCATTTGCAATCGTTATGCTTGCCTTTCCACACTACTCCAACATTTTCTATCCAAAGTCAGAAAAGCAAATCATAGTAGTAGACAAATCCAATATTCAAAAAGTAGAATTTACCATTAGCGGAATGACTTGTGCAAGTTGTGGCGAACACGTAAATCACGAAGTAAATAAATTGACAGGAATAATAAGTTCAAACGCTTCATACGAAAATGGAAACGCAATTGTAGAATTTGACAACTCAAAAACTAACATTGCAGACATTGAAAAAGCAATTAACTCAACAGGATATTCTGTAACCGACAAAAAAGAAAATTAAAATGGAAGTAATATTACAATCAACAATCACTTGCCCCAACTGCGGACACAAAAAAGAAGAAACAATGCCGACAGACGCTTGTCAATATTTTTACGAATGTGAAAAATGTAAGCAAGTTCTTAAACCAAAACAAGGCGACTGTTGTGTATATTGCAGTTACGGAAGTGTAGCTTGTCCACCAATTCAGCAAGACAAAAAATGTTGCTAACGGACAGAAATAAAGAAGCCCAGCCACTAACAGCGTGTGGCCGCAAGCCTGCCCTTTTTAATTATATTTGCCTCCGCTAAGGCTTCGGCGTGACTCTAAGGCGGGCAGGCCAGACGGCCACACGCGGAACGTTACCACCAATTGTAGAAAACATAAATGACAAATAAACAATTTTTAATACTTATAAGTTTAGGAGCAGTAATGGGACTATGTGGACTAATTATATTAATGCTGACTTATTTTGAATCTGGTCTTTGGTTATTAAATCTAGGCTTCTCCATTTCAGGCGCAGTTGGACAAATTATGCTTATCAAAAACGGTACGTTGACAAAAACTATTTATTTTAAATTTATAATGTTTTGTTGGGCAATAGTTACTATTGGCGCATTATTAAAAATTATGCACTGGCCAGGAGCAGCAATAATGCTAACTGTAGGATTAATTGGAATAGCTGCTATTTATACCATACGATTTATAAAAAAGACAACTAAAACTCAATTAGACATAATGAAATGGGTTTGGGTTGTTGTAGCCTACATATCAGCTTTGTGTTTAGTAATGCACTGGATTCCAAGACCAATGATGAATCTTTCTAATTTATTAATGCTTGCGACAGTTATACACTTCGCATCGACCTGTATGAAAGACAAAACTTTGTTAGAAAACTAAATTGCAAAGAAAACAACTGGTGGTAACAGCACCTATTAGCAAAAAGGGCCGACATTAAAGCTTTTGCAAATAAGGTCGCTTCGCGAAAGACAATTATTTTCGCTTTGCAAAAGTCAGGCAAAATATTATCTTTGTTAATAGCATTTCGGCAGACAATGTTTCAAACCTTTCTGCCAATAGCTCCAAAACGTTATAAGTAATAGGGCGTGACAGCTCCGTAGAAAAATTATCATGACAAATAGAAACCATTTGAAAATAGAAACAATGAAAATCAGTTTATTCTTCAGTGTTTTAATTTTGTTATTTTCTTGCGGCGGACAAACGGAATCGACAAAAAAGCAGGAAGGGAAAAATATCAGTGCTACTCCTGACACGATAATTTCTAAGTATTACGGAAATGACACTGGAGAAGTTCAGTTGTTTAATGACGGCGAAATAAGGTGTGCAATTTCACAAGTAATTGATGGTAGTAGTTGTCAAGCAGACATTTACTTATACTTTACACCACAATCAAGCAATGAAACACAAATAACCAATGTTACCGGGCAAATGAAATGGCAATACGGTGGAAAAATAATTCCAAGTCCATTTCTCTTATCTAATACAAGTATTACAATATTTAATAACGGCGACCATGTTGCTGAATCTTCATTTATGGCAAATGAAACAATTACCAAGAAGTTCAAAAAGATTTCAGGGGTTCATAATGAACTATTATACAATCTTAAATTTAGTGACTCAACGTACAAAAACATTCCGACCTACGTTGAAAGAGTAATTATAGACCTACAAATTGACCTCGCAACTAACGGAAAAATAAAACAATATAAAAAAACAGTTGATCTTAACGCGAAAATTAATAAAATCATCATACCTTTTGGACTACGGAACGATTGACAAAATTAGCAAAGTGGGAAAACAAAGCGTATCAAGCATTGTGTCGCCCTACAACTTATAACAGCACCTACCAAAAATGCGGGCAGACAGCAAAGCATTTGCAAAAGCGGTAGACAATTTATTAATTTTCGCTTTGCAAATGGCTAATAAACATTTAGCTTTGTTAGTAAGCTTTTCGGTAGAAAGCGGTTTCAAATCCGCACTTCTGGTAGCTGCAAACCGTTATAAGCAATAAGCGCAAAGACACACGAGAGAATGAATATCTATATAACATTAATATTTATATGTGCAATTCTTTTATCAGGCTGTGACAATAGTTCTAATGAAATAACTTCAAACGACAAAATAATAGAAAAAAATGTAATTGAGAAGGAACAATGGGAACCTATTGTTAAGGAAGACGACGAAACTGATTTTACCAAATTTATAAAAAAAGACTTCATTAATGCCAAACAAACGAATAGCACTAAGTATGGCAAAGAGGAAATAATGTATTTAGGTGACATTGTCGATAATAATGGCAACGCTTTATCTCACGTTTTGAATTTATATAGTGAGGTGCAAGCTGCAATAAAAATCCATCGTCATTCAAATATTATTTTCATTCATAGTAACAAAAATCTAATTAAGCGATTCGACGTGGGAACACCAGACGAGTTACCATATAAATTGGAAAACAATAACTTGTTTTTTCACTACATAGACACAGAAACAAATAAAGAAAAAACATTTATTGACACTATTGGAACGACGTTACCTAAAATAATATGTGTAGCGCCTGAAAACTGCTATTAATATAATCTCTTGCGGACAGGAAAGCTGGATGCAAGCTAAATAGTGCTTACTGCTTATAACCGCACCTAAATTTAATTTGGGCATTCGGCTTCGGCATTTGCAAAAGCGGTAGACAATTAGTTAATTTTCGCTTTGCAAATGCATAGGAACAGTTATCTTTGTTAGGAAGCTTCGGTAAGAAGCGGTTTCAAACCGCACTACTGGTAGCTCCAAAACGTTATAACTAAGCCGCTGGACAGAAATCAATGAAAAAAAACATCTTATTCATATTAATTTTTCTCAGTTCAAAATGTGTACATGGACAGGTTGACAAACAAGAGATGTGTAAAATTGTTCACGACTCAATTACAAATCGCGGCTATTATTTATTTCCCGAAACGCCACCAAAATATCCTGATGAAAGTACTGAACTAATGATGGCTTTCATTAAAAACAACGTGACCCTTCCAAGGCGCGCTTATGAAAGTGACGAGAGAATATTCTTTGCATTTATTGTAGAAACAAATGGTAAACTAACATTTCTTAAGATGCTCAAGCCATACGATGACGAAGAAATAAAAAATGAAATAATAAAAGTGGTTAAAAAAATGCCAAAGTGGACTCCTGGGACTTGTAAGAATAAGCCTGTTCCTTCTCTATTTGTTTTGCCTATGAAATTCAAATTAAATTAGGCTGACACCAACCGAAAAAAGGCATGCTACAAGTCGCTCTGACAAACATTCGAAAGAAAATGAAATTTTACACTTACATACTTTTCTTATTTATAACCTTTCCGGCTTTAAAAACATATGGGCAAGAAACGAATAAACAAATTATCTATGAACAAAAAGCACTAGACTTTTTCGTTGACAGTATTCTGAATAGAATAAAGCCCTTTAATGATTTACGAGCTCATTTTGATGGACGTGTCGATTCAAGTATAACAACCATTGAATATTCAATGGTTAGAAAATTCCCAGATGATAGAGAATTACGAGAAGAGTATCAAAAAAGTCAAAACGCAACACATGAATTTTGGATTAAGAATAAAAAACCTACCTTCTTATTACAAATTAAAAAGCCAGTTAAAAATAAATCTAAAAAACACTATGGGCACAAAAGTAATGTAATTAGGCTAATGGTCTTTCAAAATAAAAATGTCGGTATAAGGAACTATGTTTGGTTTAGAACATTTATTAAAAGCGGGTACGAGGGTTATGACTTATACTTCATTTTAGATAATGAAGGAAAGGTAATCTCATGGACTTACAGTACATTTATATTCTGACAATAAGTATGTAAACTGCGGGCAGCGGCCAAGTTATAACAGCACCTAAGCCTAATGCGGGCAGAAGTACAAGCATTTGCAATAAATGTCGCTTCGCGAAAGACATTTATTTTCGCTTTGCAAAAGTCCATTAAACATTTATCTTTGTTAATACCATTTCGGCAAGACTCGGTTTCAAATCAAACCGTTGCTTAGCGCGAAAACGTTACCAGTAATGTGCCAGGACATCGAACTATGAAAAAGACATTTCGTTTGACAATAGCTTTTATCTTGACACTAAATTGTGTCCTCGGACAGGCCGCGCTTTCAACTAAGGCATCCAAATCGACCTCAGACTCCGACATTAAAAGAATTGACAACTATAGGCTTAGTATTGACAGTAAACTTAGTTCAAAGAAATTAACAGAGAAGTTCTTTCCCAATATGTCTGCACTTGGGGGTGCCGTTTATGGCTATTATGCAGACAAAAAACTTGTTCTGATAAAAACACAATTTAATGCTGAGGCCGGTTATCATTCGATAAACTTCTATATACTTAACGACACTTTGGTTTACGCTTTTGAAAAAGAAAGGCAGGTCAAGGATCCAGATAATAAGGAAGACTACGAAGCATACATAAAAAAGTACTCCGACAAAAAAGGCAGCATTGACTTCAATAAAATTCCTCTTTCAACTTGTAATGACAATGTATATTATCTAAACGACATTTACTTGTTTTATTGTCAAATGAAAAGTTTCGGTAAAAAAATTAAACTTATAGAAGACGTAGTTGCAGATAAAAACAAAATGTTACTGAAACATTATAAGTCACACATAGAAGAGTTATTCACGATAAAATAATCAGAATGACAAGGCGAATTGACATATTTCTTTTCATTTTAACTTTCGTTTTGCTTTACTCTTGTGGTTATCACGTGACAAGATCTGCTGACGGGAAAGCTTCGATAAATCAGGCCTACTTCAAATTCAACCAGCCGATGAAATCGAACGACTTTAGTGTTATTGACACTGGGGCAATTTATAAAAAGATTAAGGCGCAAAATTATGACTACAACGACTACATTAAGTTTTATGCTAATGGAACATTTTTAAATGTTTATAAAAAAGAACTATTCTTGAAAAATGACCTGAGCGTTGAAAATAGTTCCGTATGGCGTGGACGTTTTATCGTATCTGGCAACGAGATAAAAATAGAACAATTTTATCCTCAACAAGCTCCAAACAAAAAGTACGAAAGAAAAGTACTAAAAGGTGTTGTTAAAAACGACTCTTTAATTGTAAATTGGGATGATGGTAATATAAAACATATTTATATTAAAGAACAATACAATAATTAACTAGTATTAAATGGGTGACGCTTACAGCATATAACTGCACCTATAAAAAATACGGGCATTGAACTTTGGCATTTGCAAAAGCGGTAGACAAGTTTTTAATTTTTACTTTGCAAATGGCCAATTAACATTTAGCTTTGTTAGGAAACATTTCGGTAGACAATGGTTCCAAAACGGCCGAAGTAAACCGCGAAAACGTTAGGTGCAAGTTAAGTGTAATTGTAAAACGACAATAAAATGACAAGACAAACTCTATTTTTGATAATTCTTACTTTAGGACTTTCTTGTATTGCGGGCAGAGAACCAAACCAACCCGAACTAAGTGTTGTAGGTTCTGACAAGACACAGGGAAAAGTAAAAGAAAATATACGCTTTGACTTTACTGCAGAACGAATTAACACTTTTAAAGAGACAATAGAAATCAAAGCTTCGCTCTTCAACGACAATACTGACACTGTTTATTTTCTATCTTCTTCATGTGACGGAGAACAATATTCGTTACGTTACGACACAGCGAAATTTGTATTGACACCTTTTATAAATTGCAACGCCAGTTATCCGAGACTTATGAAAATAGCGCCAAAAGGACAGTATGATTTTCAAGCACATTTCAGGTGTAGTAGTAAGGAGACAAAAATTAACTTAGGGTTTGACTTTTATTCGGTTGAAAAAACTTTCGACTTAACAAATAAAAATTTAGGGGACATAAATATTTTCAATAGACCAAAGGACAAACAAACAATTGTATGGTCGAACGAAAAATCAATAAAATAACAATTACAAATTCTCGGTTCTATTTGGGTATTCGAGTACAGCATTTGCAAAAGCTGTCGCTGCGTGAAAGTAGTTTATTTGTGCTTTGCAAATGTCCATTAAGCAGTTATCTTTGTCAGTAATGTTTCGGTAGAAAGAGTTTCAAAGCCCAAACTAAAATTTAGCCGCTTTCCGTTATGAATAGACTCGTAATTATATATTTCTTAATGACAATGTTTGTTTCTGCATACGGACAGCCAATAACTAATTTCAAACTGGATGAAATTATAATCAAATTTTTATCAGACAAAGAAATTAGCACAAAAAATTTGATTTGCTTAAAGCATTATGAAGACATTTTTAATAACGATACTATTGTATTCTATGACAATAGTGCTTATATAAAAGACTCATCTATTTGTGAAATAACTGTTTTGACATTCAAATCAAAAAAACATTTGTGGTTGACTACAGAGCTAATTTGCAAAAAGCCACCAGTATACACCTATGACTTTCCTTGCAGCACTTTCAAATATAAAACGCTACAAGGCAACAAAATGCTTATTAAAAATAAATGCAATATTAAACATATATACCAACTTAAATTTGTTAGACAAATAACAAATGACACAAAACAATATACTTTTATTAGACAAATGAATTAAAATTAACCAGCGCCTAACACAACCTAAATCCCATTTGGGCATTATGCTTCGGCATTTGCAAAAGCGGCAGGCAATTAGTTAATTCACCTCCGATAAAAAAATCGGAGCGCTGTCTTACAAATAGCCAATAAACATTTAGATTTGTTATTAGCAGTTCGGTAGAAAACGATTTCAAACAGCACTACTGGTAGCTTAAAAACGCTAGTGGTAGTTTTAAAGACAACATAATCCAATCAAAAAAGACAAGAAATAAATGCAAACAATTATATTGACAATAACATTCATTTTTTCACTAACCAATATTTTTGGACAGACAGAAGAAGCGAAACTTAAAATCTCATACTTAACAGACAACTTTTACATTTATACAACATACAATACTTACGAAGGAAGCCTAATACCTTCAAATGGAATGTATCTTCTCACAAATAATGGCGTTGTATTGTTTGACACACCTTGGGACACAACACAATTTCAACCGTTGATTGACAGTATAAAATTAAAACACAACAAAAGTGTGACTTTGTGTATTGCAACGCATTGGCATAGCGACAGAACTGAAGGACTTGAATATTACAAACAAAAAGGAATTAAAACTTACACAACTTTTCTAACTGATGAACTAAGTAAAAAACATAACAAGAAAAGGGCTGAGTTTTTAATGACAAAGGACACAGTTTTCAGTATTGGCCAATATTCATTTGAAACTTATTACCCCGGAGAAGGACATACAGCAGACAACATTATTGTTTGGTTTAACAAAGAGAAAATACTATACGGTGGTTGTCTTATTAAAGGCGGAGATGCTGAAAATTTAGGTTACTTGGGAGATGGCAATGTTATTGAATACGAAACTACTCTTAAAAATGTGCAGAAAAAATATCCTGATCCAAACTTTATAATCGTTTCACATCACGACTGGAATAATATAAACTCATTAAAACATTCAATAAAGTTGGCAAAAAAACTGAAAAAGAAAAACTACCGCTAACCGCACCTTTGCCTAATGCGGGCAGAAGTATAAGCATTTACAAAAATTTAAGGCGTAGAATTTTTTAGTTTTGCAAATGGCTAAGAAATATTTAGCTTTGTTAGTAAGCTTTTAGGTAGAAGACGGCCTTGAGCTGTAAACTGGTAGCTGAAAGGCGTTGGTGGCAAGTGTAACAGACGACATTAACAACACGTAAAAATAATGCAAGACTTACTATTTGACTTTATTTCAAAATACGTTTCTCTGACAGATGATGAGAAGAACGCATTACTTTCTTTAGACCTGTTTCACTCAGTAAAGAAAGGGACGGTTTTACTCAAAGAAGGACAAAAATCTCCAGAGAGCTATTTTGTTTTAAAAGGCTGTATTCGGGTTTATTATATCATAGACGGAGAAGAAAAAACAACAGCTTTCTACACAGAACAGGACGCCTTAACACCTCATTGTGTAATAAACAAATCTCCTTCTGATTATTTCATAAGTTGTGTTGAAGACAGTATTCTTCTAATTTCAAATTCTGATATGGGAGTAGAAATAAACAGTAAATTTCCAAAGTTTGAAATCATGTGCAGAATGTTGTCGGAAGAATTGTTAGCTAAACGGCAACTAGACTTTGACGAGTTTAAAACTTCTTCGCCTGAACAACGATACCTTAATTTATTACAAAAAAGACCAGACCTTGTTCAGCGTGTGCCACAACACCAATTAGCGAGCTATTTAGGGATCAAACCTCAATCATTAAGCAGATTAAGAGCAAGAATTCTTGAAAAAAAGAGCTAAAAACGTATTTCTTAACTTAAGTGAACAAGTTATGGTGTCTCGCCAATCTACTTTTGCAATATCATTTATCAATAAAAAAAAGATATGCAAAAGAAAATTTTATGCTTTGGACTTGCCCTAGTGTTGACAAGCAGCTTACAGGTGAATGCACAATATGCCAAACAAGACAGTACTTACAAACAGTGGTTCGTTGGGACTTCTTTATTTGTTCTATTGGGTAATCTTGATACAGAAAACCCACCCAACTTCGCTCAACTCAATATAGGTTATCGGATCACAGGAAAAGATGTAATTACATTAGCTCCAAAAACCTGGAAATATGCCTGGCCAAATGGTATTCATCCATTTTTAAACAAAGCCTACAAAAAACCGGAAGAAAGATTTCCGGGGTATATTCGTGAGTATGGCGCAACAACTTCTTACACACGATTTTTATGGAAAGGTTTGTATGCCCAACTTGATGTAATGCCTACCTGGCAAATTTTTGTGAATGACAATGGTAAGAAAATTGACGATGGTTTTCAGATTTTCAATTCATACCGTGTTGGTTATCACATCAAACTCTTTAAAGATAAATTTTTCTTTCAACCATCAGTATGTATGACCCATCGTGCTTATCACACAAAATTACCTGATGGATTTAAACAGCTAGATGATAAATGGTCTAAATTCATCTTTCCGGAACCAGGCCTTAATGTTGGTTATAACTTTTAATTGAAAATTTATGGATACACAAAAATCATCACAAAATGCACTGGAAGATATCAAAGTTAGTATGAAACTGAAGCTTGCTATGCTTTGGGCGAGTTTTATGTTTCTCTATATCTATGTTGATTATTTCCACTTATATATGCCGAGTAAGCTTGTAGATATTCAAACAGGGAGGGTGTTTGAATTTGATATTACGCAAGGATTTCTGTTGGCAGCACTCGCCTCAGTAACCATTCCGGCACTGATGATTTTCCTTTCTGCTGCCCTACCGGCTATTATAAATCGCTGGGTAAATATCATTATTGCCGCGGTGTATATTCCCTTTACATTGTTTAATTTAGCAGGAGAAGCTTGGATGCACATGGTGTTTGGCGCTGTTGTAGAAGCCGTTCTTCTTTGTCTAATCATCCGTTACGCATGGAAATGGCCTCGTATCGAAGCATAAAGTTATATGAACGAAAAATTGTATGAATAAAAATATTGTTAACTATTGACCAAAAAAAACATGACAGACAAATTCTTTTCAGAGAAAACCATATGAAGATTAATATCAAAAGCACAATAGATTATTTTTCAAGAAAACCAAAGAAACTTTTTCTACTTGACGGTTTGGGTGCAGCATTGACAACGTGTTCCTTGTTTTTTGTTTTAAGACATTACTACGATTACTTCGGTATGCCTGCAAACATTTTGACATTCTTATCAATAATTGGTTTGGTTTATTGTGCTTATTCTATGTCTTGTTACCTTTTTCTTAAAGACTATTGGACACCCTATTTAAGAATAATAGGTATTAGTAATTTTTTGTATTGTATTTTGACAATGACGTTTTTATATACTTATTACAACGACTTAACACGAATAGGATTGATATATTTTTTGGTTGAAATTTTTATTATAGTATTGATAATATATGTAGAGTTAAGAGTAGCAAATATGTTAAGAATCCAAAGATCTAATTTTTAGTAACATGGCCGTGGATTAACAAATTATCTTTAACAAATAATAAAGACAGATAGAACACCAGACACCAACACACGGGTTGTATTATTTAGGCGACATCAAAGCATTTGCAAAAGCGGTAGACAAGTTTTTAATTTTCACTTTGCAAATGGCTAATAAACATTTAACTTTGTTATTAAGCAGTTTGATAGAAACGGTTTCAAAGCCCAAACTAAAATTTAGCTCCAAAACGTTATAGGCTAAGTTAAACAACTATTAAGTATAACTAAAAACAACAACCCGATCACGATAGCGTTCAACTAATCTCAGGCTCAAGTTTATCGGGATCATTTAAACAAACATTAATAGTATGAAAAAATTACAATTCAAAATAAGCATCAATGCACCTGTGACCAAGATTTATGATTTTATGCTTGGCATCAACAGTAAATCAACTTATGAGCAATGGACTTCTTTGTTTAATCCGACATCGACCTATGAAGGAAATTGGGACAAGGAAAATAAAATTCTATTTATTGGAGTAGATGAAAAAGGAGAAAAGGGAGGTATGGTTTCCAAGATAGTTGAAAACATTCCCAACCGATTTGTGTCGATTCAACATTATGGTCTTTTTAAAGCGGATAAAGAAATTACAGAAGGACCAGAAGTGGAAAAATGGGCAAACGGATTTGAAAACTATACCTTCGAAGAAAACAATGCCCGTACGGGCGATCCAGTCGGACAGGGAACGGCAACCGTTACTGTTGACTTAGACACCAATGAAGATTTTTTAGATTATATGAACCAGACCTACCCAAAAGCACTCGATAAGTTGAAAGAAATTTGTGAAAAATAACAATTTCAAGAATATCTTTAAAATACAAAGATATAAACACAGCCAATAACTCACCTAAATTAAATTTGGACATCCAGCTTCGGCATATACAAAAGCGCTAAACTCCAACTAACTATCAGATTTGTTGCTATTGGCACAAAACACGGAAAATAAAAGCCAACAATCACAATAAAACATAAAATGCAATAATGATAAATGGCTTAAATACAAGTGAAGTGCAAAAAAGACTTAGCTCTTTTGGATACAACGAATTGCCTTCAGAAAAGCCAAAGAATATTATTGGTATTGCCATTGAAGTGATCAAAGAACCTATGTTTTTACTTCTTATAACTTGTGGTTGTTTATACATTTTATTAGGAGATATAAATGAAGGAATAATACTCCTGTCAACAATTTTTATTATTATTTTTATTACGTTTTACCAATATCAAAAAACCGAAAAAGCGTTAAACGCTCTTAAAAATCTTTCTTCTCCCAGATCATTAGTGATCCGAAACGGAAAAGAAATAAGAATTTCAGGAAGAGAAGTTGTACCTGATGATGTTGTTATTTTAAACGAAGGAGACAGAGTTTCTGCTGATGGAATTTTAATTGACTCATTAAACCTTACTGTAGACGAATCTATTTTGACCGGAGAATCTGTCCCTGTATTAAAATCTGTTCAGAAAGATCCTACCAACAAAAACGGACTTGTTTACAGCGGAACACTGGTAATACAGGGTAAAGGATATATCAAGATAATTGCTACAGGTATACATACTGAGTTTGGAAAAATTGGAAGTTCCTTATTAAGTATCGAACAACATGAAACCAGTATGCAAAAAGAGATGAAATCCCTTATTCGCAATTTATTTATATTTGGCGCAATTATTAGTACGGTTGTAGTTTTAACTTTTTATTTTGTAAGGGGTAATTTTATTCAATCTCTATTAAATGGTCTTGCTTCGGCAATGGCTATACTTCCTGAAGAATTTCCAGTAGTTCTTACCGTTTTTTTAGCCTTAGGTGCATGGCGCTTGTCAAAAAAAAATGTTTTAACAAGAAAACCATCAGCTATTGAAACACTTGGCTCTGCAACAGTTTTATGCAGTGATAAAACAGGAACCATTACACAAAATAAAATGGAAGTTGGCATTGTATATAATGGCCATGACACTTTCGAAAAAAATACATTTTTAGACACACGAGATCATATTTCTGAAATTATAAAATTGGCTCATTTGGCTTCTCAAAAAAACTCAGTAGATCCAATGGAGAAAGCTTTTCAAACAGCTGATCAATTAGTAAATAACAATGCCGACGATTCTTCAGAACTACTTAAAGAATATCCTTTAAGCAAATCATTATTGGCAATGACAAGGGTGTTAAAAGATACTACATCCAATGCGGTTGTAGTAGCAACTAAAGGAGCACCGGAAACTATTTTTAAATTATGTAAATTAAATAACCAAGACACTGAAAAATATTTGAATATTGTTGAATCTTTTGCAGAAAAAGGATACAGGGTAATTGCTGTTGCAGACTCCACACCAACATCGGGCACTTTACCGGATTCGCAAATTGAGTTTGAATTTAAATTTAAGGGTCTAATTGGTCTGGAAGATCCTATACGACCTGAAGTGCCAATTGCTATTAAAGAATGTCAAGATGCCGGTGTAAAAGTAATTATGATCACCGGTGATTTTCCGGCAACCGCTAAAAGTATTGCACAACAAATAGGCATGAAGCGTGAAGGAAAATTAATGACCGGTAGTGAATTAAACAAATTAAATGATGATGAACTAAAACATATAATATCCGGTATAACTGTTTTTGCACGCGTTGTACCCGAACAAAAACTGCGAATTGTACGGGCACTGCAGGCTAATAATGAAATTGTAGCCATGACGGGCGATGGCGTAAATGATGCTCCTGCATTAAAAGCATCCGATATTGGTATAGCAATGGGGAACAAAGGAACCGATGTTGCAAGAGAGGCTTCTTCACTAGTCTTATTAGACGATAACTTTGCTTCCATTGTATCTGCCATTCGTTTAGGAAGAAAAATATTTGACAATCTACAAAAAGCAATGTCATACATTATAGCTATCCACATTCCAATAATTGGGTTGACGTTATTACCTGCTTTTTTCTCTTCTTTACCAATCTTATTAATGCCATTACATATCGTGCTTCTGGAACTGATAATTGATCCTATTTGTTCAATTGCTTTTGAACATGAACAAGAAGAAGAAAATATTATGAGCAGAAAACCAAGAGACTCAAAAGAAAAGTTTTTTGGAGGAAATAAAATTTTAGCCAGCGTACTACAAGGGTTACTCCTACTTGGTATGACCATGACAATTTATTTTCTTTCCATTCACGAAGGCCATACTAATGAAGAGGTGAGAGCAATTGCATTTTCTTCCTTGATCATTGGAAATGTATTTCTTATACTCACTAATCTTTCTAAAACAAGAAACTTTATTAAAATCATAACCGAAAAAAACTGGGCCGCGTGGATCATTCTTACAGTTGCAATTGTTGTGTTGCTCGTTGTGATTTCTGTTCCGTTCATGCAACAAATTTTCAGCTTTGAATTTCCGGGCTATAAACATTTTGTATCATCACTAATTGGAGCAAGTTCTGTTTTGATAATTCTTGAAACCGTAAAATATTTTAAAAACAGAAAAAACAGCCAATATCAATAGAGAACATTAATACATCCAAACAAAAAATTTGATCACATTAAACAACTCAAAAATAAAGTTGCTTCAATAAATGGCTAATGGTTGATCATTATATGAAAAGAGAATTCAAAAGGAATATAAGAAAGCCCGGATCATAATGGAATCAGCGCATTCATTTATTATTGAATAAATAACACTTTATTTAAAGAGATAAGCCTTAAAACAATTAATACAGATCTTTATCTGTTTTGTTTTGCCAGGCTTTAAAAGCTTCTAATGCTTCGGTTCGCATTATTTGTATAAAAGGTAATTTACGATCAGGCATAGGGA
Source organism: Bacteroidia bacterium (assembly GCA_036676295.1). Lineage (GTDB taxonomy): Bacteria > Bacteroidota > Bacteroidia > B-17B0 > Aurantibacillaceae > UBA4416. The sequence continues at coordinate 73,467 of JAKFDE010000035.1, read as the reverse complement.
GTTCCAATTCCTGATAAATAAAATCATCATCAAAATTAATATCCGCCGCATCTTTTTTAGTATTGGCATAATATACTTTTGCCGGGCGTGCCCAATAAATGGCACCTAAACACATGGGGCAGGGTTCGCAACTGGTATAAAGTTCGCAATCATTCAACTGAAATGAATTTAACACTTTACAAGCTTCGCGAATAGCCATTACTTCGGCATGTGCTGTTGGATCATTATTAGCCGTTACCTGGTTATAACCACGTGCAATAATTTTTCCATCCTTTACAACAACACAACCAAAAGGTCCTCCTCCTCTGATCGTTACATTCTCTATCGATAACTTAATGGCTTCTGCCATAAACTCGTTTTTTTCCATATCTCACAAATTGAATCATACTAAGTTAATTAAAGTCTTAGAACCTGTTTAAATTTTATCTAATTATTTTATTAGGCGTCTTTTTGCCTCCAACTTCGTTAATTTTTTCGCCGAATATACCCGATTTCGACTGCAAAAATTGCCACGTTTCGGCTAAAAATACACTATAACAATTCTAAAAGATAAAATTTAACAGGTTCTGAAATAAAAAAACCACGGATCATTATAACCCGTGGCTCCATAACTAACTAAACAACAAAAACTTAATTCTTCTGACTTACCTGTAATTCTCTTTCTTTATCGGTTTCTTCATTATTTAAAAGTCCTTTACCGAAATTTTTAAATCTCTCAGCATAACGCACTTTCACTCTTTCAGAAATAGGAATGGCATTTCCTTCTTCGTCAATACGTACAAAAGTTACATTGGTATGTGTTACAATTTCCTGCTCGCCGGTATATACATTGTGCTTACGCATTTCGGTGTACAATTGCAAAGAGCTATTTCCAAACTTAATGACCTTGCCGTAAATTTTTAAAATACTTCCAACTTTCACACCTTTCTTAAATACCAGCTCATCAAATTTGATCGTTACCATACGTGGAGTATCACATAACTGCGCGGCATACGAGGCTGCAGCGTCATCTATGAGCGACATTATTTTGCCGCCAAACATGTTACTGTGAACACCAATATCAAACTCTTTACAAATGTAGGTTGTGATTAATTCCATTTTTTTATTTTTTATTGAGTACAAAATTAGTGAAAGCTTTATAATTAATAGTCGATATCTTATTTTAACATCGATACGAGTAAAAATTTATTGAATGATACAGGCGCCAACCGTGACACAGCTCGTTTCATCAATTAAAATAGCACTTCCATTGTTTCTGATAGTTTTGTATTTATCAATAGCTAAAGGTACAGCGGTTTTTAAAACCACACGGCACACATCATTTAACTGAGCTGACTCAATGTTGGTTTCTTTTTCAAGGGTATTTACATTCAGCTTGTAATCGATCTCTTTAACCACACAACGCACTTGTTTGGTATTGTGCTGAATTAAATACTTAGAACCAATCTCCAATTGTTTGCTATCCATCCAACATAAGAGTACTTCCAGATCCTGAGTAACTGTTGGCTGTGAATCGTGTTTTACGATCATATCTCCGCGACTTACATCCACATCATCCGCTAAATGTAACACAATACTTTGCGGAGCAAATGCTTCTTCCACTTCCTTCCCTCCTACTTCAATGGCTTTAACGGTTGATGAAATTCCTGATGGAGCTATCACCACTTTATCACCTTTTTTAATAATACCACTTGATAATTTACCGGCGTAGCCTCTGTAATCGTGCAGTTCGTCTGTTTGCGGGCGAATCACATACTGCACCGGAAAACGCACATCCGTTAAATTGATATCGTTATTCAATTCAACCTTTTCTAAAATATCCAATAAGGGTTTTCCTTTATACCAATTCATGTTTGAAGAAGCATCTACAATATTATCACCGATCAAAGCACTAATAGGAATAAATACAATATCAGATAAGCCTAATTGCTTCTGGATATTTTTGTAATCGTTCACGATCTCATTATAACGAACTTCGCTAAACTCAACTAGGTCCATTTTATTAATGGCTACCACCACATGCTTAATACCAAGCAATGATGTAATGATAGAATGACGACGTGTTTGTTCAATAACTCCTTTACGGGCATCTACTAAAATAACCGCCAGATCAGCATTACTCGCACCTGTTACCATGTTACGTGTGTATTGAATATGCCCTGGAGCATCCGCAATAATGAATTTACGGTTTGGTGTAGAGAAATATTTATAGGCTACATCAATAGTAATACCTTGCTCACGTTCGGCACGCAAACCATCGGTTAAAATTGCCAAATCAATTTCACCATTCTCTTTGTTCTTACTTTGTTTTTCGATAGCTGCTAACTGATCAACCAATATTGATTTGCTATCGTACAATAGTCTTCCGATCAATGTACTTTTACCATCGTCTACACTTCCTGCTGTTATAAATCTTAAAATATCCATTTCTTATTTGATTAATGATAAAAGATAAATGATTCATGACAGGATCTTCTTTAATCCTTCATCATTTATCCTTCGTCTGTTCTTATTAAAAATATCCTCCTTTTTTTCTGTCTTCCATCGCTGCTTCTGATACCTGATCATCAATGCGGGTTTCTCCACGTTCGCTCATACGTGATGCTGAAATTTCGCGAATGATATCATCAATATGCGATGCTTCTGATTCTACAGCTGCCGTACAAGTCATATCACCAACGGTTCTGTAACGTACTTGTTTTTTTACGATCACATCACTTGCTTCAAGTTGCACAAAATCCGACATTGCTACCAACTGACTATCTTGTGTTACCACACACTCTCGCTCATGTGAAAAATAAATACTTGGCAAGTCGATGTTTTCTTTTTTGATATAATTCCAAACATCTAACTCTGTCCAGTTACTGATAGGGAACGCTCTCACGTTTTCTCCTTTGTGAATTTTACCATTGTAGGTATTCCATAATTCGGGACGTTGACGTTTAGGATCCCATTGTCCAAACTCATCTCTTACCGAAAAAATACGCTCTTTGGCTCTCGCTTTTTCTTCATCTCTGCGAGCTCCACCAATACATACATCAAATTTGAATTCTTCGATGACATCCAACAACGTATACGTTTGCAAAGCATTACGACTTGCAAATTTACCTTTGGTTTCGGTTAACTTTTTTTCTTTAATAGTATCGGCTACATAGCGTACAATTAATTTTTCATCTAACTGCTTAGCTAAATTATCGCGGTAGGCAATTGCTTCCGGAAAGTTATGACCCGTATCAATATGCACTAAAGGGAAAGGAAACTTGCCCGGACGAAAAGCTTTTTCTGCCAAACGTACCAAGGTGATCGAATCTTTTCCTCCACTGAATAATAAGGCAGGACGTTCGAATTGCCCTGCAACTTCTCTTAAGATATGAATCGCTTCGGATTCTAATTGATCTAAATAATTTAAATAGTATTTGTTCATTTTGTTTATTTTTTTGTCACATCGAGCTTGTCGAGATGTGTGTCTAGTTCTCGATAGGCTCGAACTGACAATACTTTAATTTTAATGTTATTTTTTAGACTTCTTACGCTACTGCAAACTACTTACTGTGCAACCCGCATTCTTTTTTACTTTTATCTTCCCACCACCAGCGACCTGCTCTAAAATCTTCACCTTCGCGAATAGCTCTGGTACAAGGAGCGCAGCCTATGCTTACAAAACCTTTATCATGCAAAGGGTTATAAGGAATATTGTGCTTATTGATAAAACTTTTCACCTCTTCAAATGTCCAATTCAATATCGGATGAAACTTGATAATTTGATTCGCCTCATCCCATTCTAGCTGAGGCATATCACTTCTGTTACCTGATTGCTCGGCACGAATACCGGTGATCCATATTTTCTTTCCTTTCAACGCACGCTTCAATGGCTCTACTTTACGAATATGGCAACATTCTTTTCTATTATCTACCGACTCATAAAAACAAGATGGACCTTTTTCTGAAACCAACTTTTCTACTGCCTCTGTGTTTGGATAATATACTTTGATCTGTTTTTTGTAACGATCCAACGTACTGTTCCATACCGAATAAGTTTCAGAAAACAACCTTCCCGTATCTAACGTGAATATTTCTATATTCAAATTATTTGCAAAGATCTGATGTGTGATCACCTGATCTTCATATCCTAAGCTCGTAGAAAACACGATCTCTCCAGGTAATAGCTCCGCCAGTGAAGCGAGTGAGGCTTCGGGTGATTTGTTTTTTAGTAGTTCTTGTATTTTGTTTAATTCTTTCATGTTTGTTTACGCCCTTCGACTCCGCTCAGGGTGACAATAATGTCAGTTCGAGCGAAGTCGAGAACTCTTTAATCTTTCAATGCTTGTAAAATATCATTTAAAATATCCTCTTTATTTTCTAATCCAATAGATACGCGAATTAATCCCGGCGTGATACCAACCTTTAATCGTTCTTCCTCACTTAATTTACAATGTGTTGAAGAAGCAGGATGTGTAACAATACTTCGTGCATCACCTAAGTTTGGAGAAATTTTTATCATTTGTAATTTATCCAAAAATGTTTTAGCTGCTTCGTAACCACCTTTCACCGTAATAGTAATGATCCCTCCACCTGCTTTCATTTGTTTTTTAGCAATAGCATGATGCGGATGAGAAGGCAAAAACGGATAAGACACATTTTCTAATTTGGTATGTCCCTCTAATTTTTGTGCTACATGTAATGCGTTCTCACAATGCCTGTCCATACGTAATGCCAAGGTTTCTAAACTCTTACTTAACACCCAGGCATTAAACGGACTCATAGACGGTCCTGTTAATCTGCCAAATAAATAAATATCGTGTATCAACTCTTTCTTACCAACTACAATTCCACCCAACACACGACCTTGTCCATCCATGTATTTAGTAGCTGAGTGAATTACCAGATCAGCACCAAACTTAATTGGTTGTTGTAAATAAGGTGTTGCAAAACAATTATCTACGATCAATAGGATATTATGTTTCTTAGCCACTTTAGCAACTAATTCCAGATCAATTAATTCGATAGCAGGATTAGTAGGTGTTTCTAAATAAATAAATTTAGTTTCGGGCTTGATCAGTTTTTCGATCTCTTCAACATTACCTGTATTAAAATAAGAATAAGAAATATTCCATTTAGGAAAATACTTGGTAAAGACGGCATGTGTTGCGCCAAATACCGAAGAACAGGACACCACATGGTCACCGGATTTTAAGATCGTCATGAACGTAGTAAAAATAGCGGCCATACCTGAAGCTGTTGCCAAACCAGATTCAGCCCCTTCCAGTAAACATACTTTGTTAATGAACTCATTCGTGTTTGGATTGATGTAGCGCGAATAAATAAAATCATCCGACTCTTCGTTAAAAGCCGCGCGCATTTCTTCCGCTGTATCAAATACAAAACTAGATGTTAAATATAATGGAACAGAATGTTCGTTATTATCGCTACGCTCAAATTGAGCACGAATGGCCTGGGTTTCAAAATGTTTATCTTTCATTGGTTCTAGTTAATCGTTAATTTATAAGTGATCTTTGCGGTTGATTCCAATGTTTTAGAAACAGAACAATATTTATCCATAGATAATTTAATAGCTCGCTCTGCTTTATCATAATCCACTTGTCCTTTGATTTTAAAATGCAGAACAATATCTCTGAACAAAGAATAATCTTCGATCTTCTCTCGCTCACCATCCACTTCGATCTCAAAAGAGTCGATGACTTGTTTTTGTTTTTTCAAGATCAGGATCACATCAATAGCACTGCATCCTCCAACAGCAGCTAACAATAGTTGCATTGGACGCATTCCTTTTCCATGTCCACCGATCTCGGCTGAACCATCCATTAATAAAGTATTTCCATCTTCATTGGTAGCTTCGATGTTAAAATCATTATCCAGTCGTTTTAAATTAATTTTCATATTCTTAAAATTTATTTATTTAAATATACTTTATTCTATTAATCTATTTTAATTTCAATCACTTCTCGATACACCTCCTTCGTCGGTACTCGAAGTGACCACTAAAAAGAATTAACACCATTCACCGTTGTATATTTCATAGTATACTTAACGCCCGGATTAATGTATTTATAAGCGCTATGACTCATTAATGCCGCCTCATGAAAACCACACAAGATCAGTTTTAATTTATTTTTATACGTATTGATATCACCAATGGCATACACCCCTTCGATGTTGGTTGAATAATCATCCGTATTTACTTCAATGGCATTTTTATCAATATTTAATCCCCAGCCTTCAATTGGCCCTAACTTAGGACTTAAACCGAACAACGGAATTAAATTATCGGCTTCAATAATTTGTTCTTCTTTTGTTTTAATATTTACAACACCCACACTTTTTAAAACACCATTACCACCCACGTTAGATAAATTAGAATTCAATAATAAATTAATTTTTCCCTGCTGTGCTAATGTCATTACTTTATTCACGCTATCAGGTGCTCCACGGAACGATTCACTTCTATGAACCAAGGTCACTTCTTTAGCAATATCTGCTAAAAAAATACTCCAATCCAAAGCACTATCTCCACCACCGGCAATTACTAATTTTTTATCACGATATGTTTCAGGATCCAGTATCATGTAACTAATTCCTTTCCCATTTTCAAAACGATGTAAGCCTTCTACTTCCGGTTTACGAGGTTCAAAACAGCCCAATCCACCTGCAATTACTACAGCACTTGCATTGATCTTTGTACCCATATTGGTGGTTAAAATAAAATCACGGTCGCCAATTTTTTCCAATGATTCAATACGCTCACCTAAGGTATAAGTTGGGCCAAACGGCTCAGCTTGCTTCACTAAATTATCGATCAATTCCTGCGCTAACACTGTAGGATACCCGGGAATATCATAAATTGGTTTCTTAGGATAGATCTCTGATAATTGTCCGCCAACTTGTGGCAAGTAATCAATTAAATGACATCTCATTTTCAAAAGCCCTGCTTCAAAAATGGCAAATAATGCTACCGGTCCTGCGCCTACAATAGCTATGTCTGTTGTTATCATATTTGTTTTTTTTATTTTATTATTATTTATCTTTTCTTTTTGCTTGAACAAAAGTGCGGTTACTCATAACGACCTCACCCCTGGCCCCTCTCCTTTGAGGAGAGGGGAATTTTAAAAAAATATTCGTTTTAAGCTTACAATAATTACTACTACACCTACCAAAATCATAATTGTTTTAGTAGGAATTTTATTAGCTAAATATGCCGCAATTGGTGCTGCAATCACTCCACCTATAATTAACCCTACAATTATGACCCAATGTGTTAAACCAATGATGGTGACAAATGTTAAAGAACTAGCAAGTGCTACAAAAAATTCAGCCAGGTTAACAGAACCAATGGTGTAACGTGCATTCCTACCTCTTGCTATTAAGGTTGATGAAACAATTGGTCCCCAACCACCACCACCAATTGAATCCAGCAAGCCGCCGGTAAATGCCAAAGGAAAAATTCGCTTGATACGTTTACGAATACTATCTTTTTTGAGTGCCTTAAAAATAATCACTACTCCTAAAAACAAAGTGTATCCTGAAACCAATGGTTTGATGATGTAATTATAATCTTCGAGCGAGGTTAAAACATACGCACCTAAAATTGCACCGATCACTCCTGGAATTAATAAAGAACGAAACAGTTTAGTATTCACGTTTCCAAATTTCAAATGCATTAAACCCGACACACCACTCGTGAAAATTTCAGAAGCATGAACACTGGCACTTGATGCTGCCGGCGAAATACCACCTGATAATAAAAATGTGGTTGCCGTTACACCATAAGCCATGCCCAACGCGCCATCAATCATCTGAGCTACAAATCCTGCTAAAATATAATAGAGGATATTCGAATCAATGCTTTCTGCTATTTGAATGCTATAACCGCCAATAACAACAGGTGGTAAATAATAACATAACAAATATCCCAGGATCAATAAAGCCGGGATTGACAAACTGTAGATCAATCTTCTTTTTTTACTGATTTTTGTCAGTTGTGAAGGATCAGAAGAAAGCACAGCAGTAATCTTATTCAATTGTTTTACTTTATCAGTAAAATTTCCACTCAAGTGTTTTCTCACATTAGTCAAATTATCTAAAGATTCATTGATCTCTAAAGGAAAAGAATCTTCCAGTGTTTCACGAATACGTTTGGCAATGGTAGGCGATTTTCCATTAGTAGATATAGCGATCTTCACCTGCCCTTTTTGCACAATAGATCCTAAGTAAAAATCACATTGCTCAGGTGTATCAGCCACATTGGCAATAATGTTTCTTTCCTTAGATAAATTTTTAATCTTTAAACTCGTTTCTTTATTATTAACTGCAGAAATCACCAGATCAATTTCATTCAAATCACTTTCTGAAAAAGCACGTTCCTGAATTTTTAAATTATCATGTTTTAAACTCAACGTTCTAATATCATCGCTCACATTAGAAGCAACTAACGTAATTCTCGTTTGAGGACTATTATTTAAAATAGCACTCACTTTTTCTAAACCTACTTTACCACCGCCTACAATAAGCACGCGGAAGTTCTCTAGTTTTAAAAAAACCGGGAATAATTGATTTGTTGTTTCTGATATCATAATGTAATCGTGTGATAAATATTAAAACGTAAAACATTAATATTATTCATAGAAGTTCCTCCTGCCAATTGCTGCCATATTCTCATGTATTGAATTTGCAGACCAAGTTTACTATTTAACTCATAATGAATACCGATATAAGATCTATTTTGATCAAAAAAATTAAGACTTACTTTATCGCCAATATTTACCATCAATTCGTTTCCTACTATCACATACACATTCGATCCTTTCTCAGATTCTTTTTTAAAAGGAATTTTAAAATCCAATTTATACCTGAAGCGGTAATTAAATGTATAATCATTTATAGAAGAACTATTTTTTATTTTTTGATTAAATCGTTCTTCCAGCCTGTAACGATGAGTTACTTTTAACTTCCACCATTTATCATTAATGGCAACTTCTTGCCAGGGACGGTATTCATTTCTGCAAATAGAATTTGTAATAATATAATTAAAATAAGCGAATCCGGCTGTAGCATTGATCTTATCATTAAACTTATAATTTAACCCAGAACGAACAAAGCCCTGAGACAAACTCTCCTGCCAATTATTGGTTCTTATTTGTGCGTCAGAAGCAATACTCCATTTTGGATTTATTTCGATCGTATTATAATAACCTCCCCATAGCATATTGTTATAATAATTATGAACCTGATTTTCTTGTGACGAAGCCTTAAGAACGAATAACACAATGATCACAACAAAAAATAATTTTAATTTCATGACACTCCTCCTATCTTAGTTAATAATGAATTAAGATTTGAGAATTCTACTGGAAATTTAATATGTTGCTTCACAACGTCACCAATCACAATAACAGCAGGTGCTTCAATCTTTTCTTTTTTAGCCGTTTTTAAAATTGTATCAATCGTTCCTAAAGCAATTTTTTCAGTTTCTAAAGAACCATTTTGGATCAAAGCAATAGCAGTATCATACTTTCTTTCTTTCTTATAAATTTCTACGATCTCTTTCAATTTTGAAATTCCCATTAAAATAACAACGGTTGCATTGGTTTCAGCTGCCAATTTCACATCATCCGATAACTGGTTAGTTCTGGTTGTTCCTGTAATTACCCAAAAGCTTTCACTCACACCACGGTGTGTAACAGGAATACCACTCAATGCAGGAACACCAATAGAACTGGATATACCGGGGACAACAGCTGTTTCAATATTAAAGGATTGTATGTAATTGATCTCTTCCTGACCACGACCAAAGACAAATGAGTCTCCGCCTTTTAAACGAACTACATGTCCGTGAGTGTATGCGTAATTAACAATCAAGGTATTTATTTGTTCTTGAGTATAAATATGTTCGTGATTACGTTTCCCTACATAAATGGTTAAGGCTTCAGACGAAGCGTGTTTTAAAATTTCAGGATTTACTAAAGCATCATATAAAATGACATCTGCTGTATTTAAGGCTTTAATTCCTTTAACAGTAATCAAATCAGGATCACCAGGACCCGCGCCTACTAAGGTTAATTTTGGATATATTTTTTTACTCATGATTTCTTTTGTTTAATTTATTATTGGTGTTTCGGTTTTAAGTACAACTGTATTAGCCGAAACATCACATACAGTTAAAATATTATGATAGCACAACAGCAACAACAACTGTCAAACTTGATATAGATATATTTACTTTTTTTCATGACTTATAATTAACTTTCAACTTCGCTCAGGGTGACATTAGTATTCCTATAAACTTTAACGGTATTTAAAAACTGCTCTGCTTGGTTGAAATAGTATTCAGCAAACTCTATAGATGGCTCATGTTTATTAATTTGTAAGATCAATTCTTTAAACTCACCTTTTAATTTTATCAATCCTGATTCTACAAATGTTTTATCAAAATCATTAATTACTCCATGTTGTGTATTCACATGCACTTGCTTATCTAACAATAATCCCTTAGCAGCATTTATAAAAGCGGCATAAGAATAATAAATACTGTCACCCCATTGTTTATTTTCAAAGGCTTCTGCACTCCAGGCTAATTTTTCTTCCGCTTCAAAAAACAAGGTCGCTACCAAATCGATCACCACACCGGCACACTCTCCTACTCCAATTGCTGTCGCAAATTTCTCTTCCTGTCCCCAATCAATTAACTCTTCAGGAGTTAAAGAACTATTATCTCCTATTGGTTTTAATAACTGATAGAAATAATCTTTCCCTTTTTTATCGTAGTACGAATTAAAATATTCTCCTTCAACCGCATTCGCTTCAAAATCATTAAATAATTTTCTTAACACATCCGGAGCACGTTTACTGGCCACTTTAATTACTTTCTCCGAAATTCTACCTTTACCATTACCTACTGTTCCACCACCCAATAACACTTGCAAAGCAGGAACTACAGTTGTACCAACTTTAAAAGAACTGCCATGAAAGCCAATTTGAGCTAACCCATGTTGCCCGCAAGAATTCATACAACCACTGATCTTGATTTTAATATCATGATTATGAACCAATTCAGGGAATTCTTCCGTGATCACATTTTCTAAAGCCACCGAAATATGGGTGCTGTTTGAAATAGCTAAATTACAGGTATCAGTTCCAGGACAAGCCGTTATATCCGCTACCGAATCAAACCCAGGTGTAGCTAACTTAATTCGATTCAATTCATTGTAAAGAAATGGCAATTCTTCTTTAGCAATATTTTTTAATAAAAAGCCCTGATTGATCGTAATACGTATATCTTCAGTATCTGCGTACTTAGCAATCGCTTTTACGAACTTGCGTGTTTTATCAGATGAAATATTTCCTAATTGTACTTTTACATACACACCAAACAACCCTGCTTGTTTTTGTTCAAACGTGTTTGTCTGTAACCACAATTTATAATCATCTTCATTAACAACAGGCAAGTCCTTTGGTAAAACTGTTTTTAGAGTGGTTATACCATTTTCTAAACGTGTATCAATTTCAAATTCTTTTACCAACAACGCTTTTTCTTCTTCTTTCACCAATTTCAAAAACTCTTCTATTCCAATTTTATTGATCAGATATTTGATGCGAGCTTTATGTCTGCTGGCTCTTTCCCCATGTCTATCAAACACTCTGAGTGTTGCTTCCACAAAAGGAATTAGTTTATCTTCATGTAAAAATTCAAAAGCAGTTTGCGCCAAAAATGGCTGAGCGCCTAAACCACCTCCCACTAAAACTTTAAATCCTCTTTCGCCATTTTTTATTTTTGGAATAAATCCCAAATCATGGATATAAGTAAAAGCAGTGTCCTGATCATTATTAGAAAAAGCCATCTTGATCTTTCTTCCCATTTCCTGACAAAATGGTTTACGCAAAAAATAAGTAAACAATGCATGTGCATAAGGCGATACATCAAATACTTCATGTGGGTCGATACCTGCTTCGGCAGAAGCCGTTATATTACGAACCGTATTACCACAAGCTTCACGTAAAGTAATATCCTCTTGTTCCAACTTAGCCCATAACTCAGGTGTTCTATCCAAACTCACATGATGGATTTGAATATCCTGACGAGTGGTTAAATGCAAATTTCCATTAGAATATTCATCACTAATATCTGCAATACGCAACAATTGTTGAGTACTCACTTTACCAAATGGTAATTTAATACGGATCATCTGAACACCTTGTTGTCTTTGCCCATAAACGCCACGAGCTAAACGAAGACTTCTGAATTTTTCTTCATGAATTTTTCCTTCACGAAATTCACGGATCTTTTTATCCAGATCAATGATATCTTTTTCTACCAAGGCTTTGCCTGAGTGATTGACTAATTCTAATTCTGATCTAAAACTTTGCATATAAATTATTTTGCAGCGTTATACAATTGATACCATTCTTCTTTACTTAAATTAACCGAGTAAGCGCTCGCCGCATTCTTAATACGTTTTTTATCCGTACTGCCAATAATTGGCAAAGCACCTAGTTTATACAACCATGCAACCGCCGCTTGCTCTACATTGATCGAATGATTTTTAGCAATTTCAGTTAATGCTTTTCTAACAGAGATCGCTTTCTTGTCTTTACCATTTAAAATACGACCACCGGCTAAAGGAGCAAAGGCCATTGGTTTACTGTATTGCTCTTTGATAAAATCCAAACGTCCATCATCAATAGCACTACTTTGCAACAAATTCAATTCGATATGATTGGTAACAATTGGCTGATTTAAATGAGAGGCTAATAAACGGTGTTGAAAGACATTAAAGTTAGAAACACCGATGTGCTTTACTTTGCCACTGCGTAATAATTTAATTAATGCCGAAGCAGTTTCCTCAACCTGATACAAAGGATCGTAATGTTCTAACAAAAAGATATCAATGTAATCTGTTTTTAAATGCTGTAATGATTCTTCAATACTTTTGGTAATGTGTTCAGGGCTTAGATCGTAATAAACACCTTTAGAACTTTTGTTCGAAAAGTTTCTGATCCCTGATTTCGTAGAAATAATAATATCCTCACGGTTAATGTTACTTTTTGAAATGACCTTACCAAATAATTCTTCGATTTTTCCACTACTGTAATTATTGCTATGATCAAAGGTGTTTACACCTAATTCCAAATTATAATTGATAATGTCTTCAACTTTTTTTTCTGTTGCTAAAGCTACAGTGTTCCATCTCCAAAAACCGTAGATGGCTGCGGACACTTCTGGTCCTGTTTCGCTGATATAAATTTTTTCCATTTTTTCTGTTTTAACTATTTTCTAATTTTTGATTATAAAAAAACCCCACCGTGCAAACGGAGGGGTTTTATATTGTACACAATATCCTTCCGTTAACAACAACGTTGCATCCAACAATACATCATGTGCTTTGTAGAAAATAATTTATGTAATGGCGTCTTTTTCATTTTTTTTCGTGTGCAAAATAATGCATTGTTTTTTTATTATCCAAACAAAAAATGATTTATTTTACATATATCCTATAGGAGTAATAGGAATTAAATCATTCTATCCTTTTGTTTTCAATGGTTTAACTTTTTTTTCTAACTTTTTTTCTCTTAATAAAATATCCAACAAACTTGTCTTTGAAAGGATCTTAATACTCGCTTCCCTCACTTCCAATATCACATTTCTTAATCCACAGATCTCCTCACTCACACATTCAACACAGGGCTCATAAAAATTCAAACTCACACAAGGCAGCAGTGCTATTGGCCCTCCGGTTAACCGGATCACATTACTTAGCATAATTTCCTCCGGGTGTTTGGTTAAATAATAACCGCCCGTTGATCCCATTTTACTCCCTACTATGCCATTATGTTTTAAATCTAGCATAATCGCTTCTAGGAATTTTCTGGGAATCCCTTCGGTCTCCGCTATTTCTGAGATCCTCATAGGTTTATTATCCTTGTATTGTTTTGCCAGTGCCAGTAAGGCTTTTATCGCATATTTTGTTTTCTTTTGTAACATAATCAATTCGTTTTTCAATTATGTAACAAATATACTACTAATTCAGTAGGAATTAAAACAAAATAATTAAGCCAACTGTTTCTCTTTTTTAAGTTCTGTTTTAATTACTGTTTTATCTAAACTAACGCTATCATTTACTAATGAAATGAATAAATTATTACTCAAAATATAACCTCTTTCTTTGATCAGGGTTTGAAGCTTCACCTTTCCAACTACGTAATTGTAATCACTTCCTGTATATTTTTCTTTGATCTCTGTGAATTCTATCTTTTCTAGATCTAAAACAGAGCTATATCTGAAATAAACATCTAACAATACATCATTGGTAAACTGTGGTTTATGTTTTTGAGTATATTTTTTAAACTCATATTTATAACCATGCGATAAAGCTGAGATATCTGATAATACAGCCGCTCCGGTTGGGTAACTTCCCGCTCCTCTTCCTTGCAAAAATTGTTCGCCCGAAAACTTACCTTCTACGATCACACCATTAAACTCATTATCTACATTAAACAAATGATTACTGGTTTTAATAAATCTTGGAGCGACAAACACACTTACTTTATCATCTTCCAAACGCTGAATAATTGGGGTCAACTTAATTTTATACCCTTTTTCTGAAGCATATTTAATGTCATTATCATGCAATGTGGTAATACCTAAATTTAACACATCCTCAGATTTAATAATGACACCAAAAGCGTGCAATGCCAGAATAACAGCTTTAAACTTTGCATCAAAACCTTCAACATCATTAGTTGGGTCTGATTCGGCAAAACCTTTTTCCTGTGCTTGTTTTAATGCTTCAGCATAAGATAGTTTTTCGCTGATCGTCTTTGTTAAAATATAATTAGTGGTACCGTTAAAAATACCCGACACTTTTTCTAACTCTTCGTTATCAAAGTATTCTTCTAAAGTTCTGATGATAGGGATGCTTCCGCAAGCAGAAGCCTCATACAACAAGGATACGTTGCTTTGCTGTGCCAGATCTAATAATTCCTGTAAATGTAGAGCCAATAATTTTTTATTAGCTGTTACAACATGTTTGCCTTTTTTCAGCGCTTCGCTCACGATCAAAAAAGCTTCTGTAGCGTCATCAATTAATTCCACCACAACGTCTATTTCAGGGTTGTTAAGAATGTCTCCTTTATCAAAAGTGATCAGTTCTTTAGCAACCGTTCGTTCCTTATTTTTATTCTTAACGCCTATCTTTACAATATCAGCTTTAAAGCCGGTACTATTGTTTAACACATGGTAAAGTCCCTGGCCTACACATCCAAATCCGAATAATCCTATTTTTAATTCTTTGCTCATTTTTATTTGTTTAAAGTGGTTAGTTGTTTTATTTGTTTATTGTTAGTTTCAAAAAATTCAGTGATGTGTTTTGACAGTTGTTTTGTTTCTATTAAAAATCCATCATGACCATATAAAGACTCAATTTCTTTATAAACCGATCTTTTGATGCATTTAGCTAACAGCTTTTGCTCTTCTATTGGAAACAGCACATCTGTCGTCACTCCAATAACCAGTGTATTAGAAGTAATCTCATTTAAAGCAGATTCTACACTAAAACATCTGTCACGGATAACATCATGAGAATCCATTGCTTCTGATAATCTCACGTAAGAATAGGCATTGAAACGTTTTACCAATTTCTCTCCCTGATAACGTTGGTAGGATGCTGCGGCATGATTGCCTACCTGTGGCTTAATATCGGTTTGAGTTTCTTTATAGGTGTGATAATTCCTATAACTCAACAATGCAATACTACGCGCTGCTTGCAATCCTTTCTCTCCGCCATTATCCAAATTCGAAAAATAAGTACGATCTGCTTTAATAGCTAAGCGTTGCGATTCGTTAAAAGCAATACCCCAGGGAGAATGTTGTGCATTGGTAGCGATCAATATTAAATTACTAGTCACACTCTTATCATGTAATACCCACTCTTGTGCAATTTGTCCTCCTTGCGAACCACCTATCAGTGTATGGATTTTTTCAATACCTAGATGTTGTTTTAACAATTGCAACCCATTAGCAATATCTCTGATGGTAATACTTGGGAAATAACTGTACCAGCGTTGTTTTGTATCCGGATTAATACTAAAAGGACCGGTAGTACCATAACAAGAACCTAAATTATTAGCACATACAATAAAATGTTCCTTTGGATTAAACAGATCATTTTCTCCAAACAAACCATTCCACCAATCAAACACATCGCTATTAGCTGTAAGCGCATGACACACCCAAATCACATTGCTCTTATCGGCATTTAATGTACCGTAAGTATGATAGGCAATTTCTAAATGAGGTAATGACAAACCACTCTCAAGAAGAAATCTTTTTTTATAATGATATTTATATTGACTCATGATCTGTTTAATTACTAAAAATAACTTCCGAAAAAATTAATTGTTTATGCTCTTGTGAATTCAAAATATTGATATCACTGGCCAAGCGTTTATTATGATTTGTATTACCTAACGGGAATTTAACGCCTCCTCTTTGTGCAAAACCAAAATTAGCTTGCAATTCTAAAAAATGACGGTGACCAATTTCTCCGATCAAGTTATTTGTAGTTATATCTGTTGTATTAAAATTTCTATTTGTTTTCATGATGATTTGAATTAAGTGATGATTGAAAAAATTGAGGTTGACTAATTCTTGAATAAAGAATACATCAAACCTGCCTTGGATTTGCCAAGGTTAAATTTTCCGATAAGATCAATAGGGAAAACTAGCTTAGCACATGCAGCAATAGCAACACATACAGGCCATCATGAAGAAAGCAGAAATTGAATTACAGGTTACACCTTGAACACTGAATTTGTTGTTTGTTTTTGATTTTGTGTGTTTCATTTTTTTGTTTTTAATTTATTTTCCTCCGCTTTTCATCGGAGTAGGAATTGGCACCTGTTTTCCAATACTGATTGTAACATCTGTACTTTGAGTTGGTTGCCAGTGGGTCAATGAGCCTATTCTCTCGCCACTTCTTTATAAATTAATACACACAATGGGTGGGTAATAATTCGTTGCAAATTTAAAGCATAAAAATCATTAGTTCCAAATAAAATTAAAAATAATTTAAAAATAGCTGATTTTATTGGGCTTTCAGAGGCATTTTTTTTTGAATTATTAATACACAATGGCATCATCCTGTCCCTGATAATTATTTTCCTGATTCAGTGTTTTTTCAGGAACTAATGATGGTGGATTTTTTTTAGTAAGTATCCGATGAGCAAAATACTGTCCTGCTAATTTCATTTCATCCGTATGTTTTGAAACAAAATTTGTAACACTCATTTGCATGAATGTTTTTAACAATCCTTTTAAAGTGCCGGGTAAAAAATCCGGGACAATTTTTCTTGAAAAATAACCTGCTGCAATACTTAATCCGGTGCCTATTAATTCAGTTGTAACACTTGTACTTTCATTATGGTTTTGAATTTTAGTTTCAGCTCTCAGATTTTTACAGGCATCACTATATTCGTCTTTTAACAACGCCCACTCTTCCATTTGCTGCTGTTCCAATTGCTGTATGGCACTTTTTAATTCATGTCTATTTGTGATCTTTTGCATAACCTACTAATTAAGTAATTGATCAATAATTAAGTTTTGTAAGTGTCTTTTTATTTTAGAATGAATAATATACAAAACAATTCCGAGTAGGGCGTAAAATGCAGAAACAGTAAAAAAACCATAATAACTCTTTCCTAGCATATCACCGATCCAAAGAGCAATGGCAATGTTTAAAGCAATAACAGAAAATATAAAAACAACTACTAACAGTAAATACGACACCGCTGTAGAACTAACGTCTGCCGTTTTATCTACAGACTTTAATTTTAGTAATTGAAATTTAGTTTTACTAAACTGTTCGGCCCTTTCTAAAAGTGGTTCAAACACATGTTCTTTAGTTTCCATCGTCATTTTTTTAAATAACAGTTGAAATGAGATCATCTCAACTGCTAATTTTAGAGATCGTATTCAAGGAAACAATGTTCTTATTTAAAAACTCAAGTTTTAACTTTAGCCTTTTCTATAGCTCCATTTGTTTTAACTTTTACGGTCTCAACTTCTTTTTTTGTATTATCAAGAAAAGCATTGAATTTTTCTTTCAAGCCATCCGTCAAATCTTCTCCTTTACTTAACAACTTTTTTCTGGTTTTATTTCCTTTATCAGGAGCATATAAAAGCCCAAGAGTTCCGCCAATAGCAGCGCCTAATAATAGGCCACCAACCAGCTTTCCGATATGAATTGAATTTTCCATTTTCTAAAATTTTATAATTTATAAATAGATCTACAAGATTTTATCACCTTTAATAAGTCTTAATAAAATTGCGATAAGTGCAATCACTAAAAGAATATGTATTAACCCACCAATATGATATCCAACAAATCCTATTACCCAAAGTATAACTAATGCCACGGCTACGATATAAAGGAAATTGCTCATGATTTCTATTTTTTATAATGATTAAATTATTTAAAAACGTATTCATTTGTTGTTATCTTTTCATTTAAAATCTAAGTCCTATTGTGCCCTGATACCAAACATTTTTGTAACGAGGGTTAGACGAAGTCCCATCTCCATTGTTGTGTTGAACATCCCAACCGGCTCTTGCACCAAATACAAATCGTCTTAAATTAAAATCGACACCTCCTACAAAACATAGAATATTTTTTCGAATATTATCGTTTTCAAATTCTTGCTGTTGCTCATAATTAATAAGCGGGCTATCAAACCTATCGTTTTGTTTCATTAAATATGAATATTGCGGGCCACCAAGTATAGTCAAGAACTCAGCCGGTTTAAAAGCAACTAACAAGGGTACATCGAGGTAATCAGTTGTTCGGGTAAAACTATAATTACTTCCGCTTGCATGAAATCCTTTTTGAGAAAACAAGACTTCCGGCTGAACACCTAAATACCTTCCTATTGGGATCGACAAAAAGGCACCAGCAGCTAACCCATATTTTGGATCAGTATTAAAATCCTGGCTCTGTTCATCATAAATATTTGAGTAATTTGCACCTGCTTTTACACCAAACAATAATTTTGTACGATAATCATCTTGCTGCGCATTACTATTATTTGTAAGACAGAAAATAGCGGCAATTATAAAAACTATCTTTTTCATGATTTCCATATTTTAAAGATTACTATTATAACTCTTACTCTGTAAGTTGCGAGTAATGCTTAATTCACATTATCCTTACCGATATCTTTAAAAGCTTTTCCTAACTCTTCCATATCATGTTTGAACTCTGCTTTAAATGAATCCCACTTTTCTTTTCCTTCAGCTTTGTATTGATCGATTTTCTCTTTCATTTCCTGATTTTTCTGCTTGAGCTCAGCTAATTTTTTTTTATCAGCTTCTTTCGCTACCGCTTTTTCACGCGCAATTTTTGCTTCCAAATCGGCGATTATTTTATCATTAGCTTCAAGTTCTTGTGCTGTTTCAAGCTTATAGTTTTCAATCTCTATAAGGTACTCTTCTTTAGCCTTATCTAAATCTTCACTCGCTTCTATAACATTGTCTTTTGCATTTACTACCTTTTCTTCAGGCGATTTACAGCTTGTTAAAATAGCGCCTGTTATAAATGTGCTTGCTGCCAATGCTAAAATTGATTTTTTCATGGCTTTATATTTTTAACGGTTACGCTGTAACGATCGCAAACATTAAGCCTATACATTCAAAATCTTAAACTACTGAAAATCAATTATTTTAAAATTAAATAGAAGATCAAAAATTCCTGTTTTGAAGAAACAATTCTCATATTGAGAATACAAACCTTACATTTGCACGTGCTAAAAAACATCTCCAAACATCATATCCTTCTTCACCTTATTGTTTTTATTTGGGGCTGGTCGCCCATATTAGGAAAAGGTATTACTACCGATGCCATGCAATTAGTTTGGTTTCGAATTGCGATGACGATCGTGATGATGGGAATTTATTTGGTTTACAGCAAGGCCAGTATTTTAGTTTCAGCAAAAAAATTATTACAACTTACTATTGTTGGCATTATCATTTGTGTGCATTGGTTATGTTTTTATGGAGCCATCAAAGTTTCCAATGTATCGGTTACTATGGCGGCTTTTAGTACGGGCACTTTTTTTACCGCCATTGTTGAGCCATTAGTATATAAACGAAGAGTTGTTTGGTATGAATTACTTATCGGTCTTATTATCATTGCAGCCATTTGTTTGATCTTTTCTGCAGAAATAGAATTTGGATTAGGGATTTTATTAGGCGCCTTAGCTGCTTTAACCGCTTCTATATTTAGCGTGTTTAATGGCGTTTTAATTCAGGACCAAAAAGAACCTATCACTTCTCCGGTTTTATCTTTTATTGAATTAACCACGGCTTTAATTGCCTTAAGTATTTATATAGGATTAAGTGGTAATTTTTCGGAAAACTTTTTTGCAATTGGTCAACAAAACACTTTCTTATTATTTATTCTGGCCGGTGTGTGCACAGTGTATCCATTCATCGCCAGTGTTAATTTGATGAAATATTTAACACCTTATACCATTAACTTAACGGTTAATCTGGAAGGAGTTTATGGGATCATTTTAGCGAGCATTTTATTTCATGAAAATCAGGAACTCTCACTTACCTTTTATGTTGGCTTTGCTATCATTTTAGCGGCCATTTTCCTGAATGCTTTTTTGAAACAAAAGTTTCATAAAGGATAAGATTTTAAATCATAAAAGCCTACATTTGCCACAATTAAATTAAGGTTGTGCAATTTGAACTAAGCATAGAGTATTTAGACCGACTTAAAAATGCCATCGCTCAGCAAGAGGATGAGTATATTAAGGAACAGCTCAGTGAGTTGTATCCGGTGGATATTGCCTTAATTTTAAATCAGCTCGAACTTGAAGATGCTAATTATATCTATGATCTATTAGAGGAAGAACAATCTGCGGATGTACTTCTTGAAATGGATGAAGAGAAACGTGAAGAATTATTAGCCACATTCTCTACCAAAGAAATTGCCGAGCAGTTGGATAACATGGAGTCGGATGATGCGGCTGACGTTATCAACCAATTACCGGAAGAAATTCAGGAAGAGGTATTATCTCAAATTGAAGATATAGAACAAGCCAGCGACATTGCTGATTTGATGAGCTTTGAAGAAGGTACTGCAGGATCTTTGATGGCAAAAGAGTTAGTGAGCGTATATGCTCATGAAACGGTAAGTGCCTGTATTGATGAGATCAGACGACAGACTGAAAGTGTGGATGTGATGTATGCCATTTATGTGGTAGATGATAATGAGAAGTTGATCGGTATGTTGTCCTTAAAAAAATTGATCATCTCACATCCTTTAGCCTTAGTTGAAGAAATTTACGATGGAGATGTGATCTCTGTTAGAACATCGGCATCCAGCGAAGAAGTCGCTGAGTTAATTCAGAAATATGACTTGGTTGTATTACCCGTTGTTGATCAATTAGGTCGCTTAGTGGGCCGAATTACCATTGATGACGTAGTAGACGTGATGCGCGAAGAAGCTGAAAAAGACATTCAGTTAATGAGTGGTATCACCGATGATGTTGATAGTAATGATAGTTTGTGGCGATTATCAAGAGCACGAATTCCTTGGTTGTTAGTTGGTATGTGTGGTGGTATTGTAGGATCAAGAATTATTGGCGGATACGAAGCTCAGATAAAAATTCATCCGGAGATGGCTTTCTTTATTCCATTGATTGGTGCAACCGGTGGAAATGTTGGCGTTCAATCATCTGCCATCATTGTACAAGGCTTAGCGAATAACACCTTGATCATTGATAAAATTGCTCCCAAATTAATTAAGGAATTAAGTGTGGGTTTGATCAACGGGATCATTTGTTCCGGTTTAATTTTAGGTTATAATTTATTGATCAGCGAATCATGGACCTTAGCAGCAACCGTTAGTATTGCCTTAATGACCGTGATATTATGTGCTTCATTTTTAGGAACTTTTGTGCCCTTGATGATGAGTCGTTTTAAGATCAATCCTGCTTTAGCAACCGGTCCTTTCGTAACTACCCTTAATGATATCATCGGCATCACCATTTACTTTTTAGTAGGTAGGTTGTTGTATGGGGCACTTTAGAATTTTACTTTTTTCTTAGTTAAAAAGTAAGATAAAACAAAAGGCTCAGCTCAGTCTACAAAAAAATTTAATTCTTCCTCAAAGAATTCAATCTCTTCACTGCTACTAACTGATCGTAGTATGTACCACGCTGACGGTGATACACGTAAATAGTATAATCGTTTTCTGTTTCCCAATGATCGCCTTCGGTCATGGTTTCATCACCACCTTTTTTATCGTCTTTTAAATACACATAGGTGTAATTATAATAACCTTGTTTGATAAACAGATCGCACTCATAACCAAATTTTTTATAATTATAAGTCATGCGGTTTGTTTTATTCAAGCGCCACTCGGTTAATTTACCTAACACATAAAAATTACCTGCTCCTTCTGCATTATCATAAGGTAAAAAGAAATGTACCCAGGCATAATCCGATTCTGTATCAGGGCTACCAACCATGTCCTGATTCTTAATTAAAAACCCACCATTGAGGTCATTGTAAAAACTATAATTTTTAAAAGTACGTAACTCATCTGTTTTTAATTCGATATGATAAATTTTAGAACTGTCTCTTGTAATATCACTCACTCGTTCGGTATACGTTCTTAAGGAACGTGAATCAAAATAACGAAACTCGTTGCCTCCGCTAAATGTTGATTTATCGTCTAAAGAATAAGTTAGCTGCTTAGGCTCTACAAAGGTTGGTTTAATATTCCTCACAGCATTATCCCAACGGTTGTTTTGTGTGATCACTACTTTTAGATCGGTAAAAGGATTAGTGAGTTCATATAAACTATTGATGATCGAAAAATCAATGTGTTGTTTTGAATACTGCTCATCATTACCAATAGCCTGGCGAATATTAGCCATTACTGTTACTTTATTTTCGTACAACATAAAACGTTTGGTTAATACCAATTTTTCTTTGTCGTTATCCTGATACACATACACAATGTAATTTCCTGATTTAGAAAATTGCATATTAGCCTGAGGAAATAAAATAGAATAATGTGTGTACTTTTGAATGGTGTTACTTGAATAGCTGAAGTTTAAAATATTGGCTTCAAAAAAACCGGTCATATATTCAGAACTCATCAAATCAGATGGTTCCCAATCAGCATTGCAATGCACAAAACTGATGGAATACGATTTCTTATCGGCTTCCATATCATCAAAACTTAACTCCAATAGTTCGGTGCCGTTAAAAGGAAGTATTGCGGGATTGGCATCAAAACTGGATTCGTGCAACTGAACTGTTTTGATATACGATTTATAGCTCCAATCTTCATAACGCATTTGATTATCGTTCACATACTCATCTTGCGAAAAAGCAGAAAATGAAGTAGCAAAGCAAGCTATAAAAAGTAAAAGAAAAGAGTTCTTGAAATTCATAAACATAAAACGATTTTAATTTGTATTTATTACAAAGCTTAATCCTTAATTAAATCGCCCTTGTTATTTCTTGTTAAATTAATTGTTTTTGGATTACCTGAATAATAGGCATTGCCTGCTTTATCCAATACCACGTCCATTAAGCCATTATCCGGTGCATTCACATAAGCGCTACCAATTGAGGCGCTATGTAAATACAAATAATTGCTTACTTTCAAATCAGAAGTATATAAATAATTAGTACCTGTGAAATTGTAAGCAAAATTTTCGGTTGTACCCGACAAATACAGATCGCCATTACCATGAGTACTCCCTGAAAAAGATTTAGTATTTAAACTCAGATTAACATCTCCTGAATTTTCAATTCTTACCGAAATATCATCCTGAGTAATGGTGCCAACACTTTGAATGGTACCTACTCCCATATTTTTAATATGTTTAAAATAAGGAGCCGTAATATATACTTTGATCTTATGTTTATAGCCTCTCACCCAATTACAGCGATTGTTATTAAACACTTTCAGTGTTTCGCCATCCAATTCTGTTTTGATCAATCGTTGCAGGTTTGCACCGGCTTCCACCTTTACTTCAAAGTTTGGTCCTTGGGTTAAATACACATCCATTTTATCTTTGGCTGATATACATGTAAAATCAGACATATTATGATAGATGGTATTTTCTTTACCGGTAGATGTTACACAATCACACCAGTTTTCTTTTTTGCAGGAAAGCATTCCTACAACAAAACATAAGATGATGTAAAATTTATAGTTCATTTACTTTTTTCTTTTTAATGCTAAATCGATAACCTAAACCATAATCAAAATGACTGGCAACAGCCCAATGTGATTTCATGGTGAAGTTAATAATTAAACCATTTTTACAATAATGTCGGATACCAATACGGTGAAAAATAGGGCCATCTTCTTTAGGTTTTGAAACTGCATAATAACCCATTTCAATAGGAAAGCTAATTCTACCTACATTGTAGGCATAACAACCTTTCACACCTATTTGTACCAGATCCGTCCAACCATTTACTGTAACTCCAGATTGTTCTAAATGATAGGCGTTTTGAGTATCATAACTTACTTCCACTCCGCCGCCCCATTTGTGAGTATTACGTAAATTATAGTAATAGTTCAATCCAAAGGTATTGGCAAAATATTTTGGTCCGGTTGGTGGTTCATGTTCATTAAAGCCTACTGCATCCCAGGCAATAATTTCATGTTTACTAGGCCAAATAGAAGTTGAATCTTGTAAAGGCACGGACTTGTCATTATTTCTGATCTTATACGTCAAGCCTAAATTCAAGGAAACTACATTCAATCCTAAATTAGGTACTTGCGATCTTCCGTTAGATGCATGGGCAAATGAAAAGCCTGGTTCGAGTCTCCATTTTTCGCTTAAGTTTAAATGCCAAAACCATTTCCATTGCACAAAGGTGTTCCAATTACTTCCTATGGCAATGTTTTTATGATTTTCGCCAATATCAAAACGCTTGGTTAAATAAGAGACTCCCCAACACACTCGCATGATCACTCGCGTGGCTCTTACTTTTTTATTCAGTGGAATTTCTATAAAAGGCGATAAACCATAGCACTGACCCAATTGCTTGGGATTTCCAAAATCAATAAAGTTAAAGGACAATCCTATATCCGGAAAATTATTTTCGTGATGCCACAGTTTACTACCACGGGTTGGTTTCACAAAATCCACTTCCACACCCGGTATGTAGCCTTTCACTAAATTACCAATGGTACTTCGGTGTTCCATAATATAGCCATAAGTAGGCGCTACTTTAATATAGAAATCCTTGGAGCCGGTCATTTGCTTTTGCGAAAACGCAAGCAAGGGAAATACCGTAAAAAAATATTTTAAAATCAGTTTCAAAATTTGCAGAACAAAAATAAGACATATAACGATAGAACTGACAAAATCCGTCTAAAAAGGAGCATTAATAATGCTAATTTATATCACAAATTTTAGTCGTTTTATTCCATTTTTTTATTCAGGAACCAATGCCAGTCAAATCTTTGTTTTTTCTATACAAATAAACCCTAAATTAGCGGCGAAAAATTAAACATACCATGGAGGTAAAAGATATTAAAGACTCGAGCTTAGCTCAAAATCCGGTTATTGGACAAATGTTAATTAATAACCACGAACAGATCCTATTTTGTAACGATAATGCAACCGGCTTAAAAGCTATTATTGCCATTCACAATACCGTTTTAGGTCCATCTTTAGGTGGTACCCGTATGTGGAATTACAATAACGAAATGGAAGCCTTAACGGATGTATTGCGTTTATCTCGTGGTATGACCTATAAATCATCTGTTGCCGGCTTAAACCTTGGTGGTGGAAAAGCAGTAATTATTGGTGACCCTAAAAAAATTAAAACAGAAGCTTTATTGCGTCGTTTCGGAAAATTTGTAAACAGCCTTGGTGGTAAATACATTACTGCGGAAGATGTTGCCATGAGCAGCCGCGATATGGAGATCATTAAAATGGAAACCGACTATGTAAGTGGTTTGCCTGTAAATATGGGTGGTAGCGGCGATCCTTCTCCGGTAACAGCTTATGGCGTTTATGTGAGTATGAAAGCATCTGCTAAAGAAGCTTTTGGAAGCGATAACTTAAGCGGCAAAAAAGTATTGGTGCAAGGAATTGGTAATGTAGGGATGCATTTAGTAGAACACTTAACCAAAGAAGGCGCTAAAGTATATGTGTACGATATTACGGAAGAGCGTGTGAAACACGCGGTAGATACTTATAAGGCCGAATTTGTAGCCGCTGATAAAATGTTTGATCTGGATATTGACATTTACGCGCCATGTGCCTTAGGAGCAACAGTAAACGACAATACATTATCAAAATTAAAATGTAAAGTAATTTGCGGCGCTGCCAATAACCAATTAGCTGATGAGAAAAAACATGGTGAAGCAGTAACATCTAAAGGCATTTTATATGCCCCGGACTTTGTTGTAAATGCCGGTGGTATCATTAACGTGTTTTATGAATTAGAAGGTTATAACAGAGAGCGAGCTATGGCTCATGCCGAAAAAATATACGACACTACCTGGAATATTATCCAAACTGCGAAAACACAAAACATACCTACATACATTGCGGCAAATAAAATTGCAGAACAACGTATTGAAAGTATTGCAAGAATAAATGCCGTACTATAAGTTTAAAGTTAAAAGGTTTGGAAAGTTTAGAAAGGATTCTCATAAACTTTCCATACTTTTGCACTTCAATTGTCCCATTATCTAATTATCAAATTGACTAATTAAACATCGTTCTTTATGCTAAACAGACGTTACCTACGAATCAAAACAATGCAAACTTTGTATTCTTACTTCCAGCAAGATAAACCGGAGATTGCCTTTTATGAAAAAGAATTATTTAAAAGTTTAGATAAAATTTACGACCTCTATATTTATGTGTTAGTGTTAATTGGAGATATGCACCACACGGCACATTTAGTTCTCGAAGAAAACAAAAACAAACGTTTACCCTCTAAAGAAGATCTGGAACCAAACTTAAAGTTTATTCAGAACTCTGTATTAGAAGCCATTGCTCATAGCTCCGATTTAAAAAAAGAAGTGATCAACCGTAAAATTTCATGGCAAAGTGATTTTGACTTAGTTCGTAAATTATATTCAGAATTAAGAGCTACTGACCTTTACAAAGAATACATGGCTTCGCCAACACAATCAGCAAAAGAAGACAAACAATTCTTAATTTCGGTAGCGACAGATTTCTTATACAATCACGATCTGTTGAATCACTACTTTGAAGAAAAAAATATTCACTGGGCAGATGATACATACGGAGCTTTCTCCATGGTATCTAAAACCTTTGAAAACTTTACCGGTTACTTAACCTTATTGCCTTTATATAAAGATGCAGAAGATGATAAGTCTTTTATCTCTACTCTTTTCCGCAAAACCATTTCGGGTGATAAGGACTACGAAAAATTAATTGACGAAAAAACAAAGAACTGGGAATTGGACCGTATTGCAGCAATGGATGTGTTATTAATGAAAATGGCCATTGCCGAGTTCATGCACATCAGCAATGTTCCTGTAAAAGTATCCTTGAACGAGTATATTGATATTTCTAAAGAATATAGCACCCCAAACAGTAAAACCTTTATCAATGGTGTACTGGATAAAATTATTGCCGATCTAAAACGTGATAACAAGATCCAAAAAACCGGACGAGGTTTAATGGAAGGAAACTAAACGAGTTATAAGTTTTGAGAGATGGGCTATTAGACGTAATGTTGATTGAATAACAACATTAGTTTTATACCTCATAACACCATCATAAATCAGATAAAGTTCATGCTCGCTTTTGTTAAATCATAAAATTAATTTGGAGATTAAAAAAAAGTTAACGTACATTTGCAACACATAATGAGAAATATTTTAGTAAATAAATTTTGGTGGCCTTCATGTATACACATGAATAGCTAAGTTTATTATATACTTATAAGGCATATCCCAAGCCCGCTGTTCATACAACAGCGGGCTTTTTGTTTTTCAACCAATTCACAAAAAAATTATCAAAATGAAAATACACACACACATCAACCACTTCTTAGCCGATACCAAAACACCGGTAGCGTTATATCTGGCATTAAGGGATCATTTTCAAAATCCTTTATTACTGGAAAGCTCGGATTATAACAGTAAAGATGGACACTACTCTTATATCTGTTTAAACCCTTTAGCATCCATCTCGTTAAAGAACAAACAACTGAAAACAAATATTGATGGTGCAACCACAAGTACTGAGATCAGTTATGATGGACAATCTTTATTAAGCAAATTAATTGCTTTTAAAGATCAATTTCAATTTGAAACACAAGCCTTACCGTTTTCTTATGCCGGTTTATTTGGTTACACCGCTTATGATATCATTAGCTATGCCGAAGACATTGAGCTAAACTCAAACAATAAAAATTTGGATATACCTGAGTTATTATACCATGTGTACGGCATCATTTTAGTGTTCAATCACAACACCAATAATCTACACATCATCAGTCACCATTTTACGGATGAAGCTGCAAAACAGCAACTGGAAAGGGTTTCAGAGAAAATACAATTCGCTGCTTTTAGCGAGTATAGTTTCTCTACCATCAACGAAACGCAATCTTCTATTACCGATGAAGACTACAAAAATCTGGTGACTAAAGCCAAAGAACACTGCCAGCAAGGTGATGTGTTTCAATTAGTATTATCCAGAAGATTCTCACAGAAATACGTAGGTGATGATTTTTATGTTTACAGAGCTTTAAAAAACATTAACCCTTCTCCTTATTTATTTTATTTTGACTTAGGTAATTTCAAATTATTTGGTTCTTCGCCCGAAGCTCAATTGATCGTCAACAAATCAACTGCTGAGATTCATCCAATTGCAGGCACTTACAAAAGAACCGGTAATGATGAACATGATCTGGAAAAAGCAAAAGAATTACTGAACGATCCAAAAGAAAATGCAGAACATAACATGTTGGTTGACTTGGCAAGAAACGACCTAAGCAAATACTGCTCTGAAGTTGAAGTAAAATTTTCTAAACAAACACAATTTTACTCACACGT
This sequence comes from Bacteroidia bacterium, assembly GCA_036676295.1. Lineage (GTDB taxonomy): Bacteria > Bacteroidota > Bacteroidia > B-17B0 > Aurantibacillaceae > UBA4416. The sequence continues at coordinate 44,374 of JAKFDE010000035.1, read as the reverse complement.
GATCCATTTGGTAAGCAAAGTGATCGGTAAAAAGAAAACTCAATTTCACCCGTTTGAAGTTTTATTAGGAACATTTCCTGCAGGAACTTTATCAGGAGCGCCTAAATACAAAGCCTTAGAATTAATTGATCTATACGAAGTCGAAGCTCGTGAGTTTTATGGAGGCTGTATTGGCTTTATAAGCCACGATAATCAATTGAATCACGCCATTATGATCCGTACCTTTTTAAGTAAAGATAATACGCTTCATTATCAGGCCGGAGCTGGAATTGTGGTAACATCCAATGAAGAAAGTGAATTAAACGAGATCAACAATAAAGTATCTGCTTTAAAAAAAGCTATCCAACAAGCCGAAAAATTTAATAACATTACAATCTCAAACAAATGAAATTATTAGTACTCGATAATTACGACAGTTTTACGTACAACCTGGTTCACTTAATTGAAAAAGTGAGTGACATTCCCTTTGATGTAATCAGAAATAATAAAATTTCTATCGAAGAAGTAAAATCTTACGATAAGATCTTGTTATCTCCTGGCCCGGGTTTACCAAAGGACGCAGGCATTATGCCGGAACTCATCAAACACTACGGTTCATCAAAAAGTATTTTAGGTGTGTGTTTAGGTTTGCAAGCCATTGGCGAAGCTTATGGCGCCTCACTTAAAAACTTAGATACGGTATTTCATGGTTTAGCAACTCCTATTAGTATTGTTTCCGAAGATAACATCTTTAAAAACTGCCCGGCAAGCTTTACAGTTGGGCGTTACCACTCGTGGGTAATTAATACCCATCAATTGCCAACTGATTTAAAAGTTACGGCAACAGACGCAGATGGAAATATCATGGCACTCAAACATACCAAGTATGATGTGCGCGGTGTACAATTTCATCCTGAATCTATTTTGTCTGAACATGGTGAAACCATGATCCACAATTGGCTTAAAGCCTAGTTAATTATTCTTCCATAATCTTTCGTCACATCGAGCTCGTCGAGATGTATGCAATCGTTCTCGACGAGCTCGATGTGACAGTTCTCACAATATTTTAAAATAAATCACAATGAAAACAACATTTGAAATGTTATGTCAGGGACATAACCTATCCGAAAACGAAGCTTACCAATTGCTACAGGCAATTTACAAAGGAGAATTAAATTCTTCTCAAATAACGGCTATCATAGCATTTTACATTGCCAAACCAATTACTGTAAATGAATTAACCGGTTTTAGAAAAGCCTTGTTAGATGTTTGCCTTCCTGTTACTATCGAAAAAGATGCCATTGATGTTTGCGGCACAGGTGGCGATCAAAAAAACACATTCAACATCTCAACTCTATCTGCATTGGTATTAGCTGCATCAGGGATCCCGGTGGCAAAACATGGCAATTACGGCTCATCATCTGTATCAGGTTCTTCTGATATTCTGAATTACCTGGGCTACAAATTCAAATCCAACTCGGATGAATTAAACCTGGATTTGAATAAGCACAACATTTGCTTTATGCATGCTCCTTTATTTCATCCGGCTTTGAAAGCTGTTGCAGCTCAGCGAAAAGAATTAGGGATCCGAACTTTCTTTAATATGCTGGGGCCATTGGTAAATCCCGCTAATGTAAAGTATCGTTACATTGGCGTATATGACCTGGAAATTGCGAGATTATACAATTACATCTTACAACAAAGCACTTCTACGTATACCATTGTGCATTCTTTAGATGGATATGATGAAGTGAGCTTAACATCCCCTTTCAGATATATTTCACGTTCAACAGAAAAAACTATTGAACCAACAGATCTTGGTTTTTCAAATCTAAAACAAGAAACAATTTTTGGCGGCGAAACCATCAAAGATGCTGCCGAAATTTTTGTGAATGTATTGAATAATGAATGCACCAACGAACAAAAAAATGTAGTGATCGCTAACAGTGCTTTAGCTATGCACTGCTATAACGCAAATACTAGCGTTAATGATTGCTTGGCAATTTGCAGAGAAACTATTGAATCCAAAAAAACTTTTCAATTATTTAAACAATTAATCACTAACTAACATGAACACTTTACACAAGATCATCGAACACAAAAGAGTTGAAGTTAAAGAACGTGAATCTCTTTATCCAACTAAACTGTTAGAGCGTTCTAATTATTTTAACTCAGTCCCCGTCTCTCTAAAAAAATATTTATTACGCGACGATAAAAGTGGCATCATTGCTGAGATCAAAAAACAATCTCCATCCTTAGGCGTTATTAATAAATATGTGGATATAGAAAAAACATCCATTGGCTATATGCAAGCCGGTGCCAGTGCCATCTCTGTATTAACTGACAAAACTTTTTTTGATGGTTCCTCCGAAGATCTGATCACTGCCCGTAAATTTAATTTCTGCCCTATTTTAAGAAAAGATTTCACCGTTAATGGCTATCAGATCATTGAAGCAAAATCAATTGGAGCAGATGCGATTTTATTAATCGCGGCAGTTTTAACCAAACAGGAGATCATTGACTTGACAGACCTTACGCACTCCTTAGGAATGGAAGTATTATTGGAATTGCATGGCCCCGAAGAATTAGAAAAAGTATATCACAAAGTAGATGTAGTAGGTATCAATAACCGCGATCTTACTACCATGAAAATTGATGTGAACCAATCCATTATTATGAGTGACTTGTTACCAAAAGAAATGGTAAAAATCTCAGAAAGTGGTATTGAAAATATTGAAACGATCATAGAATTAAAGTCATACGGTTATCAAGGCTTTTTAATTGGAAGCAATTTTATGAAACAACCACAACCTCATTTAGCCTGCAAAGAATTTATTAGACAATTAAATATTCGTATTGAAAACGATTCTAATAAACGGTTAACGATGCTCGAATTAGGTAAAAATATATAGTCATGAAAATAAAAGTATGTGGCATGAAACACCACAAAAACATAAAAGAACTAAGCACTTTGCCAATTGATTATATGGGTTTCATCTTCTATAAAAAATCGGCAAGGTACATTGAAGACAAGATCGATTTTGATCTCGTTAGAGAAATTCCATCACACATCAAAAAAACCGGTGTGTTTGTCAATGAAGAGGTGTATTCTATTTTCAATGCAATAGCACATTATAATTTGGATGTGGTTCAATTACACGGCGATGAATCCAGAGAGGTGTGCAAAGAATTGAAGGGTCATGTAAAAGTGATTAAAGCTTTTCAATTAGTTGACAATTTTGATTTCAGTAAACTAGAAAAATTCATCCCTCATGTTAACTTCTTTTTGTTTGACACTTTAACAGAATCATACGGAGGCAGCGGAAAAAAATTTAACTGGGAAATTTTAAAAAATTACAACTACGATGTCCCTTTCTTTTTAAGCGGAGGCATTGATGAAACGTCAGCAGAAGTAATTAAAAACTTAAACTATAAACAGTTACATGCCATTGATATTAATTCAAAGTTTGAAATAAACCCAGGCTTAAAAGACGTAGAAAAAATCCAATCATTCATTCAAAAATTAAACTAATATGACAACCTTACAACAAAACTATTCTGTTGACGAACAAGGCTACTATGGCGAATATGGCGGCGCTTACATTCCTGAAATTCTTTTTAATAATGTAGAAGAATTAAAGAATAATTATTTAGCCATCATGTCTGATGAATCTTTCAAAAAAGAATTTGACGACTTGTTACAAAATTATGTTGGACGTCCAACACCTTTGTATCATGCTAAAAATTTATCTCAGCAATTTAAAACTAACATCTTTTTAAAACGTGAAGATCTTAATCACACCGGTGCACATAAGATCAATAATGCTTTAGGGCAAATCTTATTAGCCAAACGTTTAGGTAAAAAACGGATCATTGCCGAAACAGGTGCAGGGCAACATGGCGTAGCCACTGCAACCGCATGTGCTTTGATGGGCTTAGAATGCATTGTATATATGGGCGAAGCTGATATTCAAAGACAAGCACCTAATGTATCACGCATGAATATGTTAGGAGCTAAAGTTGTTTCTGTTACTTCAGGAAGTAAAACTTTAAAAGATGCTACTAATGAAGCTATCAGAGACTGGATCAATAATGCAGAAGATACTCATTACATTATCGGCTCTGTGGTTGGGCCACATCCCTACCCTGATATGGTAGCCAGATTTCAATCCATCATCAGCAAAGAAATCAAACAACAATTACAATCTACTTTAGGAAAAGAAAATCCTGATTATGTCATTGCTTGTATAGGTGGTGGTAGTAACGCTGCAGGAGCCTTTTATCATTTCTTAGAAAATGAAGAAGTAAAATTAATTGGTGTAGAAGCTTCCGGAAAAGGAATTCATTCCGGACATACCGCAGCTACGTTAACCATTGGTACACCGGGAATTATTCATGGTAGTAAAACGTATTTAATGCAAACCGAAGACGGACAAATCACAGAACCGTATAGTATTTCTGCAGGCTTGGATTATCCTGGTGTTGGTCCTATTCACTCATTTTTACACGATGTGAAACGTGCACAATACATCAGTGTAACTGACGATGAAGCGATGGAAGCCGTATTAAATTTAACACGTAAAGAAGGAATTATTCCAGCTTTAGAAAGTGCACACGCTTTAGCAGCATTAGCAAAATTAAACTTTAAGCCAGATGATACGGTTGTGATAAACCTTTCCGGAAGAGGTGACAAAGACTTAACCACTTATATAAACTTTATAAACGAACAAGATCATGCAAAATAGAATTGATGAATTATTTCAACGCAAAAAGGAAAACATCTTATCCATTTTCTTAACAGCCGGTTATCCAAAACCATTAGATACGTTAGAGATCATCAAGCAATTAAATTCAACGGATATTGATTTGATAGAAGTTGGCATCCCTTACTCCGATCCTATTGCCGATGGTCCGGTCATACAACAAAGCAGTCAAATTGCTTTAGACAATGGCATTACTTTAAAGCACATTTTCGAACAATTAAAAACAGTGAGAACTCATACACAACTACCTATATTATTAATGGGTTATTTAAACTGTGTGATCCAATTTGGGATTGAGGCTTTTTATGAAAAATGCCACGAAGTTGGAATCGATGGATTGATCTTACCTGACCTACCAATTGAAGAATTTAATAAAGTTCACAAACCATTTGCAGATAAGTATAATATTCATACAGTATTTTTAATTAGTCCGGAGACGTCTAATGCACGTATTAAACTAATTGATGCTACCAGTAAAGGTTTTATTTATTTAGTATCCTCGAACTCTACAACAGGTGCAAATAAAGGCGTGTCAGAGACTTTAAAAACCACTTGCGACAAATTAAAATCATTGAATTTAAAAAATCCAATCCTAATTGGTTTTGGTATAAAAGGTAAATCTGAATTTGAAAAAGCCTGCAAATTAGCCAATGGCGCCATCATCGGAACTTCCTTTATTCAAATGCTGAGTGCATCATCCAATATAGAAAAAGATATCCCTGAGTTTATTTCATCAATTAAACAAACCACATTAACTACATAAGATATGATCATTCAATTAGATAAAAACAGTCAACAAGCAGACATTGATACGATCAATGCTACGCTCAAAAATTATAAATATTCTATCACACCTGTCAACACTCAATTCGAAAACTATTTGATTTGCATTGGCAAGGAAGAAGTTGATTTGAGATCTATTGGCCATTTAAAAGGCGTAAAAGATATTCATCGTGTATCAGACAATTACAAATTAGTAAGTCGCAAATGGAAAACAGAAAACACCAAAATTGATCTTGGAGATGACATCATTATTGGTGGTGGTTCCCCTGCTGTCATGGCTGGACCATGTTCTGTAGAAAGTGAAGAACAAATTAAAAAAGTTGTAGAGCATCTCATTCAAAACAATATTCACATTATCCGTGGTGGTGTTTTTAAACCTCGTAGTTCGCCTTATGCGTTTCGTGGTTTAGGAATAGATGGATTAAAAATGATGCAGGCACAATGCAAACCTCATAAAATTAAGATCATTACGGAAGTGATGCAGGTATCACAGATCAAAGAAATGTATGATTATGTAGACGTGTTTCAGGTTGGTGCCCGCAACTCACAAAACTTTAATTTATTAGATGCCTTAGGAGAAATAGATAAACCTGTTTTAATTAAACGCGGAGTTAGTGGGACCATCGAAGAATTATTATCCTCGGCAGAATATATTTTTAGTAAAGGAAATGAACGCTTAATGTTATGCGAAAGAGGCATTCGTACATTTGAAACCATGTACCGAAATACATTTGATATTAACGCCATTCAGATCCTTAAAGACCGATCACATTTACCGGTCATTGCCGATCCTTCTCATGGAATAGGAATCAGAGAATATGTTTCTAAACTTGCTTTATCATCCTTAATATCCGGAGCTGATGGGATAATTTATGAGGTACACGAAAAACCGGAAGAAGCTTTCTCCGATGCTCAGCAAACGCTGAATTTTATTGAATCAGAAGCATTAATCTCTAAAATTAATTCGTTAAAAGCCTTGCTATAAGGCATTTAAATATTTTATGATCGCTAAAATGAGTCTGATTTATTATTAAAAAACAGACCCCTTTTTAGTGTTTTTTATGCAATATAATACCTTGTAAATCGGTATAAAATCATAAATTTACGTCCGGTAAAACATAAAATATGAAAACTATCTATTTATTGGTTGCATCTGTTTTAATCATTACAACTTCTTGTAAAGAAGAAAGTAAAGAAATTTCAACAAATGATGTAATGAACACACAATCAGCTGATGGTAAAAATAACACCAGCTTACCTGATATTAAATTTGATGAGGAAACTCATGATTTTGGGCGTATTACCCAAGGTGAAAAAGTAACTTACGGTTTTAAATTTAAAAACACAGGAGGAACTAATTTAATTATTTCTTCGGCTAGCGGTAGTTGTGGTTGTACTGTTCCTGAATATCCCAAAAAACCAATTGCTCCGGGCGAAGAGGCAACCGTGAATGTTGTATTTAGCAGCGAAGGAAAATCAGGCTTAGTTGAAAAATCAGTAACTATAGTTACAAACTGCGAACCAAGCACAAAAATCATTTATATCAAAGCCAATATTATTGTGCCTACAACTGTTGACTCTAAAAATATGCCAACAGCACATTAATACATCGACAATAAAAAATAACCAATAACAAATCAAATAACAACCAAACAAACATGAACAATTTATTTATTTTAATGGGAGGTGCACCAGGTGGAAACCCAATCACACAAATTATTCCTTTAGTATTAATCATTGTGGTATTTTATTTCTTTATGATCAGACCTCAGATGAAAAAAGCTAAAGAAACTAAAAAATACATTGAGGCATTAAAAGCCGGAGATAAAATTTTAACTATTGGCGGTATCTATGGAACTATTCAAAAAATGAATGATGATGGCACCATTATTATGGCTGTAGAAGATGGCACGAAAATGAAAATTTCTAAAAATGCTGTTTCTCAGGATGCTACTTCAACTTTAAACCAAAACGCATAATTCAATGAAATCGTCAAATGCCATTACACGCATTCGGCGTCAACTTTTAAGTAAAAAAGTTGTAACATTCTTAATATGTTTAGGCATCGCATCACTACTTTGGGTGGTGCGTGCTTTAAACAGAAATTACAAGTACACTCTTCACATCCCGGTAACCTTTCAAAACTTACCGGCCAATAAATTAATTGTTGGCGAACTACCCGAAAAATTAGAAATTGAAATAAAAACCAGTGGTTTAAAACTGTTATTTATTTCTTTGCAAAAAAGAACTGAAGAGCTGTCTATTGATTTTAATTCACTTAAAACCAATGCTAAATCTCAGGCTTATTCTATCAGTAATGGTAATTTCAATTTAAAAAATGTCATCAATTTTGATGTTGATGTTTTAAAAATAAGACCCGATACTTTATTTTTCTCTTCCAGTAAAGGAAAATCAAAATTAGTTCCTTTAAAAGCAAACTTAACAGTTCATTGTTTACCCGGCTATTCTTTGATCTCAACGCCTGTATTAAACCCTGCCTTTATTTCTATCAGTGGTGATAGCATTGCGCTTCAAAACATAGATACTGTTTACACACAACAGTTAAACTTAAAAGACATTCACGAAAACTATTCCTCACCGGTTCGGTTAATAAAAAAATCTTCTACTGTTAGTTACAATACAAAAAACGTTCAACTCAGTTTTGAAGTTGACCGTGTAACAGAAGCTACTTTAAAGATCCCTATTCAAATTTTAAATAAAACAGGAAAACAAACCATTAAATTACTCCCTGAATTTGTTAATGTTACCTATTTAGTTTCAATGCAGGAATATGACAATATTGATGTCAATTCTTTTAAAGCCGTAGTAGATTACCGACAAATTTTACAGAAAGAAAAAAATCTAAAAGTTGAATTGGCCGTTTCTCCGTCTCAAGTTAAAATATTGAAAATAGAACCTTCAACCATCTCTTATTTAATTTACAAATAATGATCATTGGGCTTACAGGCGGCATAGGTAGCGGAAAAACAACGGTAGCTAAATTGTTTGAAACAATGGGTTGCGCTGTCTATAATTCCGATGAAAGAGCCAAAGAATTATATTTCGAGCCTCAGGTCAAACAACAAGTCATCTCTTTATTAGGCAAAGAAGCTTATGTATCAGATCAGGAAATTGATAAGAATTATATTTCAAAAAAAGTATTTGGAGACACGTTACTCTTACATCAACTAAACGCTATTATTCATCCGGCAGTAAAAACAGATTTTGAACAATTTGTTGCGCTATTCCCTCAAAATAAATTGATCATCAAAGAAACCGCTTTATTATTTGAAACCGGTATCTATAAAGATCTGGATTATAATATCATTGTGACTGCTTCATTAGATGTAAAAATAGAGCGGGTAATGAAACGTAGTTCTGTTTCAAAAGAAGAAATTGAAAAGCGCATGCATGCCCAATGGACCGATGAGCAAAAAATTCCTTTAGCTAATTTCACTATTAGCAACGATCCTTCGAATGCCTTAATTCCACAAGTATTACAGATCATCAACAAATTAAAAACTCATGTTAAAGCGTGATTATTTAGTTAAACAATTTGAAGAATTTGGAAAAGTAATGGCCGTTTTATTAGGATTAAAACGTGATGCCAAATTTTCGGAATTGGAAGAATTAATAAACACCACCTCACAAAAATATACCAGTACTGAAATTAATTTTGTAGAAACGATCCCTGACGAACTACTATTACAAACTTTAATTGAAGACAAAAAGCTAAGCGACGAACAACTAAAAATGTTAGGCGATCTCTTGTTTGAAAAAGCAGAATATTATTTAAAGTCAGAAACATCTTCAAAACAAGCCGACCAGTGTTATAAAAAGGCATTTTTACTGTATTCATTTTTGAAAACTCAGGCAACACTATCCTACTCGCTGGATATGCACTACAAGCTTGAAATTTTGACGAAAATGGGTTTCTAACAATTTATTCATTCCCACTTTTATTTTTCAAAAAATTGAGTACATTCGTTAGAACCGATATGTACAAATTCCTCTTCATATTTTTATTGATTACAAGCTTAAGCTTTGCTCAAAATAATGAATTTGATAAATACGGGCCTTTTGGTTCTAAAGTTTACACCGATCTAAAAGTGGCTTTAGATATTCAGAAAAATGTATTTAAAATGGATCTCAGCTATCAAAAACTGGAGCCAAAATTATATGCAAAATTAGGTAAGCTCAAAGACCTTCAGGCTTTAAAACTGAGTGGTAATGAAGTGAAAACCTTTCCCCCCGGATTTAGTGATCTATATAATTTGGTTTATTTTGCCAGCTATAACAATGAATTTGAAAGCTTTCCTCCCGATTTTAAAAAGTTAGCAAATTTAAATTATCTGGAATTCTTTGGAGCAAAATTCGATAGCATTCCTGCTGATATTGCTTACTTAAGTAAATTAAAAACATTGAAAATTTCCTCTACAAACGATACGTTACATTTACCAACGTCTTTACGTTATTTAAAAAATTTAAAAGATGTGACAATTGAAAACTGTGTATTAGATAGCTTTCCAAAAGAAATATTCAAAGTTCCAAATTTGAATTATTTAAACTTAACCAATGCAAATGTATTTTACCTTACCAAACATTTTGAACGTTTTAATACGTTGGAAGTGTTGGTTTTAGATGCAAATAAACTCAATGAAATTCCTTATCAAATTTATTTAGCCAAAAATTTACGGTTACTTTCTGTCAAAAATAATTTTCTAAAAAAATTGCCGGATTCCATCTCTCAGCTTGAAAACCTTACTCTGCTTGATGTTCGTGGCAATAATTTTTCTAAAGAATACATTGAAGAGTTAAAAGCATTGTTACCCGGTTGCGAGATTAGATTTTGATTTTTACGAATCATAAATCTTTAATCTTGTGTCCTTAATCTTTTTTAAACTTCTTCATAAACCCATCTAAAAACCATTGAGGCGGTTGCATTGGTTTATTTTTTACTTTATCAATAAATACAAGAGTTACAGAACCATTATTGAGTAGTTCATTTTTTTGATTGAAACATTCGTAGTGAAATGTAATTCTCACCGATGGCATTTCTGTGATAGTAGTTACGATCCTTACTTCATCATCATATAGGGCAGGTTTTTTGTAATTAATGTTAAGATTGATCACCGGCATCAATACACCCGCTTCTTCCATTTCGCGGTAACTAAAACCTAAACTGCGCATGGCCTCCACTCTTCCTACCTCATAATATTGAGCATATACCCCATAATATACAAAGCCCATTTGGTCAGTTTCACCATATCTTACACGTACTGATGTCTCGGATTTTATCATAAAAAAACGTATCTTTAAGACTCCTAATTTACTTTATAAATTCATGAAATTATTCTTCTGTTCTATATTTTTTTCAGCACTTATTAGTTTATCCGGCTGTCAACACAAAGCCATTGTATCTAATGTTGCAGAGTCGCATTATGTTATTAACAAAAATGACATTGACAGCAACATTTACAAAGTAATAGCACCCTATAAAAAATCGCATGATGAACAAATGCATAAAGTAATTGCACAAGCTGAAGATGCCTTTATAAAAGCTGATGTGGAAAGTACTTTAGGAAACTTTTTTTGCGATGGTGTTATTTATGAAACCAAACTATTATTAGGAAAAGACTCTGCCATGTTGGATGCCGCCGTATTTAATAAAGGCGGGCTCCGTAATTCTTTACCAAAAGGCAATATCACTATTGGAAATATTTTTGAGTTAATGCCTTTTGATAATGAATTAGTATTACTAAAATTAAGTGGCGTTCAATTCAAAGATATGTGTTTTAAGATCGTAGAAAAAGGTGGTATTCCGGTTGGTGGCATGCGAATGGTGATGAAAGGAACTACACCAACTGACATCACTATTAGGGGAAAAGCATTTGATGAAACAAAAAATTATTGGGTAGTAACCTCTGATTATTTAGCCAATGGAGGAGATAACTACACCTTCTTTAAAAATGCCATTGAACGAAAACCAATGAATGCCTTACTGAGAGATGTAGTTATTAACTACTGCAATGATATGACCAAACAAGGAAAAACTTTAAAACCGTATTTAGATGGCAGAATTTCAATATCAAAATAGACGTGACTTTTTAAAATATTTTGCTGGCACAACAGCTGTATTAGCTGGTTTTCCGGCATTATCAAAAGAAGCCCTCATCAGCAAGGACCTAACAAAGCTGACTATTTTATACACCAATGATATTCATAGTCGCATTGAACCTTTTCCCAGCAATGACCCTAAATTTGCCAATATGGGAGGCTTTGCTCGGAGAGCTGCCATTGTAGAACAAATAAAAAAAGAGAATGAGAATGTGTTATTATTAGACGCAGGAGACATCTTTCAGGGCACGCCTTACTTCAATTTATACCAAGGTGAGTTGGAATACACATTAATGAGCATGATGGGTTATGATGCCACAACAATTGGCAATCACGATTTTGATTTGAGTATTGAAAATATTGAAAAACAAATGCCTCATGCAAAATTTTCATTCATCAACTGTAACTATGATTTTTCAAATACCTGTTTAAATAACAAGATCTCTCCTTACAAGATTTTTACAAAAAGCGGGATCAAAATTGGCATTTTAGGGTACGGAATTGAATTAGATGGTTTAGTTGACAAAAAAATGTACAAAGAAACGGTCTACCAAAACCCATTGCCAATTGCCAATGCTACGGCTAAATTATTAAAACAGGATTTAGGCTGCGATTATGTAATTGCTTTATCTCATTTAGGCTTTTCGTATAACGACAAAAAAATAAGTGATATGAGCATGGCTCCACAAACCGAAAATATTGATCTGATCATCGGCGGGCATTCACATACCTTTCTGGAACACCCTGTAAAAGTGGCTAACAGAGTGGGTAAAGAAGTATTTGTAACGCAAGTTGGATGGGCAGGAATTTGGTTAGGGAAAGTAGATGTGTTCTTTTCTCATGGTAAGAAAAAAATATCCCATAATTCAGATAACAGAAAAATTTAAAAAAGCAAGCCCAAAACGAAAATTTTTTGAAATTATTTATTCATTTTTCTCTTGCGAGATTAAATAATCGATATATATTTACAAACTCAGAATTGTTAATAAGACTAAACACTATATACTTTAAAACTTTTTTATAATATGAAGGAAAAAACAGCAGAGACCGTGTGGAAGAATTGCCTCAAAGTAATTCAGGATAATGTAAGCCCTCAAAATTTCGCAACTTGGTTCGAACCGATTAAAGCAATAAAGATTCAGGATAACGTTTTAAATATACAAGTACCATCACAATTTTTTTATGAATGGTTAGAAGAACATTATATTACAATTTTAAAGAAAGTAATTCGTAAAGAATTAGGTGCAGAAGGAAGAATTGAATACAGCATTGTAATGGATAACGGAACAGGTAAATCTGAAAAAGCAGTAATGCTTAAAGTTCCGAATATTAACACCAACTTAAGAAACAATCCGGTTTCAATGCCAATTGATATTAGCAATGGCGCTATCAGAAACCCGTTTATTATACCAGGTTTAAAAAAAGTATCTGTAGAGTCTCAATTAAACCCTAACTACGTTTTCGAAAACTTTATTGAAGGTGATTGTAATCGTTTAGCTCGTTCTGCCGGATATGCTGTATCTCAAAAACCAGGAGGAACTGCTTTTAACCCATTATTATTATACGGTGGTGTTGGTTTAGGTAAAACTCACTTAGCTCAGGCTATTGGTATTGAGATCAAAAAGAACTTTCCTAATAAAACTGTTCTTTACGTTCAATCAGAAAAATTCATTGCTCAGTTCATTGATGCTATCAAAAACAATAACCAAAATGATTTCGTTCATTTCTACCAAATGATAGACACGTTAATTATTGACGATATTCAATACTTAGCAGGAAAAGAAAAAACTCAGGATGTATTCTTCCATATTTTCAATCACTTACACCAATTAGGTAAACAAATCATCTTAACTGCTGATCGTGCACCTGTAGAAATGCAAGGAATTGAACAACGTTTATTATCTCGTTTCAAATGGGGCTTAAGCGCAGATTTACAAACTCCTGGTTTAGAAACCCGTATCGCGATCTTAGAAAAGAAAGTGTATAACGAAGGAATTCAATTACCTAAAGAAGTTTGTGAGTATTTAGCATACAGCATCACTTCAAACGTACGTGAATTAGAAGGAGCTTTAATTTCATTATTAGCACAATCTTCTTTAAACAAAAAAACAATTACGTTAGAATTAGCGAAACAAATGATTGACAAATTTGTTAAATCAACGGCTCGCGAAGTTTCTATCGACTATATCCAAAAAGTAGTTTGCGATTATTTCGACTTAAACATCGATTTAATGAAATCTAAAACTCGTAAACGTGAAGTAGTTCAGGCTCGTCAAATTGCCATGTTCTTTGCAAAGAGTATGACTAAATCATCTTTAGCTACTATTGGTATGCATTGCGGTGGTAAAGATCACGCTACTGTATTACATGCTTGCCGTACGGTAAATAACTTAATGGATACAGATAAACGCTTCAAAGCTTACATTGAAGAATTAGATAAAAAAATCAGCATTAATAACTAAGCAATGCTTTTATAAAAATAAAATCCCTCCCCGCTTGGTGGAGGGATTTTTTATTTAAAAACCTCCCGTGATAACTGCCTACCATATCTATCTGATATTTCCAATTCTTGGCGCCGTCATAGGCGCCATGCTTTGGCTGGCTTATTTCCGGAAAATAGATATGCTGGAAGCAGAACGTACGATTGATGTTTGTGTGGCATTTTCTATAGGATACTTCACTCCTACTTTGGCTTTATGGGTTTACGCAGGACTCGATTATTTAGGCTTTAAGTTTGATGGCGAATTCGTGAATGATTTTCTATATTCCATTTTCGGCATTGGCGTTACCGAAGAATTTGTAAAGTTAATTGGTGTATTCATTACTTTTCTTCTTCTGAAAAAACGAATTAGCGAACCCATTGATTATTTATTATTTGCTGGCATTGTAGCCTTAGGTTTTTCTATACGGGAGAATTTTATTTATTATAATAATTATGGTTCCCAAACAATCACCGGTAGAACGATCATTGCCTGTTTGGCCCATATCATTAATACAAGTATTTGTGTATACGGTTTATATAGATATAAAATTTTCAATAAGGGAAATGTATATCTTAATTCGATCATAGGAATTGCTGTAGCAATTGCATCGCATGGACTATTTGATTTCTTTTTAACTCAGGAATTTATTGGCATACTCACTCCATTTTTAGCAACTGTTGTTTATTTGGTAGGAATAAATTTTTGGATCCAGATGTTTAATAATGCTATTAACTATTCGCCCTATTTTAATTACCGAAAAATTGCTTCCGCTACAGCCTTATATAAAACCATACTATTTTGGTACACTTCCTTAATTGTATTAGAATTTATTTATGCTTTTTATTATATCGACTTTTTATTTGCAGTGAAATCTGTTCTAAATAATCTTTTCAAAGAAGGATTATTAGTATTGATAGTTTCTGTTAGAATTAGTCGATTAAAAATAAGTAAGCGAAAATATTTTCCTATAAAACTTCAGCTACCATTTTACTTCACACAAAATGACGATGAGGATTTTAAATTCCTATGGATTCCTATTAAGATCAGAGGTGAAGGTGAAAAAGAGTTTCAATTTCTGAAATACATGGGCGATACCATTTTGATCTATCCTGTCAATAAAGATAAGTCAGTTATACAACACAAAAAAGAAGCACGCTTACTCAAAAAATATTATTTAAAAAATGATGTTGTGACGTATTTATTAGAAGTATGGAACGAAGACGATCACAAAAAAGAAATATTTTTACTAAAACCTAAAACGCGAGGCTTGACTTATATTGATAAAGAATATCCAATTGGAATTTTGATGTATTACGAGAACCCTGCATTGTTTCACAAAGAACATGAAACGCTGGCATACAAAGATTTGAAAATAATTGAAGAAGTTTATTTAAAACAAAAATATTAGTAAATTTAGTTAGACTCACCATAGTCGATCAAAATAGTTACAAGAAATAAAAAACATTAGCTTTAACTTGTTTTATGCTTGAGTACTCATTTTAAATTGTCCTATAAAACATGGAAAAAATATTTGATTCGATCTATAAATTAATCAACATCGCCAGTGGCCAGGCAAATGCCGAAGCGGTGAATAGTTTATCACAAGAAACCAAACTTGGTTTTTTTTCTATATTGAAAAGAAAAGAATTTCCTAAAGGTTATGTATTGAATACACCTGATCGAATTTGTGACGAAGTATACATTGTAGAAAAAGGCTTATTATGTAATACCATGTTAATAGATGGAAAAGAAATAGGGGCTGGTTTTTATGCAGAAGGAGGAATTGGTGGAGACATTATTAGTTTTCTAACCAGACGTGAATCTAAACGAACCGTAAAATTAGTTGAACCTTCCGTATTATGGGTTATTAATTTTCATGATTTAGAAGCCTTTTATAAAAAATTTCCTGAATCCGAACGCATTGCCAGGCTATTATATAATTACGTCATTATTATCCAACAACAACGAATAGAAGATCTGGTTTCTGAATCAGCACAAGTACGTTATCAAAAATTGATTGAACGTTTCCCTGATATCATCCCTCGATTACCCTTGAATTTTGTCGCTACCTTTTTAGGGATCACTCAGGAAACCTTGAGTCGGATCCGTTCTCAAAAATAATTTGACATTTGTCAATTTCCTTTTTGATAAAGGTCAAGAATAAATTTACTCGATCGGTTTAGGTTTGTTTAAAAAACAGATCATGAAAAAAACAAATTCGATTCTTAGCGCTATTTTATTCATGGTGCTATCAGCTAATAGCTATGCTCAATGGCAAAACAAAGGCTTTACTCATCAGGGAAATGCCCGTCAATATCGGGTATACAAATCCCCTAATTATAATGCTTCTAATCCGGCATCTCTTGTTTTAACCTTGCATGGTCTAGGCGATAATATGACTAATTTTAGTGGTATAGGCATGAATAACGTTGCAGATACTGCAAACATTATTGTTGTAGTACCACAAGCCATGACTGATGCTTTTGCAGGAACTGCCTGGAACTCAGGAGCGGGTTATTCGGGTTATTATCCAAACTCAACAATTGATGATGTTGCTTTTATGAGTGCATTGATTGATACCATTAAAACCAATTATGCCATTAACCCAAACAGAGTTTATGCATGTGGTTTTTCGATGGGTGGTTTTATGACAAATCGTTTAGCTGTTGCTTTAAATAATAAAATTACTGCTTTTGCTTCTGTATCCGGAACTTTTGGAGATGGACTACCTTCTTATGTTCCAAATAAAAAACTATCTATAGCCCATTTTCACGGCACCACAGATGGCACAGTTCCTTATGCAGGAAATGCTTCAGGAATTGGCGCTGACTCTTTAGTGAAATTTTGGTTTAGTAATGATGTTTGTAATACCACACCTATTCATACAAGTTTGCCAGATACAAAAAGCGATGGCTACACGGTTGATCATTACTTATATGCAGGCGGACAAAACAATAGCGAAGTAGAATTTTTTAAAGTAACAGGAGCCGATCATGTTTGGCTCACAGCCGCAAATGATATTTCCTATACTGTTGAGATCTGGAAATTTTTTAATAAACATAAAACATTGATTACTGATATTAAAGAATCAACCATTGAAAATAATATCAACTTATACCCTAACCCTACAAATGATATCATACATTTAAACTTAAACAACAATACTGATAAAAATTATACTTTAACCGTTGTTGATCTCACCGGAAATTTGATCTTATCTAAAGAAATCAATGATGACCAACAGTCTATATCTCTAAAAGAATTAGGAATATCAAACGGAATCTATTTAATGAAACTACAGAGCAAGAATGTGAATCTATCTAAAAAAATAATGTTTATGGAATAATTAACTACAAGAGTTTAAACAAAAAGACTTCGTTATAATATAACGAAGTCTTTTTGTTTATAACCACTCAAACTTAATTACGCATTTCTAAAAACAAACTGCTTATCAAATACATCCACAATTATCTCTTTTGATTTGTCGATCTTATCGGCCAATAATTGTTTAGACAATTCGTTGAGTATTTGTTTTTGCAACACTCGTTTCACTGGTCTGGCACCATAATGCGGATCATAGCCTAATTCTCCTAACCATTCAATGGCTTCATCTGTTGCTGATATTGTGATATGTTGCTCCGCTAATCGATCAGCAATTTGTTTGAATTGAATTTTCACAATATTTGCTACATCTTCTCTATTCAATGGTTCAAACATGATTACTTCATCAATACGATTTAAAAACTCCGGACGAATGGTTTTTTTCAACAACTCAAACACCTCTGTTTTAGTTTTAGCTAACACTTCTTCTTTATTGAACTCATCCATCGTATCAAAGTTTTCCTGGATCAAATGCGAACCAATATTCGATGTCATGATGACTATCGTGTTTTTAAAATTCACGGTTCTTCCTTTGTTATCTGTTAAACGTCCATCATCCAATACCTGTAATAAGATATTAAAGACATCCGGATGCGCTTTTTCAATTTCATCCAACAAGATCACACTGTATGGTCTGCGACGAACTGCTTCTGTTAATTGTCCGCCTTCATCAAAACCAACATATCCCGGAGGAGCACCGATCAAGCGACTTACTGAATGACGTTCCTGATATTCACTCATATCAATTCTCGTCATTGCATTTTCGTTATTGAATAAAAAGTCGGCTAAGGCTTTTGCTAATTCTGTTTTACCAACACCGGTTGTTCCTAAAAAGATGAACGATCCAATTGGTTTCTTCGCATCCTGTAACCCGGCTCTGCTTCTTCTTACAGCATCCGCAATCGATTCAATGGCTTGGTGCTGACCAACCACACGTTTGTGTAATTCATCTTCTAATAATAACAATTTTTGTTTTTCACTTTGCAACATACGCGATACAGGAATTCCTGTCCATGCACTGATCACATCCGCAATATCTTCGCTATCCACTTCCTCTTTTACCATTTGTGAACCATTATCTTTGGCTTCGGTTAATTTAGCTTCTAACTCTTTTAACTTTGCTTCTGCTTCCTGAATTTTTCCGTAACGGATCTCTGCCACTTTACCAAAGTCGCCTTGTTTCTCATAATTAGTTGCTTGTAGTTTTAGGTCTTCAACTTCCAGCTTGATCTTTTGAACACCTTCAATGGCTTCTTTTTCACCTTGCCATTTTGCTTTCAGATCAATGCGCTTATCGTTTAGATCAGCTAACTCTTTGTTGAGTGCATTAACTTTAGCATCTTCATTTTCACGCTTCATCGCTTCGCGCTCAATTTCCAATTGCATGATCTTACGTTCTAATTCATCCAACTCAATTGGCATAGAATTAATTTGCATGCGCAATTTAGAAGCCGCTTCATCCATTAAGTCAATTGCTTTATCCGGTAAGAAACGATCACTGATATAACGTTGTGATAATTCTACGGCCGCAATAATCGCTTCATCTTTGATACGCACTTTATGATGAGTTTCGTATTTCTCCTTGATTCCACGTAAAATAGAAATTGCATCTTCTTCACTTGGCTCATCTACCATCACTTTTTGAAAACGTCTTTCTAATGCTTTATCTTTTTCGAAATATTTTTGATACTCATTCAATGTCGTTGCCCCTATCGCTCTTAATTCGCCACGTGCTAAAGCAGGCTTTAAAATATTAGCAGCATCCATCGCCCCTTCTCCACCACCGGCGCCAACCAATGTATGAATCTCATCAATAAACAACACAACATCTCCTTCGCTGGCAATCACCTCTTTCACCACTGATTTTAAACGTTCTTCAAATTCACCTTTGTATTTTGCACCGGCAATTAAAGCGCCCATGTCCAAAGAATAAATTTGCTTACTCTTTAAATTATCCGGCACATCACCATCAATGATACGATGCGCTAAACCTTCGGCAATGGCGGTTTTACCAACACCCGGCTCCCCTACTAAAATCGGATTATTTTTAGTACGACGAGATAAGATCTGTAACACTCTACGTATTTCTTCATCGCGTCCGATCACCGGATCTAACTTCCCGTTACGAGCCTGTGTATTTAAATTGATGGCATATTTATTTAAAGCATTATACGTGTCTTCCTGAGTTTGGCTGGTTACACTAGAACCTTTTCTCAATTCAACTATAGCAGCTTTTAATTCTTTTTCTTTGATACCATTATCTTTCAATAGTTGAGCTACCGAATCACCACTGGCCAACATCCCTAATAATAAATGCTCTATAGACACGTACTCGTCTTTAAAATCTTTTAAATAATTGGTTGCCTTAGCTACCGTTTGATTAGCCGCGTTAGATAAATAAGGTTGGCCGCCGCTTACCTTAGGGTAAGAGTTCACAATAGCATCCACCGTTTTGGTAAATACCTCTTGCTTAACGCCCAACTTTTTAAGGATAAAAGGGGTTACATTTTCATCCACTTCTAAAATGGCTTTTAGAATATGCCCATTTTCAATGGCTTGATTACCATTGGCTGTGGCTATTTGCATGGCTTGTTGAATAGCCTCTTGTGATTTAATTGTAAAATTATTAAAGTTCATAATTATAAAGTTTTAAATGATTGAAGGTTTAGAAAGTTCATTTAGTCCTTTCGAACTTTTAAACTTTCTCAACTTTCCAACTCAAATGATAGTCCATTCAAAATTACCTGAAATTTAGTCGTGAAAAGATGATCTAAGTAGACGAAATGACTGATTTAAATTAGTTTTTCTGACTTTTCGGCTTAACATTTTTTTGTATATTAGGATTTAGAA
Organism: Bacteroidia bacterium; assembly: GCA_036676295.1. Taxonomy (GTDB): domain Bacteria; phylum Bacteroidota; class Bacteroidia; order B-17B0; family Aurantibacillaceae; genus UBA4416. The sequence goes on along the minus strand of JAKFDE010000035.1, from coordinate 24,018 downwards.
CACTCATTTTTAATAAGTAACTTCAAGCAAAATATTTTATCATGAAAACACTCATTCTATTTATTTTATACATCATTACTAGTGTTGGTTTTGCTCAAAATCCATTAGAACCCGTTACATGGAAAGTATCTTATATTGAAAATGCTAACCATGAAGGCGAAATTGTATATACCGCTACTATTCAGGACAAATGGCATACATACTCTCAACGTGTAACCAATGATGGGCCGGTGCCGACATCATTTAGTATAACAACCAACGATAACTTTGAGCTGGTAGGTAAAGTAGAAGAAAGCGGTGCTCACGAAGAATATGTGAAGGCTTTTGAAGCCAAGGTATATGTATTTGAACACGAAGCCGTATTTAAACAAAAAATCAAGCGAAAAACAAATAAAGCCTTTTCTATTTCTTCTTATATAGAATTCATGAGCTGTAATGATGTAATGTGCAATCCTCCTAAAATTGTGAGTTTACCGCTTAATATTTCAGCTTCCAATTTAAATTCTAAAAATTAAATTTAGGAATCAAATAATAACAGCCCCTTTACTTAAACTAATACTTAATTAATTATATTTTTACCGCTCAATTATACCACTATGCTAAAGAAATTATCACTGCTCGTTTTATTATTCGTTACCAGTTTTTCATTCATCTCAGCTCAGGAACAACCCATGCATTGGAAGTTTTCCTCAAAAAAAATATCTGATTGTGAGTATGATTTAATTTTTAATGTAAGTATTGACGAACCTTGGCATATGTATTCGTTAATTAAAGCCGGTGAAGATGGACCTAACCCCACTTCTTTTACTTTTATAAAATCAAAAGATTATGAGTTGGTAGGTAAACCCACAGAAAGTAAACCTCTAACAGAATTTGATAAAGTATTTGAAATGAAAGTTCAATACTTTAAACACAATGCTACTTTTACTCAACGTATTAAACTCTTAACTGACAAACCTGTTAGTATAAAAGGGAAATACGAAGCGCAAGCCTGTACCGAAGAAAAATGTATTTTCCCTCCGGCAGATAATTTTGAATTTAAATTACAAGGTACTACCAATTGTTTAAAATCAGCCACAGCTTCTAATACAACTGTTGTTTCTGCAGAAGCTGAAAATTCTTGTAACTGCGATACGTCAGCTATTTTAACAGCTTTAAATTTAGTGCGTCCTGATCAGATCTCTAAAGAACAATTTAAAGATACTTCTTCATCAACTGAAAAAATTAAAGAAGGTCGTACCGTTCCTGAAAAAATGCCTACTGAAAAAAGATCATGGTGGGGTATTTTTCTTGCAGGATTTATAGGTGGTTTAGCTGCTCTCTTAACACCATGTGTGTTCCCAATGATTCCTATGAATGTGAGTTTCTTTACCAAACAAAGTAAATCTAAAGCTCAGGGAATCAGAAATGCCTTATTATATGCCGTTTCAATTATTGTATTATATGTTGGATTAGGATTAGGCGTGACATTAATTTTTGGTGCCGGTGCTCTGCATTCTCTCTCTACAAATGTATGGTTCAACTTAGCATTCTTTGTTTTATTATTGGTATTTGCCATGTCTTTCTTAGGAGCTTTCGAAATAACCTTACCAAGCTCTTTCGTTAATAAAATTGATGCTAAAGCCGACAGAGGTGGTTACATCGGTATCTTCTTTATGGCCTTTACATTAGCCTTGGTTTCTTTTTCATGTACAGGACCAATTATCGGAACACTTTTAGTTGAAGCCTCTTCTACCGGAAATATTTCCGGACCATTTTGGGGAATGTTTGGTTTCTCTTTAGCCCTGGCTTTACCTTTTGGTATATTTGCAGCTTTCCCAGGTTGGCTAAACTCTTTACCTCAATCGGGAGGATGGTTAAATGCAGTTAAAGTAACCCTTGGTTTCTTAGAATTGGCTCTGGCTCTAAAATTCGCTTCTAATGCTGATCTGGTAGTACAAGCCGGAATCTTAACCCGCGAAGTTTTTATTGGTTTATGGATCGTGATTTTTGGTTTACTAAGCATGTATTTAATTGGGTTATTTAAAACCTCACACGATAGCGATCTAAAACACGTTTCGGTTGGAAGAATGTTTGTGGCTATTACCGCATTCTTTGTCACCATTTATTTAATTCCAGGATTGTGGGGTGCTCCTTTAAAATTATTTAGTGGTATTTTACCTCCATTAGAATACTCTGAATCTCCACACGGATTTGGTGGTTCACATTCAACGTCTTCAGCCAATTCAACTGTTACTAAAGATCCGGAATTTGGCCAGTACATGGAAGAAAATAAAAATGGAATTGTGCATTTTAAAAACGATTACGAACATGCTTTGGCTTATGCCAAAAAAGTTGGTAAACCATTATTAATTGATTTTACCGGACACGCTTGCGCTAACTGCCGTAAAACAGAAGATTATGTGTGGCCTGATGCAGAAGTAACAAAACGTTTAAATAACGATGTGGTATTAGTTTCATTATACGTAGACGACAAACGTAGTTTGGATCCTAAAGATTACATGAAAGTGCAATGGTATGGCAAAGAGCGTGAGATCACTGATATTGGCGATAAATTCAAATACATGGAAGAATCCTTGTATGGACAAAGTACACAACCTTTGTATGTGTTAGTAGACGGGAACGAAAAAATGTTACATACCATCAGAGGTTACGATCCTAGTATTCCGGAATACATCAAATGGTTAGATGAAGGAATTAAACAGTACAAAAAATAATTGTTTGATAGTTTATGCGATTTGTTATTCAACGCGTTAGCGAAGCATCTGTAAAAATTGATGGTTCGGTTTACTCCGAAATACAACAAGGTTTTTTGGTATTAGTTGGTATTGAAGAATTGGATACTAAAGAAGATGCAGATTGGCTTTGTAATAAATTAATTAGCCTCCGCATTTTTTCTGACTCCGAAGACAAGTTAAACTTATCGTTACAAGACATAAAAGGCGATGTTCTTTTAGTGTCTCAATTCACCTTATTTGCTTCAACAAAAAAAGGAAACCGACCTTCTTTTATTAAATCGGCGAAACCTGATATAGCTATTCCTCTTTACGAATATTGTATTCAACAAGTATCTCAATTATTGAATAACCCCATCAAAACAGGGCAGTTTGGCGCTGACATGAAGATCAGCTTAGTGAATGATGGGCCTGTGACTATTTTAATGGACAGTAAAAATAAGGAGTAATTCACTCTTTAAAATCTGAATTCATTTTTTAAGTTTTAATTCAAAAGTACGTATCCCCCTTTGGAGGGAGTGTCCGTAGGACGGGGGAGGATATGCTAATTACTCATCCTCCCACTGCCCCCTCCAGAGGGGGAAACACACAACAATACTATTTGATACAAATAAGAACATTAATTATTTTCTCGTTTTAAAGCCATTTCATTAACATTTCAGCGTTAGTTTTTTAGTTAAAAAGTCGACTTGTTTTTTAGCAAAAATCTACTAACTTTATAGTCTGTTCAAACTTAACATAAACTAACATTTATATGAAAAAGGCATTCATATTTCCCGGTCAGGGATCTCAGTTTTCCGGAATGGGGAAAGATTTATATGACAATTCTGATCTAGCGAAAAAATTATTTCATCAGGCTAACGATATTTTGGGATTTGAAATCACCAAAACCATGTTTACGGGTACTGACGAAGAATTAAAACAAACAAAAATTACTCAACCTGCAATATTTTTACATTCAGTCATATTAGCTGCTACTATGGGAGATTCGTTCGTTCCTGATATGGTAGCAGGTCACTCACTTGGTGAGTTTTCAGCTTTAGTATCCAATAAAACGTTGAGTTTTGAAAGTGCTTTAACACTGGTATACAAACGTGCCATGGCTATGCAAAAAGCCTGTGAAATTAATCCTTCTACAATGGCTGCCGTATTAAATTTAGATGATGCCATTATAGAAACAATCTGTAAAGAAATTACAGATTCAGGTCATACGGTTGTTGCTGCAAATTATAACTGCCCGGGACAACTCGTAATTTCAGGAACGATAGAAGGTGTAAACATTGCCTGCGAAAAATTAAAAGCAGCCGGCGCTAAACGTGCCTTGGTATTGCCTGTTGGCGGCGCTTTCCATTCACCATTAATGGAGCCTGCTCGTGTAGAATTGGAAGCAGCCATCAATGCTACCACATTTAGTAATCCCATTTGTCCGGTGTATCAAAACGTAACTGCTTTTGCGGTTTCTAATCCGGATGATATCAAGAAAAATTTAATCTCTCAATTAACAGCGCCTGTAAAATGGACTCAAACTGTCACGCAAATGATTGCGGATGGGGCTACTCATTTTACAGAAGTTGGGCCAGGTAAAGTGTTACAAGGCTTAGTTAAAAAAGTGAGTTCAACCATGGAAACCGTTAGCGCTTAAATTATGCTTAAAAAATCAATCATCATAGTTTGTCTTATTCAATTTTCTATACAATTGAATGCACAGTTTTTTAGAGGTGTGGGAATCTTTGTAGGTGCTACCATGTCAAGTCATCGCTACGTTAACCCAACCCCGGTTGACAGTTTTTACTTCACCCATACTCAACCTGCTCCTGCTCATCGTTCGGCAGAATACTTCAGCTATAGCGTTGGTATATTAGGTGAGTTCTTGAAATATGATCATATCCGATGGCAAACAGAAATTGAATATTGCAACAAAGGTGCAATCGAACGTCCATTGTTAGTTCCATGGCCTGCAGAAAGAGGTGGCCCAACTGCCAACTCTTATGTTAACATTCAATGGAATAACTTTGCCAAGATCTTTTTAAATGAAGGTTACAGAGGAACTCCCTACATCATGTTAGGAGGAAGATTAGAATATAATTTATCAAGATCAATTACAGCATATCCCGCAGTTGCTGGCCTAATGCCTAAAATCACTGTAACTCCGGATGTAGGTATTGGTTATGAATTTTCTTCCTATAGTCCTTTTAAATTTTTTACTGAGTTTCATTATAATCCTGATCTAATTAAAGTACATACCGGCCCTGTTGTTTTTTGGAATAGAACTTTTGAATTAAGAGTTGGTATAATTTATCGCCCTCAAAAATCTTTAGATGATTGTAATGCGCCTCGATATCATGGTAGTGATTTTTAATTTCAAAACTAAAAAAAGATGGTAATGACTAAAGATGTTTTGTTTTCTCTGACTAAAGGCGCTTATGCACCTCAGGAAGAAATGTTGGAAATAGCCCGTAAAAAAGGGAAACTGTATATCGGTATGCCTAAAGAAATGGCTTTTCAGGAAAACCGTGTGCCTTTAGTGCCTGATGCTGTTGCTTTATTAGTGCTTAACGGACACCGTATTGTTGTTGAAGCCGGCGCAGGATCTGCAGCCCATTTTGATGATACTGATTATAGTGAAGCAGGTGCTGAAATTGTGTATTCTCCAAACGATGTTTTTAAAGCAGATATTATTTTAAAAATTGCCCCTCCTACTTTGGAAGAAATTGAGTTGATGCAAACTAAACAAACGCTGTTTTCTGCTTTACAATTATCAGTTCAACCTGAGAATTTTTTAAAGAAATTAGTTGCTAAAAAATTAAATTGCGTAGCCTACGATATGATCACCGACGATGCCGGTATCTATCCTGTAATACGTGCCATGGGCGAAATTGCCGGAGGCACTGCCATATTAGTAGCTGCCGAACTATTAAGTAACGTAAATAATGGTGTTGGTTCTATTCTTGGCGGTATCAGTGGTATTTCTCCAACCGAAGTTGTGATTATTGGAGCCGGTACTGTTGGCGAGTTTGCTGCCAGAGCCGCTTTAGGATTAGGTGCTACCGTAAAAGTATTTGATAACTCAACCTCTCGTTTGCGTCGTTTACAAAGCCAATTAGGGACTCGTATTTTCACCTCCGTAATTGTACCCAAAGTTTTAGAAAAACATTTAAGATCAGCTGATGTAGCTATTGGCGCCATGCGTGTAGCTAAAGGCAGAACACCTTGCATTGTTTCTGAACACATGGTTTCTGAAATGAAAACCGGTTCAGTTATTATTGATGTGAGTATCGATCAAGGTGGTGTATTTGAAACATCAGATGTAACTAATCATACCAAACCTGTATTTAGAAAACATGGCGTGATACATTACTGTGTGCCTAATATCCCTTCGCGTGTAGCTCGTACAGCCTCTTATGCCTTTAGTAACATCTTTCAGCAGATTTTATTGAACATGGGCGATGAAGGTGGTTTTGATAGCTTAGTAAGAAAAGATGCCGGCGTTAGAAATGGTGTTTATATTTACAATGGCATCTTAACGAACCAATTCTTAGGAGAAACATTTAACTTACCGTTTAAAGACATTAATCTTTTGATGGCAGCAATGTAATCTAATCAATTAGTCGATTTGACAATTATAAAAACAAAAAAACAAATGATTTAATTTGAAAACTGAGATGAACAAAAAATTGTCTCATTGTCACATTAACTAATTATCTAATTATACTTATGAACTTTTGGCAACGCTTTCGCTTCTTCTTAATTGGTTTTATTCCGGGTTGTATTATACTAGCATTTATCATTAATAAAAAAGGATGTAGTAGTCCTAATGAATTAAAGATGCTGGAATTAAGTCACCAAACATTGGAAGTGAGTGATAAAGTAAAATGCAAACTCAAATGTTTAGTAATGACTGAGCAAGGCTTTCAGATTAACTTGCGCAACTTTAAAGTGAATTACGATTCAAGTGATGTACACAAAAAACCTTATGGTGTGTATTTTTTACAAGGCTTAAACGATCAGGAAAAACGTTACGAGCTATATGTGGAAGACAAAGATACTGTAACTTATGTAGATGACATTAAACTGTTAACCAGCTTTCCTAATTGCCATTGTGATACCATCAAGAATAATTAAAGCATGCAATTAAAAACTGATCTATCAAAATTCAATAATGATTGGTATAAACCCGGTAATCCTGTAAAAAGAATTATTTGGTATTTTATTAATGCTACTTTTTTAAATTCTTCCTTTCCATTTAATTCCATTAAAATTAGCTTACTAAAATTGTTTGGTGCTAAGATCGGTACTGGTGTTGTAATTAAGCCATACGTTAATGTGAAATACCCTTGGAATTTGCGAATTGGTAATCACGTTTGGATCGGAGAAAAAGTCTGGATCGATAATTTAGGTACTGTAGAATTGAAAGATAACTCTTGTGTATCACAAGGCGCTATGCTACTTTGCGGAAATCATCATTACAAAAAAGTAGCCTTTGATTTAATTGTAGGTAATATAACCATTGAAGAAGGCGCCTGGGTTGGTGCGCAATGCGTGGTTTGCCCGGGTGTTAGAATTGGCACACATGCAGTCTTAACTGTTAGCAGTGTAGCTACACATCACTTACTCCCTTGGAGTATATATCAGGGGAATCCTGCGCAGAAAATAAAAGATCGGGTGATTAAGGAGTAATAATTTTATTAATCATAACACACTTATTATTTTTCTTCTTACTTTTTTCTTAGTCAAAAAAGTAAGCAAAAAGACAAGTCAAAAATATGCGCCACGCTCCTCACGGAATTCTACGGATTTCACGTTCCGCTACGCTGCACTAAATCCTTGACTTCTCGTTTCACCGCTTGTCTGCCCGCATTTTTGACAGGCTCACGCTCTGCTCCGATTTAATTTTTAATTCAATTTTAAAAGTCTTCGAATCGGCCTTTTAAAATTTAGCGTACAAATCAAGTGGTATCAAAAGCGGTGGATGTTCGAAGATGATTTGGGCTGTTCGCGAAGCGCTTTAGGGCAGAGCGTTAAGAAAATGTTTAGTAAACATTTTTAGCGATGAGCCAGCAAGTGCGTGGGCTTGCTACCATGCAGATTTTAGCTAAATTTTAAAGAGCCTTGATTTTTTTGTAACTTTTTGTATCAAGACAAAAAGTTAATCAAAATAAAAACTTCACTCAAAACTACTATCTCAATTCCTTGTGAAATAAATATTTAGCAAATAGTCATCAAACAAAAAAATCCTGTAAGATAATTCTCACAGGATTTTTTTATGTTTTATAATAACTGGAGAGAATTAAACTTCTACTAAAGTTCCTACTTTTTCGCCCATTAATAAATTTTGAAGGTTACCGGCTTTATTCATATCAAATACGATGATCGGTAAATTATTTTCTTTACATAAAGTAAAAGCGGTCATATCCATTACTTCCAAACCTTTACCATAAACTTCTTCAAAAGAGATCTTTTCATATTTAGTAGCTGTTGGATCTTTTTCAGGATCGGCTGTGTAAATACCATCTACACGGGTTCCTTTTAAGATCACATTGGCTTCAATTTCAATGGCACGTAAAGTAGCCGCTGTATCTGTTGTAAAATAAGGGTTTCCGGTACCGGCTCCAAAAATCACCACACGTCCTTTTTCTAAATGACGAACAGCTTTACGACGGATAAATGGCTCACAAATTTGCTCCATTTTAATAGCGCTTTGCAAACGGGTTTGTACCCCTAATCCTTCTAAAGCAGATTGTATTGCCATAGAATTAATTACAGTAGCTAACATACCCATGTAATCGCCATGTACGCGATCCATACCGCCTTTTTCAGCTTGTATACCTCTAAAAATATTTCCTCCTCCAATAACAATGGCTACTTCGCATCCTGCATCGTAAGCCGATTTTATTTCTTTAGCATATTCCATTAAGCGTTCCTGGTCTATACCAAATCCTTTATTGCCCATTAAGGCTTCTCCTGATAATTTTAAAAGTATGCGTTTGTATTTCATATAGTATATAATTGTTTAACCGCAAAGACGCAAAGCTAATTAGCAAAGGGTGCAGAGCGTTTTTCGAAGCGTTTTATTTGAGATCCGTTATTTGAGATTGCTTCGTTTCACTCGCAATGACGGAATAGAACAAAAAAAATCCCGATTAATAAATCGGGATTTTAATAAAATTAAGATAATGCGTAACGTTTAAATGCTGTTGCCGTAAGATCTTTATCTACGCTTTTTAAATAAGCTGCAACAGTTAATTTATTGTCTTTAATATATTCTTGGTTTAATAAAGTAGACTCTTTGTAGAATTTAGCAATTTTACCTTGAGCAATTTTTTCTACCATATCTTCAGGTTTACCTTCAGCACGGATCACTTCACGAGCAATTTCTAATTCTCTTTCTAACATTTCAGGAGTTACGCCTTCTTTGTCTAAAGCTACCGGAGCCATAGCTGCTGCTTGCATAGCTACGTTACGTCCAACTTCATCAGTTACTTCTTTGTTGAAACCAACAATTACAGAAACACGGTTACCCGGGTGAATATAAGCAGATACTTTTTCAGCAGTAATTACTTCGTAGTATCCAATTTCAATTTTCTCACCGATCTTACCAACTTGCTCCATGAATTTATCACCAACAGTAATATCGTTGTTGTATGGTAAAGTCAAGATCTCTTCTTTAGTTTTTGCGTTTTTCTCTAAAGCAATCGTTGCGATTGAATCAGCAAAAGCGATAAAATCTGCGTTAATTGCTACGAAATCAGTTTCGCAGTTAACCCAAATTAAAATACCTCTTTTGTTATCAGCAGATGTTTTTGCTAAAACAACTCCTTCTTTAGAATCTCTATCTCCACGATTTGCTGCTACTTTAGCACCTTTTTTACGAAGGTAATCTACTGCTTGTTCAAAATCGCCATTGTTTTCTTCTAATGCTTTTTTACAATCCATCATACCGGCTCCGGTTTGTTGACGTAATTTGTTTACTTCTTGCGCTGTAATTGCCATTGTGTTATTATTTTATGTATTGATTAATTATAGTTTAAAAAAAACGGCCTTCCCTGATTTAGGAACGGCCGTTAAATTATTTGAGTGAAAAATTATTTTTTCGCTGTTGTTCTTTTACGAGCCGCTGGTTTACGAGCACCACCTTCTTCTTCAGTATTAGCACCTTTAAGGTTTAACCCTGCTGCTAATTCTTCTGCTTCTTCTTTAGAATTTCTTCCTTCTTTTTCTTCAGTTGGGTTAGCTTCTTTATCAACTTTACGCTCACTTAAACCTTCTGCGATCGCTTTGCACATTAAATCAACAATGTAAGCTACTGATGACGATGCATCGTCATTTGCAGGGATAGCATAATCAACAAAGTTAGGGTTTGAGTTTGTATCAACAATTGCAAACGTTGGGATGTTTAAACGTTTTGCTTCTGCTACTGCGATATGCTCTTTAGAGATATCAACAATAAATAAAGCTGATGGTAAACGAGTTAAATCTGCAACTGAACCTAAGTTAGTTTCTAATTTAGCGCGCTCACGAGAAATTTGTAATTTTTCCTTTTTAGAAATATTATCAAAAGTTCCGTCAGTAGCCATTTTATCAATTTGGCCCATTTTACGAACAGCTTTACGGATAGTAGCAAAGTTTGTTAACATACCGCCTGGCCAACGCTCAGTTACATAAGGCATGCTTACTGCTTTTACTTTTTCTGCTACGATATCTTTAGCTTGCTTTTTAGTAGCTACAAATAATATTTTTTTACCTGAACGAGCAATTTGTTTTAACGCTGCAGCTGCTTCATCAATTTTAGCAACTGTTTTGTTTAAATCAATAATGTGAATTCCGTTCTTTTCAGCATAGATATAAGGAGCCATTGCTGGATTCCATTTTCTTTTTAAGTGACCAAAATGAGCACCTGCTTCTAATAATTCGTTGAATGATGTATTTGACATTTTTAAATAATCTTTTAAAATAAATATTAACGTTTGCTGAATTGGAAACGAGCACGAGCTTTTTTCTGACCGAATTTCTTACGTTCAACCATACGTGGATCACGAGTTACTAATCCTTCTGCACGTAAAGCAGATTTAAATTCAGGATTAATTTCTACTAATGCTTTTGCAATTGCTAAACGCACTGCTTGAGCCTGACCTGTAGTACCACCACCGTTTACGTTTACTTTTACATCATACTCACCTGCTACTTTAGCATTGTTTAATGATTGTAAAACATAATATTGTAAAGTTGGAGTTTTAAAATACTCTTTATAATCTCTTTTATTGATAAGGATAACTCCTGTACCTTTAGTTACATATGCACGGGCTACCGAACATTTTCTGCGACCTGATGTGTTAATTACTTCCATAAATATTATGCAATGATTGTTGTTAAATCTACTTTTTTAGGTTGTTGTGCTGCATGTGTATGCTCAGTACCAGCAAATACAAATAAATTTGTATTGATTGCTCTACCTAAACGACCTTTTGGTAACATACCATGAACTGCATGTTTAATAACTTCAGTTGGTTTTTTAGCTAACATTTCTTTAGGAGTAGCAAAACGTTGTCCACCTGGGTGACCAGTGTAACGTACGTACTCTTTATCAGTCATTTTAGCGCCCGTAAAACGAACTTTTTCAGCGTTGATAACAACGATGTTTGCACCACAATCTGAATGAGGTGTAAAGCTAGTTTTATGTTTACCGCGTATTAAATACGCTAATTTAGAGGCCAAACGACCTACTACTTCATTTTCTGCGTCAACTAATAACCACTCTTTTTCTGCAGTAGCTTTGCTGACAAATTTTGTTTTATAACTTAATGCGTCCACTTTTTAAAGTTTTAATTTATTCTAATTTGGGCTGCAAATGTATGCCTTTTTTCGTAGGTAGCAAACTTAATTCGCACATTTTTCAATAAATTTTATACTTTTGCGCTATTTACGCAAAAATATAAAACTATAAGGCTTAAAGATACGCTTAATTCTGAAGGATCATGGAACACTTTATATTAATGTCGGAAATCAAACATCCCGGGAGTTGCGACCCCGAAAATATCAAAGATGCTTTAAAGAACGTTACGGCCGTTATTAATAAACTACATAAAAAGGACTTTATCACCGCCTTGGATATTGTTTTGCCTAATGAATTCCAGGGAATCACTAATAATTTGCAAATCAGTTTGGAGATCATTTTTGATATTGAGGAATGTTTGATAGAAAACAATCTGGACTTTAAATTAAAACATATTATATACCACGATCGTATTGAAAGTATGCAAAGTAAACATTTGGCTTACGAACGCCTTGGCTTTGCATTAATAGATGCCAGAGATAGGTTGAATTCGATCAAGAAAACAGATAGTCGCTTTTTAATTGCCACTAACGATGAAAAGAAAAGCTTGTATCTCAATAATCTCTTCCTGATTTATGAAGACTATGTGGACTCCTGGAAAAAAAGTGATTACGAATACGTAAGATCCTTTTTAAATCATATGACCTATAAAGAAGTAGCCGAATTATTTAACATGAATATTTCGAGTGGTTGGAGACGTGAAAAAAGTTTGAAGATGAAACAATATTATACCATTAAAGAAATGATCCTATCCGGTATCGAATAACAATTGCTATTGCTTAACACCGTTCAAATAAACGCTCTCAATTAAATTGCTCCCAAACGAATAAGGAATAAACGCATAAGAACTAATTGGTTGTGTAATAAAAAAATTTGCTTTTTTACCAATGGTAATACTTCCTACTTCTTGTGACAACTGCATCGCATAAGCTGAGTTAACGGTGCATGCATTGATCACTTCTTCGGGTGTTAATTTATATTGTACGCAACCTAAGCTCATCATAAAGTTCATATTGCCACTTGGACAAGAACCCGGATTAAAATCAGATGCGAAAGCAATGGCCAAACCTGCATCGATCATTTTACGAGCCGGAGGCAAAGGTAAACTTAAAAAGAAAGCCGCTCCCGGTAATACCGTAGGCATGGTGTTTGATTTTTTTAAAACTTCAATATCTGTATCATTACAAAATTCTAAATGATCTACACTAATTGCATTGCAAGCAACACCGGCTTGTATACCACCAAAATGGCTCATTTGCTCGGCATGTACTTTGCCAACTAAACCATGTTCTTTTCCTGCCTTTAAAATATATTCGGTTTCTTCTGCGGTAAAATAATTTTGCTCACAGAATACATCAATATAATCTGCTAATTTTTCGGCGGCTATTTTAGGCAACATCTCGTTCACAATTAAATTGATGTAACCTTGTTTATCGTTTTTATAATTCAATGGCAAAGCATGTGCCCCTAAAAATGTGGCTTTAACCGGAATTAAATTCAAATCTTTAATACGTTTGATCACACGCAGCATTTTCAATTCGCTTTCTACACTTAAACCATAACCACTTTTAATTTCAATACTTCCCGTTCCTTGACTGATCACTTCTTTTAAGCGCACCATGGCTTGTTCAAACAATTCATCTTCACTTGCTTCACTTAATCGTTTAGCTGAATTTAAAATGCCGCCTCCGCGATTAAAAATATCTTCATAACTCAAGCCGTTGATTCTATCTACAAATTCCCCTTCTCTATTACCGGCATATACAATATGTGTGTGGCTATCTGCATAACAAGGCATTATAATTTTTCCTTCTGCATCAATTATCTCCAAACCTTTCCAGTCTTCTATTCCCGGAAAATCTTCCATCACTCCGTAATCCGCTATCAGTCCATTATCAATGGCTAACCAGGCATTTTCTAAACAGGGTAAAACTTTCATATCTGCACCACTTACTTTTAAGCAATCAGACTCGCGAACTTGAACTAAGGTTTTTATATTTTTAATAAGGAGTTTAGCAGGCATACTATTTTTATTAATTAAGCGTTATTAAATAAAACACAAAACTACATGAAAAAATACATTCTTGTTCAATTTCTATTGATATCTTATCTTAATTTTTTTTCTCAGAATAATTGTGATAGTATAGCTTTTAATAAACATGAGATAGGAATTGATATAAAACCCATTTTCATTATATATGGTGCCAAATATGTAAACAAACCGAATTGGCAATTATTCTATAAGCATCGATTGTTCTCACAATTCTATTATAGATTTAATGTTCTTTATAATAAAGGACAAGCCAATAATATTTATACTGAAGTTTTCTCGATACCCTTAGACTCAGTAAATGATGCTTTGACTTATAAAAAAAATATAACAGGTAAACAATTTCAACTATTAAGTGGGTTAGAATATAAATTTGGCAAAAAACGATTTAAACAATTTGTTGGGATAGACCTCGGCTATATTCATTTTAAAAAGACCGATCTTTCATATTACGGGACTAGAAATAGAGCAGATAATCACAATCCTAATGATTGGAGCCACGATGTCAGTTTATCAAACAATCATTTAAACCCCAACAATAATAATCAAGATAGTATAATTACTTACGTTGAAAGCAGATATAATGGATTTATCATAAAACCTGTATATGGATTTGAATTTCATTTTTCAAAGAAATTATTTTTCTCAACCCAAATTGGTATACCGTTAAACTTAATCACTCCTTCATATAGAGAAATCATCAATAACAACAATATTAATTATTCACGAAAAAGGTATTACGAGTTTGATATGAAGAATATCTTAAACAATTTTTCCTTAGTGTATAGTATTTAAGCTTTAGGTATTTTAGTATATTTGCCTTCATGGCAAGCAACTCCTTTGGAACGATATTTCAATTAACCACTTTTGGCGAAAGTCATGGTGCTGCTTTGGGTGGAATTATTGATGGCTGTCCTGCAGGCTTAAATATTGATCTGGATTTTATTCAGTCCGAATTACAACGTCGCAAACCAGGGCAGTCGCATATTACCACACAACGTAAAGAAGAAGACGAAGTAAAATTTTTATCTGGTATTTTTGAAGGTAAAACAACAGGGCATTCCATCGGTTTTATTATAGAAAACACCAATCAAAAAAGTCATGATTACTCGCATATTAAAGATGCCTATCGTCCATCTCATGCTGATTTTACTTATCAGGAAAAATATGGCATCAGAGATTACCGTGGCGGTGGTCGTTCATCGGCACGCGAAACAGCCTGTCGTATTGTTGGTGGAGCAGTGGCTAAATTATTTTTAAAACATCACAACGTCTCTATTCAGGCTTATGTTAGTCAGGTTGGACATATTAAGTTAGATAAAGCATATACCGAATTAGATCTTTCTAAAACAGAAGAATCTATTATTCGTTGTCCTGAAACCTCAACAGCAAATCAAATGATCGAATTTATTGAATCCATTCGTAAACAAGGTGATACTATTGGAGGCATTGTAAGTTGTGTGGTTAAAGGAACGCCTGTTGGTTTAGGAGAGCCTGTCTTTGATAAATTGCATGCTGATCTGGGAAAAGCTATGTTAGGTATTAATGCTGTAAAAGGTTTTGAATATGGTGCAGGCTTTGATTCTATCAAGTACAAAGGATCTGAATTGAATGATGCTTTTGCAAAAGAAGGCGATAGAATTATAACTAAAACAAATAATAGTGGTGGTATACAAGGCGGTATCAGCAACGGAGAAGACATTTATTTTAATGTTGCTTTTAAACCTGTAGCTACTATTATGCAAGATCAGGAAAGCGTAGATAAAGATGGTAATGCTACTATTGTAAAAGGTAAAGGTCGTCACGACCCATGTGTTTTACCTCGTGCTGTGCCAATTGTTGAAAGTATGGCAGCTTTAGTATTAGCTGATGCTCTATTAAGAAATAAAAATTCTAAATTATAGAACACTGATAACACAGATAAATAAAAAATCAACTTTAATCATAAAAATCAACGTCATCTGCGTTCTATAAAAAACAAAACTATGTTCAGTAAAAAAAACAGATTAATAACCATCATTATCATTTCAATGATCATTGGTATTGTGTTGGGTTATACAATTAACAAATCAATTACAAATAACACCTACAAAATTGAACATAGTTATATTCAAAAATTAGCAAAAGGTAATCCCGACATAGAAAAAAAATTAACGGAAGCTTGTGCTAAAATTGATAAGAACAATTTAAAGAATGAGAAAAAGAAAGTAGCTGCCAACTACTCTGTTATGAGTGATATTTTTTTACGACTCATTAAGATGATCATTGCTCCTTTAGTATTATCAGTGTTAATTATGGGTGTTGCCAAGGTTGGCGATTTTAAATCAGTAGGACGTATTGGAGGGAAAACAATTATTTATTTCACCTTTGCTACATTACTCGCCTTAAGCTTAGGATTAGTGATCGTTAATTTATTTGAGCCGGGAAAAGTGATGGCCTTGGATCTGCCTGAAGTAAACGCTGATGCCGGTGTGAAAGCCAATGCTCAAAGTGCATCCAACTTTATTTCTCATATCGTTCCAGATAGCATTGTACGTGTGATGGCCGAAAATGAAATATTACCAATTGTAGTATTTGCATTATTTTTTGGCATCGCCGCTGCTTCTATAGGAGAGCATGGTAAACAAATGATAAAGCTGATGGATAGTTTATCACACGTCATGTTTAAGGTTACTAATTTTGTGATGAGCTTTGCTCCTATTGGCGTGTTTGGCGCCATTACCGCAGTTGTGATCCAGCAAGGATTGGATGTGTTAAGTGGCTATGCGTATTTAATTGCCTGTTTCTTTGGCGGTTTATTATTCTTCATTTTTGGTGTTCTCTTTTTAATTTGTGTCATCTGCCGCATCAAGTTCTTTTCCTTATTATCGCATGTTAAAGAACCAATTTTATTAGCATTCAGTACCGCCAGTTCAGAAAGTGCCATGCCAAAAACGATTGAGCAACTAGAGAAATTTGGCATCAGTAATCGTATTGTATCGTTTGTATTGCCTTTAGGCTATTCATTTAATTTGGATGGATCTATTATGTATATGACATTTGCCACTGTATTTATTGCCCAATCGTATGGGATTGATATGAGCATGGGTGATCAAATTCAAATGATGTTGGTTTTATTAGTAACCAGCAAAGGAATGGCAGGTGTACCAAGAGCTTCTTTAGTAGTAATTGCCGGAATGTTAAGTATGTTTCATATACCCGGCGAAGGCTTATTGTTATTGTTGGCTGTTGATCAAATATTAGATATGGGTCGATCTGCAACCAACGTAGTAGGTAATGCTGTGGCATCTGCTGTAGTGGCTAAATGGGAAGGCGAAAAATTAGAACCGAAAATACAGCTATAAGATAAACGATGAATGATAAAAGACAAAATCATACATCCTTAATCATTTATCCTTAATCCACCATAAAAATGTTATTCTACTGGCTAAATCTTATCGGTATTTTTTTCTTTACCATTTCGGGTTCAGTAGCTGCGCGTGACAAAAAACATTACCATGATTATTTTGGTGTTTTCTTTACCGGTTTTTTAACGGCTATTGGCGGAGGAACTTTACGCGATATGATGTTGGGTGCCTACCCTATTTCATGGTTAAGCGATGAAAATATTTTGATCTCTATTATTTGTGCGTTTGTATTTACCATTCTCTTCAAAAAATACATCACACGTATACGTCGTACGTTATTTATATTCGACACTGTAGGTGTTGGTATTTATACCATTTTAGGTGTACAAAAAAGTTTGGAGCTAGGCGTTAACCCTTTTGCTGCCGTTATTTTAGGTTTGATATCTGCTGTGTTTGGCGGTGTTATTCGAGATACTTTGATCAATGAAATTCCATTGATCTTTGCCAAAGAGATTTATGCTACCGCTTGTATTGCAGGGGCTGTATTATTTACATCCATGCTTTATCTCAACATTGATTCTAACATTGCGGCTACTATCAGTATGAGTGTGATCATTATTATTAGGGTCATAGCCGTAAAATATAAACTATCTTTACCCAAATTTGATTTTGGTAACGAAACCATTGATTAATTATGCAGACAGAAGAAATAGGATATATCAGTAAAACACATGGCTTAAAAGGTCACCTGATCTTACGATTAAATGAAGACATTTTTATTGACCATGAAAAAATCACTGCTATATTTTTAGAGATCAACGGCTCTCAGGTTCCTTATTTTATTCAAGAATGCAATCCTAATAACATTGGTTTTATTGTAAAATTAGATACGATCGATCATGTTGATACTTCTAAAAAATTGATTGGTAAAAAAGCATTTTGCTTAAAAGAGTTTATTATTGAAAACGAAAATAGCTTAGGTTATTTTGTTGGTTACTCCGTAATTGATTCCGAACATGGTAATATTGGAACTATTACAGATGTGAACGATAAAACCGAAAACGTGGTTATTACAATTTCGCATCCAAGTGGTGCAGAAATCATCTTACCATTCAATGATGATCTCATCAATGAAATTGATGATGATCTAAAAATAGTTGATTTAAATGCCCCCGAAGGATTGATCGACATGTATTTAAATCTTTAACACAAACTCATTTAATTTCTAGTTTTAAAATTATCTAATCTTTTTAGGTTGTTTTCGCCTTGCTTTTTAACAAAATCGGTAGATTTTCTGAAAATAAGCTCCTATTTCCTTGTAATAGTCAATAATAAAATTATATTTTTGTCTTCTTTAAAAACACATTTATCTAACAAAAAATGAAACACATAGTAAAAATCGGATTTTTGTCTTTAGTACTGATATTTAATCTCTCTCAAGTATTAAATGCCCAAACTTCATGGAATCTCGTTAATAATTCCACAACCATGAATGCTCCATTTGATTATAATATCAAAAAATCCATTGAACATAATGGTAAGTTGTATTTGTATGGAGATACTACAGGTATGGCTAATACTCCTTATGCAAGTTCTTTCGACCCTCAGAATAATACAATTACGCAAATTAATTTCACGCCTCTTAGCACTGATATGAAATTAAAAACAGCGGCAGCTATCAATACCACTACCACCGGTTCAACTTATATTTTCTTTGGCGCAGAGTCTCAATTTGGCCAGTACCCAGGTCTTTACAAATATGATGTAAATGGCGGTATTATGACCAATGAGGTTATAAATTATGGAACAAACAGCAATCATGAAGGGATTGATAATGTTTGTTTTTTTAATAAATCCGGAGCAACCAACCATGATTCATTACTGATTTTCGCAAAATATTTTGGTGGCACTCAGGTTTTAAAAAAACATTATAATCAAACCGGTTACATTAGTGTTGGTTCATTTTCTTTCACTCAAGTTTATGAATCAATAGTTTATAGAGATACTTTATATGTATTGGGAAATGATGGTAACGGTGTAAGATTATTTAAAAGCAGTGATAGCCGAAATTACACTGAATGTTTAGGTTTTACCAGTCAGTGGATGATTTCAAGCGGTGTATCTTACGGCTTTGATATGGATACTTTAAATAATAACTTGTATATCCTATTAGGAGATAATGAAAGTTTTAGTAATATTTTTAGAACAACAGATGGCTCTGTTTTTTCAGAAGTAAAACCGGGAGGTTATTTTAGCCGTTACGTAAGTTTAAAACCTTACAAAAATAAAATGTGGTTAAATGGTAGATCTATGACATTTGCATTATCTAATGCCAATTTAAAAGTTTCTTATTTAAATAATTTGGGTAACGATTCTATATCAGTAGACACTTTAGGCTTAATAGAAAATAACGGATCCCGCTATCATTTAAGTGTTTTAAACGATAGCTTATATTGCATTGGCGACTATTACTATTTTGATGGGTTAAATAAGTATCAAGGAGCAATGGTTTATAAATTATCGCCTCCGGTAGCAAATGTTATTTATAATAATAACGTTGTTTGTTTAAACTCATTATTAACTTTTACAAGCACCAGCACAAATGCCGATTCCACAAGTTGGTTATACGATGGTGCATTTGTGGCAATGAGTCCCGGACAAAGTGCATGGTATAGTTTTAACAACCCTGTAGTCGGGAATCACGTTGTTAGTTTAGTAGCACATGGCGCAGGTATAACAGATACCATCCATATTTCTATTACTGTTTACGAAGTATTAGCCTCAGTTGCCGGTTCAACTTTGGCATGTGATGGCGTTCCAATGGATTTAATTGTATCTGAATTAGGTGGCTATGCTCCGGTTAATTATCAGTGGTATCAAACTAACATTGCTATTGGTAACGATACAACTGCTTTAGATATTACGCCTGCTCCCGGAACTTATGCTTATAATGCAGTTGTTACCGATGTTCATGGTTGCATAGGATATAGCGATACATTAATTGTGCAGGTAAATGCATCTAAAAATATTTTTGGTTCGGTTACTTCAAATACTGTAACACCGGTTCCGGTTGCAGGAAAAGTAGTTTTATATAAATTCGAACCTTTCTTAACTCAATTCGATTCCGTTGATTACAAAATTTTAGATGCTGCCGGAGGATATACATTTACTTCTTTCACTGCCGGAAATTATATCATTAAATCTATTCCAGACGCAAGTACTTTACAAATTACTTATGGAACCAGTTTTTTAACCTGGCAAAATGCTACTACAATTCAACATGGTTGTGAGTTTGATGAAAACAAAGACATTAATGTTCAAGAATTTTATCCTATTGCCGGTTTAGGAACAGGGCCTGGAGAAATGAGTGGAAAAATTGAACAAGCTTTAGGCTTTGGACAAAAACCTGGTCAAGCATTTAAACCAACAGCACCGGGTAATCCAATTGGTGGGATTGTGGTAAAAGGCGGTAGAAATCCTGGTGGACAAATGTTTGCACAAACAACTACAGATCCAATAACCGGAACTTATACTTTAAGTGGATTACCGAACAATTTAGCAGCAAACGAACATTATTTTATTCAGGTAGATATTCCGGGATTAGATACCAACGGAACTTATCACAGACATTTAGTAGCCGGGAATAATGTGTTTACTGATCTAGACTTTACGGTTGACTCTACACATGTAAATCCTATAAATAATTCAGTTGGCATACACGACTTAAATGTTCAGCAACATCAGTTATTGGTATATCCTAACCCTACTTCTAGTTATATAAATATAAATTATAATTTAAAAGATAACGCATCTATTAGTATTGAGTTGTTTGATATGGTAGGAAGATCAGTTAAAACATTATTGCCTTTAACTACACAAATAGCAGATAAATACAAAAATACATTTCAATTAACTGATCTAAATTCAGGAATGTATTTTATTAAATTAAAAATTAATGATAAAGAAACTATCATTAAACTTTGTTTGAATAATTAATAGAGGTATTCAATAATTAAAAAAAACAGGCCATGGAAAAATTTTTAAAAAACTTTGTACTAGCTTCAGCTTTGTGTGTAGGTTTATCCGTACACGGACAAACCTATAACATGACTAATAGTGTTGTAACAACCTGCTCTGGTAATTTTTATGATGATGGAGGTTCAGCATCTAACTATGGTGTTAATCAGGATTTAATTGAAACTTTTACGTCTTCAACGGCAGGTTACAGAATAAGAGTATCCTTTAGTGCTTTTAGTACAGAGCTTGGTTATGATACGTTATCCGTTTATGACGGAACAAGTGTTACTGTTACTAATTTTAAAAATAAATTTTCAGGAACTGCAATTCCTGCCAATCAATATTCTTCAGCTCAAAGTTTAACCTTTCATTTTAAATCTGATGCTGCTACCGTTAATCCGGGATGGACTGCCAGCGTAACTTGCTTTGGAATAGCAAACATTACACCTGTTACAGCAAGCCAGTCAAAAAACATCACCATAACTGTTAATGGAAGTAATACTACTTTTAATACGCCACCCTTTGCTAACAATGTATTTTTAGTTCATACTGTAAGTACAGCTACAATAACCGGTAATACTCCAACAATAGTTAGCGACGTACAATTAACCTCTAGTTTCAACATACCTTGTAATGCAGATATCGGTATGTATGACCTATATGTTGATCAACCCGGTGTTGGTTTAACTAAAATCGCAAATGCATTTAATGTAACAAATTACCAATTAAATCTAACAACAACTCCTCCAAGCTGTTTTGGATTATCAAATGGTTCTATTTCTGCTCTTGTAACTGGAGGATCTCCATCATATACCTACTACTGGCAACCTGGAAGTATGGTAACGCAAAATGTTAGTGGGTTAGCGGCCGGTAATTATACCTGTACTGTAACGGATGGTTCAGGCTGCCAAAGAATACAAACAACAACATTAACACAACCACCTCTATTAAACGCAACAACATCTGTAACAAATGTCATTTGTTTTGGCACCTCAAACGGTGCTATTGCAATAACACCAACAGGAGGTACTCCTGCTTACACTTATAATTGGTCGCCAGTAGGTGGAACCGCAGCTCTGGCTTCAGGTTTATCTGCAGGTTCTTATACATGTACTATTACTGATGCTAATGCTTGTGTCAAAACTATTTCTGTAAATGTCAATCAACCCAGTGCCCTTAATGTAAATGCTGGCTCAGATGTATCAATTTGTGAAGGGTCTAATACCTTTTTAAGTTCTTCGGCTTCCGGAGGTTCTCCATCTTATGTCTATTCATGGGCACCATCATCCGGATTATCAACACCATTTTCAGCATCAACAAATTGTTCGCCTGTTGCTACTACTATTTATACCATTACAGCAACTGATGCCAATGGATGTACCGTAAATGATAATGTAGTAGTTACAGTTAATTCTCTACCATCAGCATCTGCTACCACTTCAGGAACATTGACATGTGCAACCAACACCGTTGATGTCATTGCAACAGGTGCCTTAATGTATTATTGGGATGGTCCAGGGGTAGTTAGTGGTGTTGGAAATTCAAACGCTGTGGTAAATCAGCCTGGAATTTATACAGTTACAGCTACAGGATCTAATGGCTGTAATGCATATGTTACCACCATTGTAACAACGGACTATACCACACCAAACATTACTGCTAACGGTGGAACTATCTGTGAAGGCGCTAGTTATGTAATTACCGCTTCGGGCGCCTCAAGTTATTCCTGGAACACCGGCGCTACAACATATAGCATCAATGTTACTCCAACTGCCACAACAGTATACACCGTTAATGGCACCGGTGCAAATGGATGTATGGCTACTTATACTGTTCTTATTACGGTAAACCCATCTCCGGTTATAACTATTACTCCTTCTAATGCAACCATTTGCAGTGGTGGCACATCTACCTTATCGGCTAGTGGTGCATTAACTTACAACTGGAATACAGCTGAAGTCACAAGTTCAATAATTGTTAGTCCAACGATCACTACAACTTATTCATTAACCGGTGTAAATGCTACTGGATGTTCAAGTACGGCTTCTGTATTAATTGCAGTGGCTGCAAATAAAAGCCTTACAGGTTCCATAATTAATGAAACAGCCGGTGATGTAATATTATATAAATACAGTTCAGTTTTAAGCCAGTGGGATTCTGTAACATACGTTCCTATCAGTTCAACAGCATATCAATTTAATAATTTAGATAGCGGACAATATGTTTTAAAAGTTATTCCTGCAACTCCTAACAATCAAATTACTTATGGTACTAGTTTTATTAGCTGGCAAGATGCTACAGTCATTAACCATGGTTGTACGTCTACATCAATCAATACTATAACGGTAATACCTTTAACAAATATTGGTACCGGCACCGGAAGTATAAGTGGAACTATTGTTGAAGCCGATGGTTTTGGCCAAAGATCATCTGATTTTAAACCAATGGCACCGGGTAATCCAATTGGAGGTATTGTTGTAAAAGGTGGTCGTAATCCGGGTGGACAAATGTTTGCTCAAACAACCACTGATGGAAACGGAGATTACACATTAAGTAATATTCCTGACGGGTCAAACTATTTTATTTTGGTTGATATTCCTGGATTGGATACCAATTATACGTATCACTTTAATTTAAGCCCCGGTAATAATCAATTAACAGGTTTAGATTTTACAGTTGACTCAATGTTTGTAAACCCAATCCTGAATTTTACAAGTGTAAATGACATAAATGTTCAAGAGCACCAATTAGCAATATATCCTAATCCAACTTCTGAGCAAATAAACATTAATTACAACTTAAAAGTTAATTCATCTGTAAGTATAGAATTATTTGATATTGCAGGAAGATCAATTAAAACCTTATTACCATTAACAACACAAACTATTGACAAGTATAAAAACACTTTCCAAATAACTGATTTAAATTCAGGTATGTATTTTATTAAACTCAAAATAAATGACAAAGAAAGTACTGTTAAATTGTTTGTAACAAATTAGATTTTCAATCTTAGTTAAATAGAAGCCGGCTTTTTAGTCG
>JAKFDE010000034.1:0-3613 GCA_036676295.1 Bacteroidia bacterium | reverse complement strand
ACCAGCGCACAGCCCAAAGAATGATTTCGCCCTGAAAATGCCGACCATGGAAAGGATTCATATGCTGCACCTTTAGCTAAAACAGTCTTCAGCTTACCATTCGTGGTTATTTGCAACAGTGCCATAAAAACTGCCTAATCCTGGATCGTAGAGACTTCATTTTTGAGAAAACGGAAGACCTAAAAGGCTTCAATGGCATCCATTGATTATTCGCCAAAGCTAAACAAAACCGTGGAACATTGATTGTTTTTTGATCGTGAAACATGAAAAATCATAAAAAAAGCCCAATCGGGTGTGATTGGGCTATAAACTAGAAACTACAGCATTGATTTCTAAGGAAAATTATAGCACATTTCGTATAAGGTGTATTATGTTAATTTTAGGAACGCTACAAGATAGATTAGACTCGATTTTTTCTCTTTTTGAGATATAAATAACAAATCAACAGAAAACTAAGCCAAAATAAGTAGTCCAAGATAAAGTAGTGAAGAAGGAACTCATCTAAATCCCAAAAAATAAATAACACGCTTATATTGTTACCAGGTGAAGTGAAATCTCCATCAATTAAGAATACAAAGGGAAAACCTCCTGCAAGTCTATCTACTTCTTCCACCCTATCGACAACTATACGATTAACAGGGATATATCTCTGATAAAATAAAGATAATGATGTCAAAAGAAATGATAATATATTGATATACAATGTTTTTTTCAAAAATACACTTTTTATATTTTAAGTTAAAGATACTATTACTATACCGATTTTTATAAAATTCATCCCACTATTTAACATAATGGCTGTTATGCGAAGTCGACTTGTAATGCAATTTGCATTACACTATTCCTAGTACATTAAATACTTGGGAAATATGATGGCTACTGTTAACTTCAGGATCGATGAAGCCCTTAAAGAAAAATCTTATTCAATCCTTAAAGAGCAAGGTATTGCACCTACGGATTTCTTCACTAGTATTCTTGAGTATGTTGCTACGACTGGGAAACTGCCTGTTAAAAAAGCTTTGCTTTCGGAAGAAGATGAAGAATTATTAGCTCTTGTCCGTAAGCGCATTAATGATCCTAAAGAGATGTTTGAGGAAGTCACATTAGATGACTTATAAGCTTTTACGTCACAAGGACTTTATAGCAGAATGGGAAAAACTCCCTGTTGCTATACGAGATCAATTTAAAAAGAAACTAGCCAAAGTCATAGAGCAGCCACATATTCCAAAGAATATGCTTAGAGGCGATCTTGCAGGTTGCTATAAAATCAAATTATTAAAAGCTGGTGTCCGACTTGTCTATCAAGTTAAAGATGATCAGGTAGTTATCCTGCTCATTACCGTCGGAAAACGAGCTGATAGCATAGTTTATGACGAAGCGAAAAAGCGAATTAAAGACTAAAAATGGGAGCTTAAAGCTCCCATTTTTGGCTTCGTATAAGGTGTATTATGTTAATTTTAGGAAAGGCTCTAGACTAGCAGAATGATTATGTTAGTCTAGAGCCATATAATTAACATTATTGAAGTATTTTACATGGCAATTTTTCGACATTCTTCTGCACACTGACGGCAAGCCTCAGCACATTTTTTACAATGATCATGTGAATGTTTTTCACACTCTTCCGCACAATATTCACAGATCTTAGCACAAAGCTCACAAATCTCTTTGAGGAAAGGTGAGTTATGTTGTTGCATACGCACACATAACTGACAAATATCTGCACATTCTAGACAACGTTGAATACATTCACGCATCATCTCTAAATCTTTTTCTTTTAAACAAGAAGTTGCACATTCAGTACAAATAAGTGAACAGTTTGTACATGCAGAAATACACTCTGAAAATTCCGTATTAATCATTTTTTACTCTCAATTTATATAATCAAAGAAATAATTAAAACATAATTTTTTTCTACTAATTATTTTAAATTATTAGTAAATGTAATACATAATGTTAATTTATATGAATAATGTTAATTTTAACTAAATCTTATTTATATTCCAAATTATTAAAAAACAGTTTTTAATTAGGATAGATGATCAAGTATCAAAAGCAGCTATTCTTAAAATAACTACAATAATTTTATCACTTTAAAAATAGATTTTCCCTCTATTTAACATAATGGCGGTTATACGCAATACACTTGTATATTAATATAAATATCAGATACTTAATGAAAACTTAAAAATCCCAAAATGCCTAAAAAGCCGACTTTGAAACAAGTCGGCTTTTTTATGAGCAGTTTTGATAGTTCTTGCCAATAAATTTGTTTAAAAAGTAGTCGATTTTGCAATTTTTTAAATTTTATCAATGCCTGTACTTCGGAAATTATCCGCAATTTCTGCGGATAAACCTTGGGGTAAGTTTTGAGCAATCTTGTAAGCCAAAGCTGACATGAATTAGGGATCATTGCGTCTATGTCAGTATGGGGATTTTTCATATGATGGGGACATAGAGAACAGGATGTTCCAACACATAAAACAATAATGATAAGTGCAACACCAGGACGTGAGATACGACAGGAGTTATACCTAAACACCCAATATGAAAAAGCCCGACAGGATGTCGGGCTTTTTTATTGCCTGTATCTTTTAGATCAATTTTAGAAAGCAACGATTACTTACAATAAATCACGTGTAATAAATAGTTTGATGGTATGATATGTATCAATGATATCTATTTTATTGGGAGGCAAATATGGAAACCGCTAAAGTTTTTCAAACAGGTCGTAGTCAAGCTGTCCGTTTACCTAAAGCATTTCGCTTTAATGGTACTGAAGTTGCTATCAAGAGTTTTGGCCGTGGTGTCTTATTAATGCCCATCGAAAACCCATGGGACATCATGTTAGAAGCAATTAACGAATTTGAAGTAGGATTTCAGCTTGAACGAGCTGATCAGGGTGAGCAATTACGTGAGGACTTCAAATGATTTACCTCTTAGACACAAATATTTGTATCTACGTGATCAATCATAAACCACAGCAAGTTTTTGAACGCTTTAAGCAATATCAGCTTGGACAGTTAGCTATTTCTAGCATAACCGCGTCAGAGCTGGCTTTTGGCGTTGAAAAGTCTGGATCTGAACGCAATAAGCAAGCTCTGAACAAGTTTTTATCACCCTTAGATATTTTACCCTACGATGAGCAAGCGATTTGGCATTACGCTAAATTACGTCAAGATCTCCAATCAACAGGTAAAACTATTGGTAGTTTAGATATGCTAATAGCAGCTCATGCCCTCGCTTTAGATGTTGTACTAGTCACAAACAACATCAAGGAATTTGAGCGTATAGATGGGTTAAAGTTAGAGAACTGGATCTAATTTTTAGCCCTTAAAAGGGCTAAATTTCGTATAGCACCATTATGTTAATTTTAGAAAAACTACATACTTTCATACATAAATTATTTTTCAAAAATATAATTTTTTTCCATATTTATAGGGCAAATAAACATATATTGCGCTTTAAACATTCCGTTTTTGTCCTTTTTAATTAGATCTCTTTCATAAATCAAAAAACGATCTTCTTTTTGGTTAATATTTGCACTCCGGATTTCTTAGCATTCGTGCATAATCTGCGGATGAAATACATCGATTCAAACAAGCTCTCTGATCCT
>JAKFDE010000033.1:0-3699 GCA_036676295.1 Bacteroidia bacterium | reverse complement strand
TTTTAATAACTTCAAGAATATAATCCGCCAAATACGAAATTCTACTAAAAGGACTTGTTCTTCTAGACATAGCCTTTTCGTCTGCCAAAACTATTGAAATATTAAATTCATCCTCAAGTGCCTCCTCAACAGCTACAATATAACTAACTAAACCAATAGAATCGAGGACTCCATCACCGCCAAACAATTTAGTTTGTTCTCCTTCACTTAAATCTACTACCTCATTATTTTCTTCAAAATATGCTTTTAATGAATTTAATACTAAATCTAATATCTTTTCTCGTTCAACTATTGTATTCATAATTTAAATTTCTAAAGTTTTTATAAAATTTGTATTTGTTAAATTACAAGAAACTGCTCCCCATGAAAGCCCTACACCGAACCCGCATAAAATAACCTTCTCTAGTTTTGATGATTTATTTTCGTTTAACAATTCCGTTAATAAAATAGGTATTGTTGCTGGTCCAGTATTTCCGAAACCATCAACAACTACAGGCATTTTATCTAAAGGAACTTTTATTTTTTTTCTTAAATAATCGATCATAAATTTATTAGCTTGATGAAGCGCAAATAAATCAACATCTTCCTTGTTCCAGTTATTATAATGTAAAACTTCATTAATTAGTTCTGGCACACGCTTTATCGCAAAATTAAAAATAGACATCCCGTCCATATACAAATCTGAGTTTTTTCTGGCATTCCCATCAGTATCAATTATTAAATCATCGTCTGATTCTGAATATGGCAATCTCCCCCCCCCCGATTTAATAATTAAATCTTGGTATTTCTCTCCATCTGAATATATAGCAAAAGACATTTCACCCTCACCCTTTTCAACTAAGCTAGAAGACCCACCATCTCCAAAAACCATTTTCAATGACCTGTCTTGATCATTAATTATTTTTGTCGTTGTATCGCCACATAAAACTAAAACCTTTTTACAAGCAGAAGATTGAATTAATAATGACGCTTGAAATAAACCGTATATAAAACCATTACACCCAATAGGCAAATCAAAACAAATTGTATCTTCTTTTAAACCGAGTCTGTGTTGCAAAACATGACTAGTTTGTGGTATTTTATAATCACCAGTTTGCGAAACAAAAACCAATCCGTCTATTTCATTTGGATTAATGTTATTAGTTTCTAATATTTTTTTTGATGCCAAGTAACAAAGATCAGATGTTGTAGTTTGTTTATCCGCTTGGCGTATTGACTTAATACCTGTTGTATTAATAATTTTATTAACCTCTGATTCGCCAAAACTATCACATAAACTATACAAGTCTAATTGATTTTTAGGAACACAAGTCGATATTGCACTTATTTTTACGCCATTTATTTTAGCTTTCATATTTATTACCTTATCTTTCTTTTAACAAAGTTCAGTTTTTACACATAACAAGTTCTTCCTCCGTCAAGTATGATATCCTGACCTGTCATCCATTTACTTGCATCAGAAAGTAAAAACGTGATACAATAAGCAACATCATCCGGCTTACCATATCCCAAAGGATACTTTTGCTCATCCAAAACAAGAGCTTCTTTAGTCCATTGTTGTTCTTCAGCATTATTGATCATTTCAGTTCGGACTATTCCAGGTGAAACTGTATTAACTCTTATTTTTTTACTAGCCAACTCCTTAGCAAAAACTTTTGAAGAAGCTATTAAAGCTGCTTTATTCCCACAATACAAAGAGGCTCCAACAGTACCGAAGTGTGCCGCAATTGAAGCAAGTGAAACAATAGATCCGTTAGAATTAATCTTCTTCTTTTTTACCAACATTTGTGTTAGAAATAAAAAAGCATCATAATTCAAAGACCGCTCCATTTCAAGAACTTCACGATTAATAAATTGTAAAGGAATACTATTAACCACCCCTGCAGAGTGAACAAATCCATCAATATTAGAAATATTCTCTACAACCGTTTTTATATCATCCATATTTCGCAAATCGGCTTGAATAGAAACAACTTTTCCTTTTCCGAGCTCTTCTAGTCCGTTAAGTTTTTCACTATTTCTTCCAACTACAAAGAGTGAGCATCCTAAATTTATTAATAATTTACATGTCGCAAAACCTATCCCCGAAGTTGCTCCCGTTATTAAAATGTTTTTATTATTAACATCAAATTTATTGTCAAAAACCATATCTTTTTTTTAGCCTTATTGAAATATACTTTACTAATTGATCTATTAGTTTTAATTTCTGAATCCTATTAAATATAAATTATTGGTGCAACAACTACATTATCATTCTCAATATACATAGCAGCCTATGACAGGCCAACTCCAAAACCTGAAAAAATCATTTTCAATAGCATTTCTGCAACGGACATCTACAACTTTACATATTTAATCACTATTCTCCGAATCATTGAAGATTGAATAAGTCAAATTTTATTCAGTATAAGCCAAGGCAACACCAATAATAGAACTTGACTTGCCTCATTTTGCTATAAATATTATTTTGTAGCTATATCATATAAATCCTGAAATGTTACTGCACTTTTAATTTGGTCTCCAGATATTTTTTTACCCAAATTCATATCAAAATAAGCAATCAAAGATAATGCTGTTAATGAATCCCACTCATCTAAATCTTTAAAACTGATTTCCGGCTCAATTAAAGAGATATTAGTTTCCATAAATACTTCTTCTTGTAACCCTTTAATAAAATTCTCTGTTGTCATAATTATTTATTTAATGAATAACTCCGAAGCAGTGCCTCGAGGAATTCTTTTGATTAAAATTTTTGTTTCATTGCAGGAACACCAAAATAAACTCCGTTATCTTTAATACTTTTAAACAAACAAGAATGCAAATTTACAGTATTTCCATTACCAATCGTTATATTCTGAATAATCGATGAATTTAAATTGATTGTATTCGAATTCCCCATCTTAACCCAACCCGATATAGAAGTTCTGGGACCAAACATATTAAAATTACCAATTCTAACATCATGCCCAAAACCAGATGTACAATTCAATATATTAAAGTCCCCAATTGTAATATTACAGGTTAGTGTAACATTAACACCCATAATATTCCCAACTCCAATACTGTTAGAATCGTCTATATTAACTGAGGGATCAATAATATTGGGGAAAATAAAATTCATGTCTTTGATTTTCTCAAAAACAGAAGCTCTTACCGTATTATTAGCGATTGCTATACAAATATTTTTAATTTTAAAACTCTCTTCTAACAACAAATCATCAGTGCCGATTACTTTTAGTCCATAAATTACTTCTGTTCCTTGTAAAGAAAGATTATTATCAATAAAACCAACTATATTAAATGTGGGATTCACTCTATTAATCGACTTAATATAAAAAGCTACCTCTTTTCCTAATCCACTAGCTCCAATAATAATAATTTCTTTCATACCTACTCATTCCCTTTAAACATTTCCGTTGTGACTTGTCCGTCACTTGAAACCTCTTCTCTACTTACAGCTTTTTTTTAATAGTCAAAGGTAGTATTTTAATATAAACAAACAAACTAATATTGCCCACATACCAAACACCATACAAATACGCTTACGGGGAACAACACATTTTAACTCATTTTTTTTTA
Source organism: Bacteroidia bacterium (assembly GCA_036676295.1). Lineage (GTDB taxonomy): Bacteria > Bacteroidota > Bacteroidia > B-17B0 > Aurantibacillaceae > UBA4416. Next base: position 120 of record JAKFDE010000033.1, on the reverse strand, counting down.
TCATAATAAGTATCAACTGTGTATTCATCAAACTCTAAATTATAGATATATTCCATGAACATCAAATTAGAATTAGACAAATGATATTCAGTTAATTCCGAATTATTTTTCACTATAAAA
>JAKFDE010000032.1:0-2120 GCA_036676295.1 Bacteroidia bacterium | reverse complement strand
ACAAGGTATCACTCATTAATTGTCAAAAGGGAAACACTTCCATCCTGTTTTGAGATATCCGCTTGGACCCAAAACGGAGAGATTATGGCGATACGTCATTTAGAACTTCCTCTTGAAGGTGTACAGTTTCACCCTGAATCTATATTAACCTCATGTGGGAAAGAGATACTAAAAAACTTTGTCCATTACTATGGAAAAGTTGAAGCGATATAGCTATAAAAATAGCAAAGCTAAAAAAACGGTGCCATTGTTTTATGGCACCGAGTCTATTTCTGCTTTTCTCCTTTTCTGTTGTTCATTAAATAAAAAGTTATCGGCTGGTCTGAACCTGTCATTAAATTATAAACATATGAAGATGTAATTTTGTAACCTTCATCGATTTTTTCAGCAAGATAATTAGTTCGTTCAAATAGAATGGAACGAATATGGTTTAATTGCCTGGAGATTTTTTCTGTCAATGCTTCTTGTTGGTCCAGCCGAATTAAAACCCCAGTTTGAAACTCTTCTTGTTTATTGATTTTTTCGGATAATTGTTTTTGCAGCTCTTCTTGAGTTTTTAACAAATCCATAATCACTTCTTCATACTCTATGTGCTTTTGGTTACTCGTACGTATTTCTTTTAATTGATTCTCAATTTTATCCCAATTATTTGCTTGTACTACCTCTTGATTCAAAAACTGGTGTTTCATTTCATTGATGGCGTTCATTAGTGAAACATTAGCTTGGTGCTGCTCGTCTATAACTTCTGAAAGATAATCTTTTTTAACAAACTTTTGGTTAGGTTCATTTATTTTCTTCTTACTCTTATAAACTGTAGGATGTTTGCCATTGTTAATATATAATCCCATTTTTTACACCCCTTACATCATGAATGTATTATTTTATGCTTGAAATGTTAAAAATGGGAAAAATTTATAAAAAAACAGGAAAAATGTGTGTCTATGAGGAATTTATTTTAGTAAATTATAATATATGAGCATAAAAAGAAATCCCTGTTACCCGGTAAGTCTTAAGTCTTAGTTTAAAATAATCCTGGAGATTGTGTGAGCTATAAGAAATACACGTTAAAATAAAATAAATAATCAAATCGTTAAGGGATATATGAGAGAAATCCCTTCCTATGAAACTGAAGGGGGAATATAGGATGAGGAAGATTTACGTACTTCTTACAGACACCGGGACGGTATTAACAAAAATTATAAAACTATATACGAAGAAGCCGCATAATCATGCTTCCATAGCATTAGATGACCAATTATGGGATGTTTATAGTTTTGGAAGAAAAAGACCCCGCAATCCTTTCCTAGCTGGTTTTGTGCGGGAAAATATTCGTGGCGGAATTTTTCGCAATGCTGATTGTGCTATTTATTGTTGTACGATATCTGAAATACAGTATGAAGTGATTTGTCGAAAAATTGAAGAAATTGAAAAAAATAAGGGCGATTATCGCTATAACCTTTTAGGGTTATTCGCTGTCATGTTTAATTTGGAATTGGAGCGGAAAAATGCATTTTTTTGTTCCCATTTTGTTGCTGCTCTTCTTGAAGAATCAGGAGTAAAAATAAATAAACAAAAGCCGCTGTCTTTGGTTACTCCGGATGACATAAAAGAATCCAATTCTTTAGAATTAATTTATGAGGGGAAATTATCATCCTATTTTGCGGCCTCAAGCGAACATAATATAAACGATTTAGCACATCAACAATATTATGGTGATTTCAGTACTGATAGAGTAGAAGTGATCTAGTCAAAATTAAAGAAGACGTGTGTTTATAAATACACATCTTCTCTAATTTGTTTATTCTTATTTTTAAATACTTCGATTAAGCTGTTAAAAAGGCTTAAAGACCTCTGGAATACTGGACTTTGTATAAATGTATAGAGGAACGTTGCAATAAATACAGGTCCTCCTAACATAAAACCAATTATCAGCACAAAACTTTCAACAAGAATACGTGCTTGACTTACGGATAATTTTGTTTTATTTGAAATTGAAAGCATAAAACCATCACGTGGTCCTGCACCAAGTCCTGCTGCAACATACATTCCTCCGCCAATACCAGATATGACAATGGCGCAGAATAGTATTAAATAATCTACCCAAGAATGAGTTGGCCCGG
>JAKFDE010000031.1:0-307239 GCA_036676295.1 Bacteroidia bacterium | reverse complement strand
AATTCAAGGATTTAGTGTAGCGAAGCGGAACGTGAAATCCGTAGAATTCCGTGAGGCGGGCTGAGCATATTTTTGGCTTGATTTCTTTTGTTCCTTTTCTTTATCAAGAAAGAAAAGGAAGTAGAAAAGAAAATACAACACTTTTGAACTGTGTCGAAAAGACAAAACAGATATATTTGTAAATGCTTCAATTGAAAGAACAAATCATAAAATCCTGTAAACTACATTTAGATCATAAACTCAATGAACTAAAATCTGCCTTGCGGGAAGTCACCGAAGCGGGTAATTCCGAAACCAAAAGCACCGCCGGTGATAAGCATGAAACGGCAAGAGCCATGATGCAATTGGAACAGGAGAAATTAGGGAAGCAATTGCAGGAAGCAGAAACCCAGTTGGCAGATTTTGAAAGGATAGATGGCAGCATACAGTCGGACAGTGTGGTATTGGGAAGCTTAATAGAAACGGATAAAGGATTCTTTTTAATTGCAGCAAGCATTGGAAAATTACAAGTGGATGATCAAACCGTTTTTGTGATCTCTAATAAATCACCCTTAGCCATTGCCTTAAATGGTAAAAAACAAAAAGACACCGTCTTATTTAACGGTGTCTCTTATGTTATTATTAATATTTATTAGCTGCTACTGTGGCTTCGAGAGCACTTCGATAAACTCAGTGACCTCCTTACCACCGATATTTGTCTCTTCGAGCGAAGTCGAGAAGCATAATCGCACTACTTACTCAATACAATTCGTTTCACACTATTGTGTGTATCCGAACTGATCTTCACAAAATAAACACCATTATTTAATTTGCTCAAATCAATGGTTTTACGATTGCTGCTAATAGTTTCAGTATATACTGTTTGTCCCATCGCATTTACAATTTGTATCTGGCTTTCTTCTTGAGCGTTTGTGTTATTAATTAAATATAACGTTCCGTTACTTGGGTTTGGATACACTAACCAATCACTTTCATTTTTAGAAATATCCATGATGCTTGTTGGAGCAGCAAGGGTATTCAGCGTTGTATTAGTGATTACAGGATCGTTGAAATCAAAATAAATGTAAGCGGTATTTTTGATTTGAGTCCCGATCGTATTGATCGCATTACGTTTGATACGGTATTGAATATAACCATGACTGGCAGGCTCATTAGCATTACTATCGATTAACATGATATTATCAAATTTCCAACGCAATACATTGCCCGGTAAAATATCAACCGCATAAGCATGGCTGGCATTCAACATTTGGAAAGTAGAGATATCCAGGTTTGAAGAGATGCTATCTTTTACAACGATATTTACTGCAGGTCCGTTACCAGTATTTTGAAAACGAATTAAATACGTTAATTCAGTTTCGCTTACCATGATATTTCCATTTGGTCCAGTTCCGGTCGGGCTCACACTTTTGTCGTTAGGGTCAAAAGATCCGGTTACCATACGACTATAACAAGATGTATTATTAGCAGGATTCAGATCAGTCACCGTTGTATTAGCCCACATGCATGTGGTAAAGGTGCTGCCCAATGGAGTATTTACAGGCACCGTAAAATTAACATAAAACTGTGTGTAGCTATTGTAACTAACATTAGTGAAATTCCATAGAATGGTATCACCACTTAAGGTATAAGATGGTGTTGCACTCACAAAACCAGCCATCATCGCCGAAGGTAAAGTTGCTTTAAAAATCCCTGAACCATTAAAGGGCGATAAATTATTTAAATAATAATACGCATGACAAACAAAACCGGGAACAATGCCGTTACTGTATCCATACACTTGCATATCAGGTTGTGTTGGGGATGTGGATTCAAAAGCAAAATCATTACTGATGGAGTTTGGCGTAGTACTACTAGTTGATGTAACTAAAGTGCTGCTGCAAGTTGAACTAATGAACGTAGCGTAATTACTTGTTGTTACACTATAAGTACCATAAGGAACACTATTAAACGCATAATTACCTTGCGCATCAGGATATGCATAACGATTGCCCGGATTAGCTATAACGATGGCATTTGAAAAACTCAGATCACCTGAATTTTTGATGCAATCTGAATTCATATCTAAATATAAATTTCCGGTAATGGTTCCGCAATTGGTACCATCATACATCACAGTATCTGATACAGACATGCAATTCATACTGGCATCAAAGATCAGCACGGTGTAATAATTGGTTGATACGTTTGTTAAGTCTTGTGTCGTTGCTCCTGTGTTCCATTGATATGTAAATGGTCCGGGGTTAGAACCTCCTAATTCCAGATCCAATGCACCATCACCCGCTAAATAACAAGATTCATTATAAGCAGTTAATGTTGGAGTGACACCGCTTAAACTTCCGGTACCGGTACTATTTACAACCGCAGTTGTAGTTGCCATACAACCATTTGCATCTACCACATTAACCGTATACATGCCAGGACAAAGGCCGTTAGCTACAGGTCCAAAAAAACCACCCGGGCTCCAAGAGTAGGAATAAGCCGGTGTTCCACCACTAGCTTGAGTGAAAATAGAACCATCGCAAGTGCCGCCACAACTGGCATTATTAGAAGAGGCAAAAACATTTAATTGTGGAGGTTGAGAAATTGAAACATTTGTAACGCTGACACAATTATTAGCATCTGTTACTTGTACGGAATAAACTCCTGCACATAAATTATTGACTGTTTGAGTTGTTTGAGTAGGAGTAGAATTCCATAAATAGTTATAAGGACTGGTGCCGCCAGTAACCATCACGTTAGCTATTCCATTACACATTCCAAAACACGATGCTGAAATTACCGTGCCTGAGGTTGTTGAAAGTTGAGTTGGTTGTGAAATGAAAACGGTTGCCGTAGCTGTACCGGCCATGGCATCTTCTACATTAACTGTATAAACACCACTGGAAACAAGGGCAAGTGTTGCTGAAGTAGAACCTGTTGGCGTCCAGGTGTAACTATATGGACCCGTACCTCCGCTGGCACTTACCGTAGCAAAGCCGTTTGATGCACCAAAGCAGCTAGCCGGTGTACTTGTAACCGTTAATGAAATTTGAGAAAAGCACATGCTAACAACAAATAGCATGACCAATGAGAGTATAATTTTTTTCATAAAAATAGATTTTAGATTAAAATTAAACTAAATACTCATACCGGAGTTATTGATTACTCTCTTATTTAGTGAATCACTTTTATGAATGAGTAAGTCACAGAATTTTTTTATTTCTCAATGGATAATGCCTTGTTTTACTAATGTTGTTAAAAATCAAGGCCACTACTAATAAGATCAATACGCCAATTAATACCGGAGAAATAACATATAGATAACCCAAAGCTCTTATTTTTTCGCTGCCAATGTTAGCGATCAGGGCTGTGGCACCTCCCGGAGGATGTAAGGTTTTGGTCATTTGCATCGCTACAATAGATAAAGCAACTGCTAAAGCAGAGGCAAGCCATAGCTCGTTAGGGAGTAATTTATGGATGGTTACACCAATGATCGCAGAAATTAAATGACCACCAATTAAATTACGCGGTTGGGCTAAAGGACTATTTATAACGCCATAAATTAAAACAGCTGAAGCACCAAAGGAACCAATTAAAAATAAAGTGTCATGCGCTACAAAATATTTACTGCTGATAAAACCAATAATAGCAATGCCTAAAAAGGCACCAATAAAAGTTAACAGATGCTCTTTAGTATCGATCAGTGTTTCTCTGTACAACACATATTTTACTTTACGGTAATTGCGTTTGATGTGTTTTTTTACCATGTTTTAATATTTAAATGATATTTAATGTGGTGGATCTTTGAGGCTATTGCAAAATTAAATTAAGATAATAAAAGATGAACATTAATAGCCCCTGCAAAAGCATCGTTCCATCTAAAATTCCATAATGATACTTTTGTAGATCCTTTATTTTTTGTGCACTTAAAAAAACAAACGTAGAGATACCTGATAGCCCAAGCGCTAACACGATGAATTTGAAATCCCGGTAGTGCCATATGGCAATAGTCATGAACACGAATAGTGCTCCATAAGAGATAAGTAAAGCGGTTTTTTTTCCTACCATTAAAGGAATCGTTTTTAATCCGACTTCTTTGTCGGCTTCAATATCTCTAATGTCAAAAGGAATAGTAATTGCTAAAATAAAAAAGAAACGTTCAATCAACATAATAAGGATGTCGCTTGTGTTAAATCTGATATCGGATTGTATGATCGGTAATAATATGGTGGCAGCTGACCATACTATTGAAATTAAAAATATTTTTATTAATGGAATTTCTCTTAATCTGAGAATCGTTTTTTTGTTTTTGAAAATTGGCAATGAATAAGCTATAGTGATAATAGCTATGGGGGTTAAAGCTATTAATACTTCATGTTTTGCTAATAAAATGGCGACGATGAATCCTATAACCGACATAAATACCAAAAAATAAAACCAGCCTAAATTTTCTTTCACCCAATTGTGTTTGTCCGAATCGAGTGCTTCTTTGTTGGTAATAACTGTGATAAGCCGATGAAGGTTGTATTCAAATAATGTAGCAAAGAAAATAATAAATAAATAAGGGTGCCATTGAGGATTTAATCCTAATTGTATTTGTGTTGCGATAGTAAGAAAAACTGCAGCAATCGAAATGTAAATATTGGTGTCTATTAAAAAATGAAAAAACTTTTTCATTAGCTGCTTTTTTTAAATTATTCTGCCTTCTCGGTATCTTTTTTCTCGAAATACTTTTTAAAATTATAAGTAAATGTCAACATATAATAGCGGTTCAAGGCATTGGTCTGCGAATCCTGAATATAACTATCCGTGTTTGTTCGTTGCACACTGTTATTTTGATTCAAGAGATCATATACCGTTAATCGTAATTCTGCTTGTTTGCTTTTTAAGAATTTATATCCAATAGCGGCATTCCATAAAGAGATAGATTGGTTGTAAGCACTACTTAAGCCACCATAGTACATATTGGCAAATTCACTTTGTAAAACTAATCCTTTCCATGGGTTCACAGTTACTTTTAAACGAGAGTTTTGAGAAAAATAAATGTTATCGGCATTTTGTTGTAAGGTATTGGTAATATTGCTGTAAGCCGAATTTGATGAAATACTAAAATCAAATTTCTCACTGATATTACTACTCAACACTAATCCTAAGCCGCCGGTAGCTGTTTTAGCATAGTTGGTTTCATTATTAATTAAGCCGGGTACATTGTTGTAGTTTCCCGAAAGATTGATACTTAAATTGGTTTTGATTTTTGATAAAGGAAGTGTGTAATTGATAAAGGAGCGCACGGTGTAGTAACCATTAATGTTGGTTGGGCGAATGATCTGAGAACCTTTTCTTAAAAAAATATCGTTATAAACTACCGTATCCTGATTCGCAATTAAGGTGCTGTTGCCAATATAATTATTGGAGTAGTTACCACTTAGCAGGAAGAAAAACGAAGTTGCTTTTTCTGTATTAACACCGGAATAGCGCACATTTAAATTTTGTTGAAAATCTTGTTTAAGATCAGGATTACCGGTACTTAATTGTAATGAATTACTATTATTGATAACATCCTGCAATTGATCAATGCTTGGTGCATTGTTGCTACTGCGGTAAAAGATACGCAAATTATTTTTTTTAGAGAACTTGTATTGAAAATGTGCTGATGGTAAAACGGATTCAAATGTTTTACTTAATCGATAATTAGTCGGAATTTCTTGATGTTTACTTAATAAAGCCCATTGATAGGCCGCATTAACAGAGAAATTAATTTTCTCTTTCTGATAACGATAGCCCAAACTTCCGGCTTGTGTTTGATAAGTGTTGCTAAATACATTGGTTAAATTACTATCAAGTTCGGTAAAGCTATCATCACTGTAGTTTTTATTATAGGTTTTTTTAGAAGAGTAATTATCGGTATAGTTAGCCGTATAATCTGCCAATAAAAAACTTGTTTTGGTTAAAGGTTCTGTGTATGAAAGCGTTCCTCTGATAGCATTGTTATTTTTGGATGTATTAGAGTGTTGGTCGATGGTGTCTCCGTAAAGTAATAGATCGTAGTAATTGTTTAACGTATACAAAGAACTTTCTCCTGAGTTTTTATTTAAACTTGGTGTTACATTTACCGAAAAAGTTCTTCCTTTTTTGGCAAACGCATGTCGGTACAAAACAGGTACTGAAATGTTGTATCCAAATAAATTGGAAGAAGATCTGTTCTCTGTATTGCTAATTGTCACATCTCCTCTGGTGTTTTGGCCGAATAGATTTTTGCTGCCATCATTGTTCTGAAAACTTAAACGAGGTTGAATGGTAATGGTGTTTTGCGAATCAAGTTTAGTTTCTATTTTAAAATTGATCCGGTTATTATAATTGTTGCTCTTGGACGTATTACTCTCGTTATAGATCAAGCCATTATTGGATCCTAAAATATATTGCTGCAATAGAGTAGAGGTGGAGTTATTTTGTGTCCAGTTAAAAAAGTAACTTGCACTCACTTCTGTTTTTTTATTCCATTTGTCTGCATAATTTAATCCAAATGAAGAGGTTGTATTAATGCCATTTTGAGCATTTACCATAAAGTTATCAGTGGAGTTTGAACCGCCTCTGTTTCCTCCACCTCTGCCACCGCGTCCGCCACCACTACTGCTGCTCATGACGCCAACCAGATCTTCTGATGAAAAGTTTTGTTCATTCACATTATTGGATTGTGCTAAGATGGTAATACGTCTATCCCCTTTAAAAATATTAGTAGTGACACCGCCTTTGTATTTGTCCTCATAGCCATAAGCACCATAAACTTTACCAAATACACCGTTTCTAAATTGTTGTTTGGTTACAATGTTGATGGTTTTTTGTGCCGAACCATCATCAAATCCTGTAAATAACGATTGATCACTTTTTTTATCAAATACCTGTACTTTATCAATGACTTCGGCCGGCAAATTTTTTAAAACGGCACTGGCATCATCACCAAAAAATGGCTTACCATCTACTAATACTTGTTTCACATCTTCGCCCTGGGCTTGTACTTTACCATCTACAACAGTTACTCCGGGCATTTTAGTCACCAGGTCTTCGGCTGTTGCGTCTTTGTTTACTTTATAAGCACCTGAACTAAAACTGGTGGTATCGCCTTGCTGTGTGGCTAAGGCTTGTTTAGCTTCAACGGTTACCTCTTTTAAATTGGTAGAGTTTTGTTTTAAGTTGATGGTACCCAAATTAACCGATTGTTGTGCGATCGATAGATTTTTAAAAAATGGTTTATAACCTAATGAAATGATTTTCAGAATGTAATTTTTATCAGGATTCACCTGATCAATGCTATAAGCTCCATCTAAATCTGTCACAACACCTTTAATTAAAGAGGAATCGATCGCATTTAATAATATAACCGATGCTCCTATAGCCGGTTGCTTGGTTTCATCTAACAATTTTCCACTCACGCTAATAGATTGTGCTTTAACTGAAAGCAAAGCGGTGGTGAAAAGTATGGAAAAGAGAAATTTAAACATGGCACAAACTTTAAAAGTACGCTTTAGCCTTAAATTCCCAATGTTTAAAAACGTTAAAAAATGATTTTTAGCAGTTGTAAATTAAAGTATATTGCTAGTTTTTGCGCTTATTATAATTGATTTTAAATGATCGTAATTATCATAAAAACCTTAATTTTGATTTAAAGATTTAAAAATTTATTCTTGCAAGAATCCGTCAATATTGTTTGTTTAGATGTTCCTTATCCTGCTAATTATGGTGGTGCCATCAATATGTTTCATAAAATCCGTTGGCTTAATAAAAAAGGAGTAGCTGTTTATTTACATTGTTTTCAATATGGTGAGCGAGGACCTGCTAAAGAATTAGAAAAACATTGCAAAGAAGTTTATTACTATAAACGAAAAACAGGTTTCAAATCATTTTTATCTTTTCTTCCTTATAATGTTAAATCCAGAATTTCAGATGAATTAAAAAGTAATCTGTTAAAGAATAATTTTCCTATTATTTTCGAAGCACTACACTCTTGTTATCTTTTGTCCGATCCGGATTTTAAACATAGAAAAAAATTATTTCGGGAGTCTAATATTGAACATGAGTATTTTTTACATTTAGCGCAGAACGAAAAGAATAATTTCAAAAAATTTTATTTTTATACGGAAGCTTTTAAATTAAAACGTTTTGAAAAAATCGTGACTCATTCTGATGTAATGTTGATCGTGTCTACCGAAGACGAAGTTTACTTTAAAAATACCTATCCTCAGTCTAATGTAAAATTCTTGCCGTCATTTCATCAAAATGATCACTTGTCAATTAAAGCAGGCGTTTCTGATTATATTTTATATCATGGCAATTTAAGTGTGTCAGAAAATTATGTTGCAGCTGCCTGGCTTATTGATCATGTGTTTTGTAAGGTGAAACATCCGGTTATCATTGCGGGCTTAAATCCACCAAAATTTTTAGAAGAAAAAATTTCGCAATACCCTCATGTCACGTTGCAGAAAAATTGCAGCAGAGAAGAAATGGATTTACTGATTGAGAACGCGCAAATACATTGTTTACATACACCACAAGCTACCGGATTAAAATTAAAGCTTTTAAATGTATTGTATAAAGGACGTTTTGTAATTGCTAATAGACACATGTTACACGGCACAACTTTGCAAACATCTTGTGTTATTGCTGATACACCGGCCGAATATATACAAGCCATAGAGCAGTGTTTAACTAAAGAGTTTAGCGAGAAACAGATCGAAATAAGAAAAAATGATCTGAAAATTTATGATAATGAATGGAATGCAAATCAGTTAATAGAATATATTAAACACTAACACATCATGCATACAAGAACAGAACTAGCAGACATCATCCTTTCCAGATTAATTTCTGAAAAAGATAGATTAACAAAGGACTTCAAAAATCCTTCTCAAATTAATTCTTGTATCGTTGATGATTTATTGCCTGAAACAATTGCTTTAGAAATATTCAATTCTTTTCCGGAGCCTTCTAAAATGGGCGAACACCGATCAATAAAAGAAAATAAACGTATTGCAGCACAACTCAATTTGTATAATCCTATTTTAGAAGAGATCACTTTTGCATTTCAGGATCTGAGAATTGTGAAGCTTGTGGAAGAAATCACTGGTATTAAAAATATGGAACCTGATTCTAATTTATATGCCGGCGGTATCAGTTTAATGAGCGAAGGCAATTTTTTAAATCCGCATTTGGATAATTCTCATGATAATGAGCGAAGTCGTTACAGAGTATTGAATTTATTGTATTATGTATCGCCTGATTGGAAGTTAGAGAATGGCGGTAATTTAGAATTATGGGATCATGGTGTGAAAAAAAAGCAACGTACCATTGTGTCAAAATTCAATCGACTGGCTTTAATGATCACTAATAAAACATCTTTTCACTCTGTATCTAAAGTTGTTCATAATGGTAATAGATGTTGTATTTCTAATTATTATTTTTCTAATGTGCCGGCAGAGAATGAAAGTTATTTTCATGTCACTACCTTTTATGGCCGACCGGAAGAACCTATAAAACGATTTTTATTGCCTATTGATGCTTTTATCAGACAATCGATCAGAAAGATATTTAAAAAGGGAATTGTAAAAACAAAACACATTTACAAAAAATAAATTTACTCAAACATAAATCCGCTGGAAATAATTCCGGCATTGAAATTGGATCTGAAAACCCCTGCGGGAGAGTAAAGTTCTATTTTCGATTTTTGGACATAGTCAATAGCATCGCTCACATAGATAGTATAATCTTTAGGGTTAATGCCTAAGCCATAATACAATTTTGAGCTTTGATTAATGATGGGGCTTGCCGGTAATTGCGATGAGTTGATCGGAAACTGACACACGCCTTTGTTTAAATAATACAAGGTATCGCGTGTTTTGTTAATGCATAATTTATTAGGACTTTCAGCCGAAGAAAAATTTAAACTTAATTCTATTTGTAAACTTACCGGATTAATGCGAATTAATTTTCCTACCTGACTACTGGCAGTATTGCCACCCGAGAGGATCCACACTTTTGAATTTTTATCGATCAATACAGAAGAAGCTCCTTTTCCAATATTGATACTATCTGTGATCGCATCAACTGCCACATCAATGATGTAGCAATAATTGGATTGCACGTTAGTTACAAATGCTTTATTGTAAATCAACGCCATTTCTTCTGTCCATCCGCTGCATGGAATGGAACCCGTGATAGCATTTGAATTCAGGTCTACGATTTGAATCGCATTAGCAAACAGATCGCTCACATAAGCTTTGTTGTAGGTGATGGGTAATAAATATCTGGGCGAATTAAAACCACTTATGGTCGCCGTTTTTTGAAAATCAGTATTGTTTGCTACTACTATTTTATGAGAGTTGTTAACTACTATGTAGTATTGGTTGTTGTATTTTGTAATACTTTGACAAACATCTCCTAGTGCTACATTATTATTTTGTTGTTTGTAGAAATCTTCTACTGCGGCATTAGATGAAGGATCAAATACTGAGACGCTGGCATTATTCCAGCCGTAATTGCCTTCATTAATGATCAATACCCGGCTATCGGCATTAATTGAGACAGCCGATTTTACAGGCTCCTGCGGTTTATCTTTTACGCAGGAGCTTAGTAAAAACAAAAGAGATATAATAATTGTAAAATGTATTTTCATTATAGAACAGCCTTAGGGCTAATGATCAAATATTAAAGCTTTATAAATTTAATTTTTTTAGTTGAAGTTCCGTTACTCAATTCGATAAAATAAACACCGGCTTCTAAATGCTCTGTATTTAAAACAATACGGTTGTTTCCAACTAATGAATTGTGATTTGAGTTTAAGATTTCTTTTCCGGTAATACCATACACACGGCTTACTAATTCTTCAGTTGTAGTTGATGTATAATTAATAGATACATTGCCATTAGTTGGGTTTGGGTAAACAGAAATATTAGCTACATGTTCTAATTCATTGATCCCAACAGTGCTGCTTGTGATCAAATTATCGATCGAAAAGAAAGCCGGAGTATTCATTCCCCACTGTCCACTATCACTTGATTTCATAACAAATTGAATACTGTCTACTTCGCCTAAAGCACTGCAATTTACAAACTGCCAATTTTTGATCACATAATCATTAGTGGTTCCAGCGGTTCTGTAATCGGCTAAATAATAATGAACAGTGTCTGTTTTTGCATTCCCGTCTTGGTACCCTACAACAGATACTTTAAACCAATCCGGATACTCACCTTGTGGAATGCTTGTTCCTGAACCTGTTCCGGTAGTATCACCAAATTTTCTTGAAAAAGAATCTCCTTTTTTAATTGTTTTCCATGCCCAAGTGGTATTAGTAATATAAAAACCTGAAACTGTTGTTGATGTATTACTAAAAGTAATAATAGCCTGATCTTTCAAAGTCACGTAGTTATTACCACTATAGGCCAAACCAGTTATATTACTATAAGTATTATAATAAGATCCGTTATAAGTATTAATGGTATCTGTTTTATTAGTATAAGCTGAACCTCCCGACCAATAATCGCCCCAGGTGCTAATCGTCCAGTCGTATCTGAATTTCGCCACTCCTGATTGCCAATCAGCACCAGTGTGTTCTTCGTAAAACGTATCTGCTGCTAAGGTAAATGAATCAAACGTTAGTGTAGTTTGAGCACCAGCTGATAGTGCAGTTGTTAGGCCTAAAAAAATCGCCAGTTTAGTAATTGTTTTTTTCATGTGTTTTATTTTAAAGATTTATTTTTCGGTTTATGGTATTGTAAATTAATTCCTGCTTCGTAATTTCTTAATGGTATAGGTCGATTAGAAACTACTCTATAATTTGTATTGAATACATTATTGATGTTGCCAAATAATTCCATGTTCATGTTTTTCAAAGTGCTTTTGTAAGATAATTTTAGATTAGCTAAGTAGTATGGATATAACCAGGTTGTGTTATCGGTGCTGGTAAATCGATAGCCTGTATAATTTTGATTGAATAGGATGGAGACTCCTTTATATGCAATCATTAAAGTGGCATTGCCATTGTAACGAGGAGTATAAATTAGTTGCCGCCCTTCCGATCGGTCATTTTCATTAGCCGTTTTTTGATTCGTAGATAATACATAAGATGTAGAAGCGGATAGTTTCACTTTTAGATCTTTATGTGAGTAAGCTAATTCACTTTTGGTTTCAGTACCTCGGCTATATACTTCAGCAATATTTCTCGGACTCCAATAGGCATTATCTGTTGGTAACCATATGATCCAGTTAGTGGTATGTCGGTTAAAATAAGTGCCTTCTATAATGAGAGATATTTTTTTTCTTTGAAGTTTGTATTCAATACTTCCATCACCTTCATAACTATCTTCCGGTTTCAGATCCGGATTTCCACCCGGATTCCAATACAGATCATTTAAACTTGGCTGTCGGTAAGACCTGGAAGCATTAACTTTTAACGCAAATTGTTTTGTAAGTTGGTAATGTAAGCCTGTATTGCCTGTAAATGGAATGGTTGTTAGTGAGGTATGTTCTTTTCTTACAGACAGATTGTAATGTAATTTATCATGATAAAAACTGATCTGATAAGCTGCAAATAAGGCTATTTTATTGAGTTGTTGTGGTTGTGCATAATTTTTAGTTTCGGAGTTAAAAGAAGTAATATTAACTCCTAAATTAAATTTATGGCGATTCAGGGTATAAACATTGTCACTTTCTGCAATCAATGTACTCACTTTGCTTTCACTAAATATACTGGCAATACTATCCGTATAATTTATCTGGTCATTTAAATAAGCCAAACGAATAATTGAATTCAGATTTCCTCTATTGTAATTCCAATCGGCACTGAGTTTTAAATTTTCATCTTCCTGATTTTGTTTACTGATGCTGGATGTATATGATGGTAAATTTCGGTCGGTTTTATTATACCACAAACGCACACCTATTTTTTGATACGCCGTTGCTAAAAATGAAACTTCCTGCAAGATCCCTTTCGTTACATAATTGGCGTGTGTTATTTGTTTGGTTGGTTGTTCGTGGTCTGCTGTGTCTTTATAAGAATAATTATTGTCTGAGGTGTTATAATAGAGGCGCGTATTAGAAATTAATTTTTTATAACTCAATATAATTCCGGAAGCAATTTTTTTATTACCATAACTACCGGCACTTAATTGTAGTTTTGAACTAAATCCTTGATCAAATAAAGTTTTGTTTTGTAAATGAATGCTGCCGCCAATAGCACCGCTTCCCCACATGGCACTACCTCCGCCATACTCTAAACTTACGTTATCAAATAATAGAGTAGGGATGATGCTTAGATCAGTTTGACCCAACATTGGGTTTTGGATGTTTAATCCATTCCATAACAGTGCGGTGTGATTAGAGCTGCCACCTCTTAAACTGGTGGTAGCAAGATTCCCGTTGCCGTAGGATTTAATGTGAACAGTTGATTGGTTCGCTAACAGATCTGCTAAAGAGGTGGTGTTGTATTTTGATAGCACCAAGCTGTCAAACGTTAGTTGTTTTTTGGAAGCTTGAAGTAATGTTTGCTTGTTTACAATAATCGGTACTTCATTTAACTGATGTGTATTTGTATCAATGTTTTGAGCTGTTCCATTAACACAAACACATAATAGTATCACCCAAGCCAATGGCTTTGAAAATGAAATATTGTATTTTATAAAACGGATCACGTCTTTGCTTTAAAGTTTTATTGCTAAACGGGAAAATATAAAAAACAGCAGATTGCCTAAACATACTGTTTTTGTTAGCTTTTGTTTCCCCGAAAGCCTCAAAATGCAGTTTGGCAGGTCTTCTGACTCGTCTTCGTTTTTAAGGCCTTCCCATTTACGATTAAGTAATAGTGGCGCAAGATTAAAAACAGTATTTAAGACTTACAGCAGCGGGCACTGTTCATGATTTACACATGATTCCCTTTTAATTTTTGATAACCTAAGATCATCTAAAAACCAAATTGCACGGCAAATGTATTAATAAAAAACAAAAAACCCACACTTAAATTTAAATGTGGGTTTTTTGAAAAATATATAAGAGCAATTAGGTGCCTGCCAACATGTCTCCCCAGCTCGCGCTGTCTTCGCGTTCTTCGGCCTTTAGGCTTATTACAGGAACTTTAGCATGATGAATTACTTGTAACGCATATGGGCCTAAAAAGAATCCGCTGATCTCAGCATCCTGATCGGTCATAATGGTAATTAGATCTCCATTCATTTTTTCACAATATTGCACAGTTGCTACCGCTCTGTTTTTTACATTCTCATGTAATTCTATATGACAGGTAACCCCTTTGTCTTTTGCTAATTTGGCAATTTGATGTAAGATCACATTCATCGCAGGTTTTCTGTTGTCTTCATCAGAGCTTAATAAACCAACGGCAAAGATCTCAGCACTAAATTGTTTTGCCAGTTCAATAGTGTAATTTACTTTATGACGTGAGTGTTCTGAATTATCCATTGGTAATATAATTTTCTTATACCCAAATTTTTCAGACATTTGACTCATGGTCATAACAGGACATGGACACTTTGTGATCACTTTTAAGGCGTTACTTCCAATAGTTAGATCTTCCCATGAGCTGTAGCCATGTGTTCCCATTACAATTAATCCGGCTTCAATTTCTTTTGCAAACCTAATGATCTCAGTAGTTGGGTTTCCTGAGTTAACAACGGTTGTTACTTCAACGCCATATGTTTTTCTTACATCGTTAGCTAATTCATCTAATTTTGCCTGAACAGATGCTGATGCTTTTTCTAAATTTTCAAGTGTAATGCTTGGAGTAAACACATTAAATTTTTCCCAATGTCTGGTAATAACGTGAACTAAATAAACACTCCCCTTAGTATATTGAGCTAAAAAAGCACCATGTTTAATTGCTAATAGAGAAGTATCAGAAAAGTCTGTCGTAATAATGATTTTTTTTGTGTTTAAGTGAATCATAATATTAGATTTTGGTTTATTGATTAGTATAAAGTTACAATTTAAATTAACATTCCTGCAATAGTTGCCGATAAATATGAGGCTAACGTTCCGCTTATGAGTGCTCTTATGCCCAGCTTAGCCAAGTCCGCTCTACGTGTAGGAACTAAAGAACCTATGCCTCCAATTTGCATCCCTACCGAACTGAAATTGGCAAAACCACAAATAGCAAAGCTTGTAATGATCAAGCCTTTTTCGCTTAAGGGAGTCGCAAGTTTATGTGTCAGGGTATCAAAAGCCACAAACTCATTAATGGTTAATTTTTGCCCCATAATGGTTGCTACTTGTTGCACATCCTGATCAGGAACTCCCATACACCAAGCCAGTGGATAAAATAGTTTGCCGAAAATATAATCCAATGATAGGTCGGGATAAATTAAGCCTAAACAATAATTGATAAAAGCAATTAGTGCAATAAATCCAATTAACATGGCAATAACATTGATGGCAATTTTCATCCCATCACCAGCTCCATGCGAAATGGCATCAATTAAATTAGTGTGTTCTTTTTTTACTTCTAATTTCACTTCTCCTTTAGTTTGAGATTCTTCGGTTTCAGGATAAATGATTTTTGAGATCACAATTGCTGCCGGAGCTGCCATTAAACTGGCCGTTAATAAATACTCGGCTTTAGCCCCCATATTTACATACACAATTAAAATACCACCCGCAATACAAGCCATACTTCCCGCCATCGACGAAAGTAATTCGCTTTTTGTCATTGTTGCCAGATAGGGTCTGATCATTACTTGCGCTTCTACTTGCCCTACAAACGCACTGGCAACATTACTTAATGCTTCAGCGCCACTGGCACGCATTACAAAATTCATCACCTTAGCAATTAATGCAACTACACGTTGCATAATGCCTATATGGTATAAAATAGCAACTAACACACATACTAAAATAATGGTGGATGTTACACTAAAAGCAAATACAAATGTATGTGGAGTTGCAAAGTTTTTAGAAGTGCCATCATGCCCATCAACCATAATGCCACCATAAACAAAGCCGGCACCTTGTGCTGCAAATTGTTCAATTTTTCCCATGCCTCTTCCAAGCAATGCAAAAAAACGAGTAACAGGTTCAACTTTTAATACCAGTAAGGCAATAGCTAATTGCAAAGCTAAACCACTAAATACTAAACGATAATTGATGGCTTTTTTATTATTTGACAATAAAAAAGCAATTCCAAAAATCACAACAATTCCTATAAGTCCGGTAAATCTCTCCATTAAATTTTTAGTATTAAGCCCTAGCAAGATATAAAAAAGATTTAAAATATAAAATGTAACTAAATTTTATTTAGGGCATTATATCTTTCAAAAAGGAGGACACAATGAATCGTATAAAAATCAGCTCAGCAATTATTTTGATGGTTTGTTTAATTACTAAACTTGAAAGTAAAACCAAGGTGTCGCTTCAACAAGCTTTTGACAAAAAATACATCACCGCAAAAGCCATTTGTAAAGGTGGTTTGGAGTTGAATTACTCAGTATCAAATTTATTAAAGGATTCTTTAAGTATCAGTATTCCTGCAGGATGGCGCTTTAATTCCAATGCTGGTAAAAATGATTATCAGGATATTTTAATGGCCCATGAACAGATATTGGTTTTAAAACCCAAAGAAACCAAGAGGTTCGATATCAAAGGGTATTGTTGTGAAGCTACTAAATCTGGTCCGGTAGCCGGCGCTCCTTATACTTTAGGTAAAATGGCCGATAGTAGTTTAGTGCTATTAGCCCTTTATTTAAATGCTAGTCCTTTGGATGAAAACACTGAGCAGTATGCAGTTTGGGCCATTAGTGATCGCAAGGAAACCGCTAATATCACCGCTAATAACGATTCTATTGCGTCATTACTTCGGAGTTTTGTAGCGGCCGTTAAACGTGAACCTTTACCTTGGTACACGTTATTGAAAAAAGCTTATGTTTCTTCTGCAGGTACGGTAAATGATCATCCGGTTCGTTTCAAGGCCAATATTAATTATGCTGTTGCCGAAACAAGTTACAGCTATTGTTATATAGTGGATGCCAAAGGAAACAAAGTATCTGAAATTTTTGGCAAATGGCTTCACCCTGATAATAATGAGTACAAAGCCAATTTTAATGTAGCCGGTTTGCAAAAAGGAGAGTACAAATTGATCTTAGAGAATAAAAAAGAACCTTTATTTGAAAAATCATTTAAAATTTAGAGGTTAATTATCTGTAAATCAATTATTTGAGCCGTAAATCCTGAATTTTTATTTTTTGTCAAATTCATTAGCATAATTCAATTTAATTTTTACTTTTGCAAGAAATTAAATTTATAAATTATGTATTGGACATTAGAATTAGCATCGTGGTTAGAAGATGCGCCTTGGCCGGCAACTAAGGATGAATTAATCGATTTCGCGATCAGATCTGGTGCTCCGATGGAGGTGATTGAAAATTTACAGGAAATGGAAGACGAAGGCGAAGCTTACGAAACCATTGAAGAAATTTGGCCTGATTACCCAACCAAAGATGATTTCTTTTTTAACGAAGATGAATATTAAAACAAAAAAGGCTTTTCATTAGAAAAGCCTTTTTTTATAACTGATTCCTAATTTTATTTTTCAGGATATGTTGCATTAAATTTTTCTAATTGTTCAGCTGTTAAAATACTTTTAATATTTGATCTGTATTCAGCCATAGCACTTACAAAGTCTTGACGCTTACTTTCATGCTGTTCTTGTTGTTTAATCCTAGTTTCAATAATTTTTTTCTCATAAGCTAAAGAAAAAGTATAAGCTTTTGCTTTTTGCTCTTCGTTTAATGAAAGAGATGAACTCATGGCATCAACATCTTTCTGTGCTTGCACATCAGGTAACAAATATTCCTGAATTTCTTTAGTTTGTGGTTCTTTGATCACTTCTTGTGCATTTAGCCCAAATTGTAAACCAACAAATGCTATGGCAATTAAAACTATTTTTTTCATGATTGGAGTGTTTAATTAATTACATTAAATTAAGTAAAATTAATCCTCATCTCCAAATGATTCGTTTTCTTTTTTAATTTCAGTATCCGAACTACTCTGTTTATCGTTTTTTACTTTCCCGTCATGACCTTTTTCTTTACTATGACCGCTTTCTTTTGCTTTTGTTTTTAATTTCTGCAATTGCTCAGGTGTTAATAATGCTTTTGTACTTTGACGGTATTCTTTTTTAACAATCATCATTTCCTTTTTGGCTACCTCACGGTTTGCTTCCTGACCTTTATATTTTTCTTTGATGGCATCTACTTTTTTTACCCTGGCTAATGCTAATTCATATACTTTTGTTTTTTGATCATCACTTAAACCTACAGTTTGATTTAACTGGTCAACACTTTTTTGAGCGCGTTCTTCCGGTTTTTTTAGTTCATGTTTCCGGCGTGTTTCACCACCTTTTCCTTCTTTGTGTTCAGAATTTTTTTGATCCTTCATTACCTCTTGAGCGGTGACGATGGTGTTTAAGCTAAACACACAAGCCGACATTAAAATTAGTTTTTTCATGATTAGTTATTTTATTTAGTATATAGACTTAATAAATAAGAGAAGGTTTAATCTGTATAATTAAAAATGAAAAGTTTATTTAAAAAAAACTCCCATCTGTTAGATACAGATGGGCGTTTAGTATTTATGTAATAACGATTAGTATTGTACTTTTGGGATCATACCACGTACACCCATATCTACTGGAACTTCGCCGGCTTCGGGTTGATAATGTCCATCCACTGTTTGTTCGGTCCATTCAAAACTTTTGTTGGTAGAAATTGAAACGGTAATAATAATATCTTGAGTTTCAGTTCCGGTAATAGTTAACACCTGATTGGAACCTAACATATCAGTAAACTGACCGGTAACAACACAGCTTCCTGCCGGAACGGGAGAGTTTGTAGCATTTGGATTTACTACAGTAGTAGCCCCTGCCGGTGCCTGACCATCTAACAAGTAATAACCATATCCCGGAATATAAGTTTCAAACCCCCAATAACCTTGTGGATGATTAACGTTTGGCCCACCTACGCTTGATGAAGGCACCATGTCCTTGTCTTTGATCTTATATTGTGTAACATAAGTTTTATAGCCTAAAAAAGAAGCCACAGTTCCGCTACCGATATGGTTGCCCGGTAATGCATTAGCTTTATAAGGAATTGTGTAGTTTTGGTAAGATAAAGACAAACGTAACCACTTATATGTTCCGGGAGCAATGGAACTAATAGGCGCAGAGTAAAACATAACGCCTTCTCTGACAACTGTAGATTTATTAAATTGAATAGCTGTAGTTCCGCCGGCTGCAGTTTCCGGAGCATGATACAATACCTGTCCACCACCAAATGCTGTAAAATCACCTTGAGCTAATTCTACATAATGTGAAGCCATTGAATTAAATACTGGAGAATAGGCTGCATGACCTGATGGAATTGTTGATGGATTTCCAAAATTATCTAAACGAACTTGTGTTGAATCGAATTTGAATTTAAAAATTAAGTGAGGACCCGTACCAGTGCTTGTCCATACAGTATCGGGATAGGGGCTTGTGGCTACTGTTCCGGTGGTGGTAGTTGTAGTATCTTCTGTTTGTTCATCCTCCGTTTTCTTTTTACAAGAAAATAATATTCCGGTTAATAATACTAAAGCGATTAAATTTTTCATAGAAAAGGATATATTGTTGTTTTAGTTATTTAGCTAAGATATAAATATAAAGTGTTTATAAAAAGGAAAGCCCTTTGTTTTTTCGACAAAGGGCTCTCTAAATGAATTCAGATTGATTTACTCAATGGTTTTATCTGTTTGACCAGTGTTTGCAAGTAAATTATCGCTTTCGATCAATATATGTTCTTTATCAAAAGGGCGTTTACCAAAAATTTCTTCAAGATCCTCTTTAAAGATCACTTCTTTTTCCAGCAATTTCTCTGCTAATTGAGTCAGTTTTTCTTTATTGGCTACTAAAATGGCTTTGGTTCTTGCATAAGCAATATCGATCATTTTCTTAACCTCTTCGTCAATTGTTTTAGCAGTAGATTCACTGTAAGGTTTATTGAAACTATATTCGCTTTGGCCTGAACTATCATAGTAACTTACATTACCAATTTTTTCATTTAAACCATAATATACAATACAAGCATATGCCTGACGGGTTATTTTTTCAAGATCGCTTAAAG
The DNA here is from genome assembly GCA_036676295.1 of Bacteroidia bacterium. GTDB lineage: Bacteria > Bacteroidota > Bacteroidia > B-17B0 > Aurantibacillaceae > UBA4416. The sequence goes on along the minus strand of JAKFDE010000031.1, from coordinate 287,110 downwards.
CACCAGTAGAAATTTTTCCGAAGATCACTTCTTCTGCAGCTCTTCCTCCAAGTGTAGCACACATTTCATCCACAATTTGTTCAGTGGTTGTAATTTGTCTTTCTTCAGGTAAATACCAAGCGGCACCTAATGATCGTCCACGAGGCACAATAGTTACCTTAACCAAAGGAGAGGCATGCTCACACATCCAGCTTACAGTGGCATGTCCTGCTTCGTGAAAAGCGATCACTCGTTTTTCTTCTTTAGTAATGATCTTATTTTTCTTTTCTAAACCTGCAATAATTCTATCTACTGCATCTAGAAAATCTTGTTTAACAACTTGTTTTTTGTTGCTACGTGCCGCAATCAAAGCTGCCTCATTACAAATGTTTGCAATGTCAGCACCACTAAATCCGGGAGTTTGTTTTGCTAAAAAATCAATATCAACACTAGCATCAATTTTAATTTTCTTTAAATGCACTTTAAATATTTCCTTACGTTCCAGAACGTCCGGCATATCAACATAGATCTGTCTGTCAAAACGACCGGCACGCATTAAGGCTCTGTCTAAAATATCAGCACGGTTAGTTGCTGCTAAAATAATCACACCACTATTGGTTCCAAAACCATCCATTTCAGTTAATAACTGATTTAAAGTGTTTTCGCGTTCATCATTACCACCTGCTGCTGCGTTTTTACCACGAGCTCGGCCTATGGCATCAATCTCATCAATAAAAATAATACATGGTGCTTTTTCTTTAGCTTGTTTAAATAGATCACGTACGCGAGAAGCCCCAACACCTACAAACATCTCCACAAAATCAGAACCTGATAAAGAGAAGAAAGGTACTTTAGCTTCACCTGCAACAGCTTTAGCTAATAATGTTTTACCGGTTCCAGGAGGGCCAACTAATAATGCTCCTTTAGGAATTTTAGCGCCTAAGTCAGTATATTTCTTTGGATTCTTTAAGAAATCCACAATTTCCATGACTTCAACTTTTGCTCCGTCTAATCCGGCAACATCATTAAATGTAATGTTGGTATTAGAATCTTTATCAAATAAAACAGCTTTTGATTTTCCAATATTAAAGATTTGTCCGGCACCGCCGCCACCGCCACCCATACGACGCATCATCACGATCCATAAAACGATCATAATAGCAATTGGTAATAACCAACCTAAATGATCACTCCATTCGGTACGATCTTCTCTGGAAGGAGAAATTCTCAAAACGGCAGGTACATTAGCAGCCGCCTGAACTTCACGTACTTGTTCTAAGAAATCTTTTACATCAGGAATAGATAATCTAAAATGTGGACCTTGTGCTGATTTAGGATCGGCAAAATAAGGAACTACTTTTCCGCTTTTATCTGTTGCCGAATAACGTTGTAATTTTAAACTGTCTTGGTTGATCGTAATTTCTGCAAATTTTTCATTAACGATCACAATTTTTCTAACATCACCTTTGGCAAGCATGTCTTGTTCAAATTGTGTTTGCTCAATTACATAAGTTCTTCCTTCAAAGTCTTGTCCAAAAAACACAAAGGCTAAAAGAGCTACGATAACTAATCCATAGATCCAATAAAAACCGTTTCCATTGTTTCCGCCAGAACCGCCGCCAAAAGGACCGGAAGGTTTTTTGCCAAAACGATCCTTCATTTTTTCAAACTGTTTTTTTCTTTCTTCTTCCGATGAAGGAGTTGATTTACTATCCTGAATATTATTTGGTTGTTCGTCGCTCATTTTATTTCTTTTTTTGTTTACCGTTTTTGATAAACAGTTATTCTTTGTTCTTTATTACTATTTTCTTTCAGAAAACTAATCTTTTATAACGGTCACTTCGCCATCTGCCCAAAGCCCTTCAATGTTATAAAACTCTCTGGTTTCGCGCAAAAACACGTGTGCTACGATATTTACATAATCAATTAAGATCCATTCTGCATTTTGATGACCTTCGCTATGATAAGGTTTTTCTCCTGTTTTTTTAATAACAGTTTCCTCAAGAGTATCGGCAATAGCACTAACGTGTGTTGTACTATCTGCATCACAAATCACAAAGTAGTCACACACACGGTGTTCTAATCCCGCTAAATTAATAATGGTAATGTTTTTTGCCTTTTTCTCTTGCATTCCTGCAACAATAGCATCAAGCAAGCTGGTTGTTTGTTCTTGTGTTGCATTCTTTTTCGGACGCTTAGCACCTCCGGTTACTTTTTTCTTATTTTCAGTATTAGCAATGCGATTCGCTTCTTTTTGCAATTCTTCTTTTTCAGTCAAAGGTTTTTTAACTATTTTCTTTGCAGGTGCTTTTTTTGCTGCTTTTTTGGGAGCCGCTTTTTTTGCAGAAGATGCTTTTTTAGGAGCTGCTTTTTTTACAGGTGTTTTTGCCATATCTTTTTTTATTGCTAATGCTATTCCGTTTTTTACTTTTGTTTCGGTATAAGCAACAAATTTAATCTTTTTGCCTTAATGGAAACATTGTTTATTGGGAAGAACTTACTTTTTTTAACTGAGGTAGAAAGTACCAATACTTATGCCATGGACATGTTAAGGAATGTTAACGCTATAGAAGGTACGGTTGTTTATACCAATAACCAAACTAAAGGAAGAGGGCAACGCGGCGCTTTGTGGAGCAGCGAAAACGCCAGTAACATAACTGCTTCAGTAGTTTTAAAACCTCAGTTTTTAAGCATCGAAAAATCTTTTTATTTAAGCAAAATCAGTGCTTTAGCATTGTATGACGTATTGGCTGAAATACTCCCTGGTAGCCAATATGACATTAAAATTAAGTGGCCAAATGACATATTGGTGAATAAGCGTAAAATTTCAGGAGTTTTGATCGAGAATATTTTTCAGCAACACAATATACAGTATTCCGTTATTGGTATTGGTTTCAACGTTAATCAAACAGAATTTGGTGAGTTAAAAAACGTAGCAACTTCGTTTAAAAGAATAACAACCAAGGAAATTAACAGGCAATTGGTTTTAGAAAAACTATGCATGTATCTTGAAAAATGGTACCTTATTTTAAAGGCAAATCGTTTTGAAGAGATCAATAACTGCTACCAGCAACACTTATTTGGTTTCAATGAAATGATATTGTTTAAAAAACCGGACAATTCCATTTTAAAAGGAGTTGTTTTAGGAGTTGCAGAAAGCGGAAAATTAAGAGTTTATGATGCATTATCTGAAAAGGAAGTCCAATTTGACCTGAAAGAAGTGGGTTTTATTTTGGAAGATCAGGCTTAAATGACTAAAAATCGGTTTTGACTGAGTTATTCACAGTGCTCGGTTATTAAAAAAGAGTGAATTGGCTTTTTTATTCGTTAGGTTTATATAACAAACCGATGAATTATGAAAAAAGCAATGATTATATCCGTTTTGTCCCTGTTTTTTGTTTTTAAATCCGGTTTTTCCCAAAAAGCAGAATCATCTAAATTATTATGTCAGAAAACCGTTGCGCATAAGCCTAATTCTGTTAAAAAAATAGTTCCTAAAAAAATATCGCGCATCGACTCTTTATTAATAGAAAGAGAGTTTAGGGTAGAAGAGGATGAAATAACTACTGATGTGGATCTGGAACTTTTTAAAATGGCATATGCACCAAAGGTGGTATTGCAAAAACAAAAAGAAGGGTTTAAGTTTAATTACTTCCAATTTATTAATGATCTGGAATTAAAAAGCTTTAAAGAAAAATTAGCCAGCAATTTTAAAATATCAGCGATTGCTTTTGATAGTAAGAAAATGTGTTGTCAGGTATCTTTTGCCAATGGAGCAAATGAACAAGATAAGAATGAATTTTTCAAAGCTTTTGGCTACGATGGAATAATTTACAGGTAGATTAAAATAAACCATTTCAATTATAAGATACTGCTGATAACGGTTTTATAACTTTTCATAAGTAAGCTAACTCCTTTCTGTTTCTGCAGAAAGGTTTTTTTATTTTCGTGAAGAAATATTATAGTATTAGAATGAAACAGTACCACGATTTAATGCGTCATGTTTTAGATAACGGCGTTAAAAAAGAAGACAGAACCGGCACGGGAACCATCAGCGTTTTTGGTTACCAGATGCGTTATAATTTAGCCGAGGGTTTCCCTTTATTAACGACTAAAAAATTGCATACAAAATCTATTATACATGAGCTGTTATGGTTTTTGAAAGGCGACACCAACATTAAATATTTGAAAGATAATGGTGTACGTATTTGGGATGAGTGGGCTGACACCGAAGGAAACTTAGGTCCGGTTTATGGTTATCAATGGCGTAATTGGCCAACTCCAAGTGGCGGACATATTGATCAAATTACTCAAGTGGTGGATATGATCAAAAAAAATCCTGATTCACGTCGTTTAATTGTGAGTGCCTGGAACGTAGCAGATATCAATAACATGAAGTTACCCCCATGTCATGCATTTTTTCAATTTTATGTAGCTGATGGTAAATTGAGTTGCCAGTTATATCAACGTAGTGCCGATATATTTTTGGGAGTACCTTTCAATATTGCTTCATATGCTTTATTAATGATGATGGTTGCGCAAGTGTGCGATCTGCAATTAGGCGATTTCATTCACACGTTAGGTGATGCTCATTTATATACCAATCACTTAGAACAGGCCAATTTGCAATTAAGCAGAGATTTCAGGAAATTACCTACTATGAAAATTAATCCTGAAGTGAAATCTATTTTTGATTTTAATTTTGAGGATTTTACGTTAGAAAATTACGACCCACATCCTCACATTAAAGCTGAGGTGGCCGTTTAAAAATAAAATTTCTTCAATTATTTAAATACAATTATCTTAGCAAAAAAATTATGAGTGATATAAAAACAATATTGGATAGCGCTAAATCTCAAATGGAAAAAACCATAGCGCATTTAGAAGTTGAATTATCAAAGATCAGAGCCGGCAAAGCTAATCCTGCTATGCTTGAAAGCGTGAAGGTTGATTATTATGGATCGATGGTAACATTAAGCAATGTAGCAGGTGTTAATACACAAGATTCAAGAACATTAATAGTTCAGCCTTGGGAAAAGAGTATGTTAACGCCTATAGAAAAGGCAATACAAGCAGCTAACTTAGGATTTAACCCTCAAAATGACGGGGTTTTGATCAGGATCATTGTTCCACCTTTGACTGAAGATCGCCGTAAAGACCTGGTGAAAACTTCTAAATCGGTAGGAGAAGATGCAAAAGTTGGTTTAAGAAATATCCGTAAAGAATCTTTAGACAAAATTAAAGCTTTACAAAAAGCGGGTTTACCTGAAGATGAAGCTAAAGGGGGCGAAACAAAAATGCAAGCCCTTATTGATGATTTTTCAAGTAAGTGTGATAAACATTTAGAACAAAAAGAAAAAGAGATCTTAACTGTTTAGTTTTTGTAAATAGTTACATAAACAAAAATCCCCATCAGATATTTTCTAATGGGGATTTTTTATTTATAGTAGTTTTAGTGATTTCTGTTTATTCCATTCTTTTTATTGTACAACCTATAGATTTAGTTTCTTGTGTTTTTGGAGTTTCTCCTTTAGCAACAGCATCAACAGCATCTTTTAAATAATGTGCTTTAGCCAAAGCAGGATCTTTAACGTTATCATCAATAGCACCCTTGTATACTAAACCTTTATCATTAAATAAAAAACATTGTGGTGTTCTTGAAGCGCCAAAAGCATCTGCTAATTTAGAGTTAGTATCAACTACATAAGGGCAAGCCAATTTTTGTGTTGCAGCGTATTTCACCATTGCATCATAACTATCTTCATCAGCACGTTGTGCTTCGTTACTATTAACAATGATAGTACCAATACCTAGTTTAATACAATTATCTGTTACTTCTTTAATTCGGCTTTCGCTTAACTTAACATAAGGACAAGTATTGCAAGAAAATATAACCAACAATCCTTTAGATGTTTTGGTAGAGTTTAAAGAAACTTCTTTGCCACTAACGTCTTTTAATTTTTCGTCGGCCATTGGAATTGGCGCATTTAAACCAATTTCTGAACCTGCTGAGGTATTAATAAAAGATAATAAGAAACCACAAGCAACTAACAGAATACAAAATATAAATCCTTTTCTCATTGTTATTTTTAATTTAATGTAAAGTTACCCAATCGATTTACCAAGCCCTATTTTTTCCTCTAGTAATAATGAACATTCGTCTAATGCACTAAACTTATTTTAGGTGAATTAAACGAATTCAAATTAATGGTTGTCAGTATATTAGTAGTTTAGTTGTAAATAATTGAATAATAAAATTTATAAACAGGCTATAATTTTCTTTTTGTTTTATAATGTAAACCTTAACAAAAGGTTACGGAAAATTTATTTAAGTGTAAAAATGGATTTAAAAATTGACTGTTTTTTGTAATTTGTTTGTAAGATCAATAAAAGTTAATAATGTGTTAATCAATTTCGCCTAATTTGCTGAAATTTAACACATTATTAATGTTGGCCTATTGACCTTCTGCATTTAATGAATTAGCTTTGTATAGTAAAGTGAACACCCTTGAGGCGTTTTATTTTTGTGCTCGCAATTATAAAATAGTACCGAAACCGCTTTCATAAAAAAGAGCGAACACCCTACAGGAGTTTTTTGAATTGATAAGATTTAAAAAACTAATCCGAAACCGCTTAAATAAATTAAATAGTTTATTTAATATAAATGGTTAGTTCTATTAAACATATATTAAAATTAAAGGTTCTTATAACAACATTAATTGTGTTGTTTGTTCTTTCGTTTTCAAAAAGTTGGGGGCAGGCAACTATTCCGGTTTCAAGAACAGGTTGGGGTGGAGGTGAGCCTACCGGGTGGACAAATTCCGGTTGCATTCAAAGAACAACAACCTTTGCATGTTCGGGCAATGACGGAACTGTTTTTGATGATAACGGTGATTTCAGAATAGTTTTTTATAATTCTGTAGCTAGTCAACTGATTTTCAAACTTAAAAAATCCAGCATGTCAGGAGCATCGGCTTTGCTGGTTCAAGAATCTGTAGATGGTAGTTTGTGGACAAATATTGGCAATTATGGGACGGCTGGTGGTGCAACAGCAATTACAGATTGCGCTAATATTACGCTCAATTTAAACTGCGCAAGTAGATATGTTAAATGGAGTTACACAAAGGGAACCGGGAATTGTGATATGGATGATGTTTCAATTACTCAAGGCACTTGTACTGCCTGCACACCTCCATCTACAACTTTAACACCAACATCTCAAACAATTTGTGCGGGTTCAGTAGCAAGTTTTACAGTTGCAGATAATGCTTCTTCTCCATCGTATACATGGCAAGCCAGTGCTAATGGTACAAGCGGTTGGGCTACTGTAGTAAATGCTACACCTGTTGGGGTAACTTATTCCGGCATTAACACAAATTCATTGTCAATAACAGGAGGCTCTACTTATTTCTACCGTTGTTTGGTTACCGAAACAGGCAGCTGTACCGCCACCTCTTCCACAGGGAGTTTAGTTGTTATATCTGCACCCTCAATTACTCTTCAACCATCTAGTGTTATAACATCATCTACTAGTTCAGCAAGTTTTACTGTTGGAGCCAGTGGAGCAGGGTTGTCGTACTTATGGTATGAAAATGCAGGTTCCGGTTTCACGGCAATTTCAAATGGAGGTTCTAATCCAACTTATGCAGGAGCTACAAGTTCGGTTTTAACAATTTCAAATCCACCTATGAGTATGAGTGGTTATTCTTATCAATGTGTAGTAAGTAATGCCTGTGGAACCGCTACAACTAATGGAGTAGCTACTATGACAGTAAATACATCTTTAACTTGTCCGTATATTGTAGCAGCAGTAATTAATGCCTGTACAGGTTCTTGTGGCGGTGAAGGTAATAATGAATTTGTTGTGATGAATTCAGGATCCTATTCCATCCCTGTAAATGGAACTGATCTTAATCTTTATTATAGTGGTGGTACCAATCATAATTTTACTAATAGTTATGTGGCGCAACCAAGTGTAATTTCAAATCTTAATAGTTTAGCCGGTTGTGGTACCTTATTTGTTGACGCTTCAAATGGTACTATACCACCAAATAGTACTTTTTTTGTAATGAACCAAGGTTCATGTTTTAATAGCGGTAGTTTTTCAGCTTATTGTGGCTTAGGAACTATATACGTTGTATTTTCAAGTGATCCTGATTGGCCCGCAGCAGGTTATTTCGGTAATAATAGTACTCCTCGTTATTTTCAAACTAATTTTTCGACAATAGATGCAGGCTGTGCCACTGTTACCTACAGTTATAATAATAGTAATGAATATGATTTTGGTTCAGCCGCAGCGGGAGATGGAGCTTCTGTAGTATTTAATGGAACTACTCCTAGTTACGTTGATGGTGGGGGAGATTGCGTTCCTCCTGCTATTATTCTCCCAATCGAATTGCTTGATTTTTACGGAACTCAGAATGGTGATAAAAATGATTTGATCTGGAAAGTAGCTGTAGAAGATAATATTAGTAGTTATATTATTGAAAAGAGCAGTGATGGTGTTCTTTTTGAAGAGTTGACAAGAGTTATTCCAAAAGGAACCTCACAAGGCTATGCCAGTTATTTAACCGAAGATCTATCTCCTAATAATGAAATTACGTATTATCGATTAAGTACCGTAGAAAGCGGAGGTGAACTAAGACGTTATAAAATCATTGATCTGGATCGTTCAAATAAAGAATGGAGGCCTTTGGTTTATCAAATGGATCATAATTTAATTATTGAGTTTAAAAAAACGCTACCAAAAAACAGTACGATCAGTTTGTACGATTTGTCAGGAAAATTATTAGCTGTTGAGGTTGTCAAAGAATCTCAAACAAAATTAGAGATCTCTAATTATGCGACGGGGCTTTATTTTGTGAAAATAACAACGCCATACAAAACTGAAAATTTTAAAGTCGTTATTCAAAAATGACATTAATATAGTAGCCGGTTTTAAATTTAAACACATTAATTTTATCAAGTTTACAGTTCTATCAAAAAGTATTTATGAAATCATTTATTGCTCTGGTTGTTTTAGTTTGTTTAAGCTTTATTTCTAAAGCACAGTGTTTTGAAATTGAAAGTATTTTGGTAGATGCTTGTACTCCCGGAACGTTGAATTGCAGTAATGCAGGTGTGGCTACTTGTAATTGCGAGGGTAAAAATGAAATGATCCGATTTAAAATTGGTAACACTCCATTAAACGTTTCTAATCTTTCTATTAATTGGCCTAATAATTCTTTTCAAGGTATTAGTCCGGTTAATGCAACCACAACAGGTTATGTTAATGCGATCAATTCTACTATTGTAAATTGTGGTTTTTTACTTCAACCGGTAGCGGGAGTTTTACCTGCTAATAAAAGAGTATTGTTAATCAGCTCTACCGATTTTTGTTCCTCAGCAAATTCATTTGCAAACTTAACTGATACTTTAATTGTTATTTTTCAAAATGCAGGAAATTACCAAGGGCACTTTGCCAATTTTGGATCAGGGACAAGAACCTTATCAATGAGTTTTTCTTCTCCATCAGGTTGTTCTGATGCCGTAACTTATGATAGAGCTTTATTAATTATGCAAAATGGAACTATTGGTAATCAAGATGGCGCAGCTGTTGAGTATAGTCCATCTGGCACACCAACTTATGTGAACTATGGATGCCAGGCTCCGTTTGTTCCTTTGGTAATTGATGCAGGACCAAACAAAACAATTTGCGTTGGAGGTGTACAAACCTTAACGGCTTCTACATCCAATGCTTACACATTTGTTAATTGGAGTTTAAGTACCGGAGCTACAGGATCATTTTCTCCAACTAATTCTTTAACGACAACTTATACTCCTGGGGCAGGAGATAATGGCACGATAGAATTATATTGTAGTCTGACTAAAATTTGTGGTACTCAAACTATAACAACAAAGGATAGTGTGAATTTAACTGTTTTGCAAACACCGCAACCTGTGCTTTCAACAACGTCTAATTCGGTTTGTGTTGGTCAGCCGGCTACATTGTCTTATTCGTTAAACAATGCTTCCTCAACAGGAACAACATCTGTAGTTTGGTTGCCATCTAATGCAACTACACCTACTATTTCAGTTAACACAGCTAATATATATACCATTCAGGTAACAAATAGTTGTGGTGTAGGAAGCGAAACAATTTCTATTGGCTCTTTTCCAAATCCTACAGTTAATATTACCGCCAATGGGCCTACACAATTTTGTGCCGGCGGTAGTGTCATATTAACTGCAAATTCTAATACCGGAAATTATATGTGGAGTACAGGAGCAACTACACAAACCATTAGCGTAAATACAAGTACTATTGTAACTGTTACTTCTACTAATTCTTGTTCAAGTGCGCAGTATGTTCAATCGGTTAGTGTTACACCTTTGCCAACAGTTAGTGTAACACCTTCTACAACAGGTTTGTGTGCGGGGCAAAGTGTCGTGCTTCAGGCAAATTCAAATACAACGGTTACTTATACCTGGAGTACGAGCGCTAATACAAATACTATTTCGGTTAACGCTCCTGGAAATTATATAATTGATGTTTCTAATAATTGCGGAAATGCTTCGGCAACTGCTACTGTTACTAATACCGGTTCAGCACCAAGTATTTCAGCATCATCTAATCCAACTGTTTTGTGCAGTGGGCAAACGGCTACATTGAGTTTATCAGGTAGTACAGGAACTTATAGCTGGAGTAATGGAGCAACTACATCAACTACTACAGTATCAAATGCCGGAGTTTATACAGCCACTGTTACAAATTCATGTGGTACAGGCACAACTTCTATTAGTATTTCAGCATTACCAACTCCTACAATATCGGTAAGTCCAAGTACTGTGATTGTTTGTAATGGTCAGCCCGAAATAATTACTGCAACAAGTAATCAATCTAATTTCAATTGGAGTACAGGTGCTATTACTAATACTATTTCAGTAACAACTAGTGGTGTTAAATCTGTAAGTGTATCTAATGCTTGTGGTATAGCTGTAGCCTCTGTTACTGTTTCACAAAATACTTTACCGGTATTAAATTTATCAGCATCTTCTTTAACTATTTGTCCAAATGGAATTGCAACATTAACAGTAACAGGTGGATCAGTTCCTTATGCTTGGTCAAATACTACAAATACAGGTTCGGTAGTAACATCAAGTGGAGGAGTAGTTACTGTTTCTAATTCAAATAGTTGTGGAACTGCAACGGCAAGTATTACAGTTAATGTAAATCCGGTTAATGCCAGTATTTCAGCCTCACCCAACCATGGTGTAAAACCGGTAACAATTAATTTCACAAATAATAGCACTGGAGGTACGAGTTATTTTTGGGATTTTGGAAATGGAAATAGCACTAATACGCAAAACGTTAGTCCGCAAACTTATACAGAAGAAGGAAATTATACGGTATATCTGATAGTTACAAATGGGTTATGTGTTGATACAGATTCTTTGATTATTACCGTGTATAATGAATACCCTGGTATTACTATACCTAATGTATTTACACCTAATGGCGATAGCGCAAATGATGTGTTTAAAATAACGGGTTATAATATTGTTGAATTCAATTGCGTGATCTTTGATCGTTGGGGATTACAAATGTATTCTTCCTCAGATATTACAAAAGGTTGGGATGGAAAATCAAATGGAAAAGATGTCACAGATGGCAATTATTTTTATTTGATCAATGCAAAAGATATTGATGGTATAGAAATAAAAAAACAAGGACCATTGTTGCTAATCAGGTAATTGTATTTCTTTCCCACATTTAAAATGACCTTTGGGACAAGCTCTGTAACCATGTAATCCGCAAGGTTTGCAATCTAATCCACTCACTTCTATGACTGTTGAATTTGATGCTAATGGATAGAAGCCATAAGCAGGAACAGTTGAACAGAAAAAGGCTGTTGTTGGAGCATTAACAGATGATGCTAAATGTAAAGGACCACTATCATTTACGTAATTCATTTTAGCATGTTTCATTAATTCGCAGGACTCTAAGAGCGCTAATTCTCCTGCTAATATTTGAATATTTTTATGTGAGCTACTGCTTTTAATTTCTTCGCATAATGTTTTGTCAGTAGGTGCCCCTAATAAATAAATGGTTTTATCTTCAGAAATTGAATTACATAAATCTATCCACTTTTGTTTTGGTAATTGCTTAGTGAACCAGACAGAGGAAGGTGCCATTGTTACGAATGGAGTAGAAACAAATGGCTCTATTTTTTGAAAGTGTTTAAACGTTGGGTATAATTTAGGTTTCGCAATTGTTTTATCCGTAATGTCTTCAATCAGATCATTATATCGCATGATCTCATGTCGTCCATCACCAATTTTATGTGGTGCTTTATGGTTGAATAAAAATGAAAACGGATTTTTATTATAACCGGAAGTATAAGGTGCTTTTGAAAATGCAGTTAAAAAACCGGAGCTGGCAAAGCGGTGTAAATTAATAACGGTATCGAATTTTTGTTGACGAATGTGTTTTAATAATTTAAAAAGACTTTTATATTTCCCTTCTTTCTTATTCCAAACTAATAATTGATGTAAAAAAGGATGTTCCTGATATAGAGACTCATTGCCTTTACGTACCAATAAAGAAATTTTTGCCTGTGGAAAAAACAAATGCAGTTTTTCTAATACCGACGATGCTAAGATAGCATCGCCAATAAAAGCGGTTTGAATAACGAGTATGTTTTTATGATTCAAAAAATATTATACAGCAACATTATGTTCGCGTAACGCATCATTTAATGATGTTTTCAGGTCTGTACTGGCTTTACGTTTACCAATAATTAAGGCACAAGGTACTTGGTACTCGCCCGAAGGAAATTGTTTAGTGTAAGAGCCCGGAATAACCACGCTTCTTTCAGGAACAAATCCTTTGGTTTCAATAGGAGTAGGGCCCGTCACATCAATTATTTTAGTTGACATGGTTAAGCACACATTAGCGCCTAATACCGCTTCCTTGCCAACGTGAACGCCTTCTACTACAATACAACGAGATCCAATAAAACAATTATCTTCAATAATAACCGGTGCCGCCTGAACAGGTTCTAAAACCCCGCCAATACCAACACCACCGCTTAAATGGACATGTTTCCCAATTTGAGCACAACTTCCTACAGTTGCCCAGGTATCTACCATGGTTCCTTCGTCTACAAAAGCACCAATATTTACAAAACTTGGCATCATGATCACGCCTTTAGAAATGTATGAACCGTAACGTGCAATCGCACCGGGAACAGTTCTAACACCAGCCTCTGCAAAATTAGTTTTTAACTTCATTTTATCGTGGTACTCAAATGGTTTCAACTCCATGGTTTCCATTTGTTGAATAGGAAAATATAAGATAACTGCTTTTTTGATCCAGTCATTTACTTGCCAGGTGCCATCAGCTTTTGGTTCGGCCACACGTAGCTTTCCTTTATCCAGATTTTCTATTATTTCGCGAATAACCTGTTGATTAGCTGAGTCTTTTAATAATTCCCGATTGTCCCAAATAGACTCGATCAATTTCTGCATAAAATTTACTTTAAAATTTTGTTTGCAAGTTAAGTAAAATATGTATATTTGCACTCCAATTTTTTGGATTGGTTGTGTAGCTCAACTGGATAGAGCATCTCACTACGGATGAGAAGGTTTGGGGTTCGAATCCCTACACGATCACGATAAAACCCTTTGAACTCAGAGGGTTTTATTTTTAATATTTGGTGAGGTAGCTCAGTTGGTTAGAGCATCGGATTCATATCCGCTGGCTAGCGGACAAGAGTTCAAAAGGGAAGTTCTTTAAAATAAAAATATTTGGTGAGGTAGCTCAGTTGGTTAGAGCATCGGATTCATAACCCGAAGGTCAGGAGTTCAAATCTCCTTCTCACTACTAAAGTCTTTCAGAAATGAAAGACTTTTCTTGTTTATAATATGTATACAGTTTACGTTTTATATTCAGAGAGCCATAACAAAATTTATATTGGCTATACATCGGATTTAGAAGATCGGCTATTGTCTCATAATGTGATGGGCACTAAAGGTTTTACTGTAAAATATAGACCTTGGAGAGTGATTCATACTGAATCTTTTCTTGAAAAAACGGACGCTTTAAAAAGAGAAAAACAATTAAAAACGGCTAAAGGAAGAGAGTTTATAAGGAGTTTAAATGGTTAGAGTATCGGATTCATATCCGCCAGCTGGCGGACAGGAGTTCAAATCTCCTTCTCACTACACAGCCCTGAAGAAATTCAGGGCTTTTTTATTAACCATTCTTGTTAAATAGTCCAATATTTTTCTATCTTTACTTAAACTTTAGGGGTGCTGTTTAGCTGAGATATACCCTTTGAACCTGATGCCGTTAATACTGTCGTAGGGAAAAGTGAAATGACTCTCTGTATTCCGTCATTCCTAAAGTGTAATATAAAATAGGAATGGAAATTATCTTAAACAATCAATCGCATATCATCGATGAAGGTTCAACACTTCAGGATATTGTTTTGGCTCAATTGGGTGATAAACAAAAAGGTGTTGCCATAGCTGTAAATAATATAGTGATCCAAAAACAAGATTGGACTGTTACAACATTAAAGTCTAACGACAATATACTAATTATAAAAGCCACACAAGGTGGTTGATCCATTTTAAGAACCAATAAAATCTATATATGAAAAGTATAACCGTTTTTTGTGGCTCTAGTTTGGGAACAGACGAAGCTTTTAAAAAAGAAGCCATTTTATTAGGTGAAACTTTAGCCAAACAAAATATTGGTTTGGTATATGGCGGTGCAAAAGTAGGGATTATGGGTGCTGTAGCAGATGGTGTTTTGCAAGCCGGAGGAAATGTCATAGGAGTCATTCCTCAGTTTTTAAGAACCAAGGAAGTTGCTCATGATAATTTAACGGAATTGATCATGGTAAAAACCATGCATGAGCGCAAAACTAAAATGTATGAGTTAAGTAATGGTATCATTGCTTTACCCGGTGGTTTTGGAACCATGGAAGAATTATTTGAAATGTTGACCTGGGCTCAATTAGGCTTGCATCAAAAACCAATTGGCTTATTAAACACAAATGGTTTTTATAACGATTTGATTCGTTTAATTGAAAACATGGTAGACAAAGGTTTTCTCAAACAAGTTAATCTCGAGATGTTAATTGTGAGTGATGCTGTCAATGACCTTTTAATTAAAATGAAGAATTACAAAGCGCCTGAGGTGCAAAAATGGATAACAAACGAAACAACATAAATTTATTAAAATAGCAGAAATGAGTAAACAAGACAAAACCCCGGAACAACAAAGTATATCTACTGGACCAATCAGTGGTTCAAGAAAGATTTATGTTAATGGAAAGATCCATAATATTAAAGTGGCGATGCGTGAAATTACGTTATCACCTACAAAATTATCTAATGGCAAAGTTGAGAACAATGCACCGGTAACGGTTTATGATGCCAGTGGAGCTTATACGGATGTTGATGCAAAGATCGATATCAGAAAAGGTTTGCCACGTTTGCGCGAACAATGGATCTTGGATCGTAATGATGTGGAGTATTTAACAGAAACATCTTCTGAATATGGTAAAGAACGTATGAATGATAAATCTTTAGATCATTTACGTTTTGAGCATATTAGCAAACCGTTGAAAGCAAAAAAAGGAGCAAACGTTTCGCAATTGTATTATGCTAAAAAAGGAATCATTACTCCCGAAATGGAATATATTGCCATTCGCGAAAACCAACGTTATGATGAATTAAAAAGTCAGGTGAATGGTCAATACGAGATGTTAAGCCATCAACATGCCGGCCATAGTTTTGGTGCCAATACTCCAAAAGGTTTAATCACTGCTGAGTTTGTGCGTGATGAAATTGCGGCTGGACGTGCGATCATTCCTAATAACATTAATCATCCTGAAAGTGAACCAATGATCATTGGACGTAATTTTTTAGTGAAAATTAATGCTAACATTGGTAATAGTGCTGTAACATCAAGTATTGAAGAGGAAGTTGAAAAAGCAGTATGGGCTTGTCGTTGGGGTGCAGATACGATCATGGATCTGTCAACCGGAAAAAATATTCACGAAACACGTGAGTGGATCATTCGTAATTCTCCGGTGCCAATTGGAACAGTTCCAATCTATCAGGCTTTAGAAAAAGTAAACGGTAAAGCAGAAGATTTAACCTGGGAAATTTTTAAAGATACCTTGATTGAGCAAGCCGAACAAGGTGTTTCTTATTTCACCATTCACGCCGGTGTATTATTACGTTACATTCCTTTAACGGCTAAACGCGTTACAGGTATTGTGTCTCGTGGTGGATCTATTATGGCTAAATGGTGTTTATCTCATCACAAAGAAAATTTCTTATATACTCACTTCGAAGAAATTTGTGAGATCATGAAAGCTTATGATGTGGCTTTCTCTTTAGGAGATGGTTTACGTCCGGGCTCTATTGCTGACGCTAATGACGCGGCTCAATTCGGTGAATTAGAAACCTTAGGAGAGTTAACTAAAATTGCATGGAAACATGATGTACAAGTAATGATTGAAGGACCTGGACATGTACCTATGCATTTGATCAAAGAAAATATGGACAAACAATTGAAAGAGTGTCATGAAGCACCTTTCTATACATTAGGGCCATTAACTACTGATATTGCTCCGGGTTATGATCATATCACTTCGGCAATTGGTGCAGCCATGATCGGATGGTTTGGTTGTGCGATGTTATGTTATGTAACGCCAAAAGAACATTTAGGTTTACCAAACAGAAAAGATGTGAAAGATGGTGTGATTACGTATAAGTTGGCAGCTCATGCGGCTGATTTAGCAAAAGGACATTATGGCGCACAATACAGAGATAATGCTTTGAGTAAAGCACGATTCGAATTCCGTTGGGAAGATCAATTTAATTTATCATTAGATCCGGATACGGCTCGCGAATTTCATGACGAAACTTTGCCTGCTGATGGTGCTAAAGTAGCTCACTTCTGTTCAATGTGCGGGCCAAAATTCTGTTCAATGAAAATTACTCAGGAGATCAGAGAGTCTGCAGAGAATGGCATGTTTGATAAATCAGAAGAATTTAAACAACAAGGAAGTCAGATCTATTTATAATGATCATTGTTATTTCGGATATTGAATTAATTGCAAATGAAGCAAGCATCGTCAATCTTTTATTTGATGAAGGATTGATGGTGTTTCATTTGCGAAAATATAATAACAGTAAAACCGAGATAACTGATTTTTTAAAACAGGTAAAATCTGAATATCACAACAGAATTGCGCTGCATCAGTTTCATGAAATGGCTAATGAGTTTGGAATAAATCGTTTGCATTTTTCTGAACAGGATAGGGTATTGAAAAACGAAAGTGATTTTCAGCAATTGAAACAACTAGGGTTTATTTTGTCGACGTCAGTTCATACTGTTAAAGAGTACAATAAATTACCGTCTTGTTTCGATTATGTTTTTATAAGTCCTGTGTTTGATAGTATTTCAAAACCAAATTATAAAGCACAAATTTTTGATCTGAGTTCAATAAATAAAAAAACAACAACAAAGTTGATCGCACTTGGAGGTATTACAGCTAAAAATTGTACTCAGGCTTTTGAAATGGGATTTGACGGGATAGCTTTATTAGGAAGTATTTGGAAAAGTAATGATGCTCTTAGTGAATTTAAAATAATAAAACATCAATGCAATACAATCGCCCAATAGTAGTAAGCATAGCTGGTTTCGACCCAAGTGGTGGTGCCGGTGTGTTGGCAGATGTGAAAACATTTGAACAACATAAATGTTTAGGTATGGGAGTAATTTCTGCACTAACGGTTCAAACAGAAAATAAATTCATTAATGTTGAATGGCTGTCGTTTGAAAAAATGACTGAACAGTTACAACCACTTTTAGAAAACTATCGCATTGGGTTTATTAAAATTGGAATTATTAAAAATATTGACCTGCTTTTAGAACTGGTACTTTGGATCAAAGCAAAAAATAGTTCAGTAAAGATCATTTGGGATCCGGTGTTGGCGGCGTCAAGTGGATTTACTTTGACTGAAAAATTAGATGAAGAAACTCTAATTAAATTATTGAAAAACATTTATTTAATTACACCTAATACAAATGAAGCCATTGCTTTAACTCATCACACTAATGAGAAGGAAGCGG
This sequence comes from Bacteroidia bacterium, assembly GCA_036676295.1. Classification (GTDB taxonomy): domain Bacteria; phylum Bacteroidota; class Bacteroidia; order B-17B0; family Aurantibacillaceae; genus UBA4416. The sequence goes on along the minus strand of JAKFDE010000031.1, from coordinate 268,992 downwards.
CGGCGTTTTTGGCACAGTATTGTGCCGTGCTTTTAAAAGGCGGGCATAGCGAACAAGAAAGAGGAGTTGATCATTTATACACAAAGAATAATGTTTTTAAAATATACGGATCAACAGAGGCCGTACATTCTAAACATGGTTCGGGTTGTATTTTATCATCCGCTATTACAAGCCAATTAGCCTTAGGTTTAAATTTAGAACAGGCATGTCGAAGTGCAAAAATATATATTGAGAACATTTTAAAAAGTAACACTAACTTATTAGCGTATCATGTACAGTAAACTACAATATATTTCGCAAGGCAGTACTTACGAAGAGCAATTAAATAATATTTACAAGGCTCTGGATGCAGGTTGTGATTGGATTCAATTGCGTTATAAAAACCATCAGGAAATGAGCACAGGCTTTGTGGCTGAAAAAGCAAAAACACTTTGCCAAAAGTATAATGCAACATTCATTTTAAATGATTTTGTAAATATTGCCAAAGAGATCGACGCAGATGGCGTACACTTGGGTTTGTCAGATATGTCGGTAACCGAAGCCAGAGCCATTTTAGGGAATGATAAAATTATTGGTGGCACCGCTAATACATTAGAAGATGTTCTAAAGCGTATTGAAGAAAAATGTAACTACGTTGGTTTAGGTCCTTTTAAATTTACAACGACTAAAGAAAAATTAAGTCCAATCCTTGGCACTCAGGGTTATGTAGATATTATTAATGCATTAAAAGAACGCAATTTACAAATGCCAATCTACGCCATTGGTGGTATTGAAGTGAGCGATGTCGATACGATCATAAACACCGGCATTCATGGCATTGCCGTTTCAGGATTAATAACCAATCAGAATAATAAACAAAAATTAGTTGAACAATTAAATACATTATTACATGCCATTGCTTAAAATTGCCAATAAAGAATTTCATTCTCGTTTGTTTTTAGGTACGGGAAAATTCGGTTCATCTCAACAAATGGAAGATGCTGTTTTAGCTTCGGGTTCGGAGTTAGTAACGGTTGCCTTAAAACGTGTTGATCTGGAAACAGAAACAGATAATTTATTATCACATTTACAACATGCGCATATCAATTTGCTGCCCAATACTTCCGGTGTACGTAATGCTAAAGAAGCAGTGTTTGCTGCTCAATTGGCCCGAGAAGCGATGGAAACCAATTGGTTGAAATTAGAAATTCATCCAGACCCAAAATACTTGTTGCCCGATGCTGTTGAAACGTTGAAAGCTACAGAAGAATTGGCCAAGTTGGGTTTTATTGTATTGCCATACATTCATGCCGATCCTGTATTATGTAAGCAATTAGAAAATGCAGGAACCGCAGCAGTGATGCCTTTAGGCGCGCCGATAGGAACCAATAAAGGTTTACGTACGATTGATTTTTTAGAGATCATTATTGAACAAAGTAAAGTACCGGTAATTGTTGATGCCGGAATTGGTGCACCGTCTGACGCGGCAAAAGCTATGGAAATTGGAGCTGATGCAGTATTGGTAAATACGGCAATTGCAGTGGCCGGTAATCCAATACAAATGGCACACGCTTTTAAATTAGCTGTAGAAGCTGGTCGTATGGCTTTTGAAGCAAGATTAGGAACAATTAAGAAACATGCAGAAGCTAGTAGTCCTTTAACAAGTTTTTTAAATGAATAAAATGTTTCTCGCAGATTTGCGCTGATGAAACCGCAGAGTGACGCAGAATATATATAATAATATGAAAGAGAATGATTTGTCATATGCTATTAGAGGAGCTGCTTTTAAAGTGCATTCTGCTCTTGGCCCTGGGTTGCTGGAGTCTGTTTATGAAACAGCTTTGACATATGAATTGAGAAAAGAAGGTTTTGATGTTAAAAATCAATTAGCTATTCCAATGGTTTATGAAGAGATTAAAATGGATGTTGGTTTTCGATTAGATATTTTAGTAAATGATTTGGTAATTGTTGAGGTTAAATCCATTGAAACTTTGATGGACGTTCATCATAAACAATTATTAACTTATTTAAAGTTGGCAGATAAAAAATTGGGTTTACTAATTAACTTTAATTCATCATCCTTAAAAGATTCTATAACACGCATTGCGAACAATTTGTAACCTCTGCGAGTCTCTGCGAATAAATCAGCGATACTCTGCGAGAAATAATTATAAAAATGGATTTTAAACAAATATTCGAATCATATAACTGGGAAGAAGTGAAAGCTTCTATCTACTCTAAAACATTGCGTGATGTAGAGCATGCTTTAAGCACGTCTAAATTTACTTTAGAGGATTTTAAAGCGTTACTATCTCCTGCTGCTGAATCTTATATAGAGCAAATGGCTGGGAAAGCTCACGCGTTAACAAAAAAACGTTTTGGCAAAACCATACAATTGTATGCGCCCATGTATTTGAGTAATGAGTGCAATAACATTTGTACGTATTGTGGTTTTAGTTTGGATAATAAAGTGAAACGTAAAACACTTTCTGATAAAGAAATTTTGCAGGAAGTAGAAGCGATCAAGCAACAAGGCTTTAATCATATTTTATTAGTAACAGGCGAAGCCAATCACACGGTGCATGTAGATTATTTTTTAAATGCTATTAAATTAATTTCTCCTCACTTTGCAAATATTTCTATTGAGTTTCAACCTCTGGAAACCAATGAATATAAAGTGTTGCACGAAGCCGGAGTGTATTCGGTTTTGGTGTATCAGGAAACGTATCATCAGGAAGTTTATAAAACCTATCATCCAAAAGGAAAAAAATCAAATTTCAACTACCGACTGGAAACGCCTGATAGAATAGGGGAAACACACATGCATAAAATTGGCTTAGGCGTGTTATTAGGTTTGGAAGATTGGAGAGTGGATTCCTTTTTTTGTGCCTTGCATTTAGATTATTTACAAAAGACATATTGGCAAACTAAATATTCTATTTCTTTTCCGCGCATGCGCCCGGCTGAAGGAATTATAGAGCCTAATGTGATTGTAACTGACAAAAACTTAGTACAATTAATGTGCGCTTACCGTTTGTTGAATGAAGATGTCGAGTTATCGATCTCAACGCGCGAATCCGAAAAATTCAGAAACAATGTCATTCCTTTAGGAGTAACATCCATGAGTGCTGGCTCTAAAACCAACCCGGGTGGTTATGCGGTGGAACCTGAGTCTTTAGAGCAATTTGAGATCAGTGATGAACGCAGTTTAAAAGAAATTGCAGAGTTGATTACTAATGCCGGTTACGAACCGGTTTATAAAGATTGGGATTCTAATTTTAAATAGTATGCTGACGAAGGAGGAGATGAAACGCTATATGAAGCAGGTGATGCTGGATGATATCGGTATCAATGGGCAGATAAAACTCAAGCAAGCTAAAGTAGCGGTTATTGGAGTGGGAGGTCTAGGTTGTCCCACTTTGCAGTATTTAACGGCTATGGGTGTTGGAACGATTGGTTTGATCGATTTTGATACCGTGGATGAATCTAATTTACACCGTCAGGTTTTATATACTTCTGAAAATGTTGGCCAGAAAAAAGTGGAGGTTGCTTTTCAGAAGTTAGCTCAGCAAAACCCTTTTATTAATTTAATAAAACACGATGTTTTATTGGATGAATCTAATGCGGCAGAACTTTTGAAAAACTATGATATTGTGGTAGATGGTTGCGATAATTTTGCTACCCGCTATGTTGTAAATGATGCCTGTGTAAACTTGAATAAACCATTGATCTATGGCAGTATTTTAGCGTATCAGGGACAATTAGCTGTTTTTAATTATAAGGGAAGTAAGAATTTGAGGGACATTTTTCCGGAAGCTCCCAATGCGGAGGATGTACCAAGTTGTTCGGAAAATGGGGTTTTAGGAATAGTTCCCGGTATAGTAGGTTCTATGATGGCGCAGGAAACCGTGAGTGTTATTTTGGAAAGGCCATCTTTGGTTAATACCCTTGCTGTTATTGATACTTTGAGTTATTCAGTTACAAAATTAGCCTATTAATTGCTCTGATTTCTTGAATTAACCCTCAAATCAATATTTCCAGGATGTGGATTATGATTCGAAATTTTACAAAAAAATAATGAAATTAAATTTGTTTAAACCAATACACTGTATAAATTTACAAGGTATTAAAACGACAAAAAAATGGATAGATTAAAAGATAAGTTTCGTGAAAAAGCAGTGCCTTTAGCGGCAGAAATTAAAGATATTATCAAAAATCATGGCGATTTAAAATTAGGTGAAATTACTGTAGCTCAAGTATACCAAGGAATGAAAGGTATGATTGGGATGGTAACTGAAACATCTAAATTAGATGCTGAAGAAGGAATTCGTTTTAGAGGTTATTCTATCCCTGAATTACGCAAGCATTTACCTAAGGCTCCGGGTGGTACTGAACCATTACCGGAAGGAATATTTTATTTAATGTTAGTTGGTGAATTGCCAACTCAAGAAGACGTTAATTACATTACCGGCGAATGGCAAAAACGTAGCAATGTACCGAAACATGTGTTTGATGTCATTGAAAAATTACCGACAGATGCTCATCCAATGACACAGTTTGTAGTTGGTATTATGGCTATGCAAACCGAAAGTGTGTTTGCTAAAGCGTATGCAAAAGGTGTAAACAAAAAAGATTATTGGGATTATGTGTATGAAGATTCAATGAATTTAATTGCACGTTTACCACGTATTGCCTCTTATATCTACCGTCGTAAATACAAAAACGGAGCTCATATTGAACCGGATCATAAATTAGATTGGGCAGCAAACTTTGCACATATGTTAGGTTACGAAGAGTTTGATATGAAACGTTTAATGCGTTTATATTTAACGATTCACGTTGATCATGAAGGAGGAAACGTTTCGGCACATGCAACCCATTTGGTTGGTTCAGCTTTATCTGATCCGTATTTAGCTTTTGCAGCGGGTATGAATGGTTTAGCAGGTCCATTACATGGATTAGCAAATCAGGAAGTGTTGAATTGGATCATGGAGTTGAAAGAGAATTTAGGTGGTGGTTTACCAACTAAAGAGCAAATTGCTGAGTATATTAAACAAACCTTAGCTGAAGGTAAAGTTGTTCCTGGATATGGACATGCGGTATTACGTAAAACAGATCCTCGTTTCACGGCTCAACAAGATTTTTACAGAACATACATTAAGCATGACGATATTTGTGAAATTGTTCAAATGGTGTACGAAGTAGCGCCTCCAATTTTAGAATCAACCGGGAAAATAAAAAATCCTTGGCCAAATGTTGATGCTCACTCTGGAGCCTTATTATCACATTATGGTATGCATGAATATGATTTCTATACAGTATTATTCGGTGTGTCTCGTGCATTAGGTGTATTAGCTAGTTTAGTATGGGATAGAGCAACAGGTTCTGCTATTGAAAGACCAAACTCTACAACAACTGATAATATCAAAGCAAAAATTAAAGCAGCACAAGAAGCCAAAGCGTAATAGTTAACTAAGAAAAGAAAACCCATCCGCTAATGACAGTGGATGGGTTTTTTATTTAATACAATTGCAATGGACTTTAAGAATTTAATTTTTTAGAAATTTGCCCCTGATTTTTTTATTCTCAACTGTAAAATAGTAAAGTCCAACAGGTAAATCAGAAACATCCTCTTTAAACATTCCCTCTTGTGTTTTTTTAAATTCTAAAACCTTATGTCCTTGTTGATTGTATATTATTATATTTCCTGATTCTTGAAGATTGGTATATAAAGTAAAAGTATCTGTAACCGGATTTTGTAATAAAAAATATCCGTTTTCAGGAAATTCAATATAATCACTAGCTACTATAGCCGAATAATCGGATGGAGGAATGACCACTCTGTAATAGTTAGTGGAGTTCTTGATCGGGTTTTGATCAGTGTATGAAATACTTAGTTCTTTTTCATTACTACCACACACGCCGGCATAATCATATATGGTCTCAAAATGATAAGAGTCAGAAGAACGTTCTATCTTGTATCCGGAGCAGGGACTTCCCATGCCTAAAACGCAACTAATTTGAATATTGTTTTTGTATTGAGTAGCATTTAAATTTTGAATACGAGATTGAGCCAATAAAGCACTTTCTACTATAAACAGAAGACAAACGACCAATACATATCTTAAACTTTGTTTCATTTAAAACGATGCTTGAATTTACAGTAAAGGTACAAAATTTAGCACCTATTTTTTTTAATTTCAGCACCTATTTTGTGAATGATTATTTTTTAATAAAGTATTTTTTTTGTATATCTTTAATACTTTATGTCTAAAATTAAGTTCATATATTTTGTAGTAATTGTTTTTTTTACTCAGCTTGGTATAGGGCAGGAGTTAACAGCCATTAAAAAATTAAAGGCGGCGATAGACACCTGTAAAGAAGATACCGTTAAAGTTAAAAAGCTGATCCGTTTATCTTACAAGCTTAGTAACGAGGATTTTAAAAGTTCGGTTACCTATGCTGATCAGGCGTTAGAACTATCTCAAAAACTGAAATACCTTAAAGGACAAATCGAAGCTAATAATTGCCTGGCAGATGCGCATTGGTTTCATTCTGATTATGATAAAGCACAACGTTATTATTTTAAATCATACCGTATCAGCGATTCGATAAAAGACAATAAACAAATTGCTTTCTCTTTATATAATATAGGATGGATCATTTGTATTCAACAACATAATTATAAGGAAGATCACTATTTGTATAAGTCGTTGAATTTATATTCTGCCGCAAAAGACTCTTTTGGATTATTGAGAATTTATAATGCCTTAGGAAGCTATTATACAGATAGATTTAATACTGAAAATAAAACACAATATTTTGATTCTTCAAAAACCTATTTCCTAAAGGGAATAACGCTTGCTCAGGTAAAAGATTATCAGCAGGAACTGGGAATGTTTTATGGTAATTTAGGCGATCTTTATTTTAAAGCAGGACAGTTTTCACCGGCATTACTTTATCAGAACAAGAGTTTTGAAATGCACCGCGTCAATGAAGATTCATCAAGTATGATGATCAGTTTATTAAACATTGGTTTATGTGAAATTGAGACCAATAAAATTCCGGAAGCGCTTAAAAAATTAGAGCTTGTAAAAAATTATAATGTTAGGCATGAATTTAAGGACGCACAAATGTCAGCACTTAAAGGTTTGGGAGAAGGTTCTTATAAGCAGGGAAATTATCAGAAAGCATTTGATTATTATCAGCAATACATGGCTTTAAAAGAAATAGTTGACAAAGAAGCTTACTCTACCAGTATTAGTAATTTGCAAAGCACTTTTTCGTTAGAAAAAGCAGAAGCCAACGTAGCACAGCTTAAACAAAGCAATGAAATACAGGAATTAAAGAACAAGAAAAAAAGTTATTTCATTATAGGGCTCATTGTATTAGCCATGGTGGTATTAGTTATAGCGGGTTTATTGCTTCGTCAAAATAAACAAAAGCAATTAACCAATATTCAGCTTCAATCTCAAAATCATATCATTGCCGAAAAAAAACAGGAAATTGATAATAGCATTCAATATGCCAGAGGAATTCAGTTGGCCTTGTTACCTGATAAAAAAGAACTGACTGGTCAGTTTAATGAAAGCTTTGTTTATTATAGACCAAAGGATGTAGTGAGTGGTGATTTTTATTGGTTTAGTAAAGTAGGAACTGATTTTTATTGCATTGCGGCAGATTGTACCGGGCATGGCGTTCCTGGTGCTTTAATGAGTATTATTGGTGTAGATAAAATTGTACAAGCTATTTTTGAGAAAAAGATCACGTCACCAAGCGGGATCTTATCATATTTGAATATTGAAATAAAACAAGTACTAAAACAGCATTTGGATGAATCAAAACAAAAGGATGGAATGGATATTGCTTTATTAAAGTTTGATACTTTAACAAATGAAGTGGAATTTGCCGGAGCCAATCGCCCGTTGTATGTAGTTCGCAACAACGAATTAATAGAATATAAATCCGAAAAAACAGCTATCGCCGGATTTACTTCTGATGATCAGGAGTTTAGAACGACTACTGTAAGTTTACAAAAAGATGATTCAGTTTATATTTTCACTGATGGTTATGCCGATCAGTTTGGCGGAAGCGATGGTAAAAAAATGATGACCAAAAACATGAAAAACATGTTATTGTCTATTGCAGGCTTGTCGGCTAATGAGCAATATCAAAAAGTAAAGCAAACATTTTTAGATTGGAAACAATCGTATGAGCAAGTGGATGACGTGTTAGTGATCGGCATTAAGATATAAATTGTGTTATAAAAAATAAATGATAAAACGAATTTTAATAATTACAGGTGTTTGTTTGGGATTGATGTTTTTTCTCCCTAAAGAATCTGCGCAATCCTGGGGTTTTTACGGACACAAACGGATTAACCGAATGGCTGTGTTTACATTACCTCCGGAAATGGTAACGTTTTACAAAAAACATATTGAATTTATTACCAATCATGCGGTTGATCCTGATAAACGACGTTATGGTGTAGAAGGTGAAGCTCCGCGACATTATATTGACATTGATCATTATGGTGAACATGCGTTTGATTCTGTGCCAAAATTCTGGAAACAAGCGGTAGCAAAATATACCGAAGATACCTTGATGGCTTATGGCATTGTGCCATGGCAAATAGAAAAACATTATTATAAATTAATGAATGCATTTAAGGACGAGAATTTAGATCGCATCTTAAGTTACAGCGCCGATCTGGGTCATTACATTGCCGATGCACACGTCCCTTTGCATACTACCGAAAACTATAATGGACAGATGACCGGACAAAGAGGTATACATGGTTTTTGGGAAAGTAGAATTCCTGAATTAAAAGCCGAAGACTACGACTATTTTGTTGGGCGCGCACATTATGTAGATTCTCCAATTAAATCTGCATGGAAAGTTGTATACGATAGCCACATGGCAGTAGATAGCGTATTGAAATTTGAAGCCATGTTGAATAAGGAATTTCCACAGGACCAAAAATACGCTTACGAAAACAGAGGAAGCTTGATGACAAAAGTGTATTCGGTTGAATACACTAATCGCTATGATCTTATGATCAAAGGTCAGGTAGAACGAAGGATGAGAGAAAGTATTGAGATGGTGGGTAGTTTGTGGTACACCGCCTGGGTCAATGCCGGAAAACCAAATTTAGAAAAATTAGGAGAAAAAGATATTAGCGATTCTTTAAAACTCCAAATGCAAAAAGAAGAAGAATTGTATCTGCAACAAAAAATCAAGAATGCCAAAGGGCATGAAGATTAATTTCAGTTTTTTCAAAAAGCAAGACATTATAAACCATAATCATAGTTAAATGAAAATATTTATAAAAATAGTTATAGCTTTTGTTTTTGCTTTTTCATTTTTAAATATTTCTGCAGTAAATGAAGATAGTTTATTAAAGGTTATTAAAAGTCAAAGCTCAGCAGATCTTGATAAATTAAAAGCTTTAGAGAAATTAATTTCCCTTTATGACAGAAAGGATCCTTCTAAAGTACCGTCTTTCATGTCTCAGTTAGAAACTATTTACGGACAGTTGAAAGATACAGCGGTATTTGTGGGTAGTTACCACATGCTTAAAGGTAAAGCCGCAGATTATGTCGGGGAACATAAAACAGCTATTAATCATTATGAAATGGCTGAGAAAATTTATTTAAAAGCTAATAAGTACCAGCAATTATGGAGCGTTTATAACAACATCGGTTTCTCGTTTCAAAATGTTTCAAACTTACCTAAAGCTTTAGAGTATTATTTAAAATCGATCGATATTGCAGAAAAACATTTGAAGGAAGATGATGTGGCCGGTACTGCTATGAATATTGGGACAATTTATGCTGAACAAGGCATGTTTAAAGAAGCCTTGTCTTATTTTAAACTATCGGCAAATATTTATAGTAAGAAAAAAGGTTGGGGATATGGAAATGATGTGAATAATATTGGTCAGGTATACTTTATGTTAAAACAATTAGACTCTGCTAAATATTATTATGATGAAGCCATTAATGTTTGGACACGCATGAATGACCAGCAGGGTTTAGCGATGACTTATCACAATTTAGGAAACTTATATGCCGAAATGAATAATTTTCCTGAAGCAGAAAAACATTTGCAAAAAAGCTTAGACTTAAGTTATAGTATGGGAGATTCTTATGGAATTACTGTGAATTTAGGAGCTTTAAGTCGCTTGGCTATTTCTACCGGTAATAAAGAGAAAGGCAGAAAGTACTTAAATGAATCGGTTGCTTATGCTGAGAAAAGTATGCAATTAGGATTGTTATCGGATAATTATAAGCAGTTATATGGATTGTATAAATCTGAAAACAATTTTAAGGAAGCGTTGGCTTATCACGAAAAATATTTTGAAACCTATGATTCTATTCATAGCACCGAAAATAATAAACTGCTTAAAGAAATGCAGGAAAAGTATGAGTCTGGTAAAAAGCAGGTGGAAATTGATAAACAAAAATTAGAATTGTCTAATAAGGATCTGAAACTTTCTGAACAAAATAGGAGATCAACTATTTATATATCCATTATCATTGTTGCTATAATTACAATTTTGCTGGTGTTTTACCAGTTCAGGCAAAAGCAAAGATCAAATAAAATTATTCTTTTGCAAAAACAAGAAGTTGAAAAGCAAAAAGAAATTGTAGATGAGAAGAATAAGGAAATTGTAGATAGTATGATCTATGCCAAGCGATTACAAGACGCTATCTTACCACCAATTAGTTTGATCAGACAACACTTACCACAAAGCTTTGTGTTATTTAAACCTAAAGATATTGTGGCAGGAGATTTTTATTGGTTTGAACAAAAAGATCATTTGTTGTGGATAGCAGCCGCAGATTGTACCGGACATGGAGTGCCCGGCGCTATGGTATCGGTGGTATGTAGCAATGCCTTACATCGTACTGTAAATGAATTTGGTATAATAACACCAGGCGAAATTTTAAATACAACCCGTAGTTTGGTTTTAGAAACGTTTGCTAAAAGCGAAAGTGAAGTAAAAGATGGAATGGATATTTCTATGCTTTGCATCGATTCAAAACATAAAAAAATATTTTGGAGTGGCGCCAATAATCCATTGTGGTATATTCAATATTTTGGCAGTTCGGGTGAAAATGAGAGTAACAAGCTTGTCGAGATCAAAGCCAATAAACAACCGGTAGGTAAAATAGATAATCCGGCTCCTTTTACTACCCACGAAATAAATTATATAGAAGGCTCTGTTTTTTATTTATTTACAGATGGTTTTGCCGATCAGTTTGGCGGACCAAATGGAAAGAAATTCAAATACAAACAATTTAATGAATTGTTAGTAGCAAATTCTACAAAACCACTACAAGAGCAAAGTGCAATTTTAGAAAAAGCGTTTAACTCCTGGAAAGGAGATCTTGAGCAAGTGGATGATGTTTGTGTAATTGGCATCAAGGTGTAGCATTACTGTATTATCATTTGAAGCAAATAAGTCTTAACTTTATATAAGCATTTAAACATTGTAAGGTATGAAACTGGAAAAGGCAAATATCGATTCTATTCCGCTGATCATTCAATTACTGAAAGACTTATACATTGAGTTAGGGGAAGAAGAAGAGTCTGTTGTTTATTTGAATGAACGATTGGTTAAAGAAATTTTAGATTCCAAACAAACCGAAGTTTATTTGGCTTACGATCATAATCACGAAATTGCAGGTTTAGTAACCCTTACGGAGTGTCAATCATTTTATGCCGGAGGCAAATATGGTTTAATAGATGAAATGTTTATCAAGCCGGGTTTTCGTTCCAATAATATTGGCTCGCAAATTATTACCGATGTGAAACATATTGCAAAAGAAAAAGGCTGGACACGTATAGATGTAACAGCGCCAACCGAAGAACGATGGAAGCGTACGGTAGCGTTTTATGAACGTTGTGGTTTTGTGTTTACAGGGCCTAAGTTGAAATTAGTGTTGTAAATAGTTTAGAAATGATTTTAAGGATGTATGAAAATCAATCGTTTAATCATATATACTCCTAACCTTATTTCTCAAACAAATTTTTATAAAAATGTTTTAGGAGTAGAGGTGATCAGCGAAACCAAAACTTCTGCTGAATTAATAATTGGCGATACTATTTTAGAATTAATTTATTCTCCTGAAGCCAAGCCTTATCATTTTGCCATTAATATTCCTTCTAATCAAGAACACGAAGCCTTAGCCTGGTTAAAACAGCGTGTAAATGTATTGACCTATCAGGGAGAAGAACTGGTTGATTTTATAAATTGGAACGCCAAGTCTATTTATTTTTATGATCCGGATAAAAATATCGTAGAATTAATTGCCCGTAAAAATCTGAATATAAATTCTGAGGAAGCATTTAATGCCAAACAGTTCTTATGTATAAGTGAAATAGGCATATCCATAAATAACGTAGCAGACATTTATCATCGGATCAATACGATTAAAGAAGTGCCCATATATTTTGGTAATTTAGATTGGTTTTGCGCTGCGGGTGATGAATACGGTTTGTTTATTATCATCGACCAATTTAAAAAAGGGTGGTTACCTAATAATGATTTTGCTTACACCTCCAATTTTAAAATACGCGGTGATGTCAATTTTGATCTTGTAAATGGAAAGATCATTCCTGTAAATTAGTTTGGGTTACCTTATGAGGAAAACCGAATAAATAAATGTAAATTCATTAAAAATCCCGGTCATGAAAATAGAAACTCCCTGTCATGAAAACTATAAAGCAATGTCGCCATCCGTTGATGGACGCTTTTGCCGGTCTTGCCAAAAAGTTGTGATTGATTTCACGAACATGACTGAACAGCAGATCAAACACTATTTTCAGAATAGTTCTACTGAACAGGTGTGTGGTCGGTTCAAATCAGCCCAATTAAACGAGGGAAATGGGTTAGAACGTTTTCTGTGGAAGTTAAAAGAGAGTATTCAGCAGAAGGTTAGTTTTACACCGGCTCGCGTTGCATTTTTGAGCATATTGACCGGATTAGTAGCTTTTACCAGCAGTTGCATGGGTGCGGTGCAACGAGAATACCCCAATGAATCCCAAAAATCAGATCCGGAGACCGGTAAAGTAGATCAAACAACACCCGTTGACTCTAGTAAAATATCAAAATAAGTTTATCTTTGTTAGACTAAAATAAAAACCACATGAAAAAATTAATAGGATCATTAGCACTTGCTTTTTTAGCAATTAATATGAATGCTCAGGCACCTGAAGGTAAAGCCTTGCCGGGCGATACTTACGGAGCAAAAATTACAGAACAAGGAGCTTTGAGCATTGCTCGTGTACCGGTTATGTTGCAATCAAAAGATACCATCAAAGTTAAGATCAAAGCTGTAGTAGTAAGCTCTTGTTCTAAAAAAGGATGTTGGATGAATTTAAAAATTGATGATAAAACAACAGCTTTTGTGAAAATGAAAGATTATGAGTTTTTTGTGCCAACAGCTATCGAAGGTAAAACAGTAGTGTTAGAAGGGATTGTCTGGAATGAAACTACCAGCGTAGCAGAATTAAAGCATTATGCCGAAGATGGAAAAAAATCACAAGCAGAAATTGATGCCATTAAAGAACCAAAAAAAGAAGTTCGCTTTTTAGCAGACGGAATTTTAGTAATTAAATAAGTAAGATTTTAATACATAAAAAAGGCTGATTACAATTTGTAATCAGCCTTTTTTGTTTCCCGTTAAATTTGTCACTTCGAGCGAAGTCGAGAAGGGTTCTTGTTAAATGGTCTCGACTCCGCTCGACCTGACATATTACTGTCACCCTGAGCGGAGTCGAAGGGTTAAGCTTTTTTATTTCCCAACATCACCAATTCATTAATTTCAATGTCGGTCACATAACGTTTTACGCCATCTTTATCCGTGTAATTGTTATTACGTAGTTTACCTTCAATGGCTATTTCGGCGCCTTTTTGTAAATACTTTTCTATGATATCGGCTGTAGCACCCCAGGCGGTTAAATTATGCCAGGTGGTTTCGGTTACTTTTTCACCTTTTTGATTTTTATAGGTTTCGTTGGTAGCAATTACAATTTTAGCTACTTTTTTACCACCGATGATGGTTTTTACTTCTGGTGCTGCTCCTAAATGTCCAATTAATTGTACGCGGTTTCTTAAGTTGTTCATGGTTTTTTGGTTTTAAAAATTATTATACGTTTCTATAAATTAAGTCGTTTTGATTTTTTGAAGCGCTTCATCATTTCGACAGGACAAAGGTAAGTGGAGGAGAAAAGGTTATTCGGTTATTACTCGTTTAGATTCGGGTATAGTTATTTGTAAACGATTAAATTCGGTTATAAGCTTGTCATTATTGAATTATAAATTATCGGGTAATTTTGTTAAATTTGAGAGAATAGGAGTGGAAGAGCTCTTATAAAGAAGTTAAGTGCAAGCATAGAAAACCATGAAAGCTATATTAAAACAACATCCAGAACTTGATTTCTTTATTGGTTTTATGGGTGGTGACGAAATCCCTACTAAACAAGACAAATTTAAACCTCTTAAAGATGTTCAATTGATAAATAAAAATGATGGGAAAGAATATAATATTCCAGAAGACCATGATTTATATTTAAAGAAAAAAGGGAAACAAAGTATAGAAATATTCGAAGAACATTTCAAAACACTGATAAAATCACAATTAACAAATGAGCATCCATATGATATTACCACTAAATTAGAGGTAATTGTAAACGTTACAATGGACGCAAAAAGAATTAAAGAAGTTGATATTGACAATTTAATAAAAAGTGTTTTAGATTGTTTTAATGGACTTGTCTTTTTAGATGATAGTCAAGTCGTAAATGTTCTAGGACAAAAAAATGTTCATCCTGATGTTAATATTAATGGGCTCGTTGTTGGGGTAAGAAAAATAAAAAACAATGAAGATAGTTGGTTTGGAAAAATCAAGCTTGCGCATTTTGAATTTAAAGCATAAATCATCATCTAATTAAAGACCTAAATATTAAACGAAAGCACTAAGGCGCTATGATATATAAACAACAACTTGATGAATTAGGCTTTACAGTTCTAGACAATATATACTCGGACGAAGAAATCGATACAATCTTGGAATTCATAAAATCTGCTGACACCTCCAAATCTACATTTCGTAAATCTGCTGACCTGTTTGCAATTAGACAATTCTTAAAAGAATTTCCAGGCTTACAAACACTCATATTCAATGACAAATTAAAGGCAACAATTAAAAACATTTTGGGTGACAATTACTTTGTTGTTAAATCAATCTATTTCGACAAACCACAGCAATCAAATTGGTTTGTTTCATATCATCAGGACTTAACCATTTCGGTCGACAAAAAAGCAGAAATTGCTAATTACGGACCGTGGACAGTAAAGCAAAATCAGTTTGCAGTTCAGCCACCGTTAGACATTTTGAATAGCATTTATACAATTCGTATTCATCTTGACAACACAGACGAAAATAATGGTGCGTTAAAAATAATTCCAAAATCACACCTCAAAGGTATTTACAGACCAGAAACAATCGATTGGAGAAAAGAGAATGAAACAACCTGCTCTGTTCCAAAAGGAGGTATTATGTTTATGCGACCTCTCCTACTCCATAGTTCTAGTCGGACAATAAACAATAATCAAAGACGAGTAATTCATATTGAATTATCCAATGTTGACCTAGACGCAGAACTTAACTGGGCTGAAAAAGCCAACGCCTAACAGCACCTTTGCCCAATGCGGGCAGAAGTATAAGCATTTGCAAAAGCGGTCGCTTCGAGAAAGACATTTATTTTGCTTTGCAAATGGCTACAAAACATTTATCTTCGTTAAAAGCTTTCGGTTAGAAGCAGTTTCAAACTGCACTATGCAAAGTTCCAAAACGTTAGATCGCATACTTTAGACGCCAATAATGCAAGACAACACTCTTATTGAAAAAATATCTCAGATAATACTATCGTATGCAAATTCTGGTAGACAAATTAGTTTTGAAAAACACATGCAAGACAATATTAAGGATACTAATGAATTAGAATTATTTAAAAGTATTTGGGCGACAGCTATAAATTTTGAAAACTGGAATTATTCTGATCTGAAAATTGGTTATAAAAAGACAACAGAAATCCTAAAAGAAAAATATAATCTTGAGGAAAGTGTTTGCCAGCAACTTGCAAATGAAGCTGCGTATCAATGGAAGTGAAAAGTACGACTGGTTAACAGCAAGCAATTTCCCAATGTGCCTGGCATCAAAACATTGATTAAACTTAGATTAATAAAAAAATGAACAAAGACATCCAAACCTACAACAACGCTCAATCTATTGAGGACAAAGAAATTTGCAATGTATTGGCAGAAGAAATTAGTCGCCATTTACCCGAAGCAGAAAACAAAATTTGGCATGCACATCCTGTTTGGTTTTTAGATGGTAATCCTATTACCGGCTACAGTAAGTTAAAAGACGGGATACGTTTAATGTTTTGGAGTGGTGTGAGCTTTGAAGAAGAATTGTTACTGCCAGGTAAAAGTGGCAAATTCAAAGATGCTACAATTACCTATACTTCAGTCGAACAAATTAATACCAAAGATTTGAAACGCTGGCTTAAAAAATCCAGAGACATTCAATGGGATTATAAAAACATCGTGAAGCGAAAAGGTGTTTTAGAAAGATTAAAATAGCAGAAGAAATAATGAACCAAGTTTATATACAAGAAAAAACCTTCGATAAGATTAACTTCACTTTAGAGCCCTTGGCAAAAGGCGAATATGAAAATTGTGTGTTCAGTAACTGCGATCTGTCAAATGCGGATCTGACTGATATGAAGTTTTTTGATTGTGACTTTACAGCTTGCAATTTAAGTCTGGCTAAACTCACCAGAACGATGTTTAGAGATGTGAAATTTAAAGATTGTAAACTATTGGGGCTTCTTTTTGAAAACTGTAACGAGTTTGGTTTTACCGTTAGTTTCGAAAATTGCAATTTAAATCATTCTTCTTTTTACCAAAAGAAAATAAAAAAGACATGGTTTAAAAATTCACAATTACAGGAAGTCGATTTCATACAATCTGATCTGACTTCGGCTCTGTTTGATAAATGTGACTTAACAGGGGCAAAATTCGAAAATACCATTTTAGAAAAAGCCGACTTTCGTACATCTTTCAATTATTCCATCGATCCTGAAATAAACCGTCTCAAAAAAGCAAAGTTCTCTTTATCAGAAATTGCAGGGCTCTTGTATAAATATGACATTGAAATAGATAATACATTATGAAAATAACTTTACTGTTTCTATTAGTAAGTGTTTCGTTAACGAGCAACGCACAAAAGAGTTATGAGCAGCTTGGAGAAGCGATCTTCTCGAGTTTTAAATCAAATAATCTGAATAGGCTAGATTCGTTGGTGATTAATGGAACTGATATGATAGAAATAAGTAAGTTGTACAAAGTAGAATTGAATTCAAATGAGACTAAAAATATGATTAAAAAGCAACCCTATCATATACAAAAGTTTAAAACTAAATGTCAACGGTTTCGCGAGGATACAACCTATTTTAAGGTTAATTGGAATAACGCAACGTATACTAAAACTGAAAAAATAGAGAGAATAGTTACTAATGCTCTTGACTCAATTCCAGATAAAAATAAAGATGTTGTATTTAATTCTATGGAAATTTATTTTGAATCCGGTAAAGATAAATTCATCATAAGGTTCAAATATATTTATCATACAAGTGATCGCTGGAAGATTGGTGATAATGTGGCTTTTAAAAAATTAGAGTAACGTACCGGCTTTTTTTCAATAAAAAAAATAATTGTACCTTAGGTATACCATGAAAAGAGTATTTGCTTATCTGTTACTGTGTATTGCCCTAACATCTATTAGCCAGGTGAAACCACAGCTGATTGTTAAATTCGATCACAATAGTTTTACGTTGAACAAAGTATTTACTGATTCATTAAAACGATACAAGGATCTGGTAACAACCATTGTGATTAAAGGTTATGCCGATAGCAGTGGGAATAGTCATTCTAATTTGTTGTTGTCAGAAAAAAGAGCAAAGGCAGTATATGCGATGCTTAAACATCAAAACAAAAAATGTACGATCTCTTACGAATTTTTTGGCGAACAGTTTTCTAATAACAACGATCAGGAAAATAATCGCCGTGTTGAAGTGTATGTTTCTTCTCCATTAATTACGCCAACGGTAACTAATATTGTCACTTCTGCAAAGGATGGAATCAAAATTAAATCTCAAAAAAACACGGTATCGGTTACCAATTCAGCCTTAATTAGTTCCACCAAAAACATGATCAAATATAAAATGTTTGCGGTTGATGTGAATGGTGGGGCTTTAACTACCGCAGGAATGATCGATATGGAATTAGAGTCGGGAAGCAAAGATACGGTTGAAGTCAGCTTTCCTGCAGAAAGTGAGTATGATCCGGAGATGGAATTATATGATGGTGTACTACAAGAAGACGGAACGACATTATGGGTATTGAGTCAGGAAAAATTAATGTATGATAGCCTTACCAAATCGTATACATTCAAACAAAATCTGGATAAGGGAAAACAACGTTTTAAAAAGAATGCAGATAAAAGAGCACCTAGACTTATTGATTTTTTGGTTTATACGAAAGGCGATGTGACTGATATGACATTAACTGATCCTAGCCTAACATTTGTTAAGTATATGAAGTGGGGAGATACACTAACAGTGATGCAATTTAGTAACCCTAAAAACGTAGATCTCGATTCAACCAATATTTTCACAACAATATCTTACAGCCAACAAAAGCAGGAATATGGGAAGTCTTATAAGGTGAATACATTATTGAAAAAAGCGAAGAATAGATACATCGTTAAAGATGATGTATTTTTTGCTGTAGAAAAAACACCCGTTGTTATTGCAGATGAAGAAGCGGAAGCGGTTCAGGAAGAGAAACAAGAACAGGTTGGTTTTTTCAAACGCCTATGGCGTAAGCTGTTTGGTAAAAAATAAATTTAGTTGAATGCAATTCTTGACAAAACCCTGTCAATGTTTTACCTTTAAGTATAAACAAAAAAATTATGAGCAATAGAGTAGTGCATTTCGAGATCCCTTGCAATGAACCTGAAAAAACAATGACATTTTTTAAGGAAGTATTTAATTGGAACTTTCAGGAGTTTATACCCGGAGAATATTGGGCAGCTACTACCGGTGATGAAAAGTTACCCGGCATTAATGGCGGCATAATGAAAAAGAAAGACCCTAATCAACCAATTGCTAACTCTATTGATGTAGCTGATATAGATGCAACTATTGTGAAAATTGAAAAAGCCGGAGGCATTGTTGTTGTTCCTAAAATGCCAATTCCAACAATCGGCTGGTTAGCTTATTTTAAAGATCCGGATGGTAACATTCATGGTGTTTATCAAAATGATCCAACTGCAAAATAATAAACAATGATAAAAGGCTATACATACAAACCGGATGAAGTTGACCTGTATATTGAAAATGCAGCTGAGCCTGCCCGTGCCCGCTTAAAGAAGATACGTCAAACTATTAAGAAATTAGTTCCTGATGCCGAAGAGTTGATCAGTTATCAAATGCCGGCCTTCAAGTTTCATGGTCCATTGGTGTATTATGCCGCCTTTCCAAAACATATTGGGTTTTATGCCACACCAACTGGGCACGAAGAATTTAAAAAAGAATTGTCGGTATACAAACAAGGAAAAGGCTCTGTGCAATTTCCGTTGGATGAACCATTGCCAATTGAATTGATTTCTAAGATCGTAAAATTCAGAGCGAAGGAAAATGTAGCGAAGGAAAAGAAGAAAAAAAATTAAAGAACAATACAGGTCGCTCCTTCGGAGCTAAACGACAAAATCAATTATGATTTCTATAAACAGGATGCCTCTACGAGGCTGTGTTTAAGTTCGATAAAGCTCCGTAGGGGCAAACTGTTTGTAATAAATGTATTAACTGAAACTAGCTCCGTAGGAGCGACCTTTAATAAATTGCGCTTCTTTAATAAACGAAATTGGGCTAAATACAAAGAGCAAGAAGCTAAGAATGAGAGAGGTTTAGTTACTCGAAAAGTCTGTACGAACTCTTCCTCTCATCGCAACAGCCGTTAACACAACGGTGATGGTTCCTAAGAATAAATTTTTAAAAACGATACTCGTACATTCTTTAAACAGAGTTACTTGTTCGATTTCTTTAGCAATTAAACCAGGCAATTCAGCTTCAGTGATCTTTAAGTTTCCCGCTTTAATCTGAGCCTTGGCTAACTCTAAACCATAGGTTTGCATAAAGTTAATTTTGTATTCTTTAAAATCTAAAGTAAAAAACACAGCTTGAAAAGCCACTAAAATAATAGTACTGAAAATAATAAATTTGAATCCTTCCTTCGCCAGATCTTTTCCTCCAATGTTGCCATTGTAGATCGCTCTTTTAGTATAGATCATTGAACCTATAGTAAACGGTACAATTAATAGCCAGCAAATAATGGTTGCTTTATTAATATGATCAATAAAACCACCATAAAATGTAATGCAGGTAGCAATGATACAAAGCGAACTATAGATGGCAGGAAATAAAAAAGATTTTGTATTCATAAAATTTATTTAAAAAAATTAAACATTAAAGATAATTGTCGCATGGTCAAATTATCTAATTGTCTGATTTTTACCCATTCATACTGATTAAAAATTCCTCGTTAGTTTGAGTTTTATTAATTTGATTTTGTAAGAACTCCATGGCTTCTACCGGATTCATATCCGCTAAATGTTTACGTAATACCCATAAACGTTGCAACATTTCTTTACTTAATAATAGATCATCTCTACGTGTTGAAGAAGCTGTTAAATCAACGGCAGGGAAAATACGACGGTTCGCAATTTTACGATCCAATTGTAATTCCATATTACCCGTTCCTTTAAATTCTTCAAAGATCACCTCGTCCATTTTAGAACCTGTTTCTGTTAAAGCTGTCGCAATGATCGTTAATGAACCACCATTTTCAATTTTACGAGCTGCTCCAAAAAAGCGTTTTGGTTTTTGTAAAGCGTTTGCTTCCACACCACCTGATAATACTTTTCCGCTTGAAGGCGCTACGGTGTTGTAGGCACGAGCCATACGGGTAATACTATCTAATAAGATCACCACATCATGTCCACACTCAACCATACGTTTTGCTTTTTCCAAAACAATGTTCGCGATCTTCACGTGTTTTTCAGCAGGTTCATCAAAAGTTGATGAAACCACTTCAGCCCTTACACTACGAGCCATATCAGTTACCTCTTCCGGACGTTCATCAATTAATAAAATAATTAAATAAACTTCAGGATGATTGTAAGCAATGGCGTTTGCAATGTCTTTTAATAAAACAGTTTTACCTGTTTTTGGTTGTGCCACAATTAAACCACGTTGTCCTTTTCCAATAGGCGCAAACATATCAATGATACGTGTGCTTAATGTTTGAGTAGGATGTCCGGTTAATTTTAATTTTTCGCTTGGGAATAATGGGGTTAAATAATCAAAAGGAACTCTGTCTCTGATATAAGAAGGCTCTCTGCCATTGATCTCATCTACTTTTACTAAAGGAAAAAATTTCTCACCATCTTTTGGAGGGCGAATACCACCACGAACCACATCACCGGTTTTTAAACCAAATAATTTTATTTGTGATTGTGATACATAAATATCATCGGGAGAACTTAAATAATTGTAATCAGAACTTCTTAAAAAGCCATAACCATCAGGCATCATTTCTAATACACCTTCACCAATCGCAATGCCATCAAAATTATAATAAACTCTTTCCGGTTTTGGAAGTTGTGGTTTGTGTTCTTTAGATTCGTTAGTCTCCATGCCATCCGGTGTTTGAGGCTTTTCTTCGGCTTCAATGTTAATAGCCAGATCATTATTGATGACTTGTATAGGATCAGAAGATTCTGTATTGCTTTGTTTTTGTTGGTGATGATGAACCGGAACTTTGTGTTGACGTTCTTCTCTTTTTTCGGGATGTTGTTGTTTTTCTGAATGCTGTTGCTTTTCGTGAAGTGGTTTTTGATGAACCACTTTTTCAGATACTGAGCTTGTCGAAGTGTTTTCTTCTGTTTTAGGTTCAGCAACAATTTTCTCTTCTACAACTTTTTCCTCAACCGGTTTTTCAGAAAAAAGACTTGCCGGCTTAGCTGTGGTTTCGGTTGACTTTTGAATTCTAGGTTTTTTTACCTTCGCTTCAGTACTTTTCTCTGTCACTGAACTTGTCGAAGTGTCTTTTTTAGGAAACTGATCAGATATTTGAGCGGCTAATTCTGTATTAGCACTTTGTGCTTCAATAATTTTCAAAACCATGTCAGGCTTTGCTAATCCTTTGGCATCAATACCAAACTGTTTACAAATTTCTTTTAATTGAGGCAAGGCTCTGCCGCTAAGGTCTAATACTTCAAACATAGATATGCTAAATAAGGGAAATGATAATTAAAAAGAATGATGTGTTTATTTTTTTGTGATTACGCTATTACAAGAAATTGTAACAACAATTACGATGATACAAGTATAAGCATTAATTTTAGATTACAAAATACCTGGAAAATTATTTTTTAGGAGATAATTACTCAAAAATAGCCTTGTTTTTTGCTAAATAAAATACCTTTGCGGCATGAGTAAGTTTTTAATTGTAGGATTAGGAAATATTGGTGAGGAATATGCCCACACCCGTCATAATATTGGCTTTGAAGTACTGGATTATATCGCAAAAGAACATGATCTGAAATTTAAATCAGATCGTTTGGCTGATGTTGCGGAGCTTAAATACAAAGGCAAACAATTGATCCTGATCAAACCCACTACTTATATGAATTTAAGTGGTAAAGCCTTAAACTATTGGTTACAAACTGAAAAAATTGCCATTGAAAATTGTTTGGTCATTGTAGATGAATTAGCCTTGCCTTTTGGTAAAATTCGATTAGGCCCAAAAGGTTCAGATGGAGGACATAATGGTTTGAAAAACATTCAGGAAACGCTTAATAGCACTAATTACCCCCGTTTACGTTTTGGTATCAGCAGCGAGTTTGGTAAGGGTAATCAGGTGAATTATGTGTTGGGTAAATGGAATGATGAAGAAAAGAAAACATTGAACGATCGTATTAAAATAGCCGCTGATGCAGTAAAAGCCTTTGCCTTTATTGGTTTGGCCAGATGCATGAATGAGTTTAATACTAAGTAAATTGTTTATTTAATGATTTGTCAGTTCGAGCTTGTCGAGAACCTATCAAAACACCTTGCCATCTCGACAGGCTCGATGTGACAAGTATTAGCAAGTTTGATACGAGAAACAATTAAATATGATACCTAGCTAGTGGCGTTGCATCTAAACCACAAAATTCTTTTCTTAAAAATTTATAGTAGCCTGTAATGGCAATCATAGCGGCGTTATCGGTGCAGTATTCAAATTTTGGAATATACGTTTGCCAGTTATGTTTTTGACCTAATAATGCCAATTCTTTACGTAAGCCCGAATTGGCAGATACACCACCGGCAATGGCAATTTGTTTGATGTTTGTTTCTTTAGAAACTGCTAATAGATTTTTTAATAAATACTTAATTAAGTGAGCCTGGTACGAAGCGCAAATATCATTGAGGTTTTCTGCCACAAAATTTGAATTCAATTTTGTTTGTTCCTGAATGAAATATAAAAAAGCTGTTTTAACGCCGCTAAAACTATAGTTATTGTTTTTAAGGTGCGGCATCGGAAATTTATACTTGGTAGCATCTCCTAATTGTGCATACTTATCAATTAATGGTCCGCCGGGGTAGGGCAGTCCTAATATTTTGGCCGCTTTATCAAAAGCTTCACCTACAGCATCATCTTCTGTTTCGGCTAATAATTCAAACTCCAAATGATTGGTGATTTTTACAATTTGTGTATGTCCGCCACTCACCGTTAAACATAAAAAAGGAAAAGAAGGATGAGGAGTATTTTCTGCTTTTTGCTCATCAATAAAGTGTGCTAATATATGGCCTTGCATATGGTTCACTTCTATCAACGGAATGTTTAACGCTAAGGATAAAGATTTAGCAAAAGACAATCCTACTAACAAGCTTCCACTTAAGCCAGGGCCTCTGGTTACAGCAATGCCATTGAGTTGAGATAAGTTTACATTAGCATTTTTTAACGCTGCTTCTACAACCGGAATAATGTTTTTTTGATGATCTCTGCTTGCCAGTTCCGGAATAACGCCTCCGTATTGCTGATGGATACTCTGATTGGCGGTTACGTTAGATAATAACACCTCGTTTTTGAGAATAGCGCATGAGGTATCATCGCAACTCGATTCGATGCCTAAAATAAACGTATCCTCAGTATTATTCATTATTTTTATAACGTGAATTGGATGCGTAAAATTACAAGAATATTAGGGAAAACAATTTTGTTTTCTTTATTATTTATTGTGGTTTGTATTTCCTTTTTATTTCTGGCAGCTCAAACCGAAACATTTCAAACATGGGCAGCCCATAAAGCCACTAATTATTTAAGTGAAGAGCTTGGCACAAGAGTTGAAATTGACAGGTTAAAAATTTCCCTGATCAAAAATGTAACCTTGCAAGGAATTTTTGTTGGCGATAAACATGGTGATACTTTAGTTTCGGGAAAAAGTATAACGATCGATGTAAGTGGTTTCGATTATAAAAATCACAGACTGAGTTTGGATGAAGCAAAGTTAACCGACATAAAAATAAAATTATTAAAGTATAAAGGCGAAGAGGATTTTAATTTTCAGTTTTTAGCGGATTACTTTGAGTCGAGAGATACCGTAAAAAAAGTTACCAGCAAATCACCGTGGCAACTTAAATACGGCGCCTTGATTTTAAATAATGTTGATTTCACGTATCATTTATTGCGGGATACAAGTAGGGTAGTTCAAAATATGAATTACAGAAATATTCACGTTTCAAAAGTGTATGGTAAATTCACAGATATTGATTTTAGAGGAGATACGATCTTCACGCAGATCACAAATTTACAAGCGGTTGAACAATCCGGAATTCAGTTGAAAAATTTGACTACCAGGGCAACACTTTCTTCCACACAATTACGTTGCGATAGTTTGTATTTAAAAACGGCTAATAGCTTAGTAAAAGGTAAACTCTCGTTTAAGTACGATACCTGGGATGATTATAACGATTTCGTGAATAAGGTTTATATGAAGGCAGAGTTTGTAGATAGTACCTATCTCAACATGAAAGACATCACTTATTTCGCCGAAGATATTAATGGTTTTAGTGAAATATTTCAGATCAAAGGTAAGGTGAGGGGTTTTGTTACTGATCTGAGCGGTACCGACATGAACGTTAGGTATGCCGACAATACGCAGTTTATAGGAGATATGAGTATGGCCGGTTTGCCTGATATTGATAAAACCTTTATTCACTTTGATGCCGAAAAAATTTCTACCTCTAAACAGGATCTTGAAAAATTCCCTATCCCTCCATTTGACAAACCAACGTTCCTGAAATTACCTAAGGAAGTAGGGAAATTTGGTATCGTTTCCTACAAAGGTAAGTTTGATGGGTTCATTAATAATTTTGTAACCTATGGCACTTTTAAAACAGCCATCGGAAATTTAAAAACAGATCTTCAACTTCATAATAATGAAAAAACCAAAAAGGTAGAATACAGTGGAAAGATCAGTTCTGCAAGTTTTCAAATTGCTAAACTCTTACCTAATTTAACAATGGTTGGCCCTGTTTCTTTATCAGCTAAGGTAAAGGGCTCAGGTATTACTTTAGATGAATTAGATACTCAAATGGATGGGGTCATCAATTCAATTGCCGTTAATAATTATGAGTATAAGGATCTACAGATCAATGGAACGTTTAAGAAGAAAATTTTTAAAGGCGAATTAGTAAGTCATGATCCCAACGCTGATTTTGATTTTGATGGATCGATCGATCTCAATTATAAAATGCCTAGAATGGATTTTATTTCAACCATTAATAATTTTGATCTGCAAAAAACCAATTTGTCAACACCGCAACTTAATGGAAGAGTCTCATCTCAAATTTTGATCAATTTATATGGCGACAATATTGATAATTTAAGTGGCTTGGTCAATTTTGATAATACGATCTACAAAACAGAAGAAAAGGAATATAACCTGAGCTCTTTCAATCTTGAATTAGATCAGGAGAATGCTTACAAAAACATTAAACTAACTTCCAACATTTTAAATGCACGATTGAAAGGAAAATATAACCTTAGTACTTTATCTAACGCTTTTACGCAGTATTTGAATACGTATTTTCCAACATTTGTCAAAACCAATACACGTTACATTTATAAAGATGAAGCTGAATTGAAGGTCAGAATTAAAAATTTTACGATCATTAAAGAACTATTTATAAAAGACTTATCTATTAGTCCTAATACCAGAATAGAAGGGTCGTTTGATGCAGCCATCAGTTATTTGTATCTGAAAATGAACAGCGATTCGGTAGGATATGCCGGGTTAAAATTTAAAGACAATCTGCTTAATATAAATTCTTTAACAAATGGCATCAGTTTGGCTTACAATGCTAAAAGTGTTAATCTAACAGATAGTTTTTCGTTTAAAAATCCAAGTATTAATCTGGTAGCAGATGATAAAAAATCTCATTTCGAATTAGGTTGGAATAACTATACATTGCCGAATAATTCGGGTGCCTTAAATGGAAATGTATTATTTGCAAATAATCAGGCAGATATTGTTTTTGAGAAAGCAAAATTTGTTGTTGCTGATAGTGTTTGGCAAATGATCAAGCCCAATGTGATCACTATTGATACTGCATCGGTTGTTACTATTAGTCCAATTACATTCTATAATCAAAATCAACTGATCACGTTCGATGGTAAGATGTCAAAAAATAATCAGGAGAAATTGGATATTTTAGTTCAGAATTTTAACCTAAGTCAGTTCAATTCTTTATTAAGTGATGTAAATATTAGTATAGATGGTAGTATAACAGGAAATACCAGTATTTATGGCGTATTTGATAAGAGCATCGTAAATAGTGATGTTGCGTTTAATCAACTTAAACTGAATAATAGATTAATAGGAAATGGCGAAATTAAAAGCGAATACAATTCCGAAAAAGAATATGTGAACATTAATGGTTTCTCTGCCTTTGCTAAAGACATGGAAGGAAATTTATTAAAGAATATTGAATTTCAGGGGTATTATTTTCCTAAGAAAAAAGAAGACAATTTGGATATCACCTTTAAAGCAGAGCCTTTTGATGTGTCTTTACTCCAACCTTATTTAAAAGACATTATAACATTTAAAATTGGTTACCTCAATGGCAATGGCCGTATTACAGGCACCCCTGACAAGCCCCTGATAAACGCTAAACTTAAAATATTTAAATGTGTGATGTTGGTTGATTATCTGAATGTGCAATACAGCGTGAGTGGTTTTGTGGATATTATGCCTAACCAGATCAACTTCGAGAATATTGAGATCCGCGATAAATTCAATAATCTGGGAATTGTTTATGGAAACATTTTCCATAGCAATTTTAAAAATATGCGTATTGACTTTGACATCAATACCAACAAATTGATGATGTTGAATACAACAGCCGCCAATAATCCTAGTTATTATGGAACTGCTTATGCTTCCGGAAATGCCGGTATATATGGATTTATGGATGATATTAAAATGGAATTGAATATGAAAACCAATGGTGGAACTTATTTTTATATCCCATTGGATGGACCTTCGGAAGTTGGTAGCAATGATTTTGTTCGTTTTGTAACTAAAGACACGATCAAAAAAATAGTTACGCCAACTAAATCTAATTTTTCTCTTGATTTTAATTTAGAAACAACACCGGATGCCGAGGTGCAATTAATTTTTGATGAGAAATCCGGTGATGTGATTAAGGCAAGAGGAAATGGAAATTTGCATATGAAGATCAACTCCAAAGGTAAATTTGATATGTTTGGAGATTATGTACTCACCACTGGTGATTATTTATTTACACTCGAAAATTTTGTGACTAAAAAATTTGAAATTCAAAAAGGAAGTTCTATTAAGTGGAATGGTAACGTGTATAAAGCCGATATTGATATCGCAGCCATTTACCGTCAAAGAGCTTCTGTAAGACCGATCTATCCGCCCGATTCATCAGGAAAAAGATATACGGTAGATTGTAAATTATTCATGAAAAACAAATTGACCCAACCTGATATTTCTTTTGGGATCGATTTACCTACCATTGATGAAACAGCTCGAAGTAGTATAAAAAGTACATTAAGCGATGAAAATGAAATGAACAGACAAGTTTTTTCGTTATTGTTATTACGAAGTTTTGTAACTCCTATTTCCGCTTCGGGCGGAGGTGGTATCAATGCAGGTGGAGCAGTTGCCGCTACCGGTTCTGAAATGTTGAGTAATAAATTAAGTAATTGGCTTAATGGAGTTACTAAAGATGTGGATGTAGGTGTAAATTACAGACCCGGTACAGGTTTAAGTAATGATGAATTGGATTTGACTTTAAATAAACAATTATTTAATAACCGTTTGGTAATTGATGGAAACTTTGGTGTGAGTAATAATTCTGCCAAAACCCCCAATAGTAATAATAGCAGCGGATTAATCGGAGATGTGACTTTAGAATATAAATTAACTGAGTCGGGAAAATACCGTGTAAAAGGCTTTAATCGTAGTAATGATAATACACAAGTGATCAATAACGGTGGACCATTTACACAAGGTGTAGGTATTTTTTACCGAGAGGAATTTGAAAATATGAATGAGTTATTCAGACGTTATTTAGCAAAACTCAAAAAAAAGAAACCTGCTGATAAATAAGAGAATTAAATTTTTAAGCGAATCTATTTTATCTCAATAATAAAAGATTTCATTTCTGTTGTATCGCGGTATTTTATTAAAGTAAAATTTAATGTATCAATACCTTTGTTTGTAGCAATAAAATTAAAGTGAACCCCTTTTTCATTTCCATGCCAAACAGAATTCACATAGCCGATCTTTCCTTCATCATCATGATGAGATAACTGCCATAAATAACCGGTGGTATGATTTTCGGGTAAGATGATGTGAAATTTTTCACCGGCTTTTAGTGAGTTTGGAGTAGGAGATGCTTGAGTAATGTTTACAGAGTTGTTACACGAAATGGCAAAAACAGTTAAAACACTACAAATAATAAATTGCTTCATAAGTCAAAAGTACTGTTTTAGGGCTATTTTAGCCCATTTTTACATAAATTAACAGCAAAAAAAGTTGTAAATTTAACTTGGCATAGGATTTGAAATTACTATAGCAAAACAATTAAAAAAATGAAAATAATTAAACATATTGCTATTATTGCTTCTACAATAACTGTATCCGCAGCTTTATGTTCAGCAGGTTATTTTTCTTCACAAAAAGAAAAATTAGAACAAACTATTATTAATTCTGATATCCCTAAAAAAGACCTTCCGTCTAAAACAAACGAAGCGTTTAAAGAGGGCGAAATTTTATCTTACCGTTTACATTACGGTGTGATGGATGCCGGCGTAGCTATTTTAGAAGTAAAACCGGAAGTGTTGGAAGTTTCTGGTCGTAAAGTATATCATGTTGTAGGTAATGGTTATTCTAAAGGTACGTTTGATTGGTTCTTTAAAGTGCGCGACCGTTATGAAACCTTTATAGATAAAGATGCTTTATTACCATGGATGTTTGTACGTCGTGTAGATGAAGGTGGCTATAAGATCAATCAGGATTATACGTTTAATCATTATACCAATAAAGTGGATGTTGGTGAAGGTGAAAAAGTAGACATTCCGGCCGGAACTCAGGATATGATCTCTGCGTTTTATTCTGCCAGAAATCTGGATCTGTCTAATGCTAAGGAAGGTGATGTATTTACTATCAGTACAATTGTAGATAAAGAAATGTGGCCAATGAAGATCAGATATGTGGGTAAAGATGTGATTGATACAGATCTAGGAAAGTTTAAATGTTTAAAATTCAGACCTATTGTACAAAAAGGACGAATATTTAAACGTGAAGATGATCTAAACGTTTGGATCACAGACGATAAAAATCATATTCCTTTACGAGCACAGGCTAAATTGCTGATAGGATCAGTGAAACTGGACATTATGTCGGCTAAAAACCTGGCAAATCCAACTTCTGAAGTTAAGTAATGCCCTAAAACGAGCACTAAAATAATTGAAAGGATATTGTAATAATCAATATCCTTTTTTTACTTTTGATACCTATGGAATTGAAAAAAGAAATCATCGACAGAGTACATCAACTCGAGGAAAAGTATAGCTCAATGGGCCAAAGTCTGGATAGTTATTTAGATGGCTTATTGTTATCTAATTATCTTACCTACTGGGATTATATCCAGGTTGATACATTATTAACTCTCCAAAATCCTAAAACTGATTTTCCGGATGAAAAGATCTTCATCATGTATCATCAGATCACCGAATTGTATTTTAAATTATCTCTGCACGAATTAGAGCAGATCGGAAATAATGGTCATACTATTTTACCAAACGGCCAAGACCTGGGTTGGAATGCAACTTTGAATGCTGATTTTTTCGCAGAACGAATTACCCGCATTAACCGCTATTTCGAATCATTAACCAAATCGTTTGAGATCATGGTTGATGGTATGGAAAAGGAACAGTTTTTACGTTATAGAATGGCCTTATTGCCTGCCAGTGGTTTTCAAAGCGCACAATACCGTAAAATAGAAATTTGCGCCACTGATTTTTTCAATTTAGTAGATAAAGATGTGCGTGCTTCTTTTGCCGGTAAAAATGCTTCTATTGAAGAAATGTTTGAAAACATTTATTGGAACAAAGGCGCTACTGAACTAGCTACCGGTAAAAAAACATTAACCTTAAAGCAGTTTGAGAAAAAATATTCGGCCGAGTTTATTGCTTTGGCAAAGGAGTATCAAACGAAAAATATGTGGGCTAAGTATAAATCATTACCTGCAAACGACCAGCAAAACATTAAATTAATTAATGCTTTAAAGGAGTTAGATGTTAATGTAAATATCAACTGGCCATTAATGCATTATAAAAGTGCGGTACGTTATTTACAGCAAAACACCGAAGATATTGCTGCAACAGGTGGAACTAACTGGCAAAAATATTTACCTCCTCGTTTTCAAAAACGCATTTTCTATCCAGAGATCTGGTCGGAGCAAGAAAAAGAAGACTGGGGCAAGGGTTGGGTAGAAACCAATGTGTTCAGAGTTCATAAATAAGAACACAATAAAAACAACGATTAAGCGTTATTCCTCGTATTGAAAAAGCTTTACACATACCTTTTAATTTTATTTACTGCAATTTCTGTTGCTCAAATTGGTGGTTCTAAAGTGTTTCGCTTTTTAGAGATACCAATGCCGGCTCGTTCAGCAGCTTTGGGTGGAGCAACTTCTGCTATATGGGATGATGATGTGAATTTAGCATATAGCAATCCGGCTTTGTTACATCCCGGTATGTCCAAACAATTGAGTTTTAATTATGTGAACTATGTGGCTGATCTAAGTTATGGGAATTTTGGCTATGCTCAAAAACTTAAAAAATTTGGAACACTTGGTGTTGGTTTACAATATTTTAGTTATGGAAAGTTTGAAGGCAGGGATGAATACGATTTGCCAACTTCAACTTATAGAGCAGCCGATTATTCATTAAACCTTAGTATTGCTAAACCGGTAAACAAGGATAGTACACTTTCTATTGGAGCAACATTAAAAACCATTTATTCACATTACGAAACGTATTATTCGTTGGCAAATGCAGTAGATGTTGGCTTGACCTATCATAACAAAAAGAATCTCACTGTTTCGCTATTAGCAAAAAACTATGGCAGGCAATGGAAATCCTTTTCTGAAAACGGACCCAAAGAAAAATTACCTTTTGATATGCAATTGGGAATTAGTAAAAAAGTGCCAAAAGCCCCGTTTAGAGTCATTTTGCAATATGATCAATTATTGAAATGGGATCTTACCTATGTTGATCCTCAGGCCGAAGATGACAAAATAGATCCTTTTACAAATAAACCTGTGGTTAAAACAGCCAAGCAAAAACGTAATGAAAAAATAAAAAGCGGTATTGATAAATTTGGCCGACACATTACTCTTGGTACAGAGATCATTCTGACTAAAAATTTCAATTTAAGAGTAGCCTATGATTTTAGAAATGGAAAAGAAATGGCTTTACCTGACAAAAAAGTGGCTAACGGGCTTTCGTTGGGCTTTGGCTTTAAAGTGTATAAATTTCATTTAAATTATGGGTTTTCTAAGTATGCCTTAACCGGAAATGCCCACACCTTTGGTATAACTACCAATTTCAATTACTTCAACAAAAAATAGGCTTAATCAAGTTTAAATTCCTTTAATAAATTATTTGCCGTAAATTTACTCGATGAGGCACTTCAATGTTAGGGTATACGGTATTTTGATTCAGGATGGAAAATTATTGGTTTCCGACGAATACATTAAGGGACACAATATTACTAAACTACCAGGAGGAGGATTAGAATTTGGAGAAGGAACCATTGAATGTTTGGTAAGAGAATTTAAAGAAGAATTGAATTTAGATATTGAAGTCATTTCTCATTTTTACACCACCGATTTTTTCGTGAATTCAGCATTTAGCTCTAATAGCCAGGTTATTAGTATATATTATTTGGTAGATGCTAAAGAAAAATTAGAGTTTAATATCTCCACTAAAGTTTTTGATTTTAAACATGTGAAAGAAGGGGCTCAATCAATGAGATGGGTGAGTTTGAGTAAGATGTCGGAAAATGATTTCACATTTATCATCGACAAAAAAGTAGCAGAAATGCTTCTTCCTGATAATTGATTTTTTGTTTCTTTTTGATCAAGCAAAAAGAAAGTGAAAAAATAAAGAGTTAATTATTTACTTCAATTCCAATTCAGGTTCATCAGAAGTAGACAAGCTAGTTGGTGCTGATATGGATTGTAATTCTTCCACTACCATTTTATTTCTTTTCTTTTTAGGCTTTTGTTGAACTACAGTAGTAGTTGTATTAGATTTTTTTGCCGCAACGATATTATTATCAGGAGTTGAAGTTTTGGGAGTTTCGATTACTAAAGGCTCTTTTGGAACGCTGGCAGTTACTACTTTTTCAGTACTGCTACTGCTGGTGTTTTGTTCTACCGTAACCGCAGGAACAATTGGACTAGGCTTTACTTCAGGTTTTTTAATGGATTTAGCAACAACTACTTTGGGTTTAGCAACAGGTTTACTTATTTCAAGTGGTTTTTCGGTAATAACAGTGTCTTTTTTCTTAAAATCCACAAAACTGAACAGTAAAATCGATAATCCTCCTATTAATGTGATAAAGAGTGTTGGGATGATCACGGAACGACTGATACTTATATTGACTTTGGGAGCATAACTGGAAATAGATGGTTTAGTCGCAGAGGACAAAGATGATTCGAAGCGGTTCCACATCGCTTCATTGTAATCGGATTCTGAGTTCTGCATCAAAAATTTTATTTGACGCTCATCTAACTCGTAACTAAACTGGCTGCTCATTGCTACTTTGTTTTAAGTTTTTTTCAATCGATTTTTGTAAACTAAATCTCGCTTTCTCCAAATTAGATTTTATGGTTTGTTCACTCGTTTCCAAAAGATCAGAAATAGCTGATAAACTATAAGTATCAATTACAAAAAGATTGAATACTAATCGTTGAGAAGGTACTAATTCTTGAATGGATTTAAGTAAAACTTCAGGATTAATGGCTTTAAGATCTATCAGTAAATTATCAGAAAATAGATCAAACGATTTATCTTGTTGATCTACAGCTCTAACAGTACTAGCTACATAATACTCATTTCTGATGTTTTTTATGTATTTAACCACAAATGTGATGAATTGATCGGTCACAAATTCCTCTAGTGTTTTAGTGGATTGTTGGTTGAAATCATGCAAATTCTCGAAAATGTGAGTAAAACCCTTCAAAACGATCTGCTCTGATTGAGCAGAATTTTTAGAATAGCGTAACCCAACATAAGCTAACTTGCTGTAATACAGCTCAAAAAACTCCTTTTTGGCAGCCTTATCATTTTTTAAACACAAGGATATTAGTTCAGATTGTTGCATTACTTAGCTTTTCTATCTAACTAAGTTATACACAATTAATTAATAAAAGTTGCATTTATAGCCTAAATTATCTACATTAAGTAGTTAATTGAGTATAAAATTCATTTTTTTATAGACGAACTTACTTCAAGATCTTGATTCTATCAGTGTAGTTTACCGGAAATTTCTTCTTTAAATAGAATTTTCCGGCCTTTAAATCACCCTTTACTTCAATTTTCCCCAAATTATCAGGATTCAACAAGCGCATGGCATCCAAAATATTTAAGTCTTCTAATTTAGACTTAAGTTTAAACGTATACACCTTTTCGCTATTGGCATTGATATGAACACGTTTATATAACCTGGCTTTGCCTAAACGAATACCACTAAAAATAATGTCAAATTCGGAAGGATATAATGAAAAGCCTCTTGAGTTTGGATTCTGTATTTTGATCTTAACCTCTGCTTCAATACCATCTGCATTTATTTTATTTATGAAGAAACTATCTACGCCAACTACTTGTACATCCTGAAATTCCTGACACGACGTCAAGATGAAAATCGGTAGAAGGAATGTCAAAAATTTTAAAAATTTCATACGCTTTTGAATATATAATACAAAAGTGCATCTTTTGATACAGACTTATTTGGCTTTTTTGTTAAATTTATCAAAGAAGAAAAAATACCCAATCTGTAA
This sequence comes from Bacteroidia bacterium, assembly GCA_036676295.1. Lineage (GTDB taxonomy): Bacteria > Bacteroidota > Bacteroidia > B-17B0 > Aurantibacillaceae > UBA4416. Next base: position 234,225 of record JAKFDE010000031.1, on the reverse strand, counting down.
TTGTTTATGTTTCCACACAATTTTATCGTTTATAAATCATCGGCAGGAAGTGGCAAGACATTTACTTTAGTAAAAGAATATTTAAAACTGGCATTAAAGGATAAATTGAATTTATCCAAAGCTTACAGATCCATTTTAGCTATGACCTTTACTAATAAAGCAGCCTCAGAAATGAAGTGGCGTATTATTAAAGCGTTGAAAGAGATCAGTTCGGGCGAAAATGAATTTTTAAGCAAGTTAATTGCCGCAGAACTTAATATAAGTACAGATGATCTGCGCGAAAGAGCAGAAGTAGTACTAACAGATGTATTACATAATTATTCTGATTTCTCCATTGGCACCATTGATAGTTTTACGCACCGTATTATCCGAACTTTTGCTTTGGATCTGAAGTTACCTATTAATTTTCAAATTGAAACGGATGCCGATACGGTGTTTAAAAAAGTAATTGGTTTATTGATCAATAATTTGGGTAAAGACAGTTTGATCACCAATTATCTGGTACAGTTTTCACTCGATCAATTAGAGGATAATAAAAATTGGGATCCTGAAAAAACATTGACCGACTTTATTAAAGAAATCAATAAAGAAGGTGTTCATGATCTAATTGAACAATTACACGAGTTTGATATTTCTTATTTTGATGATATTAAAAAGAAATTATTAGTAGTCATCAAACAATATGAATCTACTTTAAAAGCCGAAGGACAAAAAGCCCTGAAGTTGATTGAGTCTAAACAGTTGAAAGCAGAACCTTTTGCCGGAGGTTCCAGTGGCATTTATAATTTGTATGTAAAGTTGGCCGAAGTAAAAGAAACATCAGAGAGTGAATTATTTAAATCAACAGTTAACAAAACCTTAGAGAGTGATAATTGGTATTCGGCAAAAGCAACAGCTGCAGATAAACAAGCTATTGATAGTATTAAAAACGAGTTGCAACAAATTGCTTTGGATGTTAGAGCTTATGTGCAGCAACACGAACAGCGTTACAATGTTTTTAAATTGATCCATAAAAACATTTATGCCATGGGTTTGGTGAATGAGTTGGCTAAACTCACTCAGGAATATAAGACCGATGAAAACATTTTATTCATTTCCGAGTTTAATGAGAAGATCTCGGATGTAGTAAATAACGAACCAACGCCTTTTATTTTTGAACGGTTAGGCGATCGCTACAAACATTTTTTACTGGATGAGTTTCAGGATACATCAGCCATGCAATGGCAAAATATGTTGCCCTTAATTGATAATTCTCTGGGTAATGGCCATTTAAATTTAATTGTAGGCGATGGTAAGCAATCTATTTATCGTTGGCGTAATGCCGATGTGGAACAGTTCGTGAATTTACCACAAGTGAATGCCTTGGATAAAAATGATCTATTAATTGAAAGAGAAGATTCGTTGATCCGCAATTTTAAAGAAGAAGTTTTAAATAGAAATTTCAGAAGTGAATCAGTCGTTGTGAAATTCAATAATCAGTTATTTGATCATTTATCGGATAGTGTATTGAATGATGATCTGAAAAAAATATACCATTATCAAAAGCAAGAACATAAAGCGGAAGAGAATGGGTATGTGAGTCTTGATTTTCCGGAGCTGAATGAGCAAGACGCTGATGAGGTAAATACCGTACAGGTTTTAAAATACATACAAACGGCTGTTGAAGATGGTTATAGTTACAATGATATTTGCATCATCATTCGCCAAAACAGACATGGTAACACCATTGCTAATTTTTTAATAGGACAGGGAATTCCTGTGGTATCAGCCGATTCGTTGTTGTTAAACAATGCCGTTGAAATCAATATCATTCTTTGCTTTTTAAAATACATTGCTAATCAAAAAGATCTGGTATCGGCTTCGGCTGTTGTTCAGTATTTAAAAGATCAACACTTTTGTAATGAAGAAGAATACATTCATTTTTTGAGAGCACTCAATGTTTCTAAAACAAAAAATTTGTTTACTATTTTAGCTGAATGTAAGATCCCCAGCGATAGCATTAAATTAACAGCTTCCAATTTATTTGACAGTTGTTTGGAAATTATCAGTGTCTTAAAATTAAACCAGGCAAATCCGCAATACGTTCGTTTCTTTTTAGATGAGTTATTGTCTTTCCTTCAATCCAATACTTCTAACATTAATTTGTTTTTAGATTGGTGGGAACGAAGAATTGAAAAAGCGTCGGTAATTATTCCCGAAGGAATCAATGCGGTGAATATCATGACCATTCACGCTTCTAAAGGATTAGAATTTCCAATTGTGATCACGCCTTACTTAGCCTGGAAAATAGAAAGCTCACAATCTATTTGGGTGGATCTGGATGAAGAAGGTTTGGACTTGCCTGTTGCTTTAATTACAACTAGTAAAGCAACGGACGGTACTGTTTATAAACCTTTGGCAGAAAAAGAAAGACAGCAACAAGCGTTGGATAGTTTGAATATGTTATATGTCGACTTTACAAGAGCAGTAGATCGTTTGCATATTATTTCTCCAAAATTAAAAAGTAAAATAGAAAGAAATTGTCACACCTGGTTGTATCAGTTTGCTTCGGCTCAAGCAGATTTTGATACAGAGAAACAACAAGTAAGTTTTGGTACCTTATCAAAAAAACAAAATCATCATCACAAAAAAGGCTTGGATCAATTACCAATTCCTCAATTGATTTTTAACCGAAACTCTGAAGTAGTACAAATCAAAGGATCTTCTGCTTATCAAAGTAATGAAGAGGTAGTGAAAGCTCGTGAGTATGGGATTTTAGTACATTATATTTTATCGCAGATAAAAACGAAGCAGGATGTTGATGCAGTGATCACCAAAGCAACTTTATCCGGAGATGTTTCCAGAGAAGAAGCGGAAAAAATTTCTACAGATATTAAACAATTGTTGGAATTAAAAATGATCACTCCTTATTTTGAAACAGGTGTTGAAATAAAAAATGAAGTAGAAATACTAACTCAAACGGGTGATATTTTAAGACCGGATAGAGTGGTTATTCAGGGTAATCATGCCATTGTTATTGATTACAAAACAGGGAAAAAGAACGCTCAAAAATACCACGCTCAAATGCAGGACTATGAATATGCCTTGTTAAGTTTGGGTTATGCTTCTGTCAAAAAACTCCTGTTATATATACATGAGCAGGAAGTTGAGGTGTTGAGTTAAATCCTAAACAATAATTTATTCGGCGAACCGTTATGTACAGGCGGCGAAAAAATCCTACAGGAAACTCAAAGATCAAAAAAAGTTTCCTAAGTTTGCGCTCGATAATTTAATAAACTATGAAGCATTTCATTATCCTTTTATTAGGATTCATTTCTTTAAGCCTGAGTGCACAAGACAAATTTACCATCAGCGGTTATGTCAAAGATTCTAAAAACGGTGAAGCGCTAATTGGTGTTACCGTTCACAAAAAGAATTCTCAATTTGCTACCAGCACCAATGCCTATGGTTTTTATTCCTTGACTTTGCCAAAAGGTCCGGATACCGTGAGTTTTTCTTTTGTTGGGTATCAAACAATAATGAAAGCTATTGATCTAACTGCTAATCAAACTTTGAGCTTAGAAATGGGCGAAGAAGATAAAACGTTGGATGAGGTTGTCGTATCTTCTGAAAGAGAAGATGCAAATGTGAAAGGTATGGAAATGAGTGTGGCAAAATTGGATATCAAACAAATTCAAAAAATGCCGGCTTTATTAGGTGAAGTTGATATTATTAAAAGTATACAACTATTACCCGGTGTTACTACAGTTGGTGAGGGTGCCAGTGGTTTTAACGTACGTGGCGGGAACATCGATCAGAATTTAGTATTAATGGATGAAGCACCTGTATATAATTCATCTCATTTGTTTGGTTTCTTCTCGGTATTTAATCCTGATGCGGTTAAAGATGTGAAGTTGATCAAAGGTGGTATTCCGGCGCAATATGGCGGACGTGTTTCTTCTATTTTGGATATCAGAATGAAAGAAGGTAATAGCAAAAAATTAGAAGTGAATGGAGGATTGGGAACGATCTTCAGTCGTTTATCTATAGAAGCACCAATTTTAAAAGATAAAGCGTCTTTTATTATTGCAGGTCGCAGAAGTTACATTGATGTATTAGCAAAACCTTTCTTAAAAAACCAGACAGGATTAAGTGATGCCAAATTTTATTTTTATGATCTAACGGCTAAGTTTAACTGGAGAGTGAACGAAAAGAATACCGTGTTTGCCAGTGGTTATTTTGGCAGAGATGTATTTGGAGCCGGATTTAAATTTAACTGGGGCAATAGCACCGCTACTGTAAGATGGAACCATATCTTTAACAGTAAACTCTTTATGAACTTAAGTACGTTCTATAGTAACTATCAATACGAATTAGGATTTAAAGATGAAGGTACCGGTCAAAAATTCGAATGGAAATCAAATATCATCAACTATAGTTTTAAACCAGATTTTACGTATTACTTAAATAATCGCAATACCATTCGTTTTGGCGCGCAGGCTATTTTATTTACGTTCTCTCCGGGCAAAGCCATTATTACCAGTCAAAATGGAACATCCGTTAATATTAGTTCCGATAATCAATACGGTGTGGAGTATGCTGCTTATATTGATAACGAACAAAAATTAAGCAACCGATTAACCATCCAATATGGTTTACGTTGGTCTTTCTTTAACTATATGGGCAAAGGTACTAAGTATGTGTATCGTGATACGATCCCTAATGAAAGTAAACCTTTGGATCATGAAGAAAAAATAGATGCCTGGAAAACAATTACGCCTTATAATAATGCAGAACCTCGTTTAGCTGTTAATTATACGATCAACGACAAGAGTTCAGTGAAATTAGGGTATAACCGTATGTCTCAGTATTTGCACATTGTTTCAAACACAGCAGCATCAACACCATTAGATATTTATACACCGGCTACCAATAATGTAAAACCATTAGTTGCCGATCAAATTACCTTAGGTTATTTCAGAAATTTTAAGGATAATATGTTTGAGACCTCTGCGGAGATCTATTATAAAGATTTACAAAATCAGTTGGATTATGTAGATAATGCAAATTTATTATTGAATAAATATTTAGAATCGGATCTGGTACAAGGTAAAGGCAGAGCTTATGGATTAGAATTGTATGTTAAGAAAACAAAAGGAAAATTAAATGGTTGGGTGAGTTACACTTTATCCAAAACCGAACGTAAAGTGTCTGGCATTAGTAATGGTGATTGGTTCTTATCTAAATACGACAGAACACATAACCTGAATACAGTATTGATCTACGATTTTAACAAGCGTTTCAGTTTCTCTGCAAATTTTGTTTTGATGACAGGTACACCGGCTACTTTCCCAACAGCTAAAGTGGAAGTACAAGGCTATGTGATTCCCTATAACACCGAAAACAAAAGAAACAATTATCGCAACACTGCCTACCATCGCTTAGATGTTGGATTGACGTATAATTATAAAAAGAATGAGCGTCGCCGTTATAAGCAATCTATTGTACTGAGTGTGTATAATGCTTACAATAGAAGAAATGCATTTTCTATTTATTTCAGGAACAATCCTGATTACCCGGTGAATACAGAAGCCGTGCGTTATTCAGTGATTGGTTCAATTGTTCCTGCTATTACTTATAATTTTAAATATTAAGAGATTTTAAACCATGAAAACATTAAAATTAGTTTTTGCTTTACTAACGGTTATTAGCTTTACGTCATGTGAAGATGTGGTACAGGTTAAATTAGATGAAGGCGAACCAATAGTTACCGTTGATGCTTTTATAAATGACATGCGCAGTCAGCAAAAAGTACGATTAACCTATACTGATAGTTATTTTAGTCAAACACCAAACACGCCTGTAAAAGGTGCCACCGTTGTTTTAAAAGATCTAAGCTCTGGTCAGGTATATAATTTTACAGATAATGCCAATGGCGACTATGTGTTTAATTTAAGTACGGCTGATACAATAGGAAGAGTAGGCCATAGCTACGAGTTAAATGTGACACATCAAGGAACGGTGTATAGTTCAACTACGAAATTAAGTAGAACTGTGCAAGTAGATACTTTAGCTGTTGAGTATAAAGAAGCCGGCGCTTTTGGTGGCCAGGAAGGGTATTATTTTGCTTTTTTAGGATTCGACCCTCCGGGACAAGAAGCTGATTTTTATTGGATAAAATCGTATCGTAATGGTGTGTTTTTTAATAAAGGAACACAAATTAATGTTGCCTGGAATGGTGCTTATGGCGATGACTCTGATGGATTGCCTTTCATTCAACCTATTGCCGCTGGTATTACACCTCAAGGCGAAGTATTTAAAAAGTTTGATGTTTGTCGTGTAGAAATACATTCCGTCAGCTACGAGACCTATAATTTTTTATTGCAAGCACAAAAGCAAATTACGAATTCAGGCTTGTTTGCCACTACTCCCGAAAACGTGAAAACCAATCTTCAATCTTCTAACAGCAATATTAAAGTAGTTGGTTGGTTTTGTATGAGCTCTGTTGGCTTTAAAGAAGGTGTAGCACAATAAAGAAGTGAGATTTTAGATGTGAGAAATGAGATTTAGAAATAAACCAATCTCAAATCTCAATTCTCATATCTATTTCTTATAAATCAGCTTCATCATGTCCTCATCTTTTCGGTACACATCGATGTAAAGTTTTAATCCTGTACTATCCGCATGTGCCGTGTAATAGCGGGTATAGATCGGTAAAGGTTTTTTTAGTTTCAATTTCCGTTGTTCTTGTTTAGCAAAATATACTTGCAAACTATCATGTGTAACATTTACACTATCATCGCGTATTAAAAAATCAGCAAACTCGATAAATTTTTCTAAACGAATACAGCCATGACTTTGTGCACGGGAACTGGTTTTGAAATAACGTTTGGAATTAGTGTCGTGTAAATAAACACCATAAGGATTGTAGAAATTAAATTTCACCACACCTAAACTATTTTCTTCACCAATGCGTTGACGAAATCTCACCGGTAAATAATCTTTGGTGTATTTTTTCCAGGGCACTTTGGTATAATCCAATACTACGTCGTTTGCGCCTAACACTTCAAAATTCTTTCGTCTGATGTAACTTGTGTCGCGTTGTACAGCCGGTAAAATTTCTTTAGTAGCAATACTTATAGGTACATTCCAATAAGGATAGATCAACATATGATCGATCTTGCTTTTTAAAATAGGCGTTTGGTTTTCCGGTTTACCACATACAATAGCCGATTGCATCACTACTGTATCTTTTTCAAATACAGTTAACTCAAATGCCGGAATATTAATAAAGGCATAACGCTCCGGAAATTTATTCTCCCAGCGCCAGCGTTCCATTGACATAGAGATTTGTTGAATGATTTTTTGACGGTTATAAGATAAGGCTTGTGTTGTATATTTTCCAATTTTACCATCCGGTTGTATGAACCATTTTTTTTGAAGTTTGTTCAGTGCTTTAGCTAATTTAATACTATCGTTAGCTTGCATTAAGGTATCATAAAACCCTTGCTTAATTAAACTCTTTATAATGAGTTGACGTTTTACTGCAGAATCCTTTTGTGAAATAAAAGGAATGGAATCTAATTGAAATAAAGTAGTATCTTTTAAAATAGTGGCCAACTCTTTTTTTAGCATTCTGTAACCATAAAACTTTGGCTCCAAAGAATCTAAACCTGCTTTTAAATTTCCTTTTTGGTAAGCACTTATTAATAAACTATCCCAGCCTTTGTCTAATTTATTGAAATTAGTTTGTAGTAATAAACTATCGGCATAAAAACGACCTTTGTTTAAATGGGCGCCCATTAAAAAATAAGCATCACTTAATAGTAGATCAGCATGTATTAAGGCCGTCACGTTAATAAATTCTTTTCCGGATCTGATAGAATCAATGTTGTCTTGAATGTTTGATAAATGATAATGTTCCGGATTTAATCCATAATTAACACTATGTTTTATTAGACTAAGTAAACTATCGCCCTTAGTATTTAATTGAGTCTGATTGAACCATAATAGTTTGTTGTTATAGTTTGATTTGTAAAACGTATAGCAAGTTAACAGAATTGAATCAACGTTTAAGAGCGAATCTTTTTTTAAATATTCTGTAAGTAATGAGGTGGTTTCTTTTTCCAGATCTTGTGGTGTAGAAACTTTAATGATTTTCGTTTCAGGTTCTTGTGAACAGGAAACAAATAAAATACAAATGATTGATGTGAAAAAAGAAAGCCTTATTCGACTAATGCCGAATAAGGCTTTATAGGGTTTTAAAAACATAAATAAGATTACTTACTGATGTTAAATTTATCTTTTGTTAGTACTTCGTTATTATTTCCAATAACAGTGTATACATAAATTCCTGCAGTTAAAGTGCTGATATTTAATTGAGCTTTACCGTTTTCAATAACTTGTGTAGCAATTACTTTTCCTGTAACATCATAAACAATCACTTTAGCAGCATCTTTACTTGAAGTATTAAAGTTTACAACTGATGTAGCCGGATTAGGGAAAACAGACACTTCAGTTACATTTTTAGTTTTTTCGTTGATCCCAACATTATTATCTTTTAATACATTAACAAAAGTTTGAGCACTTGTTCCGGCACCAGATGAAAGTGTAGAGTTTGAAATTGAGAATAATGGCGCTTTAAAAGCTAAAGCAGTACTTGGATCGTAGTAATCATAATTCTGCATAGTGATAGTAGCAACGCCAACAAATGGAAGAGCAGAAGTTGTAATAGTTTGAGAAGTAACGATTCTAATTGTATTAGAATAAGTTAAACCGGAAGGCAAAGTAAGAGTACCTGTTGCATCAGCTAAAATATTACATTGTCCGCTAAAGGTAGCTGGGTTTCCAAGAACAACAGCAGAACCACTGATTGCACCATTATTAGAACTACTCAACGACATTGGATATACAGCATATACTGCAGCGTTAGAGTATACTAATGTTACTGTAGTACCATTAATAGTCATATCGCCACCGTAGTATTTTAAGTCTGTTGTACTTGATTTGTAATAAGACGTATTGCCGGCTCCGCCATTTACTAGAACATCTGCCGAAGGATAACCGGTGTTTGTGTTAGTTGAAGCAGCATAATTAACCATAGCCGCAGTATTAGTTGTTGCTGATGAATAATTCCATGTAGCACCTGCTCCTGTAGAACCCGGTGTGATACCAACTGTGGTACAAGGAATGGTTGAATAAACATCACCGGCAACGTAAGAGTGGTTACCTTGATTCAGGGTTTGAGCCGTAGCAGCAATACCACATAATACAGAAAGAGAAAGTAATATTTTTTTCATAGAGATAAGTTTTTAATGTTAAACTCAAATGTATTTATAATTCAGTGAGTTACAAAATTTTTCACTCAGTAAAACACGAGATTTATAGGCGCAAATTTGTTATAGAATCAGATGTTTTTGATTTCGCTGAAGATGTTTTATACTTAATTAGCCTAAAACACCATTTTTCCGGGATTTAAGATCAGGTTTGGATCAAACAGTTTTTTTATATTTCTCATTAGTTCTAATTGATATTCAGGAAAAACAATGGATAAATAATCTTTTTGTACTAAACCGATACCATGTTCGCCACTGATAGTGCCACCTAATTTTTTACAGAGTTCAAATATTTCAGTAATACCTTTCGGTAATTGGGTATGCCAGATGTCATCTGCCAGATCACCTTTAATAATATTCACATGTAAATTCCCATCGCCGGCATGGCCATAGCAAACACTTTTAAAGCCATATTTAGTGCCAATTTCTTTGACACCTTTTAATAAAGTTGGTAATTCTGCTCTTGGTACTACAGTGTCTTCTTCTTTATAAACCGAATTACTTTTCACGGCTTCTCCTACTTTTCTTCTGATCTTCCAAAGGGAAGCTTTTTGTTCGGCGCTATCGGCCATTAAAATTTCATCGCAGCCATGTTCCGTCATAATGTTGCTAATGGTTTCGCAATCATTAAATAGAACGTCCATATTATTGCCATCAACTTCAATTAATAATAAAGCTTGCCACTCTTGTTTAATGGTAAAGTTTACTTCGCCGGCATATTTAATACTCCAATCAATCGCATCGCGCTCCATAAATTCCATGGCGCTTGGGGTAATACCTGCTCTAAAGGTTGCACCAACTGCTTCACATGCTTTCTCAGCAGATGTAAAAGGAACCAGCATTAACAGATCATGTTTTGGTAAAGGAATTAATTTGAATACAATTTTAGTGATGATGCCCAAAGTGCCTTCACTGCCAACCATTAAATGCGTTAAGTTATAGGCAGTAGAATATTTTAAAGTGTTAGCGCCGGTCCAGATGATATCACCGTTTGGTAAAACCATTTCAATATTCAATACATAATCTCTGGTAGTGCCATATTTCACGGCTTTTGGGCCACCACTGCTATGCGCAACGTTTCCGCCTAAAGAACAACTGCCCCAACTGGCAGGATCCGGCGGATAAAATAAGCCTACTTTTTTTACCTCTTCCTGAAAAATGTAATTGATAACGCCGGGTTCAACGGTAGCTTGCAGGTTACGTTCATCAATTTGTAAGATGTTGTTGAAACGTTCCATGCTTATGACTATGCCACCATGAATTGGTAAAGCAGCACCACTTAATCCGGTGCCGGCACCTCGCACGGTTACAGGTATTTTTTGACTATTAGCTAATTTCATAATATTAGAAATTTCACTAACGGTTTTAGGCTTGACTACAACTTCAGGTTTATAAATGAGATCTTCGGTTTCGTCTTGTCCGTATTTTTCTAAATTTTCGTTATCAGTATATACGTCCGATGCATCAACTAGTTGTTTTAGTTGAGTAATAATGTCAGAATTGATTTTAGTATAAGTCATTATTGGTATTAGTGTTTAAAATAATGGGCAATTATTTTTTTTGTTTCTTCTGCTTGTTGTGTGCCAATTAAAAATGGTTTCCCGTTTTTTTGAATGATCCTTATTCCAATTTTACCTGATACATTATAACACCAGCCATTAAAACTCCAGCGTACTCCCCAGCCTCCGTAATCAAACAGAGGAGAGTATTCAACTACTTGTATGCTTTGAATATCACTCCAATTGATATATTTTTTACAAAATGGTATTCCGAAAAAATGAGCAGTGATACCGGTTTCGTCGATAGTTGTTATTAAACGCATAGTGATGAACCATACCATGAATACAAATGCAGTAATAATAGAAATTAAAAATGTGAGAGGTTCTTTTTCTCCGTTTTTTGTTTCTATCACTCCTGTTTGAGTCAGAATCATTAAGATGATGAATAAAATGAAAGGCGATGAGATCAATAAATAATGCCACCATTTATTAAAGCTCTGAGTTTCTTTTAAAATAGGATTCATTTGTAATCAAAATTAAGTTAATTACTCAGCTAATAACGATTATTTTTTCAACTTGATGACAGCCCATTCATTTTTATGAAAATTCTCTTCAAATGAAAATCCAATAGATAAAGCCAATTGTTTTAATTCCTCTACATCAGCTGTAAAGAAACCACTTAATAATAAATAACCGTTCTTTTTTAAACAAGTGAAGTAAGAAGCAAGGTCTTGTTTCAAAACATTTTTATTGATGTTAGCTAAGATGATATCGAAAGTCTCAGATTTTGGTAATAAGGATGCATCTCCTTTTTTGAAATCGATTTCAGAACAGTTGTTGATAGCCGCATTTTCAATTGAGTTCTCAATACTCCAATCGTCAATATCAATTCCTAATAATTTTGTAGCACCTAATTGTTTTGCAAGTATGGCAAGTATTCCGGTACCACAACCCATATCTAATACCGATGTGTTTTTGAAATTCAAACCAAACATCGTTTTGCTCATCAACCAGGTTGTATCATGGTGTCCGGTCCCAAAACTCATTTTAGGGGTGATCACAATATCGTGTTTTACAGATTCAGATTTTGGATGAAAGTGTGCTCTGATGCAAACCAGATCATCTACATAAACAGGATTGAAATTTTTTTCCCATTCTTCGTTCCAGTTTGTTTTAGGAATTACTGTGCGAACATAAGAGAATTTAAAATCATCAAAATGCAGATCTTTTATATCTGATTCGTTTTCTAATTCTGATTGAACATAGGCATCAACGCCGGTTTCAGTTTGAGAAAAACTTTCAAAACCTAAATCAGAAAGTAATGCTATTAAAATATCTGAGCCCGGTTCAGGTGGGGTAACTGTAAAAGAGTATTGAATGTAGTCCATTTTAAAGTTATTTGTTTTTTGAGAGGAGTTGTTTGAAATAGGACTTTTATTCCATTAGTGATAAACCATTAGAGTTTACATGGTTTTGTAAGAGAATAAATCTTAAATCTTTTATCTTATGTCTTTAATCTAAAATACTAAAACGAGTAAATGATCTTACAAAAATCATCTGCTTTTAATGAAGCGCCACCAATTAAGCCGCCATCCACATCTTTGCAGGCAAATAGTTCCTGTGCGTTTTGAGGGTTACAGCTACCTCCATATAAAATAGAGGTGTTGTTAGCAGCTTGTTCAGAATACATGCCCGAAATAACTGTTCTTATAAATTCATGTATTTCCTGTGCTTGTGCCGGAGAAGCTGTTTCTCCAGTGCCAATAGCCCAAACCGGCTCATAAGCAATTACAAATTTCGAAAATTCTTGTTCTGTAAATTTTTCTAAAACAGTGGTTAGCTGTTCGGTTATGACTTTGAAATAGTTGTCTGTTTTTCGTTCATGAATAGTTTCCCCAACACAAAAAATAGGTTTAATATTATTAGTCAAAGCTTCTTTTAGTTTCAAAACAAAATCAGCCTCTTTTTCTTTGAAATATTGACGACGTTCACTATGGCCAATTAATACATATTGACAACCTGTTGAAGCTAGTATACCGGCACTCACTTCGCCTGTATAAGCACCGCTTGCATGTGTATGGCAATTTTGAGCACCAAGATAAACGTTCTGTTTATTGGTGATCTGTTCATGAATCGTGGTTAAATATGGAAAAGGAGGGATAATAATTTTAACAACTTCATCAAATTCATTGATCTGATTTAAGATCATATCAACAAGTGTTTTCGCTTCTTGAAGCGATTTATTCATTTTCCAGTTACCGGCAACTATTTTTTGTCTACTCATTATTTTACTCTCACACGTGGATCTAATATTCCGTAAGCAACATCTACCAAAATATTAATTACTACAAATATGGTGGCAAAAATTAAAGTGGCTCCCATTACAACGGGTAGATCATTTCTGGTTAATGCTTCAAAAACTTCGTAGCCAATTCCTTTCCAACTAAAGATATATTCTACAAACACAGCTCCGGCCATAAGTGCTGCAAACCAACCTGATATTGCTGTAACAACAGGGTTTAAGGCATTTTTTAAAGCATGTTTGATAATAACACCGTACATCGTCAAACCTTTTGCCTTTGCTGTTCTGATATAATCCTGCCCCATCACATCCAGTAAAGAACTACGCATTAATTGAACGACAATGGCCAAAGGTCTTATTCCAAGAGTAATGGATGGTAATATCAAATTTTTAAGTTTTAGGGTTTTACCATCGATATCAAAATCGTATAAACTGCCTGTTGGCGATAAATGCGTATAGTCTCTTAACACATACCCAAATAACCAGGCGATGATCAATCCAATAAAGAAAGAAGGTGCTGCCATGCCTAAAACAGCTAATACCAAAGAAAGTTTATCATAAATACTGTTTTGTTTGATAGCACTGATGATCCCTAAAAAGATCCCTAAAAACGAAGCAATGATGATTGACGAAAAAGCCAGAACAGCTGTTTCTGGTAAGGTCTCGCTAATAATATCCGATACGCGTCTTTTGGTAATGTACGAACGTCTTAAATAAGGTAGTTTTAAAACAACGCTTTTATTTTTCCCAAAAGTTAATAACGGGGTCCAGGAGTATTTTCCAGGATTTAAATACCAATAACTTTCAGGGTTTAAGTGATTGTGAAGCGAAACTGGCGATAGATCATTTATATACATGGCATATTGTTCCATGATCGGTAAATCAGTTCCCAGATCTTTATGTATGGCTTCAATGGCATCTTTGTTGGCTTGCTGGCCAAGCATAATTGTTGCAGGATCGCCTGGTAATACATTAAATAGGAAAAATATAACAGTAATTACTCCGTATAAAACCAAAAAACCGTATAATATTTTTTTCGTTATGTATTTAATCACAATTCAGTTATAAGCTACAATCTGCTAAGTAAGTAAATATTTTAGGAAATAAAAAAAAATACCTAAAATAGAGGAATATATGAACCTTCAAAAATTTCGGGTAAATTTGCAATATTGAGATTTAAACAGCACATATTTATTGTTTTTTGTTACGTTTTAGCGGTAATGGCTTTTTTTATACCTAAAAAAAGTTTTTCTCAAAAAGTTGGATTGGTAATGAGTGGCGGCGGTGCCAGTGGTTTAGCGCATATAGGCGTTTTAAAAGCGCTCGAAGAAAATCATATTCCTGTTGATTGTATTGCAGGCACGTCCATAGGGAGTATTATTGGAGGATTGTATTCTTCGGGTTATTCACCTTTGGAAATTGAAGCAATGGTGAAAAATGAGACCTTTGCTAATCTTACCAAGGGAGAAATGTCGCCAAAATTTGGATATTTTGTTCGTAAACGCGATGATTATGCCTCCTGGATAAAATTAAAACTCAACTTAAATAACCCTTTTTTAACAAATTTACCCACTAATTTAATTAATTCTGTTCCCATTGATTTTTATTTAATGGAAACCTTTGCCGGAGCCAATGCTGCTTCTCATTATAATTTTGATAGTTTGATGATCCCATTTCGATGCGTAGCCTCAGATATCGAAAAAAAACAAAGTGTGGTTTTTAGAGACGGAGATATGCCTTCGGCAATAAGAGCTTCTATGAGTTATCCGTTTTATATCAGGCCAATTTCTATTGATAGTGCTTTGTTGTTTGATGGTGGCTTGTACAATAATTTTCCTACAGATGTGATGTATAATGAAATGTATCCTGATTTTATTATCGGAAGTTCTGTTACCGAAAATTCTTTGCAGCCTAATGATGAGAATTTGTATTTACAATTGCGAAACATGTTAATGAGTAAAAGTAATTTTAATCCTGTTTGCGAAAACGGAGTAATTATTCAACCTTGGGCAGATGTGAGTATTTTTAATTTTGAATCGGCTCAGCGGTTAATTGATAGTGGTTATGTGGCTACAATAAGAGACATGCCTAAAATAAAAGCCTGCATTTTAAATTACGAAAACGATGCTGATCTGGCACAAAAACGTAAAGCTTTTAGAGAAAGATCTAATCACGAAAAACTGATCTATGATAAAGTAGTGGTTAATAGCAGTGATAAGAAGTTAGCTAATTTTATCACTAAAAGTATTACCAAAAAACGCGAAACCTTTACGCTGAAACAATTGAAACGTCAGTATTTTAGAATGATGGCCGATGAAAAAATAAAATCGGCATATCCTACTTCTAAAATTGATACTGCTACCGGAAAATTTACCTTGTTTTTAAATGCAAAAAAAGACAAACACTTATTTTTTGATATAGGAGGAAATTTATCTAACCGTCCAATCAGTAATTTTTTTGTGGGAGTGCAGTATAATTATATCGGAAAGATCGGTTTTACAGCTTACGCCAATGGTTATTTAGGTAAATTGAATTCAAGCGCAATGGGTAAATTACGTTTTGAATTCCCTACAAAAACACCTTTTTATATTGAACCATCTGTTACTTACTCTCGCTGGGATTATTATAAGAGCAGCGCCTTATTTTACGATTTTGAAAAACCTGCTTATTTAGTGCAGGAAGATTTTTTTGGTGAGCTGAATGTCGGAATTCCGGTTGGGAACATTGGAAAATTATTACTCACCGGTGGCGCTAGTGAATGGCAAAATAAATATTATCAAGTAGATCAATTTACGAAATTAGATACGAATGATGTGAGTGTTTTCGATTTCGGATATGGACAATTATCATATCAAATAAACACGCTCAATAGAAAACAATATGCCACTGAAGGAACTAATGTGTTCTTTAGAATTAAAGTTTTGAGCGGAATAGAAAGTTACTATCCCGGTTCAACAGCTAAGGAAACACAACTGTTTATTAATGGTGGTGGGCACGATTGGTTTAATGCAAAACTAACCATAGATAAATACGTTAAACCAGTTAAGTTTTTTAAAATTGGTGTGTTTGGAGAAGGAGTTTACTCTTCGCAGGATTTTTTCAGGAATTATTATGCGTCTATTCTATCAGCACCGGCGTTTAATCCTATTCCCGAAAGCCAGACTTTATTTATTGATGATTACAGAGCCCACCAATATTTTGCAGGTGGATTAAAAGCCATTGCTACACCTTATAAAAATTTAGACATACGTTTTGAAGGCTATTTGTATCAGCCTGTTTATTCAATATTAAAAGATGCAGATGGTAAGGCAAACTACAGCACTCCGTTTTTATACCGACATTTTTTAGGTATGGGAGCTGTCGTGTACCATACTCCGGTTGGACCATTGAGCGTAGGGGTGAATTATTATGATAAAAATGATAATAGTTTTTCCTTTTTCTTTCACTTCGGATACACTATTTATAACAAAAAATCTATTGACTAGTGCCTGTTGTCCTAATCCCCTAGTTTCTAATCACTATTGCCTTGTTGCTTGCGTTGTTTTACTCATTTAACAAATTTTAAATAGATGCTGGGCTTTATTGGAATTAAATTTGACTGCATTCAATTCAATAAAAACCTTATTTTTGAGTACATTTTACTTATGAAAAAATTACTATTAAGTTTTAGTTTGTTATCAATCATAACAAACCTTTCTGCCCAGTCTGGCTACGAGATCAAGATCAACTTTAAAAACTGTAAAGACACGGTTGTGTACTTGGCCTATTACCAATTTGACAAATCCTATTTGGCAGACACTTGCAAAAAAGTAGTGAAGGGTAATATCGTATTTAAAGGAAAAAAACCTTTGGATAGAGGGGTGTATTATTTAGTGAGTCAGCAAAAAGCACGTTATTTCGATTTTTTTATTAGTGATAATAATCAAAAATTAATGATCACTACCGACACAGTTGATCTGGTAAAGAATTTAAAATCACCAACATCTAAAGAGAATGATGATTTTTTTACTTACATCAAATATATTACGGCAAAAAACAAAGAGTTTGGAGAGATAAAATCTAAAACAAAAGGAATGAATGCGAAAGATTCGGCAGCATTTATGCTTGAAAAAGCTAAAGGATTAAATGAATCTGTTATGAATTTTGAAAAAGATTTTATGACCCAACATAAAGGCATGTTTGTAGCCGATGTGATTAATCTTAAAATGGAAAAAGAAGCTACTGATATTCCGAAAGCTTCAAATGGCCGACCCGACAGTATGTTCGTTTATCAATATTATAAAGCACATTACTGGGATGGTGTCAATTTTCAGGATGATGGAATTTTACGCACGCCATTTTTTGCAGACCGTGTAAAAAAATATTTCAATAATGTGATCGTACAACATCCTGACTCTGTTAGTGTAGAAATTGACAGAATGATGGTTAAAACAAAAGTTGGTACAAGCATGCATAAATTTTTGCTGGCCTATTTTACTCCAACTTATGAATCATCTAAAATGATGGGCTTTGATAAAGTGTTTGTACATATTATCGACAAATATTTTAGAACCGGACAAGCACAAGGCATTTATGATGATAAAACTATTGAGAAAATTAAAGGTCGAGGAGATATCTTAAAACCTATTTTATTAGGCAGTCAAGCACCGGATCTGTTAATGATAGATACGATAGGGCATAAAACAATTGCCAAAATGGGCTTTGATACAGTTAAAACAAGTCAGGGCGCAACCAAATTATATTATGATAATGCGCAGATTCTTACGCAAAATTTTGTGTCGATGTATAACACAAAAGCAGATTATTTGTTGTTAGTGTTTTGGGATGTAGATTGCGGACACTGCCAAACAGAGATTCCTAAACTATTAGAAGAATATCATGCTTTGAAAAAAGACGGTTATGATATTAAAGCGTTTAGTGTATACACACAGCATGAATTTGAAAAATACAGAAAATACATCATTGATCATAAATTAGATTGGATCAATGTATATGACGGCGTGCATGTTAATAATATCAAAGAAAAATACGATATCTATTCAACACCTGTAATTTATGTGCTGGATAAGAACAAGCGAATTAAAGCCAAACGTATTGGTACAGAGCAGGTGAAAGACATCATCAAGCAAATGGAAAGAGAATATAAACAAGAGAAAAAATAATTTTGATCCCCCCGCCAGCTGGCGGGGGTTTTTTTATTTTGCAAACACAAAAAATAAACCTGTGCAAAGCACACAACTTAATGCAATGTTTGTAATAGCCCACATATTTTGACCTTGCTTCATGAGTTCAAAGGTTTCATAACTAAAAGTAGAAAAAGTACTTAAGCCGCCACAAATCCCTATTAATATCAGGTGTTTGTATTGTTCAGGAATTAAACTTTTTTCTTTATAGAAATAGATAAAACTTCCAAAGATCAAGCAACTAATTAAATTGGAACATAGAGTAGCTATTGGCAAAGAGATGGTTGTTTTTTGAAATGATAAGGAAATTAAAAAACGGATCAAACTTCCTAAACCGCCGCCTATAAAAACTAATAAAAAATTCATGATAATTATGGTGCTAAATAAATGCATCCTCCAATACTATTTTTAGTAGCTGAGGTTACTGATGATAATGTGTTAATTTGATGATTGACCCTTAAATAGCCTAAGTATCCAAAAATAATAGCTTCCTTAAATTGAATTAACTGATCAGTCGGAATTTCAATATCGCCATCAAATAAATTACGAAGGCGTTCTATTAAAAAGAAATTATAAGCACCACCTCCGGTAATTAAAACCGATTTTAATTGATGTTGATTTAAACACTCTGCAATTTTTGTAGCGCAATATTCTACACAGGTTGCCAATTTATCTTCTATTGAAATAGAGTAGGCGTTCAATATTGGTAAAAAGTGAGTTTCATACCATTCTCTGCCTAATGATTTGTGATGTGTGTCAATATCCAATAATTGATATAACAATACGCGGCTCACATTACCTTCTTCAGCCATACGGCCATTATCATCAAAGGGTTTTCCATTTAACTCGGCTAAATAGTTTAAAGCCATATTGGCAATGCAAATATCAAACGCTTTAGTTGTTTTATTTTGTGTAAAAGAAATATTGGCAATACCTCCAATGTTTAAACAAGATTCATGTTTGTAAAACAAGTCTCTGTCGCCAATTGGTACTAAAGGTGCGCCCTGGCCATTTAAGGCTACATCTAAACTTCTGAAATCACACACGGTTGAAATTCCCGTATGTGCCGCAATGGTAGCGCCACATCCTATTTGTGTGGTAAAGCCTAATTCGGGCTGATGAAATACGGTATGACCATGTGAAGCGATATAATCTATTTTACCGGGATGTTTAAGTGAAAAATAGTTCACGTTATCGGCAATAAATTGACCATATTGATGATGAAGTGTAACAAAATCTTGTGCATTTGTCTTACAAGCATTTTGAAGATGATGTTTCCAATGTGATTGGTAAGAAATGGTTTCGGTGGACTGAAGTTTGAAATGAACCTGATCGTTTTCTGTATAAAATTCACACAGTGCTAAATCCAAGCCATCCAGAGAAGTACCACTCATAATGCCAAGAATATGTAAAGAATTAGCCTTCATCAAGCTAATTTAGACAAAATAATTCTAACAAATCGTCGATTTCGCATTAAAAATTCGAAATATCTTCTATTTTTGTCAGGATAAAATTTTCTAACACTAAAAACGATAGACCATGCAATTTCAACTAACCGAAGAGCAATTAATGATTCAGAAAGCAGCTCGTGAGTTTGCACAAAATGAGTGTAAACCAGGAGTAATAGAAAGAGATGAAACTCAAAAATTTCCAGCAGAACAAGTTAAAATGATGGGAGAATTAGGGTTTTTAGGAATGATGGTTGACCCGAAATATGGTGGAGGCGGTATGGACGCTATCTCTTATGTGTTAGCGATGGAAGAAATCTCTAAAATTGATGCGTCTTGCAGTGTGGTAATGAGCGTGAACAACTCTTTAGTTTGTTGGGGTTTAGAGCATTTTGGCAACGAAGAACAAAAACAAAAATATTTGGTGCCTTTAGCAAAAGGCGAAGTGATCGGTGCATTTTGTTTATCAGAGCCTGAAGCTGGTAGTGATGCTACATCTCAAAGAACCACAGCAATTGATAAAGGCGATCATTATTTAGTAAACGGTACTAAAAACTGGATCACTAACGGAAGCAGCGCTTCTATTTATTTAGTAATGGTTCAAACTAATGTAGAATTAGGACATAAAGGAATTAACTGTTTAATTATTGAGCGTGGCATGCCGGGCTTTGTAGTTGGACCAAAAGAAAATAAAATGGGAATTCGCGGTAGCGATACTCACTCATTAATGTTCACGGATGTGAAAGTTCCTAAAGCAAACAGAATTGGTGAAGAAGGTTTTGGCTTTAAATTCGCGATGAAAACATTAGGCGGAGGCCGTATTGGTATTGCTTCTCAGGCATTAGGAATTGCACAAGGAGCTTATGAATTAGCATTAGCTTATTCTAAAGAGCGTAAAGCATTTGGTAAATTAATTTCTCAGCACCAGGCTATTCAATTCAAATTAGCTGATATGGCAACTCGTATTGAAGCCGCTCGTTTATTAATTTACCGTGCAGCCTGGTTAAAAGATCAAGGATTACCTTGCGAAAAAGAAGGCGCACAAGCAAAAGTATTTGCTTCTGAAACAGCCATGTGGGTTACTACAGAAGCAGTTCAGGTACACGGTGGTTACGGTTATGTAAAAGAGTACCATGTGGAGCGTTTAATGCGTGATGCAAAAATTACTCAGATCTATGAAGGAACCAGCGAAGTACAACGTATTGTTATTTCAAGAGCATTATTGGCGGATTAATATTTTCTATTAGATAATAAAAAAAGCCTCGTTCTGATAAGAGCGAGGCTTTTTGATTTTAATATAATTGTAAGTCTATATTTTTTAAATCATCCCTAGATAAGTGTTCTTTGTGAATCCAACCGCTATCGCACTCCACGCCAAGACTGAAATATCTGTTTTTTGCTATTTTAAGATCAAATTTAAATCTTCCGGAACTATCTGTTGTTGTAGAATATGACTCAAGCGGCGCATCTTTGCCCGAAGTATATTCAGATAGTACAACAGCTACATTAGACACAGGAAAATGATGTTTTGAATAAACTATACCAGTAGAGTTTACCTTTTTTTGACAAGAAAAAAAGACAATCACTAATATTGAATATAAATAAAATCTCATTCTGTGTTATAAAAAAACTTTACTATTGTAAAGTTTTTAATTTGTTTAATTCTGATAAAACTAACTTCCGTTTTTCTGTAAAATCAGCGATCTTTTGTTTTTCGGCATTGATCTTATCTTCAATTTCTTTCATAAAAGGATTAACGCCTTTGCTATTGGATTTGAAGAATCCTAAGTTGTTATCGTAGGTTTTTATTCTGCTTTGTACTTCGTCAATTTGTTTCTTCAAATAATCAGCTTCCTTGCTTAATGCTAATTCAGGATTCTCTCCATTTACAAAACGCTCTAATTTTGTTTTAAATTGCAGCATGAATTTTTCGGCACCACTAACATGCATTTTATCATATAATTCATCTAAGCGGTTATAAAAGGCATCGTTAATGCGTTTTTTGTCTTTCATTGGCACCATTCCGGCGGCATTCCAATCGGCCGAAAATTGCTTTAAAGCGGCATGATTATCCGCCATATTTTCGCTGATCGTAAATTCAGTTATTTTTTTCAATAACTCTTCTTTATGAACTAAGTTACTCTCAAAGCTAGCATCAATAGCACCAAAATGTGCTTTTTTCGCATCAAAAAAGTGATTGCAAGCCGCTCTGAATTGGTTAAATAATTTGGTTTCATCAGCACCCGCATGCGGTACTTTTTTCCAGGCATCTTGTAATTTAATTAAAGCTAAACCTGTTTTTTGCCAATCAGTACTATCTTTTAAAGCATTTGCTTTGGCAATCAATTCTTGTTTTTGAACTTTGATCTCGTGCATTTTTTCATGATGCACACTGAAAAATGCTTTTTTCTTTTCAAAAAAAGTATCACATAATGCTCTGAACTCTGCCCAAATTTTGTCGTTGTCTTTTTGGTTAGCTCTACCAATGGATTTCCATTCGTTTTGCAAAAGCACTAATTCGTTGGTTAAATTATTCCAGGCTTGTCCGTTAGCCGTTTCTGCTTTAGTAAGAATTTCTTTTACTTTTTCTAAAACAGCTTTTTTATTAGCAAGGTTATGTTCTTTTTCTTCTTCAACCGAACTGTAATGCGCTTTTAATTTGGAGTAAGCTTCATCTAAAGCTGCCCTGAATGTGCCTTTCAGCTCATCCCATTTGTCGTTAGGCACAGGCCCAATATCTTCCCAGTCGTTACGATAAATTTTAATTAGTCGTTCAATTTCTTTAACGTTATCGTGTTCTTTAAGTCCTTTTATTTTTTCGAGCAACTCCGTTTTTAATTCGTAATTACGTTTCAGATCGTGCTCTTGCAGTTGTTTTGACAAACTTAATTTGTAATTAAATTCTTCAATGGCTTTACTATAATCGGCTTGAATATCTTTGTATTTATGAGGAGAAACAGCACCGCTTTCTTTCCATTGAGCTTGTAATTCAACTAATTTTTTAATCGCAGCACCAATGTTATCGCTTACCTGGCTTAGGTCATTGATCTTTGCAATGATCTCTTTTCTGATCTCTAAATTTTTTCCTTGTTCAATGGAAAGTTTGGCATCTTCTTCTTTCTTTTTCTTTTCAAGTTTCTCAAACAATTGAGCAATTTTCAGATCTTCAGGACTTTTAGAATATTCAAATTCTTTCGCCTTCCCACCTTCGTCTACAAACTCCTGTTTGGCCTTTTCAAATTCAATTGTCCACAGTTTTTGATACTCTTTTTGCAGAGTGCGCATTTGGTGAGCAACAGCACTAACTTCAGCTTGCTGAAGCATTTCTTCTAATTTTGTAATAATAGTTGTTTTCATTTACGGTAACCTGTATTTTTGGCCTTGGTTATTAATTTTAATACCTATCAAAAATAAAATAAAATTTCAGTAATCAAAACACCAAAACTGTTTTTTTATTTAAATAAAAGATTAAATTTTTACTATATCTGATGCTAATTATCGATTCCGAATCCCTTGACTTATTGGAGTTCCATAAAATAAGAAAATGTATTTCTGATTTATGTTATAGTAAAACTGCAGTACAAAAAGCAAATGCAATTAATGTATTTGAGGATCATACACAATTGACAACTGAACTTAACCGAGTTGCCGAACTTAAATCATTGTTCAGTTCTGATTCATATTTTCCGGATATTCAATTTGAAGAATTTTATCAGGAGGTTTCGATGCTTGCTCTGGATGGCAGTATGCTTACGGAAGAGCAGTTTTTATTGATCAAACAAAGTACAGAGATAAGTAACACCGCTATTCGTTTTTTGAAAAACAAAAAACTATTACTGCCTTATTTATTTGAGTTAATAGAAGGTTTAGAGGATAATAAATTGATCATTGAAGAAATAGACAGCATTATTGATTTTGATGCAACAGTGAAAAATTCTGCTTCCAAAGAATTGCAAAAAATCAGAAGAGATCTTTCCGATAAACGCAGAGAAAGTGATGCGAAGTTTAACCGTTATGTGAATGAACTTAAAAAACAAGGGTATTTGCGCGATAGCGAAGAAAGTTTTTTTAATGGGCGAAGAACCTTAGCAGTGCTGGTAGAATACAAATCAGAAGTAAGTGGTTTTGTTCATAGTAAAAGTGAAACCGGTAAAACTATTTTTATTGAACCGGGGACTATCATTGCGATCAATAATGACATTGCCGAATTAGAAATTGATGAACGACGAGAGATCAATCGCATATTGCGTGAACTATCTGATACCTTAAGACCCTATGCTTCGCAATTAAAACAGTTTCATGCCTTATTGGTAGAATTGGATTTTTTGAAAGCCAAGGCACGATTCGCACGTCAGATAAATGGCGTGTTGCCAACTATTTCAGAAAGTTCGGAATTGAAATTAGTAAAAGCTTTTCATCCGATCTTATTTTTACAAAATAGAGAACAACGGAAAACAACAGTTCCATTAACCATTCATTTAAATAAAGAGCAACATTTAGTGGTTATATCAGGCCCTAATGCCGGTGGTAAATCCATTACTTTAAAAACAGTGGGTTTATTGCAAGTGATGTTGCAAAGTGGTTTGTTGGTGAGTGTTGCCGAAAATTCCATAATGAGCGTTTTTGAACATGTGTTGATCGATATAGGCGATACACAAAGTATCGAACATGAGTTAAGTACCTACAGCGCTCGTCTTAAAAAAATGATCTCTATTTTAGAAACAGTTAATTCCAAAACCTTAGTCTTAATGGATGAGTTTGGAAGTGGTACGGATCCAGAATTGGGAGGAGCTATGGCCGAAGTGGTTTTAGAAGAATTGGTGAACTCAAAAACATTTGGTGTGATCACTACGCACTACTCTAATGTGAAATTACTGGCTAATAAATTAAAAGGGGTTTCTAACGGAAGCATGTTGTTTGACATGGAAACCTTAGAGCCTAAATATACTTTAACAGTTGGAGAACCGGGAAGTAGTTACACTTTTGAAGTGGCAGAACGTGTTGGTTTTCCTAAGCATTTGATCGAACGAGCCAAACAAAAAATTGATAGTGATAAAGTTGATCTCAATAAATTATTGGCCGAAGTACAGCAACAAAAAACAAAAATGAACGAGGCGCTCGAAAGAGTGGAGCATGAGGAGTTCATGAAAAAAATAGCCAAGGAAAAATATGATACCTTGTTTAATAATTGGCGAGATAAAACAGAACGAGACAGAGAACGAAAAATTGAGCTAGCTCGTTTAGCTGATTTTGGACAAAAGTATTTGCGTTTACTTGACGATTGGAATAAAAATGAAAATCGCAAAGAAGTGATTAAACGTTTTATTGATGGCATTACAGCAGAAACCAATAAACGTAAAGAACTAGCCAAACAAAATAAACTGGATGCCTTTGCTGAAAAAAAGGTAGCTCGTTTAAAACCTTTGATAAAAGTAGGGACTAAGGTGAGAGTTTTAAATGGCTCTCAGGTTGGAATAGTAGAATCTATCAAAGATGAAAAAGTAAATATCACATTTGGTATTTTAAAAATGACCGTTAATATCCATAACTTGGAGATCGTGAAGGATTAACTATAAGTTTATAGAGAATGTCACATCGAGCGTAGTCGAGATGTTTAGAATCAACCAAATGAAAAAACTATTTCACATATTGTTTCTGTTTGCTTTTGCATTAAAAATGCAAAGCCAGATTAAAACAGATACAGTTGCTTTTACACTACATTGTTTGGAAAATGAAGTAGAGGTGGAAGAGAATTTATTGGATCAAATGGATTCTATTTTAGGTAAACTAGGATTTTTTGATCTGGAATACAATACGCGTGTATTGCAAGCTGTTGTGTTTGGACACACTGATAATAAAGGTTCAAAAAAAAGTAATCAGATTTTATCCGAAAATCGCGCTAATTATGTGTACAATAATTTCCGTTCTCATTCCAGTTTAATCAAAAATGATATTATACTTGGTTTTGGAGAAACAAAACCCCTGAATAATAACAAAACTCCGGAACAACGTGCTGAAAACAGGCGTGTAGAAGTAACTATTATTTACACTCAGTATAAGCTGGAAAAGTCTACCAAAAAACAGGAAGTATTCGCAGACACGATTATTGTATTTGAGGATGGTACAAAATTAAAGATGAATGTACGCGATTATCACGCGATAAAAAATTGCCTTAAATATGAACGGAGTACGAGTTTGTTTGATCTGTTCGAAGATCTGACGGCAAATGATAATGATGAAACATATTACAATTTCGGCAAAGTATCTATCAGTTGGTGTGGTACGCCTTGTTTAGATAATAAAATTACTTTGAGTATTAAAGTGCCTGATTCATTATTAAAAGCTTCGTTAAAAGAACTGAAGGTTTATGTAAAACAGCTTAAAAACCAACAGGCCAAATTGGTTAAGCATAAAGATAATATGTGGTACATCGATGCGGTTTCTTATTGTCCGTTTTGGGCGCCGGGTTGTGGTTTTCATTGTCGTACAAAATCCGAAAAGCTAAAGTATAAGAAAGTAAAATATGTAGCCAAAAATGGTTATCGAATTGTAGGAGCCTTTATTAATCAAGGGCAATTATTTAGTTATAAAAAAATGAATATAGCTAAACGGAAAATTAAATTTAAAGTCACATGTCCATCTACTTTGCCAATTGTATCCATAATTGCTGTCAATAAAAATAATTTGGATACTGTCTATTATGCTTCAGGAACAGAGCAAACGATTTCTTACAAGCGCCGTTGTTTTAATTGTATAGATAAAGATACCGTAGTTAGAAAGATCGTAGGAATAAAAATTCATAAACGTTTACTAAGAAGAAAGTATATTTTTAAATCAATAGATTATAAACACAAATTAGCACGAAAAATTACTAATGGTAAAAAATAGTTTTATTTTCTTAGCGTTGTTTTTGTGCCTTGTGGGGATTTCTCAAAACCCTATCATCATTGCTCATCGTGGTGCCAGTGCTTATGCGCCCGAAAATTCATTATCGTCTTTTGAAAAAGCGATTGAAATGGGAGCCGCAGTTATTGAAACAGACGTGCACCAAACAAAAGATAGCGTGGTGGTGATTATGCATGATCTATCAGTTGACCGAACAACCAATGGAAAAGGCTTGATCAAAGATATGACGGTTGATTATTTTAAAAAATTGACTTGTCATGTCGAGCGAAGTCGAGACACAACAATTCATCCACCAACGCTTGAAGAAGCGATTATTAAAATAAATGGTCGTTGTAAATTATTAATTGAACTTAAAAAAGGAAGCGACTATTATCCTAATATCGAAAAACACATTATTGATTTAATAGAAAAATACAATGCACAAACTTGGATCAGTACCATTCACTCCTTTGATAAAAAAGCCTTATTAAATGTCGCTAAAGTGGATAGCAATATTAATTTACAAAAACTCATTGTGTTTAATATGCCTTTAGTAAGCTTTAATTTTGATAAACGCTTTATGAAAGATGATTTTAAGAATTGGCAGGGTGTAAATGTGTATTATAGATTTTGCAGTAAACGAGTGATCAGGAAAATACATAAACTAGGAAAAACCGTTTATGTATGGACTGTGAATAAACCCCGTAAAGCCAGGAAATTTGCCAAAAGAGGTGTAGATGGCATTATTACTGACAAACCGGATATTTTACAATTAAAATAGCTTTTGAAACGACTGCTAAAAGCGTATCTTTGTCGCCATGCCTCGCTATTTTATTCAGTTAGCTTATAATGGTACCAACTACAACGGTTGGCAAGTGCAGGATAATACCCCTAATACTGTTCAACAAATTTTACAAGAAAAAATGTCGCTGGTTTTGGGAGAACCAATTGAAGTGGTTGGATGTGGTAGAACAGATGCAGGTGTTCATGCTAAAGACTACTATGCTCATTTTGATTCTACAAAAATTGATATTGAGAATAGTGACGCCACTCATGTGTTTAAACTCAATAAAGTATTACCTAAAGATATTGCCATTAAAAAAATATATTTAGTGAGTGATGAAGCAAGTGCCAGATTTCATGCAGAGAGTAGAACTTATGAGTATTTCATTCATCGGTTTAAAAACCCTTTTATACACGAAAGTTCTTTGTATGTGTTTGGCAAGTTAAATATAGATCTCATGAATCTGGCCGCCGAGCACCTATTATCTGTGGAAGATTTCACCAGTTTCAGTAAAGTCAATACTCAAACCTTTACAAATAATTGTAATGTAACGTTTGCGCAATGGATCAAATTGAATGATGAAGAATATGTATTTAAAATAACAGCCAATCGTTTTTTACGAAACATGGTGCGTGCCATTGTGGGTACATTACTGGAAGTGGGCAGAGAAAAGATTTCTATTGAAGAATTTAAAACTATTGTAGCCAATAAAAATCGTTGTGATGCGGGGATGTCTGCATCTGGTCATGCACTATACTTATCTCACATACAATATCCAACATCTATTTTTCTGTGAGCGACTCAACAAAAAATAATTCTAAGTTCAGTTTGGGTTTGATCAAACGTATTTTATCGTACAGTAAACCCTATAAAAAATTATTTGCTCTGGCATTAGTGCTTACACTAACACTATCATCACTAGCCATTGTTCGTCCATTATTGATCAATAAAACCCTTAATTGTATTGGTATTGAAAATCCTACGGCTGATGGATATATTCCACCTGTTGAAAAACTAGTATTTATAAATCACATGGGTTTGTTGTTGGTAGGGATTTTATTATTAGAAGCCTTATTGCAATTCACCAATATTTATGTGACTAATTTATTAGGACAAAATATTGTGAAGGATTTACGTTTGCAAGTGTACCGCCACATCTTAAAATTAAAGAATACTTATTTTGATAATACACCCGTTGGAACTCTTGTTACCAGAGCTATTTCGGATATCGAAAGTTTGAGTGATGTGTTTTCGCAAGGTTTTATTGTAATATGTGGTGATATTTTAATGCTGATCATTTTTATCAGTGCCATGTTATTTAAAAATTGGGCAGTAGCATTAGTCACATTAAGTACGATCCCTTTATTATTAATTGCTACCAACTTATTTAAAAATGGTGTCAAGAAAACCTTTACCGAAGTGCGTAATGCTATTGCTTCCTTAAATGCTTTTACAAACGAGCATATTTCAGGAATGCGCATTGTGCAATTATTCAATCGTGAAAAAATTGAATATGATAAATTCAAAGAGATCAATGAAAAACATAAAGTAGCCAATGTTCGTTCTATCTGGTATTATTCGGTGTTTTTTCCTGTAGTGGAGATCTTATCAGCTGTATCCATAGCCTTGTTTGTTTGGTTTGCAGGCGCCAAATCCAATTCCTATAATTTACAATTAGGAGATATTACCTTTTTTATCATGATGATCAACATGGTGTTTCGCCCTATCCGAATGTTGGCGGATCGTTTAAATACTTTGCAAATGGGCATCGTTGCTTCCGAACGTGTTTTTCGTGTTATTGACACTGAAGAAATTATTGAAGAAAAAGGAACCGTTTCGGCAAAACATATTAAAGGAAAAGTAGAGTTTAAAAATGTTTGGTTTGCTTATCGAGAAGAAAACTATGTTCTTAAAAATGTATCATTTACAATTGAGCAAGGAAAAACAGTTGCCATTATTGGTGCTACCGGAGCCGGAAAATCGAGTATTATTAACTTATTAAGTCGTTTTTATGAGATCAATAAAGGACAAATTTTAATTGATGATACTGATGTTTCTCACTATAAATTAAACGAGTTACGAGAATCTGTTGGTGTAGTATTACAAGATGTATTTTTATTTAATGATAGTATTTTAAATAATATCACTTTGCATAACCCTTCAATTACAGAAGACATAGTTATTGCTGCAGCTAAAGATATTGGGATTCATGAATTTATTGCGCAATTACCCAATGGTTATCATTACCACGTAAAAGAAAGGGGAGCAATGCTTTCTGCCGGTCAACGTCAGTTAGTGGCTTTTGTCCGAGCGTATGTGTATAATCCGCCTATTTTTGTATTAGATGAAGCAACTTCTTCTATTGATTTGGAGACTGAGCAATTGATCCAAAAAGCGTCAATTAAATTAGCGAAAAATAGAACCTCTATTATCATTGCACATCGTTTATCTACAATCCATCATGCTAACCAAATTATAGTGATGGATAAGGGCGAAATTACCGAACAAGGTAACGCTGCCGACCTTATGGACAAGGTAGATGGTGTTTATCGCAAAATGTTGGAGTTTGTTTAAAAATTTTCACTACACTAAACCAGTTTAGCGTTTTATTTAACATTTTTCTTATCTGATTTTCTTTACTTTTAGGTAAATAAAATCTTTCTATGAAAAAACTCTTACTTCTGATCTTTACTTTTTCTGTATTTCAAAATTTTGCTAGTTCAATAAATGAACTGTTGATCAATCATCCTTACCAAAGTTTTTTTAAAAAGGCTTATACTTTAAATCCTTCCATTCCTAATGGAGTTTTAGAAGCAGTGGCTTTTTCTCAAAGTCGTTTTGCACATTTGGATGAAAATGTGGAATCAAGTTGCATTGGTTATCCAAGAGCTTATGGAGTGATGGGCTTAACCGAAAATGGGCAAGGTTATTTTAGAAATAATTTAGTAACGGTTTCTCAATTATCCGGGTATAGTGTAAATGAAATTAAGTTAAGTCCCGAAAAAAATATTCTAGCTTATGCTAAGGCTTTTTCTGTATTACAACTGCAACAAGGCATTAGCGGTAGTAATATGGCTGATTACAAAAGTATCTTCATTGCATTAAGCGAACTACCATTGTTGCCGGATCTGCAAAATGATTTTGCTATGAACACACATTTATATCAATTGTATTGGTTTTTGTCTAAAGGTGAGTTTCAGGATTTTTATGGTTTCCCTGATTATGCTATTGATTTAAGCGCAGTATTTGGCGCTAATTATGATGTATTAAGTTCCGGTACGGCTATTATTTCTGAAAATGGAATTACAAACTCTAATGGTAATGTGTATCGTTCGTCAGGAGCAGTAAATACAGTTGCTTCTGTTGATTACGGCCCTGCATTGTGGAACCCAACCACATGTAATTATAGTTCCCGAAACGGAACAGCTATTTCAGCAGTTGCCATTCACTTTGTTCAAGGTTCTTATTCGGGATGTATTTCTTGGTTTAAAAATTGTAGTGCCAGTGCTTCGGCTCATTATGTGATGCGTAGTTCGGATGGACAAGTTACTCAAATGGTTTTGGAAAGTGATAAGGCCTGGCATATTGGTTCTGAAAATCCATATACATTAGGTACTGAACATGAGGGATATGTTAACAATATATCATGGTTCACTAATGCCATGTATCAGTCAAGTGCCGATCTAACAAGAGATATGTGCTCTAGTAATTCTATTAATCCTTTACGTTGTTATTTTGGTCCGGGTTGTAGTGGAACTACACAACAATGCCAGCAAGGAACTTGTGTTAAGATCAAAGGTCATCAAATGTATCCTAATCAAACGCATAGTGACCCAGGACCAAATTGGAACTGGGATAAATTTTACAAATTGATAAATAATACACCGGTTGTTACAACAGTTACAGCAACAAACGGAAGCTTTTACGATACAGGCGGGGCTGGGAGTAATTATGCTAACGATGAGCGTAAGTTGTGGTTGTTTCAACCTTCAGGTGGCGCTACTTCAGTGAGTATGAATTTCACATCATTTAGTTTAGAAAATAATTACGATTATATGTTCATATACGATGGTAGTAGTGTTAACTCCCCATTGATCGGAAAATATACGAGTACTGTTTCTCCGGGAAATATTAATTCAACAGGCTCGAGTTTGTTAATTGAATTTCGTTCCGATTGTGCAACAACTTCTTCGGGCTGGGTAGCTACGTACACAACGAATGCCGTTGCAACTAATACAGTTGATAATGTAGTGCCAACAACACAAATTTCAACTACAGGTGCCTGGCAAACTGCTAATTTTACTGCAAACTTTGCTGATGCGGATAATATTTCCGTGGAAAAAAGCTATTATCAGGTGATCGATTATAATGGAACAGAATGGAGAGGGAATTATACTCATGGATTCTTTTCAGATAATTTTGATACAGCTATTCATCCTGAATGGACACAAGGAACTGGCACCTGGTCAATTACAGGAAATGCTTTGGTACAATCTTTACAAACCACAGCAACGGCTTCTAATACTAGTATCTATGCTGCTTTAACTCAAACTTTATCTAATAGATACTTATATAATTTTAAAGGAAAAATTGATGGCACGGGAACTAATCGCCGTGCCGGACTTCATTTCTTTATAGATAATCCAACTTTACCAAACAGAGGAAATTCTTATTTTGTTTATTTCAGATTAGATGGACCAAAAGTTCAGATCTATAAAACAGTGAATGATGTATTTTATTTAAAGGCAGATTCAGGTAATGTATCGATCAGTGCCGGTCAATGGTATGATTACAAAGTAATCTTTGATAGAATTACCGGAAAGATTGATGTGTATAAAGATAATACCTTAGCTGCCACTTGGACCGATAATACGCCTTTAGTAGCAGGAGATGTAGCCCCATTGACCAATGGTAGTTATATTTCTTTCAGAAGTGGTGATTGTACCTGGAGTTTGGATGAAATAAAAGTGTATCGCTCTCGTCCAACAGCTTCAGTGAGTGTTTCTGTGGGAGCAGGTAATGCCAACGACGCACGTTATCAAAATCCAAATCCTACTCAGTTTGCCGCAAAAGTAAAATCCATTGTGAATGATGGCGCAGGGAATTTATCGTCTATTGATTATCAGGATCTGAACATTGATTGGACCAATCCTTCAAATATAGCAACGATTAACGATGGAAAAACTGCAGATATTAATATTGTCATGACGAGTGATTCTTTATCAGCCAACTGGAGTTCTTCCAATGATCCAAATTCAGCGATTGAACGTTATTGGTATTCTATAGGAACAACGCCGGGAGCAACCAATACGCAAACGTGGACAAGTAATTGGGGTGATACCACCGTTACAGCTCATGGTTTGGCTCTTACTCCAGGACAGGTTTATTATTTCAATGTAAAATCCGAAAATGGCGCAGGCTTGTTTAGTAATGTGACTAGTACAAATGGCCAAACGATTACTATTGCAACAGGAGTGAAAGAACAAGAATTGTCGGATGCTGCTAAAGTGTATCCAAATCCATTTACGCACAATTTTGAAGTGGAGTTGAATTTGGAAAGTGATAGTGATGTAGAGTTAGTATTGTATGATGCTTTAGGAAAGGAAATCATCAGTCATCATTCAAAAGAAAGTAAAGGTGTTTTTACTAAAACCATTAATACAAGTTCGTTGAATTTAAGTAAAGGCGTTTACTTTATGAAAGTAAAAGTGAATTCAAAGGAAATGATCAAAAAACTTGTAAAGAGCTAAATAGATTTTAATTAAAAAAAAGCGCTGTAATTTTACAGCGCTTTTTTTATTCCCTTAAAACAAGTATTATTACTAAATAAATTTTGAAAAAAATTCTTCTCATATCAGACACACACAGTCACTTAGACGAAGCTTTGCATAAACACATTGATGCTGCAGATGAAGTGTGGCATGCGGGCGATATAGGTTCTGCTGAAGTGACTGATGCAATTAAAAAACGAAAGCCTTTAAAAGCCGTTTATGGTAATATTGATGATCAGGAATTAAGAAAAGAATTCCCGAAGAATTTAATTTTTACTTGCGAGGATGTAAAAGTGTTTATTACTCATATTTGTGGTCAGCCTACTAATTATTTAAAAGAAGTAAAAGATATTTTATTGCAGGAAAAACCTAAGCTGTTTATTTGTGGGCATTCTCATATTTTAAAAGTGATGTATCAACAACAATACGATGTATTGCATATGAACCCCGGAGCCTGTGGTGTTCATGGTTTTCATCAGGTGAAAACTGTTTTGCGATTTGTGATTGATGGAAGCGAGATCAAAGATCTGGCAGTAATTGAATTAGGGAATAGGGTTTAGTAAAAAAATAAAACACAGATGACGCTGATTAATATGATTACCTATGATTTTTTATCTGTGAAAATCTTATCGATCTGCGTCATCTGCGTTCCATTTCCTTAAAATTCGTTAATTCAAATTCATTTTATCTTTCCTTAACAAATTACAACCTTGGTTTAACATTTGCTTTGAGGATATTTGAATAAACCCTTTTTTATGCAAACCAGATTAGTTATTTCTTTCAGTATTGTTTCAAGCTTATGTTTGGCGCAGCAGCAACAGTTGAGTAACGTTATGGCGTTTAATAATTCAAACCCTCCGGCTCAAATGATTTCAAATAACAGCAGAGGCAATTTTAGCAATTTCAATACATCCAATAACCGAGGGACTTCAAACAACTTAAAAGTTCAAACTAATAAAGTAAAACCTAAAGTTGTTACTTCAAATAATAAACCTACTACAACCAATACGGTTAGACAAAGTAACAGAACCACTAACACAAATAGTGTTGTTAGACAAAGAAACAGAACTAATTCGGTTAATGTGAGCGGCCCTAATAACAGAGGTAATTTAGCGAACTTAAATGTGAACGATAATAATGTAAACACTAACGAAGACAATAATCTTGGAAATCAATTTGGCAATGAGCAATTACTTACTGAAAATAATGCTAACCCGATTCAATCTCAACAAAGTATTAATATAGTTGAACAGGATAATAAAGTCAATGAAGTAAACAATGTTAAGAGTAATAAGAGTATTGGTGTTTCAGTGAATGTAAGTATTCGCAGCTTTGCTTCGTCTAGCTCTTCGAGTTCAAGTTCAAAAACCAACCGTAGAACTTTCTCAAAAAAATACTCCAAATTCAAGCGTCATTTTCTGGGTAAAATGGCATCGCATAAAAAAAGCAGACATCAAGTTGATATCTGCTTTAATTGGAAGTAATAATATATTAATATTATCCTAAGTATTGTTGTAACAATTTACTACGTGAACTGTGACGTAAACGACGGATCGCTTTTTCTTTGATTTGACGAACGCGTTCGCGGGTTAGATCAAATTTATCACCAATTTCTTCTAAAGTTAAGCCATGGTTTAAACCAATTCCAAAGAATAATTTAACAACGTCTCTTTCTCTTTCAGTTAAAGTAGATAAAGCTCTGTCAATTTCTTTAGATAAAGATTCCATAATTAAACCTGCATCCGCTTTTAACGAATCGTGGTTAACTAATACATCTAATAAAGAACTTTCTTCGCCATTAGCGAATGGAGCGTCCATACTTACGTGACGACCGGATACTTTCATAGTATCAGAAACTTTATCGATTGGAAGATCCAATAATTCAGCTAATTCTTCAGCACTTGGTTCACGCTCAAATTCTTGCTCTAATTTAGAGTAAGCTTTATTGATCTTATTTAATGAACCAACTTGATTTAAGGGTAAACGAACGATACGAGATTGTTCAGCTAAAGCTTGTAAAATAGATTGACGGATCCACCATACAGCGTAAGAAATAAATTTAAAACCACGAGTCTCATCAAAACGACGAGCCGCTTTAATTAAACCTAAGTTACCTTCATTGATCAAATCCGGTAAACTTAAACCTTGGTTCTGATATTGTTTTGCAACGGATACAACGAAACGTAAGTTCGCACGAGTTAATTTCTCTAAAGCGTCCTGATCGCCATCCTTAATTTTTTTCGCTAAGACAACTTCCTCTTCTGCAGTAATTAATTCTTCTCTACCAATTTCCTGAAGATACTTATCTAATGATGCACTTTCGCGGTTGGTAATTGATTTGGTGATTTTTAGTTGCCTCATGATGTAATTTTAGTGTTTAAAAGCCTACAAAGATAGAGAAAAAAAGTGTTCCCCTCCAACTATGTAATATTTTGATTATTAATAAGTTAACTTTTTGTTTATAAACGGTGAAAGATTTGGAGATTAAGTCCTCCTCTTTATCTCATGCAGACTTTTTGTAAAATGATGAAATTTACAAACCAAAACCATAGTAAGCTCTCATCCCATTTGGGTAAAGACCTTCTATCAAAACACCACCACTTTTATGTTCAAGTAGTGTTTGAATGTCTTTAATAGTTGTCACTTTCTTTTTATCTACGGATGTAATGATAAAGCCTTCTTTAATTCCTGCTCCGGCTAATTTTCCCTGATCCAGTTTGGAGATTTTTACACCACCTTGGATTTTATATTTATTAGATTCATCAGCGCTTAACTCTTCAAACACGGCGCCTAGAGAGTTAATAGAGGTTCTAAACACTTCCGGTTTTTTAATAATACCTAAACTGTTTTCTTTATTTTTTAATGTAACAGGTAGTACCATTTCTTTTTCATCTCTCACAACAGTTACATTAATTTTATCGCTTGGACGGAACTTGCCAATTTGTTCTAATAATTCAGAAGTGCTTTTGATAGTTACATTTTCAATTTTAGTAACAACATCACCAATTTTAATACCGGCGGTTTCACCGGCTCCATTTTCGGTTAAACCGTTAATGTAAACGCCTTTTAACTGTTTGATGCGTTTTTGCTCAGCAAATTTAGAATCAATGTCCTGAATGCTTAAGCCAATATACGCACGTTGTACCGTGCCATATTCAATAAGATCTGACACTACTTTTTTAACAATGTTTACCGGAATAGCAAAGGAGTAACCTTGATAAGAACCATTGTTAGAGGCAATGGCAGTATTAATACCAACCAGGTCGCCGGCAGTGTTAACAAGCGCTCCGCCACTGTTTCCTGGGTTTACAGCCGCATCGGTTTGTAAAAAAGATTCAATAGGAGCAAGGCCGCCAACATCTGATTTATGTTCTAAAATATTAATATTACGCCCTTTAGCGCTTATAATTCCAGCCGTTACGGTAGAGTTTAAGTTAAATGGATTTCCAACGGCCAGTACCCATTCGCCAACTTTTACATCGTCGGAATTACCATAAGCTACAAAGGGTAAGTTTTTTTCTTTAACTTTTAATAAGGCTAAATCAGTAGCAGGGTCTGTTCCAATAACATCAGCGGTGTAACTACGCTTGTCATTTAAGATAACTTCAATTTTTGTAGCGCTATTTACTACGTGATTATTGGTAACAATATAACCATCATCGCTAATAATAACGCCACTTCCGCTTCCCTGCATCATATTTGGCTGGCGTTGCTTGCCGCCAAAAAACCAATCAGCAAATGGATCGTAGGATAGATTATTTTGGTTTTCAATAATGGTCTTTATATGAACCACAGAGTTAACTGATTTTTCGGCAGAAACCACGAAGTCGGGGGCGTTAGAATTAACACCGGAATAACCCGCTAGTTGAACCGGAGTAGAATATGGATTATAGTTTAATGATTGCTCTGATTTTGATGGTGAAAAATAATAGTTACCAACCAAAGCAAAAGCGCCACCAAGCGCTGCAATCAATAAAGAAGAGATTATTTTTTTCATGACAGAATTTAAATTAAAAGGTTAATTAAAAACTTAATTATGATTGTATAACGCAAAATTACAGGAGAAGTTATGTTTAAAAAATGTTTTTAACAATACTTAACGGCACTGAAAAAATACGTAATTTTAATCTGATTTTGTATGAGGTTTAAACGTAAAATACCACCCTTTGTTTTTGGAGTATCTATTGGCTTACTAGTTGGTATTGCTTTTTTTGTTTTTAAGATGGACGACTATCTTAAAAAATTCAATAAACCAAAAATTGATAATATAAAAGTTGTTGAACAAATGGTTTCTAATAAACCCGAAGTAAAAAAAGATAAACCGGCTTCAGGTAAAAAAATTACGATCAATACGTCAAAATCTCCCGATATTAATTACAGCGAAGTAGATGCCTTGTTAACAGAAGGAGAAAACATTACTGTTGCTCAAGAGGAATTATTATCAGTAAAAAATATTAAAGTCATTGATCTAGACACACCGACTAAGCGCGATACACTAACCGGACAATTAGCAGGTGTTTCAAGTTCTGATTTTCCGAATTTGTTTTTTGTAGAGTTCTGGAAAACACCTTTAAACTCTAAGGGTTACCGCATGACGCGAAATCGTGTGATTCTTTATGGCTTGTCAGATTTTTCGAGCATTACTATTTATAAAGTAGACGATAATTTTTATTTAAAAAATGATGATGTCGTTTATAAAATTTCTGTAGGTACAGAATTTAAACCTATGGAGCTAGTAAACGATTCGCAATTACTGGCTAAAATTAATTAAACGTTTATGTTGTTAGAATGCTATAAATATCAAGGTACAGGCAACGACTTTGTATTGATTGATAACCGTAATAAGTCCATTTCATTAACTACCGAACAAATTAAATTTTTATGCGATCGCCGTTTTGGTATTGGCGCAGATGGGTTAATGTTGCTTGAGTTAGAGCCTGGTGTTGATTTTGAAATGGTGTATTTTAATAGCGATGGTAATGAAAGCAGTATGTGTGGTAACGGTGGTCGTTGTATCACGGCCTTTGCAAAGCATTTAGGACTTATTTCAAACGAAGCAAAATTTATTGCTATCGATGGCATTCACGAAGCCAAGATCAAAGAAGAGATCGTATCATTAAAAATGAATGATGTAAGACAGGTTGAAATTGGGGAGGATTATTATTATTTAAATACAGGTTCACCACACTACGTGAAATTTGTATCGGATATTGAAAAGTTTGATGTGTTTACAGAAGGAAAAAAAATTCGCAACAACGATCGTTTTATTTTTGAAGGAACGAACGTTAATTTTATAGAAAAGAAAGATAACGAATTATTTGTTCGCACCTATGAGCGTGGAGTAGAAGATGAAACACTTTCTTGTGGCACAGGAGTTACAGCCTCTGCTTTAGTGGCAGCTTTAAAAGGACTTAGTACCGATAAAAATAATTGTTTAATTAAAACTTTAGGTGGAAATTTAAATGTAAAGTTCGATAAGGTTTTAGAAAATACCTTTTATAATATCTGGTTGGAAGGGCCGGCTAAGTTTGTTTTTAAAACAAACATCGAGATCGAAGATTGATTTTAGAGATCATGTAACATCTAAAAATAAAAGGGAGACAAATTATTGTCTCCCTTTTATATATAATTTTCGAATTAATTACATCTATAACGAGTCCATTCCGGGTCTACCTACCGAAGGTCCTGTAGCAGGCCTAACGCTTTCTTCAGTTCCCCCGATTATTTTATTTAATTGAGTTTTCTCAAGTTTTTGAATGTTATGACTTACATTTTTATTGTTTGTTTTTTTAAAGATGTTTTTGATTTTCATAAGTTTAGTTTTAGATATGTAAAAATATAAATTATTAAATGCGAATATATCTTTTTGTAAGATTAAATGCTTGTTTTTATAGATAAATTTAATTTATGGAGAATGTAGGATTTCCGCATCTCAATAGAAAAAATCATGAACCCCATTTACAGTATTTTAATCGTCATTAGCTTTTATTCTTCATTGCAGGCTCAAACCATTACTCTCAATAATGCTACCTCACAAGATTGGGCCGGCGGTATGTGTTGCGCTACAGGCACACGCTATCAAATATCCCTAATTGTAGATTTGCCGGATAAAAAATTCAAATTAGATACGCTATGGATTGGTCAGCAATTTT
Source organism: Bacteroidia bacterium (assembly GCA_036676295.1). GTDB lineage: Bacteria > Bacteroidota > Bacteroidia > B-17B0 > Aurantibacillaceae > UBA4416. The sequence continues at coordinate 194,887 of JAKFDE010000031.1, read as the reverse complement.
TTGCACTGGATAAAACGGATGGTTATACTGTTATAGCAAACCATACCGAAGGAAAAACAGCTTATACAATTAATGTTGGAATTAGCTCTAATCATTACAGAGAAGATCATATTGATCTGAAAAAAGAAATCATTCTTGTAGTAAAAGCTCCAATATATTCCGGTGAAGCGTGTTTAGTGTACCATTCTAATAAGATCAGAAAACAGTTTGAGATCAAGGAGTTTAAAGAACTGCCTTACCTGGCTTATCCTTAATTAAAAGGCTTTCGTAAAGTTTTTCGTACATCGGTAATACAATGTTTATGTCAAACTTTTTGGCTTGCTCAAAAGCATTGTGTTTAAATTGGGCTAAAGTTTTTTCGTTTGATAAGAGAGCAATGGTGTTTTTTGCCATGTCTTTATAATCTCCCACTTTACTCATATATCCTGTTTTACCATGAATGTTCAATTCAGGAATACCGCCGGTGTTAGATGAGATAACAGGCATTTTCATTGCCATTGCTTCTAACGCCGCTAAACCAAAACTTTCTGTTTCTGAGGGTAAAAGAAATACATCGCCAATGGCTAAAATATCTTTTGGATTTGCAATTTTACCTAAAGAAATAATGTCTTTGCAGGTTTTTAATTCGCGGCATAATTTATCAATAGCCGGACGTTCAGGGCCATCGCCAACTAATATTAACTTACTAGGAATTTCTTTTCTTACAATGTCAAAAACATGTAGTACATCTTCCACACGTTTTACTTTACGGAAGTTTGAAACGTGTATTAAAATTTTTTCGTTTGGTAGGGCATATTTTTCACGGTGACAAGTACTTTGTATACTTTCGTAATCTTCAATTTTGATAAAGTTTGGAATTACTTTAACATCGTTGGCAATTTTAAAAGTTTTTAAAGTGTCTTTTCGCAAACTTTCAGATACCGAAGTAATGGCATTACTATTATTTAATGAGAAAAAAATGACCGGTTCAAATGATGGATCTTGTCCCACTAAAGTAATATCAGTACCATGTAAGGTGGTAATATAAGGGAGATCAATTTTACGTGATTTTAAGATCTGTTGTGCTAAATAAGCAACCGAAGCATGAGGTATAGCATAATGAACATGAAGTACGTCTAAACGTTCATATATAGCCACATCTACAATTTTACTGGCTAATACACTTTCGTAGGGTTGGTATTCAAACAAAGGATAATCACTCACACTTACTTCATGATAAAATAAGTTCTCGTTAAAGTGATTTAATCGAAAGGGCTGTGAATACGTAATAAAATGAACTTTATGTCCTTTGTCTGCTAAAGCAAGGCCAAGTTCAGTAGCTACAACACCACTACCACCAAAGGTAGGGTAACAAACAATTCCTATATTCATTTTTTTAGTTTAAAAGTTACAAAGTTAAAAGGTTTAGAAAGTTATATAATATTGCAACTTTCTAAACCTTTTAACTTTCTAAACTAATATTAATTTACTTTATTTCCATTCACATCCAATTCCACCATTTCGTAGCCAATTTTGTTAAGCTTTTCAAAATTAGAAGCTTTATCACCAACAATTAAAATAATCATTTTATTGTATGGTAAGTTTTTAGTGATCAAGTTATCAATTTCCGGTTTGGTAATTGTTTTTAAGATCTCAGCTTGTTTAGCCACATAAGATTTTTCTAAGTTATAATCTACAATACGTTTGATGAATGCTAATTTTTGGAAAGGAGATTCATATTTTAAGGCATCGGCTTGTCCCATTGCATTTTTCGTGAAATCTAATTCATCTTGATTAATTCCACCTTCAATATATCCTTTTAATTGAGCTAAAATATCTACTAAAGAACTATCAGTGGCATTGGCTCTAACACCGGCATTAATGATATATGGACCCGCAAATTTATTGCCATAGAATCCTCCACGTGCGCCATAAGTATAGCCTTTAACTTCGCGTAATAAATAATTTACACGACTGTTAAACGCTCCTGCAAATGCGTAATTCATAATATTTGATTTGAAAAACTCATCAGTTGCATCATATGGCAAAGACATAGCTCCAACTCTGATCTCTGATTGTGGAGCTCCTTTTTTATCTACAAAATACAAACGTGTTTTATCAATTTCAGGTAATTTATATTTTGCCTGAGGCATTGTGTTTACGTTTTGTAATTTATTTAAGAACGCTAATTTTTTCAGTGCAGAAGCTTGATCGATATCTCCATTGATCGCTAATACTGAATTAAATCCTGAGAAGTTTTTATAGTATGCTTTTACATCATCTAAAGTAATGGCTCCAACAGTTTCCGTGCTACCGTTGCTAGGAAGTGATAAGTTAGATTCGTTGCCGTTAACTAATTTAGCAAACACATTATTGGCAATTGCTGTGGCTTGTGTTGCCTGATTGGCAATGCCATCTAGCTGGTCTTTCTTCACTAAATCAAAATCTTCCTGATCAAACTTAGGCATGAACAACATTTCTTCAGCAATTTTTAAGGTTGAATCTAAATTTTGTTTCAATGAAGAAACAGTCATCACAATTTCATTATCTGTTGCATAAAAAGACACATCACTTCCTAAACGTTCAAGCATTGCTCCAATTTCTTCCGCACTATGTTTTTGTGTAGATTCTTCTAATAAAGATGCTAATAAAACCGCTAAACCTGATTTATTGAAAGGTTCAAAACGGTGACCAATTGGCATACTGAATTGAATATCCACTTTTGGCATTTCGTTAGATGTAATTCCAATAGCTTGAATACCATTAGTGAAATTAGATGTCCAGTAATTTGGTAATGGCACTAATTTAGATGGTTGAGCAACCGGCATTTTATTTCTTTCAAATTTATCTTTCGGTTCAGTGTATGATAAGTTTTTGTATTCTGCACTTTCTGCTTCAATAGTACGCTCATACATTTTCCAAGTATCAGCTTTTGCAACTAGATCAGATTTTCCTTTTGGAACGCAGCTTAAAATAACTGCAAATTTTCCTTTGATGTAAGTATTATACACTCGCATCACATCTTCTTTGGTAACTTTTAAATTATTAGCTAATTCTGTTTTGAAATAGTTAGGATTGTTAGCATACGTTTGATAAGCTGCTAATCGTGAACCTTTTCCTTGAACAGTAGCTATACCGTTATATAAATTGGTTTGAAAAGATGCTTTGTATTTTTTAATATCATCATTGGTAGCCCCTGTTTTTTCCCACTCTGCTAAAGTTTGATTTAATAAAGTTTCAATGTCTGATAATTTTGTTCCTGCATTAGCACGGATCATAATTTCAAATTGACCTGATAATTCACGGCTATAATTGTATGCATTTGCAGAAACTGCTTTTTGAGTTTTAATAAATGCTGTATAGAAAGGAGAACTTTTAGAAGATGATAAGATCTCACCTAAAACATCTAATGCCACTTCGTCTTTATGCATTGAAGGAACAGTTGGATAAGTTACTTTATACATTGGGAAGCGTACATTGTCTTCGTAAGAGATGTAACGATTTTCTGTTAATACAACCGGTTGTTTGGCCATATTTTTCACTTCCGGTCCGCGAGGAATAGAACCAAAATATTTATCTGCTAATTTTACTACTTCAGCAGTATTCACATCACCAGATACGGTTAATACAGCATTGTTAGGGCCATACCAACGCATATAAAAACGCTTTAAGTCATTTACATCAACACGATTCAAATCTTCGATGTAACCAATTGTTGTCCATGAATAAGGATGACCTTTTGGAAATAAAGCTTCACCGGTTTTTTCACCAACTAAGCCATAAGGACGGTTATCGTAATTTTGACCACGCTCATTTTTTACGGTTGCACGTTGTACTTCAAACTTTTTTTGAGTTACCGAATCCAATAAAAAACCCATACGATCTGCTTCTAACCAAAGCATTTTTTCTAATTGGTTTGATGGAACTGTTTCAAAATAATTTGTTCTATCAGAATTGGTTGATCCGTTTAAAGTACCACCTGCCTCAGTAATGATTTTAAAATGTTGTTCATCGGCTACGTTTTTTGAGCCCTGAAACATCATGTGCTCAAAAAAGTGAGCAAAGCCCGAACGCCCTTGTTGCTCTCTGTTTGAACCTACGTGGTAAGTTACATCAACATAAGCAATAGGATCTGAATGGTCTTCGTGAACTACAATAGTTAAACCATTTGCCAAAACATATTTTTTGTACGGGATAACAATTTCATTGCCTTTTTTTACTACTGTTTGCAATAATTTTGGGGCTGTTGATGCAGCAACAGTTGTTTTTTTAGCGGGAGTAGTTACTGCCGCTTTTTTAACTTGTGCATTTAGCCCTAATGAAGCAACTAAGCACAAAGAAAGAAGTGATTTATTCATGGTTTATAGTTTGTGTAGGTGAATGTATTTAATTGTTGTTATATGTTCTTTAAAAAAAGGATGAACGGTTAATTGATCTCTGTTACAGGTTCATCCAAAAAACCGGTTCGTTTAAAATAATCAATGATGGCTTCGTTCATTAATTTGTTTTGTTGCTTGGCATCTAAATGAGGTATTTGCTCCTTTAGCTCCCAATGTGGCCATCCATCATCATCCCGGCCTTTGTATTCGTAAAAACCATAAGGTTCCATAACGGTACAAACGCCAATGTGCATCACCTCTAGCTTTTGGTCTTTTTTATAAGTTTGATAAGGTTTATTTAATTCTTGTAAACCGATCATAAATAAAATAGCATCATGTTCCATTTCTGAATCAAAACGCTCTTTAAATTTATTTTGTAGTAATTGCCAATCAGATATCATCATCGTCAAAATTTTTAGCACCTTTTGGTGGCGGAATAAAATATTGGAAGTTTTCTTCTATATAACTTAATATTTGTTCTTTGCCTTGTTTCTTTTCGGCACTGGTTTCAAAAATTACAGGTAATTCTCCCCAATAATCCATCAATCGTTTTTTGTACTTAGCAAAATTGCTGGCCCATTGGTTTTTGCCCAACTTATCTATTTTAGTAAAAGCAATACAAAATGGAATTTCTTTTTCTGTACACCAATCCATAAACTGCCCATCAATTGGTTGTAATTCTAATCGACTATCAATTAAAATAATAACGCATATTAAGTTTTTTCGTTTAGTAATGTAATTACTGATCAGGGCTTCGAATTTCTCTAAATTGGTTTTACTGGTTTTTGCATAACCGTAACCCGGTAAATCCACCAAATACCATTTATCGTCAATGATAAAGTGATTGATGAGTTGTGTTTTTCCTGGTTTAGAAGAGGTTTTAGCCAGATCTTTCACGTTACAAAGCATGTTTATCAAGGAAGATTTCCCTACATTACTTCTTCCAATAAAAGCAAACTCCGGCTTATCGGGTGGGGGACAGCCTTTGTTATCGGAACTGCTTTTTAAAAACTTTGCTATTTTAATTTCCATTTTTTTGTTTTGTTTTTTCACGCAAAGAGCGCAAAGTTTTCGCAAAGGACGCAAACTATTTTTTGCTATACTGTCAACTGCTACTGTCTACTTTTGTTTTTTAGTCTCATTTCTAATATCTCAAATCTCACTTCTTTCTATTTTCTAATTCTTTAATATAAGTTTCAATATGCCTGTCCGATTTGCTTTTATAAATATCAGCTATCGTTACTAAAATTCCGGTTTCTTCAACGCCTCCAAATGTAGGGTTAATGGCAGTTCCAAACGATAACATTGTGCTGGATAAATTACTATAGGCATTTACCATGGGAGGAATATTTTCGCCTAAAGCCCTCACATGTTTATTTAAAATAGCATGCCCTGCTTTATAATCTTTGCCTTCAATTTCCTTTAAAAATTCGGTTACGTCTGTTTTAATTTCAACACCATGAATTGGAGTCACTAATTTTTTAGGATCCGGGAAATAATATTTCATGAAGGATAAAATATAATCACGGGCTTCCACGTTAAAATCAGTATACATGGTTACTTTACCGTAGTAATATTTCATATCAGGATTATCAACTACAATGGCTCCTAAACCATCCCATAAATTATCTAAACTGAACAGCCCTTTTCTGAATTGTTCGGATGGTTGGTATTGTGGTTGAATAAAAGAACGACCTAATTCGATGGTATAAGGCAAATAAGTTTTGTAAAATTCGGGCGAAAAATCAAATAATTCGGTGGTAGCCAATAATACTTTACCATCTTGGTATTCGGCATCGCGGCATAAAATGTAACGGTAAGCGCCTACAATTTCCTGATCTTCCGGATTCCAAACCAATAGTTGTTTGTAAGGATGCGGACTGGTATCGAATTCATCAATATCTATTGATTTGCCTGTACCGCCACCGGCATGCCTAAAGGTTACTTCACGCAAACGCCCAATCTCTTGCATAACGTTAGGTGAATTATGGTGAGTGATAATGTAAATTTCATTATCACCATTATTGGTTTTACGAACGAACCTATCTTTTGATAGCTCGTTTAATATGGATTCCCGAGGTATTTTTGCTATTATATCTTCCATAAATTTATGTGCTACAAGATAGCCTAAAAATATGAATTTTGAAGGTAGTTTTGAGAAAATTTAGTGGTTAAAAGATATTAACGATTTGTTATTTATAATAAGATTTTTTTGTAAAATTCTGGTAGAGTAGAACTTATATCTTTATTTGAGCCTGCTTAAATTTTATATCGTAAAATTGTTTATAGCTTATTTTTGAGCGAGACGAGGCAAATTTTGCAGGCATAATTGATAATTACGGCGAAAAATTTAACGAAGTTGTAGCCAAAAAGAAGCATAAACAAATTATTAAATAAATTTTAAATAGGCTCCTATGTCACCTTTACTCATAATTTCATGCATCGCCTTATATTTTGGCGCTTTATTGCTAATTGCCTATTTCACTTCCCGAAATTCTACTGCTGATAGCTACTTTTTAGGAAATAAAGCTTCACCCTGGTATGCGGTTGCATTTGGAATGATCGGTGATTCGTTAAGCGGGGTAACTTATATTTCGGTTCCCGGTAAAGTTGGAGTGGGGCATTTTTCGTATTTACAATTGGTGCTTGGTTATTTTGTTGGATATTTTATTATTTCAAAAGTACTGTTACCACTTTATTACAAAATGAATCTGGTATCTATTTATTCTTATCTGGAATCACGGTTCGGACATTATACCCAAAAAACAGGCGCTTTCTTTTTTATTTTATCCCGTGTGTTGGGGGCGGCCGGTAGATTATATTTGGCAGCAGGAGTGATACAGTTTTTTGTGTTCGATCAAATTAGTAGTGTTCATGTTCCATTTTGGCTAAGTGTATCCGTTATTCTGGCATTAATGTTACTCTATACTTACAAAGGCGGCATTAAAACCCTGGTTTGGACAGATACTTTTCAATCATTGTTTTTAGTGTTGGGAGTTGTTCTTTCTATAGTTGTTATTATTCAAAAAATGGATATTGGTTTTGCAAAAGCTGTTTCTAATATTGCTTCTTCAGAGTATTCTCAAACTTTTTTCTGGGATTGGAAAAAACCGAATTTCTTTTTTAAAGAATTTATTGGTGGAATTTTCATTGCCGTTACTATGACTGGTCTTGATCAAAATATGATGCAGAAAAATTTAAGTTGCAAAAACTTGGGTGAAGCACAAAAAAATATTTTTTGGTTTAGCATCGTTATGGTTATTGTAACAACTTGTTTCCTTGCATTAGGCGCATTGTTATACCAATATTATGATCACTCAGGAATTGCATTGCCTATAAATGCTGAAACAGGTAAGGTGATGAGTGATAAAGTGTTTCCAAATTTAGCCTTGAATCATCTAGGTGTTTTTGCCGGATTAATTTTCATCATTGGATTAACAGCTGCCACATTCAGTAGTGCGGATAGTGTGATGACAACGCTTACAACCTCGGCTTATGTAGATATGTTTGCACTGGATAAAAATACTAAGCTAAGTGAAAAAGAAAAAGCCGGTCGTCGTACGTTCATTCACGTTGCTTTTGCAATCATCATTTGGTTGGTAATTATAGTATTTGATATTTTAAACGAAAAAGCCATTATAGATACAGTGTTAATGTTGGCGGGTTATACGTATGGTCCTTTGTTAGGATTGTTCACGATAGGATTATTCACTAAAATTTCTTTAAAAGATGGCAGGGTGCCTTTTATTTGTGTTATTGCTCCAATGTTAACTTACGTAATAGCTAATTATTTTGTGAAAGAGTACAGTAGTTATGAGATTGGGAACGAATTGATCGTTATAAACGCTTCTATCACAATTTTGGGATTACTCTTGATTAAAAGAAAAAAACCTTTTGTGGAAACGAATCCTGTGGTATAAACTTTATTCCTAACTTTGTCGGATGTGGTCTAAACTCCGAAAATTCTTTTTAAGAACACTTCTTGTTTTTGTAATTCTAATAATTGGCTTTGCCATTTATTTTTATTTTGCCATTCAAATTGAAGTTCCAAAAATCACCAATGATACGACCTTGCAATGGAAACGGGAAACCATTGACAAGGAATTTTACAAAGTCAATAACAATTGGTTAAAGCATAGTGAAAGTGGTTTGTGGGAATTGTATGTAGAAGGTGATGGTTATGAGCGTGGCGTAGCCAATGGCATGTTGACTAAAGAGTTGCATGAGTTTCAGGAAGATGTTTTTATAAATCAAATTAAAATTTTAGTTCCTGATATTACTTATTTGAATTTTCTGAAGTATTTAGTCGCTTATGCCAATCGGCATTTACCCGATCATATTTCTGAAGAATACAAAGAAGAAATTTTAGGTATTTCAAAATTTGCCGGCGATAAATATGATTTTATTGCACCTAAATACCATCGCATTTTAAATTATCATGGCGCTCACGATATTGGCCATGCTTTGGCTGATAAGAATATGACAGTAGGTTGTACTTCTTTTTCGGTATGGAATGAAAAAAGTGCCGATGGTAAATTATTAGTTGGTCGTAATTTTGATTTTTATAGTGGAGATGATTTTGCGAAAAATAAAATTGTTCAATTTACAAATCCAAAACAAGGATATAAGTTTGCCACAGTCACCTGGTCAGGTTTTATTGGGGCTTGTAGCGGCATGAATGAAAAAGGATTAACGGTAACAATTAACGCAGCCAAAAGCGCTATTCCTACTGATGTTGCCACACCTATAGCTTTATTAGCACGAGAGATATTGCAATATGCTAAAAACATTGATGAGGCTATTGCTATTGCCAAGAAACGAGAAGTGTTTGTTTCAGAAAGTATTTTAATTGGCAGTGCATCGGATAATAAAACAATTAGCATCGAAAAATCGCCCGCTAAAATGGATGTGTACGAAGTGCCAAATTCCAATCAAATTATTTGCCCCAATCATTATCAGGGAAAAGAGTATGAGCATGATCTGGCGAATTTAACCAATCAAATTGAGAGTTCTTCTCAATACCGTAATTATCGTTTAAAGCAATTACTGAATCGTTACGATACACTGAATTATTTGCAGGCAGCCTCTGTTTTAAGAGATCAAAAAGGAATAAACGATGTCAGTATTGGTTTAACAAATGAAAAAGCTTTGAATCAATTATTAGCGCATCACGCAGTCATTTTTAAACCACAGGATAAATTAATGTGGGTGAGTACCAATCCATTTCAATGCGGAAAATTTGTATGTTATAATTTAGATTCTGTTTTTGCAAATGCAAGATCATTAACCACTAAACATGAAATTAATATAAAGGGATTAACCATTCCGGAAGACCCATTTTTGAAAACGAAAGCTTATCAGGATTTTTTACATTTCAAACAATTAAAAAATTACATTCAGTTTTTAACTAAAAAATCGGAGGTATTGGTGTTAAATGCACAATTTGAAAATGCTTTTATTCGATCAAATATAGAAAGCTACTACACGTATCAAATATTGGGTGATTACTATCGATCCAGAAAAAATAAAACAAAAGCTATTGACTTTTATAACAGCGCTTTAAGTAAGGTGGTGGCTACACAAAAAGAAACACAACAAATTAAAGAGAGTATTAAGGAGTGTGAAAAATAGAAACATAAAAAAATCCTTCTCATTTTCATGAAAAGGATTTTAAGAAATTGAAAATAACTTTTACATCCAGGCAGAAAGAATACCACACATTAACATCATGGCAATGATCCAATACCCTGCATTGATGGCAATGTATTTAAATCCTTTTCCTTCAAAAAGAGCATTGGTAGCCATAATTGGTAAAGCCAACATAATGCCGCCAATGGTACCGTGTAAAGCACCGTGGCCAAAAGTTCTGTGACCATTTCCTACTAAGTCCATTACTTGTTTGTAAATGCCGCCTTCCGGAGTATTTGGGTCTTCTATTTTCCCCATATAATCAAAAAAGGCTGAAGTAATATGGTATTGATGAATTGCCATAAACTGTAATCCAAAAGAAAACATTAAAGCAAATACAAAAGAAAGACCAAACACAAGAGCCATGTTGGCGTTTTTTGCTTTTTCTTCGGTCATTCCGGTGGCTTCCATCCAGGCCTTTCCCAAAAATTTTGGGTTATACCAAACAAAGCCTAAGGCCATTGGCACTAACGCAGCTACTAATACTGCAAGTAAATTCATATGCATAACATTTTGGGTTTAAGGGTTATATTCAAATATAATAAATTAATTATTAGTTCAGCACTTCAATCTCATGTATGTCATTTAAGTTAATAGAAATACTTCCATCTTTATTAGGCGTTTGTTTCATAGGAATGAATTTTGAGTTCCATTTTATTTCCTGAGTTTTATACGACATTCTTGAATAAACATTTTGCGAGTAAGTATCATTGATGGCTTTAAACAAAATAATAAACTCAGCATCGCCATCTAATAGATCTTCATAAGATAAACCATAGATAGGACTCTGTTCATCGATAGGGTGAACAATGGTCCATGTAAATGCTAAAAAATTAATTTTGGTTCTTTCAAGCGATAAAAAATGAAACTCTCTTTTTTTAGTTTCTTTATTACTGATCGTTAATGCTAATTGACATTCATTTTCTATTAATTCATTTTGTCGTTTATTCGCAATTCTAAACATAAAACCTGTAATGCCTCTGTATGGTGCAATTACTGCATGAGCACTATAAGCAATATCTGCGCGAGGTTTAGAAAATCGCCCATACAATAAGCCGGTTACTAATGCAAAACCCATTAGTCCTAACATAGATTCTATGGCTGAAATAGAGCTGGTGTATACACTATTGGGATAAATATGTCCGTAACCCACCGTCGTTAATGTTTGCGCGCTAAAGAAAAATAAATGTGAAAATTTTTCAGGATCAGTTATAGCATCCATGCCGCCAAATTTTTCGGGACCAACTACAAAGTAAGCTAAGGCAAATAGGGTATTTGTTAAAATATAACTTAATAATACTAAGCCTATAAATTTTGTCCAGGAAATGGTGATCAAATAATGATATATATCAAATCCCATATGTTTATCATTAATTTTGCGTCGAATGTTTACCGAGCCGTCTTTGTTTAAAAAACGGATTGATTCGTTGTAGTTTTTGGTTCCAAAACCTAGTTCAGCTTCCGGATTTTTTTTATTGTTAAACATGTCTTTAATCATACCTTTGCAAAATGAATACTAAAGGTAAATATTATTGGTTACTGGTGCTAATTCCCTTGGCATTTGTTGCTTGGTTTTTTATTAGTAAAAGCGAAAATAAACCGATGCGAACTCTGCCTTATTTTGGCAAAAAACAAACCATGCAACAGGGTGATACAACGTATCACACCGTAAAACCTTTTGCTTTTGTGGATCAGTATAACGAAAAAGTAACTGAAGAAACAGTGAATGGAAAAATTTATGTTACTGATTTTTTCTTTACAACCTGCCAGTCTATTTGTCCAATTATGAGCACAGAGTTGGAGCGAGTTTATAAAACATTTGAAAAAAAACCGGAAGTCATGATATTATCTCATACGGTTGATCCGGAAGAAGATTCAGTAAATGTGATGTTAAATTATGCAAAGCTGCATGGTGTAACTGATAAACGTTGGTTATTTTTGACAGGAGATAAAAAACATTTATACGATCTGGCTCGCCAAGGTTATTTATTAAATGCCGAAGAAGGGAATGGAGGAGAAGAAGATTTTATCCATACACAAAATTTTGCTTTGGTAGATAAAGAAAGGCATTTGAGAGGATTTTATGATGGCACAGACAGTGCAGAAGTTTCAAGATTGATCATTGATATTAGATTGTTATTAGAAGAATATGATTACAAAGAAAAACATAAGTAGAGGATTGGTTGCATTTGCATTACTAATTAGCGCTCAGTTATTTTCGCAAAAAGTAACGGTATATAAAATTGATAATTTATTAAAACGTATTCATAATAATTCGGATACATTGTATATTGTTAATTTTTGGGCTACATGGTGTAAGCCTTGTGTAGCTGAGCTTCCTGATTTTGAAAAAATAAACACTGAATACAAAACTCAAAAGGTAAAAGTGTTATTGGTAAGTATGGATTTTAAAGAGGATGTTGCTAAAAAATTAAAGCCGTTTATTCAAAAAAACAATACAGTTTCTGAAGTAGTTTTATTGGATGAGTTGAACGGAAATGAATTTATTGACAAAGTTTCTAAGCAATGGGGCGGGGCCATTCCGGCAACATTATTCACTAAAAATAATAATACAGTAAATGAATTCTTCGAGAAGAAATTGCATTACGAATTTTTAGTAGAGCAGATCACAAAGTATAAATAACACTTTTTCTTCTCCCTCTCCTTGTAGGAGAGGGATTAAGGGTGAGGTCGAAGGGTAGTTTACTTGCCTTTCTTTGGAGCTAAGTCAAAGAAAGAATAAAAAATATAGTAAATGGTTATTAGTTATTCAGCTATTTTAATCACCTTTTCTATAAAACTCATCTTCTCAGTTTTTATTTTAACATAATAAATCCCTTCAGGTAATTCACTCAAATCAATTATTTCTGTTAACCCATGACAAGCTTTAGTTTGTAAAGATTGTCCGTTAAGATTTAATAATTCCAGTTCTAAAATTTCATCTTTACATTGAATGGTAATTTTTGATTGACTTGGATTAGGATAAATTAAATAACTTTTAGCTTCTAATTCAGAAACAGTTGTTGGGATACCATTGGTAAAAAAGAATCTCCAAATGTCTTGAAATAAAGAGTTGCGTTTAGTAGAGTTATAAATTGTTTCTAAAGGAAAACCAAAATAGATCAGTTTACCACTCACAGTTCCGGATGGAAACATGCCCGAAAAATAAATGGCTGATGAACTTGTTGTATTGTTGGTATAACGTAAGGTTGAGGTTCCGCCATTCAAAGGCGTTAATACATCCGGGTAATCTACATTGTAAGTGCCATTGGTTCCGTTATCAAAATAAACCGTATCCGAAAAATTAAAAATACTATTACTGCTTTCGTTTACATTTTTATACCAGGTTGCTGCTTGTCCGTTTGGCATATCTGCTAAATAACTTGCTTTTAAATAATTATTGATGAAACTTTTATCTCCGGCACTTCCGCTGTAATCCAAATCCCAGGCTATTTCTGAGCCACTCGTTAAAAATTTCCCACCTTGTTTTAAATAATTTGCCACTAAAGTTTGTTCGGTCGTACTAAAGGTTTCATTAGCAGTACTTTCTTCTCCTAAGATCCAATCTGCAGATTTGTAAGTTGATAAAGTTACCAAACCATCAGTAACAGCTTCGTTAGTTGCCGATGAAAAATTATGATTATTGGTGTAAACAGAGCTACCGTGTTGTCTGATGAAATCATAGGTGTTGCCCGTAGATGCTCGGTCAAAACCATTAACGATCAATAAACTATCTTGATAATTGCAAGGTACGGCTCCCAATACTTCACTTGTAGCTGAAGTAATTGAATAAGTAGAATTATAAGCCGCTATTTTGATATAATAAACTTGCCCTGAAATTAAACTAGATAAAATTAAATTACTTTTTATCATAGTTGTTGGTGCACCAAATGTGGTACCATTAGTACTGGTTTGGATTTTATAATGCGTGGCGTTATTGTCATTTTTCACTTTCACTTCCAATGTATTATTGGCTTTATTAATAATGGCAAATGATTTTGGGGTTGCTAATGATGTGATTGCATTTCCATAGGGATATTCCGGTGGATTAATTGCCCCTTCATCGCTTAGTAATGGATTTAATGTAGTGGACTGTAAAATGGCTTTGACAGTTGTTGGTGTTCCATTATACATCACATCGTTTTGAATAAATCGCATTCCGTGGCTATAATCCATATACGTATCAGCGTGAACGCTACTTAAAGGTTGTATAGGATTACCTACACTGGTATGCCAGCCATAAATTATTACTTTATTAGTTGTACTATATATTAAATTTGAAATAACCACGTCTTTTTTATCTCCGCCTACTAAAGTCCCAAGTGGATAAGTAGCTACAGATGGAGTTCTTTGAGCATACACCATATCGCTATGTTGTTTAAAAGCTTGCACGGTAGTCATAGTACCGCTGGCAGGAATTGTTAATGGTGGTAATTTTAAAGCGGCTTGTGCATAAATATCATTTACCATTTTACGTGTGGGTAAAGTACAACCAATTGAGTCGGCAATTTTAGTAGCAATAATGGGCGACATAGGGCATAAAAAATAATTGGTATCATGGCCAATCGCTAAATAATCTGGCAATACATAATAGGTCACGCTTTGTGGACTACCACTGATAGTTGCTGTGGAGGTAACAGCGGATAAGGTTCTGTAAAAATTGGGTACATTGCCATTAACCACTTCTTGTAATATTAAATTCTCCCTATTGGTAAAACTTAACGGTAAAATAGCAGTTACAAATTGATCACCATTCATGGCAGTTGTTTGTCTGCTAGGCACATTAAGCACCTGAGCCGAAAGTGAAATCGAAAAGAGTAAACACAAATAGACAATAAACTTCATGGTAAAACGGATTAATTTTAATTAAAGGTAATATTTTTACAAAATATTCAATTCAGATGTTATCTTTGCCGCCCCTATGGCATTAATCGTTAAAACATCTCAACTACCAAAATCCGGAAAAGGTTTATTTACAACAACTCCTATTAAGAAAGGAGAAAAAGTAATTGAATATCTTGGAGAAATCATTGATTGGAAAGAATACGAAAAACGTGTTGAAAGAGATGAAGATGGTTATTTGTTTTTTATCAATAAAAAGAAATGCATTGATGCTTTTAATACACCTCAGCATAAAGCTCGTTTCGCAAATGATGCGGCTGGTTTAGGACGAATAAAAGGATTGAAAAATAATTGCGTTTACGAGATAGAAAACGACCGTTGCTTTATTGTTGCTACAAAAAATATAGATGCCGGAGAGGAAATTTTTGTGAGTTATACTAAAGAATATTGGGATTGTATACGTTACAATATCAAAATAGGTCGCCATAAAAAATAATAACTCCTTCATTAACAGTGGTATTACATATAATGTAATGCAATCATAATACTGTTCTTTTTTAAAAAAACATTCTTTTTTTATAGAATTTATTTGTTTTATTATCTGATAAATCAGGATAAACAAGATCTTTTTTTTTGTAAATTATGTTAAAATTCCCCTTATTAATGATTGTTTAATAAAAATCAAATTTATTTACTAATTGTAATGTAGGTTTCACTCATTATAAAATAGCTTTCCAATAGTAACTTAATTTTAGTTAATTCATGCATTAAATTTGTTTAACTACAATTATTTTACAAATTCTAAAGTTTAAAAGTATGATCCCTTTCTACAAAAACCTTTCGCCATTTGCCCTGGTTATTACACTTTTGACATTTTTCAATACATTAAATGCCCAACAAGGTCGTTTACCAACGCTTCAGGAAATTAACGCAAAGCAAGCTTTATTGCAATTATACAATAGCTCTTCCTCTGCGAAATCGATGCCTAATCATTTAATGGTTACAGGCCCTGAACAGGATTGTGATAATGCAATTCCGGTTTGTCAGCAATCATATACTCAAACCAGTTCTTATACAGGTCATGGTTCCATTCAGGAAGTTCCTGGTAGTACTTGTTTGTCGTCGCAAGAAACTAATTCTGTGTGGTATGTATTTACTGTTCAAAATTCTGGTACGTTTACTTTTCAATTAAATACGGCTAATGATTATGATTTTGCATTGTATAATATTACCACAATTGGTTGTACTGGTGTTCCTTCTGCTACGCCGGTTCGTTGTAATTTCTCTGCTACTTATGGCAATACAGGTCTTACATTACCTGCGGCTGGCGGAAATCTTTCCTATAATGCGAGCCAAAGCCCTTTAATGGCAGGGATAAATGTTACGGCAGGTCAAACTTTCGTATTAATTGTAGATAATTTTTCAGCGAATAGTAATGGTTATACCCTAACGTTTGGTGGTACGGCTCAAATATTTGATACCACACCTCCTACTATTTCTTCTTCTAATTTTCCTTGTAATGGAAGTTTAGTGACTGCCACTTTTTCTGAACCGGTTACTTGCGCTTCTATTGCTACAAATGGTTCTGATTTCACGATCACTGGTCCATCAGGCAATGTTCCGGTAACAAGTGCAGTTGGAAATCTTTGTTCAACAGGTGCATCGAACACAAGTCTTGTTACTGTTAACTTTAATAATGCCGGCTTGCCTTCAGGTACCTATACAGTTTCTGTAAATACCGGAACCGATGGAAATACGATTTTGGATAAATGCGGAAATGTAATGACAGCACAATCATTTACGTTTCAATATTTAGCACCGGTTACAGTTTCTGCAACTAATTCAGTTATTTGTGCAGGAAGCCCTACAACACTTTCGGTTACAATACCCGGTAATCCATCCGGAGCTACTTATTTATGGTCACCGGGAGGTGCTACAACTCAAACAATCACTGTAAATCCTTCAAATACAATAACTTATGGGGTAACAGTAACTTACAATGGTTGTACTCGTTCAAGTTCCCAAGTGATTACAGTATCTCAACCTCCGGTTGTTAGTGTTAATCCTACTAATGCATCTTTATGTAGTGGCACAACTAATATTATTGCCTCAGCTACAATGAATGGCTTACCTTGTGCAAGTTGTAATTATACCTGGACAGGTTCTTCTTCTCAGATTGATAATGCTGTACCAAGTTCAACAATAACAGGTGCAGGTGCAGGTTCATATAGTGTAACTGTATCAACAAGTAATGGCTGTATAGGAAATACAGCTGTTTCAAATGTGTCAATTCTTTCACCGGCTTCTTCACCTGTTTGTAGTATTATTTATGCTTCACCAGCAGGAGTTGGAACCGGATTAACACCCGCAAGTCCAACTAATTTAGTAAATGCCTTAACAATGTCCGCTTGTAGCAGTTCTATCATCAAACTAGAGACAGGAACATATACTATTAGTGCACCTATCACAAATGTTACTAGCTTTATTACAATAGAAGGTGGTTTCAATGCTGGTTTTACTTCAAAAACAAGTTTAGCGGGAGCTACAAGAATATTTAGAAATAATACAGGCGTACAGGGATTGCCACAAGCAGGACGTTTGGTGGCATTTGAAATATCAAATGCTTCTTATTTTCGTTTTCAAGATTTAACGATTGAAGTTGAGGCACCAGCTGCGGCTTCAGTGGCTAATCCATACGGAGTTTCTACCTATGGTGTATATTTAAATAATTGTTCAGATTATAATTTCGTTAGATGTCAGATTATTGCAGGAAATGCTTCAGCCGGTTTGTCCGGAACCTCTGGAGTAGGGGGAGTTATTGGTGCTAATGGTACTAAAGGTGGCGATGCAGTTGGAAATGATTGTACTGGCACCGATGGAAATTCCGGAAACGGAGGAAACGGTGGTGGTAATGCTGGTAGTGGCGCACTCGGCGTTGTATACGGCTGTGGCGCACCAACAAATGGGGCAGCAGGTATTGCAGGAACAGGTCTTAATGGTGGCGGTGGCGGTGCCGGAGGTACAAGTAGAGATGGTTCGGGTGCTGCTGGAGCAGGTGGAAATGGTGGAAATGGTGGAGGCGGAACCTTAGGTGGCACAACCGGAGGAACTGCAGTTTCCAGCGGTGGTTGTGGAACACCAATAAATGGAATTGCTGGTGCTAATGGGGCTGCTGGTGCTAATGGTATTAGTGGTGCCGCAGGTACAGCTGGTTCTGTACTTGGTGGTTATTGGAATGCAGGTACTCAAGGAGGAAATGGAACAAATGGTGCCGGTGGTGGTGGTGGAAAAGGAGCGAGTGGTGGCGCCGGCGATCCGGGTGGATTTTTATGTAGTATATCAGGTACTGGCGGCGGCGGCGGTGGTGGCGGTGGCGGCGGTCAAGCTGGAACAGCTGGAACAGGTGGATATGGCGGCGGCTCTGCATATTGTGTTTTTATGTTAGCCAACGGCGCAAGTTCAAATTTAATCGATTGCTTTTTAACAGTTGGAACTGCCGGTAGTGGTGGAACTGGTGGAACTGGTGGAATAGGTGGTAATGGTGGAATTGGAGGAGCTCGAGGATGTGCTGATGCTTGTACAGGAACCGGTGAAGGTAATGGTGCAAAAGGTGGAGATGGTGGAAAAGGTGGTAATGGTGGTAGCGGAGGAGCAGGAGCTCCAGGCGAAAGCATTGCCGCTAAGTTAGTAAGTGGTTCGGCTTTATCTATTAATTCAACCCTAAATTTAGTAGCTCAACCTGTAATTAATGTAGATAATGTTTCATGTACTGACATGAATATTAATTATACAACCGTAGCACCAACTCCAAATTGGACAAATTTAGGTGTTGGTGCTGTGCCTGCATCAGGTTCAGGATCTCCTGTAATAACCCAATATACTTCTACAGGTAGAAAAACGGTAGTGATGAATGCTAATAATTATACTGAGTTTACCAATATCTTAGTTGGCGCACCATCTACAGGAAGTGTATTAGCGTCTGTTTCGACAATTTGTCCTGGCGCAGCTAGTTTCCTTAGTTCGGCTGCTGGTACTCCGGGTTTTACTTATTCATGGACTGCAATGCCTGCTGGAGCAACAATTTCTTCAGCAACAACCAGTTCAACATCAATTACTTTTGCTAATGCAGGCGTATCTCCTATTACATATACAGTATCACTTAATATTACTTCTCAATGTTGTGGTACGTTAACACCGGTTACTCAAACAATTGTTGTGTACCCAATACCGGCTGCACCCACAGCTTCTGTTAATGCTGTATGTATTGGTGGAGTTGCTACCTTTACAGCAAATACACCTGTAGGTTCTTCATTTGATTGGTATAATGCAGCAAGCTCAGGAACGTTATTAGCTACAGGAAATACTTATTCAATTGCCGGAGTTTCTACTCCAACAACAGTTTATCTGCAAGCTACCAATGCTGGCGGATGTGCAAGTACTTTAACACCAGTAGCAGTAACTCCAACAAACATCCCTTCACCTACAGCACTTTCTGCCATTTCTTGTGATCCGGGTATGGTGCAAGTTGGCATTACACCGGCTGCAGGAGTAAGTGATTATAGCTGGTATTCAGATGCGGGCGGAACAACCTTGGTTCAAACAGGTACAACTTTAAATTATAGCCAAAATATTCCGGTGTCAGGAGGTTCATATACTGTTTATGTCCAGTCTAATGTGGCAGGATGTACGCCTAGCGCTTTAATCCCCGTAACCGGAAGTGTGACAGGAACACCAATTATAGCCAATAATACAATAACCGCTAATGATACAGTATGTATAAATACACCTGTTACAATTTCATTAGCCCCTTCAGGAGGTGATGGAACTTATAGTTATGCTTGGTCACCTGTTACATCAACATTAAGTACAATTACACAAACGGTGTCGGCTTCTATAGGTTATAATGTTATTATTACTAGTGGTAACTGCTCAAAACAATTTAATTTTCCAATTATTGTAAATCCTTATCCAAAAGATACAATTGGAACTCCGGCGATGATATCTTGTACATCTCCTACAATAAATTTAGATGGTACATTTTCAGCCTCCGGTCCAACAATTTCTTATAGCTGGACAACATCAGGAGGAAGTATTGTATCCGCTGCCAATACAAATACGGTTGATGTTAATGCCCCGGGTATTTACACCTTAACTGTAACGGATAATTCGTCAGGATGCGCATCTAATCAAACAGTTACAGTTAGTGGCAATAGTACTATTCCAACATTAACAGTAAGTCCTTCAAATTACACAATCACTTGTGCTACATCAACGGTTACTTTAAATGCGAATAGCTCTACTACTGGACTTACTTATTTATGGACAACTACAGGTGGTGTATTAAGCAATACAAATACTGCAAATCCGGTGGCAAGTGCAGGTGGAACTTATAGCGTAGTCATTACCAATACAGTGAACGGTTGTCAGGCCTCTGGTACAGCAACAGTGGTTCCTGATGCGGCAATTCCAACAGCCACTGTTTCATCTAATTCAATTTCATTAGATTGTATTAACTTAGCCGAAACAGTTACTGTTACAACAACTCCTAGTGCAGATATTACTTTTACCTGGAGCCCAAGTCCTGCAAGTGGAGCTAATTCAGCAACGCCTAGTTTTGCGAGTGCAGGAACTTACTCCTGTGTTATTACGAACACTGTTAATATGTGTAATACTTCCGTACAAGTAGTTGTATCAACTAATACTACTGTGCCAACAATAACAATTACTCCAACACAAACACTTACTTGCGCATCTACAACAGCAGTTATATCAACTACCGTTAATCCTACTTCCGGTGTATCATATACTTGGACAGGTACGGGTGTTACAGGACAGACAGGTAGTTCAGTAAATGTGAATCAAGCAGGGACTTATGATGTTCTTATTTTAGATGCGGCAAATGGCTGTACTAATACAGCAAGTTCTTCTATTGTAAGCAATGTTGTTACTCCTACAATAACAGTAACACCAATCACTACAACGTTAACTTGTTTAACTACTACAATTAACTTAAATGCAACAGCAACTACAACTAATGCACCTGTGTGGGCAACACCTTCAGGAACAGCTTCTAATCCTGTTATTGCAAATGCGCCAGGAGATTATGTAGCAAGTGTTACTGATGCCTCTTCGGGATGTACAAGAACAGAAACAATTACAATAACGAGTAATACAATTGCTCCGACTGCAAATGCAGGGGCAATTACACCGATTCCTTGTGGGGCATTAACAACTACCTTAAATGGAACTGCTAGTCCAACAGCGGGAGCAACATATTCATGGTCTGGTCCAACAGTAACCAGTATAGTAAGTGGCTCAAATACTGCTAATCCAACAGTTGGAGAAACCGGTGTGTATACATTAACAGTTACAGGCACAAATGGTTGTAGTTCAACATCTACTGTAGCTGTTATTCAGGGAAGTGTAAATGCTCAATTCACAGCAAATCCAACTACAGGAATATCACCATTAACAGTTGATTGCACCGATCAAAGTGTAGGGGCAATTACTTATAATTGGAATTTTGGAAATGGAAATACTTCTACTACTCAGAACCCAAGTAATACCTATAGCGTTAATGGTACTTATACTATAACGCTTATCGCTTCTTCTGGTATTTGTTCTGATACGGCTTACGCGATCATTATTGTAGAGAGCGGTTTAACTTTGGAAATACCAAATGTTTTCACTCCAAATACAGATGGATCAAATGATTTATTTACCATCAAATCAACAGGAGTAAAAGAAATTTCTTTACAAATATTTAATCGTTGGGGACAAAAACTATTTGAATTTTCAGGTCCAAATGCATCTTGGGACGGTAAAGCAAGTGGTGAAAAAGCACCAGAAGGAACGTATTTTTATTTTGTAAAAGCAACAGGGTTTGATGATAAAGAAATTGAACAACATGGTACTGTGAATTTATTTAGATAGAAAATTTCATGTCATTTTTTTAAACAAAAAGCTCCGAAATAATTTTCGGAGCTTTTTGTTTTTTTATGTCCGTTTTTTTTACTTAAAAAATAGATTTATTTTTTATTCATGTGATTTTTTTACACATCTTTTTTCTTTTTATTAAATCACCTTTTTTTATGAATCATACAAAATCTATCATTTTGAAAGTCTTTTATAACCATTAATTTTCCTGAACACTTTGTAGATTTTTTGTAATTAAAGGGGGGATCAAATTCTTTTAGAATTACATAACTAGCTACAAAGCTTGTTTAACTAGCTAAAATGTAAATTTTGCTCATTTCATGCCTAAAATCAGTTATATACAAATACCCCTAATCGTAAAAAAATGTATATTTATCGATTATAAATCAATTTTTATATCTATGAAAAAAGGACTCTTTTTAGCTTTTATTTTATGTTTACTATCAGTATCTACTTTTTTTGCTCAGCAGAATAAGGCGTTCACAAAAGATATCATCCCTGATTCACCTGAAAAAAACATTACTGATAAACACATCAGAAATCCAAATGCTGTCTCTGTAGTTGTTGATGGAGTAACTATTGATAAAAGAGCAGCAAAGTATTACTCGTCTGAAGATCTACAAGGTCTGAGCGCCGAAAAAGCAAAAAAAATAAATTTTTTATACCTTGATTCTTATGAATTAAAGACTAGTCAAACAGATCTAGGAAGTATTTGTAAAGAAAAAATTAAAAATAATTTCGAACTAGGGCCTTATAACCATCTTCGAAAAAACAATGAACGTGTAACAGTGCCCGTGGAATTCGAAAATTGTTCATTCTCTATATCCCTCTATTCATGGGAGGAAATGAAATAAATCAATAAGTTATACCAGCGTCATTAAATTTTATTCGCAATCAATTCAAAGTTATATGAAAAAAATTCTACTTTATTTAATCATTTTTTTGTTTTCAAAAAATGTAATTTCACAAAATTATTATCATACATCTGGCACGCAGACAGCCTGTAAGGGACAATATTATTCATCAACAGGTGGGCCATCCGCCACTTCAAATGGTTACCCTAATAACTCAAATGTAACTGAAACATTTTGTTCCGGTTCAGCTAGTCCTATCAGAGTAAACTTTTATTGGGTTGATTTGGAAACAAATTTCGATTTTTTATACATTTATGATGGACCAACAACAGCAAGCCCATTAATAGGAACTTTAACAGGTTCTTCTAATTATCCAGGAGTATTTACTTCAACAGGCACTTGTTTAACGTTTCAATTTGTTTCCGACGGGTCTACCAGATGGGGAGGATGGAGAGCGTTTTTAGGATGTATGCCTCAAAATTGCGGAACTAATTCAGTTGCCTCAGATGATTGTGGTTCTGCTCCGGTTATTTGTAATCTAAATGGCTATTGTGGTTCAACCAGTGGTTGGTTTACTCGTGATCATGGAAATATTGAAGGGGCAACCTGGGGAGGAAATAATTCATTTTCTTGTGGATCAATTCAAAATAACTCTTGGATCTCTTTTGTGGCTAGCGGAACTACGGCTAACTTTAATATTACCTCCAGCGGATGTTCAGATCCATCAACAGGTATTCAAGCTATTGTATTTAATCAAACAGCTTGTACAACTTTTACTGCTGTTTCTGCTTGTCAATCCAATGGAATTGGAACATTTGCATTAAATGCCACAGGTTTAGTTGCCGGACAAACCTATTACATTATGATTGATGGGGTAGATGGTAATGATTGTGATTATGTGGTTCAGGCAACTTCCGGTGTACAAACTGTAGGGATAACATCATCAGGGGCAACTCAATGTGTTGGAGCAGCCTTTACATTAACAGCATCTGCTACCGGAGTAGGACCATTTACTTATAACTGGGTTCCTGCACCAAATAGCGGACAAGGTACTGCCGTTGCTACTTATACAGCCGCTGCATCTACAACTTATTCATGTATTATTGGAGGAGCTTGTGGAACTTCTCAAACAGCTACTTATCTTCAAACTATTAATCCATCACCCACAGTTACCATAGCAGGTACAAATACAATTTGTTCAGCAGGCCCTGGAACAACATTAACAGCTAATGGAACCGTAGGAAGTAATTCTATTTCTTTTACCAATAACCAAGATTATAATATTCCTGATAACAATACTACCGGAGTTACTTCCACAATTAGTGTTAGTGGTATTGCTGGTACAGTAGGTACAAGTTTAGCGAGCGTTTGTATAAATATTAATCATGGTTTTGATGGAGATTTAGATATTGTTTTAAGATGTCCAGGCGGTACCACAGTTGATCTATCTTCTGATAATGGAGGCTCAGGAGATGATTACACCAATACTTGCTTTACAAATTCAGGAGGATCAATTACAGGAGGAACAGCACCATTTACGGGTACTTTTACTCCTGAACAAGCTTTATCTTTATTAAGTGGATGTACAGCAAACGGTACCTGGAGTTTAACCGTTAAAGATGATGCATCACTCGATGTAGGTACATTATTAAGTTGGACAATGACCTTTAACAATAATTTGACTTATTCATGGAGTCCTTCAACAGGGTTATCATCTACTACAAGTTCTGTAGTTACTGCAAGCCCAACTACCACTACTGTTTATTCAGTAACAGTAACAGATTTAGCCGGTTGTACGCAAACCTCTTCAAATTTTACGGTAACTGTAAATCCCACACCAACTGTTGCAATTACATCAACGCCAACAAATACTTTATGTTTGGGGTCTTCTGTTACTTTTACCGCTGCAACTGCTAATACCTATACTTGGACTAATCCTACTAATGGTGGTTTAAGTTCTACTTCTGGAGCTAATGTTAGTGCTACACCAACTACTACAGGAACTTTAACTTATACAGTAAATGCATCGTCAGCAGCCGGTTGTACTACAACAGCTGTAAGAAATATAACTGTTAACCCGGTTCCAACAGCTAATGCAGGAACAGGAGGAACTTTAACTTGTACTACTAATACATTATCTCTTTCTGGTTCAGGTGGCGGAACATATTCTTGGACAGGTCCGGGAATAGTTTCGGGCTCAACTACAGCAACTCCTATAGTGAATACTGCTGGCACATATAGCTTAGCTGTAACCTCTACATTAGGATGTACTTCTCCTCCGGCAACTGTAGCTATTACTCAAAATACGGTTGCACCAGTCGTTACACCTACAGTATCCGGAATTTTAAACTGTACTTTAACATCTGTTAATGCAAGTGCAACCACAACAACAAATCCTGTTTCGTACACTTGGTCGGGAACAGGTATTACGGCAGGTGGTACAACAGGAACTATTACTGTTAATCAGCCTGGTACTTTTAATTATACAGTAACTAATACTTCAAATGGTTGTAAAACCACAGGTAGCCAAGCTGTTACTCAAAATACCACAGCACCTACATTAACAGTTTCAGGAACTCAAACAATCACTTGTGCTGCTCCAACTGTAACAATGACAGGTTCTGCAACTCCATCAACCTGTACCCCGGTGTGGACAGGAGGGGTTTCTTCAGGAGCTAATAGTTATACCGCCACAGCATCATCATCTAATGTTTATACTTTAACCGTTACTAACCCAGCAAATGGTTGTACAGCAGCAGCATCTGTGACAGTGAGTCCAAGTGCAGGTTTACCTATTGTTTCAAGTCCTGTGATCTCAAATTCAATTACTTGTGCTTTAGCTACTGCTCAGGTTACATTATCTAGTACACCTGCCGGCAATACATACAGTTGGACAGGTACTGGCATAACCAGTGGAGCAACAACATCAGTTATTGCAGTAAATGCTAGTGGTACTTATTCAGCGGTTGTTACTAATACAGCTTCAATGTGTACGTCGTCTATTACAGTTTTTGTTCCTACAAATACTACACCTCCAAGCCCAACGGCTACTAATAATGCAACGTTAACTTGCCTTACAACTACCGCTACATTAACAGGAGGGCCATCTAGTGGGGTCACTTATCAATGGAGCGGTCCAAGTTTAACCGGAGCAACTACTAATTCAACAGCAGTAGCAAATGGTCCGGGAACTTATACTTTATTAGTTACAAGTACGGTAAATGGCTGTACGAATACGGCTACTACTAATTTAACTCAAAATATTACACCTCCAAGTCCAACGGCTACCAGTCCAACCATTTTAACATGTTCAGTAACTACTGTAACTTTAAATGGCGGCCCGGGAAGTGGAGTAACTTATCAATGGAGTGGGCCAAGTTTAACCGGAGTAACAACTAATTCAACTGCTTCAGCAACCGGCCCTGGAACCTATACATTATTAGTGACAGATGCAGTAAACGGTTGTACCAATACTGCAGTAACTACCGTCACCCAAAATGTTACACCTCCAAGTCCAACAGCTACCAGTCCAACCATTTTAACATGTTCAGTAACTACTGTAACTTTAAATGGCGGTCCGGGAAGTGGAGTGACCTATCAATGGAGCGGCCCAAGTTTAACTGGAGCAACAACTAATTCAACTGCTTCAGCAACCGGCCCCGGAACTTATACGTTATTAGTAACAGATGTAGTAAACAGTTGTACCAATACTGCAGTAACTACTGTAACCCAAAATATTACACCTCCAAGCCCAACGGCGACGAGCCCAACTGTTTTAACATGTTCAGTAACTACTGTAACTTTAAATGGCGGTCCGGGAAGTGGAGTGACCTATCAATGGAGCGGCCCAAGTTTAACCGGAGTAACTACTAATTCAACTGCTTCAGCAACTGGCCCTGGAACTTATACTTTGTTGGTTACAAGTACAGTAAATAGTTGTACTAATACAGCTACAACAACAGTAGGTACAGATTATTCTTCACCTAATGGTACCGCATCAAATAGTACAACTTTAACTTGTACAACAACAACTGCTGTTTTAACAGGAGGCCCATCAACAGGAGTTACCTATCAATGGAGTGGCCCAAGTTTAACTGGTGCTACTACGAATTCAACAGCAATCGTTAACGGACCAGGAACCTATGTATTAGTTGTTACCAGTGCCGTTACAGGTTGTACAAATACAGCACAAACAGTTGTTGCTCAAGATATAACGCCTCCAAGTCCAACTGCAACAAATAGTTCAACTTTAACTTGTTCAACAACAACAGCTGCTTTAACAGGAGGCCCATCAACAGGAGTGACCTATCAATGGAGCGGTCCAAGTTTAACCGGAGCAACTACGAATTCAATAGCTGTAGTAAATGGTCCTGGAACTTATACTTTATTAGTTACAAGTACGGTAAATAGTTGTACAAATACAGCAACCACTTCTATTACTCAAAATACCGTAGCTCCGGTAGTTTCAGCTACACCTTCAGGTTCATTAAATTGTACAACAACAACTGTGAATGTAACAGCTAGTACTACTACAACACCGGTATCTTATAATTGGTCAGGTACGGGTATTACTTCAGCTACAAATGTTAACCCAATCACAGTAAATCAGGGAGGTACATTTAGTTATACTGTTACTGATACAAATAATAATTGTAAAACAAGTAATACGGTTGCAGTTACTCAAAATACAACTGTACCAACAGTTACAATGCCTGGCACTCAAACCATAACTTGTGCCGCACCAACAGTAACAATGATAGCTTCTGCTAATCCATCAACTTGTACTCCGGTATGGACGGGTGGGGTATCTAGCGGTGTTAATAGCTATACAGCCACAGCATCATCACCTAATACTTACACTTTAACTGTAACTGATCCGGCAAATAATTGTACAAATACAGGAACAACAGTAGTTTCTCCAAGTGCAGGTGTGCCTACTGCCTCAACTTCCGTTACTAATTCATTATCGTGTACAGCTTCTACTGCTCAAGTTATAGCTTCTACAACAATGACTCCGGTTTCTTATAGCTGGACAGGCCCTGGTATTACAGGAGGGGCTACAACAGCTTCAGCAACAGTAAATGCTCCTGGGCAATATACGGTTGTGGTAACAAATACCTTGTCATTATGTTCATCTACGGTTACAATAGGGGTGATTCAAAATACGGTTGCTCCAACTGTAGTTACAAATACACCAAGCGTTTTAAATTGTACATTGACATCTGTTAATGCTAGCGCAACTACTACTGTTACTCCAGTTTCTTATATCTGGTCAGGAACAGGTATCACATCTGCAACTAATATTAGTACGATTACCGTTAACCAACCGGGTACATTTAATTATACGGTAACAAATACAAGCAATAATTGTGTAGCGAGCGGAAGCATTGCTGTAACACAAAATACAGTAACGCCAGGAATAACAATGCCTGCAAGCCAAACAATTACATGTGCTGCACCAACTGTAACTTTAATTGGATCTGCTAATCCATCTACGTGTACACCTGTTTGGACTGGTGGCGTATCAACAGGAGCTAATAGTTATACCGCAACAACTTCTACAGCGAATATTTATACATTAACGGTAACTGATCCGGCGAATGCTTGTACTAATACAGGAACTACTCAGGTGGTGCCAAGTGCAGGATTCCCAACAGTTACAACGTCTAGTACAAATATTATTACTTGTACAACTACTACAGCTCAGGTAGTAGCCACAACAACTACTTCTCCTGTTACATATTCATGGACGGGGCCTGCGATCACAGGCGGAGCTACAACAGCAACCGCTACCGTAAATGGACCAGGAACATATTCTGTTGTAGTAACTAATACTTTATCAATGTGTTCAGTTACAGTTCCAATTACAGTTTCTGAAAACACAACGGTCATTACACCTACTATTGCTCCAACAGGCTCTATTACTTGTACAACACCTAGCTTAACAATTAACAGTACTCCTTCAAGTGGAGTAACGTACACTTGGACAGGTACAGGGATAACAAGCTCAGTGAATCTCCAAAATGCTGATGTGAATACCGGCGGTGTATTTACCTTAAGTGTTACTAATACAACCAATGGTTGCGTTGGTACTTCAACGATCAATGTTCCAATTGATAATGTAGTTCCTTCGGTAACATTGTCTCCTACATCTTATACTACTACTTGTGCAACACCTACTGTTCAGTTTAGTGCAGTTACTAATCCTACAACAGGTGTAACTTATTCATGGACTGCTCCGGGAACAGGCTCATTGGATAACACAACTATTGCAAATCCAGTAGCAAATGGTAGTGGAATATTTACTTTACAAGTAACTAATTCTACAAATGGTTGTTCTACTGCAGTTGGACAAAATACAGTGCAGATCATTCCTGATTCAGGTGTGCCAACTGTTTCTGTTTCGGCTACAAGCTTAAGCATTACTTGTACAAATACATTATTAACTTCAGCGATTACTTCAACAAATACAACGTTGTCTTACACTTGGAATCCAACCCCTGTAACAGGTGGTGCAAATCCTGAATTTGATACTCAAGGTACTTATAATGCTACAATTACTGCTAGTAACGGTTGTTCAACTTTTGCAACTATTAATGTAGCTTTGGATAACACTATTCCTGTAATTTCGATCACACCTAATCAAACGATTACTTGTAATACACCTTCAGTGACTATTTCGAGCACTGTAACGCCGGCAACTGTAAATTATACATGGACGGGCGCTTCGATTATTGGTGGAGTTAACGGTACTTCTATCGACGTAAATGGTGCTGGTGATTATACGGTATCTGTATTAAATGCAGCAAATGGTTGTTCTGCAACAGCAACATCTAGTGTAACCCTTAATAATGCTTTACCAACAATTACGGTTACTTCTACAAGCACTGTCATTAGTTGTGCTTCTCCAACTGTTGGCTTAAGTGCTGCGGTTAGCACTACAGATACCCCAACCTGGTCTACGCCGGGCGGACCTGCCACAAACCCTGTTATTGCTACTGTAGCAGGCGATTATATTGTAACAGTAACCGATGCTATTACAGGATGTACAAATTCCCAAACAATAACGTTAGCAGGTTCTTCTGCAATTCCTTCTGCAAATGCTGGTGCTGATGCAACAATTCCTTGTGGCACGCCAACAATTGCTTTATTAGGATCAACTACATCTACTAACGCAGTTAGTTATAGTTGGTCGGGATCGGGAATTGTAAGTGGAAGTAATACTGCAACACCTATTGTTAATCAAACAGGAGTTTATACATTAACGGTAACAGATAATGGTAGTGGTTGTTCGTCAACAGCTACTGTAAATATTACACAAAATAATGTAACTGCTGCCATGACAGCTGATCCAACTACTGGGACAACACCATTAACAGTTAATTTTACAGATGCAAGTGTTGGAGCAACAACTTACAATTGGACATTTGGAGATGGTAATGTTTCTGGTTTACAAAACCCAAGTAACATTTTCACAACAAACGGTACTTATGTTGTTACATTGATTGCCTCATCAGGCTCCTGTGCAGATACGGCCTATGTAACTATTGTTGTAAACGATGGATTAACTATAGAAATACCAAATGTTTTCACTCCAAATGATGATGAAGTGAATGACGTGTTCACAATTAAATCAACAGGTGTAAAGGAAATTTCATTACAGATCTTTAATCGTTGGGGAGAAAAATTATATGAATTCTCTGGCGATAGAGCTGCATGGGATGGAAAAGTAGGAAACGGCGCCCTAGTGCCTAGTGGAACTTATTTCTTCTTTGTTGAAGCCACTGGTTTTGATAGTACCAAAATTGAACAACACGGATCATTAAATCTGTTCAGATAATAGCATTTTAAGTTTTATATTTGAAGCCTTCTCTAAACAGAGAAGGCTTTTTTTATTTAAAAAGGTTAATCTAAATATTTTTTAGGCTAAAGCCGCAAAAAGTATAATCTGGAAATCTTTAGTGGTTTTTATGAACAAAAAGGGTAGAATAGTAAAAAATGTCAATATTCTTAAATTTTTATCAACATTTTTTTTGTTGATGAAGAAAATAATCATATCTTTGCCGTCCCCAAAAAGGGGAGAACGCGTAAATTATAGTAAAATCAAGTAATACAGAGGATTTAAGATGCCTACAATATCGCAATTAGTAAGAAAAGGACGCTATAAAGCTCCTAACAAAAGTAAATCGGCCGCTTTGGATTCATGTCCACAACGCCGTGGTGTTTGTACTCGTGTGTACACAACAACCCCTAAAAAACCTAACTCAGCTATGCGAAAAGTAGCGAAGGTACGTTTAACGAATAAGCAAGAGATCATTGCTTACATTCCAGGAGAAGGTCATAACTTGCAAGAACACAGTATCGTATTGGTACGCGGTGGTCGTGTTAAGGATTTACCGGGAGTTCGTTATCATATCGTTCGTGGATCTTTGGATACCGCAGGTGTTGAAGGTAGAAAACAACAACGTTCTAAATACGGAACTAAACGTCCTAAGGCAGGTGCTGTTGTAGCTCCGGCAAAAGGCGCTAAGAAAAAATAATATTAAGAAAATTTAAGTAGATTTTATACAATGAGAAAATCAACCGCTAAAAAAAGAATCTTGTTACCAGATCCAATTTATAATGATATTTTGGTAACTCGTTTTTTAAACAGTTTAATGTATGACGGTAAAAAGAATACCGCATCTAAAATATTTCATGACTGTTTAGAGATTGTTGCAAAACGTACTAACGAAGATGGATTAGAGATCTTCAAAAAAGGACTTGCTAACGTAACGCCTCAAGTTGAGGTTCGTTCTCGTCGTGTAGGTGGAGCAACTTTCCAAATTCCTTCTGAGGTTCGTCCGGAAAGAAAATTAGCTTTAGCTATTAAATGGATGATCACTTACGCTCGTAAACGTAACGAAAAATCAATGGCTCAAAAATTAGCCGGAGAGATCGTTTCTGCTTCTAAAGAAGAAGGTGCAGCTTTCAAAAAGAAAGAAGACATTCATAAAATGGCAGAAGCTAACAAAGCATTTTCACATTTCAGATTCTAATTAATAATGAGCGATTTAAGATATACAAGAAATATTGGTATTGCTGCGCATATTGATGCTGGTAAAACAACAACAACAGAGCGTATCCTTTACTACACAGGTGTAAACCATAAAATTGGTGAAGTGCACGAAGGTGCTGCAACAATGGATTGGATGGCGCAAGAGCAAGAGCGTGGTATTACCATTACTTCTGCTGCTACTACCTGTTTTTGGAAATACAGAGATAATCAATACAAAATTAACATCATTGATACACCGGGCCACGTTGACTTTACAGTTGAGGTAAACCGTTCATTACGTGTATTAGATGGTTTAGTTTTCTTATTTTCAGCTGTTGATGGTGTTGAGCCTCAATCTGAAACTAACTGGCGTTTAGCTGATAACTACAATGTAACTCGTTTAGGTTTCGTTAATAAAATGGACCGTCAAGGTGCAGATTTCTTAAAAGTAGTTAAACAAACTCGCGAAATTTTAGGTGGTAATGCAGTTCCTCTTCAAATCCCAATCGGTGCTGAAGAAAACTTTATTGGGGTAGTTGATTTAATTAACTTCCGTGGTATTGTTTGGAATGAGCATGATAAAGGAATGACTTTCCAAGAAGTTCCAATTCCTGCTGATTTATTAGAAGAAGCTACTGAGTGGAGAGAAAAAATGTTGGAAGCTGTTTCTGAATTTGATGACAAGATCATGGAGAAGTTTTTTGACGCTCCTGAAACTATCACTGAAAGAGAAGTATTAGATGCATTGCGTAAAGCTTGCGTTGCAAATAAAATTGTTCCTATGGTTTGTGGTTCATCTTTCAAAAACAAAGGTGTACAAACTATGTTGGATTTGGTGATGGAATTAATGCCGTCTCCAATGGATAAAGAAGTTACTAAAGGTACTAACCCTGATACTGGAGAAGAAGTTTCTCGCAGACCAGACGTTAAAGAGCCATTTACAGCTTTAGCATTTAAGATCGCAACTGATCCATTCGTAGGTCGTTTGTGTTTCTTCCGTGCTTATTCTGGTCGTTTAGATGCAGGTTCTTATGTATTGAACACTCGTTCAGGAAATAAAGAGCGTATCTCTCGTATCTTCCAAATGCACGCAAACAAACAAAACCCTGTTGAATTTTTAGAGGCAGGTGATATTGGAGCTGCAGTAGGTTTCAAAGATATCCGTACCGGTGATACTTTATGTGATGAAAAACATCCGATCGTATTAGAAGCAATGAATTTCCCTGAGCCTGTAATCGGTTTAGCTATTGAGCCTAAAACTCAAGGAGACTTAGATCGTTTAGGGGTAGGTTTAAATAAATTAGCAGAAGAAGATCCAACGTTCCGTGTTCACACGGATGAAGATTCTGGTCAAACCATTATCTCAGGTATGGGTGAGTTACACTTAGAAATTATCATCGACCGTTTAAAACGTGAGTTTAAGGTTGAGGTTAATCAAGGTGAACCACAAGTATCTTACAAAGAGTCTATCTCTGCAACATACGAACACCGTGAAGTATACAAAAAACAAACTGGTGGTCGTGGTAAATTTGCTGATATTAAAGTTGTATTGGGTCCTGTTGATGCAGACTTCGATAGAGAAAAAGCGAAATCAGATTTACAATTTGTTAATGAAATTACCGGTGGTTCAATTCCTCGTGAATTTATTCCATCTATTGAAAAAGGATTCAAAGCATCTATGTTAAATGGTGTATTAGCTGGATATCCTTTAGACAACTTAAAAGTTCGTTTAATTGACGGATCTTTCCACGCAGTCGATTCAGATTCTTTATCTTTTGAGATTTGTGCTCGTTCAGCTTACCGCGAAGCATTAGGGAAATGTAAACCGGTATTATTGGAACCGATCATGAAAGTTGAGGTATTAACACCAGAAGTAAACATGGGTGATGTAGTAGGTGACTTAAACCGTCGTCGTGGACAAATTGAAGGAATGGATTCTAAAAATAACTCTCAAGTTATTAAAGCTAAAGTTCCATTATCAGAAATGTTTGGTTACGTAACTCAATTACGTACATTAACTTCTGGTCGTGCTACTTCAACGATGGAATTCTCTCACTATGCTGATGCTCCGGCTAACATTGCGGCAGATGTAATTGCAAAGTCAAAAGGTAAAACAGAAAAAGTTAACTAATATTAATCACAAACATAAACCGTTCTTTATATGAGCCAAAGAATTAGAATTAAATTAAAATCTTACGATTACAACTTGGTTGACAAATCTGCTGAGAAAATCGTAAAAACAGTTAAAATGACTGGAGCTGTGGTTAATGGTCCAATTCCATTACCTACTAATAAAAGAATTTTCACCGTGTTACGTTCCCCACACGTAAACAAAAAAGCACGTGAGCAATTCCAAGTTTGTGATTACAAGCGTTTATTAGATATCTACAGTTCTTCTTCTAAAACTGTTGATGCTTTAATGAAATTAGAATTACCTAGTGGAGTAGAAGTAGAGATCAAAGTTTAACCCTCTGTTCTCTTTAACAAAAACAATAAATAAGTAATTAGTAAATAATAAAATAACAAAAAAGTCAAATGTCTGGAATTATTGGTAAAAAAATAGGAATGACTAGTTTCTTCGATGCCAATGGCAAATATGTGCCATGCACAGTTATAGAAGCAGGTCCTTGCGTTGTTACGCAAGTAAAAACCAATGAAAAAGACGGTTACACAGCTTTACAGTTAGCTTACGATGAAAAGAAAGAAAAACACACATCGTCTGCAATGAAAGGTCACTTTGAATTAGCAAAAACGACCCCAAAACGTAAACTTGTTGAATTCCGTTCTTTTGAGGAAACAAAAAATTTAGGTGATGTAGTAACATTAGATATGTTTGCAGAAGGCGACTTCGTAGATGTAGTTGGTACTTCTAAAGGAAAAGGTTTTCAAGGTGTAGTAAAACGTCACGGTTTTGGTGGTGTTGGTGGTTCTTCTCATGGTCAACATGATCGTCAAAGAGCACCAGGTTCATTAGGAGCGTCTTCAGATCCATCTCGTGTATTTAAAGGTATGCGTATGGCTGGTAGAATGGGTGGCGACAGAAAGAAAATCCAAAACTTGGTAGTAGTTAAAATAATGGCAGAAAAGAACGTATTGTTAATCAAAGGTTCTATTCCGGGTGCTAAAGGGTCTTACGTTATAATTGAGAAGTAATCATGCAAGTAGAAGTATTAAACATAAGCGGGAAAAAGACTGCTAAGAAGGTAGATTTAACCGATGTGATTTTTGGCGCAGAACCAAGCGATCATAGTATATATCTAGATGTAAAGCACTATTTAGCTGCTCAACGTCAAGGAACTCACAAGTCAAAAGAGCGTGCTGAAGTTTCAAGAACGACTAAAAAATTAAAGAAACAAAAAGGTACAGGTGGAGCTCGTGCGGGTTCAATGAAATCTCCTGTATTCGTAGGTGGTGGTCGTGCATTTGGTCCTCGTCCTCGTGATTACTCTTTTAAAATTAATAAAAAAGTAAAAGTTTTAGCTCGTATCTCTGCTTTAACATATAAAGCTAAAGAAAACGCTATTACAGTTTTAGAAGATTTCACATTCGAAGCTCCAAAAACTAAAAATTACGTAGATTTAATCAAAAACTTAAACCTATCTGATAAAAAAACGTTATTGGTGTTGGGTGATTCAAATATTAATGTATATTTGTCGTCCCGAAATTTAGAGGGTGCAAAAGTTGTAACTGCGTCTGAATTAAACACTTATGATATTGTTAATGCTCAGTCATTAATTTTAGAAGAAAGTTCGGTAAAAGTATTAGAATCATTATTAAACAAATAAAATGGAAATATTAGTAAAACCAATCATCACCGAAAAGATGACTTCTTTGGCAGAGAAGTTGAATCGCTATGGTTTTGTGGTTGATAGAAGCGCCAACAAAGTACAAATTAGACAAGCTGTTGAAAAAATGTACGGTGTAAAAGTTGAATCTGTTAACACTCAACAATACGTAGGGAAAGTAAAAACTCGTAACACCACTCGTGGTATTGCAGTAGGCCGCGTAAACCGTTCAAAACGAGCTTTTGTCACATTAAAGGCAGGCGAAGTAATTGATTTTTACGCTAATATTTAATCTGATAAAAGTTAAGAAAAAATGGCATTAAAAAAATTCAGACCGTTAACTCCAAGTCAACGTTTTAAAATAGCAAGTGATAATTCTGATATCACAACTAACGTTCCAGAAAAAAGCTTATTAACTTCGGTTAAAAACAGCGGTGGACGTGATAATACAGGTAAAATGACCATCCGTAACATTGGTGGTGGTCACAAAAAACAATACCGTATCATTGATTTCAAACGTAACAAAGATGGTATCGAAGGAACTGTTGCTTCTATCGAATACGATCCAAATCGTACTTCTCGTATCGCTTTGATTCATTACAAAGACGGTGAAAAACGTTACATCATTGCACCTCAAGGTTTAGAAGTTGGTAAAAAAATCATGTCAGGAGCTACTGCTACACCAGAAGTAGGTAACTGTATGTTTTTATCTGACGTTCCATTAGGTACAATTATTCATAATATTGAATTACGTCCAGGCCAAGGTGGTGCTATGGCTCGTTCGGCAGGAACTTATGCTCAACTAACAGCTCGTGATGGTAAATATGCAGTATTGCGTATGCCTTCAGGTGAAGTTCGTATGATCTTAGTTACTTGTAAAGCGACTATCGGTGCAACATCAAATCCTGATCATAGTTTAGAAATTTCTGGTAAAGCAGGTCGTAGCCGTTGGTTAGGTTTACGCCCTCGTACTCGTCCGGTAGCAATGAACCCTGTAGATCATCCAATGGGTGGAGGTGAAGGTCGTGCATCTGGAGGTCAACCACGTTCTCGTAAAGGAATTCCATCTAAAGGATTCAAAACTCGTTACAAAGGAAAATCTTCTAATCAACATATCATTAAAAAAAGAAGTAAATAATAATTAACGTTTAATGGTCACGTCGTGAGACGTGATTCATAACTAAAAAACAAAAAATGGCAAGATCATTAAAAAAAGGTCCTTTTATTGACCACAACTTAGAGAAAAAAGTTACTCAAATGAATGAGAGTAACAAAAAGACAGTTCTTAAAACATGGGCTCGTCGCTCTGTTATTTATCCTGAAATGGTTGGACACACCTTTGCAGTACATAACGGAAATAAATTCATACCGGTTTATGTTACAGAAAACATGGTAGGTCACAAATTAGGTGAGTTTGCTGCAACGCGTACTTTCAAAGGTCACCAAGGTAATAACAAGAAGTAATAAGTTGATAAAGAAATTTAGTCATGGGTAAAAGAAAAAGATTAGTAGCAGAGGCACGCAAAGAAGCAAATAAGAGTTCTTATTTTGCTAAATTAAATAGCTGCCCAACTTCACCTCGTAAAATGCGCCAGGTTGCGGATTTAGTTAGAGGAATGGAAGCATATAAAGCATTAAATGTTTTAAAGTTTAATACACGTGAGGCTTCAGGTCGCTTAGAGAAATTATTAAAATCTGCTATTGCTAATTATGAAGCAAAAACAGGTTCTCGTCCTGAAGAAAACACCTTATTTGTTAAAACAATTATGGTTGACAGTGCCATCATGGCAAAACGTTTACGTACTGCGCCTCAAGGCCGTGGATACCGTATCAGAAAACGTTCAAATCACGTAACATTAGTATTAGACACAAAAAATTAAGATAAGGAAATGGGACAAAAAGCAAATCCAATAGGTTTACGTTTAGGTATCATCAAAGGTTGGGATTCTAACTGGTTTGGTGGAAGAGATTACGCTGACAAATTAGTTGAGGACGAAAAAATCCGTAACTACTTAAAAGCACGTTTGCCAAAAGGCAGCATCTCAAAAATTGTTATTGAGAGAACCTTAAAATTAATTACAGTTACAATCAATACTGCACGTCCAGGTATCATTATCGGAAAAGGTGGTAAAGAAGTAGATAAATTAAAAGAAGAGTTAAAA
This sequence comes from Bacteroidia bacterium, assembly GCA_036676295.1. Lineage (GTDB taxonomy): Bacteria > Bacteroidota > Bacteroidia > B-17B0 > Aurantibacillaceae > UBA4416. The sequence goes on along the minus strand of JAKFDE010000031.1, from coordinate 157,225 downwards.
AAATTAACTAAGAAAGAAATTCAAATTAATATTTTCGAGATTAAACGTCCGGAAGTTGATGCTCGTTTAGTAGCAGATTCTATCGCTCGTCAAATCGAAGGTCGTATTTCATTCCGTAGAGCTGCAAAAATGTCTATCGCATCAACAATGCGTATGGGAGCAGAAGGAATTAAAATCAAAGTATCTGGTCGTTTAGGCGGTGCAGAGATGGCAAGAACAGAAGGATATAAAGAGGGACGTACTCCATTACAGACGTTACGCGCTGATATCGATTATGCAATTGCTGAAGCTCACACTACCTACGGACGTATTGGTATCAAAGTTTGGATCTGTAAAGGTGAGATCTATGGAAAACGTGATTTATCTCCTAACTTCGGGTTAGATAAAGAGAAAAAAGCGGGAACCAACTCTCCGGCACCTAAATTTGCAGGTCGCGGTCCAAAAAGAGATAACAAAAGAAACGACAAATAGTTAACAATTAGTAGAACAGATTAGTAAAAGATAATAATATCATGTTACAACCAAAAAGAACGAAATTTAGAAAAATGCACAAGATGAAAATCAGAGGCAACGCCAAACGTGGCGATCAATTGGCCTTTGGTTCTTTCGGAATAAAAGCATTAGATGAGTGTTGGGTTACAGCTCGTCAGATCGAATCAGCTCGTATTGCTCTTACACGTTTTATGAAACGTGAAGGACAAGTATGGATCCGTATTTTCCCTGACAAGCCAATTACTAAAAAACCTGCAGAGGTTCGTATGGGTAAAGGTAAAGGTGCTCCAGAATATTGGGTTGCTCCGGTAAAAAAAGGTCGTATGTTATTTGAAGCAGAAGGTGTTCCTTTGGAAACAGCTAAAGAAGCTTTACGTTTAGCGGCTCAAAAATTGCCAATCGTTACTAAATTTGTGGTTCGTAGAGATTACGTAGAAGAGGTAGCAGTTAAATAATAAAACGATTTAAGAAAATGAAAAACAAAGATATCGTTGCATTGTCAACAGCAGAATTGGAAACAAAAGTAAGAGAAGAAAAAGCAGCTTATGGTAAATTAAAATTAAACCATAATGTTTCTCCAATCGAAAACCCAATCAAAATCCGCGATAACCGCAAAACAGTTGCTCGTTTAGCTACTGAATTAACTAAAAGAAATAAAGCTTCTAAATAAGAATACAATGGAAGAAAGAAATTTAAGAAAAGAAAAAGTAGGTATCGTAAAAAGTAACAAAATGGAAAAATCCATTGTAGTTGCGGTGATGCGTAAAGTAAAACATCCGAAATACGGTAAATTCGTTAATAAAACATCTACCTTTGTGGCTCATGATGAAAAAAACGAGTGCAGCATTGGAGATACTGTTAAAATTCAGGAGACACGCCCTTTAAGCAAAACTAAAAACTGGCGTTTGGTAGAGGTTTTAGAAAAAGTGAAATAATACTTATAAAAGTTTAGAAGAAATGGTACAAAACGAATCAAGATTAGCAGTAGCAGATAATAGCGGAGCAAAAGAAGTTCTAGTTATCCGTGTGTTAGGTGGTACAAAAAAACGCTACGCATCTATTGGAGATAAAATAGTTGTTACAGTAAAACACTCTTTACCATCAGGTAACGTGAAAAAGGGAACAGTACATAAAGCTGTTGTTGTGAGAGTTAAAAAAGAAATCCGTCGTGCAGATGGTTCTTATATTCGCTTTGATGATAATGCTTGCGTATTATTAAATCAAGGAGATGAAATCCGTGGAACTCGTATTTTTGGGCCAGTAGCTCGTGAATTACGTGATAAGCAATTCATGAAAATCATTTCATTAGCACCAGAAGTGCTTTAATAAAAAATACTGAAAGAAATGTCAAAGTTAAAATTAAAAAAAGGCGATACTGTAAAAGTAATATCTGGCGAATCCAGAGGCCAAGAAGGTAAAATTGTATCTATTGATACAGTAAAAAATAGAGTCATCGTAGAAGGTGTGAACATGATCAGTAAACACACTAAGCCTAGTGCTAAAAATGCTAACGGTGGTATTGTTAAACAAGAAGGTTCAATCCATATCTCAAACTTAATGTTTGTTGAAGCTGGTAAAACTGTTAGAATTGGTCGCGTTGTTAATGCTACTACTAACAAAATCGAACGTATTTCTAAAAAAACTAAGGAGGTAATTAAATAATGGCAACAACGTATTCTCCAAGATTAAAGGACAAGTATAAAGCTGAAATTGTAACTAATTTAAAGAAACAATTTTCTTACACTTCAGTAATGCAAGTGCCTAAGTTAGAAAAAATCTGTATCAACCAAGGTATTGGTGATGCGGTTTCTGACAAGAAAATGATTGAATCTGCAGTTAAAGAAATGACTACAATTACTGGTCAAAAAGCAGTTCCAACTTATTCAACAAAAGATATCTCTAACTTTAAATTACGTAAAGGTGTAGCTATTGGTGTTCGTGTAACATTACGTGGCGACAAAATGTATGAGTTTTTAGATCGTTTAATCGCGTCTTCTTTACCTCGTATCCGTGATTTCAAAGGAGTTAATGACAAAGGATTTGATGGCCGTGGTAACTACACTTTAGGTATTACTGAGCAAATCATTTTCCCTGAAATTGACATTGATAAAGTAAGCAAAATCCAAGGTATGGATATCACTTTTGTGACTTCTGCACCAACAGATAAAGAAGCTCACGCTTTATTAACAGAATTTGGTATCCCTTTCAAAAAGAAATAGTATATTTACAGCCCTGAAAAAAAGATAAGATGGCAAAAGAATCAATGAAGGCACGCGATGCCAAAAGAAAAAAGTTAGTAGACACTTACGCGGTTAGACGCGCAGAGTTAAAAAAAGCTGGTGACTCAGTAGGTTTACAAAAGTTACCAAAAAATTCTTGCAAAGTAAGAATGCGTAACCGTTGCAAATTAACAGGTCGTCCTCGTGGTTATATGAGAGACTTCGGCATTAGCCGTGTTACTTTCCGTGAGATGGTATTATTCGGATTGATCCCGGGTGTTACTAAATCTAGCTTCTAAAAAAGAGTATTAATGTATAATTATCCTGCTCGCGGGATAACATATAAAAACAAATAAAATGACAGATACAATATCAGATTACCTAACACGCGTAAGAAACGCAGTTAGCGCAAACCACAGAATCGTTGAGATTCCGTCGTCAAACTTAAAAAAAGAAATCACTAAGATTCTTTTTGATAAAGGTTACATCTTAAACTACAAGTTTGAAGAAAACGACAAAAAACAAGGAACTATTAAAATAGCCTTGAAATACAATCCAACCACAAAATTATCAGCTATCCGCACTTTAGATAGAATCTCTTCTCCAGGTTTACGTAAGTATTCTGGCGCTGGAACTATGCCAAAAGTATTAAACGGTTTGGGAATTGCAATTATCTCTACATCGAAAGGTGTAATGACAGATAAAGAAGCTCGCAAATTAAATGTTGGTGGTGAGGTTTTATGTTATATTTCATAATTTAGAAGGAGGAAAAAGACATGTCACGTATAGGAAAAGCACCAATCACAATACCTGCAGGCGTTGAAGTAAACGTAACCGGAACAACAGTTTCAGTAAAAGGTAAATTAGGAACATTAACAGAAACTATCGATACTGATATTACTGTAAAGGTTGAAAACGGTTTAGTAAACGTTTCTCGCCCTACAGATCATAAGCGTCATAGATCATTACACGGTTTATACCGTTCTTTAATCTCTAACATGGTTAAAGGTGTTTCTGAAGGATATAAAACAGAACAAGAGTTAGTAGGGGTAGGTTACCGTGCATCTAACAAAGGTCAAATATTAGAATTAGCTTTAGGTTATTCTCACAACGTAGTTTTCGAATTACCAACTGAGATCAAAATCACTACAGCTTCTGAAAAAGGACAAAATCCTAAAATTACATTAGAAAGCTCTGATAAACAATTATTAGGAATGGTTGCAGCTAAAATCCGTAGCTTACGTAAACCTGAGCCGTACAAAGGAAAAGGTATCAAGTTTGTTGGCGAAATTTTACGCCGTAAAGCTGGTAAATCTGCAAGCAAAAAATAACATAATTCAATTAGTATTAATCATCTTTAAAAAAGTGAAAAGATGGCACTGAATAAAAAACAAAGAAGAGAACGTATCAAACATAAAATCCGTAAAACTGTAAACGGAACGGCTTCTACACCACGCTTAAGCGTATTTAGAAGTAACGCAGGTATTTATGCTCAATTAATTGACGATAAAACCGGAAAGACGTTATTAGCAGCAGGATCTGATGATAAATCTATCAAAGATTCAAAAGCAACTAAAGTAGAGAAAGCTCAATTAGTTGGTAAATTAATCGCTCAAAAAGCAAGCACATCTGGAATTACTTCAGTTGTATTTGACAGAAACGGTTACTTATACCATGGACGTATCAAATCGTTAGCTGATGGCGCTCGTGAAGCAGGTTTAAAATTTTAATTAGTATAAAAAGAAAATATTTAACATGTCAAAAGAAGTTGTAAAAAAAGTTAAGTCAAGCGACATCGAACTAAAAGATAAATTAGTTGCGATCCAACGTGTAACTAAAGTTACAAAAGGTGGACGTCACTTTAGTTTCGCTGCTATCGTTGTTGTAGGTGACGAAAAAGGTGTTGTAGGATACGGTTTAGGAAAAGCAAATGAAGTTACAGATGCTATCACTAAAGGTATTGATGATGCAAAGAAAAATTTAGTAAAAGTGTCTGTATTAAAAGGTACAGTTCCTCATGCTGAAAACGGTAAATTTGGTGGTTCTCGTGTGTTCTTGAAACCAGCAGCTCATGGTACAGGTGTAATTGCCGGTGGTGCGATGCGTGCAGTTTTAGAAAGCGTTGGTATCACTGACGTATTAGCTAAATCTAAAGGTTCTTCAAATCCGCATAACGTAGTTAAAGCTACTATTGATGCTTTAGCAAAAATGCGTGATCCATTAGCTATTTCAAGACAAAGAGGTATTTCATTAGACAAAGTATTTAACGGATAATAAGAAGAAGATATGGCACAAGTTAAGGTAACATTATCTAAAAGTCCTATAAAAAGGAACGCTAGACAAAGAGCAACAGTTCAGGCTTTAGGTTTAAGAAAATTAAACCATAGCATTATTAAAGAAGCAACTCCTCAAGTACAAGGAATGATTAATGCAGTTGCTCATTTATTGACAATCGAAAAAATTTAATTATAAAAGGAAATTCAGATGAAATTAAATTCATTAACACCTGCAGAAGGTTCAGTAAAAAATAACTTCAGAAGAGGTCGCGGGCAAGGTTCTGGCGGTGGCGGTACAGCTACTCAAGGTCATAAAGGTGCTCAATCTCGTTCTGGTAATAAAAAGAAACGTGGTTTTGAAGGTGGTCAAATGCCTTTACAACGTCGTGTTCCTAAATTCGGTTTCAAAAACGTTAACCGTATTGAGCACAAAGGCGTAAACTTGGATATTATTCAAAAAATCGTTGATTCAAAAAACATTACTGAAATTACAAAAGAAGTATTAATTCAGAATGGTGTAGCGCAAAAAAATGATCTAATTAAGATCATGGGAAGAGGCGAACTAAAATCAAAAGTAACTATCAGTGTTCACGCATTTACTGCAGCAGCTAAAGCAGCTATTGAAGCAAAAGGTGGAGTAGCAACAGAAATTTAATCAGATATATGAAACGTTTTTTAGAAACCCTCCAAAACATTTGGAAGATAGAAGAGTTAAAGCAAAGGATTTTATTGACCCTTGGGCTTATTCTTATCTATCGTTTGGGTTCTTATGTTGTATTGCCTGGAATTAATACCGAAGTTTTAGCAGCTGCAAATGAAAATGCTGAAGACGGTGGTATTATTGCCTTGATTAATGCCTTTGCCGGTGGAGCGTTCTCTAGAGCGTCTATCTTTGGTTTAGGGATTATGCCTTACATTACGGCATCCATTATTATCCAATTATTGGGTATGGCAGTTCCTTACTTCCAAAAAATGCAAAAAGAGGGGGAAAGCGGACGTAAAAAAATCAACCAATACACTCGTTTTTTAACTGTAGCAGTTACTGCTGTTCAAGCACCAGGTTATTTAGCCGCTCAGGTTTATACAAAACCAGGAGTTGTGGGCATTGACCCTACATGGTTTGGTATCCAATCTACTATTATTTTAGTAGCTGGTACTATGTTTATCATGTGGTTAGGAGAAAGAATTACTGATAAAGGTATCGGAAATGGTATTTCTATCTTAATTATGATCGGAATTATCTCTCGTTTACCTTTCGCAATCACTTCTGAATTCGGATCTCGTTTACAAAGTGCCGGTGGTGGTTTAATTATGTTCTTATTAGAAATTGTGTTCTTATTGTTCATCATTGTAAGTTGTATCATGCTGGTACAAGGAACAAGACGAATACCGGTGCAATTTGCTAAGAAAATAGTAGGAAATAAACAATATGGTGGCGTACGTCAATATTTACCTTTAAAAGTAAATGCGGCTGGGGTAATGCCAATCATCTTTGCTCAGGCAATTATGTTTATTCCGGCAGCTGTTTCTGGTTTTTCAGGTGGAACAGGCGGAGTATTTGCTGACAGATACGGATTTTGGTATAATTTCATTTTTGCCTCATTGATCGTAATTTTCACGTACTTCTATACAGCTATCATGATTAATCCTAATCAATTAGCAGACGATATGAAACGAAATGGCGGATTTGTTCCGGGTGTTAAACCAGGTAAATCTACGGCAGAGTTTATTGATCAGGTAATGTCAAGAATTACGTTACCGGGTTCATTATTCTTAGCATTAATTGCGATTTTACCGTCAATTGCTATTAAATTAGGAATTAACAGTTCATTTGCTGATTTCTTTGGAGGAACGTCTTTATTGATCTTAGTAGGCGTTGTTTTAGATACTTTACAGCAAATTGAAACGTACTTATTAAATCGTCATTATGATGGTTTAATGCAAAGTGGAAGAATAAAGGGTCGTAGTAGTGGTCAAATGATGATGCAACAAGCTTAAATATATGGCAAAACAGGCAAATATTGAGTTAGATGGCACCATCCTTGAATCGTTGAGTAATGCAATGTTCAGAGTTGAGTTGGAAAATGGACATACAGTTATTGCTCATATTTCAGGAAAAATGAGAATGCACTATATAAAGATCTTAACCGGAGATAAAGTAAAGCTCGAAATGAGCCCTTATGATTTGTCAAAAGGTAGAATAACGTACAGATACAAATAAATAAGAACATTAATAACTAATAGAAATGAAAGTTAGAGCATCCATCAAAAAGAGAAGCGTAGATTGTCAAATCGTACGTCGTAAAGGAAAGTTGTATATTATCAACAAAAAAAATCCTAAATTTAAACAAAGACAAAAATAATTTCGTATTTTCGCGAACTTTTAAAACCAAGTATATAAATAATGGCACGTATTGCAGGTATAGATTTACCAAAAAATAAAAGAGGAGAAATAGGATTAACCTACATTTTTGGTATTGGACGTAGCAGAGCTCAACGTATTTTAACAGAAGCTGGCATTGACTTTAATAAAAAAGTGAATGAATGGAGCGATGATGAGCAAAATGCTATTCGTAAAATTGTTAACGACAATTTTAAAGTAGAAGGTGGACTTCGTTCAGAGGTTGCTTTACATATTAAACGTTTAACGGATATTGGTTCATTAAGAGGAATCCGTCACCGTAATGGCTTACCTGTTCGTGGCCAACGTACAAAAACAAATGCACGTACACGTAAAGGAAAACGTAAGACAATTGCAAACAAGAAAAAAGTTACTAAGTAATCAATAAATTAAGCATTTTATAAAAATGGCTAAACAACAATCATCAGTAGCAGCTGCAAAGGCTAATGCTAAAAAAAGAGTAGTAAAGGTAGAAGCTGTTGGAGAAGCTCACATAAACGCTACATTCAATAACCTAATTATCTCTTTAACTAACACTGCGGGTCAAGTTATTTCTTGGTCTAGTGCTGGTAAAATGGGTTTCCGTGGTTCTAAGAAAAATACTCCTTATGCTGCACAATTAGCAGCGGCAGATTGCTCTAAAGTAGCTTCTGATTTAGGTTTACGTAAAGTAAAAGTATATGTAAAAGGACCAGGTGCGGGAAGAGAATCAGCTATCAGAACAATTTCAACTTCTGGGATAGAAGTAACTGAAATTGTGGATATCACTCCAATGCCACATAACGGTTGTCGTCCTCCTAAAAAACGTCGTTGCTAATCATTAGCATTCGTTAGAGGATAAATAAAAAAGTAATAACAGAAATTAATAAATAGAAATGGCAAGATATACAGGTCCTAAATCTAAAATTGCAAGAAAATTCAGAGAACCAATTTTTGGTCCAGATAAAGCATTAGAAAAAAAGAATTACCCTCCTGGGCAACACGGAAATACTAAGAAAAAAGGTAAAAAATCGGAATATGCTATCCAGTTAATGGAAAAGCAAAAAGCGAAGTATACTTATGGTATCTTAGAAAAACAATTTGCTAGAACATTTGACAAAGCGGCTCGTTCTCACGGGATTACTGGTGAAGTGTTATTACAATTAATTGAGTCTCGTTTAGATAACGTAGTATACCGTTTAGGTATTGCTCCTTCTCGTAGAGCGTCTCGTCAATTAGTTAATCATGCTCACATTACAGTAAATGGTAACGTTGTAAATATTGCATCTTACACATTAAAACCAGGTGATGTAGTTGGAGTTCGTGAAAAATCACAATCTTTAGAGGCAATCACTCATTCTTTATCAGGAAGTGTTAATAAATACTCTTGGTTAGATTTCGACAAATCATCTTTCACTGGTAAATTTATTTCTGTACCAGAGCGTTCTCAGATTCCTGAAAACATTAAAGAGCAATTGATCGTCGAATTGTACTCTAAATAATAATTAGCAAATTAGTTTTTAACCTATATAAATTAATAGATATGGCAATATTAAATTTCGTAAAACCAGATAAGGTTGTTATGATTAACTCTACTGAAACTGAAGGACAATTTGAATTCCGTCCTTTAGAGCCAGGTTTCGGTATCACTATAGGTAACTCATTACGTCGTATCTTGCTTTCTTCATTAGAAGGACATGCAATTACTAGCGTTAGAATTGAAGGTGTAGATCATGAATTCTCAACAATTAAAGGTGTTGTAGAAGACGTTACTGAAATTATTTTAAATTTAAAACAAGTACGTTTTAAAAAGCAATTAGATAATCATGACGCTGAAAAAATCGTTATCCACTTTGCTGGTAACGAAAAATTCACAGCTGGTGAAATTGGTAAATTTGCTAACGGTTTTCAAATTTTAAACCCGGATTTAGTAATTTTTAATTGCGAAAGCAGTGTGAAATTAAAGATCGAATTAACTGTTGATAAAGGTCGTGGGTACGTTCCTGCAGAAGAAAATAAAACTAATTCTGCACCTCAAGGTACTATCTTCATCGATTCTATCTATACTCCGATCAAAAATGTAAAATACACGATTGAAAACTACCGTGTTGAACAAAAAACGGATTATGAAAAATTAATTTTAGATATCGTTTCTGATGGATCTATCCACCCGAAAGAAGCTTTGAAAGAAGCAGCTAAAATTTTAATTTACCATTTCATGTTGTTTTCTGATGAGAAAATCACTTTGGATTCTGAAGAGAAAAAATCAGAAGAAGAATTTGACGAAACATCATTACACATGCGCCAATTATTAAAAACTAAATTGGTTGATATGGATTTATCAGTACGTGCTTTAAATTGCTTAAAAGCTGCTGATGTTGAAACATTAGGAGAACTTGTATCATTCAATAAAAATGACCTTTTAAAATTCCGTAACTTTGGTAAGAAATCTTTAACTGAGCTTGAAGATCTAGTATCAACTAAAGGTCTTCAATTTGGAATGAATGTAGTTAAATATAAATTAGATAAGGATTAAAAACAAATTGGGTTATAGATTTAGATTTTAGAAGTTTTCTTAAATCTTAAATCTTAAATCTTAAATCAAAAAAGAAATGAGACACGGAGATAAAATAAACAATTTAGGTAGAACAGCTTCTCACCGTAAAGCATTAATGAGCAACATGGCTTGTTCTTTAATCGAACACAAACGTATTTTCACAACTTTAGCTAAAGCTAAAGCATTAAGAACTTATGTTGAGCCAATTATTAACAGAAGTAAAGATGATTCTACTCATAGCCGTAGAACTGTTTTCTCTTACTTAAAAAGCAAAGACATCGTGTCTATGTTATTTAAAGATGTAGCTGCTAAAGTTGCAGAAAGAAACGGTGGTTATACTCGTATCATTAAAACTGGTAACAGACAAGGTGATGCAGCTGAAATGGCTCTAATTGAATTAGTAGATTTCAACGAAATTTACTCAAACGGAAAAACTGCTAAAGTTGAAAAAGCTAAAACAACTCGTCGTAGCCGTGGAACTAAAAAAGCTACTCCAAAAGCTGAAGGTGGTGCTGAAACTACTAAAGCTGAAGACGCAGAATAATTTTCTGATACATAAATTTAAAAATCCCCAATTACAGAGTAATTGGGGATTTTTTTTTGATCTAAAGCGTTCAATGATTTTTTTTAAGAAAGAAGGACGTGATTTAATGAAGCGTCCTTTAGGGTGCAATTATGTGTGCATTAAGCTTGTTTATCTAATGATAATAGACGGATCTATTTATCACGCAATTTTTTTGAGTTCAGTGAGAACTTCCCGAACAGAATGGTTTGTAAGAGTATTTACAGATTTAACCATATCATCGACATTCATTTCATCAAAAGAATCCGGATTTAAGAGCTCCAAGCCCTGAAGCGTATCCTTGAGTTTGTTGGCGCCAAATAAAGCCGCAGGAGCCTTCATTTTGTGCGCCTGATTGAATAATTCTTTCCAATTCCTGGTTTCATAGTAGTCATTAAATTCATTTAAATATTCCGGCATGGTTGTGCTGTATATTTCCAGCATTTCTTTATAATAATCCATGTCTCCATCTGATCTTTCATCAAGAAGGTTTAAATCAATATGTAAATAGTCGGATTGAACACTCACTGTGCTCGAAGGGATATCCATTTCAGACGATGTTGTATTCTTACCCCATTTCAATATTTTATTGTAGAGGGTAATAGGATTAAATGGTTTTGATATATAATCATTCATACCGGCAGCAAGGCATTTTTCTTTTTCCCCGGCTAAAGCAGATGCTGTCATGGCAATGATGGGGATATGTTTTATATGTTCCGGAAATTTAGTTCGTATTGTTCTTGTGGCTTCTAATCCATCAATATCGGGCATGGAAACATCCATTAAAATTAAATGGTATTTCCTTGTTTTTAAAAGCTCAAATGCAACTGAGGCATTATTTGCTACATCAGTATTTATTTTCCATTTATTTAACTCAAACAAAGCTACACGTTGATTGATGACGTTATCTTCGACTAATAAAATATTTAAATCACTTAAGTCAACTTCTAAAGGGATGTCGCTTATAGGTTGAATGGTAACATCCTTCCATTCGGGGTTTCCTATCGGGAACTTAAGCGTAAAACAAAAAGAGGAGCCTTGATTTTCTTTACTTTCCAAAGTAAGTTTACCTCCTTGCTCTTCTACCAAAAATTTAGAAATACTTAAGCCAAGTCCGGTTCCTCCGTATTTTCTACTGGTGTGGGTTTGCGCTTGTGTAAAAGACTCAAACACGTAATTGATCTTATCTTGCGGAATGCCAATGCCTGTGTCGATAGCGCAAAATTTTATACCGGCAATGCCAGCGTCAATGCCGATTAATTTTGCAGTTAAACTTACGCCACCTTTTTCTGTAAACTTTATAGCATTACCTGTTAGGTTTAATAATACCTGATTTAACCGAATGGGATCGCCAATTAATACAGGTGGAATTTCGGGATCAACCGATGTTTTTAAATAAATGTTTTTTTCTTCGGCTTTGTATTGTTGTGAAAATTGAAGTGATCTGAATAAATCTGAAATCCGAAATTCTACTTGTTCGAAAATTACTTTTCCGGCACGGATCTTTGAAATGTCCAGAATATCATTAACCACATGAAGCAGGTTGTTAGAAGATTCCTGAATGGCATGTAAATACTCCGTTTGATCAAGATTGAGAGGGGTTTCTAAAAGTTGTCGGGTCATACCAATCACGCCATTCATTGGCGTTCTAATTTCATGACTTGTGTTTGCAAGAAATTGCTCCAGAATATGCAAGCTTTGCTCTGCTGATTCTTTTGCTTTTTTTAATTCTGTAATATCAGCATCAACCACAACTAAATGTTTTAACTGGCCATGTTCATCAAAAATGGGTGTTAAGGTTGCCTGAATCCATAGTTCTTTTCCTGATTGTGAAGTATTGATCGATTCATAAACAATAGATGTTTTATCCTGAACGCATTTATCTATTAGTTCTTTAATGTTAGGATGACCACTTATCTCAATAATGTTTTTTCCTCTGTTTTTGATATATTCTTCCAGTGTTTTCCATTCAAATAATTTTGTAAAACCTTCATTGAACCATTCTATATCACCTTTAGCGTTGGTAATAAATACACCATTGGCTGTTTTGCTTGTTGCAATTGAAAATTTCTCGAGTTCTTTGTTTTTTTCTTCAATGACTTTACTTTGTTTTTGTTTGCTTCTGTAATTGCTATAAAGTAAAAACGAAAAGACTAGTAATAAAACAATGAAAATTAAACTCACATAAACAATGATGTTTTTGTATTGAAGTTTTTCTTTCTGAATAGCATCTTTTTTCTCTTGTTCCAATTGAGCGATCTGTTGTTTTTTTTCGTAGTTGAAATTAAATTCTGCTCTCAATATTTTTTTTGTATTTGCTTCATTATACAAGCTGTCCTTGTATTTAATATACGATTTGTAATGTTGAAGTGCTTTTGATGGTTGGTTAGTAGCCTCATAAAGTGAGGTTAAGGTAAAATACGCTTCTTTTATATCATCCAAGCTTTTAATTTCCTGTGCAATGCCTAAGGATTTTAAAAGATACTCTTCCGCTTTTTTAAATTCTTTATGCTCTAAATAAGTTGTTCCAATATTATTATATGAAGCAGAGAGGCCTTGTTTATCTCCTATTGCTTTTTTTACATCTAAAGATTTAAAGAGAAATTCGATGGCTTTTGAATAATCTCCTTGTTTTTCATAAACGTTCCCAATATTGTTTAAGGCAATAGCCACACCATTTCTGTCATTAATTTCTTCTTTTAATTTTAATGCTTTGAAATAAAAATCTAAAGCAGTTTCGTAATTCTTTTTTTTACTGTATATGATACCAATGTTAATCAGGGCACTTGACATGCCTTGTTTGTTTTTAGAGTCTTCGCATATTTTATAAGACTTAAAGTAATATTCTAAAGCTTTTGGCAGATCATTTTTTTTACTATAAATAGTGCCTATGTTATTATAAGCCTGGCCAATTCCTTTTTGATCACCAATTTGTTCGCTGACTTTTAAGGCTTTAAAATAATAATCCAATGCTTTGGGGTAATCTCCTTGATTTCTATAGTTTATGCCAATATTTAAGGTAGTTCTGGCAGTTCCTTTTTGATCACCAATTTCTTGTCTTATTTTAAGCGCTTCTTCAAAATTCTCTAAAGCAGTTGCAAACTCACTTTGACTTTGATAAATGCTTCCTAGATCATTTAATGTATTTGACAGTCCTTGTTTTAAGCTTTTTGTAATAATCGGCGAGGCCGACCCTTTAATGGCGTTTAGAGCTATTGTTTTAGCTTCTTCACTATGTTTAATAGCATTTACATAATCAGTTGAATTTTTATATTCGCTACTGAGTTGATTAAGTGCATTTATTTTTGAGGTATCGCTTTTAGTTTGGGATATTATTTTTTTTAACGAATCAATGGCATTGGAATTCTGACCAACGACAAATTTTTGCGCCAAAACATTAATTGAAAAAAACAATAAGAGTAGGACTTGTTTTTTCATAAACTAAAAGAATTTATTAAACAAGAAATCGTTTACTTAAAGGTAGGGAAATAAAAGGATTTTTAAAATTTAAATCCAAAAGAGTTAAAATCGAAAAAAATCAATTTAAATGAGTCTTAATGTCAAGTATGGATGAGCTGGAAGGTATTATCCGGAAATATTTTTAATATTACTCATAACTCTGTTTACCATAATATCACAGAATTTTAGATTAAACTCATAAATATCTTCAGTACTGTATGATTTTTCTATTTCTTTTCTCAACATTGTTTTTGCACGATTTAAACGCACTTTCACGTTGGATTCGCTAATGTTTAAAGCTTCGGCAGTTTCCAATACATTTAACCCGTTTATTTCTCTTAAAGAAAATACGAGCCTATAGTCTATTGGCACTTGCTGCAATGCGTGTTCAATCACATGGCTTAATTCTCTGTTTGTAACAGTTTTATTAGTATCGGTGTGATGTTGGTCTGAAAACATAGGAATAGATTTTTCGTTGATTTCTTTTGCGACTTCGTTTTTAAAACTAAATTTCTGTCGTTTTTGAAAACAGTTATTTAGCATGATTTTGATAAGCCAGGTTTTGAAAGAAGAACGGTTTTCAAATTTTGAAAGATTGGTATAAGCATTGATCAATGTTTCCTGCATCAAATCCTGTGTATCTTCGTGATTATAGTTGTAAGATCTGCCGGTTTTGTATAAGTAAGCATTGTTTCTTCTGATGAGAATTTCGAATAAGGCAATTTCACCATCTAATATATGTTGGATTATTTCCAGATCGGAATAGGTTTCAAAACTCTTCACATCATTCATATTATAAAGTTATTAAAATGTTTGCGTATAGTCATCCTAATTCCGATAGCTATCGGGATCAGGATGACAGACATTTTGCTATTAAACTAGTTTAGAAATTCTTGCCATAGATAATGCTCCTATTGCCATTACCAAATCACGTACTGCTACATCCAAATAATTGCCACTAGCTAATAAAGTCAATGCAATTGCAGTTAACCATGCTGCTACAATTAGGCCGCCAATAGAAGGTTTGGCTAATACAATAATACCCGCAATAATTTCAATGATGCCCACGATCATCATGAAAATGTGAGGTGTAAATGGCAACATATTGGCAATGCCAGGGTGAATGTAGTTTTCCCAATGGGTTAACAGATCGGTGAATTTGTCGAGCCCCGCAACAATTGGCACAATACCAAAAGTATATTTCAATAATAGAAATGTAGGCTTAAGCTGTTGATTTAAATTTAAAGTTTCCATCTTCAATAGTTTTAATTGGTTTCTATAACTATAGAGTATGTGAGAAAAGGAAAGGTTACAAAATGAAAAAATAAAAAAGCCGAAGCATTAACTTCGGTTTTTAATTTTATATCAACATCATTTTATTTTTCACCTAAGCTTGCTTTTACAAAAGCAACAAATAAAGGATGTGGGTTTTCTACCGTACTTTTATATTCCGGGTGAAACTGTACTCCGATAAAGAAAGGATGTGTGGGAATCTCCACAATTTCAGCCAAACCGGCATCAGGATTAACTCCTGAAATAACCATTCCTGCTGAAATGAAATTTTTTGTGTACTCAGGGTTAAACTCATAACGATGACGATGACGCTCGTTAATATTAGTTTTACCATATATTTTATAAGCTAAAGTTCCTTCTTCAATTTTACAAGGATAAGAACCTAAACGCATGGTACCTCCCATATGAGAAATATTCTTTTGAGCTTCCAATAGATCAATTACCGGATTTGAAGTTGCAGGGTTCATCTCGCGACTGTGCGCGTCTTTTAATCCCAATACATTTCGTGCAAATTCAATCAC
This sequence comes from Bacteroidia bacterium, assembly GCA_036676295.1. Taxonomy (GTDB): domain Bacteria; phylum Bacteroidota; class Bacteroidia; order B-17B0; family Aurantibacillaceae; genus UBA4416. Next base: position 141,466 of record JAKFDE010000031.1, on the reverse strand, counting down.
AGCACATTGCATCCCTAAACAAATTCCTACAAACGGAATATTATTTTCGCGGGCATATTTAATCGCAGCAATTTTTCCTTCAATACCACGATTCCCAAAACCTGGCGCTACCAATACTCCCTGAAGATTTTTAAAAGTTTCTTTAACGTTTTCTTCAGTTAAACTTTCGCTGTGGATCCACTCTACTTTTACTTTACACTCGTTTACCGCACCCGCATGAATAAACGCTTCGGCAATCGATTTGTAAGATTCTTTCAATTCTACATACTTACCAATTAGCCCAATCGTCACTTCCTTTTTAGGATTGTGGAACTGGTGTAAGAAGTGTTTCCATTTATCTAAACGAACTTCAGTTTTTGTAGTAACATCTAATTTTTTTAAGACGATTTCATCCAGCTCTTCCTTTTCCATTAATAATGGAACTTCATAAATGGTGGATGCGTCTAAAGCTTCAATGACAGCATCAGGAGATACGTTACAGAATAAAGCAATTTTACGGCGAATGTCTTTACTAATTGGGTATTCTGAACGGCAAACTAAAATATCGGGCTGTACACCATATTCTAATAATAATTTTACCGAGTGTTGAGTTGGTTTTGTTTTTAATTCGCCGGATGTGGCTAAATAAGGCAATAAGGTTAAGTGAATAACTGCACAATCGTGGCCTAATTCCCATTTTAACTGACGAACAGCCTCAATGTAAGGTAGAGATTCAATATCACCTACAGTTCCACCAATTTCAGTAATAACAAATTGGAATTGCCCTGTTTTACCTAAAAGTTTAATTCTGTTTTTAATTTCATCTGTAATGTGAGGAATTACCTGAACGGTTTTCCCTAAGAACTCACCTTTACGTTCTTTTTCAATAACTGATTGGTAAATTCTACCGGTAGTTACGTTATTTGCCTGAGATGTAGCAACGTTTAAGAAACGCTCATAGTGGCCTAGATCTAGGTCAGTTTCAGCACCATCTTCTGTAACATAGCATTCGCCATGTTCGTATGGGTTTAGTGTTCCTGGATCGATATTGATATATGGATCTAATTTTTGAATGGTTACGGTAAATCCTCTAGCCTGTAATAATTTAGCTAATGATGCAGCGATAATTCCTTTTCCGAGAGACGATGTAACACCGCCGGTAACAAAGATGTATTTAGTTGAAGTAGGCATAGCAGTTTGTTTTAAACTGCGCGTAAAGATAAGTGAAATTTTTCGATTTGAGGTAATGGACTTATCAGCAATTTTCACAAATTGAGCTAATTTTTTTACACAGATACGAGAACTTTTTATTTTAATTTTTTTAATTCATCATCTGTAAAGTTTTTGATGGATTTGTCTTTCGAAAATTTATCGGCATTATAGTCGTTTGATTTATTTTTAGGGATGGAAAGGCTTTCCCAATTGCTTTTTTTGAGCATTTTGGCATAAAATACAATTTGGCCAATGTGATAAGAATAGTGGCATAATTGGCGATTGATGGCTTCTATCACTGTTTGCCCTTCGTTACGGATATAGACGATTTGTGATAATTGTTCGGGAGTTAAAGGATCAATTGCATTAAATAGACAATTCCAGCCTTCGTTCCATTTTGTTAAGAGTTCTTCTTTGTCTTTTAATTCCCCTTCAAATTCGGAGTCACGGTTACGTGTTTCTTTTTCTCCATCCGATGTGAGGAAATCTGTCCAGCGAGAAAGCATATTTCCGTGTAAATGTTTTACGATGATGGAAATGCTGTTAGTGTCTTCATTGGCAGAGAAAAACAATTGCTCAGGCTCTAATTGGTTGATAGCCTTTTCGCCCAAAGTTTTGTAATACAAAAACTGTTTTTTAGCGCTGGTCAGGAAGGATTCTTGTGTTGTCATGTTAAAGTTTTATGTTTAGTTGTTTCTTGTTTTGTCACATCGAGCGTAGTCGAGGTGCATTCTCAATTATTTTAATTAAGTGCAGCAACCTCACCCTCGGTTCCTTTGACGGTTATTTTATTATTTGTTTTTTGTATCGTCGAATCCTTCGAATTTTCTGTGGGGAGAGGGAAGGAAACAAACAAAAAAGGTCCAAAATAATTTGGACCTTTTTATAATTAGTAGTTTAATAATTTCATTAACTTTTCTTTGAAACGTTCTTTTGGTAAGAAATTTATTTCTAGGTCTGCATTCATTGGTACAGGCGTATCTAAGCTTCCTTCACGCATTACAGGAGCATCTAAATATTCAAAGCAATGCTCAGTAATTAAAGCGCTTAATTCGCCACCAATACCACCAGTTAAAGTGTCTTCGTGTAATATAAAAGCACGGCCTGTTTTTTTAACAGACGTGAAAATAGCTTCTGCATCTAACGGAGCTAGTGTTCTTAAGTCAATCAGATCGGCTGATATTTCAGGATGTGCATTTAATAATTCAATTGCCCAATGCACACCTAAACCATAAGTAACAATAGTTACGGCGTTTCCTTCTTTTACTAAACGTGCTTTACCAAAAGGAATGGTATAATATTCATCCAATATATCTTCGCTTACACTTCTGTATAAACCTTTGTGTTCAAAGAACATCACAGGGTTTGGATCTTCAAACGCCGTTAATAATAAACCTTTAGCATCGCTAGGAAATGCGGGATAAGCAATTTTTAATCCCGGAGTTTTAAAGAACCAGGCTTCGTTACTTTGGCTATGAAAAGGGCCTGCGGCAACGCCTGCACCGGTTGGCATACGCACTACCACATCGGCATTTTGTCCCCAACGGTAATGAGATTTTGCAAGATTATTCACGATCTGTGTCATACCTTCTGATACGAAATCAGCAAATTGCATTTCTACCATTGCTTTATGACCATTAATAGATAAGCCAAAGCCTGTACCTAAAATAGCAGATTCACATAGAGGGGTGTTACGCACACGCCCTTTTCCAAACTCTTCTACAAAACCATCAGTAATTTTAAATACACCACCATACTCGGCAATATCCTGACCCATTAACACTAAATTTTTGTGTTTTTGCATCGCTAAACGCATCCCATCAGAAATAGCATCAATTAAGCGTTTGCTGGTTTTTGTTCCTGATGAATTTGATGTATCCTGTGCCGTATAAGGCATGAATAATTCAGAAATTTCTTTTGCTGTATTTGGTGGAGGTAAAGTTTCGGCAAATGTTTTTTCTAAACCTTGTTCAATATCCTGTTTAATCTCTGCACGTAATTTTTCAATAATTTCTTCTGTTAAAACACCCTCGTCTAATAAGAATTTTTCGAATGTATTTACAGGATCTTTTCTTCCCCACACATCAAATAATTCTTTAGGCACATATTTAGTTCCAGAAGCTTCTTCGTGGCCACGCATACGGAAAGTCACACATTCCAATAAAATTGGGCGGGGATTTTCTCTGATCGATTCTGCTAAATTTTTAACAGTTTCGTATACTTTTAATACATTATTCCCATCAACTGTCACGCCTTCAATACCATAACCAATGGCTTTATCAGCAAATGATTTACAACGGAATTGTTCGTTGCTTGGAGTAGATAAACCGTAACCATTATTTTCGATCACAAAAATTACCGGTAAATCCCATACAGCGGCAGTGTTTAAGCTTTCATGAAAATCACCTTCGCTGGCGCCACCGTCTCCACTAAATACTACAGTTACTTTTTTCTCTTCGCGTAATTTATTTCCTAAGGCAATTCCATCGGCTACACCTAGCTGTGGGCCTAAGTGAGAGATCATTCCAACAATATTGTATTCTTGAGTTCCAAAGTGGAAAGAACGATCGCGGCCTTGCGTAAAGCCACTTGGTTTTCCCTGAAATTGAGAGAATAAGCGATTCATAGGAATGCCGCGGGTTGTAAACACACCTAAGTTGCGGTGCATTGGCAAAATAAATTCATCTCTATTTAAAGCTGTTGCTACCCCAACAGAAATAGCTTCTTGTCCGATACCGCTGAACCACTTAGCAATGCGGCCTTGACGTAATAATAGAAGCATTTTTTCTTCTATCATACGGGGTGTTAAAATATTTTTATAGAGTTGTAAAAGTGTGTCGTCTTTTTGTTTTCGACGGTCAAACTTTATTGGAGATTCTGCTGTGATCATTAGAAATAAATTTGTAGCGAAAATACCAATTTTAGGTTATTTTTGGGCTAAAATGAACAATTTTTTATAACAATTATTAAGTTTAGTGGGCTTTAAAATCGTATTTGGTGAAGTTAAATAGAGAATATTCCTTTTATATTTTTACAATTTCTGTCTTAATTTTTTTGATAGCTCCTACATTGTTGGCTGACGGTATGTTTATGGATGGGCAACAATACGCCTGTGTCAGTAATAACTTATACCATGGATCAGGAAGTTTTTGGCGACCATTTCTGAGCCACGTTTGGTTCATGAATGGGAGTCAGGCTTTTATGGAACACCCACCGTTGTTTTATTGGATAGAATCGCGTGTGTTTTTCGTTTTTGGCGACAGTATCTATAGCGAAAGAATATTCTCATTGCTAATGTTGGTATGTAATGCTTTTATGATTCATAAAATTTGGCAATTGATATTTATTGAAAAAGAATATTTTAAAAAACATAGTTGGTTGCCTGTTTTTTTATGGATAGTAACACCAATATGTTTTTGGACCTTTCAAAATAATATGATTGAAATGTTAGTGTCGTTGTTTGCACTTCTTTCAGTTTACTTTGCATACAAAGCTTTGTTGTATAAACGATTGTTTTTTTTGAATATTACTATTGCTGGAATTTGTATGTTTTTAGGCTTTTTAACGAAGGGATTCGTGGCACTATTTCCATTAGGTATTTATTTTATCTATTTTTTATTTAATAAGAATTCTTTTTCTTTTAAGCAGTTTTTGATCAACACAACACTTCTAGTGTTTATTCCAAGTGCGATTTTTTTTGGTCTAATATTTTTTAATGATAACGCAAAAGAAAGTTTGTTTTTTTATTTGTCAGAAAGATTGGTTTCTCGTATTCAAACAACGTCAACTACAGATTATCGAATTTGGATCCTTTTAGATCTATTGAGTGAATTGATTCCTGTTTTTGTAATTACACTTATTCTATGGTTGTTGACTTTCAAAAAAAATACAAAAAATAATTCATTCAATTCTGTTTTTATATTTTTTTTGGTTCTGGGAGTATTTGGTTCTTTGCCATTGATGTTAACCATGGTCCAGAAAAAGTTTTATTTTATGCCCTCCATTTCTTTTTTTGCTTTGGCATTTTCTGTTTTAATTGTTACCAGGCTTGATCTATTGATCACGCGTTATTTGAAGAATGAGTTTCGTGTAAGGGTTTTTACTTTATTTACTACAATTCTCCTTGTATGCTCAGTTATTTTTAGTGTCTCAAGAATTGGTAAGTATAGCAGAGATGAATTAGTGATAAAAGATACCAAGATAATTGGTAATTATTTGCCCGAAGAGTCTATCATAAGTACAGATAAGGAAACCTATTATTCATGGAGTTTTCACTTTTATTTATTAAGACGTTATAGGATTAATATAGATCCCAATATTTATCGCAGTAAATATTTTGTCACAAGTAAAAAAGTGAATGATTATTTTAAAATGACTTATTCGAAAATTGACTTACCTACTAAGCAATATCATCTGTATGTTTTAAAATCTTTATCTAATTGATGTACAATGATTTTATTATAGCATGAGATTTTTATGTGAAATTTTTTACCCTCGTAATTATTAAGGTTAATTTCAGTTTCTCCATATTTTAAATTGTTTTTGTATACGACTTGATCTTGTTCATTAATAAGTTCGAGTTTAGATAGTGTAGGAACTTCTCTTCCTAAAGCAGTTAACGAATAAATATTATCGGCTTGTTTATATAAGGAAACAATAATTCCTTCATTAGTATGAATTGATTTTTTGCCGTACAAAAATTTAGTTTTGGAAGTTAATTGTGATTTTGCAATTTCTCTTTCGCAAGAAATAGGATTTTCGTTTATTGAAGGAATATTATCTATTGTTGAATGTTGCCAAACCCTAATGTAATCAATGGCAAAGTTTCCGGAATTGATAAGGTTGGTGTCAGGTCCAGGATGAAACGACCCATCATTACTAGGAACAGCAATATTAGCACATAGTACTTTTTCAATATTCATTGACAATTTTGTGTAAGCTATACATTCGCCATTTAGGTAATACTTTAAATATTCGGGGGTCCATTCTCCTGAAACAATATTCCATCCTTTACTCAGATCGCCTTTAAAATAAACCCAATCCCCCCACCATTTCTTGCGAATAATATTTCTTATTTTATTTTCTTCTCTTTTTTGGCTATGACGACCGACGTGAATGGCATTTTTCTTCTCAGTTTTTAATTCCATCCAGTCAATTTCTTCGTTAGGAGTGCCTCCGTAAAGCCAAAAGGCAGGCCAGAAGCCATTATGTTCAGGAGTCTTAAATTTAATTTCAAAGTAACCGTATTTAAAATATTTAAGCGATTGAATCATTCCAGCACTATACTCAAACGTTCGTTTATTTTGTCCGATAGATTTCCCTTCATTATATAGCTTAACAGTATCAGCCATCCAATCCACCATTTTAGCTTCAATTTTTTCTCTTTTGGCATATAAATTTAAAATACCATTTTTCAGTTCATGGTTTAACCCTTCAGTATAATATTGCTGTTCTTTTTGAGTATAAATACTTCTGCTCCATCCATACCAATATTTCCATTTTTCAATATTTAATGTGTTAGAGTTGAATTCGTCTCCATCATTATAGTGCCAGCTAATAACTGTGTCTTTATTTATTTGCCACATAATTTGAGCATTGCTCAATTGGGGCAAAATGCACAACGATAAAATCAGAATTTTTAAATATTTCATAAAACTAAAGTATAAATAAATTGGTACTTTTACATTAAATAAGGCTTCATGAGATCTGTCATTTTATTTTTTTATTTTCTATTGGGATGGAATCATGTTTTTTCTCAAGTCATGTGGCAGGTAAAAACAACCATTTCTCAAAAATGGTATTATCAGGATGGAGATGAGTTTAATGATTTTGGTTTGAATACCGGGAAATGGAAAACCGGAATGCCTTGGGGAAATACAGTCATGTCGCAAGATCTATATTTTACAGAAGATAATATTTCAATATCAGATGGTAAATTGATCATTACTGCGAAGAAAGAAAAGAAAAGTTTTTCGGTGAACGAATGGGAAATCGACAAAAAATATTTAGCGAAAACCGGTAAGTCGATGAATGGTGACAAATATGAATTTGATTATACATCTGGTTTGATCAGTTCCAAAAAACAATACAAATACGGCTATTTTGAAGCACGCTTCAAATCAAATGCCGAACGGGGTATTTGGCCGGCTTTTTGGTTGTTTGGTGGTAATCCAAATGAAGAAATCGATTTTTTTGAATTAAAAGGAGAAAAAGAAAATCAGATCCATGTAGATGTTCATTGTCCACATGGTTGCGATGATTTCAGAGGCGGCTTTTTAAATCTCAAAAAGAATTGGGGTGGTTGGATCAAAACAAATCATAGTTTGGCGAATGATTGGAATGTAATTTCAGGAGAATGGCAACCCGGCTATGTGAAATTTTATTTGAATGGAGAGCCTATGGGCATTTATAAAGGTGATTTTAAAACGGCGCAAAATATTTTCATTAATAGTTCAGTAGCAAAAACAGGAGGCCCTTTTAGTCCGGGTCCGGATAATACAACCAAATGGCCAAATGATTATCAGGTAGATTATGTAAGGGTTTGGAGTAAAGAAGATACGGTACAGGGTTATAGAGATAATTACAAGACGTATGAGTATACACCAATTAGTATCAAAAACGAAAATGTATATGAAACAGGTCAAAAGAAAAAAATGAATTTCATATACGATAAGGGTTTAAATGAAGATGTTGGAACAATTACCTTATTACCGATCTTATATAATAAATTGAGTTTAACGATGCTTGGAAATAAGTTTGGTAGAATACAAATTGATGTGATAGATAAAGACAATAATAAAGTAGCTGGTTTTGCTTTGGAAAATAAAGAATACTACATTTTAGATTTAAGTGATTTGCCTACAGGACCATATGATATTAAGATCAAAGTATTAAATCAGGTATTGATACATAATGTTCCGATTATTGATCCCTATAATAATGGAATACAAGAAAAATAACCATGCAGGAAATTTTAGCCATATTACTTTTAGTAGCCGCTGTTTCTTATTTAGGATACAGAGGGTATAAATCATACACTAAAAAAAAGTGTGGAGATGGTGATTGTGGGTGTAAGTGAGAATTTTAATTCTTAAAATGATCGATATAACTGTTAGAAAAAGAATAATGATTAGGGGAGTTATTTGTCTGATATATCTCCTATTAACAATTTTCTACCATCATATTGACAAATATCTTTCCGGTTCTGTTTTCGTAATATTAACATTACTTGTTCCAATAGCTTTTATAACCATTGTTGTTTATTTCATTATTGGGCTCATTCAAATTATTAATAATATCAAAAAATTGACTTTTCGATTTTGTATACCAACAATTATTTGTTTTCTGACGTTGCTATACACAATTTTTAGCCCATATCGACTTGACTCTGAAATGCTGGAAAGTGAAGTCGATATTCGGGCATGTTATGAAGGCACACAAAATCAAGCATACATTAAATTTCGTCGAGATAAAACATTTGAGCTGAATTGGACTGGTGCTTTCGGTTATAATGAATGGTGGACAGGGTACTGGAATAAAATTGGCGATATTTTAGTGCTAAAATATGATGGTGAAATGATAAAACAATTGGGAGATACAGTTTTAATAGATAATGGTTATTTAAAACCGATTGGCAATTCGGTAGATACAATAAAATTTAAAAGACCAATGTTTTATTTAGGATATTGTAGACATGAAAATTGAAATGCTTGTAAATTATATAGCATGTTGTAGAATTAAAATTATCTCACCGCTTTTAAACTCAGATCCATGCTTTTTACATGATGAGTTAAAGCTCCTACCGAAATAAAATCAACACCACATTTGGCATAACCGGCAATGGTTTTTTCGGTAATACCACCCGAACTTTCGACTTCGTATTTACCATTAATCAGAGACACAGCCTTTTTAGTATTAGCAATATTGTAATTATCTAACATAATACGTTGAAAACCGCCTTTGTTTAAAATAAGTTTCACGTCATTTAACGTACGTGTTTCAACTTCTATTGGTAATTTCTTTTTTGTTTTTTTAAGATATGAATGGGTTGCATCAATGGCTTCAATAATTCCTCCTGCAAAATCAATGTGATTATCCTTGATCATGATCATGTCATACAAGCCGTAACGGTGATTGGCGCCACCACCAATAACTACTGCCCATTTTTCAAAAAAACGAAAGCCGGGAGTTGTTTTTCGTGTATCAATTACTTTGGTTTTAGTTCCTTTGCACAGCGATTGTAAATAATTGGTTTTTGTTGCAATACCACTCATGCGTTGCATCACATTTAATACTAAACGTTCCGCTGTCAATAATTTTTGAGAGCTCCCTTCAATTGTAAAAGCAATATCGCCCACTTTTACTTTAGCTCCATCTTTAATAAGTGGAGTAAATTTGAATTTTGGATCAATGATCTTGAAAATTTCTTTAGCGGCTTCAATACCGGCAATAATGCCTTCTTCTTTCACTAATAATCTACATTTGCCTTTTTTAGAGACCGGAATGGTAGCTAAGGCTGAGTGATCGCCATCACCTACATCTTCCTGTAAGGCATTTTGTACAAAGGTTTTAAAATTGAAATGTTTTTTGTGAAGGGTGATGTAATTAGCCATTATCGTTCTCTATTCTGAACTGCGAAATTACATTTTCTCGAACTAATATAGAAATCCTAAATTTACCGTTATTAGTATCTAAGGAACCGGTAATAAATTGCTGGTTGCTATTGACAATACTGGTATGAGAAGTCTGGTAGCTTTTAACTTTATGTTTACTGAAAAAATCCTCGATCAGGGTTTGTGCCTGTGCTTTACTTAACAGATCTTCCTGAGTTAATACTTTAATAGAGATCTTATCAGGGAAATACTTAACTAAAGCGGCAGTATTTCCTTGTTTTAAGGCATTAGTTACATCGTCATTAAGATCCTTTATGGTGAAGGAAAAACTTAATAAAGAGATAAAAAATATAACTAGGGCTTTCATTAATATTGTAGCTTTACACCCGCAAAGTAACAACTATTGTGCCTAAACTTATTGAAGATTTACTGAAAAATGAAAATTTTGCTAATTCAGATAGAGAAAACAACTGATTCTTACCTTAATGAGGGTATTAAAGTATACACCGAAAGGCTTAAAAATTATGTGACTTTTTCTACTGAAACGATCGTAATGCCAAAAGTTATCAGGCAAAAGAGTTTTGAGGAACAAAAGAAAGCAGAAGCCCTGGAAATTTTAAAGCTTTTAGAACCATCTGATTATCTGGTTTGTATGGACGAACATGGCAAGCAATTTACTTCTGTTCAGTTTGCTGATTTTTTAAATAAGAGGATGGTTTCGGGATGTAAACGTGTGGTGTTTTTAATTGGTGGCCCTTTTGGAATTGATAAATCGATTTTGGATAAAAGTTCTTACGTCTTGTCATTATCCAGTATGACTTTTTCTCATCAAATGATTCGTTTATTTTTTACGGAGCAATTATACAGGGGTTTTTCGATATTGAAGAATGAGAAGTATCACCATGAGTAGTAAATGGATATAAGATAAATGACAAAGGATAAAAGATTAATCAAAATCCTTTATCCTTCATCATGTGTCTTTAATCTGCTCTTGTTATTTTCTCTTCATTACTTTAGTTACAGCATCTAAAATATTTACTGTATCCAAACCATATTTTGTCATTAATTGATCAGGTGTTCCGCTTTCGCCAAAGCTATCGTTTACTGCTACAAACTCTTGTGGAGTAGGATTGTGGCGTGCTAATAATTGTGCTACGCTATCGCCTAAGCCGCCATGCATTTGGTGTTCTTCGGCAGTAACGACACACTTAGTTTTTGCTACTGATTTTAAAATAGCATCATTATCTAAAGGCTTAATTGTGTGAATATTGATGATCTCGGCTGAGATGCCCATTTCCGCTAATTTTTCTCCTGCTTCAATGGCTTTCCAAGTTAAGTGACCTGTTGCAATAATCGTTACATCAGTTCCTTCATTTAACATGACTGCTTTACCGATCTCAAATTTTTGATCAGCCGGTGTAAAGTTTGGAACCGTGGGGCGACCAAAACGTAAGTAAACCGGTCCATGGTAATCGGCAATCGCAATAGTTGCTGCTTTAGTTTGGTTATAATCACAAGGATTGATGACACACATGTGTGGTAACATTTTCATTAACCCAACATCTTCTAAAATTTGGTGAGTAGCACCATCTTCTCCTAATGTTAAGCCTGCATGTGAAGCGCAAATTTTTACATTTTTGCCTGAGTAAGCTACACTTTGACGAATTTGATCATACACACGGCCTGTACTAAAGTTTGCAAATGTTCCTGTAAAAGGAATTTTACCGCCAATTGTTAAACCAGCTGCAATACCAATCATGTTCGCTTCGGCAATACCTACCTGGAAAAAACGCTCCGGATGATCTTTTTGAAAAGCATCCATTTTTAGTGAACCGGTTAAGTCAGCACAAAGTGCTACAACGTTAGGGTTAGTTTTTCCAAGTTCTGATAAGCCTGCTCCAAAGCCTGAACGTGTGTCTTTTTTTTCTGTGTATGTATATTTTTTCATAGTTATAATTTTGTTCTCGACTTCGCTCGAACTGACAATTTTTTAATTTAGATTAACATTACTTGTAACACCAGATGAAATGGTGAATTTTTTTTCTACTGTTTTGATCGTTTCTTTAATGTTTTCGTATCTAAATTCCAGTTTGTAATTTCCGGGTTGAAGATAAATAATTTCGTTTTGTAAAGTGGTATTTAAATTACAAACCCAGCTAACTTTTTTTCCATCGTCTACAAAAATACTTCCGTAACCTGTGCCTCCCTTGGTAATGTAAGCGTTTCCAGATGTAGGCACTTTAATGGTATTAGTGGTACTTTGTTTAATTTCTACATCAAATAGTTTAATACGAGGCAGAGTTAGTATTTCAATATCATATTTTCCTACAATGTATTTATCTGTTTTCCCAAAATCCTGAATATTGAGCGTGTTCATTTCGTCTTTTTTTCTGACAACGCAAGTAGGAAAGTATTTACTTAATGTGCCATCCAATTCCAATTTCAAATAACCTTGAGGGGCATCAACCGGAATGGTATTATGTTTTCCTTGCTGAATAGTAATGTTCTTTTTTTCAATTGGTGGAATTGTATGCACTACCAGATCATAAGTCTTGAACGGGTTTAATACCAAGGTATCAGGATTGCCACGATGATTGATCGTATGTAAGTAATTGTATTTTATTTGTTTGGTTGCCGCATCATAAAACGTCATATTCACATCCGTTTCAGTTGGCTTTTTGTCACTGTCTAAAAGATCAACCTGAACAGTTGTTTGAGAGATGGCTTCCGTTAAAACTAAATTCAATACGTCTTTAAAATTAGCTTCGTTACTCACATCATAAAATTTACCCATGCAACCAAACACATCTGCAAATTTCACATCCAGGCCAACACCAATTACAAATGGTCGTAAAAAAATCCCTTTCTTTTGCAATTCTGCTGATACTTTGCATGGTTGTCCTTCGCATTCTTCAATGCCATCGGTAATTAAAATAATAATGTTTCGGCAATTACTGCAAGGGGTAAAATCTGCGGCACTTTCTCCTAATGAGTAGGCGATAGGCGTAGTTCCTAAAGGTTCTAATTTTTGAATGCGTTGCTTTATTAATGGAGCAGATTTAGAAGCAGGAGCAAAGGGGATTTCTAATTTAGTATCCTTGCAATTTCTTGTAGGCTTAATAAACGTTTGATGTCCGTAGCAACGTAATGCAAGGTCTAAATTAGGCAGCCCTTTCAAGCTATCTAAAAATTCACCCATTATTTTTTTTGCTACTTCAATTTTGATATTACTGTTCCACGGAGCATACATGCTGTAGGAATCATCAAAAATAAAAAGGATACGATTGGTGGTAGTTTGTGATTTTAGATTTAAGAAGGCAGAGTTAAGAAGTATTAGAAAAAAAATATTTCTAATATTAAATTTTAATGATCTCAAATCTAAAATCTTAGTTCTCAAATCTTAATTTCTAGTAGTCCGCTTCATTTCCAACCAACTGATCAAGCGCTTTTTGTAATTGCTCGTCGTTAGGTGCAGAACCATGCCATTTGTGCGTTCCCATCATAAAATCAACACCGGCACCCATTTCTGTTTTCATAATGTTCATAATAGGCTTGCCTTTACCAATAAATGATTTGGCTTTATCTAATCCTGCAATAACAGCGGCCATATCATTTCCTTTTTCAGTTTCAACAACTTGCCAACCAAATGCTTCAAATTTTGCTTTTAAGTTTCCTAATGGTAATACTTTTTCTACGTCACCATCAATTTGGCGCCCATTATAATCTATCGTTGCGATGTAATTGTCTACTTTGTTACCGGCAGCATAAATGGCAGCTTCCCAAATTTGTCCTTCTTGTAATTCGCCGTCACCATGTAAACTATAAACAATCGATTTGTCGTTATTTAATTTCTTAGATAAAGCAGCACCAATAGCTACGCTCATACCTTGCCCTAAAGAGCCGCTGGCAATACGCACTCCAGGCAAACCTTCATGAGTAGTAGGATGACCTTGTAAACGAGAGTTTAGTTTACGAAACGTTTTTAGTTCTTCTACCGGAAAATAACCACAACGGGCTAAAACACTGTAAAATACCGGAGAAATATGTCCATTACTCAAAAAGAACAGGTCTTCACCAATCCCATCCATGGTAAATTTTTTGGGATTATGGTTCATCACATGGTTATACAAAGCCACCAGGTATTCTGTGCAACCCAAAGAACCGCCCGGATGCCCGGAGTTAACAGCGTGTACCATACGAACAATGTCTCTGCGAACCTGAGAAGATAATTTTTCTAATTGAGCTAAATCTGCCATAAAAATTGAATTTTCCGCAAAAATACCATTTGCATATCCTATATAACCCTAATGTTGATAATAATTACAGGATGTTAAAAACTAAAAAATCAGACTGTTTTTTTAAACAAAAATTAGCAAAATTGTTAAAAAATGCACCATTTTGCTACAATTAATAGCAAATGGGAGCCTCTGTTTTTAGTATATTCGCACCTTAAAAACTTAGAAGTTAGAATTGAGATATGAGATTTGAGACAAATCCATTCTCACATCTCATATCTCACTTCTCAAATCTTAATTAAAAAATGGCTTTAAAATGTGGAATTGTGGGGTTGCCTAATGTAGGGAAATCAACTCTTTTTAATTGTTTAAGTAATGCAAAGGCACAAGCGGCAAACTTTCCGTTTTGTACCATTGAACCAAATGTGGGTGTAATCACCGTTCCGGATGAACGACTGAATAAATTAGCAGAATTAGTAAAGCCTCAGGCGATACAACCAACTACCGTTGAGATTGTGGATATTGCCGGTTTAGTAAAAGGCGCCAGTAAAGGTGAAGGTTTAGGGAACAAGTTTCTGGCTAATATTCGTGAGTGTAATGCTATTTTACACGTATTACGTTGTTTTGATGATGATAATGTGGTTCATGTGGATGGAAATGTAAACCCGGTTCGTGATAAAGAGATTATTGACACCGAATTGCAGTTAAAAGATCTAGAAGCTGTTGAAGCTAAATTAAAGAAGTTTGAAAAAGCCGCTAAAACAGGTAATGATAAAGATGCGGTTAAAACATATAGTGCTTGCTCAAAGCTAAAAGAAACGTTAGAAAGTGGGAAATCAGCTCGTGCGTGTCATTTAGAAGAAAGTGAATTGCCTTTTATTGAAGATCTACACTTATTAACCATTAAACCGGTAATGTATGTGTGTAATGTTGATGAAGCGTCAGCCATAAATGGTAACAAACATGTGGATGCAGTAAAAGAAGCTGTAAAAGATGAACAAGCTGAGATCCTCGTAATCACTGCCCAAATGGAAAGTGAAATTTCTGCTTTAGAAACATATGAAGAAAAACAAATGTTTTTATCTGATATGGGTTTAGATGAGCCGGGTGTAAATAAATTAATTAAAAAAGCTTATCACTTACTAAATCTTCAAACGTATTTTACAGCGGGTGTTAAAGAAGTTCGTGCATGGACAATTGACAAAGGATTTAAGGCACCACAAGCTGCAGGTGTTATTCATACCGATTTTGAAAAAGGATTTATCAGAGCTGAGGTGATGAGTTATAACGATTTTGTGACTCTTGGTTCAGAAGCTGCTTGTAAAGATGCCGGTAAATTACGTGTAGAAGGAAAAGAATATGTAGTAGCTGATGGAGATGTCATGCATTTTAGGTTTAATGTTTAGATAAAATAAAGTTCGCGCAGATAGCTCTGATTTTCGCGGATATTTTTCTGCGTAGATCTGCGAAATCTGCGAGCAAAAAATATAAAAGAGTAAAACAATGAACAATCACGAGATAGATTATAAATTATTTGGCGAAGAAATGCAATGTGTGGAAGTGGAGTTAGATCCGCAAGAAGCAGTTATTGCAGAGCCGGGAAGTTTTATGATGATGACTGATGGGATCCAAATGCAAACATTGTTTGGAGATGGAAATCAAACAGGCTTTATGAGTAAACTATTCACTGCAGGTAAGAGATTACTAACCGGCGAAAATTTATTCATGACGGTTTATACCAATAACTCACAACAAAAACGTCAGGTAACTTTTGCGGCTCCTTATGCAGGTAAAATTATTCCGATGAATTTGGCGCAATTAGGAAATAAGATCATTTGCCAAAAAAATAGTTTTTTGTGTGCAGCTAATGGTGTTTCTATTGGCATTGAGTTTCAAAAGAAATTAGGTACAGGGCTATTTGGTGGTGAAGGGTTTATCATGCAAAAGCTGGAAGGTGATGGAATGGCTTTTGTACATAGTGGTGGACATGTGATTGAAAAACAATTACAAGCGGGCGAGATTTTAAAAGTGGATACGGGGTGTATCGTTGCTTTTACTAGTGATGTGCATTACGATATTCAATTTGTGGGTGGAATTAAAAACACCTTGTTTGGTGGCGAAGGTGTGTTTTATGCTTTGTTACGCGGACCAGGAAAAGTATGGATACAAACGTTACCAATTAGCCGTTTAGCCGGAAGAATTTTATCTTACGGTTCAGGTGGAAGAAAAGAAGAAGGAAGTATTTTAGGTGGATTGGGAAATATGTTTGATGGGGATTAGAATAATTATGAGTGTTTAGTTATTAGTTTTTAATACTAAATACAAATGAGAAGTAATAGAATAAATAATTTCAAGTTTAAAGTGAGTTAAAAATATTAAACACTAAAAACTAAAAATTAAAAACTAAATAGGATGGCAAAAGAGATAGCAAGTTATAACGAAGACAGTATTAAATCCCTTGATTGGAAAGAGCATATCCGTATGCGCCCGGGGATGTACATTGGTAAGCTTGGAGATGGTTCAGCCTTTGATGATGGTATTTATGTATTGATCAAAGAGGTAATGGATAACTCTATTGATGAGTTTATGATGGGCGCCGGTAAACGTATTGACGTAGCGGTGAAAGATGGGGTGATCTCTGTACGAGATTTTGGTCGTGGTATTCCATTAGGAAAATTAGTAGAGGTTGTTTCTAAAATTAATACCGGTGGAAAATACGATAGCGATGCCTTTAAAAAATCGATTGGTTTAAATGGTGTTGGTACAAAAGCGGTAAATGCTTTGTCTATTAATTTTAAAGTAACGGCTTTTAGAGATGGTCAATCTAAAACAGCAGAATTCTCTTGCGGTAATTTAGTAAAAGAATCAAAGCTTGAAAAAACAACAGAAGCAAATGGTACTTATGTAGAGTTCAGACCGGATGATACCATCTTTAAAAAATACCATTACGTACACGAGTATATTGATAAGATGTTATGGAACTATGCGTTCTTAAATACAGGCTTAACGTTATATTTCAACGGACAAGTATACAAATCTGATAATGGTTTAAAAGATCTATTAGAAAAAAATATTACAGGCGAAATTTTATATCCTATTGTTCATTTAAAAGGCGATGATATAGAATTAGCGATGACACACAGTAACGAACATTTTTCAGAAGAATATTATTCTTACGTTAATGGTCAGTATACAACACAAGGTGGAACACATCAGGCAGCATTCAGAGAAGCGGTTGTGAAAACTATCCGTGAGTTCTATAAAAAAGATTTCGATCCAACCGATGTTCGTAAATCAATAGTAGCAGCTATTTCAGTTCGTGTACAAGAGCCGGTATTCGAATCTCAAACCAAAACAAAATTGGGTTCGCAGGAAGTTGCTCCGGGTGGGCAAAGCATGCGTTCATTTGTTGGTGATTTTATCAAACAACAATTGGATAATTATTTGCACAAAAATCCTGAAACAGCAAGAATTATTGAATCTAAAATTATTGCGAATGAGCGCGAACGTAAAGAATTATCGGGTATTCAAAAATTAGCGCGTGAGCGTGCTAAGAAATCATCGTTACATAATAAAAAACTACGCGATTGCCGTGTGCATTTAGATGATGCGAAAAATCCTCGTTCTATCGAAACAACGTTGTTTATTTGTGAGGGTGATTCGGCAAGTGGTTCTATTACCAAAACGCGTGATGTAAATACACAAGCTGTATTTAGTTTAAAAGGTAAGCCATTAAACTCTTTTGGATTAGGTAAAAAAATCGTTTACGAAAATGAAGAGTTTAACTTATTACAAGCTGCTTTAAACATTGAAGATAGTTTGGCAGATCTAAGATATAATAACGTAGTCATTGCAACTGATGCCGATGTGGATGGAATGCACATTCGTTTATTGTTGTTAACGTTCTTTTTACAGTTCTTTCCAGACTTAGTAAAAAACGGACACGTCTATATTTTACAAACACCATTGTTCCGTGTGCGTAACAAAAAAGAAACTGCTTATTGTTATAGCGATGAAGAGCGTAAAGCTGCCATAGCAAAATTAGGCCCTAAGCCAGAGATCACACGATTTAAGGGATTAGGTGAAATTTCGCCGGATGAGTTCAAACATTTTATTGGAAAAGATATTCGTTTAGAACCGGTATTATTGGATCAACAAGCATCTATTCAACAATTGTTAAGTTACTATATGGGTAAAAATACTCAGGACAGACAAGAATTTATTATTGATAATTTACGTGTTGAGGTTGACGCAGAAGAAGAGTTGTTAAAAGCGTAATTGAAATTAGAGAAGTTTAAAGCATAAAGATTTAGAAAGTGGAAGAAAATACAAATAACGAACACAACGAATTAAGTACCATAAAACATGTTTCCGGCATGTTTAAAACCTGGTTTATTGATTATGCCTCGTATGTAATTTTAGAGCGTGCTGTACCAGCAATGGAAGATGGTTTAAAGCCTGTACAGCGTCGTATTTTACATAGCATGTGGGAGTTGGAAGATGGCCGTTACAATAAAGTGGCCAACTTAATTGGTAACACTATGAAATACCATCCACATGGTGACGCCAGTATTGGTGATGCATTGGTGGCTATCGGACAAAAAGATCTATTAATTGATTGCCAGGGAAACTGGGGAAATATTTTAACAGGCGATAGCGCTGCAGCTCCTCGTTACATCGAAGCACGTTTATCAAAATTAGGACAAGAAATTATTTTCAATCCTAAAACAACTAATTGGGGAATGAGTTATGATGGTCGTAATAAAGAACCTATTACGTTACCGGTTAAATTTCCTTTAGTATTAGCACATGGCGTAGAAGGTATTGCGGTTGGTTTAGCAACTAAAATTTTACCACATAACTTTAATGAATTAATTGATGCGTCTATTCAGATCTTACGTGGACGTAAAGCAGTTATCTATCCAGATTTTATAACAGGTGGTATAGCAGATTTTAGTGATTATAAAGATGGATTGCGTGGCGGTAAAGTGAAGATCAGAGCGCGCGTTAAAGAATTAAATTCTAAAACATTAATTATTTCTGAGATTCCTTTTGGAACAACAACAGGCTCTTTGATCGATTCTATTTTAGCGGCTAACGATAAAGGAAAGATCAAGGTTAAAAAAGTAGAAGACAATACGTCTGAAAATGTAGAGATCTTAATTCACTTACAGCCCGGTATTTCTCCTGATAAAACGATTGATGCGTTATACGCTTTCACAAATTGTGAAATGAGTATTTCACCAAATGCGTGTATCATCGAAAACGAAAAACCTCGTTTTGTTGGTGTAAGCGAAATATTAAAAATATCCACTCACCAAACCTTAGCGTTATTAAAACGTGAGTTAGAAATTGAATTGAGTGAGCTACAAGAAAAGTGGCATTTTTCTTCCTTAGAAAAATTATTCATTAAAGAAGAAATGTATATCGACTTTAAGAAATATTCTAACAGAGAAACGTTATACGAATATTTATATGAGCGTTTTAAACCTCACCGTAAAAAACTGATCAGAGAAATTACGGATGAAGATCTGCAACGTTTAACTCAAATTCCGATGATCCGTATCACTCGTTTTGATACGATCAAAGCAGAGGAGCACATGAAAGAGTTAGATGCTAAAATTGAAACTGTAAAAGGTCATTTAGCTAACTTAACTGATTATGCTGTAGAATACTTTAAAAACTTAAAGAAAAAATACGGAGCAGGCAGAGAACGTAAAACAGAAACGAAAGAGTTAGAAACCATTGTTGCTACAGAAGTAATTATGGCTAATGAAAAGTTATATGTAAATCGCGCCGAAGGTTTTGCAGGTAAGAGTTTAAAGAAAGATGAGTTTGTTTGTGATTGTTCTGATCTGGACGACATCATTGCCTTTACCAAAGATGGTAAAATGAAAGTGTTTAAAGTGTCGGATAAAGTATTTATCGGTAAAGACATTATCTACATTGCTATCTTTAAGAAAAACGATGAGCGTACTACGTATAATATGATCTATAGTGATGGACCAAAAGGTATCACCTTTATCAAACGTTTTAATGTAACGGGTGTTACCCGCGAAAAAGAGTACGATCTAACGAAAGGTACTGCAAATTCAAATGTACATTGGTTTACGATCAATCCTAACGGAGAAGCTGAAAAAGTACAAGTGATCTTGAAACCGGTAAGTGGCTTACGTAAGTTCGAAATTGATGTTGATTTTGCTGAGATTCCTGTAAAAGGAAGATCTTCAACAGGAAACATTGTAACCAAATATGGCGTTAAAAAAGTTTTATTAAAAACCAAAGGAGCTTCTACATTAGCTGCTGAAGATTATTGGTTTAATGATGCCGTACACCGTTTAAATAAAGAAAGCAAAGGAACTTACCTGGGTAAATTTGCCGGAGATGATAAGATCTTAACCGTTACAAGTAAAGGTTTCTATAAATTATACACTTATGATGTTTTAAACCATTTTGATGATGATATTATTTTAATTGAAAAATATTATCCTGAGTTGGTTTT
Source organism: Bacteroidia bacterium (assembly GCA_036676295.1). Lineage (GTDB taxonomy): Bacteria > Bacteroidota > Bacteroidia > B-17B0 > Aurantibacillaceae > UBA4416. Next base: position 120,926 of record JAKFDE010000031.1, on the reverse strand, counting down.
ATCTTGTGTGTATTATGATGGAGAAAGTAAATCTTATATCACAAAACGTTTTGTTCCTGAAAATACAACGACTAAAACATTGATCGTTACTGAGCACGAAGAATCAAGAATAGAATTGATCACCTCTCAGATCCAGCCAATTGTTGATGTGAAATTCGGCAAACAAAAAGATAAAGAAATTCCTGATGAAGCAGTTAATTTAGTGGAGTTTGCTCCGTTAGTGAACATGAAAGCCAAAGGAAAGAAATTAACGTCTTACAAGGTAAAAGAAATGAATTTGCGTTTATCTGAAGAGATCATTTTAGATGATTACGATGAAACAGACGAACAAATAGGAGATAATGGTATGTCGCCAATGGAATTACACCGCCGCGCCATGGAAAAATTGAATGGCGATAATATGAGAGGCAAAGACGGACAAATTAATTTTGATTTTTAATGTCACATCGAGCTTGTTGAGATGCTAATGAAGTGTTTTCGACAAGCTCGAACTGACAAAACCAATGATACTATACAACCTTGGCATATACGCATTCAGGCTTGGATTAATTATAGCATCGCTATTTAAGCCAAAAGCAAAGCTTTGGGTTGAAGGAAGAAAGAACTGGAAACAAAATCTTCGATCCAAAGTAGATGAACTGAATTTAAAAGGTGCTATCTGGCTACATGCCGCTTCTTTAGGTGAATTTGAGCAGGGTAGGCCGGTGATTGAAAAGATCAAGAAAGACTATCCTGACCAAAAAATTGTTTTGACGTTTTTTTCTCCATCAGGCTATGAAATTCAAAAGAATTATCCTTTAGCTGATCTGGTTATTTATTTACCAATAGATACATCGAGCAATGCAAAACAATTTTTATCTATTCTAAATCCTAAGCTAGCCATATTTGTAAAATATGAGTTTTGGTTGAACTATTTATTTCAACTTCAAAAACGATCTATTCCTACGTATTTGATCTCTACTGTTATTAAAAGGCATCAATCGTTTTTTAAATGGTATGGCGCTGATTTTAGAAAAGCACTTAAAACGTATAAAACTATTTTTACACAGGATGTTTATTCGTTAAGACTTCTGAAATTATTAAAAGTAACATCTGGTGTGTTGGCCGGCGATACTCGTTTTGATAGAGTGCTACAGATCTGTTCGTCACCGAAAAAATTATACGAGCTAGAACAATTTTCAAAGGAGGCCTTTGTAGTTATTGCCGGAAGTTCCTGGCAGAAAGATGAAGAACATTTAATTGAATCGTATGTGCGTTTAAAAACAACTCATCCTCAATTAAAATTAATTATTGCCCCACACGAAATTGATAAAAATAATATTGAACGTTTAAAGAACCTTTTATCAAAATATAAAGTTCAGTATCATTTATTCTCAGATAATTTAACAGAGTACACGCATTCCGTTTTGGTAATCAATGCTATTGGTTTTTTATCATCGGTATATCAATATGGTACGATAGCTTTAATTGGCGGTGGTTTTAATGATGGGATACATAATATATTAGAACCAACTGTTTATGGCTTGCCGGTTATATTTGGGCCAAATTATCATAAGTTTAACGAAGCTCATCAGGTCATTGATTTGAAGGCAGGGTTTGTATTTAATAATGCAGATGAATTGACCAATCAATTAACTGTTTTCTTGGATGATCAATCAGAGTTATCTACCGCTTCAAGATTAGCACAAAATTATGTGCGAAAAAATTCAGGTGCCACCAACAAAATTGTTGATGGCCTGAAAGAGTATTTGGTTAAATAATTTATTTTTTAGGAGCCGTAAATACAGGTCTGAATCCAATTAATGGAGAGGCGTTGAGCTCGTTAGGATATTCCTCTTCTGAGTTTATTTCCAGAAAATGATCGCAGCTAAACCAACTACCACCTTTGGTGCCTTTACCTGAAATAGTTTTTGTTTTTGTGTCAAACGTATTAACCATCTCAGCCGCATTTCCACCCATACAGTATAATCCATAAGTATTAGGGGTATATGATTTTGCGTATGCTGTATGAAATGCCCCATCGCTTATAAGATTTCTTTCTTTTGATTCTCTGTCATTTGGTTTTTTTGCAGATTGAGGAACATACAAATTCATTGTTGAATCATATCGACATTCGTTCATGTAATAGCAGCTATAGTTAACCATATACTTTTCTTTAGCGTCTTTTAAAGATTCAGCGCCATTTGCATATCTCACTTGATTTTTTCCATTGGTGGCAGCATAGGCCCATTCAATATCTACCGGAATTCTCAGATCGTTTATCAAAGGCTTATTGTTTTCTTTTAAAACTTTATTAGTTTCAATAGTCAGCCAATTGCAATACATTTCTGCTGCTTTTCTTGAAATATTCACTACAGGATAGTCATCATAAGCCGGATGCCAGAAATACATATTTGTCATTGGTTCATTATAACTGTATGGAAATTTTGTTACCCACATTTTTTGATCTGGTTTGGCTATCAAATAATCATCGTTTCTGCCTTGTATTAATAGATCAGCTAAAAATGTACGGTATTGTAAATTGGTTACTTCTGTTGTTTGCATATAAAAACTCTGAACAGAAACGGCTTCATTTTTATAAATGCATGTGCCCATTGGAATATATGAGTAGTTAGATCTGTCAAATTTGATCACCGATTCTATCATTTTTTTCTTTTCCTTTTCTGTGTTTTTGATCTCGGTTGGAGTCAAAGTAGTTAATCCGGTGTTAGGATCAATTCTTTCTAAAGCACCGAAATTGTTTTTTAATACAATTCTAAAAATTGGTCTGAAACCTGTCATGGAATTGGCTTTTACAGCGCCACTTAATTCTTCTGAACTATTTATTTTACAATGTTCAAAATCACTGTTCCAGCTACCGCCTTTTGTTTTAACAGTTTTCGTTTTATTGTCGTAAACCATTTCGGCAACATTCCCTGAGATACAATATAACCCATTATCATTTGGATTATAAGAGGATACTTTACAGGTCATCATTGAATCGCCAAGCATGAATTCGGCTGAAGCATAAGCGTTTTTGTTTTTAGGAGTACACTCCATGTTGGTTTTCAATTGATCACTCAATTTTTTGATACAAAAATTTGCTAAATGACAACCTCTTTTGTTTTGAATAGAATCACTGCCCCAAGGATAAACGGAAACATTTTTTTCTGATCTGGCCGCTTTTATCCATTCATTTTCATAAGGTAATCTGGCTGAAATTTGAGAATCTTCCTGCTTGTTAATTTTGATCAGCCATTTGCAATAAAGTTCTGCACCTTCAGGTGTAATATTTACAACCGGATAATCATTGTAATGTTTATCTGAAAAATATTCATTTTTCATTTTTGTTCTTTGAACATTACCAGGAGCAGAGAGCCATAATTCCTGGTGAGGTTTAGCGATCAAAAATGCTTCTTTTTGATCGTGAATTAATAGATCAAACAAAAAAGTTCTGTATTCTAAATTAGTAACTTCCGAACGTGCTATATAAAATACGGAATTAGTATCACTCGCGTTTCCATAAACAGCTTTACTTTGTTTAGAACCAATTAATGGATACCAGTATTTGTTTGGTTTTACCAGCATCATCGACATATTTAATTTTTGCCTGTTGTTTTCTTTTATTTCCTTTTCCGTAAGTTTTGGAAACACATAACTGGTATCTTCAATTTTACTCGGTTTTTCTTCAGTGAAATTGTTCGTTGTTTTTGTATTGTCAGTTTGCTCTGTTATAGTTCCTGTGTTTTTATCTTCAGGTTTTTGTTCTGAAGAAGAGATCGTGTTTTCTTTTGAAGCTTCTGAATTAGAAGAAGTGTTTAAAGTAAGTTGATTCTCTTGCTCGGGGTTTTCTGGCTTGATATCAGGACTGTTGTTCGTTTTTAGAGCGATTGAATTTTCTTGTTTTAGATGATTGTTTGTTGGGTTAAAAAACAATAAATAAATAGAAATTGCGGTTATTGTAAATAGAACAACTCCTGTTATTTTAGTAAAAAGTGATTTATTAATTATCGTAATATATGCAGATTTAGGTTGCATAACCTCTTGCGAAATAGTTTCCATAAGTTCTTCGTTTTTAGGGTTAGTAAAATCCAAGTTTAAAAAAGCTTGACTTAGCAGGTTATCGAGCTCTTTATCAGAAACGTTATGTTTAGTATGGTTAGGCATGTTGTTTTTCGTTAAGCAATTGTAATTGTTGATTCACATTATCGGCAAGCTGTTTTTTCAATCGGGCATAATACACCTTTAATTGACTTTCAGGTTTATTTACAAATTCAGCAATTTTACTGTAAGACATGTCTTGTCCACGCATTAATAATAAGATGCGTTGCCAATCTTCCAGTTTATCCAATTCTTGTTGTAAAATCGTTAATTGAATATTTGGCTTGGATGGAACTTCCGGTTCATGTTCAGTAAAATGATCGGTGAGTTCAACTTCCTGATGGTGTTTTTCAAATGACTTATTATCTCTAAAATAATTTCTTAAAAAATTAATATGCGTTTTAAAGATAAATCCTGATCGTTTCTGTTCATTTTCGAAGCTATACTTGTCGTTTACTTCCGTTATTTTATAAATGGTTTTGTAAACAATAGCCCAGGCATCGTCCTTGTCAATGGTATAGTTTTTACAAGTATAGGCTAATAGCTTTTTAGCATATGTCTCGTAAAGTGTTTTTACCACCTTGTTTTTGCTTTCTGATAATAAACTGTATGTTTCTTTCTCGAAACTCATAAATAACCTGCTTATTAACTATAACACAATTTGGTAACAAAAGGCTGAATTATTTTTTATGGATACTGCCATAAACAAATTTAAGAGTTTAACTTTACCCAAAAATTAAATATAATGCGCATCGTATTTATGGGTACTCCAGAATTTGCCGTAGCAAGTTTGGATATATTGATTCAAAACAAGTATAATGTAGTTGGTGTAGTTACTGTGCCCGATAAACCTGCCGGCCGTGGACAGCAATTGCAACAATCTGCTGTGAAAAAATATGCTTTAGAAAAAGGCTTACATATTATGCAGCCTGAAAAACTAAAGGACGAAAATTTTATTAATGAATTGAAAAGCCTCAATGCTGACCTGCAAATAGTAGTAGCGTTTAGAATGTTGCCAGAAGTAGTTTGGAATATGCCGCCTTTAGGTACTTATAATTTGCATGGATCTTTACTGCCTAAATACCGTGGCGCTGCTCCAATTAACTGGGCAGTCATAAATGGAGAAACGGAAAGTGGTGTGACTACTTTTAAATTAAAACATGAAATAGACACAGGCAATATGTTGTTTCAGGCAAAGGCTCCCATTACTAAAACAACAACCGCCGGTGAGTTGCATGATAGCTTAATGCATATAGGAGCTGAATTGATTTTAAAAACAGTAAAAGCTATTGAGAGTGGAAATGTTGAATTGAAACCACAGGACGATACACAAAGTATTCATGCACCAAAACTATTTAAAGAAACGTGTAAGATCGATTGGAATAACCCCACTGAAAAAATTTATAATTTGATCAGAGGGCTCTCGCCTTATCCCGCAGCTTATACTGAGTTTACGGATAAGAATGGACAAGCCGTAGGAGTAAAGATCTATACTTCTGAAATGGAAGAAGTAAATAATAACAGTAATCCAGGAACCGTTATGAGTGATGGTAAAACATTTATGAAAGTAGCCTGTACCAATGGTTATATATATATAAAGGAATTGCAAATGGCTGGTAAAAAGAGAATGAGCATTGAAGAATTTTTACGCGGCTTTAAAATGGAATCTGATTTCAGGTTTTTATAATATAGGTAAAGTCTTTGTTAATAGTATATATAGACCTTCTATACTCTATAAGGCATACTAGGGGGTATTATAGCCCTTTTGCTATTTGTAAACCCTTATTAGGGGGGCGATACAGCCCAACTTATTAACAAAACGCCTATTTATAAACAAATTTCACACTTTTTTTAGCAAAACACTTGACAAATACGGATTAGCGTATACATTTGTAATGTAATTAATTTAAAAAAGTTTAACCCTTAAAAACAAAACAAAATGAACAAAGCAGAATTAATCGAAGCAATCGCAAACGGAGCAAAATTAACTAAAGCTGATGCTGGTCGTGCATTAGATGCTACTATCGAAGCAGTATCTAAAGGTTTAAAAAAAGGAGACAGAATTTCTTTAGTAGGATTCGGTTCTTTTTCAGTAGCTAAACGTGCTGCACGTATTGGTCGTAACCCACAAACTGGTAAAGAAATTAAAATTGCTGCTAAAAAAGTAGTTAAATTTAAAGCTGGTACTGAGTTAGCTGGTAACGTTAACAAAGGAAAATAATTAGGTAACTAATTTATAAGAAACCCTTCCACATTGTGGAGGGGTTTTTTGTTTTAAGTATATTAGTATTTAATGGAACGCAGATGACACAGATGGTTATGATTAAATGTGATTTTATTTTTGCAAACATTCATGTACTCCCATTTAGTTAAAAAAATCATAATCCACCATACAAAATCAGCGTCATCTGCGTTCTATGTTTCTAATTAAATTGTATTTTTATAGCACATGATAGACAGGCATAAAATAGAACCATTTTCGAAACTGGAAATGTTGGCCAAACAAGTAGTTGAAGGTTTTATTACAGGCCTTCATAAAAGCCCTTTTCATGGTTTTTCGGTAGAGTTTGCCGAACATCGCATTTATAATGCCGGAGAAAGCACTAAACATATTGATTGGAAGCTATTTGCTAAAACAGATAAATTGTTTATTAAGCGTTATGAAGAGGAAACTAATTTGCGTTGCCAAATTATTATTGATGCTTCTCAATCCATGTTATTTCCTTTAGAAAAAAGCAGTGCTACTCAAAACAATAAATTATCATTTTCGGTTTATGCAGCAGCAGCACTTATTGAATTGTTAAAACACCAGCGTGATGCCGTGGGCTTGACCTTATTTGATGCCGACATTCTAAAGCATTACCCGGCTAAAAGTAATCCTACCCAACAAAAGATCATTTATCATGAGTTAGAGGAGCTTTTAAACAGAACAGCTTATGAAGAAACATCTTCCACACAATCAGCAAAAGTATTGGATCAGGTGGCAGAGATCATTCATAAACGCTCATTGGTTGTCATTTTCAGCGATATGTTCGAAGAACAATCTAATTTAGAATCTATTTTTTCTGCTTTACAACATTTAAAATACAAAAAACATGATGTGGTGTTGTTTCATGTTACGGATAAAAAACACGAATTGAATTTCGAATTTGAGAACAGACCTCATCATTTTATTGATCTGGAAACTAAAGAAGAAATTAAATTGAATCCGAATCAAATTAAAGATGTTTATCTTAAAAAAATAAACGAATACACAGACGCTATTAAATTAAAATGCGGCCAATATAAAATTGATTTTGTAGAAGCTGATATTAATCAGGGGTTTGATGTTGTATTACAAACGTATCTCGTAAAAAGAAGTTCTATGTTGAAATAAAAAAAGCTGCCTTTTTGAGGCAGCTTTTTTATTTCAACATAATATATCAATTACATTTTAACCAGTCGAGCTACAGATTTTTTTTCTCCATCTGTTACTTCAACAATATAAGTACCATTTGCTAAAGATGAAAAATCAAATACTTCAGTATAATTTTCGGTTAATTTGATTTTTTCGGTTCTTACAATATTACCTAAAACATCATAAACATTTAATACAGTTTTATCTGTATTTAAATTATTGGTTGATGTTATATCGATTTTTACAGTATTTGAAAATGGATTTGGATACAATAATAAGTGTAATCCTTCAGCATTTGCATATTGATTCAATCCCGTTGTTAATGCTGTAATTGTAAAGTTCTTGTCATTCATATCAAAAAAGATATTTCCAACACTTTCTACCTTTACTCTACAAGTTGTGGCTGTAACTGACACACTTGGCATAGCAATATTCTCAGTCCCATCATTAGGAGTATTAGCTAGAGCTAACGTAAATGTTACTCCCGCATCTTTACTTACATAAATATTTACGTTAGTACAATTTACAGGCGTTCCGTTAGTCCCGTTTACATTCCAGGTAATTGTTTGAGTTGAACCACTTGGGTAAGAAATTCCGGTTGCGCTTTGTGATGTTACAGCAAAAGGACCTACAGTTGCATTAATAGAAACTGTAGTTAGAGCATAACATACGCCGCCACCGCCGGTTTTGTTATCACGAGCTGTTAATCTGAATTTTAAAGTTTGAGTCGTAGTCGGTAAAAATTCTCCTTTAACAGTAGTGTAAGTTGTAGCTCCTGCTAAAACAGAACTCAGTTTCGGAAACATACGTGTTGGGGATGTTATTGGAGTATAAGACCTGAAAAATGGCTTGAAACCGGAGTTCCAGTTAGAGGATGATGTTCCGGCATCTGCTTCTTCCCATTGGTACGTTAAGGCATCACCATTAGGGTCAGTTGCCGAACCTGTTAAAGAAAATGGTGTGCTTGCAGGAACAACATAATTAGCGCTCCCTGTAACTACAGGAGGATTATTCCCGGTTGTTGTTGTTACTGGACAATTATTTCCTGTACCAGTGTTAGTAAATGCCATAATTTCATCAAAACTGATGGTATGAAAATAAGGAATACTGTTTCCTGCTAAATCATTTGTAGATCCACAGATACCGGCATAAGCCATAATAGTGATTCCACTACCTGGTTCTACGGCAGTAGCATTATTTGCGTTACCTGAACAAGAACCTGATCCTGCTCTAAAAGTATGGTTACCTTTAAATTGATGGCCAACTTCATGTGCAACATAATCAATATCATAAGGGTCGCCAACCGGGTTTCCGCTGCCTGTAATACCTCGTGCTTTATTACTAGCACTACAAACACATCCTAAATTAGCTAATCCACCACCGCCGGTGCTAAAAGTATGGCCAATATCATAATTAGCAGAAGTTACATTAGCATCTATTACCGTCTGGCTTTCACCAATTAAGGTACTGGCATTGTTATTACCTGTAAATGGATCTGTACTCGCATCTCCGTATAAAACTAAAGTAGTTGTTGAAACTAAAACAAGTTTTACAGCAACTTCTGTTTCATATACACCGTCAACTCGATTTACAGATGTTACAACTTTAGCTAAAATTTGAGCTGTAGTTGGAGTCGCCAGCCCAGTTGCAGCTACGGCATATTCTCCGGTACAAGCAACAGCTAATCTATAAGTACGGAGATTTGCTCCCGAACAGATCATAGCAGCTGTTTCAGATGTTTTTTGAGTAGAAGGATCATTGTCATTGTCAATCGCTCCTAAACATGGAACTCTAAATTGTTCAGGCTTTTCAAAATCACTTGTATAATATGAGATGTAATCTTCTACATTCCATTTACAAAAAGGATCAATAAAAAAGTCTCCTTCCGGACTACGAACCATACCATGGAATCCAAATTCTGTTAAGTCTAATTTTCCAACAGCATAAATGTCATCAACTCCTCTTATATTATAGGTTCTGATATTTGGAAAACTCATTTGCAGGGATTCCTCCATCACCGGAGATTCAGCAACTTTGAATTTTTGAACCTCTCCATTTGGCATCGGTAGACTTACAATAATGTTTGAATTTTCGGCCGAAGTATTCTTATCTAAAGGAGCAGATGCTAAGGTGTTTTTTAGTTGATTGATATCTAAATGATATGTTTTGTAAATATTAGGAACGATATCTCGTTTGCCTGTAACATGAATTTCTTTTTCGTTAATTGGCTTCCAAAGTGTTGAGTTAACTTGGGCTTGAAAGGCAATGGCTGAAAAAAGTAAAGTGGATAGTGTAACTGTTTTTTTCATGAATTAATTATTTGGTTGTATCTAATTTAAGAAACTAAATCGATATTTCCAATTTTGTTTTTTTAACAATTTGTAGATTCTTTGTCGATGTTTAAGCTGGTTTTCATATCTATAATTTTATACATTTGTTATATAAATTTTAAAATCTAACTCAACTATGAAAAAAGTATTTTTAATGTTAGCTTTCGCTGGATTAGTAGGAAGCGTTTCTGCATCTGTTGTTAAATCAACTGGTGATGATGATAAAGATAAAGGAAAGAAAGAATGCAAAAAAGAAGGTAAATCTTGCTGCAAAGACAAAGCGTCTGCAGAAGGTAAATCTTGTTCAATGGATGCAAAATCAGGAGAGAAAAAATCTTGCTGCAAAGACAAAGCTAAAACAGCTGAAGCTAAACCAGCTGAAACAAAATAATTTTTGTTTCACAACTTACGGACCCACTCAGAATACCTCTGAGTGGGTTTTTTTATTTAAAAACAGCCAATTCTGTTTATAAGTTGTATTGAATAACTTGTTATTTTTTGTTTTATTTGCTATCAAAAATTTACCCCGGGTAAAGAAACTAAGTTTATCAAAAAATAAATATCTCAATATATGAAAGTTGGCATTCCAGCGGAAATATCTCCAAATGAATTAAGAGTTGCTGCTACTCCTAAAACTGTCAAACGATTGCAAAAGCAAGGATTTGAGGTTTATATTCAGCATAACGCAGGTGTAAAATCTAATTTTTCTGATAAAGAATTTGAAGAAGCAGGTGCTAAAATAGTTAATACTGCCGCTGATATTTACAGCAAATCAGATATTGTTCTAAAAGTAAAAGAACCTTCTCTTGAAGAAGTAGATATGATGAAAGAAGGTTTGGTTTTGTTGAGCTATTTATGGCCGGCTCAAAATCAACCTTTACTTCAAAAGTTAGCGGATAAAAAAGTGAATGCTGTAGCAATGGATGCGATACCTCGTATTTCCAGAGCACAAAAAATGGATGTATTGTCGTCAATGGCAAATATTGCAGGGTATAGAGCTGTAATAGAAGGCTCATACCATTTTGGTAGATTTTTAAATGGTCAAATTACGGCAGCCGGAAAAGTAGAACCTGCAAAAGTATTAGTGATTGGCGCAGGTGTTGCAGGTTTAGCTGCTATTGGTGCCGCCAATTCATTAGGCGCGATCGTAAGAGCATTTGATACCCGTAAAGAAGTTGCTGAGCAAATTGAATCAATGGGTGCGCAATTTTTGACTGTTGAAATAGAAGAAGATGGCGCTACGGCTTCAGGTTACTCAAAAGAAATGAGTAAGGAGTTTATTGAAGCAGAGATGAAATTATTTTCAGAGCAAGCTAAAGAAGTAGATATCGTTATCACCACTGCACAAATTCCGGGCAGACCCGCTCCTAAATTATGGATGGATTATCACGTAGCCGCCATGAAACCAGGTTCGGTTATTGTAGATTTAGCGGCATCAACTGGTGGTAACTGCGATCTTACAAAGAACGGTGAAGTTTACACAACTGATAATGGCGTTATTATGGTTGGTAAATTAAATCAATTGCCAAATCAAGCTTCTCAATTATATGGTAACAACTTATGTCACTTGTTAGATGACATGGGTAAAGCAGAGAAATGGAAAATTGATATGGAAGATGCCGTTGTATCAAGAGCAATGGTTACTTATAATGGTAAAATTAATTGGCCTCCTGCGCCTCTTCAGGTAAGTCCTACAGCGGGTGGTGCTAAAAAAGTTGCTCCTCCAACTGCTGAAGAAGTAAAAATATCGGATGCAGAAAAAGCAAAAAAGGCCAGCATTGCCATGTTTATACAATTGGCTGTTGTTGGCGGATTGCTATTTTTAGTCGGACGTTTTGCCCCCCCGGAATTTATACAACATTTCACCGTATTTGTATTAGCAGTATTTGTTGGCTGGCAATTAATTTCAAATGTGTCTCATTCATTACATACACCTTTAATGGCAGTAACAAATGCTATTAGTGGTATTATTGTAATTGGTGGTTTATTACAAACAACTAATGATATGAGCAATATAATGACCATACTTGCATTTATTGCTATTTTGGTTGCCAGCATTAATATTGTTGGAGGTTTTGTCGTTACACATCGTATGTTGAAAATGTTTAAGAAATAAGAAAACATTAGTTTAAACGATACAGTGTAATAAAACAATAATAAAGAGTTAAAGCGAAAGCTTCAACGACACAAATAAATTTTAAATTAATTAAGGAGTTAAATAGAAATTATGTTTATCGCAAAAGAAATTCAAATAGCAGCCTACTTATTTGCAAGTATTCTATTCATACTAAGTTTAGGGAGTTTGTCCTCGCAAGAGTCCGCAAAGCGCGGTGTGTTTTATGGTATCATTGGAATGGCCCTGGCTATTTTAGCAACGGTGTTTGGCCAAGGCGTTGCAGGGCAAATTTACATTGTTGTTGCAATTGCAATTGCATCTGTAATTGGTTTATTGCTTGCCCGTAAAGTAGAGATGACAGCCATGCCACAGTTAGTTGCTATTTTACATAGTTTTGTTGGATTAGCGGCTGTGTTAGTTGGTTTTGGTTCTTATTTGGATCCTAAGTCGCATGAATTGGTAGGAGCTTCGCATATTATCCACTTGGTGGAAGTGTTCATTGGAATTTTTATCGGTGCTATTACATTCACCGGTTCTATTATTGCCTGGGGAAAATTAGACGGAAAAGTTCCTTCTAAACCTTGGAGTTTTAAAGGGCTACAAACCATGAATTTAATATTGTTATTGGTTTGCACCGCTCTTGGTGTTTTATTTTGTAGAGCAGATGGAACAGGAGGAATGTTATATCTTGGCATCATGACAGCTATTGCTTCGTTCATTGGTGTTGTATTGGTTATGGCCATTGGTGGCGGAGATATGCCTGTAGTGGTATCAATGTTGAATTCCTATTCGGGTTGGGCAGCGGCCGCAGCGGGCTTTATGCTAGGTAACGATCTATTAATTGTAACCGGCGCTTTGGTAGGAAGTTCGGGTGCAATTCTTTCGATGCACATGTGTCATGCAATGAATCGTTCTTTCTTTTCAGTAATATTTGCTAGTGGAGGTGGTAATGGCTCTGGTGGCGAGAAAAAAGCAATGGAAGGTGAAGTAACAGCATTAAATCATGAAGAGGTTTTCGAATTATTAAAAGAAGCTAAATCAGTTGTTATTGTTCCTGGTTATGGTATGGCTGTTGCAAAAGCACAGTATCCAATTTTTGATATGGTGCAAACTTTACGTAAGGCAGGTAAGAATGTTAGATTTGCGATTCACCCGGTTGCAGGTCGTTTGCCTGGGCATATGAACGTATTATTAGCGGAAGCAAATGTGCCTTACGATATCGTTATGGAGATGGATGAGATCAATGAAGATATGCCAGACACAGATGTTGTAATGGTAATTGGCGCGAATGACGTTGTTAATCCAAGTGCGCAGGACGACCCCGCAAGTTCTATTTATGGTATGCCGGTTATTGAAGCATGGAAAGCAGAAAAAGTAATCATTATGAAACGATCTATGTCTGCAGGATATTCCGGTGAAGATAATCCATTGTTTTATAAACAGAATTCAGAAATGCTTTATGGAGATGCTAAAGACAGCGTAGAAAAGATCTTGGTTTTCTTCAAGAAATAAAATTTCTAAAAAATTAAAAAGCGCTGAATGTTTCAGCGCTTTTTTTTGTTCCATTTTAAATCTATTTTTAGTAATATGAAAAATACCCTGCTTTTAGTAACTCTTGCTTTATTCTATGCTTGTTCCAAACAAGAAAAAATGACAGAAGATCCATATGCAAAAATGCAAATGGAAGCAGTTAATTTGATTGCTCAACCAACCTTTTCAGGTGATTACATGTTTTATAAACTGACTTCGGCAAGAGCCGTGTTGGAACGATATTATGTTGATACCAAACAATTATATTTTACTTGTGATACAGCAGATTTTAACGCATCAAACCTTGATAAATTTGTGATCAATAGAGACAGCGTGACAAGAGCAAAAGAAGAGAATGGTGTTTTGGTATTAGAAGATAAAAGATATAATGATCCTGGTAGAGCATTTTTTAAAATGTCTGTTTCTAACTTTAAAATTGACAGTAATAGAGTAATAGAAACAAAATATGAAAACGATATCAAATATAGAATTACACTTCCTCAAATTTTAGATTTTACGTATTTAAGAAGTGCTTTAGGCGGGGGCGCCATTGCCCTTACCGAAAACAATACTCATTTTATGAATCATGGGTCTGTTGTAGCAAAAACGGGTGAGCCATCTTTAAAAGATCTTGTTGCGCAATTAACAAAAGACATACTTACACAGGAACAGAAAGCGCAAAAGCTTTTGGACTTTGTGACAAAACAAATCGAGTACAATAAAGACGAAGCAGAAAGTGGTTACGAAACCATTAAACGTCCTGATGAAGTTTTATTTACAAAGAATAGTGATTGCAGTGGTAAAACAATTTTGTATGCATCGCTATTACAACAGTTGAATATTAAATGGTGTTTGTTTTATTTTGAAAAACATGTGTGTGTTGGCGTAGCCGGTAATTTTACAGGAAACAATCAATTGAAATTCAAATTAAAAAATACAGATTATTATTTGGCTGAAATTACGGATCCAAATGCTATTATTGGTTATGATAGTTGGCAGGGCGAAATGAATGAAGGAAATCTTGAATACTATCAGGTGTCAGAAACGGGAAGCGATATTTTTGATTACCAAACAAATAAACCATTAGATTTTGTAAGAGCTAAGGCAAAAACAGAAGAGTAATTATCATTTAGAATAAACCTACATCAGTTGTTTTAAGCCAACCTTCGTTTCCGTTTTCCAATTTAATATTTGTCCAATCGGTATTGGTTTCTAGTACTTTTACTTTAGTGCCTTCATGTAAACTGAATTTCGATTCAGATGTAGTATTGGGTTCTTCGTGTATTTTAGTTTCCCTGATGATAATAATGGCAAATTTGGTTTGTCGTTTATTATTCAGTGCCGCATAACCAAGCACCATTGATCCAATAAAACTGATAAGGCATAAGATAGAAACAAAAAAGCCTAAACGTTTTAACGCGATATGTTTAGAAATAAAAAACAAAAGAGCTAAAGCAAAACATCCAATTAAACTACCAATACTTAACCATGCCCAACCTGTAGTACTCAAAGAATTAACTAATCCTGATTTTAAAGCGCCTAAAAAGAAGTTCTCTTTACTCTCAATATCATCTAATGTTTTTTCGTTGGCAATGCGTAAATTGGTTTTAATGTCTTCGTTATTAGGTTTAAGTTTGTTGGCTAATTCGTAATTGTATATAGCTTTTCCTAATTCGTTATTTTTATAATACGCATTTCCCAAATTGTAATACAATTTATAAGAAACAGCACCTTCTTTTAAAATGCTTTGGTAAGCAGTAATTGCTTCTTTATACTTTTTTTCTGAATAAGCTTTTTCAGCTCTTACTTGTAATTCGGTATTGGCAAAAGAATGAACAGAAGCGGTTAAAGCAACTAATAAAATAAGTATGTATTTGTGTTTTTTCATTTAGATTATTCTGTCTTTAATCTTATATCTTACTTCTTTAATCTACTTTTTTATTTGTTCTTCTATCTGCGAGATCAATTCAACGGTATCGTGATATACTTTTTGCAGATCGCCGGTTACAGCACTTGGCGCATATTTAGCATATTCGCAAGTGTTTAACGTTTCGATCACATTTTTTGTTGTTGCATCAGTTACATTTCTGGATAAGAGCATCTCTGAGATTTTTTCTTTTGACAGATCTACAATCGATAATCCAAATTTATTTCCAATGTATTTATGTAAAGCATTTAAAACTTCTGTAAAGAATAGATCTTTATTATTCGATTTCATATGCTTTTCTGCTATAACCAATTGCTGTTTGGCCATTTTAGCGGCTTTACGTTCTCTTACAGCAGTTAGGTTGCTATTTGCTTTAATGTGTTGTCTTATGGCAAATAAGGTGCCTGCAAATAATAGAGTAGGGATGATCAATAACATGTAATGTGTAAAGGATGAGAAAAACTCTTCGCCTTCTTTTTTTAAATTCAAGTTACCTGTTTTAATATAGCGGATGTCATTCTCGCCCTCTTTTACTCCTTTTTTAGTAGGGGTGATTATTTGTGCGCTCGAAGCATCTCCTTCTAATACCGTTAACTTAATATCAGGAGATGGTAAGGTGATGTATTGTTTTTTCTCAGTGTCAAAAAAACTAAAGTTTAAATTATTTAAAATGTATTCACCTTTTTCTCTGGGAATGATCAAGTAATCGTAAGTTTTAGAACCACTCACTCCTCCTGAAGTTTTAATGTTTTCGTTTACCTTAGGATCGTATACTTCAAAACTTTCAGGTAATTTTAATTTTAATGGTTCTACCAATTTAATATTGCCTTTCCCATTCAATGTGATTTTTAAATTAAAGGCATCGTTAGCTTTTACTTGTTCTTTATTGATCTCTGCTTTATAAGAAAAATTTCCAATAGCTCCTGAAAAATTTTCAGGTTTGCCTTCAGAAGGCAATTCAATGACTTCAACTTTTACAGCTTTACTTTTCACTTTTACCGCTACGTCTTCATATCCGCCTGTTCCAAAAAACTGTTCAAAAATATTACGAGGTTGACGTTTAGTTTGTCTTCTTACTATACATTCCAATTCTACAGGAGCCACAGTTAAATTGCCGGCTTGCTGTGGAAACAAAAATACTTTATGGTATTCTGCTACATAGTACATCACTCCATTTACATTTTCTTGTTGTAAATTAACTTGCTTGTTAGCATCTTCTTGCTGTGACCAAAATCCATTATATTGAGGGAATTTTACATTTTGAAATCCCCTTAGATCTACTCTGGAATATACTTTTTGTGTAAGGGTTAATTGTTCTCCTAAATAACATTTGGTTTTACTTAAAAAGGTGCGCACAAACAGATCTTCTCCACTAATTTCGCTGGCGTATTGATTTTTTTCAGGTGTTTGGGTTTGTTGCTGCTGGTTCGCATTACTTTGAGGATTAGCATTACCTGATTGTTGTTGGGTATTAGCAGCAATAGCTTCAATAATGATTGGTTTGGTTTCTAATTTTTGATTACCCACCATAACCGTTGCGGGTCCGATGGTAAACTTACCTTCTTTTTTTGCGGCAATAAATAATGAGATGGTAGTTGATTGAGAAAAATTACCATTTACCATGCTCATACTCTGACTTTGATTTGGCCCGGAGTAAATATTAAATTCTTTGAAATTTGGATAGGTTAAATTGGAGCCTTGTCCCTCAAGAGTAAACGCAACTTGAAAAACTTCACCAACAGCTACTTTAGTTTTACTTACCTGAGAATAAAAGGGCGGGTTTTGAGCAATTGCCCAAGATGAAACGAGTAAGAAGAATATGTATAATCGTTTTATCATTTTAGTTTTATGTGCCTTCGACTCCGCTCGGGGTGACAAGCTCGAACTGACAACTATCTTATATCTTTAATCTTGTATCTTTTGTCTGGATCTGTTACCAGTCTTTTTCCACTTTTACTTTTTGTCCGGGGTCACCTTTTTTCTTTCTTAATGATTGCATTTTTTTCTCAGAGTTTTTCAAAGCATTCAACATTTGTTCCGCTTGTTCTTTACTCATTTGAGGTTGAGAAGCTTCTTGTTTTTCTTTATCGTTTTGGTTATTGATCTTTTCTTTGTCTTCTTTTCCTTTATCTTTTTTGTCTTCTGGTTTTTGTCCGTCTTTCTTTTCCTGATCTTTTTTATCGTCTTTGTTCTTTTGATTTTGTTTTTGCTTTTGCAATTGTTTTTGGGCGTAAGCTAAATTGTAACGAGTGTCTTCGTCTTTAGGGTTTAATTTTAATGCTTTCTTATAACCTAAGATCGCATCTTCATAACTCTTTTGCATCAACTTAGCATTACCGTAATTATGCCATGCTTTTTGAATAGTGTCGGGATGCGATACAGATTTAGCTACTACTTCAAATTGTTCGGCTGCTTGGTCGTATACTAAATTAGCTGCAGAGTCTGGAGTCATGCGCTTATTAGGTGTTTTTAATTTTCCTGCTTTAATTAGATCAGCTGTTTTGTAATAAGCATCTCCTAAATTAAAATTGGCTTTATAGTAATCTTGTTTTTCTTTCAATGATTTTTTGTAATAGTTAGAAGCTTCCATAGGTTTACCTCCATTATAAGCGTCATTGCCATCACGTAATACCATTTTTTCTTTTTGAGCAAAGCCACAAATCGAAAGAAGAGTAAAGATGAATAAATAGATATGTTTGTTATGCATTTGCATGTTTAAATAAATTCAGTTTTTTCCAAAGTTTGCTTACACGTTCAGAGATTAAGGATTCAATAATTAAGAATAATAAAGCTGCTCCTAAAAACCATTGAAACTGATCTTCGTAATCGGTATACATTTTACTTTCTAATTGTTTTTTATCCAGTTCTGCTATTTTAGCTAAGATGGCATCTAAACCAACATCTGACGAAGAGGCTTGTACATATACACCATTGGTTTCTCCGGCAATGTCTTGTAATATTTTTGCATCTAATTTGGTCACAATTGTATTTCCATCTTTGTCTTTTTTATAACCACTCACCACACCATCAATAACATTAGGAATAGGAACGCCAGCTTCAGAACCAACACCTATGGTGTTGACTACAATGTTTTTCTTAGCCGCTTCCTCAGCCGCATCTACAGCGCTGCTATTTCCTTCTTCATTATTTTCACCATCAGTAATCACTACAATGGCTTTATTTTTTCCTTCGTCTTTCCCAAAACTTTCCACAGCTTTATTTATAGCGTCAGCAATGTTAGTGCCTTGTACCGGAACAATTTTCGTGTTAATGCTTTCTAAAAATAATTTTGCCGAACCGTAATCTGTTGTAATTGGTAACTGAACATACGCTTCTCCGGCAAAAACAACAATGCCTAAACGATCGCCTTCTAATTTATCGATCATGTTTTCGATAGCAATTTTGGCGCGCTCTAAACGATTAGGGCTCAAGTCTTGTGCTAACATACTGTTAGATACATCCAGACAGATCATGATGTCTGCTCCCTCACGTTTTACATCTTGTATCTTAGAGCCCGTTTGTAAATTACAGATCCCTAAGATCAAAAATGATAAACCAATTAAAAATAAAATAAACTTGCTTGTTTTTTTTGCTTTAGAAACTTCGGGCGCTAACTGAGAAATCAATCCGGCTTCTCCTAATTTTTTGAAATTCTTTTTAGCACGGTATACATACCAAATATAAATTCCTATACAAACCGGAATGGCTGCAAAAGCATAAAAAAATATGTCGTTCTCGAACTTAAACATTATGGTATAGCTTTAAATACAAAGCGTTTCAATAAAAACTCTAATAATAAACAAACCAATGCTCCAATGGCTAATGGTAAAAAGTGTTCTGCTTTATTAGTAAAACTTTTTTCGCTGATGATCGTTTTTTCCAATAGATCAATTTCTTTATATGTTTTTTCTAAACTCTCTCTGTCGGTTGCTCTGAAATATTTTCCACCCGTCATTTTTGCAATTTGAGTCATGGTTACATCATCAATATCCACATCCACATAATCGTATTCCATTTCGCCATTTGGATATACAGCAACCGGTTGTAAAGCTTTTCCTTTTGTTCCAACACCAATACAATACACACGAACACCAAATGTTTTGGCAATTTCAGCAGCAGTTAATGGGGCAATTTCACCAACATTACTTACCCCATCCGAAATCAAGATCACCACCTTGCTTTTAGCTTTACTGTCTTTTACACGAGCCACACCATCTGCTAAACCTAAACCAATGGCTGTTCCTTGATCTAACATGCCGGCATTGATATCGCCAAACATGTTTTTAATGATCTTATGATCAGTGGTTAATGGACACTGCGTAAAAGCTTCGCCCCCAAAAATTACTAAACCAATTTTATCATTCGGTCGTGCGTCAATAAAATCAGCTAATACTTCTTTAGCTACTTCTAAACGATTTGGTTTAAAATCTTTGGCTAACATGGATAAGGAAACGTCTAAACTCACTACAATATCAATTCCTTCTGTCTTAACATCTTTCCAGCTGCTGCGAGATTGAGGGCGAGCAATGGCTAGAATCAATAATGAGATACAAACTAAACGTAATACAAATAAGATATGTCTGAATTTTGCTTTTAAGGAAGATTTAATCCCATTGAATAAATTAAACGATGAAAAATTAAATTCACCTTCATAAGTTTTTAATTTATAAATATACCAAGCCAACATCACCGGAATGATTAGAAATAACCAAAACCAATGTTTTTCTGCAAACTGTATGTCTTTAAAATACGATAACACTATTTAGTTGTTTGGTTTAATATTGGGTTGATCAATTACTATTTCTGCATCTCGTTTTGTTCCATTAACAAAATCAAAGGCATTGTTTAAGGTCAAGGTGTGTTCTGCTTCAATAGGAATTTGTTTAGCGAATTTTACAAAATCCGATAAAATTAAGATCTGATGTAATTTACTTTTGCTTTCTGAATCGACTACCTGAGATTTGAAAACATGTAAGATCTCATCTGAGGTTAATTCAAGTGCATTAATTTTGAAACGTTCTTCAATATATAAACGAACAGTATCAGCAATTGAAGAATAGTAGTCTTTTACTTTATTATCCTTCCATATGGCTTCTTGTTTTATTTTTTCAAGAGTAGCTAAAGCTGTAATGTGAGCCGGAATTTTAGGAGCTTCCTCAATAATAATTTCCTGAGGTTTTTTCTTAGTTAATTTTCTTATAACGATAATTAAAATAATGAGCGCTGCTAAAATTGCTAAACCCCAATAAGCATATGGCAAATACCATTTCCAATCAAAAGGTTCGTCAAAAGGAGCTTTAATATCTTTTATTTTAGTTAAAGACGTATCAATAGGAACCGTGTTAACCACTAAATGTAATGGTTCTGTTAATAATGGATTGGCTGTATCTTTATTTAAAATAAATTTAAATGGCGGAATAAAATAAGCGCCTGAATCAAAAGAGGTGATCGTTAATTGAATATGTTGTTGAATGAGATTTGGTTTATTCTTGTTAGGAATAGTGGTGTCAATTTTACTGATGTTTAATACTTCAATTTCTTTTTTAAGTGTGTCTTCAATTAATGGCCAAAGTACTTCTAAGTTTTTTTGTGTAGAGGCATCGTAGTTTAAATAGATATCCAGTTTGGTTTGTTCCCCAATTCTGATCGAAGTGGAATCAATCACTGCGTGAACTTCAACCTGCGATTTAACAACAAAGCTTGTTAAAAGCGTAAATAGAATTAATATGTATTTTTTAATGTTCATAGTTTATATGTTCTCGACTTCGCTCGAACTGACAAGTTTTCTCACTTCTAAAATCTTCCTTTTCTATCTCTTTTTAAACAAGTTCATTAATGGTTTTACATAACCTTCGTGTGTGTGAATAGTTGTATAGTCAACACCGCTTTTATTAAAAAGGTCTTTTAGTTGCGCTTCAAATTTTAAGTGATTGACCTCAAATTGTTTTTTAAAATTTTTATCACTTGTATCCACCCACATTAATTTCCCGGTTTCATTATCTCTTAGTTTGATCAATCCTACATCCGGTAATTTAGTTTCGTGTTGATCATGAATACGCAAAGCAACAAGATCATGTTTACGGTTAGCAATTTTTAAAGCATCTCCGTAATAATTTTTATCCTGAAAATCAGAGATCAAAAAGGTGATGCTCTTCTTTTTGATCACATTGGTTAAATATTTAAGAGCTAATTCGATATTGGTTCCTGTTTGTGTCGGTTCAATATTGATCAACTCACGAATAATTCTAAGGATGTGCGATTTCCCTTTTTTAGGTGGAATAAATTTTTCGATCTTATCACTAAAAAAGATCACACCAATTTTATCATTGTTTTGTGAAGCTGAAAAAGCGATGACTGCACAAAGCTCAGTGATCAGATCTTGTTTAAATTGTTTGTGTGTACCAAACTGTCCGCTGGCACTCACGTCAACCACAAGCATTACACTTAGTTCGCGTTCTTCTTCAAAAACTTTCACATAGGTTTCTCCCATGCGGGCAGTTACGTTCCAATCAATAGTTCTGATGTCATCACCAGGTGTGTACTCACGTACTTCGCTAAACGCCATACCACGACCTTTAAACGCAGAGTGGTATTCCCCAGAAAATATCTGAGTACTCAAACCCTTCGTTTTGATCTCTATCTTTCTTACTTTTTTAAGTAATTCGGCCGTTTCCATATTGATTTAAGATGTATGATTTAAGATTTAAGAAGAAGAGAAACCAATCTCACTTCTCATTTCTCACTTCTAAAATCTTTCTAAGGTACTTCAACAGTGTTCAACATTTCGTTGATGATATGTTCCGTTGTAATGTTTTCTGCTTCTGCTTCGTATGTTAAACCAATACGGTGACGCATCACGTCTAAACAAATAGCACGTACATCTTCCGGAATCACATAACCTCTACGTTTGATAAAAGCATAAGCTTTAGCTGCTAACGCTAAATTGATACTGGCACGAGGAGATCCACCATAATTAATTAACGGCGCAAATTTTTCTAATTTATATTCTTTAGGAAAACGAGTAGCAAAAACGATATCGACGATGTAACGTTCGATTTTCTCGTCCATGTAAACATCTTTTACAACAGATCTTGCTTTTAAAATATCATCAGGATGTAAAACTGTATTTGGTTTAGCCATGCCTTCTTTAGAAATATTAGAAGCAATGATCTTGCGTTCATCTTCCTTAGACGGGTAACCAATCACAACTTTCAACATAAAACGATCCATTTGAGCTTCAGGTAAAGGATAAGTTCCTTCCTGTTCAACCGGGTTTTGGGTTGCTAATACTAAAAAGGGGTTTGGTAATTTGAATGTTTCGTCGCCAATAGTAACTTGCTTTTCCTGCATGGCTTCTAATAAAGCCGATTGTACTTTTGCCGGAGCGCGGTTGATCTCATCAGCCAATACAAAGTTTGCAAAAATAGGCCCTTTACGAATGGAGAACTGTTCTTGTTTTTGGTTATAGATCATTGTCCCAATTAAATCGGCCGGTAAAAGATCCGGAGTAAATTGAATACGGCTGAATTGCGCATCTACACATTTGGCCAACGTATTAATAGCTAAAGTTTTTGCCAGACCAGGTACACCTTCTAATAAAATGTGGCCGTTACTGAGTAAACCAATCAACAAACGTTCTACCATTGTTTTTTGGCCAACAATTACTTTGTCCATTTCATTCGTTAACAAATCAACGAACGCACTTTCGCGTTGAATTCTTTCATTCAATTCTTTAATATCTACTACCATACGATTTTTTTAACAACTTGCACAAAGTTAGCATTGGTAAGGGCTAGCGCCGTTTCATGGTTGTTAAAATATGTTAACAAGAAGTTTGGTTTAACTATAATTATGGATTAGGCAAATCAAGCCCCTTTTCTTACCTTTATGCGTTAAATTTTTATACCATGATTGCAGAAATGAACACATCTACCAAAAGCCAACAATTAATTGATCTAGAAGATAAACACGGAGCTCATAATTACCATCCTTTGCCGGTAGTATTGGAGCGTGGTCAAGGGGTATATGTGTGGGATGTAGAAGGTAAAAAATATTTCGATTTCTTATCAGCTTATAGCGCTGTCAATCAAGGGCATTGTCACCCAAGAATTACTCAAACCTTAATTGAGCAATCGCAAAAATTAGCACTTACATCAAGAGCTTTTCATAATAATGTATTGGGCGAGTATGAAAAATTCATTACCGAATTATTTGGTTTTGATAAAGTATTGCCAATGAATACTGGTGCCGAAGGTGTTGAAACGGCTTTGAAATTAGCTCGCAAATGGGGTTATGAGAAAAAAGGAGTAGCTGAAAATGCTGCTAAAATAGTCGTGTGTAATGGTAATTTCCATGGAAGAACCATTTCGATTATTTCAGCAAGTTCCGATCCGGATGCACGTATGGGCTTTGGTCCGTATACTCCTGGTATAGTTTCTATTCCTTATAATGATATCAGTGCTTTAGCAGAAATATTAAAAGATAATACCGTAGTTGGTTTCTTAGTGGAACCAATACAAGGAGAAGCAGGTGTTTTGGTGCCAAACGAAGGCTATTTGAAAACTTGTTCTGAAATGTGTAAAGCAGCCAATGTTTTATTTATTGCAGATGAAGTTCAAACAGGGATCGCTCGTACAGGTAAAATGTTGGCCTGTGATCATGAAGGTGTTAAACCGGATATGTTGATCTTAGGAAAAGCGTTAAGTGGCGGTATGTATCCTGTATCGGCTGTATTAGCAAGCAACGAGGTGATGATGTGTATTAAACCCGGACAACATGGTTCAACTTATGGTGGAAATCCTTTAGGTAGTAAAATTGCTATGACAGCGATGCAAGTGGTGTTGGATGAAAAATTAGCGGAAAATTCTGAAACCCTAGGTGAATTATTAAGAGCTGAATTAAGAGCAATTAAATCTGACAGAATAACTCTGGTTCGTGGTAAAGGCTTATTAAATGCCATTATCATTAAAGAAAAAGATGGTATTTCTGCCTGGGATGTTTGTTTGAAATTAGCAGATAATGGTTTATTAGCTAAACCTACTCATGGCGATATCATTCGTTTTGCGCCACCTTTAGTAATTACTAAAGAGCAAATTTTAGAATGCGCTGCTATTATTAAAAAGACGATAGAGTCTTATAATTAATTGTTTCGATAACCCAACGGCCTCATACTGTTTTTCGTTAAAAAATTGTTTAAATACCAAATGCGGGAGCATGTGTGGTAGATGATTTGGGCTGTTCGCGGAGCGCTTCAAATCATAAAGCTTGGTGTTTAAATAATTTTAGAAAAACAGTATGAAGCCTTGAATTTTTGTTTCTTTTGTTTCAAGACAAAAGAAAGCACAAAAAAAAGATATTTATTTTGCTTCTTTTTCATCAAAAAAAGAAGAGGGAAAAGAGTTTGAAGACTACATCCCCGGTGTAACACCAATCTCACTTTTTCCGGGCAAATATTTTTTCACTTCTTCGCTAATTGCAGGATCAGTAAATTTTAACTGTGGCACGTCTCCGTTAAAAATAGTGTTGTAAAAATTTCTCAAATAAGGTTTTTCGGTAAGTAAAGGTTGTATTAAAAAATAATTGTGTTCCTTCTGTAAAACATCAGAAAAATCAACATAATTCACATTTTTACAATACGGGCCTTTTGGTTTGTGCCCCAATTGATTTTGCATGAAGACAAATTTTGCACCATTCAAATTTCTGTCGCTATTATTGACGGTTACAAAAATATGTTTCGAAATATTTAATTGACTTAACCATTCAGCATGTTTTTTTTGAGGAACACAAGCCGCATTTAATATGACACTATTGGCAAGATCGGGATGAATGTTTTTAAATAGTTTGTGTTTTAGATCGTGCATTAAAATAAGGTTTCCCATACTATGAAAAAGAACAGTGACTGTTTTAAATTTAGTAGGATTTTTGTCTTTATAGGTTTGAAACTCTTCTAAAAAAACAGAATATGGTACGGCTATTTGTTCAGATATTTTATTGGTCAGTTTCATATTTTTACCCTGTTTCATGGCAGGCCTTTCTGTTGGCCAATCAAAAAAGATAACATCTGTTTTGTATTCTGTGATAAGGCGCGTGGCTCTGTCAACGCCTTTAGTATACGTTTTTCCAAGACCTTCGGTAAATACAACTAAATTCTCAAAACTTGATTTTAAATTCAACATGTCTTCTAAAGAAGAATAGGGAACGGATACCCATTTATTTTGATTGAAATAAACCACAAAATATTTTAAAGTTCCGGTTGTGTCATAATCATAATCTAAAAAATTGGTTTTATTAGGGTCATAATTTCTGACTGAAACCACAAAAAAACAGGTGTCGTTTTTTGTTGGGATGTAGTTTTTATTCAAAACCATTTTGTCCCAATCGCAACTATAGCCAATGGATTCGTACTTACTATATTTTTGAGAAAATAGATGGCTTGTAATGAAAGCGAGTAATATTGTAAAATAGATCTTCATAATTGATTAACATATAACAAATCAATATGTTCATTAAAGGTAATGAAGAATTACTCAATAACTTAGTTTGATTTAAAATAATTATTAATTTAGTTTTTCATTACATAGGATATGTCAAACGATTTTAGCGAGAAAACAGCAGAGGTAAGTAGTTTTGTGAAATGCAAAGATTGCGGAGCCAATTTAAAATATTTACCCGGAACACCTTATTTGAATTGCGACTACTGTGGCGCCAAGAATGAAATAGAAGTGGCCGCTACAGAAATTATTGAGAATGATTTCAATAGTTTTTTAGATGAAAAAGCACATCAGGAAGACAAGCAGGAAATTAGTACAGTAAAATGTGATGGTTGTGGGGCGTCCACTACTTTAAAACCAAATGTGACTTCTTGTACTTGTCCGTATTGCGATACGCCTTTGGTGATAAAAAATGCATCCACATCAACTATCATCAAGCCTTCCTATGTATTGCCATTTAAAATAGATCGTAAAAAATCAACTGAAGAATTTGTGAAGTGGGCAGGAAGCTTGTGGTTTGCACCTAATAAATTGAAAGATTATGCGGCCCATTCGGCCGATAAATTAAATGGTATTTATATGCCTTATTGGACCTATGACTCCAATACAATTACTCAATACACCGGTTTACAAGGAATTCATTATTATGTAACTGAATCTTATACGGATAGTGAAGGACGTTCGCAAACCCGCCAGGTTCAGCGTACGCGCTGGCTTCCGGCAAGTGGTACTGTATATAATAATTTTGACGATGTGTTAGTGGTATCTTCCAAATCATTACCCGAAAATCTGGCTAATGAATTAGAACCTTGGGATCTACATGAATTAAAGACTTACGATGATAAATTTTTAAGTGGTTTTGTAACGGAGAGTTATCAGATCGATCTGAATTTTGGATTTGAAAAAGCCAAGAATCGTATGCAGCCGATTATTAAATCTTCGGTAATTAGTGATATTGGAGGAGATGTGCAACAAGTGACTTCAATGGATTCTACTTATAATGATATTAAGTTCAAACATATTTTATTACCGGTGTGGTTAAGCTCTTACAGATATAAAGATAAGGTATATCGTTTTTTAATTAATGCCCGAACCGGCGAAGTGCAAGGTGAAAGACCTTATTCTGCTGCGAAAATCGCCCTTTTGGTTATTTCTATTTTAGCAGTTATTGGGGCAGGAGTGTACTTCTATATGAAATATAAAGAGTCACAATAAAAAATTATTGATTTAAGCCTTCTTAACTTTAGTAGGTTTAATGCCTAATTTTTTCATGCTTCGGCGTTTTTGTTTTTTTGCCATTTTATTCATTCGCTTTATATCGCGTTTGTTTTGTTTACTCAGTTCTTCGCTTGGTTTATGTTTTTTATCTAAATAAGGATTAAAGGCTTCTCGCTTTTTATGGCGCTTTGCTGATTTACGCCACATTTTTTTACGCTCTTTACTTTCGGTAAATTGTGCTTTTAATGGTGTTTGTCCAATAAACCAAAATGCAAGGATAAGTAAGGCAATTTTTTTCATTACTACAAATAACGGAATATCTTAAAAAAGATACCCGATTTATTGTTCAAATTACTAACAGTTTGAGGCTAAAATTGAGTTTTGTTGTTTAGGTCAATTATAGTAAATTTGTTAGCATTAGATTATGACAATGGCTATAAAAGATTGGACAAAACAAGAGATTTTGGATGTGTATAACACACCTTTAATGGAATTAATATATAGAGCTGCAGAGGTTCACAAACAGCACCACACTGTTGGTGAGGTTCAGGTAAGCTCCTTACTTTCTATCAAAACTGGTGGTTGTCCAGAAGACTGTTCGTATTGCCCGCAAGCAGCACGTTACCATACCGAAGTAAAAGTTCATAAATTAATGAGCGTAGCAGAGGTTACTACAGCTGCAGATAACGCAAAAGCAGGTGGCGCAAGCCGTATGTGTTTAGGCGCTGCATGGCGTGAAGTGCGTGATAACAGAGATTTTGATACCGTATTGGATATGGTAAAAACCATTAATAGTAAGGGTATGGAAGTGTGCGCTACTTTAGGAATGGTAACCGAAGATCAGGCTCGTAAACTAGCAGAGGCTGGGTTATATGCTTACAATCACAATATTGATACAAGCGAAGAGAATTATAATAACATTATTTCTACCCGTAATTTCGAAGATCGTTTAGGTACGATTAATAATGTGCGTAAGGCAGGCTTAACAGTTTGTTCAGGTGGTATTATTGGAATGGGTGAAAAAGCAGAAGATAGAGTAGGGATGTTACATACGTTAAGCATTTTACGTCCTCAACCGGAGTCAGTGCCTATTAATGCGTTAGTGGCTGTAGAAGGAACTCCAATGGAAGATCAACCTCCTGTTCCAATTTGGGATATGGTACGTATGATTGCTACTGCTCGAATTGTATTGCCTCGAACAGCAGTACGTTTATCTGCAGGGCGTTTAAGTATGAGTATGGAAGGACAAGCGTTATGTTTTATGGCAGGGGCAAATTCTATTTTTGCCGGCGAAAAATTATTAACTACTCCAAATCCTTTATATAATCAAGATATGGAAATGTTTAATATTTTAGGATTATCCTCTAAACAAGCATTTGTAGATAAATTGAAAAAAGAAGAATTAGTATAAATTAACCCACTTTTAATTTTGCCCTAAATGAAAAGTATTAAACGTTCATTTAGGGCTTTTTTATAATAACACATGGCTACTTTTCCTCTTTCTTTATTAAATAAATTAGATCAAGTAAAGGAAAAGCACTTGTTGCGTTCTCTTAAAGTAACTTATCCTTCCATCGATTTTTCAAGTAATGATTACTTGGGTTTTTCTACTCAGGGAGTTTTGTATGATAAGATCAAATCATTTGATTCATCAGTAAAAACAGGATCTACAGGCTCTCGTTTGATCAGTGGGAATTCTTCATTATTTAATGAAACTGAAAAGATTATTGCTGGCTTTCATCAAGCTGAAGCTGCTTTGATTTTCAATTCGGGCTACGACGCTAATTTAGGGTTGCTGTCAAGCGTTCCACAAAAAGGCGATTTAATTATTAGCGATGAACTGATTCACGCGTCGTTGATTGATGGTATTCGTTTAAGTTTTGCAACACATTATAAATTTAAACATAATGATATTTTTTCGCTGAAAGAATTACTGGAACGACAGCGTGAAAAATTTAAAGAAGCCTATTTAGTTGTGGAAAGTGTTTATTCCATGGATGGAGATTGTGCGCCATTAGTTGAATTAGTTACGCTTTGCAAATTATTTAAAGTGAATTTAATAGTGGATGAAGCCCATGCTATTGGTGTGTTTGGTGATAAGGGCAGAGGATTAAGTAATGAATTGAAAATAGAAAACGATTGCTTTGCACGCATT
Source organism: Bacteroidia bacterium (assembly GCA_036676295.1). GTDB lineage: Bacteria > Bacteroidota > Bacteroidia > B-17B0 > Aurantibacillaceae > UBA4416. Next base: position 91,683 of record JAKFDE010000031.1, on the reverse strand, counting down.
TATACCTATGGTAAAGCTATGGGATGCCATGGTGCTGCCGTTGTTGGAGGTTCAGAACTGAAACAGTATTTAATAAATTTTTCACGATCGTTTATTTACACAACGGCTATGCCCGAGCATAGTTTGTTGGCTATCAAATCAGCGTATGAGTTATTACCAACAACAAAAGAAATAGATGCTTTAAAAAAAAATATCATCTATTTTAATTCAAAGTTAAAATATCAACAGGCTTTTATAGAAAGTAAGAGTTCCATTCATTGTCAATTAGTTCCCGGTAATGAAAATGTTCAAGCCTTAGAAGAAAAACTAGCAAAGAAAAATATATTTGTTAAGTCTATCAAAAGCCCTACAGTTAAAGAGACTCAGGAACGAATCAGGATTTGTCTTCACTCGTTTAATACAAAACAAGAGATTGATTTATTATTGGATTTACTATCATCCTGAGCGTAGTCGAAGGGCGATATTCACTTTTATTTAGAATTCTTTTTCTTTTTTCCTTGACGAAAAAAGAAACAAAAAAGTCAAGAACGAACGCCAACTCCAATTCTTTTCTCACACATATGCCTTCGCAATACCACCGAAAAAATTGTAGTTCGCACCGTTCGTTCACATCCCCGCGCTGTTCTAATATCGTTTTGATTTTAACATTGAGTTACATTTCATTTTGAATTGTAACGATTAAAGTCAAAAGATCAACTATTTTCATTTTTCTTCACTACACAAACACATCTAAAGCCCATCCAGGCATTAGGTTTATTGTATTCCATGTCTTTACCAATTCGGCATTCCTCAATTTGGTTTTTCCAGCCACCGCCTTTACAAATACCTTTTTCATTTACCATTTCGGCAACATTGCCAAGCATGTTATATAATCCAAAACTGTTTTTATAGTATGATTTAACAGGTGCAGTAACATCAGCATTATCATATAAGCTTCCTTTTACTGGTAATGTATCAATACGTGGACAATTTAATAGATATATCCCTTTTTCGTTTCTTCCATTATTATTTAAAATAGTAGCTGAGATTTCTGCTAGCTTTTCCCATTCTGCTTTGGTTGGTAAGCGGTATTCTAAATTTTGATGTTTGAAATCTTTTTTAACTGTCAAAAATGTTTTAACACGCTCGGTGCGCCATTTACAAAACGCTTGAGCTTGTTCATAGCTAATGCCTACAACCGGATAGTTTTTGTAAGCAGGATGGCGGTAGTAATATTTTACATAAGGTTCATTATTCGATAGCTTTTCTCTCCAAACGAGTGTATCGGGTAATGATGCTAAATGTTCTTTTGAATTTGTTCCATAAATAGATTTTGTCCATAGTTCATATTCCATCCAGGAGAAATTAGAAATTTCTGTTTCATCAGCAAATAACGTTTCACTAATTTGAATTGTTCCGGGAGGAGTGAAGGGTTTTTCTTTCGCAAAAGACAAGCATAAGCCACTTGCAAGAATTGCAATAAATAATTGTTTCATAAAGTTTAGTTTAATAGATTAAATACCCAGGGCCATTTTTAGATCATATGCGTCGTTTACACCATCACTTAATTCCTTAACCGGAATTTTATGTTGTTTGTTTACAATACAATTCAAAAAAGTTTCTTTATCACATACATACATCTTTCCGTTGGATGCCATAACGCATAAGCTATAACTGTCTTCCGGATTATAAGATATTGGCTCGTTTCCAAAACTAAACACCAAATTTTTAGTATGACTGACTAAAAACGAATTAGTTGGAGTGATAAATGAAGCATCATTGTTGATCACAAACACAGGATGAAGTTTAGCTTCTTTTGGTAAACTATTAGGACAATCAGAATTACAAATTCCAAAACTGCTAATATTAAAAATACGTGTTACTTTAGCTGCATTACTTGCTGTACTCATTTGATCGTTGAATTGTGCTTCTTGTTCTTTTTGAATCCTGATGCGTTCTTTTATTTGTTCAGATTTTAATTTTTTCTCTTCAGCAATATAGGCAGCTTGCTTGGCTTCAAACTCTGTTTTTAGCAATTGCTCATCAGCCATTTTTTTGTATAGAAGTTCTTTATAGTTGCTGAATTTTTTATTGTAAGCGTCAATAGCCTTTTCGTAATCAGCGCCTGTTAAGGCAGGGTACACAATTAATTTTTCAACGCGTTCTCTTAATTTTAAGGTCAATAAATAATTTTCTCCTTTTTTAGAACCTTCAGAAATTTCTGCACTACTCCAGGTAATATCAGCAAAATTATTTTTGTAATTTTTATTTTCAGACCCCACTTCAAACACGGCATTTTTAAAAGCACTTAGTTCGGGGAATTCTTTATAATCAACTTCCAATTCAAATTTTGGCCTTCCGGCAGTGGCTTTAGTTGGTTTTAAAGGCTCAACAGGTTTAGTCAGTTGATTTACTTTTTTAGTGTATACGGATTTTTCATACTCAATTTTTTGTGGAATGACAGACAATAGTTTTTCAATTTCTTTAGTTTTTGCTGAGAAATTTTTTAGAGTATCTGCATGCGCTATTTTTTTAGAGTTATAATTTTTCACAGAATTATCTCTACTTACATATTGCCAGTTTTTTGCTACAGTATCTAATACATACATATTGTATTTATCTTCTCCATAACTAGAAGCAAATTCAATCGTGATCTGTTTTTTAGGAGCAATATAAACAGGCTCACCGTTTTGGTATCCTTTGATATCAAGCATTCCGGCGCTTTCTAAATGTGATTTAATTCCGGCACTGTCATACGCCATCGGAATGCCACTGGCAATAATATCTGCCTGGTTATGAAATTCACGGTAACGAATTTCTACATCACCAATAATTTCCTGCCCTTGTTTATTTACAAACGCTTTTTTAGGGATGATGATCTTAGAATTTGATTTGTGTTTAATTGTAGCACCTTGTTCGGATTTTACCTTATAAGAAGTGTAAGGAACATTTAGTTTGGAGATGGGTGGTGCGATGAAAGCCTTATTAGACTTAGTATTTTGAGTAGAGTTGTTGGTTTGGATAGTAGTTATTTTATCATTCGTGGTTTCTTTTGGTGGTTGTTTTTTAAATACTGTGAAATAAGAGACGGTACATATTACCGCGACTCCTGCAATGATGGCCGAATAAGTGGCTTTTTTATTCTTGATGAAATTTGAATCACTTTTGGCTTTTTCAATGCTTTGCTGTTTAAATTGTTTGACCAGTTCTCCAAAATCTTTTTTAGAGTTAATTTCTTCATCACTAATTTTTGGTCGGTCTAGGTTAAATTTTGGTTCCATATATTATTTGGATTTTTTCGTCAATGTTTTTTTTACGCGTTCTAGGATGCGGTATAATTTTACTTTAGCGTTAGTTTCAGTAATATCAAGTATTTCGGCAATTTCTTTAAAAGGACGTTTTTCGAAAAAACGCATTTCAACCAATTGCAAATCGTCTTCCGGTAGATCTTTTATAACAGCCATTAAAATGGTTTTGTATTGCCCCATGTATTCTTCTTCCACTTCTTCGCAAATGTTTCTTAGGTCACTTACATCAGCGTTGATGGTTTTCAGATTTTTTTTGGTTCTGAATAATTGCATCACTTCGCTATGAGCAATGCGGTATAACCAGCTAGCAAAAGGCACACCTTTGTATTCATATTTTTCGATATTAGTTAACGCTTTTAAGAACACCTGAGAGGTTAGATCAAAAGCAGTGTCTTTGCATTCCATACGTTGGTAAACATACCCAAAGATTTGCTTGTAGTATTTATCATAAAGCGGCCCAAAATTTTCAGGATTTTGTTTCGCAGCCTCAATAATCTGTTGTTCAGATTGTAACATTTCGGCGGTATGATGGTATCGCGGTGAAAATTCCATATAGACTGCGTTTAAGAGCATTGTAGACTTATAACACAAAACACATACAATAGTTACACTAAAAATTCAAATAAAAGTTAAGTGACTGATACTCAAGACTAAAATTTTCACTTTAATTGAGTGAAACAATATAATTGATGAGTGAATTTATTGTTCAATTGAGTGAAATGATTTTTTTATGGAGTAAAATATGTAATATTTTAGGAATTAAATCTTCATTTCACTCAATAATTCAAATTCCACAAAATTTCTACAGTTTTTTTGAAAGCTCTATAAGTACACTAAAATCAACACTTTAAAAGCTTTCTCAAAAAATGAGGTAAAAAAACGCACATATTTACTAAGTGACAAAAATCCTACAAAATGAAAAACGCCTAAATGTGTAATATTGCGCGATAAACACGGATTATTTTACTGTTAAATTGATTTAAATTAAAAAATAACAACAATGAAAAGATTATTATACACATTTTTATTAATCTTATTTAGCATTTGTTCTCTGGATATTCAAGCGCAAGGTGGAGACAATGCTGCCGGAGCTTTAGCAAGCCCAATAACGTTGCCTTTTTCAGCTGCAGGAACAACCTGTGGCCATGTGGATAATTATAATCCATTAAGTCTTTATGGTATCGCTCCATCCGGAAGAGATTGGCTATATTATTTTTGCGCGCCGTCTAATGGTGTTATTGATGTTTTTATGAATAATGCTTATGATTATATGCCTGCAATTATGGTATATAGTACAACTCCAAATGCAGGAGGAAGCAACTGGTTTGCGACGTCTTTTACAGGAGCCACATACATTAATAGTATTGTCTCTTTTACGGCTACAGCCGGAACATGTTATTATATATTGATTGATAATGATTATTTAGACGATCCTAATGGCTTTGATTGTTTTAATTATAATATTAACATTCAGTACCATGTAAATCAACCGGCTTCTCCATTGCAACCGTCTTGTACAAATATGGGTTATGATAGTGGAAATTTAACCGGGTGGACAGGAACAACAGGTGCTGTAACAATTGGTGCAGCTGGTGCACCAACACCAGTATATAATCCTTTATATTACTCGACTTCAGCAACTCAACACTCAGTAACAAGTGGTGCAGGCGTTGATCCATATGGTGGGTTTCCAATCGTGAATCCCGGAACGGGCCCTAATTCTATACGATTAGGAGACATGGGCACTTTTGGAGCATTGAATGAATTTTTTGGTGGTGTACCAGGTGCAGCCGGAGCAACTTTAGAACAAAAATTTACTGTAACAGCCGCTAATGCTTTATTTGTTTATTATTACGCAGTTGTTATTCAAGATGCCGGATCAGATCATACTAATCAAGAACAACCATTTTTTAAAACTGATATTTTTGATTGTACCGGTGCAGCTGTTGCTTGTGGACAATACCTTGTTACCGGAGGGCCAGGAATACCTGGTTTTACGTTAGCAGGCGCAGGTAGTAATGTGTATTACAAAAACTGGTCGCCGGTTGCCGTTGATCTCACCCCTTATATTGGTACATGTGTTACTGTTAGATATACTGTTGGTGATTGTACCAGAGGAGCGCATTTTGCGTATGCTTACATTGATGCTGTTTGTTCTCCATTAGCAATTACCGGGATCAATCAAATTTGCCCAACAAAATCAACTGTGTTAACAGCCCCTGTTGGATTATTTACATACTCATGGACTCCAGGCGGATTAACAACGCAATCCGTAACAGTTTCGCCTACCGTTACAACTACTTATACATGTGAACTTACGTCTTATACCAGTTGTAAAACATTTTTAACTTATTCGGTATCGTTATTTCCTCAACCAATTGCTTCTGCTAATTCGGCAACAATTTGTAGTGGTACTTCTGCGGCTTTAACAACAACGGTTAATAATGGTGTAGGAACTTATACCTGGGCGCCTAGTGGAGGTAATGGTTCTTCTGCTTCAGTGTCGCCTACTACAAGCACTGTTTTTACCGTTACTTATTCGGATTCTAATGGATGCCAGGATACGGCTTTAGGAAGAGTTACTGTTAACCCATTACCCGTCATGACGCTTCCACCAAATCAGAGCGTTTGTAATAGTGCGACTGTTGCTGCATCTTCATTCACAAGTAACGTTGCCGGCACAACTTTTAGCTGGACAAATTCAAATTCAGCGATTGGCCTTGCTTCTAGTGGATCAGGGAATACACCGGGTTTTACAGCAACTAACGTTGGCGCTTCTCCGATTTCAGGGGTGATTTCAGTTACACCAACAGCTAACTCTTGCGTAGGAACTCCGGTCAATTATACGATTACGGTTAATCCCATTCCTACAGTTAATGCGGTGCCAAGTGCTACCTACTGTCATGGATCAACTGTACCGGCTACTAATTTTTCAGGTGCTGTTGCCGGAACAACGTATAGTTGGACAAACTCTAATGCAACAATTGGTATAGGAGCATCGGGTACTGGTAATATTACTTCCTTTAGTGCAGCAAATACCGGAGCGTTACCTGTTTCAGCTGCTATAACAGTTACTCCTTCAGCAAATACATGTGTAGGAACTCCGGGAAGTTTTACGATCGATGTTAATCCAATACCAACAGTTACTGTTCCTGTAAGTGCCAATTATTGTCACGGAGCTACCGTTCCTGCAACTACTTTTTCAGGAAGTGTAACAGGAACAACTTTCGATTGGTCTAATACTAATTCAACCATTGGTGTAGCAACGTCCGGAGTAGGAAACATTGCGTTTTTTTCAGCTAACAATACTGGTTCGGCACCAATCACAGGAGTTATCACTGTTACACCATCAGCTAATACATGTGTGGGAACACCTTCTAGTTTTAGTATAACGGTTAATCCAATACCTACAGTAAACGCTATTTTAAGTGCAACTTATTGTAATGGTGTAGCTATTCCTGCGAGTAATTTTACAGGAAGTGTAACTGGTACAACTTTTAATTGGACAAATACAAATACCACTATTGGTTTAGGGGCAACCGGTACAGGAAATACACCTGGTTTTGCGGTTTCTAATACCGGCTTAAGTTCAATAAATGGTGTTGTTACGGTAACGCCATCTGCAAATACTTGTGTAGGTACACCTCAAAATTATACGATAACGGTTAATCCTACACCTACAGTATCAGTACCAACCAGCGCTTCTTATTGCCATGGTGCTACTGTGCCGGCTACTACATTTACAGGAAATGTAACAGGAACAACGTTCAACTGGTCTAATACTAATTCAACCATTGGTATAGGTGCATCTGGAATAGGAAACATTGCTTCTTTTTCAGCTAACAATACTGGTTCGGCTCCTGTCACAGGAGTGATAACTGTTACACCGTCAGCTAATACATGTGTGGGAACACCTTCTAGTTTTAGTATAACGGTTAATCCAATACCTACAGTTAATCCTATTCCTAATAATACATATTGTAATGGAATTGCCGTTCCGGTTACAACATTTACCGGAAATGTAACGGGAACAAGTTTTAATTGGGTGAATTCTAATACAGTAATTGGTCTTGCTGCTAGTGGTTCAGGAAATGCTCCTGGTTTTACGGCTTCTAATACCGGTTTAAGTTCTATAAATGGCGTAGTTACGGTAACACCAACTGCAAACTCATGTGCCGGAACTCCTCAGAATTATACCATTACTGTGAATCCAACTCCAACAGTGGCGGTACCAACTAACTCTACATATTGTAATGGTGCTGCCGTTCCTATATCTACATTTACAGGAAATGTTACAGGCACAAATTTCAATTGGGTAAATTCTAATTCAAGTATAGGCACAGCTCCTTCAGGTTTAGGAAATATCCCTGCTTTTACAGCGGCAAATACCGGAGCGTTACCTGTTACCGGAGTTATTACTGTGACACCGTCTGCGAATTCATGTGTAGGGACACCATTGAGTTTTTCTATTACTGTAAATCCTGTACCGGCTGCACCAACTGTGGCAAATGCAACACTTTGTCCGGGTTCATCAACAGTTTTAACAGCTACTGCTCCGGGAGGAACTTACTCTTGGTATGATGCGCCAAACGCAGGTAATTTATTAATTACTTCTGCTAGTTACACAACACCAGCTATAAGTACTAATACAACATATTATGTTGAAACGACAAATGCTTCAGGTTGCGTTAGTCCTCGTACTCCTGTTACTGTAACTGCATTGAACTTTCTTCCTGTAAGTGCCAGCCCTAATCAAACTATTTGTGCAGGTGCTAATGCCACACTTTCGGTAACTCCAAATGGAGTGGGATACATTTATACTTGGGATTCGTCTGGAAACCCTGCGTTTTCGAGTATTTATAATCCAACAGTAACACCGGCTGCAACTACAATCTATACGGTTACAGTAACAAATCCAAGTGGTTGTTCAGGAACAGCTCAAACACAAGTGATCGTAAATGCCTTGCCGGTTGCTAATGCCGGTAATCCTGTTGCGTTTTGTGATGGACAATCTGGAACAATTGGTGCGTCTGCTGTTGGAGGTTATTCTTATTCTTGGTTACCTATTACTGGATTAAGCAGCACAACAAACGCTAACCCAACTGTTACTTTAACAAATGGAGGCGCTACACCTGCAATGACAGAATATACATTAACCGTTACTTCAAATGGTTGCCAAGCTACTGATCTGGTTCAGGTTACAGTAAATCCTTTACCTGTTTCAAATCCAGGCAGTGGATTAACCTTATGTGCCGGACAAACAGGAACTATTGGTGTAGCAAGTACAACAGGTTATTCTTACGTTTGGACACCTGCTACAAATTTAAGCAGTGCCTTTATTTCAGATCCGATCGTAAATGGTATAAATGGCGGAGCAACTGTTATTCATAATGCGTATACTGTTACAACTATTGATAATGCAACGACATGTCAATCGAGTGCTAGTACAACAGTTAATATATTAGCATTGCCTAGTGTTAATGCGGGTACAGCACCAACAACTTGTAAGGGAGTAGGAAATATTCCTTTAGGTGGTTCTGTTGGAGGAGCGGTTTCCGGTATAGTATGGAGTGGTGGCTTAGGAAGTTATAATCCATTTGGTACATCGTTAACTACTTCCTATACTCCAACACAAACCGAATATAACAATGGTTCAGTGACGTTAACTTTAACAGCTATTGCTCAGGCACCTTGTCAAAATGTAACATCAACCGTTACAATTAATTTTTATGATAACCCTGTTATTACTTACACGGTTGATAAAGCAAAAGGATGTCCGGTGCATTGTGTATTATTTACAGATCAATCAACTGTTGCTTCACCTGATGTTATTCAATCATGGAGTTGGAATTTTGGTGATGGAGGAACAAGTAATCTTCAAAACCCATATTACTGTTATAATACTCCCGGAACGTATGATGTTACTTTAACGGCTACTACTAACCATCAATGTACATCAACATTAACCATCCCACAGATGATAGAAGTGTATCCTTTACCAATAGCTTCATTTTATGCGAATCCTCCATCGGTAGATGTTACAGATCCTTTGGTTAATTTTGTAAATACTTCTCAAGGCGCTAATTCTTACGTGTGGGATTTTGGTGATCTGAATGGAACTGCTTCGGCTAATAGTTCAACATTAGTTAATCCAAGTCATATTTATACATATGCAGGTACTTATGATGTTCATTTATTGGCTACGTCAATTCATGGATGTGTTGCCAGAGCTGTAATAAATGTTGAGGTGAAACCGGAGTTTACGTTTTATATTCCTAATGCTTTTACTCCTGAAACCAGTGGAGGATTGAATGATATTTTTACCGGAATGGGTATAGGCATTGAAAAATATGAGATGTGGGTTTTTGACAGATGGGGAGAAAATATTTTTTATACCAATGATATATACAAAGGTTGGGATGGTAAAAAACAGGGAAAATCAGAAGTTGTACAACAAGATGTATATGTTTGGAAAGTGAAAATAAAAGATGTGTTAGGTAAATACCATAGTTATATAGGACATGTAACTTTACTTAGATAAATTAAAAAAGCTCATCTATCAATTGATAGATGAGCTTTTTTAATTGAAGTAAAATGCATTAAAATAAATTCTTTGCTTTTTCAATAGCTGTATTTAAACCTTCTAGTTTACTGCCTCCTGCTTGAGCATAAAAAGGTTGGCCACCACCACCGCCATTGATCTCTTTGGCAAGATCTCTGATAATGTTTCCGGCATTTAAATTTTTATCTTTTACTAAATTGTCATCAATAATAACAGAAATGCTTGGTTTACCTTTTACTTCGGCGCCTATTACACATACACAATTTTCGATCTGATTGCGAATTTCGAATAAGATGTTTTTGATTTCTTCAGCACTATCAAATGAAATTTTCTCAGCAATAAAGTTGATGCCGTTCTTGTGTTGAACTTTAGTTAATAATTCTTGTTTAATACTTTGTGCTTTTTCTTTTAATAAAGATTGTAATTGTTTTTGTAATTCACTGTTCTCTTCAATTAAATTACTTAAGCTTTTGATCACATCTTTGTTATTTTTTAATAAAGCTTTTACTTCGTTTAATTGAGCTGTTTGGTTATCAAAAAACTCTTCCGCTTTCACAGATGTTACAGCTTCAATACGGCGAATACCAGCCGCTACAGCACTTTCGGAAGTGATCTTAAAATAACCAATTTGTCCGGTTGCTTTAACATGTGTGCCACCGCACAATTCAATGGAATAATTTTTATCAAACTCCACTACACGTACCACGTCTCCGTATTTTTCACCAAACAATGCCATGGCACCCGTTTTTTTAGCATCGTCAATAGTCATTAGTTTGATGTCACAATGGATGTTCTCGCGAATTTTAGTGTTGACGATCTTTTCAATTTCATGCAATTCTTCATCCGTAATTTTTGCGAAATGAGAAAAGTCAAAACGTAAATGTTCATCGTTCACTAAACTTCCTTTTTGTTCTACATGTGTTCCTAAAACCTGACGTAAAGCAGCGTGCAACAAGTGCGTAGCACTGTGATTGTTTTCGGTATAGGTACGTTTGTGTTGGCTTACTCTTGCCGTAAATGTTGCTTCTACATTTTCAGGTAATTTATCACAGAAGTGAATGATGACACCATTTTCTTTTTTAGTATCAGTGATATGAATAATGTCATTCACGTTTTCAAGAGTTCCTGAATCACCAACCTGACCGCCACTTTCAGCATAGAAAGGGGTTCTGTCTAGTACAATTTGAAATAGCTCTTTGGTTTTTGATTTTACTTTTCGGTAACGAACAATATTTGCATCGCAATGTAGATCAGTATATCCAACAAATTCAGTTTCCGGAATTGTACTGTCTGATGTTTTTTTGTTTTTATCTACAGAAACCCAATCATCTGTATCTACTGCTGTTGCTGCGCGCGAACGGTCTTTTTGTTCCTGTAAATATTTATTGAATTCTTCTTCGTCAATACTTAGATCATAACCACGAGCAATTAAAGACGTTAAATCTAGTGGGAAACCAAAGGTGTCATACAATTCAAATACAACTTTTCCATCAATTACTTTTCCGGCATGTGCTTGAGTTAATTCGATACAAACCTGATCAATACGTTTTAACCCAACTTCTAATGTTTTATAGAAAGAATGTTCTTCTTCTTTAATTACTTTTTCGATCAATAATTTTTGAGAAACCAGTTCAGGAAACTGTTCGCCTAACTGATGTGCCAATGTTGGAACGATACGGTACATGAACGGTTCTTTGATATTCAATGATTGATAACCGTAACGAATAGCTCTTCGTAAAATACGACGAATCACATAACCCGCTCCTGTATTACTAGGTAATTGACCATCTGCAATAGAAAAAGAAATGGTACGGATATGATCGGCAATCACACGAATGGCAATATTGATCATCAATTGCTTTTTGTGTAAATGCTCATCTTCCGGTTTGTAACGGTGATTACTTAATTCTTCAATTTTATTGATCAAAGGAGTAAATACATCCGTATCGTAATTAGATTGTTTGCCTTGTAATACACGCACTAAACGCTCAAAGCCCATCCCGGTATCCACGTGTTGAGCCGGTAATTTCTCAAGGCTTTTATCTGCTTTACGCATAAACTCCATGAATACATTGTTCCAGATCTCAATTACTTGCGGATCATCATTATTTACAAGCGTTGCGCCATCTACTTTTTGTCTGTCTGCATCGCTTCTTCCATCATAATGAATTTCAGTACAAGGACCACAAGGCCCTGTATCACCCATTTCCCAGAAGTTATCTTTTTTATTTCCTTTTAAGATACGTTTTTCATCAATGTATAATTTCCAGGTATCATAAGCTTCCTGATCAAAAGGAACGTTTTCTTCAGGACTACCTTCAAAAACGGTAACATATAAACGACTTTTGTCAATTTTGTATACATCGGTTAGTAATTCCCAGGCCCACGCAATGGCATCCTTTTTAAAATAATCTCCAAAGCTCCAGTTACCAAGCATTTCAAACATGGTATGGTGATACGTATCAACCCCAACTTCTTCTAAGTCGTTGTGTTTACCGCTTACACGCAAACATTTTTGAGTATCAGTCACACGAGGATACTTGATAGGTGCATTGCCTAAGAAAATATCTTTGAATGGTGCCATGCCGCTATTGTTGAACATAAGCGTAGGATCGCCCTTTACAACCATAGGAGCAGAAGGCACAATTTGATGCCCTTTTGATTTGAAAAAATCTAAAAATGTTTGACGTACTTTATTTGATTCCATAGTAATTTTAAGAAAAAGCGAATATACTAAAATGCCTATGACCGTAAAAGACAAATTATCCATTTTTGTCAAGTTTTTTTAGAGGCAATAAATAAGGTTTTACTATATTTGTTAGCCTTTTGGAGCCCTCATGTCTAAAGTAAAATATAGATTTAATACCAAATCCCTTACCTACGAAAAAGTAAAAGTTACTTTTAAGGAAAAGTTCTTGCGTTTTTTGTCCTATTTGGCCACAGGCTCAGTGTTTGCAGTAATTACAGTATTAATTGCTTACCGATTTCTGGACTCTCCAAAAGAAAAGCAATTACGCCGTGAGGCTGAAGTGATGCAGTTGCAGTATGATGTATTATTTAAAAAAATGGATCAGGTAGACGTTGTATTAAATGACCTGCAAGACAGAGATGATAATATTTATCGTGTCATTTTTGAAGCCGATCCAATTCCAAATTCAGTACGAAAAGCCGGTTTTGGAGGAAGTGACCGTTACAAAGATCTGGAGGGTTATGATAATACGGTGTTGATGAAAACGGCGACTGAGCGGTTGGATAGAATTACCAAACAATTATACATTCAATCAAAATCGTTTGATGAGGTAGTGAAAATGGCAAAAGGCAAAGAGCAACTGTTAGCTTCTATTCCGGCTATTATGCCTTTAAATAATAAAGATTTAAAACATATGCCTAGTGGTTACGGCTGGCGTACACATCCTATTTATAAAACACAAGAGTTTCATCCAGGAATGGACTTTACAGCAGAACAAGGAACCCCACTTTATGCTACGGGTGATGGTGTGATTGAACGTGCTGATGCGATGGCGCAAGGATACGGGAACCACGTTGTGATTAATCATGGTTATGGCTATCAAACATTATACGGACACATGAGTAAAATGGCTGTTAAGCCGGGGGCTAAAATAAAACGTGGAGAATTGATTGGTTACGTTGGTAGTACGGGTTTAAGTACAGGCCCACATGTGCATTACGAAGTTATTAAGAATGGCGAGAAAGTAAATCCAATTAACTTTTACTATAATGATCTATCTCCTGAGCAGTACCAAATTATGTTGGAGTTATCATCTAAGTCAACTCAATCTTACGATTAATGAATTCTACTTATAAGATAGGATTTTATACTGCTATTTCATTAGTGATCGCCAACATGATTGGCACAGGCGTGTTTACCAGTTTGGGATTTCAGTTATTTGATCTGCATTCTGTTTTTACCATTATGGTATTATGGTTATTAGGCGGCATCATTTCTTTTTGTGGGGCTTTGGTGTATGGTGAACTAGGTGTGGCTATTCCGCGAAGTGGTGGAGAGTACGCTTACTTAACAAAGCTAATGCATCCAAGTGTTGGTTTTTTATCAGGCTGGGTGTCATCTACAGTCGGATTTTCTGCTCCGGTGGCATTAGCCTCTATGGCGTTGGGTACTTATGTCAACAAGATTATCCCCGAAATAAATATAACGGTTTGTGCCTTATCTATCGTGGCTATTATTACGTTGATCCATGCCACTAATCTGAAAGCAGGAAGTCAATTTCAAAAGGTGTTGACGTTTCTTAAACTCTTAGTGATCATTTGTTTCATCGTAGCTGGTTTTATTCATACACCAGAACATACAATCACCATTGCTCCACAATCATTTTCGTGGAATGAAATTATGAGTTCCGGTTTTTGGGTGTCGTTAATATATGTGTCCTATGCCTATAGCGGATGGAATGCCGCCTCATACATTGCCGGAGATATGCAGGATCCTAAACGTAATTTGCCAAAAGCTTTATTAATAGGAACCTTGATCGTCACAGTGATCTATGTACTGTTGAATTTCATTTTTTTATATAGCGCTCCAATGTCAGAATTGACAGGTGTTTTAGAAATTGGTCACGTTAGTGCCTCATATATTTTTGGAGAAGCGATCGGTAGAATGATGAGCATTGTGATTGCTTTTTTACTGGTATCATCTATCAGTGCTATGATCATGGCGGGCCCGCGAATTATTAAAACAATGGGAGAAGATCTTTCCTTATTAAGTTTTTTATCTAAAACAAATAAACATGATGTGCCTTATGTGGCTGTTATTACTCAATCGTTAATTACTGTATTATTAATTGTTACAGCACAATTCGAAGCGGTGTTGACTTTTGTGGGATTTAGTTTGAGCATTTTTACGTTTTTGACTGTGAGCAGTATTTTTATTTTACGGTATAAAAAACTTGAAACAACAGGTTATAAAACATGGGGTTATCCTGTTACTCCAATTATTTTTTTAGCATTGAATGGGTTTACCTTGTATTTTGTATTCGTACAAAAACCAACAGAGTCTTTGCTAGGACTATTAAATGTTGCTATTGGAGGCATTGTATATATTATAGGCAAGCAATTATCAGATAAAAAACAAAAAGAAGTATGTTAAAGAATTTAAACATCATAATTGGAGTAGGGGTGTTCTTGGTTTCGTGTTCAACTGAAACTAAAGAGAAAGAAACAACTATTGTAAAAGATACAATCGTTAAAGCAGAAGTGAAAGTGGATTCAGTGAAAGAAGTTGAACCAACTTCAACTTGTATTAATGATTCATTGAATGCAGTAGCGAATATTATGTCAGGTATTACTGATACTAATCAAGTATTGAAATTTGTACAATCAACCAATGATTTTAAAGTATTTAGTAAAAATTTTGATAAGCGTTGGATGACTTACGATACTACACGCTTAATCCGTTTAAGAAATTTTAGAGAAAATGAATTATCTAAAGTTGTAAAAAAACAAAACACATTGTTTTACCCATTTTCAGGCCCGGATATTTTATACGCCCAAACATTTTTTCCGGACGTTGATAAATACGTTATGATTGGATTGGAGCCGGTTGGCAGTTTTCCGGAATTTAAAGTAGAAGAAAAAGATTCTTTAGCTGATTACTTTAATAAAGTGAATACGTCTTTAAATGCTATTTTAAAATTTAGTTTCTTTCGTACAGAAAGTATGAGCAAAGATCTAAAGAATACAGAAGTAGATGGGACGTTACATTTATTGACTTTATTCTTGAAGCGTACAGGTAATCAATTGTGTTCGGCTAAGCCGGTTACGGTAGATAGTTTAGGTAATATCAAATACTTGAATGCATTTTCTGATCTTAAAAAATTAAGATCAGCTACCAAAGGTGTTGAGATCAAGTTCAGTGATGTCAATCATCATGCAAAAGTGTTGTATTACTTCTCCTTAAATGCAGCTGATGGTGGATTAAAATACAATAAAGGATTTACCGCTTATTTAAAAAACCTGGGAACTGTTACTACTTATTTAAAAGGAGCATCCTATTTAATGCACAAGGAATATTTTTCGATAATTAAAAATATGATCCTAAATCAAAGTGAGCAAGTCATACAAGATGATAGCGGAATTGCATTTCATTATTATATGGACAGTAATATTTCATGGGATTTTACGTTTTACGGACAATACCTTAAGCCAATTCCTATGTTTTCTCAGTTTTATCAAAAAGATCTGGATTCATTGTATAAAGTAAAAGGCGCTAAACCAATTGGCTTTGGCATAGGTTATAACTTTAAAGACAAGAACAGCAATTTTATGATTGCCACTAAACAACATTAGTTTTTTGTGAATAAACTTGTTTTCATATTCATTTTTCTTTCCGGTTTGTGCTATGCGCAATCTTTTTCTTTTGAAACAATTCTGAACCAAAAACCAATTTTAAAAACAGTTAATTCTAACCCCAAAAAATATCGATTGCAAATTATCTATACTCAAATTAGCAGAGATAGTGAAGGAAAACCAAGTTTTAAAAATTATACTTATCTGTTGGATTCGAGCAATTATTTTTATTGCGCTAGTTTAGTAAAACTCCCTTGCTCAATTTTAGCGTTAGAAAAAACAAAAGACTTGCACATATATAGTAATACTATTATGTTCACTGATAGTGCCAATGCTTGCCAAAGGAGGGTTAAAAAAGATACCACTTCAGAAAATGGTTACCCAAGCATTGCTCAGTATATTAAGCGTATGGCTTTAGTGAGCGATAATTACGCTTACGGACGAGTGTATGAATTTTTGGGAGTAGATTACATACATACCAGATTAACTGAATTAGGTTATAAAAATATCCGCATCATTAATCGTTTTGATGGTGGTTGCAAGGGTACAGAGCATACAACGACGAATCCTGTAGTATTTTACAGAGATAATTTAAAGCCTTTAATTAGTTTGCCCCAACAAATTACTTCAAAAAAATATACTCATCCTTTAGGTTCTGTGAAAGTTGGAAAGGCTTATTTGAATTCTAATAACAAGAAAATTAATCAACCAAAAGATTTTTCAGAGATGAATTATATCTCTTTAGAAAACATTCATTCGATGCTTCAACGATTAATTTTTAATGATCATTATCCTTTAGAGCAGCAGTTTGATTTAATAGAGGATGATAGACAATTTTTAATTAAGCATTTAACCATGTTACCAAGAGAAAGTTCACACCCTACTTATAACAGAAAAGAATACTACGATAGTTATAAAAAGTATTTCATGTATGGTGATAGTAAGAAACCAATTTCAGATAGTGATATTAAGATCACAAATATTGTGGGACAATCGTACGGCTTTATGGTTGATTGCGCTTATATACAAAATAAAGCAAAAAATGTGGAGTTTATGTTGAGTGCCGTTATTTATGCTAATAAAGATGAGATCATTAATGATGGAAAGTATGAGTACAATACTATTGCATTACCATTTTTAGCGGAATTAGGTAGACAAATTTATAATTACGAGTTAAAGAGAAAGTAGCTCGCAGATCACGCAGAAAAACGCAGATAAATTATTTCTGTTCTAAATCTGCGATGATTAGCGAAATCTGCGAGAAATAAAAAATGACTAAAAGCATAGAACGATTAAAGCTCCTTAAAGAATTGTTGTTGATAGAACGCGAAGAAGATTACTATCAATATAAAGAGCAATTTTTAAGAGCGAGTATAGAGCAACGCAAAAAAAATGGCGTTACCTGGTTCCCAATACAGATCTTATCTGAGGAGTTGGGTTATGCGGATTATATCCATATTGAAATTGAACGTACCAATAATTTAGATACTCCACATCAGTTCAGTACCGGAAAAAATGTCACCTTGTTCTCTAATAAAAACCCTGATGACCTGCAGGAGTTAACCGGAACGATCAAGCAATCCAATAAAAATAAAATGAAGATCATTCTTCATACGGATGAAATGCCCGATTGGTGCTATGATGGAAAGCTTGGTGTGAATATTCAATTTGACGATAACAGTTACATTGAAATGCAAAAAGCATTGGATGAAGTAATTGGAGCCAGAAATAACAGAGTAGCTGATTTAAGAGAAATTATTGAAGGCCATCATATTCCTACATTTGAAAAAATAGATGAGTCGGTTATTATTCCTCAATTAAATTTATCACAGAATAGGGCAGTGCGCCATATTTTATCAGCTAATGATGTGGCGGTGGTGCATGGTCCTCCCGGAACCGGTAAAACGACTACGATCGTGCAGGCTATTCGTTTGGTGTTGCAAACAGAGCGACAAGTATTAGTGTGTGCCCCAACTAACACAGCGGTTGATCTCATTACAGAGAAATTAATTGAGCAAGGCGTCAATGTATTGCGTGTTGGACACCCGGCAAGAATTTCGGAGGGCTTATTAAAAACAACCATCGACGGACAAGTTCAAAGTCACGAGAATTATAAAGACATTAAAAACCTGCGCCGAAATGCTGAAGAGTATTTTAGAATGGCAGGAAAATACAAACGTGTGTTTGGAAAAGAAGATGCCAAGCAACGTGCTTTGTATTATACCGAGGCTAAAAATTGCATCAAAGAATCACGTTTACTGGAAGATTATATAGTGAATTCATTATTTGATAACGCACAAGTTATTTGTTGTACACCTGTTGCTTCAACCAATAGAGCATTGGCTAAGAAAACATTTGATACCCTGTTTTTTGATGAGGCGTCGCAAGCTCTGGAAGCTATTTCCTGGATTCCTTTATTGAAATGTAAACGCGTTATTTTTAGTGGTGATCATTTTCAATTACCACCTGTAGTGAAAAGTATCAAGGCTAAACAAGAAGGGTTAGATAATACGATGTTAGATCGCTTATCTAAATATGAAAATGTATCTTCTTTGTTAACGCGTCAGTATCGCATGCATCAGCATATCATGCAATTTAGTAACGCTTATTTTTATAATAACGAATTGGAAGCCGATGCTACAGTAAAAGATACGGTTTTGAGTTTGAACGAAGATGTTGAAATACTAAATGTACCAATAGAGTTAATAGATACAGCGGGTTGTAGTTTTGACGAATTACAAAATCCAGAGACTTTGAGTCTGTCAAATAAAGGGGAAGCAGATCTCTTATTTAAACATTTAGAACTGTTATTACAACAATATCAATATTCGGGAGCTAAAGAAAAGATCAGTGTTGGAATTATTTCACCTTACAAAGAACAGATAGAACTATTAAAAGAAAGTTTATTGCAATTTGATTATTCAAATTATCCGGTGAGTGAATTAGCGGTTAAAACCATTGATGGCTTTCAGGGCGAAGAACGTGACGTGATCTATATCTCATTGGTAAGAAGCAATGAGCATTCCGAAATTGGTTTTCTATCTGATATCAGACGAATGAATGTGGCATTAACCAGAGCTAAGAAAAAATTAGTAGTGATCATGGATACAGCCACTATTGGAAATCACCCTTTCTACAAAGCGTTTGTAGAATATTGTGAGAAAAATAATTTTTACAAATCAGCCTGGGAGTATAGTTACGAAGTATAATTAATTTTGGTATACGTTTGGATAAAAAAGATTCAAATATTATTTCAATTATTCTTACAAGTGATCATTCGCATACATTGTACAGCGAAAAGTTTAAAGCAACTTATCATTCAATTCATGGTGCGGTTCAAGAAAGTATGCACGTGTTTATTAAACATGGTCTGCAATATCAATTACAGGAAAAATTCTCAAATCAATTGTCGGTTTTAGAAGTTGGTTTTGGTACTGGCTTAAATACATTTTTGACATACATCAATACCAAGGATGTGGATGTAATGATTAATTACCACACAATTGATGCTTATCCCATTGCTTTATCAGATGCTTTGAAATTAAACTATGCCAGTGATTTTTTAAGAACAGATAAATATTATTTTGAAAAAATACATCTACAAGATTGGAATACTTCAACTAAATTAACTGATAAATTTTGTTTGACTAAACATTTGTGTTTATTGGAAAGATTTGATGTGAATGAAAAATTTGACCTGATTTATTTTGATGCATTTTCTCCTGTGGAGCAACCTGAATTATGGACTGAATCTATTTTTAAAAAGATGTATGATCTGTTAAATCTAAATGGAGTTTTAGTGACCTATTGCGCACAAGGACAAATGAAACGAAATATGAAAAGAGTAGGGTTTAGCTTAGAGTCATTACCCGGACCACCCGGTAAACGTGAAATGACAAGGGTTATAAAAAAGTAGTTGAACAGTAAATTAGTTGTATCCGAAGTTCTTTAAGTTCGAATCACTGTTACGCCAGTCTTTTGCAACTTTTACAAATAGCTCTAAAAATATTTTCTTACCAAAAAAAGTTTCTGCTTCAATGCGAGCGCGAGTTCCTACTTTTTTTAATGGTTCACCTTTATGGCCAATGATAATAGCCTTTTGGCTTTCACGTTCTACTAAAATGTCTGCCTGAATTCTTAAAATATTTTCTTCGTCTTTAAAGGAATTTACAATAACTTCTACGCTATAAGGAATTTCTTTTTTGTATTGTAATAATATTTTTTCACGAATAATTTCCGACACGAAAAATTTCTCAGGTTTATCAGTCAACGTATCTTTATCGTAAAAGGCTTCTCCAATTGGTAAAAGCTGAGAGATACGATACATTACTGTTTCTAAATTAAATTTCTTTAAAGCAGAGATAGGAATGATTTCAGCGTTAGGTAATTTTTCTTTCCACTCGGCTAGTTTAGTATCTAAAACTTCCTGAGTAGCCATATCTATTTTGTTTAATAACAATAGAACAGGAGTTTTGGTAGCTTTTAATTTTTCAAGGTATGTTTCTTCTAAAACAATATCTTCATAAATATCCACGATCAATAAAAACACATCTGCATCACTAAAAGCAGAAATAACGAATTCCATCATTTTTTCCTGCAGCTTGTAGTTTGGTTTTAATATACCGGGAGTGTCAGAAAACACCATTTGGTAATCATCACCACTAACAATACCCATGATACGATGGCGGGTAGTTTGTGCTTTAGAAGTAATGATACTTAAGCGTTCGCCAACTAAGGCGTTTAATAATGTTGATTTACCAACATTTGGGCAACCGATGATGCTTACAAAGCCTGATTTATGTGGAGTGTTTGACAAATTGATCGTTTTTAATTACAGGCAAAAGTAACTAAAAAAAAGGAGAAATGAATGGGTTTTATAATGAGCCATATACAGGGCTTTTTGAAGGAACTTGACAGTTTAAAGTATAAAATAACTACATTTTTTGTTCTGGGATCTTTTGTTTACGATTTTTATTAATTTAGTATTATAACTTAAAACAATATTATGAAAGTATTAAAATCAATTTTTAAAAAGAACGTAAAAGAGAACTCAAAAATTAAGATCGAGAAATTGGATAAAACAAAATTAGAACAAGTTGTAGGCGGTGTTGATACGAAGGGCACTACGCCAACAAAAGATGCAGATTGGATCACAAACACTTGTGCTATCTAGTTATTTATTTTTTAGAGAAGCCGGCTAATCTAGTCGGCTTTTTTTATTTAATATGGTTTTTAAATTCTGAACATCTATAAAAAAAGAAAAAGCCTTGTATTTCCGTATGGTTTTCAAGTTGGTAGTGGGTGAGATTAGCTACGCTGATCACAGAGTGGGGGCTTTACCAAGAAAACCAATTCGCTAATCGCGAATTATGTTTTTTTGTTTTTCCAATTTCACCAGCAAGCGCGAGCTTGCGGTTCATTATAAAAACAAAAAACCCACCAGTTTCACTGATGGGTTTTCTTAGTAGCGGGAGAGTGATTCGAACACCCGACCTTTGGGTTATGAGCCCAACGAGCTACCCCTGCTCTATCCCGCAATATGTATGTTTAAAGAACTTTTTATTTTGTAGAAAAGCAGCATATTTCTGTTTTTCGAGGTGCAAATATATAATTACTTTCTGGTTATACAAATAAATCTTATTAACAAATCGCATTTGCTTTGCTGGCCTACGTTTCATCAATGGTAGGGCAAGCGCGGTATGTTTATTTCGTTCTTATTTCCACATAGCGTTTAAATTTATTCGAAATCAGTTTTTTTTCAGCTAAGTTTTTTTAGTTAATTTTAAAGATGCTTAATACCAAAAAAAATCTATTATATAGTATTCTTTTATTCCTAACATCATTTGTGGTCAATGCACAAGAGTGGTCATTGTTATTAAAGAGTAGAGTAGAGTTGCGCACGTTTAAATTAACTAATAAAGCAGATGTTACTGAACAAGGCGTTGCCGGAGCTTCTGTAATATTGTATAAAGGTTCAACTATTGTAACACAAGTGTTAAGTGATGGTGCCGGTGATTTTGAAGTTAATGTACCTGCTAATGGCGAATATATATTGTCTGTTTCATACCCGGGTTGTAATACAAAAAAATTTGGAGTAAATACGATGAATGTTCCTGCAAACATTGTTAGAGAAAATTATAAGCCATCTTTTGGAATTGAAGCAGTGATCATGGCCAAAGCTTTTAATGGCATTAATTATTCTGTGTTGCAACAGTCTTTAGTGAAAATTTCTTATCATGATAAGGGACACAAGTTTGATGATGATGAAGTGTATACCTCCCAAATGCTAGGTCAGATAGGAAGTTACAGGAATTCTGAAAATATTTTAATTGAAAGTTTTGTGTCGACTAATGCCGCCGGAGATGAAGCGTTGAGAAAAGGTGATTGCCCTTTGGCAAAAAGTTTATATGAAAAAGCAATGACTATTATTCCTGGAGAGTTTTATCCTAAACAACAATTGGAGTTGGTAGGTAAATGTTTAAAGGATAAAGAAAATCAGGAAAAAGCTAAGGCCGAAGCGGATAAATTAGCGGCTGAAAAAGCCGCAGCAGATAAACTGGCAGCGGAGAAAGCCGCTAAAGAAAAAGCAGAGAAAGAAAAGTTAGCAGCCGAAAAAGCAGCAGCTGATAAGTTGGCAGCCGAACAAGCTGCAAAAGCTAAAGAAGAAGCAGATAAAGTAGCAGCTGAGAAAGCCGCAAAAGCTAAAGAGGAAGCAGATAAAATAGCAGCTGAGAAAGCCGCTAAAGAAAAGGTAGAGCAAGAAAAGCTAGCCGCTGAGAAAGCTGCGGCTGATAAGTTAGCGGCCGAACAAGCTGCAAAAGCTAAAGAGGAAGCAGATAAAGTAGCAGCCGAGAAAGCCGCTAAAGAAAAGGCAGAGCAAGAAAAGTTAGCAGCTCAAAAAGCAGCGGCAGATAAGTTAGCAGCGGAACAAGCAGCAAAAGCCAAAGAAGAAGCAGATAAAATAGCGGCAGAGAAAGCTGCTAAAGAAAAAGCAGAGAAGGATAAATTGGCTGCTGAAAAAGCAGCGGCTGATAAGTTAGCAGCCGAACAAGCAGCAAAAGCCAAAGAAGAAGCAGATAAAATAGCGGCAGAGAAAGCTGCTAAAGAAAAAGCAGAGAAAGAAAAGTTAGCAGCCGAAAAAGCAGCAGCTGATAAGTTGGCAGCCGAACAAGCTGCAAAAGCTAAAGAGGAAGCAGATAAAGTAGCAGCCGAGAAAGCCGCTAAAGAAAAAGCAGAGAAAGAAAAGCTAGCCGTAGAAAAAGCCGAGGCTGATAAGTTGGCCGCTGAGAAAGCCGCCAAAGACAAATTAGAGAAAGATAAACAATTAGCAGAGAAAGCTATTGCCGATAAATTAGCAGCCGAACAAGCTGCTAAAGCGAAAGAAGCAGCGGATAAGCTGGCAAAAGAAAAAGCGGCAAAAGATAAAATAGAAAAAGATAAACAATTAGCAGAGAAAGCTATTGCTGATAAATTGGCTGCAGAAAAAGCCGCTAAAGAAAAGTTAGCTGCTGATAAAATAGCCAGAGAAAAAGAAGAGGCTGAAAGATTAGCTAAAGAAAAAGCGGATAAAGAAAAAGGGATGAAGGTAATATCTACAGGTGGAACAGATGATGAGTCCGGATCTATTAAAGCAGGAGATAGTGATCACAGCATTCCTCAAGTATTAGGAGCAGATAATAAATATAAAGAGGCTGTAAAAAGAGCTGATGAATTATTTAAAATGAAGCGTTACAAAGAGGCTAAGCCTGTTTATGAAGAAGCCTTAAAATATAGACCAAAGGATGTTCATTCAACAAATCGTTTAGTTGAGCTGGAAAAACTGATCAATAAATAATTAGTGTAGTTCTTAATAAGGTTTTAGCTTTGCTTATGCGAATCCGACAACTCATTGATGAGATCAAAACTTTAAAGACTGTGCCTACTCATAAATCTACGATGGATATTTGTCGTATGTTAGAAAATAACAGACGTTTATTTATTGAAAAAATTGACGAAGAAAGTTTTGATCAGGTGTATTCTAATTTCGAAAAACTAAGTCAGTCACATTCTAAAGATTATGATACATCCGGTTACACCAGAGAATATGAACAAGCTCATCATTTATTAAGTTTTTATTTCGATCGGATTTTATAAAACATCCTGATATTCCGGTGTCTTATCAAACACTTTTTTAGCATAAGGACATAAAGGTAAAACCTTGTAATTCTTTCCCCTGGCAAAATCCACCGCAGCTTTTACCAATAATTTTCCCAGACCTTTACCTTCACTTCCAGGATATACTTCTGTATGATCAATAATGAATTTAGAATCTCCTGCAAAAACATAAGTCATGATAGCTAAACGTTTTCCGTTTTCTTCGATATAAAAAAAACCTTTTGTTTCGTTATGAGAATGTTTTACTTCCATACTTTTTTTGTTTATAAACAAATGTAATTTTTTATAGAGATAATTTATGCAATTTATTTAACAACATACCTGTTATTCCTATAATCCTTTTTACTTTGCATAAAAAGAAATTCCATTGAAACTCTGTATTGCCGAAAAACCAAGCGTAGGAAAAGAGTTAGCTCGTATTTTAGGGGCTAATAACAGGCGCGATGGCTATTTTGAAGGTAATGGCTATTATATCAGTTGGACATTTGGCCATTTTTGTACGCTAAAAGCACCTGATGATTATTCGCCAGATTGGAAACGCTGGGCTTTGGATTTTTTACCAATGATACCACCCAAGTTTCAAATTAAAATGATCGATAACTCCGGTGTACAAAAACAATTCAATGTTTTACAAACATTGATTAACGAATGTACAGAAGTAGTGAATTGTGGTGATGCCGGAATTGAGGGAGAATTGATCCAGCGTTGGGTTTTGGCAAAAGCTATGTGTAATAAACCTGTGAAACGTTTATGGATTTCGTCTTTAACGGACGAAGCCATTAGAGATGGTTTTAATAATTTAAAAGATTCTTCGGCTTACGATCTGTTATATGCTGCCGGCAATGCCCGTGCTATTGGCGACTGGTTACTGGGGATGAATGCGAGTAGATTGTACACAGTGAAATATGCCAATGGTAAAGGTGTTTTATCTATTGGTCGTGTGCAAACACCAACACTGGCATTGATCGTTAATCGTTATAATGAGATCTTGAATTTTTCGCCGGAGTCGTATTGGGAGTTAAAAACAAATTACCGCGAGGTGATCTTTAATTCTACTAAACGAAAATTTTCGGTAAAAGAAGATGCTTTAAAAATTTTAGAAGAAATTAAAAACAAAGAATTTGAAATTGTTTCTTCTACTAAAAAAAATGCTAACGAAGCCCCCTTACCTTTATTTGATTTAACATCGCTGCAAGTAGAGTGTAACAAGAAATTCAATTTTACGGCAGACGATACATTAAAGCATATTCAAAAGCTGTATGAACAAAAGTTGGTTACTTATCCAAGGGTAGATACAACTTATCTTCCGGAAGAAATGCATTCTAAAATAAAACCAATTTTAGAGCAAATGAAACCGTACAGTAAATTCACTTCTGTATTGTTAGATAAGCCAATTAGAAAAAGTAAAAAAGTATTCGACGATAAAAAGATCACGGATCACCACGCTATTATTCCAACAGGTGTTGAGCCATACGCCGGCTTGCCTTTGCAGGAAAAACAAGTGTATGATACAATAGCTAAACGTTTCATTGCCGCTTTTTATCCCGATTGTGTGGTATCAAATACGGTTGTGATTGGTAATGTGGATGAACATGAATTTTCGGCAAACGGTAAAGTGATTTTAGAAGAAGGGTGGAGGGTATTATATCCTAAAAAGGAAAACGACGAGAAGGACGACGACGATCAGTTAATGCCACTCTTTGTAAAAGGAGAAAAAGGAAAACATATTCCCGATCTGCAAGAAAAACAAACACAACCTCCAAAACAACATACAGAAGCGACTTTGTTGCGTGCTATGGAAACAGCTGGTAAACAAGTAGATGACCCTGAGTTAAGAGATCTGATGAAAGATAATGGTATTGGAAGACCTTCTACCAGAGCTAATATCATTGAAACGTTATTTAAACGTAATTATATCATCCGTCAGCGTAAAAATTTAATTCCAACCGTTACAGGAATTGAATTGATCAAAACCATTAATAATGAATTACTTAAATCAGTTGAGTTAACCGGTATTTGGGAAAAGAAATTACGTCAGATAGAAAAAGGAGAATACGAAGCTGCTGTTTTTATGGATGAGATGAAGCAAATGGTGCGAGAATTAGTGCATGAAGTAAAGTATGAAACTAATGCTAAAATTACCATAGAAGATACTACTAAAGCTTCGGCCCTTCGAGAACCTCAGGGCCCAGGCGCCAAAGCATCAGCTCAAACTAAAAAAGTAGAATCAGCTGCTGATGAAAAAATTACTTGCCCTAAATGTAAGAATGGAACCATTTTAAAAGGTAAAACAGCTTATGGTTGCAGCGCTTTTAAAGAGGGTTGTAATTTTAAAGTGGAGTTTGATTTCTTAAATAAAAAATTATCTGACAAACAATTATTAGCATTGATCCAAAAACGTAAAACACCTGTCATCAAAGGTTTCACGTTGAATAATGAAAAAGTGAATGGTTTTGTAGTTTTAGATAATGAGTTTAAACCCATATTCGAAAAAGAAGTTGTAAAAGAAAAAATTAAAGAATCGACTATTCTAACTTGTCCTAAATGCAAAACAGGCACTATGATGAAAGGTAAATCTGCCTGGGGTTGTAGCCGTTTTAAAGAAGATTGTAAATTTATTGTGCCTTTTGAAATGCTTCAAAACAGTTACAATACAACAGAATTGACACCGCAAATTCTTAAGAAGATATCTTGATCTTAAATTGAAATACCATTCACATCCGTGCTTAACACTTCGCTCATGTAATCGAAAAAAGGTCGCATGTTCAAAAATGTCTTTACCGCTTCTTTATGAAAATCCTTACTTAAAACTTCTTTATCGCTAAAATGTTTGATCACTAAAAATTGTTTGTAGCGTAATAGATCAATTGCAGGATCATTGGCATCAAAACCTTTTGGCGTTGTTTTTATTTGTTCACCGTGAAGTGTACCAAATGTATTAACGAAGTTTTTACTTTTTAGAATTTTACGTAAAGGGCTGGGGTCATAAGCAATGTCTTCTCTGATGCGTTTTAAGTCTTCTGGATTTGGTCCCCAGAAACCACCGGCAATAAAACTATTTCCGGATTCGATATGAAAATAATAACCACCACGACGTTGTTTGGTAGCACGTCTGAAACTACCACTCCAGTTAGTTTTGTAGGGAGTTTTTTCTTTTGAGAAACGCACATCGCGATAAATACGATGTAAACTTTTTTTACCTGATGGCGTCTCGATCACATCATGTTTGTTGAGTTCAGATAATAATTCCTCAGCAAAATTTTCAATGTAGGCCAGCTCTTTTAAATAAGTGCCTTTATTGGCATTAAACCAATCGCGATCATTGTGTTTCTTTAATTGTTTCAGAAAATCAAAACCGGATTGAGGAATGATGGCTTCTTGTTTAGTGGATTTTTTTGACATATAGTAAAAGTAAAATAAATGATTGTAATGCAATCTATTATTTAGAGGTAATACGTTTTCTATGTTTCACGCCCCAATCTCTTAAAGCATAAATAACAGTATCCAGAGTTTCACCATAGCTTGTCAATTCATATTCAACGCTCACCGGTATAGTATCGTAAACGGTACGTTTTACCAGGTCGTTCATTTCAAGTTCTTTTAATTCTTTTGAAAGCATTTTGGCAGTAATTCCTTCTATCTCGCGATTCAGTTCTTTAAATCGCTTGTGGCCATGTTTAAGAGCAACAATAATAGGAAGTTTCCATTTGCCGCTTAGTATATACAAGGCATCTTGTATAGGAAGCAAACTTTTAGAACATTCTTCCTTATTTAATTTCTCTTTTAACAATTTTGACATGACTTTTTGGTTTTATGACGTAAAATTACGACTTATTTGCTTGATTTTATTGAAGGTATACTAAAGGATACTAGTATACAAAAGTATATCAGTTACAAAAGTATACCTAATATCTGTAATTTTGTTTCGTAAATCAAACAATACAATTATGAAAGTAGAAATTTGGAGTGATGTTATGTGTCCTTTTTGTTATATAGGTAAACGTAAATTCGAAGGAGCTTTAAAACAATTTGAACATGCAGATAATGTAGAGATTATCTGGAAAAGTTTTCAGTTAGATCCCGAAATGAAAACGGATGCGACTAAAAATACTCACCAATATTTAGCCGATAGAAAAGGTTGGACTTATGAATATGCTAAAGAAGTAAGCTCACATGTCACCACTATGGCTAAAGATGTTGGACTGGAGTATCATTTTGATAAAGCAGTAGTTGCCAATTCATTCAATGCACACCGTGTATCTCATTTAGCTAAACACTATAATTTAGGAGATGCTATGGAAGAAGCTTTGTTTAAAGCTTACTTTACCGAAGGAAAAAATATTGACGATCAGGAAACTTTAATTCAATTAGCAGTGAGCATTGGTTTAAACGCGGAAGAAGTAAAAGAGGTGTTGAATAATAATTCATATGCAGAAGCTGTAACTAAAGATATTGAAGAGGCTCAACAAGTAGGAGTAAGAGGCGTTCCTTTCTTTGTTATTGATAGAAAACTAGCGGTATCTGGTGCACAGCCAAGCGAAGTATTTTTAGGAGCTTTAAATAAAGCCTGGAATGAACAGAAAGCAACAATTGCTAATATAGATGGTGCAAGCTGCTCCGTTGATGGAGAGTGCTAGTTAGCATTTTATTTTAAAACAATTTTAATAGTAAAAATAACTTCTGTAAAGAGGGGTGGATAAGTACGTCCAAAATGAAAACAAATAATAATTTAATCTAAAAACAAACAACATGGAATTAATTAATGCATTAAACTGGCGTTATGCCACCAAAAAAATGAATGGTCAACAAGTACCTGAAGAAAAAGTGAATACAATTTTAGAAGCTACTCGTTTGGCGCCTACATCTTCCGGTATCCAGCCTTTCTCAGTAATTGTAGTAACTAACCCTGAATTGAAGCAGCAAATTTTGCCAATTGCCTTTAATCAAGCGCAAATTGTGGATTCATCGCACTTATTAATATTTGCTGCCTGGGATAATGTAACAGACGCACATATCGAAGAAAATTTTAACCGTACATTAACTGAGCGTCAAATGCCTTTAGATGCGATGGATGATTATAAGAACAGATTGAAAGGTATTTTTGCTTCCAGAACTCCTGAAGAAAATTTCCAACATTCAGCAAGACAAGCATACATCGGATTAGGAATGGCTTTAACAGCTGCTGCCATTGAAAAAGTGGATTCTACCCCAATGGAAGGGTTTAATGGTTCGGACTTGGATGCCCTGTTAAATCTGAAAGAAAAAGGATTACGTAGCGTGGCCTTATTACCACTTGGTTACAGAGATTCAGAAGCTGATTGGTTAGTGAATTTGAAAAAAGTAAGACAATCAAAAGAAAGTTTTGTGATTAACCTAAACTAAAACTTCCCATTGTTTTGGTTTTGGCCCCGGCTTTTTGGTCGGGGCTTTTTTGTTTAAAACTGCCTATTTTGTTTAAATATTGTTGTTTTTGTCAATTAAATCAATAAAAAATTTGCTCGAACTTCATTAAATTTGTTGGATAACTCAGTAATCAATAATAAATATATACAATGGAAGTAACAGGCCAATTAAAAGTAAAATTCGACACACAAAAAGTGAGCGATAAATTTCAAAAGAGAGAATTTGTATTAGCAACTGATTTAAGTACACCGTACCCACAATTTGTGAGTTTTCAAGTAACTCAGGATAAATGTAATATGTTGGATACGTTTAATCAAGGAGACGAAATTAAAGTACAGTTTAACTTACGTGGTCGTGAGTGGAATGGTCCTCAAGGAATTAAATATTTCAATACATTAGAAGCCTGGAGAATTGAAAAAGTAGCTGCCGGATCATCTTCTGCACCAGCTCAAAATAATGCAGGTATGCAAGAAAGTACTTCTGCACCTGTTTTCAATAGCAGTATTTCTGATAACGACGATTTACCTTTCTAATTAAGATATGAGAATATAGACATGAGAAATGAGATGAAAACTCTCACTTCTCATGTCTCAAATCTCACTTCTCTTTTATATGAAAAAACCTAAAGTTCTTCTCATCTACACAGGCGGTACCATTGGTATGATGCAGGATCCCCGAACAGGAGAATTAAAACCTTTCAACTTTAAATCACTTAGCAAGCAAATTCCCGAATTAGAAAAATTTGATATTGAGTTATCATCTGTTTCTTTTGCTAAACCTATTGATTCATCTAATATGCATCCAAAAGTTTGGGTGGATATTGCATCTATCATTAAAGATAATTATAGTAAGTATGATGGATTTGTGATCTTGCACGGTTCTGATACGATGTCGTACACGGCAAGTGCTTTGAGCTTTATGCTGGAGAATTTGACTAAACCGGTCGTATTAACAGGTTCACAATTACCAATTGGAATTATTAGAACAGATGGTAAAGAAAATTTAATTACCGCTATTGAAATTGCAGCAGCGCAAAAAAATAATAAACCCATTGTAACGGAAGTGTGTATTTATTTTGAATATAAGCTTTACAGAGGAAACAGAACGTATAAGTATAATTCAGAGCATTTTGACGCGTTTAAATCCCCTAATTACCCCGCTTTAGCAGAAGCCGGGGTTAATATTCAGTATAATACTTCGGCCTTATTGAAAACGAGTAAGAAAGCGTTTCAGGTTCATACACAATTGGAAAATGATATTGCAGTTTTGAAATTATTTCCCGGTTTAAGTCAAAAAATAACTTTAGCCATTTTAAACGCGCCCGGTATCAAAGCGGTTATTATAGAAACCTTTGGGGCAGGTAATGCAAGTACCGAAGAGTGGTTTACCAAAGCCTTGAAACAGGCTATTGATAAAGGAATTATTATTTACAATGTCACGCAGTGTTCAGAAGGTAGAGTGGTACAAGGTATGTATGAAACCAGTAGTCATTTAAAAAAGATTGGTGTTATTAGCGGTGTAGATATTACTTTTGAAAGTGCCATAACTAAATTAATGTATGTTTTGGGTAAAAAATTACCTTTAGCAAAAACAAAACAATTATTAGAAAACAATTTAAGAGGAGAGATCTCCATTTAATTTAAATCAATCCCACATGAAAAATCAAATTAATATCGAAGGAATCAGATTATATGCTTACCATGGTTGTTTGCCAGAAGAAACACGTGTAGGTGGCGAATACATTGTAGATGTTTATTTGACCTATGATTTTCAAGCAGCTGCGGCTAAAGATGATTTGAATTTGACCATTGATTATTGTACGGTGTTTGAGATCTGTAAAGCCGAAATGGCCATTCCTTCAAAATTAATTGAACATGTAGGTAAACGTATCTATGATAAGATCATTCACACCTTCCCGAAATTAATTGAAACTAAAGTAAAAGTGACCAAATTATTGCCGCCTATGAATGGTCCGGTAGATAAGGTTTCTATTGTGATAGAGGATTAATTATTCTCCTTTTCGTTTCACTAACAAATAATAATTTCCTTCCAGAGGCAAATAACCATACTCATAACAAAACAAATACGTTTTACCTGTTTTTGTGGTAGTGGCATTTGTGTAGTAAGAAAAATTAAAACCTTTATCTATAAGTTTTTGTTGAGTTACTTTAGCGGTATCTTCCGGCAATAGCTCTTCCATAATACGGCGGTTCTTACGCAAAATATTATTGACGTTACGCACCAAATTATTACTGTCGCTATTCAACTTATTGTTATAGGCATTACGGCACATATCACTGCAAAACTTTTTATCAGCTCTGCCATGAAACGTATCACCACATTCTATACAAGTTCTTTTTGCAGTCATAACAAATTAAATTAAAAATTCTTTTGGGATCATACAAACCGGTATCGGATCCATTTTATGTTTATTCGCTCTGTTTCGGCTACTGTATATTTGCATGACTACTTTTTGTCGGGCATTTAATTCATATGTTTCTTTGTTTTCCAGATACAACATTGCCCATTCCAATTCATCATAAGTAGCACCGATCTGGTCTTCATCGGTTCTTCCATCTGCAAACAAACCATCTGTCGGTCTGGCTTTTAATATGGCATCCGTTACACCAAGTTCTTCTGCTAAACTATAAACTTCCGATTTCATCAAATCAGCAATTGGACTTACATCCACACCACCATCGCCATACTTTGTAAAAAAACCAATTCCAAAATCTTCAATTTTATTTCCGGTTCCGGCAACTAATAATTTATAATGGCTGGCATAACCATAAAGTGTGGTCATGCGTAAACGCGATCGTGTATTGGCCATTGTTAAAAAATCTTGCAATTTAGGGTCGTAAGTTTTTTCAATGATCTCTAAAACAGGAGTCAGATCCACTTCATCGCTACTTACATTCTTGTAATTTTTCTTTAGCCATTCAATATGTACATTTCCTCTGTCGTATTCTGTTTGACTTTGTCTGATAGGCATATTTACACAGATAACTTGTTTGCCTGTTAATGCACAAAGTGTAGAAGTTAGCGCAGAGTCTATGCCGCCCGAAATTCCTATAACAAAACCTTCTGTTTTTGAAGTGTCTGAATAAGTTTTAAGCCAACTAACGATATGGTTGATGATGTCTTTCTTTTTCATTTAATTCAGAGATTTGACTCTTTATATACTTTATAAAAATAAAAAATCCCATCCGCTAGTTAGCGGACGGGATTTTTTTAAATTATTTTAATAACTATTAGAATAAAACACCAATGTTAATTTGGATCCCATCACTAAAAGCACTTTGTTTAGACATTGAAGGTGAAACTCCGGTATTGATGCTTTCCTTAATTTTATCAACCATAATGTCTGAGGTTCCTTGGTATTGGTTAATAAAACCACGTAAGTAATTAATGCTAAAAAACATAGAAGTACTTCCTGAAAGGTTATATTCTGCCCCAAGTCCAACGTTAAGTCCCACATTGAAAGGGATTAGATCTCCTTTTGGTTTCATGTCAGTGATTGATGAAGATGACCCATCGATGTAAGTGTTTGTTGGAGAGTCATAAACTAACTCAGTGATCTCATCAGTAGCTTTGAATTTTGTTTGAATTGCAATGTTACCGCCAAACATACCAAAGTATTTCAACCCTGAAATATCTTTTGTCATTAGTTTTAATAATACAGGGATGGTAACATAAGTTGCTTTTACTGAACGGCTTTTTATAACATAATATTTATCTAAACTAGTGTTAGAACTGTTTAAACCATTTGCTCCTTTTTGATATGGAACATTTGCTGACTCTATATAAGCGCCATCTTTATTTAATGCATAACCCTGGCCATTTTTGTAAGTTTGTTTCCCTCCCAAAAAATCCCCACCAATACCTGTTACAAAAGACGCTGTTGAGTTAATGCGGAATTCTGTTTGTAAACCAAATCCAAAACCAAATTTAGTCCCCCCTTTTTCTACAAACTTCGTATCAGTGCTTCTTAACCAGGTCGGGGTTGGAGAAACCCTTAAACCGAAACGAAATTTTTTATCAGCATCGTCTTGAGCAAAAAATGAATTAGCTAACAACAGAGTGCTCGAAACTAAAAGTAAAATCTTTTTCATATAAATTGTTTTTAATTTAACTTAACACTTGTAAAATTAATATAAATTTTCAAATGAAGTCAATTTTTAAATTTATTATCATTGCTTTAATGCTTAATTTTTTAACAAGCTGTAAACATGATAAATTAGATATAGATACTAGTTCGGTAACAATGGACCCTGTTGTTTTTAAACGTTTGGATAAAGAGGTGTTTGCTTTAAATTCTCAAAACATTAACCAACAAACTACTGAATTACAAAAAAAATATAACACGTTTTATAATCGTTATATTTCTTCTATCGTTAATAATGGTGGCGTCGCTGATTCTTTGTATTCGGAGTCTTTATTGAAGTTTATTTCGGATAAAGATATGAGTAAAGCGTATAGCGATCTCACTAAAACTTTTTCGGATAATGATATAGAATTACTGGGTGATGATATGACGGAAGCGGTCAAACGTTTCAAAGTATTTTTCCCGAAACGTAAAACACCTAAACAATATGTCACTTTTATGAGTGGATTTAACTACAATATTGTTTATGTAGATTCAACTTTAGGAATTGGGTTGGAGATGTATTTAGGAGGCAACAATGCTTTTTACAGCGCTCTTCAAATGCCTAAATTTAAAACCCGAACCATGAACAAAGAGCATCTGTTAACGGATGCTGTTCGCGGTTGGATGATCACCGAATTTGATAATGCTAATCCCGTAAATAATTTATTGAATCACATGATCTTTTATGGTAAGACATTTTATGTATGCGATGCATTGTTGCCAAATGTACAGGACTCTTTAAAAATTGGATACACTACAGCTCAATTAAAATATTGCAAAGAGTACGAGAAAAACCTGTGGGGCTTTTTTGCTAAGGATAATAAATTGTATGAAAATGATCTGAAAGTTATTGCTGAATTTACAAATGATGGACCCTTTACAGGTTCTATCAGTAAAGAATGCCCGCCTCGTATCGCTATGTGGGTAGGTTGGCAAATTGTTAAATCCTACATGGAACATAATGAAAATGTAACTTTAGAAGATCTGATGAACGAAACCGACGCACAGAAAATTTTATCAAAATCGAAATACAAACCATAAGAACGACATAAGATTAAAGATATAAGATGAAAGATTTGTTCTGTCTTTAATCTTGTATCATTCGTCTTGAATCTAAATAAAATGAATCTCCGTGAGCAACAAATACAACGTAATTCGGAAATACTTCGTAAGTATATTCCGGAGTTTGCTGTGCCTACAATAGCTAGTTGGATTATTGAATTTGACTTTAAATTAAAGATCACTAAAGAACGTAGTTCTAAATTAGGTGATTATACATCTCCGCAAAATGGGATGAATCATGTGATTACCATCAATCATAATTTAAACGAATATTCTTTTTTTGTGACCTTGGTTCATGAAATTGCTCATCTAAAAACCTTCAATCAATATCGTAACAGAGTGATGCCTCATGGCGAAGAGTGGAAACAATCTTTCAGAGATCTTATGACTCCCTTTTTAAGCACTGATAATTTGCCTTTGGATGTATTGTATGCATTGCGAAAGTATTTGCAAAACCCTGCAGCTGCTAGTTGCAGCGATGCTACTTTAATGCGTACACTTAAATTGTATGACAGTAATGATACAAACGGCCATTTAATTTTATTGGAACATTTACCATACCGTACTCATTTTTTATACAATGGTTCACGTATTTTTGAAAAAGGAGAAAAGTTAAGAAAGCGTTTTCGCTGTAAAGAAATTTCCAGTGGCTCTGTATATTTATTTAGTCCTTTGGCCGAAGTAGAAGTGTTTGTTAGAGCTCAGGCATAGTTTCTCTTTAGCATATGAGTTGTTCTTGTAAGTCAGATTTAGGATAAAAGATGCAAGATTAAAGACCATTCATCTAATAATTAATTTTCAACATTTCGTTTTTTAAGTCTTTCATCTTGAGTCATTTATCTTTAGTCAAAAAATACTGATTGTTGATAAATGCAATGGCAACAAGGCTTTTATAGGTTTATATTTGTTAGTGATGAAAAATTTAACATTTATAATTTCCTATGACCGATACTGCTTTATTTTTTAAAATTGCCGCCGAGCTAAAGATTGATGCCAAACAGGTAAAATCTACCGTTGAATTATTAGATGAAGGAGCTACCGTTCCTTTTATTTCTCGTTATCGTAAAGAGGTAACCGGAAGTTTGGATGAAGTTCAGGTAATTACTATTAAAAATGAGATCGAACGTTTACGTCAGTTAGAACAACGTCGCGAAAGTATTTTAAAGTCTATTGAAAGTCAGGGTAAATTAAACGAAGAGTTAGAATCAAAAATTTTAGCCGCTGAGACTTTATCAACCTTAGAAGATCTATACTTACCATACAAGCCAAAACGTCGTACCAAAGCTACAGTAGCCCGTGAAAAAGGATTAGAGCCTTTAGCTTTATTAATACTAGAACAACAAACTAAAGACCTGTTTCCGGAAGTATTAAAATTTGTAGATAAAGAAAAAGGTGTTGAAAATCCTGACGAAGCTCTACAGGGTGCGCGAGATATTATTTCTGAAATTGTAAGTGAAGATGCTGTTGCTCGTGAAGGCATGCGTATTCTGTTTAAAAGATCGGCTATTATAAAAAGTAAAGTGATCAGAGGGAAGGAAGAAGAGGGTGAAAAATTTGCGGATTATTTTGAGTGGGAAGAACCATTAATGTCTTGTCCGAGCCACCGTATGTTGGCCATGCGCCGTGGTGAGAAAGAAGACTTTTTGATTTTAGATATTGTGATTGATGATGAAGTAGCACATGAGCAATTAAAAAAACAATTCATTACCTCACGTAATGAATGTGCTGAGCAAATTCAATTAGCCATTGAAGATGGTTATAAGCGTTTATTGCAACCAAGTATTGAAGCAGAAATGCGTTTGTTTACCAAACAAATAGCGGATGAAAAAGCGATCCAAGTATTTGCAGATAATTTACGTGAATTGTTACTGGCTTCACCTTTAGGTCAAAAAGCCATGTTGGCCATTGATCCGGGTTTTAGAACAGGTTGCAAAGTTGTTGCTTTAGATGCACAAGGAAAATTATTGGAAGAAACAGTGATCTATCCTCATGAGCCGCGCCGCGTGATGGATTCTCAGCACGTAGTAATGGCTTTATGTGCTAAGTATGAATTAGAGGCTATAGCTATTGGTAATGGAACCGCATCGCGCGAAACAGAACAATTCATCAGAGGAATTGAAGTATTGCCTAAAACAATTCCGGTTATTATGGTGAGTGAAGCAGGAGCTTCTATTTATTCGGCATCAGACGTAGCTCGTGAAGAGTTTGCCGATTATGATCTAACGGTGCGTGGTGCCGTTTCTATTGGTCGTCGTTTAGCTGATCCATTAGCCGAGTTGGTAAAGTTAGATCCTAAATCTATTGGCGTTGGACAGTATCAGCATGATGTGGATCAAACCGCTTTAAAAAATAAATTGGATGCCGTGGTCATGAGTTGTGTAAATGGCGTAGGTGTGGAGTTGAACACGGCTTCTAAACAATTATTATCATACGTATCAGGTATTGGCGAAACGTTGGCAAAAAATATTGTAGAGTATCGCAATGAACATGGTGCTTTTAAATCCCGTAAAGATTTGCTAAAAGTAAATCGCATGGGAGACAAAGTATTTGAGCAATGTTCGGGTTTCTTACGTATTCGTGACGGCATTCATCCATTAGATAAAAGTGCGGTGCATCCGGAGTCATACCATATTGTAGAAAAAATGGCTGCTGATTTGAATTGCAGCATTGATGATCTTATCAAAGACAAAGAGTTACGTAAGAAAATTAATTTGAATGCTTATGTGACGGAAACAATTGGTTTACCAACTTTAAAAGATATTGTAACTGAGTTAGAAAAACCGGGACGCGATCCTCGAAAATCATTTGAGGTATTTAGTTTTGATGAAAGCGTTCATAGCATAGAAGATTTAAGAGAAGGCATGCGTTTACCGGGTATTGTAACCAACGTTACCAACTTTGGTGCCTTTGTAGATATTGGCGTTCATCAGGATGGCTTGGTTCATATTTCTCAATTGAGTGATACTTTTGTAGATGATCCAAACTTAATTGTAAAGGTTGGACAACATGTGTGGGTAAATGTTACCGAGTGCGATGTGAAACGTAAACGTATTGCTTTATCAATGAAAGGTGAAGGAGCAGTTAAGCAGTCGTCGGGTAATAGTAAGCAGCAGAAAAAAGAAGAAGTAGCTTATGATCCTAACGATATGATGTCTGCTTTGGCAGCATTGAAGGGGAAGTTTAAGAAGTAATCGTTTTATATGATACTAAAAAAGGCTATCCTTCATGTTGAGGATAGCCTTTTTTATTTAGTGCAAATTATAATTATTCTTCTACATGAGCTTCTTCAGCTTGATAAACTTCATAGTAGGTTGGACTAGCCGCATCTGCATCATACACATAAGCAACTACATGACATTTTTTAGGACGGTAGTTTGCGTTAACCGAAAAACCTGTATAAGATTTCACCACAGAATCATTCAGGGCAGCCGTTCCACTTGTAAAGATGGCATCACCCCATGTACTGTTTATTGCTCCTCTTAATATGTGATTGAATTCGTAGTTAGGAACCAATTGTGACCCACTAGGTTTTCTGTAATCCAATTGTTCAGCAATAACGCTATCTTCACTTAAGAGCACAACCAATTTATAATTACCTGTATTAGTTGCTAATGATTTAACCGTGATATCAGTATCTAATACTTTAGTGGTTGCATTAAATGTATTATGTATTTTAATTTGAAATTTTGCCGGCATTGCAATGATGGAAGCCGCATCTGCGCCCCAGGATGACCATTGTTTAATAAAGCTGGCTGTGCCATAACCTGAACGATTAATTAAACCATTAGGATTTCCGGCTGCCGAATTTCCAAATTGTAGATCATACGCGTCTCCGGCAGTAGTTTGAAAATCGGTTGGGTACTGTAGGTTTGTTGTCGCAAAAAAACCTGCATGAACAGCTAAAGGAACAATTTTTCCCGGATAAGTGTTTTCTATGCTTTTTAATTGATCGGCAGCAGCCGGGCAATTTCCACATTTATGGCCGGTATAATCTTCTATAAATGCTTTTCTGTAAATAATGTTAGAGTTCCCTCCTGTTGTTGTATTTGGAGTTATAGAAGGGTTTGCATCCTGAACAAAATCACAACTTACAATTGCAATTACTGTTAAGATAAAAGCTACTGAATTTAAAATTAATTTTCTCATGTTGTTATTTTTAAAAACTGGATGAAATACTTAAAGAAACGCCACTGGATGCGGGTACAAAACGACATACACCTCCTGCACAGAAAATACCCTGACGTTGACGGCCATAACTTAATGAAATACGGGTAGGGCCATTTACATAACCAACCATACCATAATAGTAATGTACACGTTTCGCAACAACAGGATTATTGTAATTATATTGATCGGCAATGGTAATACTCCAGTGTGAATTTGGTGTCCATTCTATTAATTCTGAAATCCAGGAGCCGGTATTGTTTGTAACATTTAACTCTCCATTAGGCTCATATTTATGTGTGCCATAATCATATTTTCCAAAAAAACCTTGTGTTTCAAAACGAATAGCTGAACCTGATTTATATTTATATGTAATATCAATTACACCAATATGTGAACTAACGTCAGGATGCTCCGATTTATCTGCGGTGTTAAATTGCACGATCGATTGATTTAAAAATTGATTAGCATACATGAAAGTCATCTTTAATTTTTTAGAGAATTTTTTTGTGATCTCTATATTAATGTCTTGGTAATACTTATCGCCCAAAGCACCATAATTAGATGAGTATTTTAAATGTCTGATAGAATCTTTTGCCGGATCAAGTCCAATGGTGTCTAAGGCATAATACACAGAGGCATTAAGAGAAATGTCCATTCCGTACTTTCCACCTAATAAACTTTCTTTGGGTACTTTATATTGTATTTCTCCGGTACCGCCAACTTCTCCGTTGGGTTGTGTGGCATAAGGATAATAAGCCATTAAAGAGTAGGTGTGGAATTTACTGAAATCAGGTATATAATTGATCATGTCAATAGTATTAGTGGCATTACGGTCACTTCTAAAACTCATATTGTCGATCATTTTTCCGGAAAACAAAACGGTAAATCCTTTTGTGCCATATGATGCAGAGGCTATTACAGCTTGTCCCTCTTTATAAGTAAATTGATTTTGGTACGAAGGGTCGTTGATCTTATAAGCATATTCTGCATTAAAATTAAAGCCACCTCTAATAATTGCTAAACGACCGGCACTTGTTCCTACATTTTCAGGTAGAACTAAAGTAGGATCAGATGCATCTTGATATTTACTCACAAAACTACCGCCTAAAATAACTTTGGTTTTAGAGTTTTTAAAGATGGAGTCAAATAATTCGGTTACATTAATTTCACCATCAAAACCTCTTACAACTCCGGGAGATAAAGAAAAATAAGTTCTTTGTTTTCCTACTAAACCTTTTAATGTGATCCCATTTTTTGGAGTAAAAATAACCCGCATACCATCAAAAGCGTTGTCATATAATAAACCTCTGTTTTCGTAGGCTCTTAAAGCAATACCACTTCCAAACTGTTCATAAAAATTACCCACGGTAATATCAATGTCTTTGTGTTTATAGCGCGCAAAACGGTATGGAATTCCTGAACCTTTATACCCTGGTAAATAGCCAATTAATGGTGGGTTATAACTTTCATATCTAAATCCTGCAGTAAAATCGCCAATAGCATAATTAATATTACCAAAGGCATTGTAGCGGAACACCTCTTTTCCTGGATCAGCTCCAATTGCTGTATCTCTTTGATAGTTGGCAGCATCAATTTGAAAATTACCATTAACTGCTTGTAATGGATTATTACTTTGTGCAAAAGCTGTATGCGTTAAACCAATGCTTAAGGCAACTGTAAAATAGTTGATGATTTTTTTCACAAAAATAGAGTGGGATTATAGAGAGATTAGTGTTCTAATTTTTCGCCTTTAGCTACCTTTCTTACGTTTTCAAATAATTTGTCTTCATCACCTTCGGCATATGAATTATGGCTCCATACTATGTGTCCGTTGCCATCCACTATAAATGTGTGAGGTACATTATTGACATTCATTGCACGTTTAAAATCCTGATTTTCATCAATATAAACTTCGTATTCCCAGCCTTTAGCCATCACATCCGTTACTACTTTGCCACAACTACGAGCATCATCAATAGAAATAGCAATTAATTTAACCCCTGTTTCTTTTACCAGATCAGCGTAGTTTTCATGTATGGCATCTAATTCTTTTTTACAAGGTTTGCACCAGGTAGCCCAAAAGCTAATGATCATAGGCTTACCATTGTTAGAAAAAGTGTTTGTATTAGCTTTGCTTCCATCACACTTTTTTACTGTCGCAGAAGGCAGTTTTCCGCCATCATCTGATTTAATAGTAAATGCCGAAAAGAAAAGAACGATGGCCGAAGAAAGAATTAGTAATTGTTTCATTTTAATAATTTTAGATTAACAAATATAACGATTTAGAGTTATAGACATTCCAATAAAAATGCCATAAAGCATTAAAAAAATTGGATTCTTAAGTTTTTTGGTAAAGATTTGTTAAATAGCTAATTGCCTTATTACGCAAGGAAATAGATGATAAAATTCGGTTTAGGCTGAAAAATGAAGCTGATTAAACCTTCCCGTTATATTTGCGTAAAAACCACTCAATACTGAGCATTAAAACCACTAAAAAGAAGATCCATTTTAGATTTACCAGATCAGTTAATTGTTTATGAGAATAAGTAATGGATTTTATTTGTTCGCTGCTTAAAATGTCTTTTTGTAAATTATCTAATTGGTTTTCGTAATAGAGCTTACCTCCGCTTTGTTTAGCTATTTGATATAATAATTGGTGATTGGCAACCGTGTTGATCTTTTCAGAAACAATTTCTTTGACCATCACTATTCCTGATTTGGTATACAACTTATCACCGTATTTTACTTTGGCTTCATAGCTGTATTCTCCATGTGGAAACATGCCCGCCGATAAACTATACATGGTTTGTTTTTTACTAAATGTGTAATTG
Source organism: Bacteroidia bacterium (assembly GCA_036676295.1). Taxonomy (GTDB): domain Bacteria; phylum Bacteroidota; class Bacteroidia; order B-17B0; family Aurantibacillaceae; genus UBA4416. Next base: position 49,749 of record JAKFDE010000031.1, on the reverse strand, counting down.
TATAGTTTTCCTTTATCATCTTTTAAACTCAAAGTAACGTCCGGTTCTGACACTAACTCATAACTCTGATTATATACTTCTGCAGTAAAATCTAGTGCTTCATTTTCGTTGATGATTTTTTTAGTATACACTCTAAAAAAGCTTTTATCGGCTTTTACGGATAAATACTGCACCGTTTTATTGATCAATTCATTAAATAAATTATGGTTTTCATGATCGGCAAAATCCCGTAAACGCCAGCGCCATAAACCATCTCCTAAAAAACCACAAGTTTTTACACCATTGTTTTCTAAAAATACCATTAAAGGTTCTTCTGTTTCTACAACACCAATTTTTTGTGTTAAAAGGGCATTGCTTCCATTGGAAACTAATGTGTTTTTAAAAGCACACTTTACAGCCGGAAATACCTTAAAGTAATTTTGTAATTCATTACTGATAGTGAACAAAGAAAACTCTCTATGGCAAATGGCTTCAACATCATTAGTTCTATTAGTTTGGGCAGCATTACTATTGATGCCACTCAGAAAATTGGAAAAATTACTTCCTATAAAAAATAAAGATTGATTATTGCCCTTTAACTCATTACTAATGCGCTGAGGTAAAATGGAAGCTTGATGAATAACAATTAAAGAGTAAGGTTTTAATGGCTTGGTAAAATCATTGATCAAAGCCACTTCTACTTCGTACGTTTGAGTAGATGCTATACTTTGTTCAATTGCTGCTATATCAGGGTGTGGGGCATTGGCAAGGATCAATATTTTTTCGCGATTATCAATGACGTCTACTACAAAGGATTGTGTGTTATTTTGTTTGTTTTTTTCTTCATCTATTGTTGAAACTGAAACCGTGTATTTTTGAATTCCGGATTGATTAGCGTCTAAAATAAAATTATACACTTTGCTAAAGTTGTTGGAATTGATGGTAATGTTTTCTGATCTTAAAACTTTACCACCCTGAGAAATAGAAATGTTAGTGGATTTATCTTTCAGATCAATAGCATTAACAACCACTTCAGCAGGGAAGGAATTGCCTAAATAAGCAATTTGGTTATGATTAACGGCTTGTATCCAAATATCTTTTAATGGCACTGTATCACCCAAAGCAATGGTGTAAATCGGTGCATTGATCTTCTCGATACTATACAAAGGGTTCGTTCCTTTATTGTATATGCCGTCTGTTGCTAAAACAATTGCCCCAATATTTTTGTTGGCGTAATTGTTTTCTATATCTGAAAACAATTTTGAGATGTCTGTTTCTTTTCCTTTAAAATCAAATGTTTCAGAAGGTTTAGATTCAGAATCGAATTGATAGGTTTTAACATCGTATTTTTCTTTTACGCTATTTATAAAAGCATTTAAGGCTTTTGTGTAGTTTGCTTTGAGTTGCGTAGAATCTTTTCCGGAAAGTAATGAGGATGAATTATCCTGAGCAACAATAATAACAGGCTTTTCGGTTTCATTAATTAAACGTTTTACAAATACGTCTAACAATAACAAAGCAATGATTGAAATGGACGCAAAACGCAAAACAGCTAAACCATAGAGTAATTTTTTAGAGCGCTCAGTATTTTGTTTATCTCTGTAATATAGCATGGCAGAAAAAACAAACCCTGCTACCAAACATAACAGGGTGTAATACCAGGGATAATTAGAGATAAATTCCATTTTTTAAAGAATTGAGATGTTAGAATTGAGAATTGAGAACTTGTATGATTTTATTATTGTAATAATCTCACTTCTCATATCTCAGTTCTCATATCTGTTTTTAGGTTAGCATTCCACCACATACATTGATGCATTGGCCTGTAATGTATGCACTCATATCACTTGCTAAAAATAAAGTCAAGTTAGCTACATCTTCAGCAGATCCACCACGCTTCAAAGGAATAGAATCTCTCCATCCTTGAACTACTTTTTCATCCAAAGCACCTGTCATTTCAGTTTCAATAAAGCCTGGCGCAATGGCATTACTACGAATATTACGAGAACCTAATTCTAACGCTACTGATTTGGTAAAACCAATAATACCGGCTTTAGAAGCAGAGTAATTTGCCTGACCTGCATTTCCTTTTACGCCAACCACAGAACTCATATTGATGATAGAACCACTACGAGCTTTTAACATTGGTTTTTGTACAGCCTTAGTTAAGTTAAATACCGATTTTAAATTGGCATTTATTACTTCATCCCATTGTTGTTCACTCATGCGCATTAATAATGTATCGCGAGTAATACCGGCATTGTTAACTAAAACATCTACGGTTCCAAATTCTGCCACCACATCGGTTACTAATTGATCAGCTGCTTTAAAATCAGCCGCATCACTTTGGTAGCCTTTTACTTTTACGCCATACTTGGTAGCTAATTCAGTTTCAAATGCTTTGGCTTTTTCTACTGATGATAAAAAGGTGAAAGCAATATTGCAACCTTGTTCTGCAAATTTTTCAGCAATTCCTTTTCCAATTCCACGAGATGCACCTGTAATAATGGCGACTTTATTTTGTAATAATTTCATAAGCGTTTGTAATTTAAAGGCTAAATATACAAAATATCAGATTATTGATTTACCGAATTAAAATATCTGATTTTTTCTTTGGTCTTTTGTTTTCCAGCCAAACAAAATTCTTCATTCTCATTTCCATATCATTAACCTCTTTTAAAGGATAAATAACCGATTCAGGCTTGTTTCTATAAGTGGCTCTATCAACACCATCGCCATTGAACCACACACTTAGATCACTACAAAGGGTTTTGTTTACGCCTTTGTAATCATTTTTTTGTTTGATGTAATAAATAATTTGGGCATTACCGATCACGTTTAATTTACGGATTGTGTCCTCTACAATAAATCCTTCAATACGCCTGCCTGATATTTGATTGAATTTATGTTCATCCAAACTATCGCATTTTTGGATCACTAAAGCATTGGAGTTTAATTCAAAACTTTTAATACTATTCAATCCGGTAATGATGTTGATCTGTTTGGCGGTGACTTGTCCGTTATTTGTCCACAGAATGGGGGAGTTGTATAGTTTCATGATAGAATCATGCATATAATAACCTAAAGAATCACAAATGCCCTGAAGATCTTTCTTAAAAATTTTAACATGCCTGTATGCTTTAATAAAGGTGTGTGTGGAATCAGGTTCGTCATAAAATAACGTATCGGCTGATAAAAATAAAGTATCTTTTTCTATAACCCGGCCATAAATTGCTTGTTTACTAACGATGGCTCTGTTACCCTTTTCAAAATGTTCGGCAAAATTGCCAACTATAAAGGATTTATTAGTAGTATCAATGATTCGAACATTTTTAGTAGCCCGGCCATAACCTCTTTTACGATCATAAAAAATACTGTCACCTAATAATTTTTGGTCTTTAGTAACGATCATGGCATTTTTACTAAAACGGGATATTTCTTTTTCTGTATCATACCATCCGTTTTCGCAATAAATAGAATTTTCTTTACTGGTAATATAGGATGGCCCCATAAAATAACATGTTTTGTTGATCGTGTTATAGCGAAGAGTATCGCTTATCACCTTATAGTCCGGATTAGTTAAAACCACATCGTAATGAAAGGTTAAATCTTTGGACGTAGAATAATAATGGCCATTTTTACTGGTTAAGGTATTTTCTTTATTTACGATAACTCCCCCATCATAATAACTTGCCACGGAATTAGCCACATCATATATTAAAATGTTGGTGGTAAGGGTCATTTCTTTTTCGATACAACGCACATTTCCCTTTAAATGGGCTAATTTGGTATTAGCGTCGTAGCGTAAAGAATCACCATATAAAAAAATACTATCACCTTTTATAATACTGATATGACCAAAGGCTTGCAGTTTTTTGTCATTGTACAAATACGCACTGTCGCAACGCATAACGGCACCCTGATGTTCGCATTCCACATCTCCGATCAAGCGTTTAGCATCAACTCCAAGAGACTTGTCAAATGCCAAACGGCCGGCATGATTTATTTTTATGTATTTGGAGTCCTGAGGTTTTTTGGAATTAGTTTGACTTTTACCGATTAAGCTAATGCATAGCATAACGAACAAGATAAAGCTTGTGCGCAGATAATGTGGAGTAACCAGATCGATTAATTTATTCATAAAAAGTCTGGGTAAATTTAATCATATTAGCTCTATTTCTGCTTTTGTTATGGTTTTTTAAGGATTTGATTCTTGTTTCTCTAATCTTTCATGCTTAATCTTTCATCTTTTGTCTTGTTCTTATATCTTTGCAGCCCTATGAGTAAGATTAAGAAAAACATATTTGTTGAAAATGCTGAAATCGTTGATATTTCATCAGAAGGAAAATCAGTAGCCAAAGTTGATGGCATGGTTATTTTTGTGGATGGTGGAGTACCCGGAGATATAACCGATATTATGATCACTCGTAAAAAAAACAGTTATGCCGAAGGGAACATTGTTGCCGTTAAAACACCTTCCAAAGATCGTATACAACATCAGTGCGAACATTTTGGACACTGTGGTGGTTGCAAATGGCAAAACATGAATTACGAAACACAATTATTGTTTAAACATAAAACTGTTTCGGATGCTTTAACAAGAATCGGACATTTAGATATTTCAACCCTTAAACCTATTTTTCCTAATAAAGAAATTTACTATTATCGTAACAAACTAGAGTTCTCGTTTTCTGATAAAAAATGGTTAACGACTGAACAAGTACAAAGTGGCGAATCTATTGATAGTCGTAATGCTTTGGGATTTCACATTCCTAAAATGTTCGATAAGATCTTAGACATTAATAATTGTTATTTACAAGCAGAACCATCTAATTCTATCAGAAATGAAATCAGAGAGTTTGCTTTAAAAAATGAGTTAACCTTTTTTAATGTTAGACATAAAACAGGTTTACTAAGAACATTATTGATCAGAACTTCCAGTAATGGAGAATTGATGGTATTGATCCAGTTTTTTGAGGATCAACCCGAAAATATAAAATTGATATTGAATCATTTAAAATCTAAATTTCCTCAGATCACGTCTTTGCAATATGCCATTAATCCTAAAGGGAATGATACCTTACAAGATCTGGAAATTGTAACGTTTTATGGCAGAGATCATATTTTTGAAGAAATGGAAGGTTTGAAATTTAAGATCAGTGCTAAATCTTTTTATCAAACAAATTCTCCTCAGGCTTATGAATTATACCGCATTACACGCGAATTATGTGGTTTAACGGGTAATGAGGTTGTTTATGATCTGTATACAGGAACAGGTACCATTGCTAATTTTGTGGCCAAAAAAGCGAAAAAAGTAATTGGGGTTGAGTATGTGCCTGATGCAGTAGTTGATGCTAAAGAAAATTCAAAATTAAATGGTATCAGTAATACTACTTTTTTTGCAGGGGACATGAAAGATGTGTTGAACCATGATTTTATTGCTATTCATGGCCAACCTGATGTGATCATTACCGATCCTCCACGTGCCGGAATGCATATTGATGTAGTGAGTGTGATCTTAAAGGCAGCTCCAAAAAAAGTAGTGTACGTAAGTTGTAATCCTGCCACTCAGGCAAGGGATCTTGCTTTGATGATGGAACATTATCAAATTGCTGAAATTCAACCGGTAGATATGTTCCCGCAAACAGCCCATGTGGAAAATGTAGTGTTACTTGTTAAGAAGTAACTATTTCTTTCAGAAATTTTTCAGATTTACTGTAACTATTTGTTGTAATTTTAGTTTAACAAGTGTAAACCTGTTATTAACCCCTAAATTTATTGCCTATGAATGCTACTGCTTTTGAAACAATTGAAAAAGAAAAAATAGAGTCCCTTAAATTTCCACAAGAAGAAGTGTTAACGGATAAGGAATTAATAAAAGAAAGAGAAGCGGAATTGAATAGAGCTTTGGCCTTAGGAAATTTGGAACATTCTAAAATAAAAATATATTTTGAGGACGACATTTCCTGCAAACTGGTTGAGACAACCGTGTGGGGCGTAACTGATAAGCGAGTGATCCTAAAACAGGGTACCGTTATTCCAATTAACCGAGTCCACAAAATTTCTATTTAAAAAGCATTATTGATCAGTTACGAAAGCTCTCCACTTATTAGTGGAGAGCTTTTTTTTATTTTAAGATTTATTTTATAAGAGGCATTAACGTTACATGGCCAACTTTTTTCATACTGGCTCCTCCCATAGATGTGACTAGTACCTGATAAACATAAACGCCTTGTGCGCACATCATGCCTTTGTATTTTCCGTCCCATCCCTGATGTTCAGCATCGCTTTTAAAAATTTGAACTCCCCATCTGTCAAATACAGTCATTTCAATTTTATCAATACCATATCCATACGGCATAAATAGATCATTATTGCCATCATTATTTGGGGTAAAGGCGTTAGGAATATATACGTTCCAATCTTTTGTGACGATAACACATACTGTATCAAAATTTGTACAACCATCAGAGCTCGTTCCTTTCAAAATAAAGCAGGTATTTTCCTGAGGATTAACAGTTATAACAGGACATAAATTGCAATTTAAAGGATACGAGTCAGGAGAAAGAAATCCAACTTGTGTATTTCCAACACCAAATAAAGTCACGGCTTCATCAATATTTACAACGGTATCAGCTCCTGCATAAACATATGGCAATGGATTAACAATAACTTCTACTGTTGCCGTATTAGCACAAAATCCTGGTTTATTTACGGTTACTGTATAAATGGTGTTTGTTAGAGGTTCTGCAGTTGCTACAGAATCGTTAGGATGTGTTAAGCCGGTTGACGGCTGCCAGTTATATGAATTTCCTCCATGCGCTTCTAGTTTAGTAAAGTTCCCGAAACAAATTGGATCGGGGTTTCCAACAGTAATTGTAGTTGTTGGTTTCACAACAATTTGAATAGTTTTAGTTGTAATGCATGAGTTTGGTGCAGTGCCATTTGACCCGGTTAATAAATAAGTACTTGTTATTGATGGAGAGGCGATTGTTGTGGCACTTGTTGTATTACTTAATGTTGATGCCGGTGACCATGTATAATTAGATGCTCCACTCGCATTTAAAGTAGAATTATCTCCGGGACAAATAGAAAGCGAATTGGCATTTATTGATAAGGTTGGTGTAATAACGACATCAACAGTTGTTGTTGTAAAGCCCAGACAACCTAAGGTTGATGCACCAACAATCGTATACGTTTTTGTACTCGGCGGATTTGCGGTAACGTTAGCTCCATTGGTAGTATTTAAAAATGCAGCTGGCGACCAAGTATATGTATTTGCACCACTAGCAGTTAACACGGTATTTGTTCCCGAACAAATAGTAGCACTGGTAGCACTCACAATTGGGTTAGTTGTAACAGTTATTACTACTTGCGCAGAGTTAGTACAGGTACTTGTTGATCCAATAACAGTATAGGTTTCGGTTGTTGTAGGAGAAGCAACCACTGTATTTCCGTTGGCGGTATTCAATGTTAAGGCAGGCGACCAGGTATAAGAAGTTGCTCCGGTAGCTGTTAATGTTGAACTGCCCAATGGACAAATGGTAGCATCACTGGCAGAGGCATTTACCACAACCGTATTTGTTACAGTAACGGTTACCTCATTGGTGCTTGAACAGATTCCTAAAAGTCCGGTTACAGTATAAATTGTAGAAGTGCTTGGTGTAGAAATAACGCTGGCTGTATTGTCATTATTTAAGAAGGTGTTGGGTGTCCAAGAGTATGAAGTGGCTCCTCCGACTGTTAATGTTGTGGCAGCTAAAGGGCATACAGTTACGTTTGGTGAAATAGTAATTGTTGGATTATTAGCAACAAATACCTCCACAGTAGTTGTAGCGATACAGCCATTTGAATTTTCACCACTTACTGAATAAGTTGTTGTTATTGCAGGAGTAGAAGTGACGGTAGCGCCATTTGCAGAATTTAATGAAGCTGCAGGAGACCAAGTGTAAGTATTCCCTCCTGATGCGTTTAATGTTGCCGAACCGGCAGGACAAATAGTAACATTGCTCAAAGCTGTAATAGTTGGATTACTGGCTACAGCTACTTCAACAGTATTACTGGCTACACAACCATTATTGTCAGTTCCAATAACTGTATATTGAGTTGTAACGGAAGGATTAGCCGTTACCGTGGCTGTGTTAGGATTAGTTAAACTAACAGTTGGCGACCATGTGTAGTTGGTTGCACCTCCTGATATAAGAACAGTATTACTTGTAGGGCAAATTGTAGCATTGCTTGAAACAGTTACGGTAGGAATATTCACTACAGTAATATCTGTTGTAGCGGTATTAACACAGCCGTTAAAATCTTCACCTGTTATCGTATAATTAGTTGTGGTACTTGGAGTACCTGTAACTGAAGTTCCGTTTGCTGAATTTAAAGTAGCTGAAGGTGACCAAGTGTAATTAGTTGCACCGTTGGCATTTAACGTTGCGGTTTGTTGTCCTAAACAAATGGTAGCTGTACTTACTGTAACCGTTGGTAATGTATTAACTGCAATGGCGGTAACCGTAGCACCCAAACATCCATTTATATCTGTTCCTACAACAGTATAATCTTGAGTAGAAAGTGGATTACCGGTTACTACTGAACCACTGGTCGCGCTTAATCCTGTTGCGGGCATCCAGCTGTAAGTTGCAGCTCCATTAGCTGTTAATGTTGCGGTTTGTTGTCCAACACAAATAGTAGCGCTATTAGCAGTAACTGTTGGGGTTGGATTGATAACAACTGTTGTAGTAGTTGTATTAGAACAGCCGGCTGCATTTACACCAACAACCGAGTAGGTCGTTGTTACAAACGATGCGGGTGCAATAGTAGAAGTTGTTGCGCCCGTATTCCAGGTATATGAAGAAGCGCCATTAGCTATAAGTTCTATAGGATCACCCGGACAAATTGGTCTTCCCTGGCAATCAGCATCCATTACACCAAAGGCAAGGTTGCAATAACTTTCGTTGCCAATATAATCTAACGAAACACAAGTGTGCACTCCCGGAAATCTAATGATCGTAAATCCTTCTTGTCCTATTAAGGTGGTTGGGTTTGGATAGGTCATATTAACACCTGCCCAAATAATTTGATATGGAACAGAAGTGTTGATAGTAATGGGTAATGAACCGTTACCAATACTTGCAAAAGCAATTTGTGGATTAATAACCTGCTGATTAAAGCAAAAATTAAAAGTACCACCCAGATCATTTCTGATCGTTGTTGCAGCAATAGGCACACTATAAGTTGCGGGGAATGTTCCTCCGCTGAACATTGATGGTGTTGTTGACATTCCTCCACCTGAATGTGTTGCGTTAACGGTTAGTCCGGATGGTAAATCTCCTTGTGCTAATGTTGGTGTTACCGAAGTAATGTTTAACCAGTTTAAAATTGTAGTATCACATAAACTGTTTTTTTGAAGAACGTAAACGTCTGGTAAAAAACTCACATCTACAAAAGCAGTTCCTGTACCTACACAGCCGCTGGCTGAAGTTCCTTGTATGGTGTACGTTGTTGGTACGCTAGGGTTTGCAATTACAACGCTTCCGTTAGGAGAACTTAAACTTGCAGATGGACTCCATGTGTAGCTTGAAGCGCCATTTGCGGTTAAGGTTGCCGCTTGTTGTCCCATGCAAATAGTTGCGCTATTAGCTGTAATTGTTGGTGTGGCAATTACATTAAGATTTATTGTTGTGAATTGCTGACAAGAATATCTGTCAACTGATGTAGCCGTGAAAGTGTTAGGCCCAACAGATGTTACAGAAATTTGATCCGTGTTTCCCGGAGTACTTGTATTTGTAAAAGTTTCAGTTCCTGATTGTGTCCATGTATATGTATAGTTTGGCGAGCCCAATAACGTGCTTGCATTTAATGTCACAGTTGTATTTGAACAATGTACTGGAACATTAGCAATTGAAACTTGTGGACATAAGTTAACTTCAATTACAGATAAAGAATTATATCCTGCACAGTTCAAATCATTCCATGTTCCATCTGGATAAATTTGTGTACAATCTTCATTTCCACCTGCATCGTTTGGCTCTGTGGCCGACCAGTTTGTATAGCTTACAGGTGCACCATCATACCAAGTGAAATTTCCTTCACTGGAACCATCACCAAATCCAATCCAAACTACTTCAGCTGCATATCCTTGATTTGAAAGCGCTGTTATTAACGCTGCATTCTCCGCAGCTGATTGTACTGAAATTAAATTAGCTCCAAATGTTTGCGCATAAGATTGAGCGGCAGGCCCTGTCATGTATTGAGGATTAATAAAATACAAACTACAAGGATCATTCATTCCCAATAATTCAATATTTCCGGCAGCAGTTAAGGCTGCTCTTATTTGTGTCACATCACAAGTACCGGTGTTACAATTTGTGTTATCAACTGTTACTGTTGCGGTTGCTACTCCTGTACATGTTCCGGAAGATCCGTTAACTGTATAAATTGTTGTTACAATTGGAGATGCTGTGACGCTTGCACCCGATGTTGTATTAAGATTTGATCCTGACCAGGTATAAGTTGTTGCACCACTAACTACTAAGTTTGCTTGTCCTGCAGGACAAATAACCGGATTGGTGGGAGTAATGGTTAAATTTAAACTAGGACTTATAGTAACAATTAATGATTCGGTTGCGGTTCCACAAGCCGAGGCGGCAGAAACCGAAATGGTTCCGGCACTTGCTCCAAAATCAACGGTTATTGCATTGGAATTGGTAGGTACTGAGGTAATGGTTACACCTGCAGGCACAGTCCATGTATAATTTGTTGCAGCCACATTATTAACAGAGTAGGTGACACCGGTTTGATTATTACACACATTTGTTAATCCATTAATAGGACCTATGGCAGGTGGATTTCCAATGACTATTACTTGCACAGTAGCTGTTTGATTAGCGCCACAGCCGGGAGCGGTTACACTATATGTTGTTGTAATTGTTGGTGTAGCAATAACGCTTGCTGCACTTGTGCTATTTAATGTAGCTCCAGGGGTCCATGTATAAGAGTTTCCTCCATTAACAGTTAAGGTACTGCTTTGTCCCGGACAAATTGTAGTGCTTGGTGATATGGTTAAAATTGGAGTGGCTGGCAATACAATTACAGTTTGGGTTTCGCTGGTACCACAATTGTTTCCTCCTATGAGTAATTTAGAATTTAAATTTATATAGTATGTTCCCGGAGAGTTATAGGCATGGCTTATTGTAGCGCCTGTTCCAAAATTATTTAAACCGGATGCCGGATCACCAAAAGCCCAAGTGTGTAATACTAATGGGCTATTTTGAGGCGTCGCGCCACAACCAAAGCTTCCACATGTACAAAGGCCCAAGCCGGAAAAATAAGAACAAGGTAAAGTACTGGTTGATGTAAAATTAACTGATTGCCCTGCGCAAATGGTGTGTGTAGAGGCTGTAAAATGAGCAGTAACACCTTCCTGAACAGTTACAGCTTGTGAAGCCGAAGAGTTACCACAGCTTCCGTTAGATACGGTTACTGTAAAATTTAATGTTCCGGCTGCATTTGCTGTTACCGAAATAGTTTGTTGATTTTGTTGACCCGCAGGAACTGCAGCGCCTGTCCAGGTATAAGATGATGCCGAACTTGCTGTTAATGCAAAAACAACACCTTTACATACAGTAGTTGGGCCGGTTATTGTAACCGCGGGAGGAACTGTTGTAAACGTTTGTGTTTGAGGCGCCATCGCATTTCCACAAGCATCTATTAATGTGTTTCCGTCGCTACCTGTTGTTACACCAACAGTCCATGGGCCTGCACCGCTTAAAGCCGGTGAAATAGTTAAATTAATTTGAGCTGTATTAATACCACAATTTTGTCCGGCAGCAGCTGTAACCACATAAGGCCCACCGGTTCCGGTAATGGTAAAATCTGAAGCATTGGCAGCAATAGAACTACATTGTATCTGTTCACTGGCATTAAAAACAATGTTGTTTGAGCCGCAAGGAGCTGTAACACCCGTAATGGTTGGTGGAGTCACATCAAAAATAGAGGCTGTTCCAGGACTAAAATCTAATGTATAACCACTTTGTGAGGAAGAATAATTGCTGATGATCAATACATAAGTTCTTCCGGCAGTAGTAGGCAAAACAGTACTTTGGTTTGGTCCACTGGCAGGTTCAGAAGCATTTGATCCACTGGCTGAAAGACCTGTTACACCTGATGTTGCCGAAAAATTACATCGAACTGGTGTAATAGCTCCGCTGGCTATACCGCTACAATTATTGTTTGTAATGTCATACAAAGCAAAATCATAATCATCTCCCATACTATTTGGAGTGATATTGAATGCTAAGTTTCCTGCAGATGATGTTGAAAAGGTATACCAAACTGAATTTTTTTCATTACTTCCCAAACAGGAATTTGATGGGATCTCATCATTATTCCCAACGCCACTATATGATATGGCTGTGGTATATACGTTTTGACAAACAGGAATAGCACTATTACAATCTTGTTCGGGGGAAGTTTGAACTGTTGGATCAGTACCTTGTCCGGGTCTGCCGGCCGTAGAGTATAAAACAGAGGCTTGTTCTTTAATTCGTATTTTTTCAATTAAAGGTAATTCGTTGTAGACATTTTGCGATATAACATAGCAACTGTTAAGAATTATCGTAAAGAACGTAAGTAGTTTTATTTTCATTGATTATTTTTGTTGTATCTTCTGTGTTAAAAATACAAAAAAAACGTTATTATTGAATTCCTAACCTATTAAAATATAGATCTAAATAGATAAAACTCATGTTTTATTTATTAAGAAGGTACTTACACAGATTAAAAAAAACATGAAAATATTAGTTCGACCACCACAAATCTTAAGAAAACTCTACAGAGGGTCTTTATGGCGGATGAATCAAAATGAACAAAACATTTATTTAACCTTTGATGATGGTCCCATTCCTGAATTAACACCTTGGGTTTTAGATGTTTTGAAACAATATAATATTAAAGCTACTTTTTTTTGTGTAGGAGAAAACATCACTAAACATCCTGAAATTTTTCAACGAATCATTAATGAGGGGCATCAGGTAGGAAATCATACCTACAATCATTTAAAAGGATGGAAAACAACTAATGCTATTTATTTTGACAATATCAGTAAATGTCAGGAACTAACTCGTACAGATCTATTTCGTCCACCTTATGGAAGAATTACTAAAAGTCAGTATAAATACTTATTGTTAAATTATCGTATTGCGTTTTGGGATGTGTTGACCTATGATTATGATGCCTTGGTTAGTCCAGAAAAGTGTTTGAGTAATTCTGTGGAATATACCCGAAATGGAAGCATCATTGTATTTCATGATAATGTAAAAGCACAAAAAAACTTAAAATTTGCCCTTCCTCAATATATTGAACATTTTTTGAAATTAAATTATAAATTTGCTACCCTGTAACGTATTATAAAATGAAATCTCTCTTCTACATTATCTTCATCTCAATTTTAGGATTATTTTCTTGTAAAACGACCTCCACACCCGAAAAAACTGCTACGTTTAAAGTATGGGGTAACTGCGAAATGTGTAAAAAAACCATTGAAGGTTCTTTAACTACTGATGGTATTAAAGAAAAAGATTGGAATATAGAATCTAAATTAATGACTGTTAAGTTTGATAGCACAAAAGTAACATTGGATGAGATACAACAATCTATTGCTAAAGTAGGTTATGATAATGATGTTTATTTTGGCGACGACTATGCCTATGGCAAGTTAGAATCATGCTGCCAATACGAGCGAAGACCTTTTGATCTGAAATAAAATTCCTTTTACTTAATCCATTTTTATTTGTACTTTCATGTACATGAAGAAGGTGCGTTTTATCTTTTATTTTTTCACCTTAAGCTGTGTTGTTTTTATGGGTTGCCAAACTCAAAAAGTAAATCAAACCAGTAATGATAGGTTATATAAAAAAGAGAACAACGAATTAAATGCACAGTACCTTATTTATCATATTAATGATAGCATCAGCCAGTTGTTTTATGAAATTTCAAATGATGTGTTGGTTTACAAAAAATCAGATACCAGCAATTTTTTTTACAGTCACGTAAAATTGTTCTTAAAGATCAGCTCCGAAGATAATTTAGATGTGCCTTATGATACAGCCTCATTAGTAATTAAAGACAGGCAGACAGATGTAATGGTTAAAACCTTATCAGGAACATTGTTATTTAAGTTAAAGCCGAATTTGAAATACCATGTTGAGGTAAACGTATACGACGTTAATAAAAAAACGCGCTATGCTCATAGTTTGTTAGCAGATAAAACGAGTAAAAATACTCGTCAAAATTTTTTAATTACCGATTATCGTAACAATGTTTTTTTTAATTCTTACTATAAACCACAGGAAGTCGTTTATGTTCGATCTGATAGAAATCCCGAAAAATTATTTTTAGTAGATTATTTTAAACCGCAGTTTAAATTAGCATTACCTCCTTTTTCAACAGACCCTATGCCTCATTTTAGCTATAAGCCCGATTCGTCCTTTAGCATTTATTCAAACGATAATAGATTTGAATTGACCTTGCCTCATAAAGGATTCTATCATATTAAGACTAATGAAAATACAAAAGAAGGTGTCACTTTTTTTGTTTATGAAGCCGGTTTTCCTAAAATAAAAAATGCGGAACAGATGATCTTTGCTACAAGATATATCATGGCTAAAAAAGAGTTTGATAATTGTTTGAATAACCCTGACAAAAAAATAGCGATTGATAATTTTTGGTTAGAGCTTTCGGGAAGTAATGAACGCGCTAAACAATTAATTAAAAAATATTATGGCAGAGTTCAGGAAGCCAATAAATTATTTTCGAGTTTTCAGGAAGGATGGAAAACTGATAGAGGCATGATCTATATTGTGTTTGGCGCCCCCAACAAAGTTACCAAGCGTAAAAATGGAGAGTTATGGACTTACGGCGAAACCGGAAATCCCAACTCCATTATTTTTCCATTTGTAAAAGTGATCAATCCTTTTACCGACAATGATTTTTATTTAGAAAGAAACGAGATCCTTAAAATGCCTTGGTACCAAGCTGTAGACATGTGGCGTCAAGGACGGATTTATTTGGATAACTAAGATGCAGGGAAGTTAAATAAAGTATTTATTCTACTTTACTAGCCTCTAATACTCTCAGTTTCACAAACTCTACAGTTTGTTTTTTACGCTGTAGGATGGTGAATTCATAGCCGCCGTATTCTCTTTTTTCATTTACGCCGGGTATACGTCCCCATAAAAAATTAATTAAACCCGATACGGTTTCGTATTTTTGATTTTCGGGTAATGCCATAGGTAAAGAGGTGTTCACATCACCAATACTACAATGGGCATTTACAATAAACTCGGTTTCACTTTTCTTTTCCACATCCGGTTTTTCCTCATCATGCTCATCCTGAATTTCACCTACCAACTCTTCAATAATATCTTCCATGGTAATGATACCGGCTGTTGCACCAAACTCGTTAGTTACAATAGCGATCTGCATGTGCAGTTTTTGGAAGTCGCGCAAGAGATCATTGATCATCATACTCTCCGGAATAAAGTGTGCCGGGCGCATAATGTCTCTGATTGTTTTAAATTTATTATCAATTACTGCTTTTAATAGATCTTTTGAATGGACAATTCCAATTACATTATCAATATCTCCTAAGTATACCGGTAAACGAGAGTATCCTTCGTCAATTACCTTTTTAATTAATTGATCTCTTCCTAGTTCAACATCTAACGCAATTACACGGTTTTGAGGCACCATAATTTGTTTCACCACACGGTCATCAAAATCAAATACATTTTGTATCAATTCATTTTCGCTTGGTTTAATAGCACCACCTTCTTCACTTTCAGTTAAGATCAATCGTAATTCTTCTTCCGAGTGAAAATCTTCTTCTCCTACCCGTTTAATACCAATGATTCGTAAAAATAAATTTGAGGATTTATTTAATAACCAGATGAAAGGAGTAAAAACAAAGTAAAAAATACGTACCGGCCATGCCACAAATAGGGCTGCTTCAAGTGAGTACTTGATACCGATCATTTTAGGAACTTGTTCGCCAATAGTGATGTGTAAAAATGTAATTAAAGTAAAGGCAATAGGAATAGTAATTACGTGTTCATTTACTGTAATACCCATGTCGTAAAAAAAGCCGGCTACAATTTTACTCATCACGTGTTCGCCATAAGCTCCCAAGCCTAAGCTGGCTAATGTAATTCCTAATTGCGCAGCAGAAAGATAAGCATCTAATTTTTCAAGTAATTGTTTGGCAACTTTGGCGCGTGCGCTACCTTTTTGAATTTTGAGGTCAATTTGGGAAGCTCTTACTTTTACTAATGCGAATTCGGCTGCCACAAAAAAACCGTTCAATAAAACTAATAAGAATGTGATAAAAAGTTCAAAAATCATAATGGATGTTATATACAAATATAACAATTGTAATTGAATGTTGTGTTATGCTATAATGGGGCTATTTGAGTTTTTTGTCAAGCTCATCTTGCTTGTATGCTAAGGCTTGTTTTAATAATTCAATTTGTTCCATTAATTTTTGCGGGTTATTTTCTTCATTGTCCTCTTTCCATAATTTATTGGTAAAAAAGGGTTTTTCAGAGTAATCTAATGTATGATTTGGGTCTCTGAAAAAGCTATATAATGGAACTCTTAGATTTTTTGAAATTTCTTCCAGATAACGTAATTCAAGAGTTTTATTAGTTAATCCTGATTCTAATTCCTGTTCAGGCAGATTCAGGTAATCAGCTAATTGCTTGAAGGTGTAATTTTCTTTGGCTAATATGTCTTGTATCTTCTGTTTCAAATTATCCATAAATAAATTTACAAATTATATATCATATTTCCATGACGTGTAGTTTGTAAGTCCATTGCTTATCTTAAAATGATCAATCTGTTGGCATCAAGTTTTATAAAAATAAAAAGTAATATCGTAAAAGACCATAAGGAAGAACCTCCATAACTAAAAAATGGTAAAGGAATTCCAATTACAGGCATTAACCCAATTGTCATGCCAACATTTACCGCAAGGTGAAAAAACAGCACGCAGGCTACTCCGTAACCATATATTCTTCCAAAGTCAGACCGCTGTCGTTCGGCCATAAATATGATCCGTATTATTAAAAATAATTCCAATAAAATTACCACGCTGCTACCTACAAAGCCCCATTCTTCACCAACAGTACAAAAAATGAAATCGGTATCTTGTTCGGGGACAAAATCATATTTTGTTTGAGTCCCTTTTAAATAACCTTTACCCAAAAAGCCACCCGAACCAATGGCTATTTTTGCCTGATTAACATTGTAGCCTTCTTTTTTTAAGTTAACAGTACCTCTGCCCAATAATACATCAATTCTTACTCTTTGGTGATCTTCCAAATGATTGTAAACATAATTAGTTCCCAATACCACACCGGCTGCCGTAACAAAAATAACTGATACAATAATGATGTTTTTACGGGTACGCTTGATCAATAACAAAGATGAAGCAGCAATAGCCGCTAAAACAATAATTAAGGTTTTTGAAGCCATTACCAATGATAATACAAAGAGTAATGCCGAGAATAAACCAAATAGCAAAAAATTAATAGACAAGCCTTCGCGATAAAGCGTGATAATAAACGCAATAAATACAATAGCTAGTCCGGTTTCATCTTGTAGTAATTTAATAATGATCAAAGGCATTCCTAAAATGGTAGCAGCTATAATTGTGTTTTTATAATTTTTTATTAGATCAGAAAATCTGCTTTTGCGAGCATTGGCTATTTCAATATTTTGGTTACTTAAAAATTTTGCCAAAGCAAGGTTGGTGGCAAACTTCATAAACTCTGCGGGTTGTATACCAAAATCCCCAAATCTAAACCATGAGCGACTTCCCTTTACTTCCCTCCCTAAAAAAGGAACCAATATACACGCCAGTAAAAAAGTTCCGTAAAGTAAATAAGCAAACGCTGTAAAGAAATTGGCATCAGTAATTAAAATCAAAATAGCTAAAAAGATCGCGCCACTTATCCAAATTAATTGTTTACCATATTTTTGAGTTGTATCAAAAATGTTTTGGTGTTCTTCATTATATACAGCTGCATAAATATTTAGCCAACCCATTAAAACCAATAGGGCATAAATAATAACAGTAGCTCTGTCTACACCATAAAATAAACTATGTTCGCTTTTTCTCATTAATGATGAGCTTTTCCTAATAAATTTTTACCACCAATTAAATCTGCTTCCATCATTCGTTTTTCCATTTCAGGACGGGTTATTTTTCCGGTCAGATATTTTTCTATCATTAAACTTACAATGGGCGCCGACCATGTACCTCCAAATCCTGCATTTTCAATAAAGCAAACCATGGCAATTTTCGGGTTGTCTCGAGGAGCAAAAGCTAAAAATACAGCATGATCTTTTCCGTGAGGATTTTCAGCAGTTCCTGTTTTACCGCAAGCTACAATCCCCGGTATTTTAGAAGCTGTTGCTGTGCCGGCATCAAAACATTTTTGCATACCATCGATCACGTTCAAGTAAGCGGTCTGATTTTGAACTGAGACATAATGTTTTTCTTGAAATTTTTTATCTAAATGTTTTTCTACACCAACACCTTTGATACAATGCGGAATATAATAGAAACCTCTGTTGGCTACTATGGATACAACATTTGCCATTTGTAAGGGTACTAATAATAATTCGGCTTGCCCAATACCTAAAGAAACAACAGTATTGCTGCGCCAGTGATTTTTGCCAAACACTTTATTATAATATTCAACAGAAGGAACATTACCGGGTTTGTCATAAGGTAGATCAGTGCCTAATTTAGTTCCCGGACCAAAAGATCTTACATTATCCCTCCAATGATTATAACCATCTACAAAGTTTGGATATTTTTTTTGATCAACAATTCTGGTAAAAACATAGCTATAATAAGAGTTGCAGGACGTAGCAATAGAGCCTGGCAAATCAGTTGATGCATGAGGGTGACATTTTGGATGACCACCCATTGGCGGATAACCGCCATGACAAGGAAATACAGTGGAACGATCAATTACACCATCATTTTGGGCAATTAAGGCATCGATCAATTTAAAGGTAGAGCCAGGAGGATACATTGCCGTAAGTGCTCTGTTGAATAATGGCATGTTTATCGTGTCATAATATAATTTGGTGAAATTTTTTGAACGTTCTTTACCACCCACCAATAGATTAGGATCATATCCCGGGCTTGAGATCAGACATAAAATTTCGCCGGTAGACGGCTCGATGGCAACAATAGAGCCTTTTTTGCCATGAAGTAATTTTTCGCCATATTCTTGCAGATCCATATCAATACTACTAAATAAGGCCTTTCCGGGAATGGCTAAAGTGTCGTATAAGCCATCCATATAACGCCCTTTGGTTTTGTTATGCACGTCCACCATTACAATTTGAGTCCCTTTTTTTCCACGTAATTCTTCTTCATAGGATCGTTCTATACCACTCACACCAACATAATCACCTTCTTTGTAATAAGGATCTTTTGCAGCCTTTTCTTTACTAACCTCACCAATATAACCTAATAAATGTGCAGCAATTGGCCTTGGGTACTTTCTAACGGTTCTGGCCTGCACGTCAAAACCTTTGAAACGGTATAGCTTTTCTTGTAAGGCTGCATACACTTTTGCTGATAATTGTTTTTCAAAAATACTTTCTTTTCGAGGTGAATTCGGCGCCTGGCAAGCTTTTTTAATACGTTTTAAAAACTCTGCTCTTGTAATATCCAATACTTCGCAAAGCGAAACAGTATCGCAGTTCTTAACCATTTTTGGTGTAACCAATAAATCGTAAGACAATGCATTTTGAACTAATAACTTTCCGTTTCGGTCATAAATATAACCTCTTACAGGGTATTCTGTTCTGTAGCGGAAGGCATTGTTTTCAGCGTACTTTTTATATTTTTCGTCTATAATCTGAATGTAAAATAAACGAATAATGTAGATCAAAGCTACCACAATGAAGAAGCCACTTACGATGTATTTTCTTTCGGCTAAATGTGAATTGTTCTTCATTATTTATTTTTTCCTTCTCCGTGAAATAAAAACTGGATGATATACACCAAGCTAAAAGTGCCAATGGTACTTAAAAACACTCTCAAAAGAGTGGTAAAGAATTCAGAAAATCGAAAGATCTCCAAATAAAAAAAGCATAAGTGATGAATGAAAATGATAGTGGCTGTATAAGAAATAAACCAAACAGCTCCCATAGAACTGATCGTTGGCGTTTGACCTACCTCATAACCATCTCGTGGCGAGAGAAGTTTTAGAAGGTAATATCTTACAAAACCAATTAACACACAGGTTGCCGCGTGAATACCGGCAGAGTCATAGAACATATCTATTGTTAGTCCGGTAAAAAAAGCCATTGCTAACACTAATAATTTATTAGTTTCAAAAGGAAGTAATAAAATAAATAATATGTATGGGAATAAAATAATGTATGAGCCCAAATGAATATTTTGAACGATTAAAACTTGAAAAAGAATTAATGCAATAAAACGCAAGCTATTTTTAATTATTTCACTTATCACTTTGTATCTGAGATTTACGTTCTAAACTATCTTGTTCTGTTTTGTAATTGTTTTTAATGACTGAAATATGGTTGATCTTTTTAAAATCAGCACTTAAACGTACTTTAACAGTGTAGAATGACTCATTTTGTCTTTTCTCAAAACTATCAACAAATCCAACGATAATGCCTTCCGGAAAAATACCCGACAAGGAACTTGTTATTACTGTATCACCTTTTTTCATTTTGGCATGTGTAGGAATGTCAGTTAAATTAGAAAACCGATAATCACTACCATCCCAAATCAAAGGACCATAAGTGCCGTCTTTTTTTAATTGACAGTTTACTCTTACATCTTTATGAAGGATAGACATGACCGATGAAAAATTTTCTGATACATCTTTTACAATACCAACAATACCGTTGCTGTTGATCACTGCCATGTCTTGTGTGACACCTTGTTGAGCACCTATATTAAGGGTTAAATAATTGTTTCGTTTATTAACACTATTATTGATGACTTTGCCGCTAATAAACTCATATACTTGTTTATAGAGTGTATCGTTTTTTTTGTAAATCTTTAAAGGGATAACAGCATATCCCAGTTTGATATGATTTAATAAATAAACATTTTCCTTAGCTAAACGTTCATTTTCTTCTTGCAATAATAAATATTCGGTAGCGTTTGATTTGGCTTTGTATATTTTGGAACTAACCGCGTTTGATGAATTAAGCAGGCTGGAACCTTGATAGCCATTATTTTTTACCATCATGATAAAACAAATAACTTCCAATAACAAAAACACAAAAAAGAAATTGTGTTTGTATATGAAGTTTAAAAGGTTTTTCATGTATGGTTTAGGTTAAAGAATTAAAATTTTAAACTTAATCCTGCTTGTATAGGTGTTGAGTTATCCCAACCTAATTCAGAATAAACACCAAAGTTTTTGGTGAAGAAATATCTTATACCTACAGTTCCTGCTTCATATAAGCCTTTACGCTGATTAACTTTATATTTAACACCATCAGGGTCAGTTGTTGTTTGATCATGAGTATTGATATTGAATCCTAAACCAATGCTTGCATAGCAATCAATTTTTTCTTTTGTAAAAAAATGGTAAGTACCTCTTGCACCTATTGTAATGGTAGTATATCTGTCAGTTTGTGTGTAATCGCTATAAGTATATCCACTGTTATTATTCCACTTCCAGTCTTCATATGTAAATGATGCTTTGGTTGTATTAAAACCTAATACCATTCCTGCTCCTACAGAATGCCCCCATTTAAATTTTACAATACCATAATCGCCTTTTAAAATGATTGGACCGAGTCCGGTTACACTTCTTGCGACATATCCGCTATAATATGTTCTCAGGGAGGCGCGGTATAAATCAGGAAATCCAATACCGGCAGTTACAACTAAGGTTCCTTTGTCAAAACAAACATCTTGCGCTTTAAAATTATTTACAACGAGAAGAGTCGAAAATAAACTTATAAAAAGTAATTTTTTCATGATTTCATTTTTTTAGATGTAAATTAAAAAGTCAGACGCTAGGCCTGACTAAAGCTAAGAAGAAGTATTGAAAATTATTTAATTAAGAATGGGAATTTTTGAACATTTTCAAGTGCAATACCCGTACCGCGAGCAACAGCTCTTAGTGGATCTTCGCAAACATGAACCGGTAGTTTTGTTTTTAAAGAGATGCGTTTGTCTAAACCTCTTAATAAAGAACCACCACCGGCCATATAAATCCCGGTTCTGTATATATCTGCTGCTAACTCCGGAGGAGTCATCTCTAATGCATTTAAAATCGCCTCTTCAATTTTAGAAATTGATTTATCTAAGCAATGGGCTATTTCTACATAACTTACAAATACCTCTTTAGGGATACCGCTCATTAAATCTCTTCCTTGTACTGCATAATCAGCAGGAGGATTTTCAATTTCTGTCATAGCAGCACCAACTTCTATTTTAACTTGCTCTGCACTACGCTCACCAATTAAAATATTGTGCTGACGACGCATATATTCTTCAATATTTGCATTAAAATCATCACCGGCAATACGGGTAGATTTGTCACAAACAATCCCGCCTAAAGCAATAACAGCAATTTCTGAAGTACCACCACCAATATCGATGATCATATTTCCCATTGGTTCTTCCACATCAATGCCCATACCAATAGCCGCAGCCATAGGTTCGTGTATCATATAAACTTCTTTAGCTCCTGCATGTTCAGCACTATCTCGAACGGCACGTTTTTCTACCTCGGTAATACCGCTTGGGATACAAATTACCATACGTAACGACGGTTTGAAAAAGCGATTCCCGGTATTGATCATTTTGATCATTCCTTTGATCATTTCTTCAGCTGCCTGGAAATCCGCAATAACTCCATCTCTTAAAGGACGAATGGTTTTAATATTTTCGTGAGTTTTACCATGCATCATTTGCGCTTGTTTTCCAACAGCTATTACTTTTCCTGTTGTTCTGTCAATAGCAACAATGCTGGGCTGATCAACAACTACTTTGCCATTGTGAATGATAATCGTATTTGCTGTACCTAAGTCAATTGCAATGTCTTGTGTTAAAAAATCAAATAGAGCCATATTATTTTAGTGAGTTAATTTTGTTTATGTGACAATTGGTCAATGTGTTTAATGTTATCTAAAATTAGCAAATTATCTAATCGATTGATTGCTAAATTGTATTTAATGTTTAAAATGACGAGTGCCCGTAAATACCATGCTCATGCCATTATTGTTACAGTATTCAATACTGTCTTTATCTTTAATAGATCCACCAGGTTGAATAACCGCATTGATTCCCACTTTATGCGCAATCTCTACACAATCAGCAAAAGGGAAAAAGGCATCACTGGCCATTACAGCTCCTTTTAAATCAAAGCCAAAGCCCATTGCTTTAGTAATAGCTTGTTTTAAAGCATCTACACGAGATGTTTGACCTGTACCGCTGGCAATTAATTGATTGTTTCTGACGATAACGATCGTATTTGATTTGGTATGTTTAGCTAATTTATTAGCAAACAATAGATCATTTAATTCTTGCGCAGAAGGAGATAAGGTAGTAACGGTTTGAAGGTTACTGTTTGTTTCTGTTACTGAATCTTTATCCTGTTCAATAATTCCGTTTAACAAAGTACGAATTTGTTTTTTAGGTAATTCTACCGGTTTTTGAACTAAAACAATTCTGTTGTTTTTTGATTTCAATAATGCTAATGCATTTGCCGAATAACTTGGCGCAATCACCACCTCGCAAAACAGTTTGTGAATTTCTTCAGCTGTTTCAAAATCAATTTCTGTATTGCTGATTAAAATGCCGCCAAACGCCGATACTGAATCTCCTGCTAAAGCGTCTTTATATGCATCAATTAATTTTGGACGAGAAGCAACTCCGCAAGCGTTGTTATGTTTTAAAATAGCAAAGGTTGGTTCAGTGGTAAAATCTGCCATTAAGTTAACAGCGGCATCTACATCCAATAAATTATTATACGATAGTTCTTTCCCGTTTAATTTATCAAACATGGCATTCATGTCGCCATAGAAAACACCTTTTTGGTGAGGGTTTTCGCCGTAACGTAAAGTAGTTCCGTTATTGATGCTACATTTTAAAACAGGTAATTGTTCGGTTGTGTTGAAATAATTAAAAATAGCTGAGTCGTAGTGGCTGCTCATTGCAAATGCTTTAGCCGCAAAGGTTTTACGATCTGCTAATTCAGAAGAACCATTCTTTTCATTTAATAAATTCAATAATGATGAATAATCATTTCGTGAAGAAACAATCACCACATCGTTATAATTTTTTGCAGCAGCACGTATCAAAGAAATACCGCCAATGTCGATCTTTTCAATAATATCTTCTTCTGAAGCGCCACTCGCAAGGGTTTCTTCAAAAGGATATAGATCCACGATCACTAAATCAATATTAGGAATATCATGTTGCTCCATTTGAGCCACATCACTGTCTAATTCTCTTCTGCCAAGAATTCCACCAAAAATTTTTGGGTGTAACGTTTTTACACGACCACCTAAAATTTCAGGAAAAGAAGTTAATCCTTCAACCGCTTTTACAGGCGTTCCAAGGTTTTCAATAAATGTTTGTGTACCACCGGTACTGTATATGGTTACGCCAAGTTCGTTTAGTTTTTTAATAACCGGTTCTAAATTATCTTTGTAAAAAACGGAGATAAGGGCACTGTTGATCTTCTTTAAATTGCTCATAAATTCTAGTAAAATACAAAGATAATCGTTCGCTTAGCATACAGAAGGTTTGTTGAAAAGTGTTGAAAAATCAGTATCTGTCTATTAATAACAAGTTTTTAACAATTGTATTTTATTTGAATTATTTAATTCTATGTGCAATTTTGCTTAACTTTAGGTTATGATTGAATCTTTAGAACAAATAGATAGGAGCATATTTTTAAGCATCAATTCGTGGCATTCTCACTTGTTTGATGTTTTAATGGTTTTAGTCACTAAAATATGGGTATTTATACCTTTGTTTGTCTTCTGGATCTACTTAGTTTACAATAAATACGGAATTAAAAAATTCTTGATTTTACTGGCATTTTTAGGTTTATTGGTTACGTTAACGGATCAGTCGTCTAACCAGATAAAACATGCTGTAAAACGATATCGTCCCAGCCATAATTTAGAAATTCAGGCTCAAGTGCATACGGTAGACGGTTATCAGGGTGGGCAATATGGTTTTTTTTCAGGCCATGCGGCTAATACCTTTGGCATTGCTACTTTATTGTTTTTTATTTTTAGTGAAAAAGCTATGTGGTTTAGAAGCCTCTTTTTTCTTTGGGCAGGTTTAACCGCTTATTCCCGCATATATCTTGGTGTACATTATCCATCGGATATCCTGGTGGGAATGCTGGTTGGTATAGCCTGGGGATTGATCGTTTATGAATTGATACAGTTCACTTTTAAAAAGTATTTGAATGAAGAGGTTGCTGTGTAGTTTATTATTGCCTTTTTCTATTTACGCTCAACTTCCGGAAACAGACATTTGGCTATTTAAAATTGATAAAAAAGAAAACAAATATGTTTTCTCAAATCCTTTGAATATTACTCATAGAGTAGGGTATGACAATCAGCCCACTTTTAGTTTAGATGGAAAATCGATTTTTTATGTGTGTATTGACTCTAGTAATCAAGCAGACATTTATAAATATGAGATTAAATCCAAATTGCACACCAATATTACTAAAACCAAGGTAAGCGAATATTCGCCCACGCTATTTCCCAACGGTTTAGGATTTACTACAGTGGTTGTAGAAACTGACTCTGCTCAACGAGTTTGGCAATATAACCCGGATGGTTCTTTTAATAAGATCACGCATCAAAATACTGACTCTATTGGCTATCATACTTGGTTAAACAATGATACCTTATTGT
Source organism: Bacteroidia bacterium (assembly GCA_036676295.1). Lineage (GTDB taxonomy): Bacteria > Bacteroidota > Bacteroidia > B-17B0 > Aurantibacillaceae > UBA4416. The sequence continues at coordinate 23,814 of JAKFDE010000031.1, read as the reverse complement.
ATTATAAATTAACCAATCCACATTCGTTAAGGGTTTTAGATCTAAAAACAGATAAAGATGTTTGGATCTGCGATGAGCCCACCAGAGCATTTAAGAAAGTTGGAGCGACATCTCAATTTATGTATGGGATAAAAAAAGAAACGTTTATAGAGTATAGATTATATGATCCAACCCTTCGTGAAAGTAAGGTTTATACGACTCATTCGTCTTTAAACGAAGATTTTATCTGGCATCCTGAATTAGGCTTGATCAAATCAGAAAATGCAGATCTGATACGCTATGATCCAATCACTAAAACCTGGGATACCTTGTTTTCCTTCACGTCTTTAGGGATCAAAAAAATTACGCGATTTGTATTTGACACAAAAAACAAACAATTAGCCATTGTAAGTAATTTATAGAAAAGTATTATAAATTATGGATAGAGAAAAACAAATAGGCGATTATTTTTTATCAACTGATAAATCAAAATTGCAGCTTAATTATATTCATCGCTATTTGAGCAATGAGAGTTATTGGTCAAAACATATTCCTTTAGAGATAGTGCAGAAATCAATAGAAGGAAGTTTGTGCTTTGGAGTTTATCTTAATAATAACCAAGTTGGTTTTGCAAGGGTTATTACGGATAATGCAACTTTTGCCTATTTGGCTGATGTATTTATAGATGCACAACACCGAGGAAAGGGACTTTCAAAAGAATTGATGAAATTCATTATGGATAGCGACTTTACAAAGGTGGTTAGAAATTTTTTATTAGCTACTTTAGATGCTCATGGTTTATATGAGCAGTTTGGGTTTAAAGCATTACCCGAGCCTGAACGAATGATGGGAATTAAATTTTTTAAAGAATATTGATCTTAGCTATTATATATTTTTTAGTGTTTTGCTTTTTTCTAAGCAAACATTCTTTTTTTAAAGACAGTCATCTTTCTCTGAAATTTATTTTTGCGATGCTTCTTTTTAAAGGATTAGGTTGTTTGGCTTATTACTTTATTTATTTTGATTATTATACCGGCGATTTTTTGAGTGATAGCGCATCAACTATGCATGATGCCAAGATAATTTATCAGGCCTTACCGAATCATGTAGCTGATTTTTTTAGGATCATTTTTGGTCTTCATTCCGAATCAGAAACAGATCCTTTATATGAGGTTTATTTTAAAAATATTGATAAATGGGGTAGGTTAGATGTTACTACCGAATTTTTTCTGAATGATAATCGTACACCGATCAGACTCAATGCAGTTATCATGTTGTTCTCATTTGGTAATTATGCGGTACATGCCTTTGTTATGTTAGTGCTTTCTTTTATTGGCCAATGGGCTTTTTACAAAACCTTTAAATCGTATTTTCAAAATAAAGAAATCCTGTTGGCCCTCATTATTTTCTTAACACCTTCTGTATTGTTTTGGACGTCTGGCGTGTTAAAGGAGCCGATTGCCATGTGTTTAATGGGCTTGTTTCTTTACACTTTTTTAAAGCTATTCATTCATAAACAACTTAAAATTAAATACGTTTTAATATTACTTATATCAACTTTCTTTTTTCTCATATTGAAGCCTTATATTTTGATCCTACTGTTATTACCATTAACGGTATTTGCGCTTGTACAGCAGTTTAAAATTAAACGTGTTCTGATATTTTACATTTCGTTTCTTTTAATTGTTTTTAGTAGTGTTTTTTTTATTTTAAAATTTGTGTTTAATAAAGATGTTGTTAAAACCATTGTGATCCGTCAGAATGATTTCATCAATTTAAGTCATGGAGGCACCTTTTTTTATAATGGCACACGTTATTTAAGATTAGACCATGTTGCAGCTTCAACACAATATGATGTTGTGGATAAAGAAAAAAAGTTATACAGAATAAAACCACATGTCTCATTAATGTATTGGAATTTCCCAAATGTAAAGGATACTATATTTGTGACTGACAACCAGGATACATCAGTATATACATTTATTTCAAGTTGTGCTCCTTCGGGTTCTGCTATTGCTATTGACCGTCTGGAATATTCCGTTTCTTCCTTTGCTAAAATTATTCCTCAATCTTTTTTTAATGTATTGTGCCGGCCATTTTTTTTGGATGCGCATTCTGTTTTAGAATTAGTAGCCTCTCTCGAAAATTTATTGTTTCTCGCCCTTTTTATAGTTTGCTTTATTTATAGATCTAAAATCCCTATAGACAGAAATCTATTATGGTTGTGTGTTTTTACAGTTTTATTATCCTTTCTTTTGATTGGTCTTACCACAACGGTAATGGGCGCTATTGTTAGGTATAAAGTGCCGTTTATGTCATTCTTATTAATGATCCCATTATTGTATTTAGATCCCGATTCTTTAAGTAAGATCCCTTTTATCAAGCGATTCTTTATTAATAAATCATAATTTGTATATTTAGTACTTCTTAATTCAAATTCAATAGTTTAATTTTTATATGAGCTTCAATAATTTATTTCGTAAAAAAAGTATTTCAGATATTTTAGCCCGTGCTGAGTCGGATAGTTTACATGGTGGATTGGCTAAACATTTAGGCGTTAAAGATCTAACTGCTTTAGGAATTGCGGCAATTATTGGAGCAGGAATTTTTACAACTATTGGCCAGGCTAGCGCGGATGGTGGTCCTGGAGTTATTTTCTTATTTGTTTTCACGGCGATAGCTTGTGGCTTTGCAGCTTTTGCTTATGCGGAGTTTGCCAGTATCTTACCGGTTTCCGGAAGTGCTTATACTTATAGTTATGTGGCCTTTGGTGAGTTGTTTGCTTGGATTATAGGCTGGGCACTGATCATGGAATATGCCATTGGTAATATTACCGTAGCCATTGGTTGGAGTGGTTATTTCACAGGTTTATTAGGTACGATGGGATTGCATTTACCCGAGTGGATGACCATTGATTATTTATCAGCATCCAATGGTTTTGCAGAAGCAACAACCGCTATTGCAAACGGAACAGCTTTACCTGCTTTAAGTGCAAACCTTCAGGAAGCTTATTTAGCCTGGCAAGGAGCACCCACTATTTTTGGATTTCATATCATTGCCGATTTTCCTGCCTTATTAATTATCTTTTTAATTACCTGGTTAGTATATCGTGGTATTAAAGAATCTAAAAATGCGAGTAATGCCATGGTGGTTATTAAATTGGCTGTAGTGTTATTAGTAATTGCTGTTGGAGCATTTTATGTGGATACGGATAACTGGCATCCATTTGCACCAAACGGAGTAGGAGGAATTTTAAAAGGTGTGTCTGCTGTGTTCTTCGCTTATATAGGTTTTGATGCGATCAGTACAACTGCTGAGGAATGTAAAAATCCGCAACGCGATTTACCAAGAGGAATGATGTGGGCCATTATTATTTGTACTGTTTTATATGTATTAGTTGCCTTGATATTAACGGGAATGGTTAATTATAGTGAGTTAGCTGTAAATGATCCATTGGCGTTCGTATTCGAAAAATTAAATTTAAAATGGTTATCCGGTATTATTGCCGTGAGTGCGGTTGTAGCTATGGCCAGTGTATTATTAGTGTTTCAATTAGGGCAACCACGTATTTGGATGAGTATGAGTCGCGATGGTTTGTTGCCAAAAAGATTTGCTAAAATCCACCCTAAGTTTCATACACCTTCTTTCTCTACGATCGTTACTGGTTTAATAGTTGGTGGTGGCGCTTTGTTTATGAATATGTCAACAGTAACAGACTTATGCAGTATCGGTACTTTATTTGCCTTTGTAATGGTATGTGCGGGTGTTTTAAAATTAAATTCATTACCTAATCCAGTAGAGCGAAAGTTTAAAACGCCCTATCTCAATTCGCAATACATAGCTCCTGTTTTATTTATTGCAGCCGTGTTATTGGCGTATAAATATAATAAAGCTCACTTTTTAGGGTTTATTTATTCTTGTGCTGATGGCGAAGGTTGTTTTGATATGAATGTGTTTTTTCACAATATTCCTATGTGGATATTTACGATCATCAGCTTTTATATGGTTATACAATGTTTCCGAAAAAAACACTCACTGATTCCGGTATTAGGTTTAACCAGTTGTTTATATATGATGGCACAAATAGATTTAAAAAACTGGATCGGTTTTTCTATTTGGTTAGTAATAGGTCTGATCATTTATTTCACTTACAGTCATAAGAATAGTAAGCTGAATGGGAAAAATACCGAAGCTATTTCTTAGGATACTCAAATAAAAATAATTCTCCTTTTAGATCTTTTATATCGTTCCATTTTTTGCAATCAAAACGAATGCCGGCAATAGCACAGGTTGGCATTTCCATGGGCAAGCTTTTGCATAAGGTATTAGCAAAATTGCTAATGGTTGGGTTGTGTGCAAATAACATCAACGAATGAAATTGTTCGTCGGTAGTTGTAACAACCGATAAATAATCCTTTACCGATGAGTCGTATAACTCTTGTTTTATAAGAATGTTATTGGCGCTGTAATCTAAATTTCGGGCAAAAATCAAAGCAGTACTCATAGCTCTGATAGCAGGACTAGAAATGATCACATCCGGATTATCTTGTTTCCCTTTAAATAGTTGCGCCATAAAATTTGCATTATTATAGCCTCGTTCATTAAGCGAACGTTCAATGTCTGATAGGTTTGTGTTTTCCCAATCAGATTTGGCATGACGAACTAAGTAAATTATCTTCATACTTTTTGATATTTAAATTCTTCCATTTGAATGATCTTTTCGCAAAACTCATATTCATCTTTAATTGAATTAGAGCATACAATAATAGTTTTGTGTTTGGCATAATTAGCGATCATATCTTTATACCAACCAATCACAGTCGCATCTAAATTGGTTGTTGGCTCATCTAAAAATAAAATAGGAGCATCTGCTAAAATGGCTAGCGTCAATTTTAAACGCTGTTTCATGCCGCTGGAAAATAATTTAATGTATTTATTTTTATGTGCCGAAAGCCCTGATAATTCAGTGATTTGTGCTATTGATAATTCTTTTAAGAAAGGTTTGTAAATAGCAGCGTGCTCCAACTGTTCGGTCAAAGTAAAGTCTTCGATCAATTCTAAATACGGAGATGCTAAACTAATGAACTGGTATTGCTGTTCGTCTTCCATTTTTTGTTGGTTTTCAGTAAATGAAATACTTCCTTCATTTAAACCTAAATAACCGGTTATGGCTTGTAACAATGTTGATTTTCCTGAACCATTTAACCCAAGTATGACTATTTTTTCACCTTGTTTGATATCCAAACTGATGTTTCTAAAAATCCATTCTCTGCCAAATTTTTTTCCGGCATTAGTAATTTGTATGGAAATATTTGAACGCACGTTTTGTTAATTTGCTATAAAAGTAACATTTTCTCCCTTTATTTGGGCTACTTCTCTTAAATCTCATATCTCCATCTTATATCTAAAAATAGTATCTTTACAGCCTTGAAAATCTTAAAACGTATACTTGCCCCAATTTGGAAAATCTGGTTCTTCCTGGTTTTTTCTGTGACGTTTTTGATCTTATACCCCTTTTTTTTAATTACCATTAAGACAAAAAAGTTAGATACAGCTTTTAAGTTAAAGCGAATCTGGTCTTATTGCATTGCCTTTGGTTCAGGTATTTACCCGAAATTGATTTACAAAACAAAATCAAAAAGAATGCCCAAACCGTGTGTGTTTGTGGCAAATCATACCTCATATTTAGATATTGTACTCAGCACTTTTTATATAGATCATTTAGCTATATATATGGCTAAAGCTGAGTTGTTAAAAGTGCCTTTATTTAAGATATTTTTTCAGGGAATGGATGTTCCGGTGAACAGACGCAGCAGAACCGATGCACACAGAGCCTTGCAAAGAGCAGGAGAGGAAATAGATAAAAAGAACAGTATGGTTATTTATCCCGAAGGTACCATTCCGACAGATAATTATTTAAAACCCTTTAAAAATGGCGCATTTAAATTAGCCATTGATAAGCAAGTGCCAATTGTTCCCATTGTGAATTTAAATAATTGGAAACTCTTGCAAAATGGAGGTTTTTTTAAAAGTAATGGCCGACCAGGCATCGCTAAAGTGGTGATTTTAGAACCCATTGAAACAAAAGGCATGACTGATGAAAATTTAGTAGATTTGCGAGAGAAAGTTCATCAATTAATTAAAGATACAATACACGAATACCATGGCACAAAAAATCGACATTAAAACAGTAGACGAAGTAGCGCATTTAGCACGTTTAGAATTTAATAACGACGAAGCAAAAACGGAGATATTAAATGATATGAATCGTATGTTGGCTTTTGTAGATAAATTAAATGAGCTGGATACAAGTAATGTTGAGCCATTGATCTATATGACCGATGAAGTAAACGTGATGCGTGAAGATGAACCAAAAGATACATTGAATCAAAAAGAAGCATTGAAGAATGCGCCTAAAAAAGATTCGGATTACTTTAAAGTACCAAAAGTAATTGATAACAATTAAACCATATTCTCCCGAATACAAAGCTACTTTAATAGAGATATTTAAAAGTAATATGCCTTTGTATTTTGCGGATGAAGAATTGCCTTTATTTTCAGCCTTTTTAGAAAGAGACGTTACAGAAAGAGGACCTTATTCCATTGTATTTAATCACGATGAAATTGTTGGCTGTGGCGGTATTGCGTTAAATAAACCCACTCCTTATACCAACGAGCCACATGTTATTATGACCTGGGGAATGGTAGATAACAAACTACACAAACAAGGTTTGGGTAAAGTTTTATTATTGCATCGTATCGAACAAGCTAAAAAAATATTTCCCGGGGTAAAAATTGCTTTAGGTACCACTCAACATACATTTCCGTTTTTTGAAAAGTATGGTTTTAAAACTGTGTTTTACGAAAAAGACCATTGGGCAAAAGGCTTGGATCTATACCAGATGGAGTTAATATAAACACATCACGATGAGAGCAATTGTAATACCATTTTTATTAGTTTCTTTTTTAATATGGATCTTATATAGATTAATTATTAAAAAAGACCTCAAAAAACACCTTAACGAATTATACTTAGGGCTTTTCTTTTTCGGAATTTGGGCAATTATATATTACACTTTATTTAATTAGTCTTTTACGCTTTTCATTCGTATCAACAACGCTTCAAAATTTACTTCTTCCTGAGCGCCTGATGTCATGTTTTTTAACATCACGGTATTGTTGGCAATTTCATTACTACCAATTACTGCTACAAACGGAATCTGTTTTTTATCAGCATACTCAAATTGCTTTTTCATTTTGGCATTATCCGGATAAATTTCGGTATTAATACCATTGGCTCTTAATTTAGCGGCTAAACCAATGCAATGTATTTGTTCGCTTTCACCAAAATTAGTGAGTAATAATTTAGTAGTAGAAACTTTGTTGATGGATTCCTGGAATAAATTCAATTCATGCATCACATCATAAATGCGGTCAATACCAAATGATATACCAACACCTGACAATCCTTTTAAACCAAAAATACCGGTTAAATCATCATAACGACCACCTCCTAAAATACTTGGTGTAAACGTTCCTGCATTTGCCTTGGCTTCAAAAATAGTTCCGGTGTAATAATTTAAACCGCGAGCTAAAGTAATATCTAATTCTACAGTTACATGCTTAATAGCAATGGTCGATAAATGATTTAATAAGAATTCAATTTCTTCAATTCCTTTTTTGCCAATTTCGCTTGCAGCTAAAAATGTTTTTAAAACAGTTACTTTATCTGTGTTAGCGCCTGATAGATCAATGAGTGGTTCTAATTGTTTTATCGCCGTTTCATTAATTCCTTTGTCTTGTAATTCTTTAACAACACCTTCTTTGCCAATTTTATCAAGCTTATCAATAGCTACGGTAATATCAATGATCTTATCACTGGCATTTAAAACTTCGGCAATACCGCTTAATACTTTTCTATTATTGAATTTAATTAATACAGGAATGTTTAATTCAGCAAATGATTTATCCATCATCGCTAATAATTCCAGCTCGTTGATCAATGAATTAGAGCCGATCACATCGGCATCGCATTGATAAAATTCTCTATATCTTCCTTTTTGTGGCTTATCAGCACGCCAAACCGGTTGTATTTGGTAGCGTTTAAATGGATAGGTTAACGAATGATGGTTCATTACCACGTAACGGGCAAAAGGAACTGTTAGGTCGTAACGTAAAGCTTTTTCTGTTAATAGTTCTGAGTTACGTGATTTTTCAAGCGATAGATCGAACTCCTTTTTTAATTCTTCTTTTTTATTGCTCTCGTGTATGCGCGAATTTAAAATTTTAAAAATTAACTGATCACCTTCTTCACCATATTTTCCGGTAAGGGTAGTAATGTTTTCCATACTTGGTGTTTCCAAAGGCATGTAACCAAATAATTTAAAATTGGTTTTAATGATATTGAAAATATATTCACGCTTTTGCATTTCTGCAGGTCCAAAATCTCGTGTGCCCTTAGGTATGGATGGTTTCATTGTTTAAATAATAAACCGTGAAATTATATATAAAAAATGAAATTTTGAGATTAAAAGATGATACTTTAACAGATCGATTTCTATTAAAAACACAATTTATATTTGGCGCCCTTTTTAGAGTCTACCAATAGTTCGCCATCTAGTTGCTCTGATAACATATGAATGAGCTGCATGCCCAGGCTTTTAGATGTTTTATGGTCGAAGTTTTCAGGAATACCTACACCATTATCGTGCGCAGTTAAAATGTATTTATCGTTATTTTTTGAAAAGCTTACAGAAATAACGCCTTTTTTATCAGGAAAGGCATATTTTAATGAGTTACTAATAATTTCGTTGACAATTAAACCTACAGGTATCATATTATCTATTTCAAAAAACAGAGATTCATCAATATCATACTCAAACATAATTGAGCAGTCTTTTGTATAAAAAGATTGGTATACACTATTACATAATTTGGTAATGTAATTGTGTACATTGATTTGACTTAGATCTTTGGTAACGTAAAGCATTTCATGGATCAAAGCCATGGACATGATTCGGTTTTTACTTTCCCTGATCATGGCTAAGAATTTTTCATCTCCGGCATTTTCAGATTGAAGGTTTAGTAAACTGGAAATGATCTGTAAATTATTTTTTACCCGATGATGAATTTCTTTTAGTAAATGTTCTTTTTCTTTTAAGGAAATGGTTGAGCTTTCCAACTCTTCGCCTAACATGTTTACTCCGGCAGAAATAGCATCAAACACATCATCTTTTTCGCTGATCTCAATTTTATTTTGAAATTCAAGGCGTGCATAATTCATCACTACTTCCAATATTTCATTGGCTCTTTTGTGAGAATATGTTTCCTTTAAGTTAGTCATGTAGCTATTTTACATAGGGTTTTAACCACTTTACCGCTTCAACTTCATTGTCGAATAAACGGGTAGGCACGGCGGGTTTATTAATGCCCATAAAAAAATTACCAATCACTCTGCTTAAAGGAGAATCTATTATAATGGCAAAGGCTAGTGTATTTGTTTCTCTGCCTTTGGTTGTAAATTGATTTCTGGCATCTCTTGTCATGGATTTGATGCCTCTTGAATCAATTAATAATGGGAATTTTTTTCCGGTAAATAGTGAGTTAACCGCTGCTGAATTTTCGCGCGCATATTCAACTGTTACCTCTGAGCCTGGTTTTATTTTGGTACGAACAATGCCATCCTCACCTTTCCAGGTGTGAAAACAGGTAACCTCAATGGCATTTTCGGGTATCGTTGTCATTACCATAAATATAAAGAAATAATTTATGTAAGCTCAGCAAGATTAGAAAAGAATTATACTTTTTGAGCTTTAACTTTGTGAAATATCTTAAGCTAATAATTGATTAGTAAAATTTATAAACCCTTTGTTCCAACTCATTTTCAGAAATGTTGCGGATGCTGAAGAATGGTTGAATCAGTTCAGGTAGAATACTATTTCTACTCCTCTAACGCTTCTTCAATATCAATCAAAGGCTCTTCTAACATAGCTTTTTTAGTATTACGACTATCAATGGATAATAAGATAGCCGGTAACAAAATTAAGTTAGTACACATTGATACAATGAGCGTTAAGGATACTAAAATACCCATCGCCACGGTGCCACCAAAACTTGAAGCCGCAAAAATAATGAATCCGAAGAATAAAATAATGTTAGTGTAAACCATGCTCAAACCGGTTTCTCTTACAGCGATAGAAATAGCAGCCGGAGCTAACAATCCTTTTTTAAGTTCTTGTCGGTACTTCGTTAAAAAATAGACTGTTCCATCGGAGGCTATACCAAAGGCTATACTGAAAATTAAAATGGTTGATGGTTTAAAGCGAATGTCTAAAAAACCCATCACACCCGCTGTAATTACTAGTGGAATTAAACATGGTAGTTTAGATAACAAAATAATTCTAACCGAACGGAACAGGGCCATTCCAACAATAGCAATTAAAATAATTTCAATCAATAAACTTTCATATAAGTTTGATAATAAATAATCATTGTTCTTTAAAAATACTAAGCTATGGCCTGTTAAGGTTACTTTATAATCTTTAGGGTTAAAAATCGAATCAATTTTTGGCCTTAAAGAATCTACCAGAGCCTTCATTTTTTTCGACCCAATATCGGCTACCTGAAAACTCACACGCGTAATACGCTTAGTACTATCAATAAATGTATTTAAAACATTGTTTTGATTTTTACCTTTTACAGTTTCGTTATATTCTGATAATGTTTTCAGATCATCAATAGATGGTAATTTGTAATATTTCGGATTTCCATCATTGTATGCCTGATTAGTGTATTTAATAGCTTCAACAATAGATAATGGTTTAGAAAATACGCTGTCTTTTGCAAAGACGCGCTGCATGGCTTGTATCTTGTAAATTGTTTTGGCATTATTTGCAAACACGCCATTTTCTTTTTTAGTATCAATAGATATTTCAAAAGGTAAAACACCTTTGAAGTTTTTCTCAAAATATTTCAAGTCAGTATAAATAGGATCTTTTTGCGGAAGATCATCCACAACATATCCTACCACATTCATTTTGCTCATTCCCCAAAAACAGAATAAGGTAATGGCTGTAATAGTAATATAAATGGCTTTGCGTTTGTATTGTATCCAACCATCTAATACATCTAGTATTTTATTTATGCGTTTAGCATCTAAGTGAGTTAAATGTTTTTGTTTTGGCTCAGGCAGCATGCTTAAAATGATCGGTATCAAAATAAGCGTAATGAAATAAGTAGCCATTACACTAATGGCTGATACCACACCAAATTCAACCAATAATGAACTGTTTGTAAAGTATAATACACCAAAGCCAATAGCAGTAGTAATGTTGGCTAAAAATAAACTCACCCCAATGGTTTGAATGCTTCTGGAAATGGCTTTGATTTTATTACCATGTAAAGCAAATTCAGTATGGTATTTATTAATTAAAAACACGCAATTTGGCAAACCGATTACCATAATCAATGGTGGAATTAGCCCTGTAAGCACCGTTATTTTATACCCAAATAATTCTAAAAAGCCTACAGACCATAGTACACCAATCGCTACAACTAAAACAGAAAAAATAACAGAAGAAAATGACCGGAAAAACACCCACAATACAATAGCTGTTACTAATACCGCTAAGCCTAAAAACAAGCCCATTTCGCTTGATACTTTTTTCATAAATGCCGAACGGATATAAGGCATCCCTGAATAGTGCATCTGTACGTTATGTTTCTTAGCAAATACTTCGGCTACTAATTTAATATCATCTACAATAGTTAAACGTCGTTTAGAGTTTAGGTCTGTTTTATTAAAAGTAATAGCCATTAAATTGGCACCGGTTTCTTTATTATAGATCAGGTTTTTGTAAAAAGGTAAATTATAAACCTCTTCTTTAAACACATCCACTTCTTGTTGGCTCGACAGAGGTTTTTCTATGATTGGAAGGAATTCAAATTTTTGTAAGCTGTCGTTTTTTACAACTTTAAAAATGGAGGTAACAGACATCACACCTTTAATGCCTTGTATGTTTTTTATATCGTTAGTTAGTTTTTGCCAGTCATTTATTTTTTCAAGTTTAAAAAGGTCTTTGTCTTCAAAGCCAATTACCATCACATTACCATCTTCACCAAATTGTTTTTTAAATTTCAGATATTCAACATAAGAGCTGTCATTATCCGGCAATATTTTAGCAAACTCATAAGAGAGTTCTATTTTTAAGGTTTCGTAGGTCATAAACCCAGAAACAACCAATAAAGCAAGAGTAAATGCTAATTTATTTCGTAATAAAAGTCCGGCAAAGTATTTCCACATGGTTCGTATCGTTCTTAAAAAATCTCACAAAAAAGTAAAGATTTGGGTAATTGTAAAGACTGCTAAGATATAAAGAAATTGAAAACAGTCTTTCAAAAGTTGAAACTTGTTAAAAACCTCTTTTTTAATTATTTGAAGGCTGTTTTTTAACCAACTTCAAATTCAGTAAATTCATAGGGTTGGTGCTTAAACCACTCACATTTTTGCCAACCAAACGAATTACCTGATCATAATATAAAGGCACCACCGGAGCATCATCAATTAAGATCTGATCCATTTTTTGGTATAACACATTTTTAACCTCACGGTTTTGTTCTTTGATCACTTTTTCAAATAGAATATCAAAATCTGGGTTTTTGTAGTGTGTGTAGTTAGAGCCAACAGGAGCAAAGTTTTTGCTGTAAAATAAACTCATAAAATTCTCCTCATCCGCATAATCGCCAACCCACGATTTTTTAAATAAATTATACTCACAACTTGCTACGGCTTGTCTTAGTACCGAAGGCTTATCAACACTGATCTTTACATGAATGTTGTTTTCTGCTAACTGAGCTTGAATAAATTCGGTTTGCTCTAAATAGTTATCGGTTGTATGTAAGGTAATTTCAGGTAATCCTTTTCCTTCCGGATAACCGGCTTCAATTAATAACTGGCGAACTTTTTCGGGGTTATACGTATAACCTTTTACAATATTGGCATTAAATGATGGTAAACCATTAGGAATAAAGCCTGCCGTTGCCGGATAACCGATATTATTCCTGAAATATTTTACCATTTTTTCTCTGTCAAAAGCATAATTAATGGCTTTTCTCAAGGCTTTTATTCTTAACGGTGATTTTTTTACTAAATCAAGATTATCATCCACTAATATACCCAGGTAGTCGGTTTTCAAAAATGTTTGTTTTTGCATATTGAATTTTTCACCGTAAATAGGTTTTAAATTCCCTTGTTTATCAAGCACTTCGTTTGCGTTAAAGGCATCAGCACCGCTTAACATGTCATATTTTCCATTTAATAGCTCCATAAAGGCTGTTTCTCTGTCTTTTACAAAAGAAATAGTTACGGCATCCAGGTAAGGTAATCTGGTACTGCCTTCATATTCAAAGTAATTTTCGTTTTTTAATAATACCAGTTTAGTACCTTCTTCCCACAATTTGAATTTAAATGGGCCGGTACCAATAGGGTTTCTTCTAAAATCCTGATTATAAAAATCAGCAGCTTCAAAAGGTAGTACCGAAAAATATTTCATAGTTAAAACACTTATAAATGCGCTGAAGGGCTCTTTTAAATAAATAATAAAAGTGGTGTCGTTGGGCGCCGCAAAGCCTTTGTAATTAGTTTTTTCAGTGCGATCGATGTTATTTAAAAGAGACATGGCACTACTTACTCTGGCATCAAACAAACGGGTAAAAGAATAAACAAAATCCTTAGCCTTTACTTTTCTTCCCTTTTCATTTTCAAAACATTTATCATCATGAAAAAACACATCGTTTCTTAAATTAAAGGTGTAGGTTAATCCATCTTCACTTATTTGCCATTGCTTGGCAATGCAAGGAATAACGCGTAAAGAGTCATTCATTTGAACTAATCCATTAAACAACTGATTTACAGCCCAAATATTTTCCAGGTTATTAGCCATGGCTGGATCTAAGCTGGTAACGCCTGCCATTTCATTATAATTAAAGACCGTACGTTTATCGGCCTCCTTATTTGAATTATTACAGGAAGTAGTGATTTTGATAATAAAAATCAGTAAACAAATTATTTTGAAATATGAAGTCATCGTTCTTTTGAAATATACCTAGTAATCAATATTAAGCAAATGCTGGCCTTAATTATTAAACTATTTCAACAGTTTTTCACAATATCATGTCAATTCTCATAAATTGTATAAATTAGTCATCTATTAAACCCTTATTATATGAAAACATCTATTTTTTTCTTGATTTTTTTAAGTTTAGCCAATTTTTTAGTGGCTCAGGAAGATGGTTTAACGAAAGTTAATCCTGATGAAGCTGCTGCTAAATTGAAACTTGGTAACTACGAAGATGCTTTAGTGGATTATTTACAGCTTTTAAATCAAGATCCTAAAAATGTAATTTATAATTATAATGTTGGGGTTTGTTATTTGAACAGTAATGTTAGCAAGGCAAAAGCAATTCCGTATTTGGAAATTGTAACCCGTAAAGAAAAACATGATCCTAATGCCGATTATTTATTGGCACGTGCATATCATTATGCTAACCGTTTTGATGATGCTATTACGATGTTTCAAAAATTTAAAAGTGAAGCCAAGGGAACTGTTTATAATTTAGCAGATGCAGATCTACAGATACAACATTGCATCAATGCAAAAGAATTAATGAAGTTTCCGGTAGATGTCGTTTTTCAGAATTTAGGAACAAACATTAATTCTGTGTATAGCGATTATTACCCATTTGTAACCTCTAACGAATCGTTTATAGTATATAATACGAAACGCCCCGAAAGAAATGCCGAAAAATTAGCCAATGGTACTTACAATAATTCCATTTATGTATCTAAAGTAATTAATGGAGAATATATGAAAGCTTCGCCCATCGGTGCACCAATTAATGCAGGTAATGCAGGTATGGAAGTGATTGGATTGAGCGCTAACGGTGAGAATATGCTATTGTATATGCCGGAGGGTTTAGGTAAAGGAAATATTTTTATCAGTAAAATGAATGCAGAAGGTATGTTTTCAAAACCTGAAAAATTAGATGCAAAAATCAATTCAGGAGGAGAAGAAATTGCCGCCTCAATTTCAGCTGATGGAACTATTTTATTTTTTGCCAGTAACCGTAAAGGTGGTTTTGGTGGAACGGATATTTATATCTGCAGAAAATTGGCAAATGGAAAATGGTCTGAGCCACAAAATGCAGGAGCTGATATTAATACGGTATTTGACGAAGATTTCCCTAATACAGCTCCGGATGGTAAAACAATCTATTTTTCATCTAAAGGCCACACTAGTATGGGAGGTTATGATATTTTTAAATCAAATTTCAACGAAACCAACAATACGTTTTCTAAACCAAAAAATATTGGATACCCAATTAATACAACAGATGATGATATGAATTTCCGTATATCTAAAAACGGAAAATATGGTTATATCGCTACCGCTAAAGCTGGCGGTCAGGGCGATTTTGATATTTACCGTGTAAGTTTTAATGATGTTGAATCAGATTATTCTGTAGTAATTGGAATGCTTAAAGGAAAAGACGATTCCCCAGTAAATTATACTGACGCTTTTATTTCGGTAAATGATAATATCTCTAAGGAATTAGTAGGTAATTATTTACCTAATCCGGCAAACGGAAGGTTTGTAGTAATTTTACCTCCCGGAAAATACCAGATGAGTATTGAGGCTCCGGGTTTTAAAACGTCTACTAAAAATATTGAAATTTACGATAAGGCATCTTATCAGGCAGAAATAGAAATGAATGTAGAATTGACTAAATAAAATTTATTTAGTTAAACGGTCCCAATGGAATTTACCTCTAAATTAATAGAACAAGCAGTTAACCATTTTTCGGGCTTGCCCGGAGTTGGAAAAAAATCAGCGCTGCGTTATGTCTTGCATTTGATTAAACAAGATACACAGGATGTGTCTAATTTTGCGGAAATACTTAAAGCTCTTAAAAGCGATTTGAAATTTTGCAAAAAATGTCATACTATTTCCGATCATGATATTTGTGATGTATGCGCTAATCCTGTACGAAACCATCAATTAGTTTGTGTGGTGCAGGATTACAGAGATGTGATGGCTATCGAAAACACAGGTTTATACAAAGGCGTTTATCATGTATTAGGTGGCTTGATCTCTCCTATGGAAGGAGTAGGGCCGAGTAATTTAACCATTGATTCTTTAGTCTCAAAAGTAGCTACACAAGAAGTAAAAGAAATTATTTTAGCTCTTAACGCAACTATGGAAGGCGAAACCACCAGTTTTTTCATTTTTAAAAAATTAGCTGCTTATGAGGTAACTCTTTCTGCTATTGCACGTGGTATTGCTGTGGGTGATGAGTTAGAATATACCGATGAAGTAACACTTGGTCGTTCTATCATTAATCGCATTCCTTATAACAATAGTTTAACGAGGTAATAATTAATTTTTAATTCCTTTATGGAATTCTAAAATCTTTTTCATCTAAATAGAAATTCTAAAACTCTATTTTATGAAAAACTTGATGATATTGGCTTTTTGTTTAAACATCTTTAATACAAAAGCCGCAGAAACCGAAAAGACAGTTAAGTCAAAACCCGAAAAAATTGTAGTCTATACACAAGGCGCTCAGGTACACCGCAACGCTTCGGTTAATTTGGTTGCAGGTCCCAATATTTTAATGTTTACAGGCTTAGAAAATTGCATTAATGCTTCTGCTATTCAGGCATCCGGTAATGGAAACTTCATCATCGCAGATATTCAGCATATTGTACATTATCCTGAATTGAATAAAGCTAAACTTCTTGGTGATGTACGCTATAAAAAATTATTGAAACATGTAAATGACAGCATCCAGGAATTAAATTATTTACTGGAAGAAATTACAGCAAAGTCAGATGCATTAACCATGGAAAAAAACGTGTTATTGAATTATAATTTGTATAAAGGTCAATCAAAAAAAGACAGTATTCTTTTATTAAAAGATGGATTAACTTATCTGAGAGAAAAACTATTTAATATCAATACAGAGCAACTAAAATTAAAACGCGAAAGAGAAAAACTGGAAGCTAAAAAATTAATTTTAAATGAGCGTATCAATGAAGTGAGTAATGAATTAGCTAATCAAAACAATACCGGCGAAGTTGAAAAAGTAGATTACAGGATTTTAGTTCATGTGATCGCTGATCAGGCAACTTTAGCAACCATTAATTTAAATTATTATATCACTAATGCCGGCTGGACACCTTCTTACGACTTAAGAGCTGTCTCAAACGAACAGAATATCAAATTAACTTACAAAGCTCAAATTCATCAACAATCCGGTATCGATTGGGGAAATGTAAGATTGGTGTTATCTACCGCTAACCCTAATCGTTCTTATAATTTGCCGGTGTTATCTCCTTGGTACTTGGGTTATACTCATTATAACTACAAAAAATTAAATCAAAAAGATCGTTATGCAAATGTTCCTTCTTCAATCAATGGTGCTTACGATTCCGAAAAAGTTGCAACAGGTACTGCTGCTTTAGAAGATGGTTATGCTATAGCAAAAAACGCTTCGGATTATACAATTGTTAGCGAAAATATCATAGAAACAGAATATGAAATAAAATTGAACTACAATATTCCAAGCGATGGTAAACAACATTTCGCAGCCATTTTAGTGAAAGATTTAAAAACGATGTACCGTTACAAATCTATTCCTAAATTAAATAACAATGTGTATTTAACCGCCGTATTACCTGATTGGGAAGATGCTATTACAATGGGCGGCGAAGCTTCTATTTATTACGACGGCTCTTATATTGGCGCAACCAGTTTAGTACCGGGTGGTACAGAAGATACGATCCAATTATCATTGGGTATTGATAAGAACATAGCCATTAAACGCCAAAAAATAAAAGATAAATGTTACGAAAAATTATTAGATAATGATAAAGTGCACCAATACACTTATGAAATTACGATGAAGAATTCCCGAGCTAATAAAATAGAAATTGAAGTAGAAGATCAATTACCATTAACACAAGACAAAACTATCAGCATTGAGCGTAAAGAAGTATCTGGCGCTAAATATGATGAGGTCACAGGGATATTAACCTGGCGCTCTACTATTCAAGCTAAAGACACTAAAAAAATCACCTTGGTTTATCAAATTAAAGCTCCTAAAAATATGCCGGTTGCAATCAATTAATTCTATTCCTTTTCCCCTCTCCTTTTGTAGACGGGCTAGGGGTGAGGTCGAATACCTGATGAGTTTAATCTCTCAATAAAAAAAGACCAACTATATCAGTTGGTCTTTTTTTTGTTTCTCTACATTCAATATTTATTCTTCAGTTGAATTCATCATTTTCATTTTTCTTAAGAATTGATCTCGTTTTACAGGACTGCAAAGATTGAATTGATAAGCAGGGCCTTCTTTTACGTCTTGCTTTCTGTCTTTCGGTTTCATTTCTTTAATGATGTTATTGAACTCAGGGTTGCTACTTACAGCACTCATCACACCTTTAAAGTAAGTAAAGTAATACCAGGAGTTAGGATCAAGTTCAAAGTAAATGGTTAAAATATCTCCTCCTTTTTGTTTCTTAATTTGAATGTTACCTGGCACTTGTCTGTACAGTTCATTTTTAGCTATGGCACCAAGTCCAATTTTTCCAACAGATATAAATGAACGAGAGGTTTTATCGTATTTCATTTCCACATTAGTAATTAGTAGTGATGATTCAAACTCATCAGGAAATCTTTTAATACTTCCATTTAAATTTAAATCGGCAATTACTTTATCGGCTTTTTCTTTGCCTAATATTTCAGTTACACCTTTAGTAAAAACTTTACTGCCAAAATCTACCGGCGCTAATGTTCCAAGAAAAACTTCGGCATCTTTAAACATTTTTTTCATTGCGCCTTTATCAAAGAAAAAATCAATGGTAGTCATTAACTCAAAAGTGGCAGAATCGTTAATGGTACTATGTGTGGCTAAACCAAACGTGTTTAGTTTTACTTGACCCAAGTTGGCGCCCAGATCCATTTTCCCTTCGGCGTAAACTTTACAATTAGATGTGTTTAAACTGATTAAATTTCCGGGCAAAGATTGCTCAACAAATTTTTCTTTGTTAGTAATAATGTATTCTCCTGTTTCGCGCTTAAACCCTAAAAATCCATCTGCACCAACAACATCAATATCTTTTCTTCCACCTCTTAATGATACAAAGGATGAATAAACCATGTTAGTATCCGGACCGTAAATAATAGCCGAACCAACCGGTAATCCATTCATATCAGTAGCTTTTGCAGGTAAGGGAATCAAGATATCTTTTGGATCGATCTCACCATTAAATTTCAAATAAGCTTTTCCAATTCTACCACAATTGTGAACAATTTTTGTTCCACCCTCGTAGGTTAAAAATTTATTGGAGGCAAATAAATATACTTTTCCGGCAAAACTGAAGTAATCGTTGAATTGGAATTTAGCATCCTCGCCAATTACCCCTTCCGACACAGTTTGCCCACTGGTATCGGGTTTTATGGTGTTAAACTGAATAAGGTAAGGTTTGTTGTTCTCATCCAAATATTGATATTCTCCTTTAGCAAGATAATTTTTTCTTCCAAAAATATTGGCCGTTACATTACGTATTGTATGGTATTTTGTAACTGTATTGGCTAAGATACTTGAGTTTTCTAAAGTATCCATCACCGCATTTTTATAGATCGTTACTTTACCCGAATCAGGGAACAATCGCGCATCAGCTACGTTGATGAATGGTACATTAATACAATTAATGATACATTTTCTGATATTGTATTTTGCCGCAGGCGCTAAAAATCTTAACGAATCCTGTTTTGGATGAACAGAAATAAATTCAGGACCTTCCAGATCTAAGGCATTTTCAACACTTCCATCTAATTTTTTATTTTCATCTCCTAACTGAATTTCTTCACTATCCATAAACCATTTAAATCGCTCCATGTAAGCAACGTATTGGTTTTTAGGGAATCTAACAATAGAACCTTTGCCATTGGCCACAAACTCTCCTACGCGTGCTTTTAGATCCATTTTAGCATTCACATTATCCGAAGCAAAAGTTAAACCTTCTTCTTCAATAGCTTTTAAATGGAAATTGGCAGTATCCGAAAAGAATTTATGCTGTTTAAAAAGAATGTTAACGGCTTCAATATCTGCTTTAACCATATCTACCACACCTTTTCCACGTAGCTCTTGTGGACTTAAAGAGTATCTTCCTTTGAACGTGCAGGTATTATTATAAGTTTTAAACGGGCTTGCTTTATCAGTTGCATTCATCACATCCTTATACGGCATCCAATGAATGTAAACTGTATCACCGTGTGCTTGTGGAAATTCGATTGGATCAACTTGTTCTTTTATATCAAAGGAATTAGCCAAGGTGTTCATGCTGTCAGGAAAAAATATAAAATCTTTTGATTTGGTTGTAGAAGTTACATAATTCAAATCTCCATCAGCTCTTAAACCTTTATTACTTAATCGAATTTCATTTTCAAATTTTGCTTTACCTCCATACACTTGATAACCACCGGGCGGAGTAGGGCGAATAAAACCTAAGGAATAATCTTTTTGCAACGTTAATTTTTCTCTGAAAGTAGGGAAGATACCTGCCGACGAAAACTCTCCATCAAATATTAATCCTTCATTTCTGAAATTATCTAAACTGTCAATGTTAAAAGGATCTAATTTGAAATAAAATTTATCACGATTGTAAACGCCTTTAAATATTGTTTTTTTGTCATAAAACGTATAACTTTCTTTAAAGCTTTCAAAGCTTGGAAAGGTAGGAGCTTTGCCATAACCACTATGGTTTTTAGGCGCATCAATTTTCAACTCTCCATTTAAATTTTCAATTACGGTTTGCACTCTTTTAAAAGGATATTCTCCATTAGCATCCGGCTCTCTTGATACAACGTAAATTCTACAAGAGTCAATGGTTTTCATTTTCATTTTAAATTGATCATAATCAAAAACAAAATCTTTACCATGAAATTCGAATTTTCCTGAAGCTACTGTACCCGAAAATTCAAAGGTTCTGTTCTTTTTCAAAACCATTTCATTTTTTCTAGGAAACATAAAAACCTTTTGAGTATCACTTAATAAAATATTTTCAACACCTCTGATAGTGATATCATATGAGTTATTTACTAAACTCATCGTGGCATTGGTTTTATTAGGAAAAATAGAATGTATGGTAATGATGTCGTAATCTTTTTCGTGTTTTGAAAATTTGATATAATCAAAAAAGCGAGGTTTAATAGTAATGATATCCGTTTCCGGCTCATAGCTGATCAATCCAAAAATGGCCATTTTAAAAATAATTGGCCTTAGATCAACCGCTAAAAATTTTATGAATTTCGCAAAGTCAACTACTGTAAAACTTAATTGATTACCATTAGAATTGTAGTACTCATTCATTTTTTGCACCGGACTTATTTGCTCCTGCCCTCTAATAGCATCTAATCTTCCACGTGAGTAAAAATCCTGTGATTCAAAAAAAGCTTCGCCTTGTGTGTTATTAGGTAAGAAATTAAAATCAATTTTAGGTTCATCAATTTTCCATACCAATTGTTCAAAGTACATATCTACTTTGTGGTACGTATTAAAGTAAGGCGATTTCTCTAAGCCATCATCTGTTCTTAAAAGTGTAATGGTTTTCTTCTCAACTTGGTATACAAAACTTAAACCTGGATGTAAAATAGAATCTTTTTCTAAAAAGAATTTTATAGCCGCAGGTTTAGCATTAATTTTATCTTTGGTCATGGCAAATGCACGAGCAGATATCTCTAAAAATTTAAGATTATTACGTTTAAAAATTAATTTCGCAGGGCTTTGTGCACTACCAGACCCTACAAATTTGTTTCCTCTCATACCAAATCCACCATCATAATCTACATCCGGATAAATATTTCTAACCACTAATCGTTTACTATAAGAGTCAAAGCGAGGATATGTTGGATCACTGTTCTCCGTCACAATTTTATCTGTTACTCTTCCTTTTTGTGGTACATCAAAATATTGTTTCCCTACAAAGGTTGCAGAGTCAGAGGTGTAGCCTCCTGTTTTACAATCTATATTTACACGAATTAGATCTGCATACACATCGCCTTCTACGCCTGTACGTTTCCAACTCAGCCTACCACCTTTTCCAACAAATTTCCCTGTACTTGGATAATATATTCCTTGAATGTTATTGATTGAAATGGAGTCACCTCTCGGACTGGAACCAATAAGTGTAAAAGTTGGAAAAGTAACCTTTGGAATAGAATCAAATTCAAATTTATAATTAGATTCTAAACTCCTGTAAGCATAAGTTGGCGATTTGTAAAAGGTATTATTCACAAAAATATTTTCACTCATCTCTAAATAATCACCATAACTTTTTAAGTTCTTCGAATTAAATATTTTTTCAATACAAGCTTGCCAATTATCAAAAGTGCTGGCGCTTTGTTTCGAATTATAACAATTTACTACCGCGTTTAAATAACTTATAAAATAAGGATATGGCTTTAACTTACGTTGAAGCATCGCATTACTTGTTTTATAAACAGCAGTTCTGTATTTACCAGGAAATTCAGGAGATTTCCAAACTTTTTGAAATCCTAAAATGTATTCTTCTGCATCTTTTTTATTGGCTGAAAAATCATAAAAATATTCGTTGAGTTCTTTTATAAACTTAACAGAGTCTGTACTGAACTGAGTTAATTTTTGCGCTTTAATGGCATTTACAGCTATAATTAATAGCGACGTAAGAAATATTTTTTTAAACATAGTCTTGGTTTTGTTCCTTTTCAAATATATTGAACAGGACGAATAAAAGCCACAGATAGTTACAAACAAAAAGTTAATCTTTTTAATATTTACGAATACTTGCTCTTCTCTCCTGTTGTAGTGGAGTTGGGGGGAGAGATCATCTCTATATTTATTTTGATATAATAGTTATACCACGTTCCTCAAAAATTCTTACTTTTATCGTTACATATACACATCAAATAACTAAACACTTATAACTAAAAACTATTAGCATGCCCTCATTTGATATTACAAGCAAAGCAGATCCTCAAACCCTTGATAATGCTATTAATGTAGCTAAAAAAGAAATTTTAAATCGATTTGATTTTAGAGATTCTAAAAGTGAAGTAGATTTTAATAAAAAAGACTTGATCATTAATATTACAACAGAACACGATATGAGGCTACAGGCTATCATCGACGCCATTCATAGTCGTATGATTAAGCAAGGCTTAGATCCAAGATGTTTAGACGAAAGCAAAGCACATTATTCCTCCGGAATGGTGATTAAAAAAGAGATCAGAATTCGTCAAGGCATAGAAAAAGAAGCCTCTAAGAAGATTCTAAAAGATATTAAAGACAGTAAAATCAAGGTAACTGCACAAACTATGGATGATATCATTCGTGTATCAAGTAAAAGTATTAATGATCTGCAGGCCGTTATAACACTATGTAGAAAAGGAGAATATGAAGTTCCTCTTCAATTCGTTAATATGAAATAATTATTTATTATAATTTTTTCTCTTCGGCAGTAAAATCTAAACCATTTTACTGCCGAAGTTGTTTTTGGTAGTTAATAACTCAAATTTTTATAAAAATAATTAACAGAAAATCAGCACTTTACATTAAAGCGAAAAAAAACTCACAAAATCTTTAAATTTTTTCTTTGGTATTAAGAAAAGATGCTTACATTTGCAGCCCGTTAATTGATAAGGTTGTTTGAGGAAAGAGGAGTAGGAGAATTTATTTAAAAAAAGATTTAATTTTTTTGAAAATAAATTTGGTGGTTAGAAAAAGGATATGTACTTT
>JAKFDE010000030.1:0-200071 GCA_036676295.1 Bacteroidia bacterium | reverse complement strand
ATCTATTAGTAACAGCCTACTCACAATTTAGCCGTAACCGTATGTTTGGAACTATGCTGGGTAAAGGCTATGGCGTAAAACAAGCGCAACTAGAAATGAACATGATTGCCGAAGGTTATTATGCGGTGAAATGTGTGTGCGAGATCAATAAAAAATACAATGTACACATGCCTATTACCAATGCGGTAAATAATATCATATACAACCATAAAGACGCTAAACACGAAATGGAATTGTTAGCGGATCAGTTGAGTTAATTTTTGTCAGGCTGAGCGGAGTCGAAGCTCTTCAAAAACAAAAAAAATAGAGATCTATTCTCTATAAATCTTTCAAATTAAGATTAAATCTAATTTTTAAGACATCATTAATGTTATCTAAAAAGGCGTCAAATTCTTTGATAATTTCATTTTTGTTTATCAATTGAATGACTTCATTTGTTTTCCAAATGGAATCTATTCGATAAAAATTATCTTTTACGTGTATTATTGAAAGAATCGATTCATCGTTATCCATTGTTTCATAAGTGAAATCTACTATTTTGCCAAGCTTAATTTTAGCTAACCATTTTGATACACACTTAGCGTATTCAATTAAAAGAATTCCTGATTGATCAAAAAAAACAACATCGTTTATTGTAATCTTTAAAACACCTTCTAAATAAGCAGTAATATACTTTTTTTGTTCTTCTATTGGAAAATCAGTGATTTCAAAATCAATCTTCATAAAAAAATAGTTAATATGAATTTAAAAATCACTTTCCTTTAACTCCACCAACACCTTTCCACTTAAAGGTTTGGATCATGTGTACGATGTCTTTTCTTAAGAAATCTACTACAATTTTCATGGAATCAATATTAGGAACGGCGTTAAAATACAAGGCACCTCGCATATAATGTTTGGTACTATCCGTTAAATAAAACTGCACGTTAGAAGCTGTGTTGCCACTAATGTCATATACTAAGCCATATACGTTTGCGCTATCTCTGATGATCACAGTTTCATCTAATCCTGTTGCTTTTACCTGATGTTTAATGGCCAGGTCACGGCTTTCATTTAAAATGGTATCTAAATTATTGGTGATCTCTTTATAGCTTAAATGTAATTGAGCATTGTATTTTGGGAAGTTTACATTGATCCAGCAAGGATCTGCACCCATGTGCTTATCATTATTAATAAAAGAGTAGGTAGGGATCTCAAAACTGTATGGGCAAAGACTGTCATACATCCTGTATGTTTTTTCAGGAAAATCAATTCTGAAATAACCTTTTGGTTTTGGTGAATACACTTCATCATCATCGTCGCCACAAGATGTTACAGAAAATAACACAGCTAAAATTACCAGTAGTTTAAAAGAGGATAAAGTTTTCATGAAAACAAATTTAAGGATTTTAACCACATAGAAACATAGGTTCTATAAGCTAGGTAATTATGTATAAATATTAAGGTAAGAGGAACTCATAGAAGGAAAGCGTAGCTTTCCTATGTGGTCTGTTTAATACAGTTATGCCTTAGATTTCTATGTGCCTATGTGGTTAAAAATATTAAAAAGGCAAATCGTCCTTACGACCTAAGTCTTCAAAGTTAACACTTCCGGTATCCTCAGCACTTGCGTTTGAATTGCCATTTCCGGGACTATTTTCTTTTCGTTGCAATACTAAAAAGGATTCCCCAACAACTTCGGTAATATTGCGTTTGTTGCCATCTTTATCGATCCATTGGCGGGTTTGTAATTTTCCTTCTAAATATATTTGAGTTCCTTTTTTAAGGATCTTTTCAGCACTTTCGGCCATGCTTCTCCACAACACAACATTGTGCCACTCGGTTTGCTCAATTTTATTACCGTTTTTATCCTTGTGGAATTCGCTGGTAGCTATACTAAAATTTAAACGAGCAATATTCCCTTCTAAATATTTCAATTCAGGATCTTTGCCTAAATTTCCAATTAGTATTACTTTATTTACACCTGCCATAATGTTTAACTTTAAGAATGAGTACTATAACAAACAAAGTTAAAAAAAAATAGTTTTGCAACTTATTCATCTACTGAATTCCGAGGTTGATGGAAAAATGAACAATAAAAGCGTGTATAAAATTTAAAAGTTCTCAATTTTCAAATTGGCTTAATTAGTACTTTTGCCGGTAATGAGCGACTATTTAAATGAACTAAATCCGGTGCAACGCGCAGCGGCCGAAACTACGGATGGACCTGTAATGATCATTGCCGGTGCAGGATCCGGCAAAACACGTGTGTTGACCTATCGTATTGCCCATATCATGCACAAAGGCAACGATGCGTTTAATATTTTAGCGCTTACGTTTACCAATAAAGCAGCACGCGAAATGAAAGAGCGTATTGCCAAGATCGTTGGTACTAAAGAGGCAAAGAATATCTGGATGGGAACTTTTCACTCTATTTTTGCGAAAATATTACGTTTTGAAGCCGAAAAATTAGGTTACCCAAGCAATTTTACCATTTATGATACGGATGACAGCAAAAGCGTTATCAAAGATATTTTGAAACAATTGAATTTAGATGATAAGGTTTATAAGCCATCTTTGGTATTGAACCGTATTTCATCTGCAAAGAACAGTTTAATTTCTGCGCATCAATATTTAAATAATCCTATTACTCAGGCTGAAGATAGAAGTTCTAATAAACCCTTATTAGGACAAGTGTATCTGGCATATCAAAAACGTAATTTCAAATCCGGTGCAATGGATTTTGATGATCTGTTGTTCAATACTAATATTTTGATGCGCGATTTTCCGGAGGTGTTATTGAAATACCAAAGTAAATTCAAATACATTTTGGTGGATGAGTACCAGGATACTAACTTTTCACAATACGTTATTGTGAAGCAATTAGCAGCACGTTTTCAAAACATTTGTGTAGTAGGTGATGATGCTCAGAGTATCTATTCGTTTCGTGGTGCTAACATTCAAAACATTTTAAATTTCGAAAAAGATTATCCGGATCTTAAAACATTTAAGTTAGAACAAAACTACCGTAGTACACAAACTATTGTTAAGGCTGCCAGTGGCGTGATCGCTAATAACAAAGATCAGTTCAAGAAAAATATTTTCACCGATAACGAAGAAGGTGAAAAAATTAAAGTTTTGAAAGCTAGTACTGATAATGAAGAAGGGCAAAAAGTAGCTAACGAAATTTACCAAACACATTACACACAACAAGCGCATTATAAAGATTTTGCAGTGCTTTATAGAACCAACTCTCAATCTCGTTCATTTGAAGAGTCGTTTCGTAAATTGAATATTCCTTACCGTATTTATGGTGGTATTTCCTTTTACCAACGTAAAGAAATTAAAGATGTGTTGTCTTATTTTAGATTAGCCATTAATCATAATGATGATGAATCTTTGAAAAGAATTATTAATTATCCAACCCGTGGGATCGGGCAAACAACCATGGATAAGGTAATGATTGCTGCCATGGAGCACGACATTAGCATGTGGGAAGTCATTGATAATTTAAAAACATTTAATATTGGTATTAATAGCGGAACGGCGGCTAAAATAGAAGAGTTTACAACGGCTATTAAAACCTATTCCTTAATGATTCCTTACAAAGATGCTTTTGAATGCGCCAATCATATTGCAGTAAGCAGTGGTATTGTGAAAGATCTTTATAATGATAAAACACCTGAAGGAGTGAGTCGTTATGAAAACATACAGGAGTTATTGAATGGTATTAAAGATTTTGTGGAGCAAGACAGAACGCCGCAGGAAGAAGAATTAAAAGATGCCATTACTCAGAATACGCCAGTAAATCCAACGGAGTTATTTGATTCGCCGGAACAATCAGCTGAACTTAAAACCTTGGATGAGTTTATGCAGGAAATTACTTTGTTAACGGATGTAGACAAAGAAGGAGAGGATGAAAAAAATGCAGATAAGGTAACGATGATGACTATTCACGCTTCCAAAGGATTGGAATTTCCTTATGTACATATTGTTGGTTTAGAAGAAAATTTATTTCCATCGCAAATGGCACTGAATAGCCGTAGCGAATTAGAAGAAGAACGTCGTTTGTTTTATGTAGCCATTACACGTGCCGAGAAGAAAGCAACCTTAAGTTATGCAACAACGCGTTACCGTTTTGGTAATCTGATCTATTGTGAGCCAAGTCGTTTTTTAGATGAGTTGCACGAAGATTTTGTGGATTTTCCTATTGAACCTGCTTCTAAGAAATTTAGCGAAGATGCTTTTATGAGAACTCAAAAGTCTTTTTCTAGTCCGGGTAAGTCTATAGATTTTAATAAACCAAGTGCTTTTCAAAAAGAAGAACCTAAGCCTATTAATTTTGCGCCTCCTAAAAAATTGATTCCATTAGCTAAACGTATGATGGCAACTAATTCGCCAACAGATACAAGCGCTAATGCAAGTTTAAGAGTAGGGAGTGTCGTAGAGCACGAAAAATTTGGAATAGGAGAAATTACTGCTATTGAAGGTGTTTATCCGGAAGCAAAAGCTTGTATTCAATTTAGAGATGCCGGTGAGAAAAATTTATTATTGAAGTTTGCGAAATTAAAAGTGGTGATGTGATATTATTAAAATCACATCACAAAAACTTGAAAAAGGATTTAACTGTTTGCAATAACTAAACCTTCATGTGCCAATTCAATTGTTTCAACTGCTACCTCATTTCCATCAGATTTTAAATCTGTTCCTTGAATTTTGGTTGGCCAGGCGTTTTGTAAAGTCCAGGCCATCGTTGGATTTCCCGTTTCATCTAATAGCTTTATAACAACAGTCATTCGTTTAATGGTATTCATTTTAATCGCTGAATACCATGTCCAAAAATTATTATCGTTTATAAATATCCCTTTTTTAAGAGTAACATTTCCAAACTTTGCAATTCCCGGCATTTTGATAGTAGAAAATTGTTTACTGTCACCGGCTCTATACTCAATAATCTGGGTTTCTGTTTCTAAACCTGATACTTCCTGAAATGAACATTCTCTTCCATCAATATTTACTGAAAAATAAAATTTTGGTAGAGGCCAGTTATTATTTGAAGATTCGGTTGTCATATTTATTTCATCACACGCTCAACGTATTCGCCTGTTTCAGTGTTGATCTTTAATTTATCGCCATTAGCAACAAAGATCGGTACTTGTATTTTAATACCACCTTCTACCTCAGCTACTTTTAATGATTTTCCTTTTACGCCTTCTTCAGTGTATGTAACAGCTAATTCAACATATTGAGGTAATAAACCAAGTACTGGTTTTTCAGTTTCATCAAAACGTACTTTTAATACCATTCCTTCTTGTAAGAATTGAATGCTATCAGCAAATAAAATTTTAGGGATGTGTAATTGCTCAAAAGTTTCTTGATTCATACATACCAAAAAGTCGCCTTCCATAAACAAGTATTGCATTTCGTATTCATCCACACGAATCATATCAATTTTTTCGCCTGAGCGAAAACGAATTTCACTTTGTTTACCTGTTTCTACGTTACGGCATTTTACCGAGTAAATAGCATTTCCTTTACCAGGAGTTATATGATCGTAGTCCAATACCTGAACTAATTCGTTGTTGTATCTTAAAAATGAACCTCTAGAAATATCTGATGTTGTAGCCATAATTGATGTGTTGTTTAAATAGTTTAGAAAGATACGACCCATTACTGAGATAGGCAAAATTTTGTTTGTTATGCCAGAGTTTGCCACTTATAAGAAAAGAGCCACCACTTAAAAGGTTGTTACTTTTTTATAGGTGAACACGCGATACATTTGGTTTAGAAAATGTTTTTTTAGAAAAATTTATGGAATAAAGCAGATTTATGAGTCTTAAGTATAAAAACAGCTGATATATGAAAACGTCAAACTTTATAGTTCGCATTCCGGAGCCTTGTCATGAAGACTGGAATGCCATGCAACCTGATGCCAAAGGTAAATTTTGTAACTCTTGCAGTAAATCAGTTTTCGATTTTTCGAATAAAACAGATACTGAGATACGAGATATATTA
Organism: Bacteroidia bacterium; assembly: GCA_036676295.1. GTDB lineage: Bacteria > Bacteroidota > Bacteroidia > B-17B0 > Aurantibacillaceae > UBA4416. Next base: position 194,077 of record JAKFDE010000030.1, on the reverse strand, counting down.
GTTGAATATAAAGATCAGAAAGTGTGTGGCCATTTCAAGAAAACACAAATAGACAGACCTTTAAATATTCAAATCAATTTAAATGATCTTCCTATAAATGTAAGCATTACAAAGGCTTTTGCTATTGCTTTGTTTATTGTGTTTGGTACATTTTTGTTCAGTTGCACCAATAACCAGGGACAAAAAATTGGAGAAATAGAGGTTGTAGAAACTAAAAATGAATCGACGATTGAAGGATTGATAATGACTCCTTTACCTATAGAAAATGAAGTAATATCTACTAACGAACTTATATCAGGCGATACGGTTTTATCCATAGATTCAACAACAACCATCAATCGTGAGGAATATGCTGTTGCCGGAGGAATTAGTTTTGAAGAAATACCTGTTGTAGAAGAAGTACCAGTAGTGGAAGAACAACCCATTATTGAGCCAATGATGGTGGGACAGATGATAGTTGATTATATAGAGCCTAATGACACAACAGTTATTACACCAATTGATTCAATCGCATCAAAGGAATCGAAAAATGTTTCAAATAATGATGTAATAAGCACCTCAACAGTTTTAAGTATTTACCCAAATCCGGGTAATGGAGAGTTTACGATTAAGTACGATGTTTTAAAAAGAGCAGATGTGCTGATCCATATTTTTGATATGAAAGGTGTTTTAGTTAAAACCGTTGTGAATGTATCTCAGCAATATGAAGGCAAATATCAAATTCCGGTTAATTTAAATGAATTACCAAATGGATTGTATAATGTTTGTTTAACTAATAACGGTAAAAAAACAACCGAACGATTAGTGATTGAAAGATAAATTATAGATCTTATAAAAATAAAAACGCCTGTCGGATATAAATTTGACAGGCGTTTTAAGTATAGATCAATTAATTTAATACAGACAATTGCTCTTCTAATGTTTTAATTTTAGATAAAGCATCGCTTTCTTTTTTGCGTTCAATGGCAATAACTTCAGGCTTTGCATTAGCCACAAATTTTTCGTTCGATAATTTTACCTGAACTGATTTTAAGAAACCTTTATTGTATTCTAACTCCTTTGTTAAACGTTCAACCTCATCTTCCTTATTCAAGTTAGCCGCTAATGGAATATAAAACTCCGTAGTTTTAATTTGGAATGAAAAAGCACCTTCTACTTTTTCTTTAGTATAAGAAAAGGCAGATAAATTAGCTAATTTAATAATGGTGTTGTCAAAGTAAGAACGTGTAGCTTCCGATTTTTCAATGATCTCTAATTTTTCTTTTGGAGATAATTGTTTTTGAGCACGTACATTTCTTACAGTTGCCACTAACTCTTTGCTTACTTCAAACTCAGCTAATTGTTTTTTATCTAACTCTGCTAACTGTTTAGGCCACTCAGCAACAATGATACAATCGTTATCTGAACGTTCCTTTAATAAATGCCAGATCTCTTCTGTAATAAATGGCATCCACGGGTGCATGATCTTTAATAAAGATTCTAAGTAACCAATAGTTGCTTCATAAGTTGCTTTGTCAATTGGTTGTGCTTTACCATCAATAAACTCAGGCTTAATTGCTTCTAAGTACCAGGCACAGAAATCATCCCACACTAATTTATATGTCGCCATCAACGCGTCACTCATACGGTATTTAGAGTAATGTTCGTTAATGATCTCTAATTGCTCAGATAATTTATTTTCGAACCAGGTAATCGCAGCTTTTGATGATTGTGGTTGTTCTACATTCCCAACCTCAAAACCTTTAATTAAACGGAAAGCATTCCACACTTTATTAGCAAAGTTTCTTCCTTGCTCGCAGTAGCTTTCGTCAAACATTAAATCGTTACCTGCAGGCGAACATAATAACATACCAACACGTACACCATCAGCGCCATATTTTTCGATCAGATCCAATGGGTCAGGGGAGTTACCCAAACTCTTACTCATTTTACGTCCTTGTTTATCACGTACAATTCCCGTTAAATAAACATTGGTAAAAGGCTTTTGTCCTGTGTATTCTTTCCCTGCAATGATCATACGTGCTACCCAAAAGAATAAGATCTCCGGAGCTGTTACTAAATCATTGGTCGGATAATAATATTTCAGATCTTCATTCGCTTTCTCCCAACCGTTTTGAACGATCTTAGGATCAAATACCGTTAATGGCCATAACCATGATGAGAACCATGTATCTAATACATCTTCATCTTGTTTTACATCTTTTGTATTTAATAATTTTTCTGCCTCCTCACGTGTTTTTGCAACAACTGTATTTCCTTTTCCATCATACCATGCCGGAATACGTTGTCCCCACCACAACTGACGGCTAATGCACCAATCGTGTACATTTTCCATCCAATGTTTGTAAGTGTTAATGAATTTTTCCGGAATCAATTTTACTTCGCCATTAACCACAGCATCTAAAGCCGGTTTGCTGATGGTATCCATTTTCAAAAACCATTGCATACTTAAACGTGGCTCTATGACTGCGTTTGTACGTTCGCTGTATCCAACTTTGTTTTTTATTTCTTCAACTTTCTCAACCAATCCTTGTTCGGTTAGATCAATAATAATTTGTTTACGACACGCAAAACGATCCATACCAACATAAGCACCGGCTGCTTCAGATATTTTACCTTCCTGAGTTAAGGCATCAATTGTTGGTAATTTATGTTTTTGTCCTAAGTTAAAGTCATTGATATCGTGAGCCGGCGTTACTTTTAAAGCACCGGTACCAAAACTAGCATCAACATAATCATCAAAAATTAAAGGAACAACACGATTAACTACAGGTACAATTACATTTTTTCCTTTTAAGTGCGCATAACGTTCGTCAGTAGGGTTAACACAAACTGCTGTATCACCCATAATTGTTTCAGGACGAGTAGTTGCTATCGTTACAAATTCGTTAGCGCCTTCTATTTGATATTTTACATAAACTAATTTACTGCTGGCTTCTTTATGTATTACTTCTTCATCACTTACAGCGGTTAATCCTTGCGGATCCCAGTTTACCATACGAACACCGCGATAAATTTGTCCTTTATTGTATAGATCAATAAACACATCAATAACAGATTCACTCATGTCTTCCTGCATAGTAAATCGGGTTCTGTCCCAATCACAAGAAGCTCCTAGTTTTTTTAGTTGTTCTAAAATAATTCCACCGTATTTTTCTTTCCAGCCCCAGGCATGTTTCAAGAAGTCTTCGCGAGATAAATCTGCTTTGTTAATTCCTTGTTCTTTTAATAAAGCCACTACTTTAGCTTCAGTCGCAATACTGGCATGATCCGTTCCCGGTACCCAACAAGCATTGAAACCTAACATACGTGCACGACGGATCATCACATCTTGTATCGTGTTATTCAACATGTGTCCCATGTGCAACACACCAGTTACATTTGGTGGTGGGATTACGATAGTGTATGGTGTTCTGCTATCAGGAGTGGATTTAAAGAATTTTTTGTCAAGCCAATATTGGTACCAAGTTTGCTCTGCTTTAGCGGCATTATATGTTTTTTCGATTTCCATCTAAGTCTTATAAATTTTTGTTAAATTTCGCAAAAATAATCAAACTATACTAAGACAACGCTATCTTTGGTATGGTTTTAGGAAATAAAGTTTCAAACACAAAAACACAAACACACACAATATGAAAAAGTTAATTTTTACTCTAGGATTTGTTGCTGCATTAGGCACAGTATCTTTTGCTCAGGAAGGGCACAGTGCTAATGATGGGCACAACCATGGAGCAGCTACAACTGCAACAACGGCTCCAACTAGTTTAGCTGATATCAAATTTGATAAAATGGTCCATGATTATGGTAACCTTAATCAAGGTGATAATGCTGAATGCGTTTTCAAATTTAAAAACACAGGTAAAGAACCATTGATCATTACAATGTGCCAAGGCTCTTGTGGATGTACAGTTCCTCAATGTCCAAAAGATCCAATTTTACCGGGTAAATCAGGTGAAATTAAAGTGAAGTACGATTCAAACCGTATTGGGCCAATCAGTAAATCAGTTACAGTTCAGTCTAATGCTAAATCTGGTACTCAAACTATTCAAATTAAAGGAAACATTGCTGCTAAACCAGTAGAAGAAGCATTTCCTGCTAACAAAACTTCTCAAGGAGCTCCTTTAGAAAAAAAATAATTAAGAACTAAATAATAAAAAATAAAATGAAAAAATTAATCGTAGCAGTAGCATTGTTTTTAGGAGTTGGTTTTTCAGCTAACGCACAAGAAGGTGGTTCAGTAGTTCCAAACATTGACCCAAATGCACCGGAAATGAAATTTGAAGCAGAAGTATTGGATTATGGAACTGTAAAATTTGATGCCAATGGTGTACGTGAATTTAAAGTAAAGAACGTTGGTAAATCACCTTTAACAATTACAAACGTTCAAGGACAATGTGGTTGTACGGCAACTACTATTGATGGTAAACCAGGTTGGCCTCAAGAACCAATTTTACCGGGTAAAACAGCAAGTATCAAAGTAAAATACGATACTAAACGTCCTGGACCATTTGAGAAAAACGTAACAATTACTTCAAATGCTAAAGAGCCAAGTAAATTGGTTAAAATAAAAGGGGTTGTAGAATCTGCTCCAACAGCACCAACTGATGGAAAATAAATTTTCAATATCATTCAAAAACCCTTCTACTATTAGAAGGGTTTTTTGTTTAAGCATGTTTTTGATACTTGGTTTAACAATTAATGCGCAGGCCAATCTTTTTTTTAAAGACACCAAAAAAAGTTTTGGTATGGTTAAAAAAGGCGAAGTCGTTAAGCTGGAATTTGATTTTACAAATACAGGAAATGAACCACTTTTGATCACTGATGCAAAAGTAGAATGCTCATGTACAACTGTTGATTTTCCAAAACAACCAATTGCTCCAAACCAAACAGCTAAAGTTTTAGTAAATTTTGATACCAAATCGGTTTACGACAGACAGGATAGAATAGTGGAGATCATCTCCAATGCCAAAAACTCACATCAAAAGATCAGATTTAAAGGCGTTGTTTTGAAATAGAGATCCTTAATCTTTTAAAAATATCCCTTATATTTAGTATTTAAATTATAAGTTTATTAAATCCATTTGTAGTATAACAGTGTTTTTGTTCATTCAGTATTTAGCTGATGCTCAGGAGTTAAAGCCTGTTTATGTAAATAATAAATGGGGGTATTTGAATGCGAAAGGAGAAACAGTTATTAAAGCTGAATACGACTCTGCTTATAATTTTGATTCGACCACTCAAATTGCCTTAGTAGCAAACAAATCAGAATTTAATAAAACGATCAATCCTATTACAGGAGAGGAACAGCAAGATTTTGATTATTATTTCATCAATTCTAAAAATCAAAAACTTAAACTTAAAGACGAGAATTTTCCGGATAGCGTGTCTGTTTTCCCTAATCAACAGGAATTAAATCTTAATTATTTAGATAGTTCTTCTGTATTTAAGATCTTGTTTCAAAATAAGGTATTCTTATTTTCTAAAAAAGGAAAACAGTTATCAAGTGGTTTTGATAATGTTTCTGTCAGCCTTGATCAACACCTATATTTTACTGAAAATTTTATTGAAGTAGAAAAAGCACCTGCCAGAATTAAAGGTTTAATAAATGATGAAGGTCAAACCATTGTTAAAACCAAATACCATGAAATAAAAATAAACCCGGAAGACAGCGTAGTATATTGTTGTAGCGCTGTGTATTCAAATAAATCAAATGATGATGTATTTAATTTTTCAGGAAAACTTATTTATACAAATAAAAAACACATTGAGTTTTCATCAAAACACATACATGTAATGAAATCGTATGAACCAGTTGAAAATTACATTGTAGAAAATGATCTGACTAAAAAGAGTTATACCATTGATGGGGAAGAATTTATGTACTTAAAGCAAAATAAAGCGCTGATCATTCATTCAGGTAATTGGATAATGGTAGATTTGCCAACCGGAAAAGAGAAGAAAATCAGTAAAGAGAAGTTTATTCAAAACTTAAATACCTTGATCGAAATTAATTAATGGAACTCAAATTAGATATAAGCGACATCAATTTACACGCAGTAGCGGCAAAGCAATTAATTGACTTTGCAGGAAAAAAACGGGTGTTTTTATTTGATGCACCGATGGGAGCTGGTAAAACCACTTTTATTAAAGCCATTTGCCGGTATTTGAAAGTAATTGATACTATGAGTAGTCCTACTTATTCTATTGTAAATGAGTATGATACCGAAAATGAAATTAAAATATATCATTTCGATCTTTATAGATTAAGATCGGCTGAAGAACTTTTTGATATTGGGTTTGAAGACTATTTGGCTTCAAATAATTATGTTTTTATAGAATGGCCTGAAATGGCTATGCCTTTTGTTGATTCTTATGTGAGAATTATCATAAATTCGGATTCTAATAATCGCTATCTTCGTGCCGAAATTTTTAAATAGCTCATGATTCGTCTTTTATTCCTGTTTTCCTTTCTTCTATCTACAGTTTTTTCTTTAGCTCAGACAGAAGCTATTACTTCTAATACTATTTCTACTAAAAAAAGAAAAGGTAGTGTTTATTTAATGTGGGGTTATACCAGAGCCTGGTATAGTAAAAGTGACTTACATTTTAAAAACAATTCCAATAAATATTACGAAGAAACAGGACGTTATCACGATTATGATTTTACGGTATATGATGCCAAGGCTAAAGACCGTCCTGATTTTGATGCGATCAAAGACATCGCTAATATTACTATCCCACAGTTTGTAGTGCATGCTGGTTATTATTTTAACAACAAACAAGATATTGGAATTGAAATTAATTATGATCATACAAAGTATGTGGTAACCAATTACCAAAAAGTAAGAGTTAAGGGCACTTTTAACGGCAACTATGTGGATAAAGACACCATTTTGGATCCGGATAATTTTTTACACTTTGAGCACACCGATGGTGCAAATTTTTGGATGATAAATTTTATTAAGAGATGGAAACTATATGAACCATCAAAAAAATTCAATATTGGTTATGTAGTAAAACCGGGAGCAGGGATTGTTTATCCAAGAACTGATGTAACGATGTTTGGAACCAGATTAAACAACGATTGGCATATTGCAGGCTGGATCGTTGGTTTAGAATCTGGTTTACGAATTGAATTCCTTAAAAATGGCGTATTTGAATTTGTAGGAAAAGGTGCCTATGCTGATTATACCACTTGTTTGGTATTAGGTAAAGGAAATGGAAAAGCCAAGCATCACTTTTTTGCAGGGCAGTTAACCATGACTTTGGGAGCTAGTTTCTAAAACCCAACCTTCTTTTTATTAGCATCAAAGCTTTTTCTTAAGCCTAACATTTTAATAGCGGTAACAGCGGCTTCATCACCTTTATTGCCATGTTTTCCACCGGCTCTGTCTTCGGCTTGTTGCTGAGTATTAGGTGTTAATACTCCAAAAATTACAGGTAAGTTAAATTTGATGTTCAAATCAGTAATTCCTTTGGCTACGGCATCACAAATAAAATCAAAGTGTTTGGTGTCGCCTTGAATAACACAACCAATGCAAATGATGGCATCTACATTTGAAAATTCGGCTAAATATTGAGCGCCAAGGGTTAATTCGAATGCTCCTGGAACTGTTTTCGTTATAATATTGTTCTCTTTAGCGCCATGTTTTACTAAAGTATCAAATGCACCTTGCATTAAGGCGTGAGTAATTCCATGGTTCCACTCAGCCCAAACAATACCAAATTTCATGTCAGAGGCATTAGGTATTTCGGTTCCTTCAAATACAGATAAGTTTTTTTGTTCGCTTGCCATAACGGATTATTTTAAATAAAAAAAGGTGACTTTACATCACCTTTTAATTTAGTATTGTATGTTATTATTGAATGTTTCCTAAAGTTTTAACTCTTGCAATGTATTTTTCTACATCACGAGATTCAGAGCTTTTGCTGAATTCATTTTTCAAACGCTCATAAGTTGCTAAAGCTTCAGTATAATTTGCTTTTTGCTCGTAAGCAAAGGCTGCTTTTTTCAAATAAATAGGAGTTGTAAAATCGTTATTTGATTTATCAGCTGCTTTTAAATAAAATTTAATAGCTTCATCTACTTTATTTAATTCCATGTTAGCATCGCCTAAAGCGCCAATAGCTACAGGAGCAACAACTTCATCAGAACCGTCAAATTTCTCTAAATAAGTAATTGCTTCCTCAAATTTACCTGTTCTTAATAAACAAATACCGGCATAGTAGTTAGAAAGATTACCTGTTTTAGTAGCTGAATAAGTATCTGCTAAATCTTTAAATCCTAACATTGTTTTAGGGCCATCAGCAGTTTGAACATTAGCACCACCATTCAATGCTAAATTAAAGCTGTCTTTTTCAAAATAGGTTTGTGCAAAAAATGATTCAGTAACGGCTTCTTTTTCCTGACCCGGTAACCAATAAAATTTATAAAAACTGAATAGAGCCACAATTGCTAAAATTGCGCCACCACCATAAGTAATAGCTTTTTTGTTTTTTTCGTAGAAAAACTCTATGCCACCTAACTCTAATTGTCTACCAGAAGACTTTACAGAATTACTTGATTCTGATTCACTTTTAGTATTTTCTAGTATTTCAATTTGTTCTATTTCTTCAGCCATAATAATGTTAAAATTTAGAGTGGCGAAGATAATTAAAATTATCTACTTAAAAAAGAAATATCTGGCGGTTTTTAACTCTAAAAAGTTAATTAATCCTCGGATACAGCAATATCCTTTTTCAAATGTTCCCGATTTCTAAGCGTTACCGATAAACCACCTTGAACAATATATGGAGCAGGAATATCCAGATCGTAACCTCTGGCAAATATGTAATAATCTCCTTTATAAAAGGAGATCTTATAATACCCATCGGCATCAGCCTGTACATAAGTATCATATTTCGTGTATTCTTCTCCCGGAAATTCTTTAGTATTAAACTTTACATACACATAAGCATTCGCTATTGGCTTTCCATGATGGGCAACAACACCCTCTAAGCTGGCTTTTCCACCGGTTTGATTTTTTTTACAGGCAGTAAAACCTATAATAAGAAACATTAAAATTGATATTTTGATTAAACTTTTCATACAAGGGCTTAGTTAGTTTCTGAGAAACGACTGTCGGTTAAAAACTTAGTGTCAGTTAATGTTTTAAGAAAAGCGATGATATCTGTTTTTTCTTGAACAGTTAACGAAATGCTGCCACTTTGTAGTTCAGGAGCTAAAGTAGAACTGATCACAATACCGGAAACGTAATGATCCAAACATTGTTCCAAGGTGTAAAACCGTCCATCATGCATATAAGGGCCGGTTTTTTCAATATTTCTTAATGATGGCGTTTTAAATTTGTATAGGTCACTTAAATTATGAGTGATATGGGCTCGCCCACTATCTTTCAGATTAACATTTACACTTAACCCGTTATTTCTCAATTCATAATCACTAAATAATGGCTCTTTGTGGCAAGTGGCACATTTTTGAACAAATAAATTATAACCATTTTGTTCAGAAACAGAGAATGTTTCTGTTCCTTTTTTTACTTTATCATATTTACTGTTGTATGAATACATGGTTCCCATAAATTGCGCCATGGCTTTAAACATACGTTGGGTGGTCACAGTTTCATCGCCAAATGCTTTTGAGAACAGTTGTTTGTATTTACCACTACTAGAGAGTTTTGCGACAACATTACTTAAAGTTTCGTTCATTTCTACCGGATTTGTAATTGGTCCAGCCGGTTGTACTTCAATATGATTAACACCTCCATCATGCATAAAGGAAGTATTCCAATTTAGATTTTGTATAGCCGGGCCATTACGATTACCCAATAAGCCACCAACACCGTGACTAAAATCGTGTCCGCCATTTGCAAAAGCAGCAAATTGTTGGTGACAAGAACCACAAGAAATGCTATTATCCGAAGATAACATTGGTTCGTAAAACAAAGCTCTTCCTAAAGTAAAGCCATCCGGAGTAAGAGGATTATTACTAAAATTATATGATGGAGTAGGCCAACCTTCCGGGATAATTTCTTTTACATCATCATTAGAAATTATTGGATTAATTTCAGGATCTACTGAACAAGCAGTAAAAAGGAAAACAAGGCTGCTGATTAAAAAAAAATATTTCATTAGTTTGTTACGGATATGACAGAAAACATATTGGCATAATTATCGGCAATAGCTTTAGAACTGCTAGATACAGAAGAAATGCTAAACATGGTATTAAATGAAACCAGATTAGGACTTGCAAACCAGGATGCTAAATCTGCTTTTAAAGTAAGAATGGGAGTATGGCTTGGCGTTACATTTGCCGAATTAGGGAATGTTAAGTTTACTTTTTTTATAGCTGAGTTAACGCCTGAAAAACCACCAATATGAAACGCTAATTTTTTATTGGCGGCTCCTGATTGTGGCGAATACCCTTCCATTTTAGCCATTATATAACCTGTACTCCAAGTCCAAAACATGCCTAGCATAGGATCAAGAGCACCTGTTTGAGCGCCACTTATATTACGTTTAGAGTCTACTCCGATCATAAAACTGATAGAACTGTAATCTGCTCTCGGTACTCCTTTAACCATTAAATGAAGCGAATTAGGATTTGCCTGATCTACTAAATAATAACTTTCAACTTCTTTGAATGTATCACCACTTAAGGTATGTAATTCAACATTTGTAAAATAATATTGAAGTATGTCAACAGAAAAAGTATCAGTATTTAAATTTGTGTAAGTATTTGTTCCTAATGCTAATGGATTATTATTAACTACATTATTAATATGTATTTCAAAAAAACCATTTGTATCAGCAGGAATAATTAATTCAGGTAATGGTTCCGGTTTTGTGATATCAGATTTTTTACAAGAAAATAAAATTGGAATACACAACGATAAAATAAAAATAATTCTCATCTACCAAAGATATGAAAAATATTGTTTTGTTTTATTTGATAAATATCAGTGATTATTGTTTTTCTATTAATACAAAAGGTGATTAATTTTTCAAGTTTAATTTATCTTAAAAATTAATCAGATATTCAAAAAAAATACAATTTTGTATTGAAAACAATTTAATTATATTTGTGTAGTTAACCATTACTATTTATGAAAAAAATATTAACTTTTTTTGCACTTACCAGTTTTACTGCTGTTTTTTCTCAAATTACAGTTACAGCAAACTTGCCTTCTAATATAGCTGCTGGCTCAGCTATTGATGCTGAAGTGAAAATCAATAAAGGAGCCGTTGGTAATTTTGCTAAATACCAGATGGATGTGCCAACGGGTTATGCCGTGAGTTCAGTAGATGCAAAAGGTGGAAATTTTACCTTTGAAAATCAACGTGCTAAAATTGTTTGGGTTTCTGTACCGGGTGAAGCAGAGTTTACTCTGAAGTTTAAAATTCAGGCAAATAGTGATGCCGCAAGTCCGGGAACATTCTCTCAAAAATTTTATTATTTAGAAAATAACGAAAAAAAGGAAGTGGAAGCTTCTCCAATAGTAGTAACTATAGGCGGTTCTGCAGTAGCTGTAAACACACCTACCGAAACAAAACCGGTTGAAACTAAAGTAACTGAAACCAAAACTGTTGAAACTAAGGTTACCGAAACAAAACCGGTAGAAACAAAAACTGTTGAAACTAAACCTGTAGAAACAAAAGTTACCGAAACAAAACCGGTTGAGACTAAAGTTACTGAAACAAAACCTGTTGAAACTAAAGTTGCTGTTACAAAACCTGTGGAAACAGTTAAAACCACAACACCTGTTGCTTCTGTAAATAAAACCAATTCTTCTGCTTCAGAAACCGGTATGACTTATAAAGTTCAGTTAGGTGCTTTTTCAAACGAACCTAATAAATCAAAGTTTTCATCTGTTGGTAAAGTAAATATTGATTTTATTAATGGGTTATATAAAGTTACTACAGGAAACTTCTCTACTAAAGAAGAGGCTATTAAATACAGCAGCGAATTACAAAGTAAAGGCATCAGTAGTTTTGTTGTAAAATACAAAAATGGTCAACGTATTAATTAATACATTTTTTTCTAATTAATTATTTTATTTCTTTTTTTGATTAGAAAATACTTCATACTTATTTTTTGTTTTACTTCTTTTTTTACAGAAGCTCAACAATATCCTTGGTGGTCACAATACCGAAGTAATCAAACGGTTTTAAATCCCGGTTTTTGTGGCACTAAGCGTTTGGTTGATATAAGAGTTAATTACCGTAACCAATGGACAGGTTTTGACGGTGGACCTAAAACGTATGTTTTATCCTTAAATTCAAGGTTATTAAAAGGAAAGTTAGGAGTTGGCGGGTTTATTTTTAAAGACGACATTGGCCCATTTAAAAATTTCTCAGGAAGCGTTACTGCCGCATATCATTTAAAATTTTCTGATTCTGAAGTTTCGTTTGGTATACAAGGAAACTATTTAAAACAGCGTTTTATAGGTTCTGATATAACGATGCGTAATCAACAAGATAAAGCCATAAATCAATATGTAGAAGACAAGGCAGGGAATTTTGACGGAAGTTTTGGATTGGTGTATTATAACGACCGTTTTCATTTAGGCATTGCAGCTAATAATATTGCAGGTAGTAAATTAGAATTTTATAAAGATGATTCTTTGAAAAACGGAAAATTTATTAATGTAGCTCATTACAATTTTTCAGCAGGTTATAATTGGGGAGATGATCCTGATTTTGTTTTTGAAAATACTGTATTAGCCGTTTATGTGCCATCGGTTCCTTTTTCTTTTGATTATACTTTGCGTATGCATATGAAAAAACAATTAATGGCAGGTTTAAGCTTTCGTTTTGGGGATGCAATAGCACTGCAACTTGGCTATACTATTAAAGATAATGTTCACATCGCTTATTCATATGATTTTGTGACATCGCCATTGAGAAAATATCAAAAAGGCTCACATGAAGTGATGTTAGTTTTTTCTTCCAATTTAGGAACCGATAAAAAGAAACGCGGTTTTAATGGTAGATTTTTAAGACAAAAATACCAGTATCTACTATAATTTTAAATTGGTTTTCTAATTCCTTTTAATTAAATTAGATATTAAATCCATGTCTTATGATATTTGCAATTATAGATTTAGGCACTAATACCTTTAATTTGCTAATTGCAGAGCGTTTTCTGAATAACACTTTCCGTAAAATATTTAATACAAAAATTGCCGTAAAATTAGGCGAAGGCTCTATTAATTCCGGTTATATTGGCGATGTACCTTTTCAAAGAGGATTAAAAGCTTTGGAAAAATATCAACAGTATTTATTGTACCATAACGTGAGTCAGGTTTATGCTTATGGAACTTCGGCTATTCGTTCTGCGTCAAATGGTAAAGAGTTTGTTGAACAGGCACAAAAAATTGTAGGTATTACCATTACAGTTATTGATGGTGATGAAGAAGCTGATCTGATTTATTATGGAAACAGAATGGCCATTAATATGACGGATGATGTTTCTTTGATAATGGATATAGGTGGCGGTAGTACAGAGTTTATTTTAGCGACTAAAAATGAGATCTTATGGAAACATAGTTTTTTATTAGGAGCTGCTCGTTTATTATCAAAATTTGAACCTTCAGATCCAATCAAACCCGAAGAGATAAAAGAGTTCAATAACTATTTAACTCAGGAATTAAAACCGTTATTTGAGGCTGTAAAAAAATATAAACCGGTAGAATTGATTGGCTCTTCAGGCGCATTTGATTCGGTAGTTGATATGATTGCTGCAGAATTTAATACAGAAGCCATGACGGATGATGGAAAAGAATACCCTATTAATTTGTCATATTACAGATGTATCAGCGATAAAATTATTGCCTCCACTATTCAGGAAAGACATCATATAAAAGGTTTAATTAGCATGCGGGTTGATATGATGGTGATTTCTGTTTTACTAATTGATTTTGTTTTAAGCGAATTTGATTTGAAAAACATGCGGGTTTCAGCTTTTGCATTAAAAGAAGGAGTTATCAGTAAAAAATTGGGTCTAACTCTCTGCTAGTTTTTTTCTTCACAATCTTTCTGTAACTTTGAAAACAATGATTGCTCAAAGTGTATATACATTAACTATTAACGAAAATTTTGATCAGAAAACGTTAAGCAAAAATACCTGGCTGGTTATTTTACATGCTTCTCGTATTCCACCTCATGTTGGAGTTTTAATTGATGGAAACTATAATTCTTTAACCATTAAAGGTCATGAGCTTAATGTTAATATAAGCGTTTTATTAAAAACGGTCCAACAAAAAAAGATCGAAGCATTATTTGTTCAACTAAAATATCATCCGGTTTTTAGTACCGATTATCAAAAGGATATTTGCCAGCACTATATTCAACAGTTCACTCAGGTTAAACCTGATGAGGCGTCTTGTTTGAGTCCGGTAAAATTGTTTTTACAGGAATTTTATGCAATACCTTTGATTAAAGAGGAATTATTATTCGAATTAATGGAACGACTCAATCAAAACAATTATATAATTGATGTTATAGGATCAAATATTAATACATCAGATATTAATGGATTTTCATTGCCAACATATACAAACCAAGAGTTGCAGGAAGTTATTCGATCTGAAAGAGCCATTTTTTATAAAGACTAATGTTTATTAAAGCCGAACATATTTATTTTAGAGCGCTTGAATCAACTGATCTGGAGTTGTTGTATCAATGCGAAAATGATCCGAGTGTATGGCGAATTAGCAATACGCAAACGCCCTTTAGTAAGGATACGTTAGCACAATATTTAGAAATAGCTCATCAGGATATTTACACAAATAAACAATTACGGTTATTGATTTGTTTGTTAGAAAATAATGAACCAATTGGTACCATTGATCTGTTTGAATTTGAACCAACGCATGCCAGAGTAGGGGTGGGCATTTTGATTTTTGAAAAATTCAGAAAAAATGGATATGCGTTCGAATCAATAGAGTTAGTGAAGCAATATGCTTTTAACACTTTATTGGTAAATCAATTATATTGTAATATTAGTGCTTCCAATGAAAACAGTATTTCTCTTTTTGAAAAATGTCATTTCGATAAAATTGGAATAAAAAAACAATGGAACAAAACATCATTAACTCAGTTTGAAGATGAGTTGATGTATCAGTTTATTCCAAAAAATTAATTTACTTTTTTAGCAACTACGATCATTTCTTCACCAATATTTAAAAACGCCAGCGTTTTATAAATAACGTTGTGAATCCACATGTATAGTTTTAATTTCCATAGAGGCTTCTCTGTAAACGTGTTAAAGTATTGTTGTCTTTCAGAAGCTTTAATCGTATTATTCGTTTCTTGAACAGACTCTTTTTTATTTCCCTTTAAGCGTTTAATTATTGGCAAAATAGTGTACATGATAAACAATTTTATCTCAAACGAAGATTTGATGGTTTCAACTTTATAACCGTGTTTTGCTAAGAGTTGAGTAATTGTTTTTTTACCAAAATAATTAACATGATCCAGGCTCATCATTTTCCAATTTTCTTTATACTTTTTAGCAAAGTATGAATCAATTTGAGGAACCTGAATAACAATGTAACCGTCTTTTGCAGTAATGCGAGCACATTTGGCAATAACATCGTCTGCTTTATCAATATGCTCTAATACATCCCACATGGTAACAATATCAAATTTTTTATCTTCTTTCATTTCAAAAAAATCGATATGATCAACTGGTAATTTTAAATCATTTTTAGAGTAGAGGTAGGGTTGCTCAGAAATTTCTATACCATAAACATCATAACCTAATTGTTTTCCGGTTAACATAAAATGTCCCCAGCCGGCACCCAAATCAAATAAAGAACCGGATGGTTTATATTTTTTAATTAGTTGGTAACGTAATTTATGACGTTCAATTTTTACCCAGTTATTTCCATGTCTTACTGCTTTTGTTACATTTTCATCTTTGTAATTTTCGTAAGAAATTTGTTTTCTAAAATATGGTGGAACAAAATTAAATGCGCATTTTTTGCATTCAATAACTGAAAAATTTTCTTTTTGATAATTTACTTTAAATTCGGTAGGAGTGGTATTGCCACATACGCAGCAGTGAACGTCTTCAAAAATATCGGGCATAATTTAAATTAAGGTTTAGTTTCTTGTTCAAAAGTGGATTCGGTAATAGGAGAGCCGTCTCGGAAAAAGGAAACTCCTCCCCAACTGAAAATTTTCTTTTCGTACACATATGCATAAACTTCTTTGATCACAATACGTTTGATAATATATACTCCCTGACCACTGATAGTTTCTTCTGTAACTCCGGGTTTATATTTGGCTCTTAATGCTTTTTGTCTCTCATCTATATTTACTGCCGTAGCTGTATCTGATTTTAATAATTTTTCAATTTCCGCTAATCTACCTTTGGCATAAGGGTCGCTTGCTTTTGCAATTAAAGCTTCTTCATAAGCTGTTTTTGCTTCTTTGTAGCGTTTCATCTTAAAATACTCATCAGCTTTAGTTATGGCTTGTTTGTATTTATCTACACCTAAAGTTGGAAGTGTTGTCTGTTTTGCTTTTTCTTCAGCAGCTTTTTTAGCGGCCTCAGCATCAGCTAATTTTTTAGCTAGAGCATCCGCTTTTGCTTTCTCCTCAGCAGCTTTTTTAGCAGCAGCTTCATCGGCTATTTTTTTAGCTAAAGCTTCTGCAGCTGCTTTTGCTTTTTCTTCAGCAGATTTTTTTGATAGGGCGTCTGCTTCTTCTTTTGCTTTAGCATCGGCTATTGCTTTCTCTGCAGCCGCTTTTTTCGCAGCGGCTTCATCGGCCATTTTTTTAGCTAAAGCTTCTGCTGCGGCTTTTGCTTTTTCTTCAGCAGATTTTTTTGATAGGGCGTCTGCTTCTTCTTTTGCTTTAGCATCGGCTATCGCTTTCTCCTCCGCGGCTTTTTTCGCAGCGGCTTCGTCTGCTAATTTTTTAGCTAAAGCTTCTGCAGCTGCTTTTGCTTTTTCTTCCGCCGATTTTTTTGATAATGCCTCAGCTTCTTCTTTTGCTTTAGCATCAGCTATTGCTTTTTCTTCGGCGGCCTTTTTAGCAGCGGCTTCATCGGCTAATTTTTTAGCAAGGGCGTCCGCTTTTGCTTTTTCCTCAGCAGCTTTTTTCGCAGCGGCTTCCTCCGCTTGTTTTTTTGCTAATGCTTCTGCCTCAGCTTTTGCTTTTTCTTCTGCTGATTTTTTTGACAGAGCCTCTGCTTCAGCTTTCGCTTTGGCATCGGCTATAGCTTTTTCTTCGGCGGCTTTTTTAGCAGCAGCTTCGTCTGCTAATTTCTTAGCTAAAGCATCCGCTTTCGCTTTTTCCTCAGCTGCTTTTTTTGCAGCGGCCTCATCTGCCTGTTTTTTCGCTAATGCATCTGCTTCCGCTTTTGCTTTGGCATCGGCTATTGCTTTTTCTTCAGCAGCCTTTTTCGCTGCTGCTTCGTCTGCTAATTTTTTGGCCAGAGCTTCTGCTTTCGCTTTTTCTTCGGCGGCTTTTTTAGCAGCAGCTTCCTCAGCTTGTTTTTTTGCTAATGCTTCGGCCTCAGCTTTTGCTTTGGCATCGGCAATGGCTTTTTCTTCAGCTTGTTTCTTTGCCAGCGCATCTGCTTCTGCTTTCTTTTTGGCAGCAGCTTCTTCTGCTTGTTTTTTCGCTAATGCTTCGGCCTCTGCTTTTGCTTTAGCCTCTGCAATGGCTTTTTCTTCAGCAGCCTTTTTAGCGGCAGCTTCATCAGCTAATTTTTTAGCCAAAGCATCGGCTTTCGCTTTCTCCTCAGCGGCTTTCTTAGCGGCAGCTTCCTCCGCTTGTTTTTTTGCTAATGCTTCCGCTTCCGCTTTTGCCTTAGCATCGGCTATTGCTTTTTCTTCTGCTTGTTTCTTTGCTAAAGCCTCCGCTTCTGCTTTCTTTTTAGCAGCAGCTTCTTCTGCTTGTTTTTTTGCTAATGCCTCGGCCTCTGCTTTCGCTTTGGCCTCCGCTTTTGCTTTAGCTTCTGCAATGGCTTTTTCTTCCGCGGCTTTTTTAGCAGCAGCTTCTTCTGCTTGTTTCTTTGCTAAAGCCTCCGCTTCTGCTTTCTTTTTAGCGGCAGCTTCCTCCGCTTGTTTTTTTGCTAATGCTTCGGCCTCCGCTTTTGCTTTGGCATCAGCAATGGCTTTTTCTTCAGCAGCTTTTTTAGCAGCAGCTTCATCAGCTAATTTTTTTGCCAGGGCATCTGCCTCGGCCTTCTTTTTGGCAGCGGCTTCGTCGGCTAATTTCTTTGCCAACGCATCTGCTTCGGCTTTTGCTTTGGCAGCATCATCAGCCGCTTTTTTATTTAAGGCTTCCTGATCTTTTATAATAATTTCAATTTGAGCTAATTGATCTTTAGGGTAGTTTTCTGTTGGTTTTAATTTAGAAGCTTGAGAATAACTTGCTTTAGCTGTATTCCAATCTTTTTTCTGAAATGCTTTATCTGCAACTTTAATAGCTGACTGATAATTTAACTCTAAGTCTTTTTGTTTATTAATGGCATTTGCCTCTAATTCTTTTAATCTATTTAAAGCAGCCAATGACTGAGAAAAGTAAACTTCATCATAATCAAATACCTGTTTAACAGCATTATATTGAATTTTTACTAATGGTTGGTTTAATACAGAATAATCTATATCGGGTAGGGGTTCAAATAATCCAATTCCCGGAATATCAAAACGCTTGGTACTTTTATCGTCTGCCGGAACGCCTTTGGTAGAAACCTGAAACTTTTTAGTACAATGTCCGGGTTTTGTAACAGTGATCATATAATCACCATTGGGTGGAATCTCAAACTTGAAATAGCCATCCTCTCCGGTCATAGTTTGAGAAACTTGTTTTGATCCTTGCATTAATGTAACAATAGCTCCTTGCAACTTTTTTCCATTTTTTTCCACTTTTCCAGTTAATGGAAGGGTCCAATCCTGAGAAAATGAATTAAAAGATGAAAAAAGAAGGGAAAGAATTATTATTAAAATGCATTTCATATGCTCACAAACTATATTTTTGTATTTAGGGTTAAATTTAAGCAAAATTCCATAAAAGGACCTTTAAAAAATATGCCAAATAAACACTTTACAACAAATTTTAGCTTTTGGGAAACTCAGACTTATTTTTCAAATATTGATTTGATAATAATAGGTAGTGGCATAGTGGGATTAAGTGCTGCTATTTCTTTTAAAGAAAAAAATAAAAAGGCTAAAGTTGTCATTCTTGAAAGAGGTGTTTTACCAACCGGAGCCAGTACCAAAAATGCCGGTTTTGCTTGTTTTGGAAGTGTTAGCGAGTTGTTGTCGGATATAAAAAAAACAAATGAAGATACAGTATGGCAAACTGTGGAAATGCGCATTAAAGGATTGGAATTATTAAGAAAACGATTAGGTGATAAACAGATCGATTATAATGAATGGGGTGGTTACGAATTATTTGATGATCAATTGAAATATAACGAGTGTGCAGATGCTATTGATGGATTCAATAAAAAAATAAAATCGTTCACAAAAACAAATGTTACTTATAGTATTAAAAATGAATACATTAACAAGTTTCAATTCAAGCAAATTAAAGGATTGATCTTAAATAAAAAAGAAGGGCAGATCAATACAGGCCATATGATGCAACATTTGATTCAATTAGCGTTAAGCAAAGGAATTATTATTTTAAATTCAATTCAGGTTTCAAAGATCAATGATGTAAAAACCAAAGTCATCATTGAAACATCTGTTGGTGAATTAACAACTAAGCAGCTTATAGTAGCAACCAATGGTTTTGCCAATGAGTTATTAAAATTAAAAGATGTACAACCGGCCAGAGCTCAGGTATTGATCACTAAACCAATTAAAAATTTAAAATTTAAAGGAACGTTTCATTATGATGAGGGTTTTTATTATTTCCGTAATATTGGTGACCGTGTGTTGTTTGGCGGCGGTAGAAATTTAGATTTTAAGAAAGAAACATCCAGCGAATTGGTGCTAAACACAAAAATTCAAGATCACCTGGATGAATTATTAAAGAAAGTAATTTTGCCAGGTACTAAATTTGAAGTGGAACAACGTTGGAGCGGTATAATGGGAGTGGGAAGTGAAAAAAAGCCGATCATTCAAAAAGTTTCTCCAAATGTTGTTTGCGCAGTTCGAATGGGTGGAATGGGAGTTGCAATCGGATCTTTAGTAGGAAAATTAGCGATTGATAAGTTCTAGCCCTCATAAATGTATTATACGTATATTTGTCGTTTCTATTTAACATAATGTTAATTATAGATAATTACAATAATGTAATAATCTGGTAGTTAGGTTGTTAATATTATCGTTTAAATATCGCAAAGGCTGTTTCATGGTTTATTTTTGCAAACTTATTACTAATCCCGTAAGATTATGAAATGGCTCCCAACGAGCCTATTTCATTCTGTCTTATATTAAAATTATAACAGATATGAAGTTATCCATGTTCAAGTTTAATCTGCCTAAAGAATTATTGGCAGAGCATCCTTCAAAAAATCGTGACGAAAGTAAATTAATGGTTGTAGATCGTGCAACCGGCAAAATTTCTCACAAAAAATTTAAAGACATCATTAACTATTTTGACGATGGTGATGTTATGGTGTTGAATGACACCAAAGTATTTCCGGCTCGTATGTACGGAAATAAAGAAAAAACCGGTGCAAAGATCGAAGTTTTCTTATTACGCGAATTAAATCCTGAAAGCCGTTTATGGGACGTTTTAGTTGATCCGGCTCGTAAAATTCGTATTGGTAACAAATTATATTTTGGCGAGAACGATAACGTTGTAGCTGAAGTAATTGATAATACAACATCTCGTGGAAGAACTTTACGTTTCTTATTTGATGGTCCTTACGAAGATTTCAGAAAAGCATTATATGAATTAGGTGAAACGCCATTACCAAAATACATCAAACGTTCGGTTGAAGAAAGTGATATTGAGCGTTACCAAACGGTATTTGCTAAAAATGAAGGCGCCGTTGCTGCCCCTACTGCAGGATTACACTTTAGCCGCGAATTATTAAAGCGTTTAGAAATTAAAGGCGTTCAGTATGCGAATCTGACTTTACATATTGGTTTAGGAACATTTAGAATGGTTGAAGTAGAAGACTTAACCAAACATAAAATGGATAGCGAAGAAGCTCACATTTCTGAAGAAGCTTGTAAGATCATTAACGAAGGAAAAGATAAAAAGAAAAAAGTATGTGCTGTTGGAACAACGGTTATGCGTGCCTTAGAATCTTCTGTATCTACTACCGGTCATGTAAATCCTTACAATGGTTGGACAAATAAATTCATTTTTCCTCCATACGATTTTTCTGTAGCTAATTGTATGATCACCAACTTTCACATGCCTGAATCTACATTATTAATGCAGGTTGCAGCATTTGGTGGTTACGACTTAATTATGAAAGCTTACAAAGAAGCCATTAAAGAAAAATACCGTTTCTATTCTTATGGAGACGCGATGTTGATCTTGTAATTTTTTGATAACATTATATGAAAATCCCGGTTACCATGGTAGTCGGGATTTTTTGTTTAAATGAGTTATATTTACAATATATATTGCTTACTATAAGTAAGCTATGCGTAATTAATAAAGACAAAGAAACATGAAGTCAACAATATCAATTTTAATTCTTGCGACAGGTTTGCTTCTTGCAAGTTGCGACGACAAAATAACATCAGAGACACAAAAAGAAAAAGCCGTTGAGTCAATTACGCTAAAAATAGACACGGTGGTAAACATCACTGACATTGCTGACAAATCAATAAAAATTGTAAATGAAGTTTTAGGGAAACCAAACAATATGGACAAAGCTAAACCGAGTGGAACCCCATGTAAGACTAATCCATGTGACAAGGCATTTTATAAAGACAGTAAATTTGAAATAATCTTCATTAATAAAGTTGCTGACTGGATAACAATTAACAACGTTTCAAATTTATCAATGACCGAAGATGTAATTACTTCTTTAGGACTTCCAAAAACAAAACCTTCATTTTCTAATCCATCAAATGTAATCAGGTGGACAAACATCAAAGGTTTTAAGGAAATAAGTTTTTTCAACAACGGCTCAAATAAAGTTGACTATATTTATATCAAGACGAACACGAATTAAAATTAACTACGTATAACCACAAGCTCGCACCATGCGGGCAGACAACAAAGGCATTTGAAGAAGTTCAAAGCAGACAATTAAATACACAATATTCATAAAGTGATTTCGTTTTTATTCAAGGGTTTAAAATCCTAAATAATATTCATTAACTAAAAATCACTAAAATGAAAACGAAATTTTTTTTAATTATTGTGATTACATGCGCTTTAATAACCTCATGTAATAAAACGTATGTTTGTAAAGATACATACGACAACGAAATAGGAGAAGTTAGAGCATCTTCTCAAAACAAAGCTAATGCAATGTGTCCATCCGGTAGTCATGCCGAAAAAAGATAAATAAGTTCTAACATAACCTACCAAGTAACTTCTATAAAACAAAAAAGCCTTCACTGTTTAGTGAAGGCTTTTTAATAATATAATTAGTATTATGCTTGAACTTGTTTTTTAACGATTTTTTCGCGGATACGAGCAGCTTTACCAGTACGAGTACGGATATAGTATAATTTTGCTCTACGAACGATACCAACTTTATTTAATTCGATCTTATCGATAAATGGAGATGATACAGGGAAAATACGCTCTACACCAACACCATTAGAAATTTTACGAACTGTAAAAGATGCCGTTGCCGGTTCATTTTTACGTTGAATAACTACACCTGAAAATTGCTGAATACGCTCTTTTTCACCCTCTTTAATTTTGTAGTGAACTGTAATAGTATCACCAGCTTTGAACTTTGGATGAGCAACTTCTGCGCTTAATTGTTTTTTTACGTAATCTAATAATAAACTCATTGTTTCTTATTTAAAATATTTATCATTTTTAGCATTCGCTGCACCGTGCAACCAGCGGCTAAAAAGTGGAGGGCAAATGTAGTCATTTTCCGGTAATTATCAAATAAATAAATAATTTTCCGTGTTTTACCCTAAAAATAACCCTTTTATTTAATAGTATCCGGCTTTAATTCGGTTTTATGGGTTTCATTGGTTTTGTAAACATCGTCCACATCATCCTCATTTTCCTTTAGTTCATAATGTTTTTCTGTTGAAATGTTTACCACAACCGGCGGTGGTGTTAACTGGTTTACCCAAATGGCACCATTCCAAAAGAAATAGCATTGTCTCCAGTTATCCCAGTAAAAATTATGTCTAGGAAAATAAACCCAACGGCGGTGAAAATTATAATTTGGCCCCCAATGTGGATGATAAACTACCATTTTAGCAGGTCTGTAAGTGCTTCTCACCACTACTCTTTTATTTGGAGCATGACGATGCGGTTTAACAACTACTTTGGTAGGGTTTCCACGATGTCTGTGTCCGCCCGATTTGCCGCCATGTCTGCCCTGCGCAAAGCTTAATGAAGCCAACATTAAAAATGCAATAATGAGCAAAAAGCCTGTTTTGATCGTTTTCATGATTTCTTTAATTTGATTATAAATTTAGACTTTAACTTTTAAAGAAAGTTTAATAGCAAATTTAAAAAAAAGTGAAAATTTTTACCAGGTTTTAGATGTGCGATAAACTGTGCCCTTGAATAAAGCCACCGTTTCTCCTTCTCTTGACACTTTTATGGAATAAACCGCTATTTTATTGGAACAATGTTCTTCCTTAGCTTCTGCTATAATAGTATCTCCTTCTTTTAAGGATTGAGTATGAGATATGGAGGTTTCTACAGAAACAGATTTTTGTCCATGAGAATTAGAAGCAAAAGCCAGGGCACTATCAGCTAAAGAGTATGTAATACCGCCATGAGCAATGCCAAAGCCGTTGAGCATTTCTTTTCTAACGGTCATTTGCAATTTACAGGCGCCCTCCCCTACTTCTAAAACAGTAATTCCTAACCACTGACTGAAATAGTCTTTGTCCATCATTTGATTTACTATTTCATTAGGAGAAGCCATTATAATCTAGGTTTCCAGGGAGTTTCAGTTGCTTTTAGATCTTGGGTAAACTTGCGCGATAACACAAATAAATAATCTGATAAACGATTCAAGTATTTATACACTAATTCGTTCACGGGTTGTTCTTCATTCAATCTTAACACACAGCGTTCAGCCCGGCGGCATACGCAACGAGCTACGTGACAAAAAGAGATAGTTGTATGCCCGCCCGGTAAAACAAACGACTTCATTTCAGGTAAAGTCTCATTCATTTTATCAATTTCTTTTTCCAATAATTGAATATCGGTTTCAGAAATTTGAGGTAAGGTCATTTTGTTCTTCTTAACATCTTCTGCTAATAAAGAACCAATGGTAAATAACCTGTCTTGAATTTCAATTAATATTTCTTTAGAGTGAGTATCAATTTCCTGATCTCTTATTAACCCAATGTTTGAGTTTAGCTCATCCACAGTACCATAAGCTTCTATACGAATATCAAATTTAGGAACACGTGTGCCACCTATTAAAGAGGTTTGTCCTTTATCGCCTGTTTTGGTATAGATCTTAAAAGCCATATTAAAACTTAAGACTCATGTTTAAATTAGGTAAGATCGGTAATTGATTTACACGTTTGTTTCTTACACGATCGTAATAGAAAATGTTTTCACGATTATAAGCATTAGTTGCGCCTAAGTTAATTTCTAATTTCATGCGTTCAGAGATTGCATAGTTCCATTTTAAGCTTACATCTAATCGGTGGTAATCAGGTAAACGGCGAGAGTTATAGTCGCCCGGAACGTAACCTAAATTAGCATTAGCTGTCGTGTAATCATAATTAAAGTTGTTTCCGAAATCAACTTGAGGATAATAACCTTGAGTTGGTGTGAATGGGAAACCGGAACCAAAATTCCAACGAACGCTTAATTCTAAATTACGTTTTTTTCCAAAAGCATAAGTTCCCACTAAATTCACATTGTGTCTTCTGTCAAAAATCGGAGCGTATTTGTACACATCGCCACTGGCTGTGTTTCCTGTATATCTATCATTAAATGTTAAAGAATATACAGCCCAAAAGTAGAAACGGTTTCTTTCGTATTTAGCAGTAAAGTCTAAACCTTTAGCTTCCCCCTGCTCCATGATGAAATCTTTTTTATTAGCATCCAATTTGTCCTTGTTCTCTTCGGTATCATCAAACAATTTATCGCGGTTAACACTTGCTAATTGTGTGAAATATTTTTGGTAAGCTTCAATTTGAATTTCTAAATTTTTGAAGATGTCAATTTCAAAACCTCCAACCAAGTGACGAGATTTTTGAATGACACCTTTCACAGCAACAGTTTCGTTGTTTTTATCCTTGTACTCTTTTGGTAAATTTTCAGGACCATTGATAAATCCGTAGAACAAATTCACAACATCTCTATCAGAGCTGGCACTCATTAAACTTTGGCTGTATAAACCACCGGCAAATTTCATACGAATTTTTTTGGTGATGTTGATCTTACCTTGTAAACGTGGCTCAGGTGAAAGGTTGTTAAATGTAGCATAGTATTGTATACGGAAACTTGGTTCTAATACGATCCATTTCTTTTTATCTAACCATCTGAATTTCATGTGTGCACCCAATTCCATTGAGTTTTTACTATAATTAATTTTAGCAAAGTTTGGATTTGTCAGATCATAAGAAGTGTTTGTTCCTACTAACTCAAAACCATATTTAAATTCGTTACGTCCAAAATATTTTAAGAAATTAAATCCACCGTTAAATCCTCCTACAGAACTTGATTTTCTGTCAGCATCAGTCGATCCTTCGTAATTGATTTTATATTGAGAATAAGCAAAATTACCTTCAATCAATAAGCTGGAATTTTGAGGAATTAAAATGAAATTGGTTCCACCACCTAATGAAGCCCAATTGAATTTTGCCAGGTCTTTATATATTACTTTATCCGTAAAGTTATAACCGAATAAGTTTACTTTACTACCGTTATTTCCGCTAAAAGATACCTTTCCATAAAGGTCAGTATAATAAAATGGTAAACCATCTTTGTTAGCATAAGGATAAATGATTTTTGAAGTTTGAGGTAAATAAGATGTTTTTGCTGATAATAAGAATGATGAACTACCTTTTCCATCTTCCTTTAATTTTTTCAAAGGTCCTTCTAAGGTTAATTTAGCTCCAAATGTAGATGCTGATACTTTTCCTGATAAGCGTTTTTTGTTTCCATCACGAGTAGTAATATCCATAATTGAAGACGTTCTTCCTCCATATTCTGCTCCAAAACCGGCACTATACACATCAGCGCTACGCATAATTTCATTATCAAACACAGAGAATAAACCGATAGAATGGAATGGGTTATAAATTACCATACCATCTAACAATACTTTATTTTGAATTGGTAAACCACCGCGAATGTATAATTGACCACCTTGATCACCTGTAAATACCACGCCCGGTAATACTTGTAAATACTGTGCCAGATCGGGTTCACCAACACTTGGTAATTTATTAATAGCAACCGGATCAATTTTTTGTACACCAACATTAGGTGTTTCTATTTTTTCTAATTGGTCAGCTGTTACATCAACTGTGTTTAATATTACTCCACCTTTTTCTGCAAAGAATTTTTTATTTAAAATTTCGCCTGCTTTTAACGTTACGTCTTGCGAAATAGTGTCAAATTCAAGGTTTGTAACCATTAGAGTATATGACCCAGGATTTACTTTACTGATAGTGAAAAAACCGTTTAGATCGGTTGATGTTCCGTTAGTAGATCCTTTTATATAAACATTAGAAAAAGCAACCGGCTCACCGTTAGCTTTATTGTAAACAAATCCTCTGATGGTAGCATGCTGAGAAAAGCCAATAACCGTTAATAATAAAAAGCAAAATGTATAAAATGTACGTGTCATATTTTTATTTTAGTGGAAAGCAAATTTAACCAATAAAGTGGTTTAAAAAAGGAGTTTTTTTGGGAGAAAATAGGATTATTATGAGCGGCAAAAAAAAGCCCCATCTGTATTTTAACAGATGGGGCTTTTAACTTTTAACAATAACTATTTCCCTCCTTTTAATTTATCACCCATTTCTTTTCCCTTCACTTCATTACCGGTTAGGTAATATAGTTTTCTTAAGGCGGACATGGTTGCTTTGTCATCTGTTTTTACGGATAAAGCTTGCTCTAAATAAGGGATCGCTTTTTTGTAATACTCATTACTTTTAGCTTCGTATTCTTTTTGTTTTTTAGCCAGATCAGTAATGGTTGATTTCTCCATAGACTTATTATATAATGTACCACCGTAGTTATTATATAATGCACCTAAGTTATATAAGGCGTTGAAATAACTTTCTTGATTAGTTGGTTTTAGATCAATGGCTTTTTGATAATGTATTGCTGCTTTAGCTACCAAGGTGTCAAAATCAGCCGGTTTAGTTGTGTCTTTACCGCTTTTTCCTCTTGGATTGGCTAAATTATCGTAAACGTTACCTAATACTAATTGTAATTGAGGATTAGTTGGTTCTTTTTCAATAGCGGCTTTTAAGTTAGCCAACGCTTTTTCTTGTTGCCCTTTTTGTAAGAAAATTTCCGTTTCGCGGTTCATCAAATACACATCATTAGGAAATGCTTTACGACCTGCTTTTAAATATTCCATTGCAGTAATCGTATCTTTTAACATTAACTTGGCATCATAAATTGTTTGATAGTTATAAGGTGATGCAATTTTTTGATCGATCATCTTTTTATTGTAATCAAACATTTTAGTAGGATTTTTTGCTTTTTGAGCAGAGATACACGCGTTATAAAAACCAGATGTATCTTTTTTTCCGGTCATTAAAGAATTTAATACCGCTGATTTATAAAAATAATCTGCTGATGTATCAAATTGCTTTGCTTTGTATTTTCCTACGGCAATGTTAGATGATTCTAATTTTAACTGACCGGCTACAACGCTTAATTTCAAGTCATCATCACTTGGCATCACTCCACCTTTCATTACTTCCATAATATTATCAAAATATTTAGGATCCATTTCTTTGATCTTATCTAATGCATTTCCTGCTGCTTCAAAATCAGTTAAGGGAGTTAAGCCATAAGATGCCTCAATGCGAGAATTTTTATCCGGCATGGTTGGTTCTAATTCTTTTTGTTTTTGTTTTAAACTGTATTGGTACATATTGTACTTAATACGACATAAGTAAGCATATGTTTTTGCTTGATTCTTAGTATCCTCGTGTGCTAAAGCCAGGTCAATATTTTCCTGCGCTTTAACTAAATAGGAATAATCCGGTTTATCTTTTAATGTAGATTCGTAATCATTTAAAGCTCTCCAGGCATTTTGAACTTTTGTTTTTTGTGCAAAGCCTAACATTGGCAATGTTGCTAAGGCTAATATTTGGATTGTTTTTTTCATATACATTTAGTGTTTGCTTTAGTGTTTCAAATAGAGTTCCAGTTTTTTGGTTTTAACGTTTATTAAGAACAGATTCAAGATAAATGATTCAGGATAAAAGATTTGTTTGTCTTTAATCTTGTATCATTTATCCTTTATCTAATTACTCTACTTTATCAGACGCATCGTCACCTTCTTTTCCATAATTTTCGGTAGGAGTTTCCGGTGTTGTTGTTTCTGCAGTTGGATTTTCAGGATTTGCACCTTCGATCACTTCTTCTACATCATCTTCATGGTCTACTTTAGTTACAGCGGCAATGCTATCGTTATCCTGAATGTTAATTAAACGAACACCCTGTGTAGCACGTCCCATAACACGTAAGTCAGATACATTCATACGGATAGTGATACCGTTTTTAGTAATGATCATTAAGTCATTTGCATCTGTTACCGATTTAATGCCAACTAAAGTTCCTGTTTTATCAGTAATGTTAATAGTTTTAACACCTTTACCACCACGGTTGGTAATACGGTATTCATCAATATCCGAACGTTTACCGTAACCTTTTTCAGATACCACTAATACATTCGTTTCAGGATTATCAATACAGATCATACCGATCACTTCATTGTTTCCACCTTCTTCATCATTTAAATCAATACCAATAACACCAGATGCATTACGTCCCATTGGTCTTACTTTTTCTTCAGGGAAACGACATACCTTACCTAATTTGGTAGCAAGCATGATCTCGTTTTTACCGTTAGTTAAAGCAGCTTCTAATAAAACATCTCCCTCACGAATCGTAATCGCATTAATACCATTTGCACGTGGACGAGAATACGCTTCTACAGATGTCTTTTTAATGATACCATCTTTAGTACATAAAATAATGAAGTTATTATTAATGTATTCTTCGTCAGTTAAATCTTTAATGTTGATGAATGCTTTTACTTTATCATCCGGAGCAATGCTAATAATATTTTGAATAGCACGTCCTTTACTTTGTTTATTTCCTTCTGGCACTTCGTATGCTCTGATCCAGTATACTTGTCCTTTTTCAGTAAATAATAAAATGTAATTGTGAGTTGATGCAATGAACATGTGTTCTACAAAATCTTCATCACGTGTAGCCGTTCCTTTACTTCCGCGTCCACCACGGTTTTGAGCCCTGTATTCAGCTAAGTTAGTACGTTTCATATAACCTAAATGAGAAATAGTAATTACTACATTCTCATCAGCGATCATATCTTCAATTCTTAGATCGTCACCTGCATAAACAATTTCAGAACGACGTTCATCACCATATTTTTCTTTGATCTCAACTAACTCATCACGGATAATTTTATAACGCAATGTTTCATTACTTAAAATATCTTTATAGTAGGCGATGCTTTTCATTAACTCATCATATTCTGCATTTAATTTATCAACCTCTAGTCCGGTTAATGTACGTAAACGCATATCTAAAATGGCACGGGCCTGAATTTCAGATAAAGAGAATCTTGTAATTAATTCATCTTTTGCAGCATCAGGGCTTTCGCTTTCACGAATGATCTTAATAACCTCTTCAATATTTTTTTGAGCGATCAATAAACCTTCTAATATGTGTGCGCGTTTTTCTGCTTGAGCTAATTCATATTTTGTTCTTCTAACAACAACATCATGTCTGTGATCAACAAAGTGATGAATCATATCTTTTAGATTCAACATCTCAGGACGACCTTTTACCAACACAACGTTATTGATTGAGAATGAAGTTTGTAAAGCAGAATATTTATATAAATTATTTAATACAACATTTGAAATGGCATCAGCACGTAATTCATAAACAATACGCATCCCTTCACGGTTACTTTCGTCACGAATTTCGGTGATACCTTCAATTTTTTTCTCATTACATAATTCCCACTGACGTTTGATCATTTCAGCTTTGTTGATCTGAAATGGAATTTCTGTAACAATAATTCGTTCTCTGTTATTAACAGGTTCAATAGTTGCTTTAGCGCGCATTACAACACGGCCACGGCCGGTGTGGAAAGCTTCTTTAACACCTTCGTAACCATAAATAGTTCCTCCTGTAGGAAAATCAGGAGCTTTGATGTGTTTCATTAAACCATCAATGTCAATATTATTATCATCGATGTAAGCTAATATGCCATTAACAACTTCTGTTAAATTGTGAGGAGCCATGTTAGTTGCCATACCTACAGCAATACCAGAAGCACCATTCATTAATAAATTAGGAATACGCGAAGGCATTACCGTTGGCTCTGATAAAGAGTCGTCAAAGTTTGGACGGAAATCAACTGTATCTTTTTCGATATCAGCAATCATTTCTTCTGTGATCTTGCGAAAACGAGCCTCCGTATAACGCATAGCCGCCGGTGGATCACCATCAACAGAACCATAGTTACCTTGTCCGTCAACCAACATGTAACGTAAGCTCCATTCCTGAGCCATACGCACCATCGTATCATAAACAGAAGCATCGCCATGTGGATGGTACTTTCCTAAAACCTCCCCCACGATACGGGCAGATTTTTTATAAGGACGATTGTGTAATACACCTAAATCTAACATTCCATACAATACACGACGATGTACAGGTTTTAAACCATCTCTCACATCAGGCAATGCACGCGATACAATAACCGACATCGAATAATCGATGTAAGCTGTTTTCATTTCTTCTTCAATGTTAATTGGGATAATTTTCTCTCCGCTGCTCATATTCTGTTTTTTGTTTTAAATACGTTGTGTTTGTTATTAGTGATCAAGAAATATTGTCAGGTTAAAATGGTTTATAAAAAATCAAAAATACCTCTATTTAAAAATCACTAATAGGCTTTGAAAATAGCTATTTAATAGGTAATTTAGATGTATAGTTATTAACAGTTTCAATGTTAAAAAAAAGGCAGGCAATAATGGCAAAAACTGACATAATCGGTTACTTTTGACTATGGCATTAAATATGTTTAGAACCTTATAAAGAACTAAAATTTTATGGAAGCAAAATTTTCACAGCGCGTAAAGGACGTGATAACGTTTAGCAGAGAAGAGGCCTTGAGACTTGGGCATGACTATATCGGCATAGAGCATTTAATGTTAGGTATGATTCGTGATGGCGAAGGTGTTGGTATCAAATTATTAAAGAATTTAGAGATCAATATTCAAGATTTAAGAAAACAAATCGAACAAAGTTTACCGGTATCGATGCGTAAGGTTAATAATTTAGCCAATATTCCCTTAGTAAAACAAGCCGAAAAAACATTAAAATTAACCTATTTAGAAGCCAAAGTATTTAGAGCGCCACAAATTGGCACTGAGCACTTATTAATGTGTATTTTAAAAGATAACGATAATGTGGTTTCTAAAACATTAAACAAATTTGGTGTAGATTACAACTCAGTAAAATTAGAATTAGAAAACTATATGGAAAATCCACACAAAATTGAAAATGCAACTGCGGGCGACGAAGATGAAAATGAAGAATCATCCTTTGGCGGCAGTACCGGAGCATCTAAGAAACCGGGAGAATCAAAATCTAGAACCCCGGTTTTAGATAATTTTGGCAGAGATTTGACCAAAATGGCAGAAGATGGGAAACTGGATCCTGTTGTAGGTCGTGAAAAAGAAATTGAACGTGTTTCTCAAATCTTATCTCGTCGTAAAAAGAATAATCCAATTTTAATTGGTGAACCAGGTGTGGGTAAATCATCTATTGCCGAAGGTTTAGCTTTACGTATTGTTCAGCGCAAGGTATCTCGCGTATTATTTGGTAAGCGTGTTGTTACCTTAGACCTTGCTTCTTTAGTTGCCGGTACAAAATACCGTGGTCAATTTGAAGAGCGAATGAAAGCGGTAATGAACGAGTTAGAAAAAAATCCGGATGTGATCTTATTCATTGACGAGATCCATACTATTATTGGTGCAGGTGGAGCTAGCGGAAGTTTAGATGCCAGCAACATGTTTAAACCGGCTTTAGCTCGTGGAGAGATCCAATGTATTGGTGCTACAACATTAGATGAGTACCGTCAGCATATTGAGAAAGATGGAGCTTTAGAACGTCGTTTCCAAAAAGTAATTATTGAACCTGCTACTCAAGATGAATCTTTACAGATCTTAAATAATATTAAGTCTAAATACGAAGATCATCATAATGTAACTTATACACCAGAAGCAATTAAAGCTTGTGTAACCTTAACAGCGCGTTACATTACCGACAGGCATTTACCGGATAAAGCGATTGATGCTTTAGATGAGGCTGGTTCTCGTGTTCACATTACAAATATCAACGTTCCTGAAAATATTTTGGAGCTTGAGAAAAAAATGGAAGACATTAAAGAATTGAAAAATCATGTCGTTCGCTCTCAAAAATATGAAGAAGCGGCTAAATTACGTGATACTGAAAAACAATTACAAGCTCAACTAGATGCTGCTAAAAAAGTTTGGGAAGACGAAACTAAATTAAACAGAGTTACGGTTACCGAAGATAATGTGGCTGAAGTTGTAGCGATGATGAGTGGTGTTCCTGTTCAACGTATTTCTCAAAACGAAGGAGAGAAATTAGTGAAAATGGTAGAAATGCTTCAAGGAAAAGTAATTGGGCAAGATGAAGCGTTGAAAAAAGTCGTAAAAGCTATTCAACGTAACCGTGCCGGATTAAAAGATCCTAATAAACCAATTGGTTCATTTATTTTCTTAGGTCCTACCGGTGTTGGTAAAACGCAGTTAGCCAAAATTTTAGCGAAACATTTATTTGATAATGATGAAGCTTTAATTAGAATTGATATGAGTGAGTACATGGAGAAATTTGCTGTGACTCGTTTAATAGGTGCGCCTCCGGGATATGTAGGTTATGAAGAAGGTGGACAATTAACCGAAAAAGTTCGTCGCAGACCCTACGCTGTTGTGTTATTAGATGAGATCGAAAAAGCACATCCGGATGTATTTAATATGTTATTGCAAGTATTAGATGATGGACAGTTAACTGATAGTTTAGGTCGTAAAATTGATTTTAAAAACACGATCATCATTATGACATCTAACATTGGTGCCCGTCAATTAAAAGACTTTGGTGCAGGTGTTGGTTTCAGTACTCAAACCAGAAGTGAGCATGCTGAAGATATGGCAAAAGGCGTGGTAGAAAATGCTTTGAAAAAAGCCTTTGCTCCTGAGTTCTTAAATCGTATTGATGATGTGATCATGTTTAACTCTTTAGATAAAGCAGATATTCATAAAATCATTGATATTGAATTAAACAGCTTATTTGGCCGTGTAAACAACTTAGGTTACACTATCAAAATTACGGATGCTGCTAAAGACTTTATCGTTGAAAAAGGTTATGATGTTCAGTACGGCGCTCGTCCATTAAAACGTGCTATTCAAAAGTATTTGGAGGATCCAATGGCTGAAGAGATCATCAAAAGTAATTTGGCAGAAGGAGATCAAATTGAAATAGATTTTGATACCGATAAAAAGGAAATTGTTGTAAGAACAGTTAAGCCAAAAACGAAAAAGAAAAAAGAAGATAACTAATAAATTAAAACCCTCATCGCAAGATGAGGGTTTTTTGTTTTTGTGGCTTTTGTTGCGATAAGATCAAGCTTCGGCTGATTAAAATCATAGGTTATACTATCAAGGGAACATAAATTTGTATGCCCTTTAAGGTTTGTAATCAAGGGTAGCATACATGGAGAATACGGTTTGGCATTACCTACCCTTTGATCATTTCTTTAATCCAAATAAGCGGATTTATTGGCCCTATCTGGTACTTTGTGTGTTTTATGCTTTGATATTCATTTGGTTTTCACGAACCAAAAAAAATGGGTTTAAAATTAATTATTGGTTCAATAAATCAACACTTAATGATGTGATCATTTGGCTTGGTAACCACATTATACAACTCACCATTTTTCCGCTTTTATTTATCAGTTCTTTATCGTTAGCATCAAGATTTTACCATTCATTAAATGATGTTTTTGGTGAGATTCAATTTGGAGGATTGCCTTATAGTTGGGGAATTGTTTTGTATTCTGTAAGCTATTTTCTATTGTCGGATTTCACGCGTTTTATATTGCATTACCTGATGCATCATAATCAATTTCTTTGGCGCATACATCGCATGCATCACACCGCAGAATCATTAACTCCAATAACATTTTTCAGGGTTCATCCTTTTGAAATGGTCTTGTTTCATTTAAGGTTTTTGCTGGTACATGGAATTGTAACCGGTACTTTTATTTATTTGTTTAGCGAAATATTTGATTTTCCAACAATTTTCGGATCGAGTTTTTTTGTGTTTTTTACCAATGTATTAGGCGGTAATTTAAGGCATTCAAACATCCCGATAGGTTTTGGTTTTTTTGAACGTTTTTTGGTAAGTCCTAAACAACACCAAATGCATCATAGTAAACAAATAGACATGCAACAATCCAATTATGGCTCTTTTTTTTCGTTTTGGGATCGGTTATTTTCTACCTGGAAATCGTCAAAAGGCGTTAAAGAAATACAATATGGCATAAAAGAAGAAGCTCAACAGTCTCTTGTAAAAGACCTTTTGTACCCTTTATTTGGTGATATGTTTAAAATAAAAAAGGGATCTTAAATACTGAATATTTTAATGATGTTAACCGGACAATTTTTAGCAGCCAATAAATTATCTTCTAATTCGTGATCATTAACAATTACTGAATAAAAACCACGTTTTTCAATGCCGCCAACCAGGGTGCATTTTCCATCTTTTTTTGAGATCCGCCAACGATAATCGGCAGCTTCAACACAGGCATTGCACCCAATACATTTTATGCGTTGTTGTATGATACGTACCATTACACCTCAGGAACTAATTTGTATAGTTTATCAGATGGCCTGATTTTTTCAGGTGTAGTAATTGTGAATACCTCTCCTTTTATCGTTTTATTAGTAGGTTTGCCATCCACTCTTAATTCGTTCACTTCCATTTGCAAATAACCGGTTGTTGGGCCGGTAATAATGATCTCATCGCCAACAGATAAGCTATGAGATTCGCATTTAAATTCACCAATATTTACCTGATCAAAATATTTTAAACCCTTGGCTAAGTATATTTTTCGTTTTGAAGATTTAGATCCATTTTCATCACACCACTCCCCCATCTTACGTCCTAAATAATAACCATCCCAAAATCCGCGGTTAAACACGGTTGATAGTTGATTTTTCCATTCGTTTACTTTTTCCTGAGAGTAAGTTCCATCTATATATGCGTTGATAGCTTCGTTATAACATTTGGTAACGGTGTAAACATAATCTACCGAACGTCCACGGCCTTCGAGTTTTAAAACGCTTACACCGGCATCTAATATTTTATCTATAAAATCAATAGTGCATAGATCTTTAGCTGACATGATAAATTCATTATCTACTTCAAATTCAACACCGTCTTCTTTATCTGTAACCACATAACTTCTCCGGCAATTTTGAACACAAGCACCTCTGTTAGCCGAAGCAAAATGAGAATGTAAACTTAAATAGCATTTGCCTGAAACTGCCATACAAAGTGCACCATGAGCAAAAATTTCCAGTTCAATTAATTTGCCTGATGGTCCGGTAATATCTCTGCGTTTAATTTCTCTGCTGATATCAGCCACTTGTTTTAAACTTAATTCCCGAGCTAAAACAACCACGTCTGCAAAATTAGCGTAAAACTCAACTGTATCAATATTGGATACATTGGCTTGAGTAGAAATGTGGATCTCCATTCCTATTTTCTTTGCGTAATTCATTACGGCATGATCGGCTGCAATAATAGCTGTAACACCGCTTTCTTTAGCTGTACTCACAATACTTTTCATTAAAGTAATATCGTGGTCATACAAAATAGTATTTAAGGTTAAATATGTTTTGACATTGTTTTCTTTTCCTATTTCGGCAATGCGTTTTAAGTCTTCTAACGTAAAATTATTGCTAGAACGGGCTCGCATATTCAACTGCTCAACTCCAAAATAAATAGAATTACAACCTGCTTTAATTGCCGCCATTAAAGCTTCGTAAGATCCTGCAGGCGCCATTAATTCTATAGAACGATTTGTCATTTTTTTAACTCTTGATTTTGGATCCGGATAGATTCTTCGTGGATAATATTAAATAGTTTATTGAGGAAATCAGGATCTTGTTTCAGTTTTTTATTTTCTTTAAATCTGTTTTTCATTTGTTTTTCCCACACTTTCAATTGGACCACATTTAAGTTCTTTTTCTTTTTGATTTTGGCAATTTCTTTGGATAACTGAGATCTGATGCCCAAAAGAATCAAGATGCTTTTATCAACATCATCAAACTGTCTTCTAAGATCTGAAAGGGAATGAATAATCATATTATAAATTGTTAGTGGAACTAAACATTTTCTCCCCAATTGGCTAATTCATCCTTAGACCATAGTTCGGGAAAGAAGATACGGCGTTGGTATTTTGGATGCATATATTTTCTCCAATCACTTCCTCCTGTAGCTTCGGCATTCCCTAAATATTTACCGGCTGCGTGATAATGTGCCATTACCCAAGATACATTTACCGTATAATCATAATGACGCATGGCTTTAATCAGATCAGCATCATTTTTTACGGTTTCTGGTAATTGTTTAAACTTAGTCCACAAATTGGTAGTATTGTAATTTTCCATTTTAATTAAAAATTCGGATTTGTAGCGTTTCTCGAAATTTCTAATTAATGTATTTTTTTTACCAGTAGCATGATCTTTACCGGCAGCTTGCCAATATAAGTGTTCATACGCATGTTCGTAAGGTGTATTTCTGTCGATAGTAGCTCTGAAACGGTAATCAATTAAATTGATCAATTCGGTAGAAGCAAATTCAATTAAGCGATACTGAGCACTTTGAAAACCACTGGCAGGCGTTAAAGTATTTCTGAAATTCATGTACTGGGCTTTTTCCATACCATCACCCATGATATCAAAAGATGAAGATAACATATCAAAATAGCGGCTGATACGTCTTAATTTTTCTGTAAAAAATGGAGCAGAAACGTCATCATTATTACTTACCTGATTAATTTCCCATAAGATCATTTTAAACAACAACTCATTGATTTGATGATACATAATAAATACCATTTCATCGGGTTGTGTGGTGCGTTGAATTTGAAGACCAAGTAAAGCATCCGGTAAAATATAATCCCAATACGTAATAGGATTTGCCCATACCAATCCTTCTAAATGTACATCCGGGTTTTGGTCGATGGCTTTGTACTTTTGTTCAATGCGGGAAACAATTTCTTTTTGCGCGTCTGTCATGATTTGTATTTATATCTGTTGTATGAATGGTTATAATTTACAACTAGCTCTGTATGGCTTTTCTGTTGCTGTGATTAAAGAGTTCCTCTTCTGGCTTGCTCTGCTTCTATGGATTCAAACAATGCTTGAAAATTTCCTTTACCAAATGATTTAGCACCTTTGCGTTGAATGATCTCAAAGAATAAAGTTGGTCTGTCCTCAACCGGTTTTGTAAAGATCTGTAACAAATAGCCATCTTCATCTCTATCTACCATGATGCCCCATTTTTTCAAGACCTCCATATCTTCTTCAATGATCCCTACTCTATCCTTTACGGTATCGTAATATGTACCCGGTACATATAAAAATTCTACACCGCGTTTACACATTTCTGAAATAGTGAAAACTATATCATCTGTAGCCACAGCAATGTGTTGGCAACCAGGCCCATGATAAAAATCTAAATATTCTTCTACCTGAGATTTCTTTTTTCCATGAGCGGGTTCGTTAATTGGGAATTTTATGCGTCCATTTCCATTTGTCATTACCTTACTCATTAAAGCAGTATACTCTGTTGAAATATCTTTATCATCAAAGGTTACTAAGTTTGCAAAGCCCATCACATCAGCATAAAAAGACGCCCATTTATTCATGGCACCAAGCTCTACATTACCCACCATGTGGTCAATATATTTTAATCCGGTTGTTGTTGGTTTGTATTCAGTATCTAATTTTGTATAACCCGGCATAAAAACTCCTTTATAATTTTTACGCTCAATAAACATGTGAATGGTTTCTCCGTAAGTGTGGATACCGGCTTTTACTATTTCTCCATTTTCATCTTTAAGAACGGTTGGTTCTAAATATGATTTTGCACCCCGTTTTGTTGTTTCTTCATAGGCTTTACGAGCATCATCTACCCATAGCGCAATTACTTTTACCCCATCGCCGTGTTTACGAATGTGGTGAGAAATTTCACTTTCAGGATCAAAAGGAGAAGTTAATACCAAACGAATTTTATCTTGAACTAAAACATAAGATACTCTATCGCGTGAACCTGTTTCTAAACCGGCATAAGCCAGTTCCTGAAAGCCAAATGCTGTTTTATAATAGTGTGCTGCTTGCTTGGCATTTCCTACATATAATTCAACATAATCGGTTCCATTAATTGGTAAAAAGTCCTGCGCTTTTTCAAATACTTTTTCACCGCTATAATCGTAATTTTTTACTTTAGTTAAATCTGCTACTGACATATTAATTAGGTTTAAGATTTATAATTTTTGATTTACTTATGCTAACTCCGGTTTACTCATCCATGATTTGTAATAATCTTTTACTTCATATTTCATGGCTTCGGTAGTTATTTTTAAAGGATTAAATGGATCGATCATTACCGCTAATTCCTTCGTTTCTTTTTTACCAACACTTCTTTCAATTGCTCCCGGATGTGGGCCATGAGTTACTCCGGCAGGATGCAACGTAAATTGCCCTGCTTTGATATTATTACGGCTCATAAAATCTCCATCCACATAATACAGTATTTCGTCTGCATCAATATTACTGTGATGATAAGGAGCAGGAATGGCATCCGGATGATAATCGTACAAACGAGGTACGAATGAACAGATCACAAAATTGCGTCCTTCAAATTGTTGGTGAATTGGAGGAGGCATATGAATACGCCCGGTAATTGGTTCGAAATTAAAAATGGAAAAAGCGTAAGGATACACATAGCCATCCCAACCAATTAAGTCAAAAGGATGAGTATCATAAATGTAAGGATAAATCAACCCTTTCTTTTTTATCATCACTTTAAAATCACCATGTTCGTCGTGAGTTTCAAAACTATGTGGTAATTTAAAATCGCGCTCACAAAACGGAGAGTGTTCTAATAATTGCCCAAATTCATTACGATAACGCTTTGGTGTGCGAATAGCACTATTTGACTCTACGAATAAAATTTTATTTTCTTTAGTATCAAATTCTAATTTATAAGTTGTACCTCTGGGAATAATCACATAATCACCATATTCAAAATCAACGGTGCCATACATGGTTTTACATCTGCCACTTCCTTTGTGAATAAATAGCATTTCATCTGCATCAGAATTTTTGAAAAAATAATTTTCCATTGATTTTGACGGACAAGCCATTCCAATTTGCATATCGTTATTAAATAGAAATACTTTTCTACTTTCTAAATAATCATCTTCAGGCGCAACATTATAACCCATAAAGCTTAAACACTTTAAATTATCTTCCAAAGCAACTTCCGGCCTTGCGTTATGTGCTTTGCCAATTTCTTTCACCATGGTTGGTGGATATAAATGGTAGGCTAAGGATGACGTACTGGAAAACCCTTCTGTACCAAATAATTCTTCATGATACAATTCTCCATTGGGTTTACGAAACACGATGTGGCGCTTGTGTGGGACTTGTCCCTGTTTTTGATAAATAGACATATCTGGAATTTTTTGTAAAGGAATGACAGAATTATTCAATCAGCTATGACTTTTGTCAGAACAGGCATATGATTTATGGCAAATTTGATATATATCATAAAAGCCTGTTATAAAAAACAGGCTTTTAATTGAAGGGTACGATTTATTAAGGGTATTTTATTAATGACATTTGAAAAGATCAAATGTTTCTTTGCAATCGTCGCATCTGTATAATGCTTTACAGGCAGTTGATCCAAAACGACTTATTTGTTCTGTGTTTTTTGAATTACAGCGTGGACATATTGCTATTTCTTTTGTAGCAAACAATTTTGTGCAAGACGAGTGATTTGGCGGAGCAATCCCATAATTTTTGAGTTTTATTTTTGCTTCCTGGGTTAACCAATCTGTTGTCCATGCCGGAGTATAGGTCAATTCAACTTTTATATTTTTATAACCGTTAGCGGTAAGTATTTCTTTGATCTGATCTTCGATCATACCCATTGCAGGACACGCTGTGTAAGTGGGTGTTATTGTTATAACATACTCGCCACTTACAAAATTAACGTCTCTTAGGATTCCAAGATCTTTAATAGTGATGACAGGAATTTCCGGATCAGGGATCACTGAAATTAACTCATGTATTTTTTCAATATTTTGATCAGTGATTACCATTTTGCATCAGGGTAAGCTCTTTGTAAGTATTGCATTTCTGATAAAATATGCCCTAAATTTTCGGTATGAATTCCTTTTTTGCTACCGGTTTGCATGTATAGATCTTCGGGTAATGTTAACGTTGCTTCGGTTAAAGTAATTTTAATATAATTGTACCAATGTGCTTTTACCGGAATCAGATCAATGGCAATGCCTTCGCCCATCAACAACATATCTACTTCATCCATTTCAAATAATTCGCCGGTGTACATCCACAAATCATTAATTGCTGTTTGCATGCGTTTATGGCTTTCTTCTGTACCATCTCCTAAACGTATTGTCCAATCAACAGCATGTTGCATATGGTATTTTACTTCTTTACTTACTTTTTTAGCAACGGCAGCCAATGTTTCGTCTTTACTTTTTTCTAACTCAGAATAAAACAAATATTCAAATACAGAAACAAATAACTGACGGGTTATAGTGTGTGCAAAATCTCCATTTGGTTGTTCGGTAATCAAATGATTATAATAATTATTTTCGGCTCTACGATAAGCTATATCGTCATCTGTATTTCCTTTACCTTCAAGATCAGCAGCATATTTTAAAAGTGCCTGAGCTCTACCGATCATATCCAATGAAATATTGGTGAGTGCCAGATCCTCTTCAATAAAGGGAGCTTTGCTGCATAGTTCGGATAAACGATGACCTAAAATTAATGCATTGTCTCCTAAACGAAGTGTGTAGGTATAGGTAGCTTGTTGTGTTGTCATAATTCTAAAGATTAAATATTTTTAGCGCCTTCAGGCATTACATAAAATGTTGGGTGGCGGTAAATCTTATCATTTGAAGGATCAAATAACATATCATTATCATCCGGATTAGAAGCATTAATACATTTAGATGGTACCACCCAAATACTTGTTCCTTCGCCTCTTCTGGTATAAGTATCTCTGGCATTTTGCATGGCCATTTTTATATCGGAAGCATGAACGCTGCCGGCATGTATATAAGGAAGACCTGATTTACTTTGAATAAATACTTCCCATGGATCAAATTGTGTATCAGTACTCATAATATAAGTTTAAAGGGTTATTAATTCTTTTTCTAAATGTTTTTGTTTATAGGCTTCGGCAGCTTCTCTTACCCAGGCACCTTCTTCATGATATTTTATATGATGATCCAAACGTTGTTTGTTGCATGGTCCATGACCGGCTATAACCCTGTAAAATTCATCCCAATTGATCTCACTAATCTTGTAATGACCGGTTTTTTCGTTGAATTTGATATTCTCATCAGGAACTTTTAGCCCTATTAATTCGGCTTGAGGAATTGTTTTATCAATAAATTTCTGGCGTAATTCGTCATTGGTTTCTCTCTTTATTTTCCATTTAACGGCATCACTACTATGTGGTGAATCAGTATCGTGAGGACCAAACATCATTAATGCCGGCCACCACCATCTGTTCATCGCATCTTGTGCCATAGCTTGTTGTTCTTTGGTTCCTTTCATCATTTTTGCCATGATCTCGTAACCCTGACGTTGATGAAAACTTTCTTCTTTACAGATACGTACCATTGCTCTGCTATATGGTCCGTAAGATGTACGTTGTAAGGATACCTGATTAACTATTGCAGCGCCATCAACTAACCAGCCAATGGCGCCAATATCAGCCCAGTTTAAAGCAGGATAATTAAATATACTTGAATACTTTGCTTTACCTGATTGTAAATTTTTTATCAACTCTGCTCTTGATACACCAAGAGTTTCTGCGGCACTATATAAATATAAACCATGGCCACCCTCATCTTGTATTTTAGCTAACAAAATTTGTTTTGCTCTTAAACTTGGGGCTCGTGTGATCCAGTTTCCTTCAGGTTGCATGCCTATCACTTCAGAATGGGCGTGTTGAGAAATTTGTCTGATCAAATGTTTGCGGTAATTTTCGGGCATATAATCTTTTGCCTCAATATGCTCACCATTATCAATCCTAGATTGGAAATGAGTTTCTGAATGTTCGTTATGCATAGTTAAAATTTTAGGTAAATGTATTTTAACTAAAATCTATAAGACATGACGAACGTCAATTTTAAAGAATGATTATTATCACAAATTAAAGTTTAGGAATTTTAGAATGAGAAAGGTCTCTTATTCTACGTGGCAATCTGTTAGCTCTGTATTAGAAGACTCGTTTGATTTGCAGGATGATTCAAATCCTTTCTTGCCTAGTTTTGTAGTTTTAACACGGTCTTTGTATTCTTTTTCTCCACTAGTTGTATTGGTACATACACACGCGTATTCTTTCTCACAGGATATCAATAAGAATGACAAAAAAAACAAAATATAAAAGGCTAACTTACTCATACAATACTTTTGCAAAAGTATTTAAAGCTTATCACTTAATAACCTTTATTAAAGTATAAATGAGTATATAACAGATATAAATGAGCATATAACAAAAAACCACCGGTAAATTAACCGGTGGTTTAATTTTATAAAATGCTGAAAGCTTAGCCTAATAATTCTTTCACGATCTGTGATACGAGTTTTCCATCTGCTCTTCCGGCAATCACTTTATTAGCAGCTCCCATTACTTTTCCCATATCAGCAGCGCTACTTGCGCCAACTTCAGCAATAGCATTTTTAACTAATGCTTTTATTTCATCTTCACTTAACATTTTCGGTAAATAATCTTCCATTACTTTAGCTTGAGCTAGTTCATCATCTGCTAAATCCTGACGATTTTGTTGAATATAGATTTCTGCTGTTTCCTTACGTTTTTTATATTCTTTTTGAATTGCTTTTGTCGCATTTTCTTCAGTTAACCCTTCAGGTGATGTTTTTAATAATAAGATCACTGATTTAAGTGCGCGTACTGCTTCTAATCGTTTTGCATCTTTAGCTAACATGGATGCTTTTACATCAGCATTTATTTTTTCTTCTATTCCCATAATATTTATAAATTTATTCAAAGTTATAAAAGTTTCTAATTCCTTGTTTGTGGTTTTATACTTACTTTTTAACTTATTATTTTTTACTCATTTTATAACTATTTTTTATGCAATGTACCTGGCCGCAAAATGATGAGCAAATGCTGCACTACCACGATACTGAATGGGGAGTTCCTGTGCACGATGATAAAAAACATTTTGAATTTTTGGTATTGGATTGTTTTCAAGCCGGATTAAGCTGGAAAACAATATTGCACCGGCGTAAACATTTTAAAAAAGCATTTGCCAATTTTGATTATAAAAAGGTAGCCAAATTTGGTGAAGCAGAAGTACTTGAATTGATGCAGAACGCAGGCATTATTCGTAATAAATTAAAAATTACAGGTACTATCAAAAATGCAAAAGCATTTATCGAAATTCAAAAAGAGTTTGGTTCTTTTAATAAATACATATGGCAGTTTACGGATAATAAAACCATTATTACCAAAGTAAAACAGAGTTCCGAAATACGTGCTACCAGTCCTGAATCGGATGCGATGAGTATTGCTTTAAAAAAACGGGGATTTACGTTTGTAGGTTCCACTATTTGTTATGCATATATGCAGGCGGCGGGTATGATCAATGATCATTTAACAACCTGTAGCAGATATAAAGAGGTTATGAAAGCATAAACTATTACTTTTGCTTATGCTTTTAAAAAATATCATTTCAGAATTAGAAAAATTTGCTCCCCTATCCTATCAAGAATCT
Organism: Bacteroidia bacterium; assembly: GCA_036676295.1. GTDB lineage: Bacteria > Bacteroidota > Bacteroidia > B-17B0 > Aurantibacillaceae > UBA4416. Next base: position 149,634 of record JAKFDE010000030.1, on the reverse strand, counting down.
TATGATAATTGTGGATTATTGACCGGAAATAAAGAGCAAGAAGTTACAGGAGCCTTGTTAACATTGGATTGTATTGAAGCAACAATTGACGAAGCGATTAGTAAAAAATGTAATTTAATTATAGCGCATCACCCTATTATTTTTGGTGGATTAAAGAAGCTAAACGGTTCAAATTATGTTGAAAGAACAGTGATTAAAGCCATTCAGCACAACATTGCTATTTATGCCTGCCACACCAATCTGGATAATGTAAAATTAGGCGTTAACAAAAAAATAGCTGATAAATTAGGTTTAATCAATCAACAAATTTTAGCACCTAAAAAATCCCTATTAAAAAAATTAGTGACCTTTGTGCCTACTGAAAATTTAAACAAAGTACGTGAGAGTTTGTTTAACGCAGGTGCCGGAAATATTGGTAATTATGATCAATGCAGTTTTGTATTGGAAGGAACAGGCAGTTTCAGAGGTAATGAAAATTCTAATCCGGTAATTGGTAAAAAAGGCGAATTGAGTTTGGAAAAAGAAATCCGATTAGAGCTTATTTTTGAAAGTTATAATGAGCAACACATCATTTCTACGTTGAAACAAAACCACCCATACGAAGAGGTTGCTTACGACATTTACCAATTAGAGAATTTTTATCAGAATGTTGGATCAGGAATGGTTGGTGAATTTGAAAAATCCATCTCAGAAATGGAGTTTTTAGAACGATTAAAATCTGTATTTAAATTAAAAACACTAAAACATACAGCTTTTTTGGATAAACCGGTTAAAAAAGTATCTCTTTGTGGAGGAAGCGGCAGTTTTTTATTGAAGAATGCAATTGTTTCAAAATCAGATGTTTATGTTAGTTCTGACTTTAAATACCACGAGTTTTTTGATGCAGAAGGTAAAATTTTAATTACCGACATTGGGCATTATGAATCTGAACAGTTTACACCTGAAATTTTTTATGATATTATATCAAATAAATTTCCTACTTTCGCAACCTATTTAACGGCAATAAACACTAACCCGGTAAACTATTTTTAAACTATGTGCGCAAAAATCAAAGAAAAAATTGATGCTTCTATCGAAGGGAAACTTCGTGCTTTATATGAATTACAATTAATCGACTCTAAAATAGATCGTATACGTACCATTCGTGGTGAGTTACCTCTTGAAGTGCAAGATTTAGAAGATAGCGTAGCTGGTTTAGAAACTCGTGTAACTAACTTATCCCAGGAATTAAAAGATCTTGAAGAAGCTGTGTCTGAAAAAACACAAGCTATCAAAGATTTTAAAGCTAACATTAAAAAATACGAAGCTCAGCAAGGTAAAGTACGTAACAACCGTGAGTACGATGCCATTACTAAAGAAATTGAATTTCAAAATTTAGAAATTCAATTAGCAGAAAAACGTTTAAAAGAATCTAAATTCGCTATTGAATCTAAATCTGAGATCGTTGAAAAATCTCAATTAGAATTTTCTGAGCGTAAAAAAGATTTGAAATTAAAAAAATCTGAATTGGATGAGATTATTGCCGAAACAGAAAAAGAAGAAAAAGAATTAGTTGCAGCATCTGAAAAAGCATCTAAAGAAATTGAAGATCGTTTAGTAAATGCATACCGTCGTGTACGCGCTAACACCCGTAATGGTTTAGCGGTAGTTCCTGTTGAGCGTGATGCTTGCGGTGGATGTTTTAATAAAATACCGCCACAAAAACAATTAGATATTCGTATGAATAAAAAGATCTTAGTTTGCGAACACTGCGGACGAATTATGGTAGATCCTAACATTATTCCTAGCGAAGCAGAATAGTAATTTAACTAAAATTCAATAAAAAAAGCCGATATAATTTTATATCGGCTTTTTTATTTAACTTAATTCTGATAATGTTTTAACAATGAATGTTTTTTGGTTCCAATCTAATTGTTAAATTTGAGAAGTACTCCAAAAACTGTATGTTTTTTGTAGTTCTGTTATTATTAGATGAATATTGAAACTTTAAAAGAATGTATAAGTAAAAGAAATTGGTTAAGGATATTATGAGTTTTAGAAAATCTACATTATTATTAGTATTGTTTTTTTATTGTACGTTTCAGCAATTGTATTCTCAATCTATTGGTGGTATAGCCTCAGGAGGTAATACTTATTGCGATACATTGAATTCAGGATTTGTAAGTATAACGGGTTATAACGGAAACGTTACAACTTGGCAGCAATCATCAGATGGTGGGGCAAATTGGACAAATAATGGAAATACGTTTACCAGTCAAAGTTATTTTAATTTAAAACAAAGTATGTGTTACAGAGCTATTGTTCAGGATGGGGCGTTTCCGCCAGATACATCAACAATTGCATGTATTACTATTTTTTTACCAACCGTAGGCGGAACAATTCAAGGTGGTGGAAGTTTTTGTACGACTTCAGGTTCCGGTACGTTAAATTTAATCGGTCAAAATGGAGGTGTTCTCAATTGGCAATCATCTACAAACGGAGGATTTTCATGGTCTCCGATAGCTAATACTTCCACTAGTTTGGTTTATTCAAATATTACACAAAATACCCTTTATTCGGCGGTGGTTCAAAATGGGTCATTTTGCAAGATTGACACCTCAGCCTTTGCTTCTTTCACCATATCGCCAATGACAGTAAAAGGAACAATAAATTATACAGGCAACGATACGGTGTGTTATGGAATAAATTCTAATACATTAAGTTTATCGGGAAATATTGGTAATGTTATTGGCTGGATCTCATCAACAACTAACGGATCATCTTGGAATAATATCCCTAATACAGCTAATTTTAATACAATTGGATACTCTAATATAGATGAAACAACACTTTATTCATCTATAGTTCAAAGTGGTGTTTGTCCAATTGATACAGCAGATCCTGTTAAAATTACTGTGCTTCTTCCTTTTCCTGTATCTGCAGGAACAGACACAACAATTAATCAAGGACAATCTTTTACTTTAACAGGTTCGGGAACCGGCACGCCATTATGGACGCCCACATCAGGCTTAAGCAATCCTTCCATTTTTGCACCAATAGCTTCACCGGATATTACAACTTCCTACATCCTTACTGTTACGGATGCCAATGCTTGCGTTAACTCTGATACTGTAGAGATCACTGTTATACCACTCACATTTGCAGGCGCTATTTCTACTGTATTTACTCCAAATGGAGATGGGATCAATGATAACTGGTACATTGAAGGAATAACAAGCTATCCGGATAATGAAGTTTTCGTTTATAATATTTATGGTAACGAAGTTTATTCTAAGAAAAAATATACCAACGACTGGCAAGGCACTTATAATGGCGCAGCTTTACCTGACGGCACTTATTTTTATATTATAAAAATTAATGATAACCAAAGTGAAATAAAAGGTTCATTAGATATTTTAAGAAATAAGTAATTGAAAAAACTTTATGAAATTATTCTTTAAAATCATACTGATTGTTTTTGCCTTAAATGTTAAGGCTCAGCAATATGTTATGTTTAGCCATTACTTTTATAAGCCTATGGTTTACAACCCGGCTTATACAGGAACAGGAGATGCAACCAGTGCTATGTTAATCAATCATACACAATGGATGGGATTTAAAGGTGGGCCTCAGTATAATATTTTAACAGTAGATGGTAATTTTATAAATAAAAATACCGGCTTAGGAATTAGTTTGATCAGCGATAAGAAAGGAATTACAAGTAGAATTGGCGGAAATATCTTTTATTCATATAAATTAAAATTTAATACGTCGTCGCATTTGTTATTAGGTATTTCTGCTGGTGCTATTGATCAAACAATTAATTTATCAAATGCTGTTGTTGAAAATTCTAACGATCCATATTTGTTTTCTAATTCACAACGAAAAACCACATTTGATGCGAATGCCGGATTAGCCTTGGTAATTAAAAATTTCGAATTTGGTTTTGCTATACCTCAAATAGCAAATAATAAGTTAAGTTATTTGTCTAATACGGATGCCAGAACATACTATACTCAATCAAGGCATTATATGAGTACTTTGAAATATAAATTTATGATCTCAAAGGCAAAAAACATTTCTGTTACACCATTAGCCTTGGTTCGTTATGTTCCAAACACTCCATTCCAATACGATGCTAATGTGAATTTCGATTTTAAGAATAAATTTTGGATCGGCGCTACTTATAAAAGTAATTACGCTGTAGGAGCGAATGCCGGAGTTACACTGTTTAACCGATTATCGATAGGCTACAATTATGATTTTATTACTGCAAATGTTGGGAAATATGCAGGTTTAAGTCATGAGATCTTATTGAACTTTAAATTTATTAAAAGTGAAAAAAGAAGATTGAGAGAAGAACAAGAGAAGGAAGATGCTCTGCTTAAATCTTTATCAGGAAAAGATCTGAATAAATTAATTATTCAACGATTACTCGAAAGAATAGAAAAAGTATTGGATAGTGAAAAACCGGATCCTCAGGAAATTAATCAAATTATTGAGGACATTTCTGCTTTCCTATCTTCGGATGAAGCCGCAAATGACCCATTGCAAATAACATTAAATCAATATTATAAGTCATTAAAACAACCTCAGGGCGAATTAAGTGTGCTTGTAAAAGGTAAAATTATTTTTGACGGTAATCCAAATGCCACGGATTTTTCGGGTATTGATGTTACAATTACTGATTTGGCAACTAAACAAGTTGTTGCTAATTGTACGCCTTCTCCAAAAAATGGTAACTATTTTATTATTTTAAAACCCGGCAAAAAATATTTTATACAAGTTCAAAAAAGCGGATACCCAAATTATACCCGAAATTTTTCTCCTGATGGAAGTGTTGAATCGTATGAAATGTCTCAGGAAATTATATTAAAGAAATAAAATAAGGGTATTTAACTCGTTAAAAAGTATGTTTTACTCTCATATTACTATTACTTATTAAGTTGAAAGAACTATTTACCATATTCACCGTAACACTATAAAACTTAACTAAACTTAAAGGAGGGAACTACCATGTCTAAAAAAGCACTCATATCCGTTTTAGCCTTAATCTTTCCATTTTGGCTCTATTCGCAATGCGATCCCGTTACTCCAACTTTTTCAGTTAATCTTACCGGAGCACCCAGTGGTACCTGGGTAAGCCCTGCCGTTGTGCGTGACGGTGCATGTTGCGATCAAGCAGCAAGATGTATAAAAATTGTTGTTACCCTCGATCCACTAGCCGCGGGTATTACGTTTGGTGTAGCATCTGGAGCCAACCCAGGCGGTGCCCTTGCTTATGAGGTTAATTGTGTAGGGCCTCCAACTCCCAGCGGTGGTCCTATTTGTTTGCCGGGCGGACAAACGTACACTCTTACTTTTTGTAAAGTTGGAAATAACCAAAACACCTACCAACTTACCTCAATTCCAGGTTATATTGCAGGAACTGATATTATAATAAATGATGGTTGTACAAAATCAATAAGTGTTAGTGGCTTAAATCCAACTACTGCTACCTGGAACTCTGTTTTTCCGGGAACACCTGGTCAATATAATAATTACTTATCCTGTACAAGTGGTTGTTTAAATCCTACAGTTACAGCCGTTGGTACCCCACCACCTGTAGTAAAGTTTGTAGTTTGTGGTCAACCGGCTGCGCAATGTAATTTTACTCCCATTTGTGATACTGTACAAGTAACTTTTAATCCAACTTTAGGAGTAACTATTTTACCTCAAAACCCCACCATTTGTTTTGGTCAAACAGCAACAACTGTAACAGCAGTTGGTTCCGGAGGAACACCGCCCTATAGTTATTTATGGAACAACGTTAATCCTTCGCAAACCATTAATGTGGGTGTGGGTACTTATAATGTTCAGCTATCAGATGGGTCTGGTTGTCCACCCGTTTATAATTCGGTTTCTGTTACCGCTTTTTCCGTAGCTATTACTGCTAATGCCGGCCCAAATCAAACGAAATGTACTCAGAATCCACTTGCTACTATAAACGGAACTGTAACCGGTGCCAGTGGAGGAATTTGGTCGGGAGGAACAGGAACGTATACCCCAAATAATACGACTTTATCAAATCTCAATTATTATCCTTCAGCAGCCGAACTTGCTGCCGGATTTGCTAATTTAATATTAACAACTACAGGTAATGGTACTTGTCCGCCAAAAAATGACACAGTAAGAATTAATTATCAAGGGTTTATTGGTGTTCCCACACCTACAGTGACTAATGTTTCCTGTTTTGGAGGGGCAAACGGCTCAGCAACTATTACGATGACCGGAGGGCCGACTCCTTATACTTATTTATGGAACACGGCTCCCACACAAACAACAGCCTCAGCCTCTAATTTACCAATAGGAACATATTCAGTAACTATACAAGATGGAATTGGCTGTGTGTTACAAACAACGGTTGCAATTATTCAACCACCGCCATTAGCAATATCAGGTACCGTAGCCAATGTTACTTGTTCCGGTGCCACTAATGGATCAATTACGGTTGCTCCAACAGGAGGTACCCCACCCTATTCTTATACCTGGACTCCAACAGCTCAATCTACTGCAACAGCAAGTAATCTTCCGGCAGGAACTTATTCGGTTAATGTAGTTGATTCCAAAGGTTGTCAAATTACCTCAAGTTATACTGTTACCCAACCTTTACCAATTGCTATTACACATACTCACACAAATGTTTCTTGTTTTAATGGTACAGACGGAACTGTAACCACAACGGTTACAGGTGGTACGGCTCCTTTTACTTATTCATGGAGCCCCGGGGGAAACACTTCGCAAAATCCATCGGGTTTAGCTGCAGGGAATTATACACTAACAGTAACAGATAATTTTAGTTGTGTTGCCACTAGTACGGTAGCCATTACTCAACCTACTTTATTGGTAGCATCAACAACGGTTGCAAATGAAACCTGTGATTATTTAAATAATGGATCGATCACGACAACTGTTACAGGAGGAACACCTGGTTATACTTATTCCTGGTCTCCAGGCGGGCAAATTACGTCAAATATATCAGGGCAAATGAGTGGAACTTATACGGTGCTGGTAACAGATACTAAAAGTTGTACTGTAATGGTAGTTTCAACAATTACAGAACCGCTTCCTCTTACTGTAAGTTTTAATAATCAAATTAATGTCAGTTGTTTTGCTGGAAGTAATGGTAGTGTTGGGGCTAGCGCTTCGGGAGGTACTCCAAACTATACCTATTCATGGTCACCTGTTGGTACAACTAATTCTACAGCATCTGGCTTACCAATTGGAACTTACACTGTTGCTGTTACAGATAATAATTCTTGTTTAATAACAAATACTGTAACCATTACTCAACCAACGGATATTGTTGTAACAGGAACTACAACAAATGTATTTTGTAATGGAGGAAGTAATGGTACAATTGCAACTACTGTGTCCGGTGGGGTTTCTCCATATACTTATTTTTGGCCAACCGGTGGACAAACAACCTCATCTGTATCAGGTTTAACGGCCGGTACCTATTCGGTAATTGTAACAGATTTTAATGGATGTCAGAAAACGTTAAGTTATACAATTACAGAACCATTACCATTAGCTATAGCATTTACGTCAACCAATGTATCTTGTTTTGGTGGAAGTAACGCTATAATTAATTCATCGGTTACCGGTGGAACAACAACTTATAGTTATACCTGGAGTCCGGGTGGACAAACAACCCAGAATGTTTCAGGTTTACCAGTTGGAACATATACATTAAATGTGCTAGATGCATTAAATTGTCCTGTTTCAAATACGATAACCATTACAGAACCAGCACCATTAACAGTTTTACCATCTTCAACCAACGAAACATGTAATTATTTAAATAACGGTACTGCTTCTGTTTTAGCGGGAGGCGGTACACCTGCTTATAGTTATTCATGGCAACCGGGTGGACAAACCACTTCATCTGTTTCTGGTTTGGCGAGTGGAAGTTACACCGCAATAATTACGGATAGTCAACTTTGTATGATAACTACTACGGTTGTTATTACAGAACCAACGCCATTAGCTATTACTTTTACAGATCAAATTAATGTAAGTTGTTTTGGCGGAAATAATGGAAGCATTGGTAGTATTCCTTCCGGTGGTACTCCTAACTATACCTATTCATGGCTTCCGGGTGGAGCAACAACTAATGCAATATTTAATATATCGGCAGGCACTTATTCATTAACTATAACTGATAATAACGGATGTATTCTTCAGAATACGGTAGCAATAAGTCAGCCAACTTTACCTTTAACAGTATCAGCAACAACAACATCTATTACTTGTAATGGTGGAAGTAATGGTTCAATTACATCTAATGCTGCTGGAGGAACTCCAACATATAGTTATGTATTGGATCCGGGAAATTTGCCTGGACAAACAATTACAAATTTAGTTGCAGGAACATATACAATTCAGGCTACAGATAATAATGGTTGTTTAGCAACCAATACAATATCGGTTATTGAACCGGCACCAATTGTGCCTGCTCCAACCAGTACAAATTCAACCTGTAATAATCCAAATGGTATAGGGGCAGTAACTGCTACAGGAGGCGTAACTCCTTATACTTATTCGTGGACACCAGGTACATCAACAAATACTCTTGTTACTGGATTGTTAGCAGGTGCTTATACTATAACTGTTACCGATGCTAATGGCTGTTCGGCAATGGAAATTTTATTAGTGAATGACACCGGAGGACCTAATACAAGTATATTTTCTACAACTAATGTAAGTTGTTTTGGAGGGAATGATGGAACAGCAACAGCTGCGGTAATAGGTGGTGTTGCTCCAATAACTTATACTTGGTCGCCATCCGGAGGAAATGGTTTGGTAGCGACAGGATTAACCGCCGGTACTTATTACATTACTGCAGAGGATGCCAATGGCTGTATTTCTTTAGCAATGACAAGTCCGGATATTGAACAACCACCGGCAATAGCATCAGATATACTAACGTCTAACGTAAGTTGTTTTAGTGGAACAAATGGAACTGCTACAGTTACAGCTACAGGTGGTACTCCTGGTTACACTTATACCTGGTTGCCAAGTGCTGCTACAGGGTCAACAACTACCGGGTTAGCAGCAGGTATTTTTTCTGTTCAGGTTCAGGATGCTAATAATTGTATCCATACCAATACGTTTTCAATAACTCAACCAACTGCCGCAGTTGCAGCAGCCGTATCTTCTACTTCAGTGTCATGTTTTGGCGGAACTAACGGAACAGCTTCTACTACAGTAACAGGAGGGACATTTCCTTATAATTATACTTGGAATCCCGGAAACATAAGCGGGCAGAATATTTCCAACTTACCACAAGGAACTTATACAATTACGGCAACTGACATTCAAGGTTGTGTTGTAAGTAATACGGTTAACGTTATACAACCAACAGCTATTACTTTAGCAACAAATAGTGCTAACTCTAATTGTGGAGCAGCTAATGGGCAAGCAACAGTTACAGCTTCCGGAGGAATGGGATCATATTCATATACATGGTCACCAACAGGAGGAAATAATGCGGTAGCAACAGCGTTATTATCAGGGCCATATAGTGTTACTGTAAATGATATTAACGGATGTGTAAAATCCACTTCTTTAACTATTGCAAATAACCCAGGACCGGTTGTAACAGTGGCATCAACCACAAGTGTAAGTTGTTTTGGTGGAAATAATGCAACCGCAACGGCTAGTGTTACAGGTGGTACAGGGCCATTTACATATACTTGGTCTCCTATTGGAGGAAATAATGCAACGGCTACCGGCTTACCTATAGGAACTTATACAGTTAATGTAACAGCTGGAAATGGTTGTTTGGCATCAGCTGTAAGTTCAACTATTATACAACCTACCCCTCTTTTCTTAAATGTTATGACGAGCAATGTGAGTTGTTTTTCAGGAGCTAACGGTTCGGCAACTGTTACAGCCGGAGGCGGTATTCCGGGTTATACTTATACCTGGTTGCCAAGTAACGCTACAGGATCAACAACCTCAGGTTTAAGTGCGGGCGTATTTAGTGTTCAGGTAAGAGATGCTAATAATTGTGTTCATACAACTACTTATTCCATATCACAACCTACTGCGGCTTTAGCTTCTACAACATCATTTACTTCTGTATCTTGTTTTGCCGGAAATAATGGAATTGCTTCGGCACAAGCTTCTGGAGGTACTGCTTCTTACAGTTATAATTGGTTACCAATGAATACCAATAGTCAAACTGTAACAGGATTGACCACCGGTACCTATACAGTTAATATTACTGATATTAAAGGATGTACAAACAGTAATACTGTTTTAGTAACACAACCAGCTCAACCGTTAGCCGCTACAGGCAATGGTTCACCTACTTTTTGTTTTGGTGGTTCTAATGGAACAGCTACTGTTACAGCTAGCGGAGGAACTGCCGGGTATACCTATACATGGAATCCAACCGGAGGAAACAACCCAACCGCATCAGGATTGACACAGGGTAATTATGTTGTGAATGTTACAGATGCAAAAGGATGTTTAACTAATGCTAGTGTTATCATATCTCAACCAACAGCAGTAACAGGAACGTTGTATCCATATAATCCTGCATGTGCAGTAGCTAATGGATCTATCACTTCTCAAATTACAGGAGGCACAGGGCCGTATACGTACTCCTGGAGTCCTATAGCAGGATCAAATCCAAGTATTACCGGATTATTACCTGGAACTTATACTTTGTTGACCACAGACGCTTTGGGTTGTACAAAAACATTAACCACCTCTTTAGTTAATTTACCACCTCCAACTGTTAATTTAATTTCTACAGTAAATGATTCTTGTTTTGGTGGAAATAATGGAAAAGCAACAATAGGAATAAGTTCAGGAACCCCTCCTTATTCAATAAACTGGTTGCCCTACGGTGGGAATGGTACAACAGCATCCTTTTTAGTAGCAGGAACTTACACCGCAAATGTAATAGATTCAAGAAATTGTTTAACTCCGGTTGTAGCAAACATCACTCAGCCAACACCTGTTGCCATTTCAATAAGTAGTGTTGCTAATGTTTCTTGTTTTGGAGGAAATAATGGTGCTATTACTGTATCCGGTTCCGGAGGAAATCCAGGATATACTTTCACATGGTTACCTTCAAATTTTGGTGGACCAACTATTTCGAATTTATCAGCCGGAACTTATACTGTAAGAGCAATGGATACTTATAGCTGTCCTGCGATAATTTCTGTAGTAGTTTCACAACCTGCAACTTTGGTTTCTTCTAATGGAGGAGTTAATAATCCTACCTGTTTTAATGGCGTAGGAAGTGCCACTGTTACAGCTACAGGCGGAACAACCCCTTATAGTTATACCTGGACATCAACACCGCCACAAAATGGAAATGTTGCTACTAATATTACCAGTGGTTCTTATACGGCATTTGTAAGTGATGCTAATGGATGTTCAACTTCAACTGCTTTTTCTTTAACGCAACCAACTCAAGTAGTAACCACAGCCGGTGTTAACGATACCATTTGCTTAGGTTCATCAGGTGTTGTAACGGCATCAGCTACAGGCGGTTCGGGAGGTTATTATTTTAATTGGCAACCATCCGGTAGTACAAATAATGGAACATTTAGCGTAACGCCAACAAGTAATACAAATTATACAGTTGTTGCATATGATGTAAACGGATGTGCAGGTAATACAGATACCGTTAGTGCAATTGTGTATAATTTAACACCAGCTGATATTGATGCTATTGCTTATTCTCCTATCTGTCCTGGTCAAAGTACTACTATATATGCGACTACAGCTGGAGTTCAGGGGCCATTAAGTTATAATTGGAATAATGGGTTAGGTACTGGTCCAGGAGCATTTGTGGTAGCTCCGAGTCAACCAACTACATATGTTTTAACGGTAACCAACTCTTGTGGAGGAACTGTTATTGATTCGGTGAGGGTATTATTTAATCCTCCGCCAACAATTGTAGCATCTTCGCAAGGAACATTAGCTTGTATTCCAAGTGTAATTAATTTTAATGATAATTCAATAACTGGTAATCCTGATGATCCTATCACAAGTTGGACTTGGAATTTTGGTAATGGTCAAACGTCTAATGTACAAAACCCTAGTTATACCTATACAAGCGCCGGAACTTATTCGGTTACTTTAACAGCTACTACTGGTAATGGTTGTACAAGCAATAACGGGTCATCGCCTATCATTATTAATGCTTATAACCCTCCAATAGCTGCTTTTTCAACCAATCCGCCACAACCAATTGTATTGAACCTGCCTTATGATCTATTAACTTGTTCTAATCAATCATCATCGGACGTAATTTCTTTTGCCTGGAATTTTGGAGAAGGAGGAACATCAAGTTTAGCAAATCCAACTTATCAGTACAATACTGTGGGAATATATACAGTTCAATTAGTTGTAACTAACCAATATGGTTGTACCGATACAGCTTTTGTTCCGGTAACAACTGATGCTGATATTATTTTCCCTAATGCGTTTACACCAAATACAGATGGTTCACCGGGTGGTTATTTTGACCCAATCAATAATAACAATGATATCTTCTTCCCTGTTTATTCAGGTATAGTGGAGTATAAACTACAAATATTTAACCGTTGGGGAGAGTTAATATTTGAAACGGATGATGTGAAAGAAGGATGGGATGGTTATTATAGGAATAAAATTTGTCAAGTTGGTGTGTATGTTTGGAAAGCAAATGCTAAATTTAACAACGGAAAAAAATTCAGCGGTTCGGGAGACGTAACTCTTCTTAAATAAAATGTATGTTTAGAATTAGACACATAGTATCTTTCATATTTTTGCTTCAAGCATTTACTGTTTGTGGTCAGGATATGCAATTTACCCAATTCTATTCAGCTCCGTTGTATTTAAACCCTGCGTTTACAGGTGCCAATGTTTGCGGACGAGTATCCTTAGTATACAGAAATCAATGGCCCGGGATTAAGAAAACATATACCTCTTATATGTTAGCAGCCGATCATTTTTTTGTGAAACAGAAAGTTGGTGCCGGAATATTATGCGCAGTTGACGAAGCCGGAAGTGGTGATCTGAGAACAACAATGGTTAATCCTTCATTTGCGTACGAAACAAAAATTACCAATAAGTTTGCGATTAGAGCCGGATTGCAACCAGGAGTTACTATTAAAAGTATCAATTTTAATAAATTAATTTTTGGAGATCAGATCTCAAAAAATAATAAAAACGGTACAACAAATGAAGCACCTACTCAAAACAAAACATTTATAGATATTGGTGCAGGTATTTTATGCTACACTTCCCGATTTTGGGGAGGTGCTTCATTTTTTCATTTGAACCAACCAAATGAATCTTTTTTAGGAATGGATGATGTACGATTACCAATAAAATATAGTGTGCATGGAGGCACTAAAATTGCTGTAAATCCAGATGAAAGAGATCCTTCATTAAAACGAACAATAACAACGGCAGTGCATTATCGCGGACAAAGAGAGTTTGATCAATTTGATATTGGGTTTTATTACACACAAAATATTTTTAATGTTGGTATCTGGTATAGAGGAATTCCGGGATTAAAAGCGTATAAACCAGGTTATAGTAATAACGATGCACTTGCTATTATTATTGGTTTGCAAACTCCAAGAATGAATATTGGTTATAGTTTTGATAAAACTATTTCTCAATTAGCGGGTCTTTCAAAAGGGGCTCATGAAATTACATTATCGTATCAATTGTGTAAACCAAAAAAGAAAACGAATCGTGTTGTCGTTTCTTGTCCTAAGTTTTAATGAGTTAATTGTTCAATTAATTCATTAAAGTATTTTACACTCTTTAATAACCTACTGCCATACCAACTAAACAATTCACCATCTACCAAGATGATCTTACTATTGGGTAATAAGTCTTGCAATTCTTTAATATGCTTTTCTTTAAATGGATAAGGCTCAGAAGACAATAAAATTAATTCAGGATTTAATACTTGCATCTCTTTGATCGATACTTCAGGATAACGACTGTTATTGTCTTCAAAAATATTCTCCATCCCTATTCTGCCCAGTATGTCTCCTATAAAAGTTGCTTTACCGGCCGCCATGTAGGGATCCTTCCAAATAAGATACAATACACGTTTATGTATTTTTTTTAAGTCAATAAAAGATTGTTTGATGTTACGCGAAATGATATTTGCTTCCTCAGTTTTATTTACCAATTCGCCAATAGCATTAATAGTTTTCAAAGCATCATCCAAAGTGTAAATATCACTCATCCAAACATTAAATTCTTTTTGTAAAGCTTCTATTTGAATTTGTTCGTTCTCTTCTTTATTGCCAATAATGAGATCTGGTTTTAATGTTCTTATTTTTTCGAAGTTGAATTTTTTGGTGCCTCCTATTCGTGGTGCCGAATGAAATAATTCTTCAGGATGAATACAAAATTTTGTGATCCCGACAAGTTCTTTTCGTATGCCCAGATCCCATAACAATTCTGTTTGCGATGGGACTAATGAAATGATCCGTTTTGGAAAGGATTGTAATTCAATAGTATTATTTAACTGGTCAGTAAAAAGCATGGTTTAAATTTCGAAATAATACTGCGTATTTGCTAATAGGTGCAAAATATATTATATGTCACTTCGAGTAGCCGACGGAGGAGGCATATCGAGAAGTGTTTTTTGGATGAGTTCTCGATACGGTTTGTAAAGAGGCAACAAACCTACTCGAACTGACAAAATCATCAATGACAAATTTTTGGAACAAAATTTAAACAGGCTCTAAATTATTTTATAATTACATTTGCCGCAAAATGAGTTCTTCTTTAAAAGCGCATATTTCATTATTTCTGGCACAGGTTATTTATGCTTTAAATTATTCTATTGCCAAAGATCTAATGCCTGATCATATTAAACCATTGGGTTTAGTGATGTTACGTATTATAGGAGCTTGTATCTTATTTTGGACGGTTGCCGCTTTTACAAAAAAAGAATCCTTGGCAAAAGGTGATCTGCAAAAAATGATGTTATTGGCAATATTTGGTGTTGCGGTTAATCAGGCATTTTTTATTTATGGATTGAGTTTAACTAAGCCTATTAATTCTGCTATTATCATGATCAGCAACCCTATTGCGGTGATGTTGTTTACCATATTTGTTTTTAAAGAAAAGATAACGGCATTAAAATTAACAGGTTTGGCTTTTGGTGTTATTGGCGCCTTAACTCTATTACTCTTTAAAGGATCTTTTGCATTAGGCAGCGAGACTATTGCGGGTGATCTCATGACATTAGTGAATTCTTTATCCTGGGCGGTGTTTGTAGTGATGGCCAAACCTTATATGATAAAATATCATACTGTTACAGTAATGAAGTGGATCTTTTTATTTGGAGGATTATACATGTTGCCATTTGGGTTACCGGATCTATTGGAGGTGAACTGGCATGTTTTAACATCTGATATTATTTTAGCCATGGTATTTGTAGTGGTAGCAACCACTTTCTTAGCATATTTATTAAATACCTATGCTCTTAAGGCTTTAAGTTCGTCGGTAGTAAGTATGTATATTTATTTTCAACCGTTTTTGGCAACTATCATTGCCGTGATGTTGGGTAAGGACGAGATTACACTTATTAAAGTTGTTTCAGCGGTATTGATCATCTCCGGGGTTTATTTGGCAAGCAGAAAAACAGTTGTTGAAACTTAAAATAAATTTAACAAGCTCTTATTTTCTAAAAAACAGTATCTTTAGACGAGAAAAATCTTAATTAATTTATATTGCATATGGTACATATTTTATCCGAACATAATTCTATTTTCAACCAGTATATTGCTGAGTTGCGCGACACTACAATTCAAACAGACAGTATGCGCTTTCGCAGAAATTTGGAACGAATTGGAGAAATTATGGCTTATGAAATTTCTAAAACCATGGCTTATGAAACACGTCAAACTAAAACACCATTAGGTGTAGCAGAAACGAGTCATGTTAAATCTCAACCGGTTATTGCTACTATTTTAAGAGCAGGTTTACCAATACATATTGGTGTGTTAAATTATTTTGATCGAGCTGAAAACGCTTTTATATCAGCTTACAGAAGACATCATAAAGACAATACATTTGATATTCATGTTGAATATGTATCAAGTCCAAATTTGGATGACAAAATATTAATTTTATGTGACCCAATGATTGCAACGGGTGCATCTATTGTATTAGCATATAAAGCATTAATGTCAAAAGGAACGCCTAAACATGTACACATTGTTTCAGCTATTAGCAGTAAACAAGGCGTAGATTATGTAAAAGCTCATATGCCAACACAGGATTTTACAATTTGGTGTGGTGTAGTAGATGAAGAGTTAACAGCTCATTCATACATTGTGCCGGGCTTAGGTGATGCCGGAGATTTGGCTTTTGGAGAAAAAATGTAAAAACAATGTGGACCGATATTCTTAAAATTGTTAGTGTTTTTTTATTAAGTTCTGTAAAATTTGGTATTGGCGGAGTTCCCGCAGCCGTATTTGCTAATTTTCCCTTTTTTAAAGCTATGCTAATTACCATAACCGGTGGTATGACCGGTGTAGTAGTATTTACTTATTTAAGTGATTGGATAAACAATAGAATTAAGAAAGCCATTCATAAAAAACCAAAGAAAAAATTTACAATTACGAATAAGATCATTGTTTACGTAAAAAAATATTTTGGCTTAGTTGGTCTTTCTATTATTACTCCTTTAATTTTATCAATTCCTTTAGGCGTATTTATTGCTGTGAAATTTTATCACGATAAAAACAAAGTCATGCGTTTTATGTTCGTGTCTATTGTAGGTTGGGCAGTAATTTTATACTTTGTACTGCACACTTTTCGTGGTTTTTTTAGTTAGAAAAAAGGTTTTGCAGATTTTACAGAGTACCTCAGATAAAGATTAAAAATCAGCGCCATCTGCGCAATAAAAATAAAATATCCCTTAATTAGAAACCTTAATAAATTTCAACACCTCTTTTTTGTTTTCTTTAGAGATCGTCATCAAGTAAACACCATCAGCTAATTCGTTTACATCAATACTAGTATAACCTGACTGGTTATTTAAATGAAATACTTCCGTACCAATACCTGAATGAATGACGATGGAGTATAGTTGATTTGTTGTATTAGTAATATACAATTTGTCTTTAGCAGGATTTGGATATAAATGAGATTTTGTCAATTCTATTTCCTCTACGCCAACATTAGTTTGGTTGTGTATAATTCCTACAGCATCCAGATCAAAACCTCCGCTTCCAAAATCTGTTGGCCATGGATCATTTACTTTGTGATTATCCTTATCTCTGGTGCAATATTGGTTTTGCAGACAACCTACTACATCAATGATTTTAATATGCGTAATTGCTTGTGGGTTTAATGCTGCCGCGGTTGGTAAGTCTGCCAGATCAAAGGGAGTTCCGTATAAGGCTTTGTACTTACCGGCTAAATTATTAATTTTAGTAGCATCGGTTGATCCAAAACCAGAAGTTTGAGTTACTGTATCAGAATTACTGGTTGCCGGAAATCTGAAAAAATTAATACCATCGCTACTCGCTTCTACAAAAGCTAACTCTAAAAAAGTATCATCAAAACTATTTTCAAACACCGCAAAATCGGGACCTACTCCATCTTTTAATGGTGAGTTAAATTGTAAAATAGCAGAACCACCATCACCTAAACTTACTACGCCATTTGCACCGGCCACTCCTAATGCCATTGTTTCATCGCCCACATTGGCATAACCTAAAGAGGTATTAGAAATATCCTGATAGCCTCGATTAACCACACTGGCATTTGCCCAATCTACAAAAGCAGAACTGTCTTTGTGCATGGCAGTAGTACCTGCTTGCCCAACTGGTGGCGCAAATTGAGAGAAAGCCACTTGACTTGCAAATAGCAAGATTAAACTTGAAATTGTTTGAATGTTTTGTTTCATTAAAATGTTACAATGCCTTTATGAGCTTTCTTCCCGAAACTCCAAACATTGGTTTATTGGCAGGTCTTCTGACTCGTTCCTGTTATATACCTTCCCATTCGTTTTGGACAAACAGTGGATAAAATATAACATTAAAAGAACTTACAGCTGCGGGTACAGTTTTGGATTTACACCAAATTCCCTATTTAGTTTTTACACCAAAATACCAACGGGGCAAATTTACTGATTTTTATTTAACTAATGTTTTAACAATTTTAGGTATAAATACGTATTGACAGAGCCATAATTACCACTTAGATTTAACGGCTAACAAAAAATAGATTTGTGCTAAATATCCTTTTATCGGTAGTATTAGTTTAGAGCTGTTAATTAAATTTATAACAATAATTATATTTTTATAAAAAGAAAAGGAGGCCATTTAAAACTTGCGTTAAAAACAACCTCCCTTTGAGGTAAAAATTGGGAAACTCTTACCATTACAAAGGTGCAGATTGTTTAAAAAACTAACAAGTTAAAAAACATCAATAAAACCAGCATTTTTATGCCATTACAAATTTTTGTAATTTGCATAAGGTTTTGCAACTAAGTTTAGTTTGCTTTGTACCAAAACAATATTTAAAAATTAAATAACAAATCTTATTAATTGAATAAACTTTTTTATATTTTTCTTTTTATAATGTTGTTTTGCTGTGAAGCAAAAACACAAACTGAATATATTACCAATGGCAGTTTTGAACAAATTGATAGTTGTTATGGAAATTATTCAAATCTTGGACAAGATGTATTTAAATGGAGTGGTTGTAAAGGCTGGAGTAATCCTATTTATAGTAGCAGTGATTTGTGGTGTTTTAATGGTAAAGTAGGAAATATGACTCCTCCCGCATTGAATCCAGGTTATCAATTTGCGCGAACTGGAAACAATTTTGCTGGTTTTTATATAGGCTTTGCTGGTAATTTTTATAATTATCGTGAGTATATCCAAAACCAATTATCTCAATCCCTTACAAATGGGAAAAACTATGAGATTTCATTTTATTTATCGTCTAATGCTGGGTCATGTAATATCAGTGAAATTGGACTTAAATTTTATTCTTCGAAATTTGCAGATCTATCAAAAATACAATTAACCCCAATAATAAATAATACAGGTGCAGATATAACTAATGATAAAAATAATTTCATCAAAGATACGCTTGGATGGCAAAAAATCTCTTTAAATTATAAAGCGTCTGGTACTGAAAATTTTGTTATAATTGGGTGCTTTGTTGATAGCATTAATTTAAAAAGTGATTACACTTGTGACACTACAGGTTGGATAGGTCAAATTTTTCCAAGAGATTATATTTACATAGACGATGTATCGATAACTGAGTTACCATTTCAAGAACCAATATTTCCAAATATATTTACACCAAATCAAGATGGTATAAATGATGAATGGAAAGTAGATTTATTAGGGTATAATGAAATAAATTTCTCAATCTATAATAGATGGGGTAATAAAATTTATACTACTTCTAATAATATTATTATTTGGGATGCGAAAACAACCAGTGGTGAAAACTGCAACGATGGAATTTATTATTTTACTATAGAAACTAAAGAAAAATCATTTAAAGGCTTTATTCAATTAATAAGGTAAAAACTTATTGATAATGAAATATAAATTCTATTTGGGGCTAATGGCATTAAGTGTAAATGCAATAGCACAGCAAAATCCAACAGGAACAGCCCCTACGCCAGGAGTTACTCCACCAAATTTACCAAGTACTATTAATCAAACAGAAAGAGCTTGGTATCGTGGGGGCAATCAGCAAGGTGGTTCCGCGGGGAACAACAATGTTTTTGGTACAATGTGGAACAGCCCTGTATACCATTATACAACTGGCAAACAACGTATGGTGGTAAATGGCGACAGGGTTGTGGGCATTAATGGATTTAACGGCCAGGTAACTGATGGATTTGTTGGCATAGGAGCTAATACTACTGCTCAAGGCTTCCCCTTCAATGGTACTAATGCCGGACCTTTCAGTTTGCTTCATCTAAATAGTGGCGTTGGTGCTTTTGTTCAGTCTTCCGGGTGGCGTCCTTGGATGAAATATGGAATAACTAGCACTCATAATCAGGATTTAATGTTTATGGGTCAACGTGCTACTGGTGGCCCTGATGTTACTGATGCTGTAATTGGCTGGGCAGATAATGCTTACTCGGGTGCAGGACCGGATAATATGGTATTTAATTTTTTAGCAGGTACTTCCGGAGGTACTGATGATTTAGCAGGAACCGCCAATTTTGGTAGAGAAATTATGCGCTTAACAGCAATAGGTAATGTTGGTATAGGCCCTCGTTTTAATAATAATTCACAGCCTCAAAGCCAATTACATATTAATGGCGAAAATGCGGTGCCAACTTATTTAGAAATTACTAATCAAAGTTCAACCGGACAAACAGCTGGAGATGGTTTTCACATTGGTATTGCAACAAATGGTGTTGCTGAAGTGAACCAAAAAGAAAATTTGGATCTGCGGTTTTTTACCAACAATACGCAACAAGCAGTAATAAAAAATACAGGTTGGATTGGCTTTAATACAAATACTCCTGGAAATGAGTTGGAAATTACATCAAGAGCCGCAGCGCCTTATGGATTAGCAGGTAGCGGTTTACGTTTTACTAATATGAAGTCAACAGCTACACCTATTACCAATCCAGGTACAGGTGTATTATCTGTTGATGCAAATGGTGATGTGATTTATGTGCCGGGTGGTAGCGGCAGTGCAACTGGTAATAACGGTATTAATTTTGACTTGGCCACTAATGCAGTACAATTAGGTGGAACCTGTGGTAATCTAAAAGAAATGTTGAATTCAGCTTTACAAACAGATAGAACTATTTTGATGGCTGATCATAATTTTTGGTTTGCTAATTTAAATACAGATGCAGGTGGTGTTGGTGTTGGTGGACAACCATCATCTACTCCATTTTGTAATGTTGGAAATACATTTGAAATCAGTGCCAATATGAAAAATGTAAAATATGGTAATACAAATGCAAGTGGTTTGCGTTTTTCCAAATTAACTTCTTCAAGCCCTGTATTAGCTGATGGTACAAATGGTGTGGATAATACCAAAGTGTTAACTGTTGATGGAGATGGTGATGTGGTGTTGGTTAATTGTGGAGGTAGTGGAACGGCTAATGCTAATAATGGTTTATTGGTATCATCAGGAAATGTTCAACTTGGTGGCGATTGCTCGAATGCAACTGAAATAGCCACTGCAAAATTACTTAGTAATAGATTTATTGCAATGAACAATAAAAATATAATTTGGTCGGAAGGAAGAACAGGTTTTGGTACAGGTGGTTGTACTCCCGGCAATAGAGTTGAAATTCAAGGTTTTTCATCTAATCAAAGTGGATTGCGTTTTACAAATATTACAGCAACTTCTATACCGGCAATAAATCAGGGGCAAGGTTTATTAAGTGTAGATGCAAATGGTGATGTTGTTTATGTTCAAGGTAGTTTTGGCGCTCCTTGTAGCGCTCCTACCCCTTATCAATTACCAACTAATTGGAGAGTTGATTTAAATAATAAAAGTTTAAATTTTAACGGTGCAGGTAATATTAATATTGGAGATTTAAATGGTTGCCAAACATTAACTCCCGGATTTGCTAGATTGTTTGTTAGAAATACCTATAATAATTTAAATATTCCTCAAATTGGTATAGAAGTAGCAAATTGGGGTACAGCTGCAACTGGAAATTATGCTGTTCAAACCAACGGAGATATTAATGTAAATGGCTTTGGTTATTATACTGGGGGTATACTTGTTGCCTCTGATAAAAACATAAAACAAAATATCGATAAAATAACAACACCTTTGGATATTATAGAGAAATTGCAACCCGTAAGATTTAATTATAATAATAGTTATGCTCCACAACTTAATGTAGATAATGGTAATAATTACGGATTTATTGCTCAAGAGGTTGAGCAAGTTATACCTGAATTAGTAAAACAAATAAAAGTGCATGGAAGAATTGATTCTACAGGAACAGCAATGGATTCGACTGCAACATTAAAAACATTAAATTATGTGGGCTTAATTCCTTTTGCAATAGGCGGTATCCAAGAATTGAATGCAAAACAAAGAGAAATGCAAGCACGATTGGATAAAGGAGGTTTAAGCGATGCTCAAGTAAAGACAAACATTAATAATTTTAATGCTTTAGCAAAAATTAAAACATTAAACCCGGTTTCTTATAATTTCACAAACCAGAATGTACCTCAGTTGTCTTTTAAAAATAATTTAGATTATGGTTTTGTGGCTCAGCAATTACAAACTGTATATCCAGAATTAATTGATACAATTAATATTGCAGCTACTTATGATAGTTTAGGTAATGTAGCTAATCAAGCTAAAACCCTAAAAACGGTTAACTATAAAGCAATGGCGGCTTTATTAACTCGAGCTATTCAGGAGCAACAATTAACCATTGACAGTTTGAAAACTGTACAAAGCAAACAAGACAGCATCAATCAGGCAACGCAAACACAGCTTAATCAGTTAATGACAATGATCACAGAATGTTGCAATAACAGCCATGGCAACAATGGTAATCATAACGGACAAAGGACCAATAATATTAACCAATTAGATGTTGAATTAAGCGATAAAGATGCTGTTGTGTTAAACCAAAACGTACCAAATCCATTTGCAGAGCAAACAACCATTACTTACAATATACCAACAAGCGTAGGTAAAGCACAAATTATTTTCTACAGCGCCAATGGGCAAATCATTCAAACGGTAGATGTAAAAAGCCGCGGTAAAGGTAAAGTTAATGTATTTGCTTCTGATCTTTCAAGTGGTTTATACCATTATACTTTAGTAGCAGATGGCAAAGTAGTTGATAGTAAAAAAATGGTGAGAGAATAGTTAAGTTCGATTTTATCTATTATGAGATGCTGAAACAAGTTCAGCATGACCTTAAAACCCTAATTTTAAAAGCCTGTGATTTAACAATTACAGGCTTTTTTCTGCCACAAAGTCGTAAAACAGCAATGGCATAATAATCGTATATTGTAAGGTAAATACAACGATTTTTTGATATGAGTTTCTTTAGTAAATTAGATAAATTGCCCTTTGATCCTATGTTAGACGAGGATACAGATTTTATACCCTTACTTTCTACAGAAGATGAGGACAGCATGCATGCCGAGAAAATTCCGGATGTACTGCCAATATTACCGCTTAGAAATACCGTTTTATTTCCTGGTGTCGTAATTCCTATTACGGTTGGCAGGGATAAATCCATTAATTTGATCAAAGATGCCTACAAGGGAGATAAAACCATTGGCGTTATTGCTCAAAAAAATGACAGTATTGAGGATCCTCAGCCTGAAGATTTAAATACCGTTGGTACCGTAGCGCATATTATTAAAATGCTTCGTATGCCCGATGGTAATACTACTGTAATTATCCAGGGTAAAAAGCGTTTCAGAGTTAAAGAATTCACTCAATCAGAGCCTTACTATAAAGCAAAAACAGAACGTTTTGAAGAAACTCGTCCTGATGTTGATGACGAAGAATTTCAAGCCATTGTATCGAGTTTAAAAGATACAGCTTTACAGATCATTCAAAAATCGCAACACATTCCTACAGAAGCAGGCTTTGCCCTTAATAATATTGAGAGCCAGAATTTTATGGTGAACTTTATTTCTTCTAATATGAATGCTACTGCTATAGAAAAGCAAAAATTATTGGAAGTACCTAATTTGAAGGAACGCGCCACATTAGTATTAGCTCATTTAACTAAAGAGCTACAAATGCTGGAGTTGAAAAATCAAATTCAGAATAAAGTAAAAGTTGATATTGATAAACAACAACGCGATTACTTTTTACACCAACAGATCAAAACTATTCAGGAAGAGTTAGGTGAAAAAAATCATGAACAGGATTTGGCCGAGTTGAGGGAAAGAGCCAAAACAAAAAAATGGAATAAAGAAGTTGCTGATATTTTTGAAAAACAATTAGGCAAACTTTCTCGCATGAATCCACATGCGGCTGAATTTGGTATTCAAACCAATTATGTGGAACTCTTATTAGACTTGCCTTGGGGCGAATACACCAAAGATAATTTTGATCTAAAGAACGCTGAGAAAACATTAGACGAGGATCATTTTGGTTTAGAAAAAGTGAAAGAACGTATTTTGGAACACTTAGCAGTTTTGAAATTAAAAGGCGATCTGAAAGCTCCAATTCTTTGTTTATATGGCCCTCCGGGTGTTGGTAAAACATCTTTAGGGAAAAGTATTGCCAAAGCTTTGGGAAGAAAATATGTACGCATGAGTTTAGGTGGTTTGAAAGATGAAAGTGAAATACGCGGACATCGTAAAACATACATTGGAGCGATGCCAGGACGTATTTTACAAAATCTTAAAAAAGTACAATCATCTAATCCGGTATTTATTTTAGATGAGATTGATAAAGTAGGGAATGATTACCATGGCGACCCCTCCTCTGCTCTATTAGAAGTTTTAGATCCTGAACAAAACAGTACATTTTACGATAATTTTTTAGAAAGTGATTACGACTTAAGTAAAGTGTTATTTATTGCTACTTGTAATAATCTAGCAACTATACAGCCTGCTTTACGTGATCGTATGGAAATTATCGATGTGAGCGGTTATACGGTTGAAGAAAAAATTGAAATTGCGAAACAGCATTTGCTGCCAAAACAAATTGAAGAGAACGGTTTAAAAAAATCGCAATTAAAATTAACGGATAAGCAATTAGAATTTGTTATTGAAAATTATACGGCCGAAAGTGGCGTACGTGGTTTAGAGAAAAAATTATCTAAAATTGCACGCCATGTGGCTGTGCATGTGGTTAAAGAAAATGCTTTACCTAAAATTACTGAAGAGGTTATTGGCAAGATCTTAGGCCCTTCGCACGAAAAAGCAAAATACCAGGGCAATGATGTGCCGGGCGTAGTTACAGGTTTAGCCTGGACACAAGTAGGTGGAGATATTTTATTTATTGAAACCAGTTTATCAAAAGGTAAAGGCGCTAAATTAACCTTGACAGGGAATTTAGGGGATGTTATGAAAGAAAGTGCTACACTGGCTTTAGAATTTATAAAATCACATAACGAAGAATTAAAAATTGATTCGGAGTTATTTGAAAACTATAATGTTCACATTCACGTACCCGAAGGTGCAACACCAAAAGACGGACCAAGTGCCGGCATTGCAATGTTAACCTCATTAACATCTGCTTTAACAAAACGTAAAGTAAAAAAACATTTAGCCATGACCGGCGAGATCACTTTACGTGGAAAAGTATTACCGGTTGGTGGTATCAAAGAAAAAATATTAGCAGCTAAACGTGCCGGTATTAAAGAAATTATTTTGTGTGCTGATAATAAAAAAGATGTGGATGATATCAAATCTGATTATTTGAAAGGCTTAACATTTAAATATGTGAACCAAATGACTGAAGTATTGCAATTAGCTTTGTTGAAGTAATTTTTTTGTCACTTCGAGCGAAGCCGAGAAGTTTGTTAAACTAAAAAACAAAAAAGGTGTACAATTTGTACACCTTTTTTGTTTTATAATATGTTTTTGTTTTTACCTCATGATGGTAACAGTTCCCTTGTATTGTTTTTCTTTACCATCACTAAATATATAAAAGTAAGTTCCGGTTGGTATTTGATCGCCAAGGTAAGTGCCATTCCAATCATTTGCGTAATTGGTAGCGCTATAGATCATTTTACCATAACGATTATAAATCTTTAAGTTATTGTCGGGGTATTTTTCTAAATTACCGATATAAAATACATCGTTGTCTCCGTCACCATTTGGTGTAAATGCCGAATAAAAAAACAAAATATCACCCGGAATAACATTAACTCTCACTGTATCCCAAGCGGCACACTTGTGTTGGTCTTCAACATATAAAGTATAAGTTGTTGTTACTACAGGCCACACATCCGGGTTTGTAGTATGAGCATATCTGATATTATAATCAGGTTGCCACCAATAAAGTAAGCCTCCACTTCCGGTTAAGGTAATCGTATTTCCTTCATCAATAATGGTATCTAAACCGGCGTCAACCGGTGGGCGCATAAATGGAGTGACAGTTACTTGCGATACATTGTTAGGACAAATGCCATCTGATACTGTGAGTACATACGTTGTTTGAACAGTTGGTGTGGCAATAGGATTGGCAGCAGTTGGGTCGTCTAAGCCGGTGGTAGGAAACCAATTGAAATTATGTTGGGCAGTTGTATTATTTGCGGCACCGATCTTAATACCCGGTTGTTGTCCAAAACAAAAACCGGTATCTATGCCTGCATTAAAAGTGTGTATTTGATCAACTCTGATTAGTACATAATCAATAGAAATGGTTGAATCCTTATCGATAACTTCAAGTTTGTAAACGGTTTGTACATTAACACCTGAAGCCATTGGATTAGCAACAGAAGTTGAACTTAAAAAATTTGAAGGTGACCATTTGTAAATATAAGGAGGCGTACCACCTGTTGCACTTGGCGACCCGCCTAAAGTTGTATTTCCGTTAACGCACAGTGTCTTATCGCTACCGGCATTAGCAATTAATTGTGCAAGTCCGGCATGAGATAAAAAAATAAACAGAAAAATATAAATAGTAGCCTTAATCATTATTACAAAAGTAAAAAAAGAATCGGGAAAACATAGTTAAATAGAGATACGATTTACAACTACCAAATTTCGAAATTATTGTAAATCATAGCTTTACCCCACTTTTCTTTACCATATTCTTTTTCCAATTGTGCTTTTAATTCTGATCGTTTATATATTTTTTGTTTTGATTTTTTTGGTGTTAATGCAGTCACTTCTGGTTTTATCACTTCAACACTTTTGGCAAAATAGATCACTCCTCCATCTTCTGTGGCTAAACCTAGAATAGCTCCGGGTAAACCCACAAAACTTTCGGGACCAATAGACGGAATAACTTCATTGCTAAACCAGGCATATAATCGAGTACTATCATTGGCTTGCCAAATGGCTTTGCGGCATTGGTAACCGCAAATTACTCGTTTACTGTCGGTTATTTTCCATTTAAATTGACGAACAGAATCATCCAATATAAATAACTCGCCCCATATTTTTTTTTCAGTTAAGCGTTTATGGGTCACATAATTTTGATATACCACATTTTTAGTAGTAGCCCAACTCATCCGTTCAACGATATCACTTTCCTGAGGTTTAAATACAGACAGGGTATCATTGAAATACAATTCAAATACATCAATTTTGTTTTTGTCTTCCTCTCTTAACCATTCTTTTACATCACCATTGTTTTTAAATTTTTTATATAAATTGGTTCTTCGTTCGTAGGTGATCTTACCATAAGTAATTTGTGAAAACCCATTATAGATCAAGTTAATTAAAATGAAGAAAAATATAGTTCTTTTAAAAATCATCTTCTTCCTCCTTTGCTTTATTGCTGTTAAACTTCCAGGTAGTTTTAAATAAAAAATATTGAGTAATGATGTTGGTCTTCGTATCCGTGATCACATTACTGGTAGTAGAACGATTGATGTTGATGTTTTGATTCATGATATCGTAGGCATAAAGCCCTAGAATTAAGTTTTCTTTTTTCAATAATGTTTTTGATAAAGAAGCATTCCAAACTACATAGTTCACATTATAGCCATCACTTCGTTTACTGTTAATGGTGTAATTGGCATCCGTTTCAAATGCAAATTTCCAGGGAAGCTTTGCTTTAATACTTCCATTTAAACCTTGTGTAGTATAGGGTTTTATACTTTGAGTATTTAAGGAAGAAGAAGATGAATTGAATTCCATATAACCATTTACTTCTACTTCAAAATCATCCAGTTCTAATGCTAAAGCTAGTCCAATATTTGATCGGATGTCTTTAGTAATGTTTTCTACATTGTTGACATATGTTTTGTTACTGGTATAATTTCCATTAGCATCCGGTCTGATTTCAAGTTTTTTAGAAAATAAAGGAATACTTGTTCCAAAGAATCCATTAAAACTATAATTACCATTGACATTCACCGGTTTAGAAACTGTTCTCCCAATACTATCATAAGAAGTGGAAGTCATGATATCATTATTGGTATAATTATAACTAAGACCTAACCAGGTATAATTACCACTAATGGCTTTCCACGAATTAAAGTTGAAATTAATTTCATGATTAAAAGTTGGCAACAAATTAGGATTACCAATATTAATGAAATTTGGATTGGTGTTGTCCGGAATTGGCTGTAACTGATTAATGCTGGGATTGGATGAACTGGTTTTATAACTTAGATCCATTACTTTGTTATCAGTGAATTTATATCTGAATGTTGAAAATGGTAACACATTATTAAAATTTTGAGTAATGCGTTGTTTAGTAAACAGGTTATTGTTATTTACAAATACATTACGTGCTTTAGTTCCGGCAGTAAAACGAAATTTCTTAACTTCATAAATGAACTTAAATCCGGCGCGATTGATCTGTTTTTGGTTTTTAAAATTATTGGTTAGCGAAGAGTCGATCATCGTATACTCTCCTCCTATGTTATTCAGTGATTTTTTGTCTTGTAAATTATTGTAAAACATGTAATCGTAAGACAGTTCAACTTTTATTTTTTTTGTAATAGGTTCTATAAAAGCCACACCCACATTATGATTTTGGTTATCACTAAGATTTGACTTTTTTTGATTGATGGAGCTTAGAGTTTGAGTAGTGTCTGATAAAAATAAATTATCTGTTTTTAAGATACCGTCAGATTGGTTGTTGGTAATAGCGTTAGAATAATAAGTCGTTAATAAGCGGTCTTTTTTCTTAAATCTTTTTATGAGCTTTAAATCATTAGATAGCTCATAGCCATTACCAATCTGTGAATTTGAAATAGATGTGTTTCTTGTTTTGATATTATCTTGGCTAATAAAATCGGTTTCGTTTAAACTGGATGATTTATTATTAAAAAATTTGAATCTGGAATTTAAAGTTAAGTCAGTTAATGAATCGATTTTTTGTTCTAATCCAAAATTCAAGCTATGTGTTTCGTTTAACTGCGAAGATTGAGTTACATTAGAGGTTGTATAGCTTGTGTCTTGTAAAAAGTATTGAGAGTTAGTGGTTGTTTTAGCATTTAATTGATTATTACCATAAGAGTAATTTAAATTGATCTTCGTGTTTTTTGAGATCTTATCTGAAAAATAAAAACCTGATTTAATGGTTTGTGGTATACCCTGATTTTGGTTGCCACTTGAAAACCAAAACATATCACCATCCTCATTCGAACTTCTGTTCATGTCATCATTTAAGCCGTATTTAAATACGTCATCCCAGCCAAAGCTGGAACGAGGCGTATTGCTGGCTAAACCAAATACTGAGACCTTTAGTTTTTTCTTAAAATAATTACCTAAAACTTCTCCCTCATAAAATTTCTGAAAATCGCTGGCTCCACTTATTTTACCAAAATATCCTTTCTTGGCTTCTTCTTTTAATTTAAGATTCAGGATCTTTTGTGTTTCCTCTCCGGTACTAGAGTTTGCAATATCATCACTTTTTTTATCATATACCTGAACAGATTCTATAGAACTGGCATTTAAGTTTTTTGTAGCAACAGTTGGATCGGTTCCAAAAAATTCATCTCCATCTACCAATACCTTATCTACTTTTTTTCCTTGAGAGGTGATTTTCCCCTGTGCATCTACTTTCATGCCGGGCAATTTTTTTAATAAGTCTTCAACGGTTGCGTTAGCTCTTGTTTTAAACGAATCAGCCGTATAGATCAAAGTATCGCCTTTGTAATAGATGGGATCTTTAAATGCAAAAATGGTTACTTCATCTAATGACACATTTTTAGGTTGTAAGATTATTTTCCCGAAATCATATTCCAGGTTTTTAGTATTACCAAAAATAAAATAACCCTGATCAGCAAATTTTTGATGAGAAATTATAACCTGATAAGTATCAATTGGTAAGGCTTCTAATTTGAAGAAACCTTTATCGTCTGTTCGGGTGAAACTAACTAAGGTGGAATCCATTAATTTCACTGCCATTACCATGGCATTTTGCAAAGGAGCTTTAGCTGCTGTGTCTTGCACATTACCGGAAACGGTAAGCTTTTGTGAAAAAACAGAAAAGGATAAGAAAAAAAGAAGTAATAATAGCTTTATCTTCATATAAAAGGATTCTCGCCGAAAGTAATGATGATAATAACGTGAGAGGAAAATAAAGTTACAAAAAAAAGTTAAAGTCGCTTTATTTAGATTGCATCTTAATAAGCAGATCTACTAAACGGTTACTGTAGCCATACTCGTTATCGTACCAACCAATGATCTTTACTAAATTCCCTACTACACTTGTAAAGTCAGAGTCAAATACCACGGAATGAGCATTGCCAATTACATCTGATGAAACCAATGGATCTTCAGAATATTCCAAAATACCTTTTAGATCTGTTTCTGAAGCTTGTTTAAATGCTAAATTAATTTGCTCTACACTAGGGTATTGAGTTAACACACAAGTAATATCAGTTAAAGAGCCATCAGGCACCGGCACACGCATACCACAACCACCTAATTTATCTTCCAGTTCAGGAAAAATTTTACCTAAGGCTTTTGCAGCTCCTGTACTTGTAGGTATAATGCTTAATCCAGCAGCACGAGCTCTACGCAAATCTTTGTGAGGTGCATCGTGCAAGCGCTGATCGCTGGTATAAGAGTGAACCGTAGTTACATAAGCTTCCTCTATGCCCCATTGTTTTAATACTTTAAGCATTGGTGATGCACAATTGGTAGTACAGGACGCATTGGAAACAATGATGTCTTCTTTAGATAAGATCTCATCATTGACACCCATTACAATGGTTTTAATATCGTCATCTTTAGCTGGTGCAGATAAAATAATTTTTTTGGCACCGGCATTCAAATGTTTTTGAGCAGAAGCCTTATCCAGAAATAAACCGGTAGATTCAATTACAACATCAATATCTAAGGCTTTCCATGGTAATTGTTCAGGATCTTTGGAAGCAAATATTTTTATTTCTTTACCGTTAATATAAATATGGTTTGCGTCATGTTTCACTTCGCCCGGAAATTTTCTGTGAACTGAATCATACTTTAGTAAATGCGCTAAGGTCTTTGTATCAGCAATATCATTAATTGCAACTATATTGATGTTTGGATTCGTAAAAGCACATCTTAAAAATACTCTTCCTATTCTTCCAAAGCCGTTGATGGCAACATTAATTTTTTTCATTATAAGCTATTTAAGTCGAGGTAAATTTACACAAATAATAGACTCTGTTTTTTGATGGCATCATTTTTAATGTATTTTTACATATAAGCTCATTGTAAATTGACATTTGAAGAAATATACCATACACACAAGAACCTGGTTTTTAACCTGGCGTTGCAGTATGTTCAAAATTATGAAGATGCCGAAGAAATTAGCCAGGATGTATTCGTGTCCATTCATCAGTCAATAGGTTCATTTAACGAAAACTCAAAATTGAGTACCTGGATCTATAGAATTACCATCAATAAATCATTGGATTTTGTAAAAGCCAAGCAACGCAAAAAACGTTTTGGCTTTTTAACTTCTCTTTTTTATGACGATAGTAATGATGTGAAACATGACGCTCCTCATTTTGATCATCCTGGTGTTCAATTAGAAGATAAAGAAGGGCTGGCAAACCTGTTTAAACATATTAATCAATTACCTGATAACCAAAAAACAGCCTTGATTTTGAGTAAAATTGAGCAAAAATCGCAGGCTGAAATCGCCG
This sequence comes from Bacteroidia bacterium, assembly GCA_036676295.1. Lineage (GTDB taxonomy): Bacteria > Bacteroidota > Bacteroidia > B-17B0 > Aurantibacillaceae > UBA4416. The sequence continues at coordinate 117,911 of JAKFDE010000030.1, read as the reverse complement.
AATTAATGAATCTGAGCCAAAAAGCTGTAGAATCGCTGGTACAAAGGGCCAAAACAAATTTGTCTAAAAAAATAAACGACAGCGAAGGAAAGTAGATCCAACGTCGTCTAACTATATAAGAAACCATGACAAGCCAACAAAAACAACCAAATTTAGTCCTGTTAGAGCGTATACAAAAAGTAGATGCCCCACCATTTCTATTGACCCGAATTCAGCAAAGGTTAGAAAACACTTATCGTACTCAGTTTTCACCTCGCGTGGTTTTGGGATTAGGCGTTTCTTTGGTATTGATTTTTACTTTAAATATTGTTGTATTAGTTAAGTACAATAAAGCAAATAAGGTAGAAACGAACCTGGCCCAATCAATGAATTTAGTACCCGATAACTCTTTATACAAATGAACAAAGTAAAATTTTTAACCATTGTCATCGTTGGATTGCTTATATCCAATATTGCCTTAGTGGGCTTTCTTGTTTTAAAAAAGCCTGACCATCCTAAACATCTTGGGCCAAGAAATATCATTATTGAAAAATTAGGTTTTGATGAAAACCAAGAAAAAGCTTATGATAAATTGATAGCATGGCACAGAGATGAAATTACCAAAACTGAAAAGGACATTATGCTTTTAAAGAATAAACTGTATAGTAATTTATCTGTTGATACTCAAAGTAATACAAAGGATTCCTTGATCAATGAATTAAGTAAAGTGCAAATCAAAATCGAAAACATTCATTACAAACATTTTGAAGACATTAAACAACTTTGTCATGATGATCAAAAACAGGCTTACATTAATTTAACTACTGAAATAGCTTCGCTTTTCGCTCATCCACCTATTAAAGGAAGAAAATAATGCGATTCATCTTTTATGTTATAGCTTGTATTTTGCTTTGTGTAAATGTTTTATATGCACAATCCAATAAAAAGTATGCTATAACTTTTTATCCCATGTATGGAGAATCGAAATTAGAGATTGATTCATCTTATAAATTGGGAGTAAATGATCACATTCAAATAGAAACTTTAAAATTTTATATTTCAAATATTGAATTATTGGATAAAGGAAAAGTAGTTTGGAAGGAACAAAACAGCTTTCATTTGATAGACATTTCCAATGAAAAAACAGAAACCGTTTTGTGTAATATCCCCTTAACTATCAGCTACGATCAAGTGAAATTCAATCTTGGAATTGACAGTATTACCAATGTTTACGGTGCTTTAGGAGGCGATCTGGATCCTACAAAAGGAATGTATTGGACCTGGCAAAGCGGCTATATCAATTTTAAATTAGAAGGAAAAAGTAATGTATGCAAAACCAGACTCAATGAGTTTCAATTACATTTGGGAGGTTATCAATATCCTTTCAATACATTAAGGTCGGTTGTTTTAGATGTAGCTCAAAATGAAAAAGCGGATATTTCAATTGATATCAAACAACTTCTTAAAACAATCGATCTATCAACTCAGCATCATATCATGTCTCCGGGCGCTGATGCTATTTTCGTTTCAGAAAACGTTATAAAAATATTTAATATTCATAAAATTGAAAAATAAGATCATCCTATTTTCTATTGCATGCTTAACCTTTATGGCTTTTAAAAGCTTAAAGAATATTTCTTTTGAAGTACCTAAAAGTTGGCCAAAACCTCATTATGATTTTACGAAAAATCCTTTATCCTTATCAAAAATTGAATTAGGCAGAGTTTTGTTTTATGATCCGCTACTTTCTAAGAATAACACCATTTCCTGTGCCAGTTGTCACTCTCAATACACTGCCTTTACACATGTTGATCATAGTTTAAGTCATGGTATAGATGATAGAATTGGAACCCGAAACTCCCCTACTCTGATGAATTTAGCCTGGCATCCATCTTTTATGTGGGATGGCGCCATTAATCATTTAGATATGCAAGCTTTAGCTCCTATTAGCCATCCGGATGAAATGGGAGAAACAATTGAAACCGTAGTTCCAAAATTACAAGTATCAAAAAATTATCGATCGTTATTTTATAAAGCTTTTGGTGATAGCGTTATAACTGGCCAACATACTTTAAAAGCTATTTCTCAATTTATGCTCACGTTGGTAAGTGCTAATTCTAAGTATGATAGTGTGATGCGCAAACAAACTCAGTTTACGGCACAGGAAAAAAATGGTTATGCGTTATTTCAAAAAAACTGTGCGTCATGCCATGCAGAGCCCTTGTTTACCAATCTACAATTTGAAAATAATGGTTTAGCCCTTGATACAACTTTGAATGATTATGGGAGAATGAAGGTCACTAAAAATAAAAATGACTCCTTAAAATTTAAAGTCCCCACCTTACGTAATATAGAATTCTCATATCCTTATATGCACGATGGTAGGTTTAAACGATTGTCAGATGTGTTAAAACATTATACGTCAGGCATTCATCATACTAAAACATTAGCCAAACAATTAGAACAACCTATTATTTTATCATCCAATCAAAGAGTTGATTTGACCGCATTTTTATTAACATTAACCGATAAAGAGTTTTTATTTAACCCAAAATATTCATTTCCTAAAAATAATTTAAAATGATGCGAAGGATTATAATTTTTTAATCGTCTAATACTTAAACAGCACATTTCAAACATTAAAAATAAAATATGAAAAAATCAATCATTACAACTTTGTTGTTATCGGGTAGCGTAGTTGCTCTTTCACAAACAAACCCTGCTATTTCATCCTGGCTACGTAATACAACAGGCATTGTTGGTCGACATTATGTATCAGGAAATTCAACGCCAATTACAGATACGTATTCAGCCAATGTTCAAACGGTTCAATATTCAACCAATTATGTATATGTAAGTACACAAGGCATACCGGCGTATGTAACAGGTCCTTTTTTAGATGGCAATCCTTCATTAGCATCTAATCAAAATGCTATTTTTAAATTTCCTTTAACACCACAACAAAACACCGGAACATTAACTAATACAAATGCGGGTAATATTGGTGTTTTTATTAATGGTGTTGCCTTATTTGATTACCGCGATGGAGTATCCTGGAAAAATTCGACAGGTGCAATGGCTGGTGGCCCGTTAGGTGGAACCGGAGATGGTGTTTGGAACAGAGATGCCATTGTTGCTGAAAGAGCCGGTTTTGATTGTTCAAAAGGACATCCTGCTATGGGAAATTATCATCACCATCAAAATCCAAGTGCTTACAATTTAGATCTAACGGTTATATCAAACGTTTGTAATTTATATGTGGCTGATGGATTGTATGCTATTGATTCAACCGTTCACTCCCCATTAATTGGTTATGCGTATGATGGTTTCCCTATTTATGGAGCTTATGGTTACAAAAATACAGATGGAACAGGCGGAATTGTGAGAATGAAATCAAGCTTTAGTTTAAGAAATATTACGGTAAGAAATACATATTACACTGGTGCCACAGTAACTGCTGGCCCTAATGTTAGTACAACATATCCTTTAGGAACGTTTAGAGAAGATTATCAATACAATGCAACGTCTACATTGACGCCTGATTATTTAGATGAACATAACGGCAGATTTTGTAAAACACCTGAGTATCCAAATGGTATTTACTGCTATTTTGCAACAGTTGACAATCATTGGAATTCGGCTTACCCTTATGTAGTTGGGCCAACATTTTATGGCACAAAAGTCGCCGTAAAAGTGACTTCTATTACAGAACCTGTAACAACCTACTCAGGCACAACAACAGGAATTACTAAAAATGAAACAGAAAATGTGAACGTGACTGTATTTCCAAATCCGGCAAGTGATCTGGTAGCCATTCAAATAAACAATTTGAATAAAGAGAACATTGATGTTGAATTGTTTGATGTTACCGGAAAATTAGTTCAAAAAACAATTATTTATCAGGGAAGCACCATTGCTTATTTTGATACACAAAAATTATACAGCGGTGTATATATTATTAAAATGACTGTAGGCAATACAGTTTTAAATAAAAAGATAGTGATCGAGAAATAAGATGTTGATTCTTTGCTTCGTTCGAAATGGCAATACCAAGTAATGTCAGTTCGAGCGAAGTCGAGAACACTTCTCGATACAATTTTCCTAAAGTCGAATCACTCGAAGTGACATTGACTATTTCACTTCAAATTCCAACAATAGATCACCTTTCATATAGCCTTGTAATTTATCACCGATCTTTACTGGCCCAACTCCTTCAGGTGTTCCGGTATAAATCAGATCACCAACTTTTAGGGTAACAAATTGAGAAACGTAAGCAATCACTTTATCAAAACTAAATAGCAGATCTTTTGTACTTCCAACCTGACGAGATTCACCATTAATTTTTAATTCAAATGCAATATTGGATAAATCACCTAATTGTTCTTTTTTAATAAATTTGCCAATTGGAGCTGAACCATCAAATGCTTTTGCTCGTTCCCATGGCAAACCTTTTTCTTTACATAAATTTTGTAAGTCTCTGGCTGTAAAGTCAATACCAAGCCCTATTTCATCATAATATTTATGAGCAAATTGTTCATCAATGTGTTTGCCTACTTTATTAATTTTAATAACGATCTCAATTTCATGATGTAGATCTTTTGTAAAATCGGGATAATAAAATGGTTCACCATCTTTTAATAAAGCGGTATCGGGTTTCATAAACCAAACCGGTTCTTTTGGAATTTCATTTTTCAATTCCTTTGCGTGTTCAGCGTAATTTCTTCCTATGCAAATAATTTTCATGCTTGTATTATTTATTCATTGTCTCCTTGTCGAATCGCCAAATTGACTAATTAATTTAGTATTTTTGACAAATTTACTATCATTTACAAATGAGCAATACAAATTACGATATAATTGTTGTTGGAGGAGGAATTGTAGGTTTGGCAACTGCCTATAAATTAACAAATCAAAATCCTAATAAAACTATTTTAGTTCTTGAAAAAGAAAAGGAAGTCGCCGCTCATCAAACCGGACATAACTCCGGTGTGATTCACTCAGGAATTTATTATAAACCGGGTTCTTACAAGGCTGTAAAATGTGTTGAAGGCAGAAGAGAATTGATGGAATTTGTGAAAGAACATAATATTCCACACGATCTTTGCGGAAAAATCATTGTAGCCACCGAAGAAAGCGAATTGGCACACATGAACAAAGTATTTGCCAACGGTATAGCTAATGGCGTTGAAGGCATTGAAATGATCGACTCTAAACGCATCAGCGAAATAGAACCACATTGCAAAGGAATTGCAGGGATCTGGGTGCCATGTACAGGAATTATTGATTATACAGATGTGGCCAGAAAATATGTAGAGTTGATTCACGCAAAAAATAACGGCTGCAAAGTTTTAACCGATCATAAAGTAACCGGTTTCGAAAAGAAAGGTGATACGACTGATGTTATTACAGAGAAAGGAACGTTTAACGGGAAATATATTATCTCTTGCGCAGGTTTGCAGGCTGATAGAATTACAAAGAAAGATCATGTAAAAACAGATTCGGCGATTGTTGGATTTAGAGGAGATTATTATGATCTAACAGAGAAAGGCCGTAGTAAAGTAAAGAACTTAATTTATCCCGTTCCAAATCCTAAATTTCCGTTTTTGGGAGTTCACTTTACCCGTATGATCAAAGGTGGCGTGGAATGTGGACCTAACGCTGTATTTGTATTTGACCGTGAAGGTTATAGCAAAACAGCATTTAGTTTAAGAGATACTTTAGATGCTTTTGGTTTTAAAGGTACCTGGAAATTCTTTTGGAAACACTGGCGTTTTGGTTTAGACGAATACAGAGGTGCATTTAGCAAAGCTTATTTTTTAAATCGTTTACGTAAACTGATTCCGGATCTACAAATGGATGATATTGAGCCTGCGCGTTGTGGTATCAGAGCAATGGCTTTGGGGCCTGAAGGTGAGATGCTGGACGATTTCAAAATCGAATTCTCTGGTAACTCTATGCACGTTATTAATTCACCGTCACCGGCAGCAACTGCATCGTTGGCTTATGGAAACGAAATTGCAAAACAAGCAAAAGAGTATTTTAAGTTAGCTTAGATAACTTTATATTTATAATAAAAAAGGTTCACTAATACAGTGAACCTTTTTTGTTGAATTATTTTAGACTGAAATTAAGCTAATATCTCATCAAAACATTTTAACATGTATGTTATCATTTCATCATTGATCATTGGTGTTACACCAATCCAGAACGTATTATTTAAAATGATCTCTGTATTTTTCAATTCACCAACAGTTCGGTAAGTATAGTTTTTAAAGTAAGGTTGTTTTCTAAGATCACCGGCAAATAGTAAACGCGTTGCCACTTTTTTGTGATTTAATTCTTCAACAATATCATTACGGGTAATACCGGCATTCTCTTTTAATGTAATTAAAAATCCAAACCAACTTGGATTAGCATTTTCTGTGGCTTTTGGCAATATTAATTTATCGGAATGTTTTTCTAAACCTTTCATTAACAGATCGTAGTTACGTCTTCTAGCCGCTACAAATCCATCTAATTTTTCTAACTGCGCTAGTCCGAGAGCAGCCTGCATATCTGTAATCTTTAAATTAAATCCATTACGAGAGTAAATGTATTTATGATCATAACCTTCTGGTAGATCACCTAATTTTTGACAAAAACGTTTTCCGCAAGTATTATCTTTTCCTGGTTCACACCAACAATCACGCCCCCAATCTCTAAACGATTCCATGATCGTTTTTAATTTAGAGTTTGATGTAAATACAGCGCCACCCTCGCCCATGGTAATGTGATGAGCAGGATAAAAACTTAATGTTGCTACATCACCAAAAGTCCCTACGTGCTTTCCATTGTAGGTTGCACCTAAGGCATCGCAACAATCTTCCATCAACCACAGATCATGCTTTTCGCAAAATGTAGTGATCACATCTAAATTAAATGTGTTTCCTAAAGTGTGAGCTACCACTACAGCTTTAGTTTTAGGGCTTAAGGCTTTTTCTAAATGAGTTACATCTATTTGATAAGTGGGAATATCAACATCTAAAAACACCGGAATAGCTCCATACTGCAATATTGGATTGACTGTTGTAGGAAAAGATGCCGCAACAGTAATGACTTCATCGCCAGGTTTAATAGCATCATCTCCAAGTTCATGAGCTGTTAATGCCGAAAAGGCAACTAAGTTGGCAGATGAACCGGAGTTAACGGTTAATACCGATTTTATATTAATGTATTTAGCTAATTTTCGTTCAAACTCAGTATTAAAACGCCCTGTTGTAAACCAAGCATCTAATGCAGAATCAGTTATCATTTGTATCTCTTTATGATCAAATACTTTTCCACTTACCGGAACGGAAGATTCTCCCTCAACAAATTCTTTTTCTTTAAATACTTCTTTATAATATTCTTCGATCAAAGAATGTATCTGTGTTTTTATTTCTAGTGCTTTTGACATGACTATTTCTCGCAATATTTTTTAATTTGTTCTACCCTACTTTCGTATAGATCTTTTGTTCCTTCCAGTTCTTTTAAATATCCATCAACGGTAAACTGAATGGTTTCCTGAAAATTTAATTTCGGTTTCCAACCCAATTTATTAATGGCTTTGGTAACATCTAATTTTAATAAACCTGCCTCATGTAGTTTTTCGGTATTACTAGGTGTATCTATTTGTATAGAAGGAACCAGTTTCTTTATTTCATTAACGACATCCCCCACACTATAATTTTCATAAGAAGAAGGCCCAAAGTTCCAACCACCTGAAAATTCTTTTCCATGACGTAATAATTTTTCTCCCAATTTTAAATAACCAAAAACCGGTTCAAGCACATGCTGCCATGGCCTAACAGATTGAGGATTTCTAACGCTAGTTGTTTGTTTTTTTTCTAAACCACGAATCATATCCGGTATGATTCTATTTTCTGCCCAGTCACCACCGCCAATCACATTTCCTGCTCTACCGGATGCTACATGAGCAGTTCCATCTTTACTAAAAAAAGATTTAATGTATGAGTTGGTGATCAATTCTGAACAACCTTTGGAAGCGCTATAAGGATCATCTCCTCCCATCGCATCATTTTCGCGATAGCCCCAAAGCCATTCATTATTCTGGTAACATTTATCTGTGGTAACATTAATAGCAGCTTTAACCGAAGGACAATTTCTTACAGCTTCAAAAAAATTAACCGTTCCCATTAAATTAGTTTCGTAATTGTAATGAGGGTTATTATATGATTCAATAACTAAAGGTTGCGCGGCTAAATGAAATGCTATATCAGGTTGTACTTTGTTGAAATACTCTTGTAATGCTTCTTTATTTCTGATATCACCAATGTGATGATGTATCTTTTTTTCTAATCCTGTTGTTACAAAATTATCTTTAGAAGTATAAGGTTCTAAAGAATAACCATACACATCAGCTCCTAATTCTTTTAGCCAAATGGCCATCCAGGATCCTTTGAAGCCGGTATGACCAGTTAAAAGAATTTTTTTATTTTTATAGATATTAGAAAATAAATCCATTGATCTTAAATTATTTTATTTCCAGATTTTCCATTGTGGACTAGTCGATTCCCACATAGATTCTAATTCTATTTTATCTCTGATCGCATCCATACATTTCCAAAATCCTTCATGCTTGTATGCTGCTAAATTTCCTGAGTCTGCTATTTCAGTTAATGGTTTTTTCTCCCATTGTACATCATCCATTTCGCCTTCTAAATAGTTAAAAATGCCAGGTTCTAGTACAAAAAAACCACCATTGATCCACATGCCATCTCCCATTGGTTTTTCCTGAAATACATTTACTACTCCATTATCACCTGTTTCTACACTTCCAAATCGACCCGGTAATTGAACTGAAGTTAATGTTGCCAACTTTCCTGTTTTTTTATGGAACTTGATCAATTCATTAATATCAATGTTAGCCACACCGTCTCCATAAGTTAACATAAAAGCGTCGTTATCTACATATTTTTTAATGCGTTTGATACGGCCTGCTGTATTAGTGTTAACCCCTGTTTCTACTAAAGTTACTTTCCAGTTCTCCGAATCGGAGTTATGGATCTCCATATGATTTTTTGACAGATCAAATGTGACATCACTCTGATGTAAAAAATAATTTGCAAAGTATTCTTTGATCATGTAGCCTTTGTAACCTAAACAAATCACAAATTCATTAAAGCCATAATGACTATAAATTTTCATAATGTGCCATAAAATTGGTTTACCGCCAATTTCTACCATGGGTTTTGGTCTTGTTCCTGTTTCTTCAGCTAAACGGGTTCCAAGTCCTCCCGCAAGAATTACTACTTTCATAAATATGTTATCTAAAAATTAATTCGTTCTTTTTCAATTACTAATGGGCGTTTACGAATTTGAGTATGAATAGCTCCAATGTATTCGCCAATAATTCCAATAAAAAATAATTGAACCGATGAAAAGAAAAAGACCCCAATAACTAATGGCGCCATCCCAACCTGAAAATTATCCCAAAAGATCAGTTTATACACAAAATAACCTAAGGCTACTAAAAAGCTGATGATAGCAGAAAAGAAACCTATAAATGCTGATAAACGTAATGGCAATTTAGAATGGTTAGTAAAACCAAGCATTGCCATATCATACAGCGTGAAAAAGTTATTTTTTGTTTTTCCTGAAGCTCTTTGTGGTTGGGTATAAGGAATTTCAAAACGATTAAATCCTAACTCTGTGATCAAGCCTCTGAAATATGGATATGGATCATCTAAGGTTCTTAAAACAGAAATGAACTGTTGGTCGTATAAGCCAAAACCTGTAAAGTTTTTAACCGGTGATTCTCCACTACCCTCGGATGCTTTGCTTAATAAATTATAAAAGAATTTTCTAACCGCAAACATCATCGGATTTTCTCTGCTTTGGTTCTTTACTCCAATAACAATTTTATATCCTTCTTCCCATTTTTTTAAAAAATCTTCGATCAGCTCCGGCGGATCCTGAAAATCGGCAACTAAAGAAACAACAGCATCTCCTTTGCATTGTAACATACCATGAAATGGCGAACGGATATGACCAAAATTACGGGCATTCAATATTACTTTAACGTTGCTGTCTTTTTTAGCAATTTCTCTTAATACGTTTATCGTATCATCGGTTGAATCGTTATCAATGAAAATATGCTCGTATGTATATTGAGGAAGTTTTTCAAAAACTTTAGCTACAGCCTTACTTAATGGCTCAACGTTATCCTTTTCGTTGTAACAAGGCGTTAGTACAGAAATGTGTTTTTTCACTAAATTTTATTTATAATATTATCCAAAAATAACGTTTTTTTCCACAATTGATAGTAAGTTTAGGTTTAATTTTTATTTCATTAAAAAACCAATAAAACCTCAATAAATTGTATAAATTTGAATCATATCCTCCTTATTTTTGAAAGGGATAATAGCCATTTTGCTAAATGAAGAAAGTAACAGAAGAAGACTTTGATCTTGTATATTCACATACCCAAAATCTTTGGGAAAAGCTTACTAATTCAACCGTATTTATTACGGGTGCAACCGGCTTTTTTGGAACATGTCTTTTAACTAATGTTATGTATGCAAATAGCAAACATAACCTAAATATAAAGATCATTGCTCTTAGCAGAAACCCAGAAAGCTTTATTTTGAGCAAACCAGAATTTCATACTAATTCAATTTCATTTATTAAAGGCGACGTTAAGGACTTTGAATTTCCTAAAGAAGCTATTGATTACATTATTCATGCCGCTACTGATGTTGACCTGAACCTTATTGCCAACGAACCATTAACTATTTACAATACCATTGTTGATGGAACGAAACATGTTTTAGAACTTGCCAAAATCAAAAATACACGATCCGTTTTATATGTTAGTTCTGGCGCAGTGTATGGTAAACAGCCTCACGCACTTACTCACGTTGCCGAAGACTTTATTGGAAGTACTGATGTTTATGCAAAAGATGCTTCGTATGGAGAAGGAAAAAGAGTAGCTGAAATGCTTTGTAATATTTACAACAAACAATATCAGGTAAATACTAAAATAGCAAGGTGTTATTCCTTTGTGGGACCAAATTTACCGTTAAATGGGCACTTTGCGATCGGTAATTTTATACAAGACGTTATTGATCATAAGCAAATTAAGATACAAGGTGATGGTAGTCCATACAGAGCTTATTTGTATACCGCTGATTTGGTTATATGGTTATTGAAAATATTGATTGATGGAAAGGCTTGTTATCCATATAATGTTGGTTCGGATGAAGCCATTAATTTAGAAGAACTGGCAAAGACCGTGAATACATTTTCTAAAGAGAATTTAAACATAGAGATCATGCAAGCTAAAAGCGATGCACCGGCTGCACGTTATGTACCTTCTATAGAAAGAGCTAAAGCAGAATTAGGATTAAAGGTTTATACAAACTTAAAAGAAGCGATCGATAAAACAATTCGATTTTATACTTTAGAAAAATAAAAAAATAGTAATTACACTGAATATATTGCATTATAATGAAAGCATCCGATTATATAGCCAAATTTTTAGAAGCCAAAAACATTGATTTTGTTTTTGAACTTTCTGGAGGAATGATCACTAATTTATTAGATTCACTTCACCTTACAACAAACATTAAAATTGTGAGCATGCACCACGAACAAGGCGCTGCTTTTGCTGCTGATGGCTATGGCAGAGTTACAGGCAAACCCGGTGTAGCGCTTGCTACAAGTGGACCTGGAGCAACAAACTTAATTACCGGAATTGGCAGTTGTTATTTTGATTCCGTTCCCGGAGTTTTTATTACCGGACAAGTTAACCGACACGAATTAAAAGGAAATAGAAATATCAGACAATTAGGGTTTCAGGAAACGGATATTATTTCGGTAGCTCAACCGCTTACTAAAAAATGCTATCAGGTTAAAGAAGCTTCTGAGATACCTGCCATTTTTATAGAAGCATTTAAAATTGCAACCGAAGGACGACCAGGACCTGTGTTAATTGACATTCCGATGGATGTACAAAGAGGTAATATTGATTCGGATCCTGTTTTAGACGCACAAAGATCAAACACAACTACAAACGCATTTGGTTTTGAAAAAGAATTAAACGATCTATCAGCGTTGTTACACAATTCTAAAAAACCAATGTTATTAGTTGGTCGTGGTGTAAGATCTGCTTTTGCACATAAAGAATTGGAAGCATTTTTACAGCTAACTAAAATTCCGGTGGTTACAACATTGTTAGCGGTTGATGCCGTTCCGTTTGATCACAAACAAAGAGTTGGATTTATTGGCAGCTATGGTAACCGTTGGGCAAATATTTCTTTTGGAGAATGCGACCTGTTAATTGTTGCCGGCAGCCGTTTAGATATCAGACAAACCGGAGCCGATGCAAAATTCTTTGAAAACAGAGCTATTTATCATATTGATTGCGAAGAAGGAGAAATCAATAATCGCGTTAAAGGTTGTATCCCTTTAGTGGCAGATGTAAAAGAGTTCTTTGCAACATTCAATACTAAGTTTCAAAAAGAAAATTATGCAATTAAAAATGATTGGTTCTCGTACATTAATGAGCTAAGAAATAAATGGCCTGATATAAAAGAACTTGATACCAAAGGCATTAATCCAAACGAATTCATTCATATACTTTCTCAAAATTCAATTCAATCAAAAGCGTATTTAGCAGATGTGGGTTCTCATCAAATGTGGACAGCCCAATCTTTAGAAGTAAGTAACGATCAGGTATTTCTTACTTCGGCAGGAATGGGAGCTATGGGATTTGCATTACCTGCTGCTATTGGAGCGTGTTTTGCGTTAAACAGTAAACCTGTAGTTGCAGTAATTGGTGATGGCTGTATGCAGATAAACATTCAGGAATTACAAACCATTGTTCGTAATAAACTCCCTATAAAAATCATTGTACTTAATAATCAAAATCTTGGAATGATCCGTCAGTTTCAGGATTCTTATTTCGAATCGCGTTACCAATCAACGTGGTGGGGTTATTCGGCTCCTGATTTTGAAAAAGTAGCAACGGCTTATGGCATTACCGCTAAAACAATTTCGGCAACTGAAGAAACAGAAACCGCTATAAAATGGTTATGGAACAACGGCAATGCTGATAAGCCGGTTTTACTACAGGTAATGATAGATCCTAACACCAACACCTATCCAAAAATAGCGTTTGGAAAACCAATCACCGAAATGGAGCCGTTTTCTAAACCAATTGAAATGGAAGGAACTTAGAATTAGTTAGTTTTTTCTTTTCTGTTTTTCCAAAAACTCAATCCTAACAAACCTAAAAAGCAAATAATAGCAGTTATCGATATAGCTGCTCCTTTTGCTTTTAAACGTGGTTCAAAAGTTAACTCCACTTTATTAAGCCCTTTATTAATTGGCAAACCTGTTAAGCCGGCATTTATTCTATAAAGTTTAGCATCCTGGTCATTTACCTTAACGCTCCAGCCTTCATCAAAGGGCATAGAAAAGAATAAGGCTTTCGTTTCATTAACGTTAACCGAACCAATAATATTATTTTCTGAGAATTTAGAAATTGTAAAATTATCTTTTTTTAATTCGTTTACATTTGCCAAATAATTATCAAATGTCATTGGAGCTGCTGTATCAGCTAAATTAAATTGTTTCAATGAAGCAAACGTTGCTTTATCTTCATTACCAATTACCGTTGCTCTCAGTAAACAAAAATCTTTTTGAGATGGAGATAATTTTTTGAAATCATCTTCACCAATTGTTTTATCATAAGTAAATCCAAATGGTAAGGCAAATTTGTTTTTATATACTTTAACATCACCAAATGAGGCAATAGAATCAAAACCCATATTAACTACTGCATTATCTGTTCTTTTTGATAACCAATACTTACCGCTGGCTAATGAAAATAAAATTGGTCTATCTCCTAAACCCTTAGCCCAACGGGTTGCATTTTCATCTTTCACATCAATCACATTCAAATCACCCAAAAACTTAATGTAATTTTTTTGATTAAATGAATAATACGATGATGTTCCATAAAATCCCTGAACTTTAGCGTCATTAATGCTTGAATGGATCGCTAAACCGGAGCTGTAATCTTTATTTAGTCTGAAAAAACCTTTGTCGATACTTTTTAAATAAGCTACAGACTCTACCGTATAATCATTATAACCTATTTTTTCTTTTAACATCTTTCCAGTAACAACATCTCGTTTGTTTACCGTAATATTTGAAAAGTATGCCGCTTCAAATAAACACAATGCAATTAAAGTGATTTTTGATGCAGACTTTACAGTTGACTTGCCAACCAATCCAAATAATAAAGCGGCATAAGCAAATATAAAAAACGTTGCAAATGCACGTAAACTTGTATTAACGGCGGGTTTAAATTGTGCAGCCGGTGTGTATAATAAGATCAATAGTAACAAAACAGTAACTCCTAACACCACTTTGTTGATCTTGTTTTGTTGTTCGATATAGCTAATAGCTCTTGCCGAAAACATCACCATAAATACCACAATTACTAAAGAGAAAGCTCTGAAATAATCACCTGAAAATGCCCAAAATGCATATCTGAAATAAGGAAATAGAATTGGTAAACAAAATAATACCGTAATAGCTCCGTAAAACATTTTTTGTCGTTTGGTAAGAGAGCTATAAAACTGTGGGAATACAACTAAACAAAATATACCGCAATAAAATAAAGGCGCTTCTAAATAATTTTGCCATCCTTTAAAATTACTTCCTGTACCAATCATGTCACTTCCAAAAGCCCTGAATGTTGTTGTAAAGCGTAGGTCGTCTGTAGCTAAACCAAACATGGATTGTTTTTGTAATTTGGCAAAAAAGCTTGATTCGCCACCTACACGCGGACTTTCTAAATATTGTAACACATCCGGCAATAATTGATAGGCCGTTATAGCGACGCCTATTGCAGCAAGACCAATTGTTTTAAGCAAGAAAATAATAAATGCCTTATTGTCTTTTTCATGAAGATCAAAATATCTGGTACAAATGTAAGCTGCTAATACGATGGTATAAGGCAACAATAAAAATGGTTGTAAAAAACCGAGACACATAATGCCAAAGACAAACCAAAAATATTTTTTATGATTTAACCAGCGTTCAAAACCATATAAAATGATTGCTACATATAAAGCTTCTACCGAGAAAATAGCCCAACAACCACCTAGAATTGCAAATCCTGAAAATGCATATAATGCTGCAAAAATTAATGCCGAAAAATTAGATAATTTAACCTCTTTCAAGAATTTATAAAACACTAATCCGGATAAAAAGATCTTTAGGATCTCCATGAATACTAAACCATAAGGGATCTTTGATTTATCAAAATAGGTAAGGAAATTAGAGAAAAAATCACCTAACCAGATAGGAAACACATTTTGCCCCATACCTTGCGAAAAACTCCAACCCGGTACCGATTCTGTTTTTAAATAATCAGAATGCCCCGTTAACCAAGGAAAATAAATGTTAATGGAATCGCTACCAATATCTCTGAATAGGTATACTTTTTTTAGATTGATAAAATCTTTGAAAACGAAATAACACACTATTAATATTAATCCTAGTAAATAATATAACTCTTTACCTTTTATATACGAGTCATAAAAAGTAGATTGAGTAGGATTTTGACCCGAAGATTTTGTGTTTATTTCTTTTGCCATACAGACTTGATTTGGTATTATTTTAATAACGTACTAAGATATAAAAAAGCTTTAAGTTTTATAAATAAAGAGGATAATATGACCGATTTTGTATTTATGTAATATATTTGTAAAGGCTTATAAATTAAAGTATAAGTAGCTATTTAAAAAGATGAATGTTGCTGTAATTGGTTCAAATGGTTTTATTGGTTCTCATTTAACAAAAAGGCTGTCGCAAATGCCGGGTGTTAACCTATTTCTATTTGGCCGTAGTGAGCAGAGTTTATTTAAAAATTTGTTTCCTTACACAAAACTTGATCTATTAAATCAAAAACAGATCATTGATATCTTTTCGGATATTGATGTGGTTTATTATTTAGCTTCAGCCTCTATACCTTCTACAAGTTGGGATAATCCTAGTGTAGAATTAGAAAATAATCTAACACCTTTTATTTCTTTTACGGAATGTATAGCCAAACTGAACGTCAAAAAAATAATTTTCGTTTCAAGTGCGGGCACTATTTACGGACCAAGTGTTGAAAAATTAACTGAAGAATCAGATAAGCAGCCATTTTCTCCTTATGGCATCATTAAATTAACTATCGAACATTTTTTAAACTATTTTAAAGTCAAACATAATCTTCAGTTTGATATTTACAGAGTATCTAATGTTTATGGAGAAGGTCAGGATACAGGGAAAGGATTAGGTATCATTAATACGTTTATAGAAAATATTTTAACGACGCATCAAATTCATATTTTTGGAGATGGTGAAAACATCAGAAACTATATTCATGTAAAAGACACCGTTGAACTATTAAGCCATTCGCTGGTTTCAGACTTATCAAAATCTGAGATCTACAATGCTTCATCAAATGATACAATTAGTATCAATAATTTGGTTAAGATCATTAAGCAAATTGTTGAAGAAAAATTTGAAGTACTGTACGAAAACAAACGAAAAAGCGATAATCCAACGATTGACTTAGATAATTCAAAAATTTTAAATTGTATGCCTGATTTAAAATTCATGACACTTGAGGAAGGAATTAAACAAACCTACCAACACATCAAAGAAAATTTTTCAGTAAAAAAATAATAGGTTAAAGCTCTTATTCGTTTTCAAACAAATGTGAGCTTTCTACTTTACAAATTTGGCTTAGATAACGTTTATACCATTGCTTAGCATTGGATTTAGCTTGCAAATGTGTCATGTTTTGTCGCCAGTTAACAATAGATTCCATGCTTTGCCAGTAGGAAATAAAGATACCTTGTTTACCAATATTACAACTTTCATAACCCAAAAAACCTTCTTGTTCCTGAGCCAGCTTAAGGGTTAATTCATCCATTTCCTTGTAGCCTTCCAGATCATCAGATTTAGTAGATGAAAAGATAACAGCGTAGTAGTCTTTATTTGGAGGAGTTGATTTCCACATATAAAATAAATTGATGGCTAAATTTAAGCATAAAAAAAGCACCGGCTAATGCCGATGCTTTTTGAAATGTTATCTATACTATTATTTTGGAGTTGCAGTTGGTTGAGCAGCTGGAGGCATTACTACACCACTTGCTTTTTGTTTTGTAATAGAACCTTCTGTATCAGAACTATCAACAACACCTGCTTTTTTAGGAGTTGACAATAAACTAAATACTAATAATAAAATAGCTAAAGTCCATGTTGCTTTTTCAATAAAATCAGTTCCACGACGAGCACCCATAATTTGATTAGCTGCTGAAAAGTTACTGGAAATTCCACCACCTTTTGAGTTTTGAACTAATACAACTAAGATTAGTAATGCACAGATTATGATGATACCGATAGTTAAAAATGCTTGCATAATTTATTTGTTTGTTTTTAATTTTTCTATTAGGGATGCAAAGTAAACACTTTTTTGCGGAAATTTCAAACTTAATATCTCATAAGCACGAATTGCTTTAGAAATATTTCCTTGTAAAGCATAAATTTTAGCCAATGTTTCGGTTACCAAATGTTCATTTTCCAGTAAACTCTGCTTGGCATCTACATTTGGAGTGAAAAACTTAGTATTTCCCAGTTTAATTCTACCCGGTTCTGATTCAATTATTTTATCAATAATTTGTCTTTTTTGACTATAATCTGCCGGTTTTTTCTCTATTTTTTGTTCTTTTTCCAGAGGTTTTTCTTCTTCTTTCGGCTCTGGTTGTTTTGTGGAAGTCGAAATTTGAATGGTTCCGGCTTCTTTTTTCACTTTATTCAACCAATCTGTAAAGGAAACCGGTTCATTATTTTCCTCTTTTTCTAATTGAGGGGTTTTGATAATATCTGTTTCTACATAAGATTGAACAATTCCTTTGGTTATTTCTAACTCAATTTCTTTATTCAATTTATCTTCTGTTGATTCCAAAACAGGAGCTTCCGTTTCATTTTCGATCGTTTTGATGATTTCTAATTCAGACGTAGATTCTGGTTGTTTTATCTCTTTTTCTTCTTTAGGAGGAGTTGAAGAAACAGTATTCACATAAATGATCTTAATATCGCTATTAGTTACACTAACAGGACTTAAAGATTGTTGTTTCGGTTCTTCAATAATTTGTTGCTCAATAACTTCAGCTTTTATTTCTTCCTGAATTGTTTTTGTTTCAGGCATAACAAGCGTTTTAGGCTGAATGATTTCTTTTTGATGGATCAATTCATACAAAACAGTACGACTATTGGCCACAATGGCTGTTTTACGTAATTGTTTTGAATAATTAATGGCATTATGCTGATGTAAAGCCTTGGTATAAAGTAAATGAGCACTTTCAAAAAACGGATATTCTTTCACCAACAATTCTAACTCAGCAATTTGTGCGGAATTAATACTTTGTGGTTGCTGAATAATATCTATGAATTGCCTTGCCTGCATTACCAGTTGTTAAATGCTTTATTAAAAATATCTTCGGTTAATTGGCGATTAATTTCCGTCAACAAATCATTTTCTACAGCTGATATAGCTTTTTGAGAATCAAAATCTGCAAAACGAGAAAATGCTTGTTCAAAATTTTTAGAGACGTCAAATTTATTAGTGTATTTCACATTAACAACTACGGTTAAACGGTTTAAGGCTGCCTGATCTGTACTTTGAATAGCTACCGGAGCAACGTTGTAATCGGCAATAGTTCCTTCAAATTGCAGATCACCATTTTGTTTCATTAATGCTAAATTGGTTTGTGAAGACACTACATCCCTCAGTTTTTCAGTAAACTTTTGGCTAATCGTTGGACTTCCTAAAGTTGTATTGTTATTAAAAAACGCCACAGAAATAGTTTTAGCTTCCGGCGGAATGGTAGCTCCGCTTAAGGAATATTTTACCTTACAACTGCTTAAAACAGAAGTAACTAATAGTATTAATAATATGTAAAGCTGTTTTTTCAATTTGATTTTTTACTCTGCGAATTTACTAAATAAATCCTCCCCTCACCCTCTATAATAAGCAGCAATAAAGATATTTTAACGATTATTCCATCATTGGTTTAATGTTAATGACCTTTATGTTTTCAGGATTAAAATATTTTTTACAAATATCCGTCAACTCTTCTGCTTTAATGGTTTTATAGGTTTCTAACGTTTGATTGTGTTTGTGACAATCGTTAAAATAATACTCTGCAAAACCTAATTTATCGCCAATGGCTTGATTCGAGAAATTTTCAAAAGCTTGAGTGACTTCGAGGTTTTTAACGTAATTATCTATCAATTCCTGATCAATGCCCTCGTTAATGATATCATAGATTTCTTTAGAAATCATTTTTTTTACTTTAGCGTTTCCCATTTGAGCTTGCATTACTACATCAAAGGTGGCATAATTGGTATACATACGCGAATCGTCGGTTTGTGATACGATTTGATAAGCCATATTACCTTTTTCTACAATACTGTTATTTAAAATAGAATTTGTATTACTAAACAGTAGGTCGCGCAATAAATTAAACCGGTAATAATCTGCCGAACCAACAGCCGGTGCCGGCACTACATACGAATAAATCTGTACCGGATAATCAATAGGCATTTCTTCAATAGTTGGTGCAAAGGAAAAAATATCCGGTTCGGTCTTTTTTGCATTTACAGGTAATTTTTTAGTTATAGGTCCAAAATAGGTTTTAGCAAATTCAAACATTTTTTCGGCATTTACATCACCCACAATTACCAAATAGGCATTGTTTGGGCTATAATATTTGTCGTAAAAATCCTGACATTGTTGTGTGGTAAATTTGGTAATTTCATCCAGGTTTCCAATCACATCTATTTGATAAGGATGATTTTTAGGATATAAATGAGTGTATCGTTCAGACATCATACGACGGTACCAATTGTTCTCTCCCAAACGTAACTCCTCGCCTACTACTTCGCGTTCAGTATCTAATACTTTTTGATCAAGGATAAGATTTTCCATACGATCGGCTTCCATGGCAAACACTTTTTCAATATGTTCTTTTGGTAATTCCTGCCAATAAACGGTTCTGTCAAAGGTTGTATAAGCATTAGTTACTGATCCCATTTTTTCCAGATCATGGATATAAACATCGCCTTCACCATTGAATTTTTTAGAGCCACGAAACATCATGTGTTCAAACATATGTGCCATTCCTCTTACACCATCCCATTCGTCTTTACTGCCTACTCTATACCATACTTCCATTTGAACCATGGCAGATGTGTTTTTCTCACAAACGATCACTTTTAAGCCGTTAGGCAGCGTAAATGTTTTAATCGGGTATTCAATTGCAAAGCTTTGCATTGAAATAATTATGCTTAAAAATAAAATTACTTTTTTCATATATTTTTTAATTAAAATTCTAACCCTAAGCCAATTACAAAGCCTTGATTAAAGTTGTTTTTAGGGCCATAGCCCAATACATAATCTAATCGGATGATCTGTAATATATGTTCAATACCAAAATTAACCTCATAATATTGATCAGCTTTGTCGTTATATAAAACATGACCACCAACGACTTCCTGTATTCTTGTCTTTTTCAATAAAGGAATTTTATTAAATATAAAGCCGTTAAAATGATGTTCAGCGTGAGCCTCTGCATACCATTGTTTTGTACTATATGTATAATAAGGTAAGAGTTTAAATGAATTTAAATAATCATTATTAGCTAAGATCGTTTGGTTTCCATTAAAATGTTTGTAATCTACAAACTCCATGTATTTGTTATTTAAGAAGTAACCACCTTTTAAGCTGTAAGCAAAGGTTCCTACCAATCCCATTTTAATATTGTCATCAATTCTTATTTTAGCCAGATCATAATCGGCTTTGGTATTTAAGCCCGGTATAGCTTTCATATAGCCAATATTAATGATTGGGTATTTACTGCCAATGATCACTTTTTCGTGAGGACGAGTGTAATATTTTTGCTTGAAACGAATGGAAACACCAAGTTCTACTACAAACGAATTATTGACAGAAAAACTGGAGTCATCTGTATTTGGCCGTAAAGGATCATTACTGGTAAATAATTTATCCTTGTTATCTATCCATAAATAATCGGCGGTGTTTCTTAAAGCAGAACGTTCGGCATATTCTGCATTAAAACTGCCTATCAAACCATTAATTAATTCTTTACGATAATTAAAAGCGGCATAGGTTTTTTTATACAACTTCATAAAGTTGTCGTTGTTTAGTAATGTGTAAGATGTATTAACGGTAGGATTAATAGGATCGCTGCCATTAAATTGCAAAGCACTGGTACCAACTCTTACATTAAAGGATTCAAATTTTTCGGGCCGATGCAGATAATTCCAATTAGCGGTTCCTCCAAATAAGTAATTTGAAAAACCATAACGGGCCGTAGTTGACAAGGTATGACGACGATTATCTTCATATCGTTTGTCCATATTTATTTTCAAAGAGGCATTAACGCCTTCAACCGTATTGTATTGTATACCCGAAGTTAATAAGCCCGAAGTAGTTAAATGAAAATCTTTAGCTGTTTTATTATAGCTGTATCCCATGATCAGATCAGAAAAGGTGAACTTATTTCCTTTACGATCTACACTATCTTTATATTGATCACTGTTTTCTATTTTAGCGATGCTATCTTTTTTTCTGTAATCGGTCGCTTCTTCATAAGTTAAAGGCACCGGGCGAGATTGATCCCAATAGGACGTATCTTTTTTGTTAGCTCCGTCTTCTACCTTAAGAACTTCATTTTTAAAGAATTTTTTTGGGAATACCGGGTGCATGTCGTAATCAGAAAACACTGCATTAAAATAGCCATCACCAATAAAACCAAAGATCTTAAAATTAAAGGTGAGGTTTAAACTCGTAGGCATCCAGGTAGTATCATTTACAGGTGCATATAATTGTTTGATGTAAAGCGTATCTACAAAATCAATTTTAGCATCTTTGGTTAAATATACATCGGCGCTATGCACTCGCCAGGTATTTTCCTGTATATAAATGATGCCTCTAAAGCAAGGGTCTGTTTTTCGTTTTGGAGTGATCTCAATTTTATTGAGCATTTTACCATCTTCGTAAGTAGTACCTAATAATTTGTAACGGTATGACAATAACGCATTTTCATTAATGGGTGATATGAATGGTCGGTCGCTAAGGCCATCTAAAGTGATCAGATTTTCATAAGCATTAAATTTCATATCACTTACCTGGTTAAAGCTAAAGGCCTTATTATCGCCACTCACTTTACTGGAGTACATAATTTCTTTTTCGTCGCTTGGCTTACGAAAATGGTATTTGGTTTCGCTTTCGCTTAAATAAACAACGCCTAACAAGGTAGAATCGATCTTATCGCCTGAACCGCTCATGGTATTGATAAGCTTAGCCATTTTTTTAGGGAAATCTTTTAAACGCTGTAAGCCTTTGATATAAGCTTTACAGGTAAAGGCATCTACTTCATTTAAATAGTATTTTCGTTTTTTAATTGCCTGACGTATAACGGCATAAGCTGGATCTTCTCCATCTTTAATTACCACTTCCTTAAGTTCGTAGCTTTCAGGATTTAAGGTGACGTTTTTAATTTCGTTTTTTGAGATAGAAATAGGTTCTGTTTTCTTTTTATAACCCACATATTGAAAGATCAATTCATAATTACCTGCAGGAAGCTTTAAAGAATAAAAACCATCAGCATTGGCATTGGTTCCAATAGTGGTTCCTTTTACTAAAACAGATGAAAACGGTAAGCCTTGATGTTTTTCGTCTAATATTTTACCACTTACTAAAAATGATTGAGCCGTTATTTGACCAAGGCCAATAATTAAAAAGTAAAAAAGTAACAGTTTTTTCATATACTAAAGAGACGTTTAAAGTACAGAAAAAGTTACAGTTGAGGAAATAAAAAAAGCGTTTTGAATTACTCAAAACGCTCTTAAATAAGTCTTTTTTATCAATCTATTTCTCTTTACTTAACATGATCTGTTTTTCTAAAGAAAAGGTCTCTGTCTTGCCGATTTTAAGTTCTACTTTTTCTTCGGCTGGTTTGTACCCTTTTTTAGATGCTTTTATGGTATAAGTCATATCACCTTTTAAGGTCAGGAAATATTCTCCTTGATCGTTAGTAGTTGTAGAAGCTATCACAGCGCCTGTTGCATCCACAATTTTCACATCCACTAAAGCAATACCACTTCCCTCAAATCCATCTCTGATCACTCCTTTTAAAATAGATAAACCATTGTTTTCTATTTTTTTAAAGTCTTTTTCGAAAATGCCATAACTACTCAAATCTACTTTATAAATATCGCTTTCGCCTAAACCACCTATTCTTTCGCTTGCAAAATAACCGGTTTTAGCGTCGGCACTTACCACAAAAGGGCCATCTTTTGCAACTGTGTTAATTGGATAACCCAAATTAACAGGTTTAGACCACCATTTTCCGTTTACTAAAGTTGATCTAAAAATATCATAAGACCCCATAGAGCCTTTGCTGTTACTGCTAAAAAATAAAGATTTACCATCCGGAGCAATAAATACACCTACTTCATCATATTCAGAATTAACATCCGGACCAAGATTTACCGGTTTTCCCCATTCATTTTTACTTAAACGGGTTACCATCCAAATATCGCTATGCCCCTGCCCGCCTGGTCTTTCGCTGGTAAAATATAATGTTTTACCATCTGCGGAAACACAGCCTCCACCTTCCCAGAAAGTTGTGTTAATAGGTTTTCCAATGGTTTCAGGAGTTTTCCATTTATTATTTACTACTTTACTGATAAAGATATCACCACCACGGCTTTCGTTATCATTTACATCATTTTTATAAATAAAGATCTGTTTTCCATCAGGAGAGATACTGGTACAGGCATCATGTGCATCTGTATTTACATTACCCGGTACTGTTTCAGCTTCGATCCATCTTTTATTAATAGTGTCCCAGGTTGAAATGTAGATATCCTGAAAAAATTTACCATCACCTTCAGCATCAATAGGAGAATTAGTGGTTTCAGGACGACGAGAATTAAAAACTAGTTTTTTTCCATCGGCACTGATACAAGGCGTTTGCTCATCGAATTTAGAATTGATCAAATTTCCTAAGTTTTCTATAACCAAAGTTGTTGGAGAAGCCATTTGTAGCTTTGCATTACCGCAATGTGCTAAATACAGGTCAATATCTTCAACTTTAGCATCTTTTGGTTTAGCTTTATTTTTATACGTATTAAATTCAGCATTAGCTTCTTCAATTTTACCATCTGCTAAATGAATTTTTCCCAAAATTAAATAAGACTCAGGCATAACATCTTTACCTGTTTCGATAGCTTTTTTTAAATTTTCGGTAGCTATATCATATTTTTTTAACTGATAATTACAGAAACCAATATAATGGAGAACTGCGGCATCGTTAGGGTTTTTAGACAATACTTCTTTATAAATATTAAGTGCCCCAATGTATTGCCCTGCATATAATTTTTGTTTGGCTAATACCATTTTCACTTGATCTCCGGCATCCAAAGCCTGAACGCTAGACAACAAAGCAAAAAAACAAAGTGATGTAAAAAGTTTCTTCATAGTTTGATCCTTAAAGTTTCTCGTTTTAAATGTACAAAAAAAGCTTTAAAATGTAGTTTGTTTTGTATAAAATGCAATCTTTTCTTAATATTCTGTAATTTTAGGCCATGAGTACAATTGGATTTTATATAGCGTTACCTTTTTTGTATTTGATCTCTATTTTACCCTTCCCACTGTTTTATTTGTTGTCGGACGCAGTATATATATTATTATACCGCGTTATTGGCTATAGAAAAAAGGTTGTGTATGAGAATTTAAAAAATTCTTTTCCTGAGAAAACTCACGAAGAATTAAAAGCTATTGAAAAAAAATTCTACCATTACTTGTGTGATCTGTTTTTGGAAACACTCAAAACGTTAACTATTTCAAAAGAGCAAGCGATAAAACGTTGTGCTTTTAACGAAAATACCAAACGCATTTTTAAGCAATTGTATGATGAAAAAAAATCCTGTATTTTGGTAATGGGGCATTTTGGTAACTGGGAGTGGGCCGGTAATAGCTTTAGTTTGATCAACCCACAACAGTTATATGTGATCTATCATCCACTTACTAATAAACACTTTGATAAATTAATGTATGATATGCGTACACGTTTTGGCACAAAATTGTATGCCATGAAAGATACCATGCGTGAAATGATCAAAAACCGTCATGAAGTTAATGCCACTGCTTTTATTGCCGATCAAACGCCCGCTCCTGAAAGTGCCTATTGGACTACCTTTTTAAATCAGGAAACACCGGTATTTTGGGGAACAGAGAAGATCGCTCAAAAATTAAATTTTCCGGTGGTATATGTTACGGTTAATAAAATAAAAAGAGGTTATTACGAAGTAAACACAGAGATATTGGTAGCAGAGCCTAAGAACACCAAAGAAGGTGAAATTTCGGAGCTACACACTAAAAAATTAGAAAAAGATATTATAGCTCAACCTGAGATTTGGTTATGGAGTCATCGACGATGGAAGCATAAACGTAGATAAACAGTGATTTCTGATTAAAATAATCGGTTACTTTTGCGAACCTAATAAGTAACTATGTCAAAAAAAATACTTCCTGTTTTTGGAATATTCATGCTAATTCTAAGCGTTTCTTGTAAAAAACAATATTCTTGTCAATGCTCGTCTACCTACGAAAAACCGGGTTATTATCCTTTCACGGTTTCAAGCGTAGAAGCTATTAATAAAAAAACAACCAAGAAAAGAGCAGGCGAAATATGTGCTCACTCTGAGAAACAAATTTTAAAAAATAACACTGACTATAAAGCAGGAGATGAAACACTTACTGTTTCATGTGCCGCAAAATAATAAGAAATGATGAAATTAATTTTAATAAGTGGCCTGGCATTGTTATCGTTTGCTTCTTGCAAAAAAAAGCAATCATGTAAATGCACTACAAGAATATCTGCACAGTATTATTATCCCTATAATACAGAAACTGTTGAAGAATTGCCGAAATATTGTTCGAAGAAAAAAGCAAAACAAATTTGCGATAACACTGCTATACAAGTTCAGGCAAATGCCAGAATGATCATAGGTGACTCCTGGGAAGTTGATACAGAATGTGTGATCAAAGATTATTAATAAAAAAAGCGATAGTGATTACTATCGCTTTTTTTAAATTATTCCTTCACGAATTTTTTAACGGAACTTTTTCCTTCGGAGGTTACTTTCAGAAAATAAACACCGTCAGATAATTCACTCACATTCAAATTAATTTGATGTGCATTTTTGTTTTCTGTACTCAGCACTACTTTCCCTAAAACATCTGAAATGCTAATGTTTGTAATACTATTGGCAAATTGATCAGACAATACAGTTAACAAAGAATTTGTGGGATTAGGAAACAATTCAAATTCAATTGATTTGTTATTTTCTTTTAAAGAAACGACTGAACAGGAATTCATAGTGCCTGAATTATATAACAATTTTAAATTATGCATATCCTGATCCAGCTTTGCTAATGGATTGTTGGTTATACTATCAAATGAGGTTACGTTCGCGAATTCTACTTCTATTACAGAACCAGGCTTTAAAGTAAAAGGACCTGAACTCATAATGTATCGCCTGTCTCCACCAGCAGCGATCTCTGTCCAACTACTTGAAGCGCCAGTACAGCCACCAGTTGTATAAGTATTAGAAGGATAAACATATTGTGTAGATATTGAACCTCCATACGCATTACCTCCACATGTAAATGGAGTTCCATCCTTCCAAAAACCGGTCATATAATGATAATAATCTACTGCATTACTTGGATCAGTCATTTGAATTGGAATACCCGGAAAAGAATTATTGTAATAGTAAAACCCGGTCAAGCCAATTTCTTCGTTTGGTTCATCAGTCATACCATCGCCATCATTATCTAAGCCATCAAGTGGATCGCTATAAGGACTTTTCAATAACTGATAGCCTGCTGCAGGAGGATGGTTGCCATAACCTAAAACACCGCCACCATTTTCATCAATGACATCGGCATTATAAGTATAACCATAAGCATCCTGTACATCACAACCAATAAAGTCATCGGTATAATTTCCCAGATCAGCTTCTGTTTCTAAACTTACGTAAGTTGAATAAAGATCAAAGCTGCTTCTATTAATAATTTGATAATTATAAAATGTAGTATAATCTAAATAAGGATTAGCGGCAACCAAACTACATGTATTATAAGCATAAGCCATTACACGAATTTCAACACCGATCGCTTGTCCACCGGAAGCATGTAACCCATAACTATCGTTATAGACGTAAAATATTGCCTGATCTCCTTTTATTTTTGGGTAATCTCCATTTTGAGGAGTATACACACCATCGTTATCCACATCTACAAAAGGCGCCAAAAGTAGATCCTGATTTTGAGAAATATCACCATTACCCGGCCAATTCAATATATTGGTAGTTAATGAACCTCCATTTAAAAAAGCGTCAATTTCTGATTTGTTGATTTTCCAAACTTTATTGTATTGACTCACAACTGTAGAATTAGTTGTAGCATCAATCACAGATAAAGGACCAGGAGAATAATCGCTTGCTGTTTGTGGGTTAGTTTGTCCGGCCAATTTTAATTGATTCGAAATATCTAAGCCTCCAATCCATAACGAGGTACGTCCTCCAGAATGACGACCACTTCCTTTTGGCACTTCGTATGATGAGTTACCGGTATTAGGATCATAATGAATGGTACCGCTGCAATTGATGCCTGCCTTTACGTGATTAATATCTAAATATTGAAAATTTTGTGCATTTAATCCTACTGTAGTAAATAGACCAATGTTGAATAATAGTGTTTTCATAACCCTGAGTTTTATTGGTTGATAGCTCAAGATTACGCACTATCTTATAAATAAAAAGTCCAAACTAACAAGTGGCTAGTTTGGACAGATAAGTGTATTGGTTTTATAAATAACCGGAATGAGATTATTCTCCTTCTTTAGCTTCTCCACCGGTAGAAGTTAATCCCATGGCTTTACGCTCCATATTTTTTTTGAAGGTTTTGTTCAAGTAGTAAAGATTTTTTTCATCATGCCCTACTCGTTTGATCATATCAATTAACTCCTGTACTCCTTTTTCAGATTGTTGTTGTTCTAAAACAAAAGCTTCTAAAAATTTAAAGGTTGCAAAGTCATTTTCTTCATAAGCCAGTTTAGCTAACTTATTAATAGCAATGGTTACAGAGTGCTCTAAGTCAAATACGTAATTAAACACTTCTAATAAATTTTTGATCTTTACTGAAGAATCCTTTAACGGCTTAATGTGTGCAGAACCACCGTAAGTATTTAAATACTTATACATTTCAAGCATATGCGTACGCTCATCATTGCTGGCATCATAAAAATATTCGGCTATACCATCTAAAGATTTTTCTTCGCACCAGGTAGCTAAAGTTAAATAAGCATCAGAGGCAAAAGCTTCTCTTTGAATTTGGTCGTTAAGCGCATTTTTTATTTTATTTGATAACATAGTCTTTAATTTTAGTTATGGTTAAATAATTGATCTGTGATTGTATATTTAAATATCTATGTAAATTTATGGAATAAAAATGGAAGTACGTCTTAAGTATAAATGAAATCATAAAATTTAGATTCATCCTAAATAATTTAACTTAAGCTTATTTGTTATGAAACATTTAAAAATACTATCAGCCATCCTTTTTTGTGTTATCAGTCAGGTGATATTTGCACAAAAAACTGTTACTATTACCGGAAAAGTTATTGATGAAAATACCCGGCAAGCATTATCAGGAGTTGCTGTTCAAGTTCTGAATTCTAACTACGCTAATGTTACTTCAAAAAACGGATCATTTAGTTTGACCATTCCTTCTAAAAAACATGTTTCTCTGTTATTTAGTTTGTTGAGTTATGGGAAACGTACAAAAGAGATCGATATTAACGAAGGACAAGATTCAGTTAATCTTTTTGTAAGTTTAACTCCCTCCTATTCGGCTATTGATACCGTGGCTATTTATTCGAGCTTAAGACCCGATACATTAGTTGGCTCTCCAACATACAGTGTGTATGATTTTGACTTTTATGAAGACAAATTCATCCTATTAACATCCTCTAAATCATTAACAAAAGCCGAATTGAAATTAGCGGATGCTGATGGAAAAATAGTAACAACCTATCCTATACCCAAAGAAGGTGGTGAAGCCAAAGAGTTTTACCATGATTATATGGGATATACCAATTTAATTTGCGAAAATTATATTTACCGTATTAATATGTATCACGATCGATTTGTATTGATTCCATTAACACACGAAGATGTGAACGCTTTTATTAAGCCTATTATTGATACCATTAACGGAAAAATTATCTTTTCTGATTATTGGAAAGATTATCCTTTATTTAATTACTTCAGTTATAATGAAAAAGACAGCTCCAAATTGCAATTACATACTGTTGAAGATCCGGAACTGATGCATGCCTATAATTTTGAATACTATGCACTTAAACCTCGCGAAAAACTGGAAGCAAGGCGTATAGCAATGGATCTGAAAACAGACAAACGTATAGTGGCTTCGTTGATGACCGGTTTTACTAAAAGCATGTTTTACGAGCCTTTGTTTGCTCCTTTGTATATTATTAAAGATACGATCTGTGTGTTCGACCACTATAAAGATCAATTATACCATTTAGATAAAAATGGCACCAAAATAGATTCGTTTGCTATTAGCTACAACCATCCTAAAAACTGGCGCGAATGGAAACACAAAATGCTAAAAGATGACATTGAAAATTCGGTTTATGCATTGTATGATAAAAATGGACATAAATACATCAAACAAATAAGCACAGTTAATGGCAAAGATATGGGGAAATATTCTTTACAATTTCATAGCGCCGATAAATTGAAGATCCATAATGGCTACGCCTATTATATTTACAGGCCATTTGAAAGCACTCAGGAAAAATTCTTTTACAGAGAAATGATCCGCCTGGAAGCAGGAAATAAATAAAACATTTGCTGTATTATTATTTGGTTAATTAAACACTGAGCTATTTTTTAATTGAATTTTTATTTGCACTTTCGTTTAGTTAATCATCGTATTTGGATAAATTAAAAATACCTACCCTCACACTTGTTATAAGTAGTGTTTCTGCCGTTGTACAAACGGTAATTATTTCAGCTATTTCTTATTACATGTCTCATGAACTAGATCTGGCCGTTATTTTAATGTCGTTTTTTATCACCTTTTTGGTTAGTTTTTTTGTGCTTTATGTAGTGTATAATGGCATCATCTTCAATAAGATCGACAGATTATATTATTTAGTAAAAGAACAGCAACCAAAAGAAATACCAAACACAGAATTTCAGTTAGAAGAAGTTGATGCTATTACCCGCTTAGAAGAAGAGATCCAAAAATTAGCGATTGAACGAAATAAAGAATCGGAACAAAAAAAACATTTAGACAGTTATCGTAAAGAATTTTTAGGAAATGTTTCTCACGAATTGAAAACTCCTATTTTTAATATTCAAGGTTATATCTCCACTTTAATTGATGGAGGGATTAATGATCCCGAAATTAATATTGATTATTTGAAACGCGCAGATAAAAGTGTAGATAGGATGATCCATATTATTGATGATCTGGAAACCATTTCTCAATTAGAAATTGGCACCTTAGAATTAGATACAGAAGAATATGATATCGCTCAACAAATTAAAGATATCATTGACGCCTTAGAATTTCAAGCTTCAAGAAAAAGTATCAGACTTTTATTAGCAAAAAAATACGATAAACCGATCTATGTAAAAGCCGATAAATTCAGGATCAGACAGGTAATTGTCAATTTAGTAACCAATAGTATTAAATATGGAAAAGAAGGCGGAAAAACCGTTATTTCCTTGAATTTATTTGATGAACAGGTTATTATAGAAATAAAAGATAATGGTATTGGTATTGCCGAAAAACATGTACCTCGTTTATTTGAACGTTTTTATAGAGTTGATAAAGGCCGCAGCCGTGAGCAAGGCGGTACAGGTTTAGGCTTAGCCATTGTAAAACATATTATTGAAGCGCACGGAGAAACCATTGATGTATCCAGCACTGAAAATGAAGGGACTATCTTTACATTCACACTAAAACGCGTTGGCTAATTTCACCAATTCATTTGTGATTTTTTTTCAATCATTATTTGTAAATTTAAATACCAAAATGTCTAAAAAAAGGTTGGTGTCTTTATCATGAAAAATTGTATTCTCATTATTCTTGTCGCGCTATTTTGTAATAGCTGTAAAACAAATTTAGTTTATATAAAAGCAACGAACCCTGCACCGGTTACTATTACTAATGCTACAAAAAAGATCGGCATTATTAACCGTTCTATTCCTGACGAAAAGAATGCTTTATTAAATACAGTACATCAAGGCATTAGCGCTCAAACCTTAAGTATTATTAAAGAAGGAAGTACCGAGTGTATGAGAGGATTAAGAGATGAATTGCAGCAAGATACCCGTTTTGAAGTGATCAAACTATTAGATACGGTTAAATTGAGAACTCCTGTTTCCGGTTCATTTCCTTCGCCATTATCATGGGAATATTTAAGTAATGTTTGCTTAATAAATAATGTAGATGTACTTTATTGTTTAGAAGTGTTTGATACCGAATTGAAAGTAACACCCCTAACAACTCCGATCAAGACTCCAACTAATCCTTTAGAAGTAATCAACACCGTTGCGCAACAACAGGTTAATATTACAACTACGGTTAAAGCCGGTTGGAGAATGTACGATCCCAAAAACAGACTCGTTTTAGATGAATTTCCACAATCTGATTTTTTATCAATTACTGCCAGTGCAGCAAATGCGGCTAATACTGCCGAAGCTTTAATTGGAAGAAAAGAAGCAATTAAACAAAGTGCTAATAGATTAGGACATCAATATGCTTTTAGAATATTACCTTATAAAATTACCGTTACACGCGATTATTATGTAAAAGGAAATTCGAATTTTAAAACAGCTACCAGAAAAGCACGTACCGGAAATTGGGATGGAGCTGCCGAACTATGGCAAAAAGAAACTCTAAACCCAAAACGTAAACTAGCAGGAAGAGCTTGTTACAACATGGCTATAATTGGAGAGATCAATGGTGATCTGGATGGTGCAATTCAATGGGCACAAAAAGCTTATGAGGATCACCGAAATAGTTTAGCCTTAAAATATATATCTATTTTAAAAAACAGAAAACAAGCAGCGGCAGATCTGAATTATCAAAACAATAATTAATTAACCTTCTTTACGATCACCGTATCAAAACTTGGCGAATACCCACAAAATGAACCGATCACATTATCACCACTAATTGTATTTTGTAAGTTAGCAGGTGCCGAAAAAGGATTTCCATTACTGGCTTTGTTTGCATAATAAGATCTCCAAAATAAATATTCATTATTTCCTATAGTACAAAATTTAACAATGATCGTGTCTCCTATTTTATAAAAACCAGCTTCCGGATCTTCTTGATTAGCTTGTTGAAGGTTTGGTTGAGGAGGTCTTTCGTAAGAAAATTCGAAACTTTTTCCATCAATGAATTTATCATCAAATGCCGAATTAAATGGTGCTGCAAAAAATTGATCTTTAGTGATACGTTTAGCAAACCAACGGTAATTATTACCTTGTCCTGCCGGTTCGGTTAAATGGCCCCAACAATACCCTAAAGAATCTTTTTCTCCTTTAAAATAAGCACTATCCAAAGCAATGGGATTTAAAATACTGGTTAAACCTGTATATGATTTATCATTGAATGTGATAGATAAAAGATAGTTCCCTCCTACTTGTCCAAATACTTTTGTACCAACATATAAATATCCTGTACCCGGTATTGCTTCTACTAAAGTATCTGTTTGATTACCATCACTCACAGTAACAAACGCTCCTTTAACAAAATATTTTGTTGGATCAGAAAAATCGGTTCCTCCAAAAAATGGTGCGGTTACAGATAATAAAACTGTAGCGGTTTTCCCGGTTTCAATGCTTGCCTCAACCACTAATTTTTCCTGATAATCCGGTAGTTTAATATCTATATCTCTTTCGCAGGAAGAAATAAAAATCACTAAAGACATCAATAAAAAAATGTGTTTAATTTTTAAATAACTATGAAGTGTTCTTCTTTTCATCGTCTCTATTATTAAAATTTAAAATTCCAGGTAATAGTTGGTAAAATCGGGAACAATGTTACTTGCTTGCCTTTTACTTTAAAAGTACCCTTCATTAGATCACCGGAGGTATCAAAATAAATCAAATACGGATTATATCGGTTATACGCATTAAAGACAGAAAGGGTCCAGCTTCCTTGATAATTTTTGTTCCATGCTTTTGGCACTTTGATCAATGATTTATCTTTCCCTTTTCTTTCATAGCGATTCTCTAAACGTTGACGTTTTTTCAATAATTTTTTTTCGCGGTCGGGAGTAAATGTGGCCGATAGATCCAGACGATGATAATCCGGAAATTTATAAGAATTACGTAAACCGTAATCAAAACTAATATCACCTTCGTAAGCAAATAAAGCATTTTGTAAAGTTCCTCGGTTTCCTGTTCCATACACAAACACTAACCCGAAATTCCATTTTTTGTTATGATCATAAGTTAAAACCAAAGAGGCATCGTGTCTTCTGTCATATTTTGCTAAATATTCTTGGCCATAATTAATTTTAGGAAACTGACGCCAGGTCCATGATAATGTATAACCAACCCATCCTGTAAATTTTCCGGTACGTTTTTTAAAGAAAAATTCGGCACCATAAGCTGTCCCTTTACCAAAAGTAAATGCATTATCGGGGTTGTCAAAAACGTTATCTTGAGGTTCGGCACCTTCTTTATAATCTATTTGATTTTCCATTGTTTTGTAATACACCTCAATAGAAGATTCAAACATATTCTGTTTAAAATTTTTAAATATTCCTAAAGCATATTGATCGCCCACTTGTGGCTTTATTAATTCAGTACAAGGCATCCATACATCTGTTGGTAAACTTACCGATGAGATACTTGCCAAATGGATGTACTGATAATTATGTGTGTATGATCCTTTTATAGATAAGGTGTTGCTTAACCCAAATCTTAAACTTAGCCTAGGTTCCAGACCATTATAATCTATTATTTTTTTACCCGGGTTATAGTTTACGGTATCGATCGTTTTACCAAAGTCATTTTTTACATATCTGGTAAATGGCCCAACTTGTGCAAAATAACTAAAACGTAAACCCGCATTTACTTTAAACCAACTGGTTACATCCCAATCATCCGAAATATAAGCTGCTGCATCATGTGAATATAAACGCACTACTTCTCCAAGATCAAAATTTGTTTCGCCTTGTTTAGCACTTACGTTACTTGGTGTAAATCGGTGAAAAATATAATTAAGACCTGCTTTAACATTGTGACGTGGATTGGGAATATAAACAAAATCATACTTTGCATTCCAATCTCTGATACCCGAAAATAAAGTTAATTCAAAATCAGATTGCCCGGCAGAAAATGAGAAATCATAGTTTGTAAATACTAAAGATGCGTTAGAGAATAATTTTGAATTGAATAAATGATTCCACCGTAAGCAAGCTGTGGCGTTTCCCCAAGGTACTTTTGCTGAAAAACCGGCATCTGCGTCGCTAAATTTAAATACATCTCTACCAAAGTAGCCACTCAAATACAAGCGATTCTTATCCGAAATTCGCCAATTTAATTTTGCATTCAGATCGAAAAAGTAATAACTCGTTCCGGCAAAATCTGATTTTGGATTACCATATTTAAAATAAGGCTTTGCTAAAAGATCAATATATGTTCTTCGTCCCGAAATGATAAAAGAAGCTTTATCTTTTTTTATTGGCCCTTGGATGGTTAATCTGGAAGCTATAATTCCAATGCCTCCATCTACCTGAAGCTTTTGAGAATTCCCTTCTTTCATTGAAATATCAAGTACTGAAGACAAGCGTCCACCATACTGTGCCGGCATTCCACCTTTTATTAAAGTAACATTATTAAGCGCATCACCATTAAATATTGAGAAGAATCCTAATAAATGAGCGGCATTATAAACAGTAGCCTCATCCAATAATATTAAATTCTGATCAGGACCACCACCTCTGACATAAAACCCTGAATTACCATCTCCTGCTGATTTAACACCTGGAATTAATTGAATGGATTTTAAAATATCCACTTCGCCCATAAACGCCGGTAATTTTTTTATCTGAGCAATGTCCATTTGTATGGTGCCCATTTGTGTATTCCGAACGTTCTCGTCATGTTTTTCTGCAATGACCTCTACTTCATTCAGATCTCTGCCTTCTGCTACTAAAGAAATTGTTTTAGAAATATTTTGAGTTAAGTCAACTGTATCCACATAAGTAATATATCCTACATAACTGCATACAAAAGTATATTTACCTTGTGGTAAGGTTAACGAAAAGAAACCATAGACGTTTGTACTTACACCGTGCATCCCTTCTTTCACATATACATTCGCTCCAATAGCAGATTCACCGTTTGATTTATCTTTTATGTAACCGCTAATGGTATAGTTTTGGGAGAAACAAAACGAAGCCATACACACAAAAAATATGATGAGAGACTTAAACACCTTAAAAGTAATTTTACTTAAATTTAATCAAAAGCGATTACATTAAATAGCCTTAATGATTAAATAAAATATAATTTTTTATGTAATTACTTCTCCAACTTTGATTGGCTGTAGCATTCAGTTTTTCCAATACAGGTTCATTGTCTGTATTGATGATGTCTGTATTTGAGATCAAAAATGGATACAATTCGTTATGTAAAGCCACCTTTATAGTTTTTAAACTAGCCACAATTAATAGATTTCTATAATCTTCGTTTTCGCTGGTAGTGCAAATTTTTAATTGAAACCCAGCTTGTTTAAGCGTTGATAATAAACACTGAGTACCGAACCCCTTTTCATCTTTTAAATATCCGTGTGTATTAATTAGCACAACCGCATTGGTATCCAACAGTTTTTTTAAGGTTATCAGGCTTTCTTTTGTAATTACATGAGAAGGCTGCTCTTCTGCTTTAAAAATATCAAACAACACTAAATTGTATTGGCCTTTATCTGAATTGATAAAGTGTCTGGCATCATCACAAACGGTATTTACAGAATCATTCAAATAAAAAAACTGTTGAGCCATGCTAATGATTCTCTCATCAAATTCAACTCCTGTTACACGGTAATTATTATCGTGCAATATATTAGAAACAAGCCCGCCTCCAAGACCAAGTACCAAAGCTTTTCCTTTAGGGAAATAGAGTAAGTTCTTTTGCAATAAACGAATGTATTCTGAAACCGATTGTTTGGTTCCTAAATTCATCTCAGTTTGAATAATATTGTTAATGAGTAATTTACGAATTACTAATGAAGCGTTACTTTCACTGGGTTCATCTCTTATTTCGAGTTGTCCAAGAATTCCTTCGGTTTTATATACACAGTAAGGATTAGTTTTAGTATTGATAAATCCATACACTGAAAATAAAACAGGGATCAGTAAACTTAAACCGATGATTTTACTTTTTTTTTTGAAGACTAAAAACAAACTTACTAAAGCCAATAATCCGGAAAAACATAATAAGGTGAGTGTAATGCCAATAGTTGGGATCAAATAAAATCCACATAAAAAAGTAGCCATAATACCACCAACTGTAGACACTGCATATATCTTACCACTATTCTCTCCACTTTTGGCAGCTGTTTCAGTTAAAATAGAAATGATCAAAGGGGAGGTTGCTCCCATGCAAAGCATCGTAGGAAATAATAAAACAAATACGCTGATCACTACTGCCGGGATCAACGATAAATGCGCGGCAACACTGTAAAATAAATCACTTAAAAACGGCATTACGCTTAAACAACAGACAGCAGCTATTAAAATAAATAACAGAGTGTTTGTTTTATTTTCTTTCTTGCTGAGTTGCCCGCCAAAAAAATATCCACTTGCCAAGCCACCTAAAGTGATCGCCATTACAGAACTCCATACATACAAACTACTGCCAAAAAAAGGTGCTAGTAATTTAGCACCACATATTTCGGCTGCCATAACTGAAGCGCCTTCAATAAAAGAAATTGTATAGAGTCTGGTTTTAAATTGCATGAATTAGAAAGAGTGAATATAAATTAAATATACATATTCTTATCTTCATCATAACTTGCAGAGGTTTCAAAACCTAAGCGTTTTCCTGTTCTTAAATTAATACTGCTTACTTTTTCAATCATTTCATTTACGCTGACTTCTCTTACCATATCATAAGGAGGTGTAAATAGATCAAACGTAATAGCATAAATGATCAGATCGTTAATGATCTCTGTTAATTGCTCTTTGTTTAATGGCTCAAAAGAAAAACTTGAATATTTGATACCAATAGGTCCTTTGGCTTCAATAAAGAATTTCATTTCTCTATTAATAAAGATGCGACACATTAAATACCCTAAGTCATTTAAGCGATTGTATTTAAACGAATCAGATAAAAAATTGTAAACGTTAATGATACCACAAAAAGAATTGTATTCATTTTGTTTGATATACCCGGTTTTAAACATTGGATGAGCTTTATCAAACTCAAATACATTGGTATGCATGAAAAACTCTAAGATATCACCGGCTACTTTTAACTGTACGGAATATTTTTTTGTATCTGTTATAGCCACAGATATACGCTTGTCAATAGTTTCTGTTTCGGCTAACAAACCATTACTAATCTCATTGACACATTGTTTGGTTAATTCAAAAGCGGTTAATGTATTATTAAATACATCTTGTTTCATTACCGATTTCTCTTTTAATAATTTTAGAATATGTTCTTTTTGTTTATCTAATTGTTCAGACATGATCTATAAAATAGTTTAATAAATGTAATAAATTCTATTGATTTATGGAACAGCTACTGTTTATGGATTCATACAATACTTTATGTATTTTCCCCCGAATACCCATCTTTGCCAGTTTATTTTCTTCAGCACTAGGGTACACTCTGTTTGATAAAAACACATACACTAATCCGTTAGATGGATCTGCCCAAGCAAAAGTTCCTGTAAATCCGCTATGACCATAACTTTGCAAATTACATTGGTTGGTT
Source organism: Bacteroidia bacterium (assembly GCA_036676295.1). Taxonomy (GTDB): domain Bacteria; phylum Bacteroidota; class Bacteroidia; order B-17B0; family Aurantibacillaceae; genus UBA4416. The sequence goes on along the minus strand of JAKFDE010000030.1, from coordinate 79,730 downwards.
ACAGGGCTATCTTTTTTCTCATCAAATTCAGGTTTATCAAAACACAATCCTCTTCTGTTATCTGCAGACTGAGCGCTTGTAAATTGTTTTATCACTGCACTATCCAATAATTTCATCCCTGCATAAGTCCCATTATTTAACAACATCTGCATAATAATAGCAACATCATTGGCATTACCGAATAAACCGGCATGCCCTGCTACTCCTCCAATCAACGCTGCACCTTGATCATGCACATAACCACGAATAATCTGTTTTCTGAATTTTGTATCATGTTCGGTTGGTGCAATTTGATTATAGGGATAAACAGAAAGCGGTAAATAAGTTAAACCTAAATTAAGTGGTTTGTAAAATGTTTCCTTCACATATACATCTAACGATTTTTCTGTTTTATTTTCAATGAGTTTTTTTGAAAAATAATAGCCCATATCGCTATATAAATATTTCCCTTTCGGTTCTAATTTACTTGCATAAATTTGCTTGTAAATAGTATCTGTATAACCCTTAGCTATATATAAATTTTGAGCTACTTGTGTTGGAAACGCTTCCGATTGCTTATCACTATAAAAACCGGGTTTGTAATTATGAGCTTTGTCTTGTGTTTTATACCAAAATGGAATAAAGGCCAGCAAGCCTGATTGGTGGGTTAACACATCTTTATAGTTTATATCGTATTTGTTGGTTTCTTTTAATTCAGGAAAATAATAACCCAGCGTTTGATTATAATCAAATTGTTTTTGCTCATTTAATTTCATTAAAGCTAATGATGATGCTAAGATCTTGGTTAAAGAAGCTAAGTCGTAAATAGTGTTATCATTTACTTTTTCAGCACTCTCTCCATAAGTTTGCTTGCCGAAATTTTTCTGATAAAATACTTTACCATCTTTAATAGCTACTATTTGACATCCCGGATAAGCACGTTCTTTGATTCCGTCCTTAGCAATAGAATCAATCTTTAATAATTGATTACTATTAATTCCTATTTGTTCAGGGATAACATATTGCACTCTGATGGTTTGCTTAAGTTCTTCGCCTGTGCCTGCTTTAAATAAATTAGTAGAAACCGGTAAACTACCATCTACCTTTATAGCACCCATTAAAGCTTCTGCGGCTGCCTTTTGACTAAATTGACTTGACTCATACAATTCCAAAATAGCTTTTGAATTATCTAATCCTTTTAATTTATTCATCAAATAAGGATTAGAAAATAAACAGGTAACCGTTGGTTTTAACAAACAAATTTTGGAGATCAGATCAATATTGCCATCACTACAACCAAAATTCTTTTCGGGTTTAAAAGAAGTTTTATTGATCTGTAAGATCACCAGATCATATTTTTGTATTTTGCTCAGTAAAGTATCTCTTTCTTTATTGGTAGCATCGTGTTCAATTCCCAAATGTGCAATCGTTGCATATTTATTCAGCGTTTCCGAAAATACATTTTCTGATTTCTCACCAATGGATACTTCAATGATTTTTAAAGAATCGATCTTTTTTAATGGAATGATAGATCGCTCATTTTTTACTAAAGTCACAGATGCTTCAGCAAGTTTAGTATTCATTACAAAAGAAGCGGTTGTATTCAGATCCGTATATAAATTTTTAGGACTCACATATTGGTTGTTTGAAAGACCGCACCAAAATTTAGCTTTCAATATTTTTTTGCAGCGAGCATCAATTTCTTCCTGAGTAATATTGCCTTTTTCAACAGCTATTTTTATTTGTTCAATGGCTTTAGGAACATTTTCGGCAAACAACAATACATCATTACCTGCCAGCAATGCCTTTACATCTACCATTCCCGGTTCATAAAAACTTGCTACGCCTTTCATATTCAGTGCATCTGTAAATATCAAACCCTGAAATCCTAATTGTTTTTTTAACAGATCCTGAATGATATAAGGCGATAAGGTAGATGCCGTGTTTTTTGTGGTATCATAACACGGAACAAATAAATGAGCTACCATTATACTGCTTAATCCCTCATCGAATAAACGTTTAAATGGATATAACTCTAAAGTATCCATTCGCTCTTTGCATGCTGTAATAATTGGTAATGCTTTGTGCGAATCTGTATCAGTATCGCCATGCCCCGGAAAATGTTTACCATTTGCCATTACACCTTCGGCTTGTAATCCTTTCATATACATTACTGCTTTATTGGCAACCTTGTATTTATTCTCCCCAAAACTACGCATCCCGATTACAGGGTTAGCGGCATTATTATTAATATCAGCTACCGGAGCAAAATTTACATGAATGCCCATACGTTTACACTCGCGCGCAATTTGTTGACCCATTTGAAAGATCAATGAATCGTTTTTAATGGCTCCTAAAGTCATTTGTCGAGGATACTTTGGCGTACTATCCAAACGCATCGCTAAGCCCCACTCGCCATCAATAGAGATCATTAAAGGTGTTTTCGCCAGATCCTGATAATAGTTATTGAGTTTGGCTTCACGTAAAGGCCCGCCTTGCATAAAAATTAATCCACCAATATTATAATTTTGAATAAGCTCACGGATCTCACGAACATGTTTCATGTCCTTATTACTATAGGCAGCTACCATGAACAACTGTGCAATACGTTGCTGCGGACTTAAAGATTCAAATACAGAATCAACCCAACGTGATTCTAATTTTAAAAAATCGGGGACTGTTTTTTTAGGTTCATCTTTGATAACAAATGCCGAAACAATAAATATAGAGAATGCTATGCCTAGCTTATAAATCAATTTAATCATGTGGTTAAGATACTGGAATTAGCTTCTTTTAAATTTAAGTAAAAGAGATTGTTTTTAACAGAATGGTTTTGATAGTATAACGTTAAATTTTATTAATCACTTTATCCTACCTGATCTCACATATGTTTTTTTAAAATAGGGTTCGTTCATGTCACTGATCATCACTCCTTTTTTTGTGGAGGCATGCACAAACTTATCGTTTTGCAGATATACACCTACATGAGAAATACTTTTGCCATTTGTATTAAAAAACACTAAGTCACCTTCCTTTAGATCATTTTGTTTGATCTTTTTAGCTTCATCAACCAAGGCTTTGGTAGACGGCGATATTGTTTTTTTATAAACCTGTAAATACAATGTTGCCGTTAAGCCTGAGCAATCAATTCCTGCCTTACTTCTACCGGCGTATTTATAAGGGACTCCGGTCCATTCATTAATAAACTGATAGAGTTTTTCATTTTTGATATCTGATTCTGAAACGCCCAGTTTTTCAGCGTATTTTTTCTTTAAATTTTTAGAAGAATTTTTTGAATTAGTTTCTTTTGGATCATTAGAAGAAGTGGTAACCGTTTTATGATGTTTACAGGAACTTAAGTAAACTAAAGCAAGTACAATGAATAGGGATGTTACCTTCAACCTCATTCTACAAAAATAGTTCAGAATGGTGCTTTTATTAAAAGTTCGGGGAAATGTTATAGACAGCTAATTGTTTAAACTAGGCCTCGGTAGTTACTTCGCTATTATAATAATGCTTGGAGAATTTTGTGATCACGCGGTAAGCAATATAGGCGAAAATTGGAGCAGCAATCACATCGTAACTGTAATGAACGTGTTGTAACACAACTCCCACCGAAACAGCAATGCCTGCTATTAAAAAAATGTATTTCAGGGTTTTATTGGTTGTGAAAAAATAAAACAAAAACAAGGTAGCAGCATGACCACTAAAGAATAAATCTTTTAAATTTTGCGAGCCGGCATAAAAGGTATTGGTTAAAAACTCATCTCTTAAAGGTATAATTTCTGAAGGTGGTTCTAAGGGAACAAAAAATAAGGTGACGATACGTAATACGGTTAAGGAACCATACATTTGAATTAAGTGTAAAAATTTATACGGAGAGCTAAACGCATAAATTAAAGCAATTAAAGCCGAACTATATGTTACGAGAAATATAAAGTCCGAAACGTCTCTCGGTTTAATAAAATTAAGGATCGGATCATAGAACGAATGTCCTTGGCGTGTTTCTATATATGCCAGTAAAAAAGCAAAACCGGTTAAAACAATCGCCAATAAAGCTACCGATACAATAAATCGGTTTCTAAAATGAATATTTTTTAAAGCTAAATTCCAGTTATATAACATGACAGTGCAATTATACTCATTTTGAAAGTAGTAAATTCTTAAAAATTCTAAACTTTACGAACAAAAAAAGCTGAAGGATTTCTTCAGCTTTTTGGATTTTTTTGTGTAGATTGTCAATTAAGGCAAGGTAATATTATATACTACCCCATTTATAGTAACCGTTGCCTGATCATCGCAAGCACCGGATCCGAAATTAATTACTCGTGTAGCCTTTCCTCCTGGCGTATGCTCTAAAATTCCGGAAATAAAATGACGACGGCAGGCAAAACTCATGTTTCTTACCAAAGGAAGAGTAATAACGGAGCTAAATGTATTACCATTAGAAGCTATACCGCTGGCATTTCCTGTAATTGAGTAGCTGTCATCGCTCCAGTTAGTCGTACTTTCTCCTGCAGTCCACTCTCTTTGGCGAACGCTTTGCCAAGTAATTGTTCCTCCGGCATTTGCTTTAATTATTTGAACATTAGCATTAATTTCATACACTAAATGATTGGCGGCATTATGACCTTTGTTAGTAATTGTTTTAGTGCCTAATACTTGATTATCATTCACGTAATAATTTACGGGAGTAACTGTAATTACTGTTAAAGAGTCTCTGTATTTTCCGGTAAAAGAAAACTCTAAAGCACCTCTTCTGTTTCTCCCATCATTACAAGTACAATTGGTTGCACCAAAATTAACCGTGATTTTTTTGGGAGATGATACTGTATCAATAGTTAAGGTTGCACACGAGGTGGCTACTATGCCACTTGTTTCAGTTGTTTTAAAACTTGATACACTATATGTTTTGCAGGCTTCATCAGCAATATTGGTCATATCATTAACGGTAATAGATGCTAATGATTGGTCATTTGCAGAAGAAGTCTCTGTATCTTTTTTATCCTCTTTATCATCATCTTTTTTACTACAAGAAGAAAGAACACTTGCTCCGGTAAAAATGATGCTAACTGTAATCAATGTTAATTGTTTAATTTTCATTATTTTAGTTTTATCAATTAATATAATCGTTGGCGTTTAATATTTCTTATTTCACAAAACTTCCACAACCTTTGTAGCTTTTATTGTTAAATTTAAAAGAGACCGTAAAATCTTCCTTATCACCACTAGCTGCAGTACAGCTTTCTTTTTTTATAGCTAAAGAAAGAGCCGCACTTTTACCATTCTCATTTATTGCTTTTACATAAACAAAGTTTTTTTCACTTTCAAAATCTTTGAATGTATCTTCAATAATTAAACTATCTTTTCCGTAATCAACCACCAATCGCAATTTATTAGTATGCATTTCGGCAAACCAACCCGGTTCAGTGCCGGAAGCTTTAAATAACAATTTAGGAGTTTCTGATTTCTCTACTTCTTCTACCAGATCTACTAAACCTCCGGTTTTACTAACCGATATATCAACAGAAGAAATAGTATCATCTCCCTGAGTGATTGTTTTTTCTCCTTGAGTATTTACCTGCGTACAAGCACCTAGAAAAAATGCTGTAAAGGCACAAATTATCATTGTTTTCATAAGATAAACTTACTAATTATTTTAGATTCATGGGGAGTTTTTATTAGATTTAATAATTATAACTTTGCTCAAAATTTAACACTATGGATTTGAGGTTTGATATCATTGAGATTTTAAAAGTAACGATGGTGCTTTTTGCAGTAATTGATGTAATTGGATCTATTCCGGTAATTATCAGCTTAAAACAAAAAACGGGTGAGATCAATGCCTCAAAAGCTTCCTGGGTTTCATTAGGTATTATGATCGTGTTTTTATTTGTAGGCCAAACGATCCTTAATATTATAGGTATTTCTATTGGCGATTTTGCCATTGCCGGTTCTATTTTAATTTTTATAGTGGCTTTTGAGATGATCTTAGGAATTCAAATATCAAAAGATACTATGCCGGGTACAGCTTCTGTTATTCCATTGGCTTTTCCGTTAATTGCCGGTACCGGTACTTTAACTACACTATTATCTATTCGTGCCGAGTATAATATTGTATCTATTATTACAGCTATTGTATTAAATGTAATTATCGTGTATTTGGTTTTAAGAAATCTAAACCGTGTTGAAAAACTATTAGGAGCCGGAGGTATTGCTATTCTTAAGAAAGTATTTGGAATTATTTTATTAGCCTTGGCTATTAAGTTGTTTAGAAAATATACAGGACTTTAATGAATTGGAATTATTAAACAATAAAAAAGCCCTCAACATATGTTGAGGGCTTTTTGTTTTTAGCTTGACTAAATATTAGTGTTTTTTACCACCTTTAGCAGCAGCAGCTAATGAATCAGCCATGTGGATTGAATCTTGAGCATGTTTTGCAGCAGCTTCAGCTACAGCAGCAGCTTCAGCTTCAGCAACTTTAGCTAAAGAATCAGCTTGTGCTTGAGCAACAGCAGCAACTGAATCAGCTTTAGCTTTTTCACGAGCTTCGATTTCTTCTTTAGAAGGACCACAAGATACAAATGCAGCTGATAATGCAGCTACAGCAACGATAGATAATACTTTTTTCATTTTTAGTTTTGTTAAAGTTTTTTAATTTGGATGCAAAAATACATGTTTTTTCGACTCTCAGTTAAAAAAACAAAAAAAAATGAAATATTTTTTCAAAAAAATATTGTTAATATCTATGTAGTTCAATATTAACAGGTTATATTTTTGTTAAAATTCAGTTTCTCTACAGAAACACTGTAGGGTACCTTATTAACAATCATACACTTTTCCTATCTGATTTCTACAAGTAATCCGGTAACAAGCAAAACAAGCGATTTATCTTTTTATAAAATAGTAATATGATTACCTTTGTTCTCTATGTATAAACAGCTCCTTAAACCTTTATTTTTTAAACTAGATCCCGAAAAGGCTCATTATTTAACCTTCGATTTAATAAAATTCTTTTTAGGAAATAGCCTTGGCAGAGGTATTAGTAAAGCGTTTCTTAATGTAGAACATCCTAAATTAGAAAAAGAACTATTTGGTCTTCATTTCAAAAACCCCGTAGGCTTAGCGGCTGGCTTGGATAAGGATGCTAAGGCTTTTGACGAGCTTGCTTCTTTAGGCTTTGGATTTATAGAGATTGGTACTTTAACACCAAAAGCCCAACCAGGTAATGATAAACCTCGTTTATTCCGTTTACCTAAAGATGAAGCATTAATAAACCGTATGGGTTTTAATAATGAAGGTGTAGACGCTGCAGTAGAACGCTTAAAACATAAAAAAACAAATACCATTATTGGCGGTAATATTGGTAAGAATAAAGTTACCGCAAACGAGGATGCTATTAAAGATTATGAATATTGCTTTAATGCGTTGTTTGATGTGGTTGATTATTTTGTGGTAAATGTAAGTTCACCCAACACTCCAAACTTAAGAGCGTTGCAGGATAAAGAACCATTAACCGCTTTATTAAATCATTTACAACAGATCAATAATGCTAAACCTAAAAGCAAACCTTTATTATTAAAAATAGCACCGGATTTAACCGATTCGCAATTAGATGATATTATTGATATTGTTGCTGTAACTAAAATAGATGGCATTATTGCTACTAATACTACCATTGCCCGCGAACCACTCACCTACCCTAAAGCAGAAATTGAAGCTATTGGTATGGGAGGCTTAAGCGGAAAACCTTTAACTAAAAGAAGCACAGAAGTCATTCGGTATTTAAAAACCAAATCTAATAATGCCTTTCCTATAATTGGAGTTGGTGGTATTCACAGTCCCGAAGATGCTATTGAAAAAATAAAAGCCGGAGCTGATCTGATACAACTGTATTCAGGATTTATATATGAAGGCCCGGGTTTAATAAAACGAATTAATAAAGCATTGATTAATAACTAAACTATTAACTATGAAACTTATTGAATGTCCAAGAGACGCCATGCAAGGTATTAAGCAATTGATTCCAACTGATGTTAAGGCAAAATATATTAATTCGTTATTAAATATTGGTTTTGATACGATTGATTTTGGAAGTTTTGTTTCTCCAAAAGCAATACCTCAAATGCATGATACGGCTGAAGTTTTAAAACAACTCAACTTATCTGAAACTACGAGTAAATTATTAGCCATTATTGCTAATACCCGAGGCGCAGAGGATGCTTGCCATTTTGAAGAGATCCGTTATTTAGGTTTTCCATTTTCTATATCCGAAACGTTTCAACAACGTAATGCTAATTCCAGTATTGCAGAATCCTTAGTTCGTGTGGAAGATATTCAGAATTTATGTGCCACTCACAAAAAAGAATTAGTTGTTTATATTTCTATGGCCTTTGGTAATCCTTATGGCGATGAGTGGAACAGCGACATCGTAATTAGCTGGACAAAAAAATTAAGTGAGTTAGGCGTAAAGATCATTGCTTTATCAGATACCATTGGCGTATCAAATCCAGATAACATCAATTATTTATTCTCTAACATCATACCTGAGTTTAAACATATTGAAATTGGAGCACACCTTCATTCAACCAAAGAAAAAGCTCAGGAAAAAATTAATGCTGCTTACAAAAGTGGTTGCCAGCGTTTTGATGTTGCCATTCATGGTTTTGGTGGTTGCCCAATGGCTAAAGATGATCTAACAGGAAATTTAGCAACTGAAGATCTGGAGCACTACTTTAAACTACATAACATTCCATTAAACTTAAACGAAGATTTATTACAAAAAGCTTATGTTGGAAGTTGGGAAGTGTTTAATAATTACCATTAGAACTAGATAAAAGATATAAGACACAAGATTAAAGATTATTAAACTTGTGCCTTATATTTAATTTACTATTTATGTAATTTCAACTATAAAAACCAAAGGTTTAAGATAAATAGTCTTACATCTTTAATCTTAGGTCTTTTATCCTGTTCTAAGGAGTTCCCAAAGTACAATTCCCATACTTACAGAAACATTGAATGAATGTTTGGTTCCAAATTGTGGAATTTCGATGCAGGCATCACTTTGATTAATGATCTCTTGATCTACTCCATATACCTCATTTCCAAAAACCAAAGCAATAGATTGAGCCGGTTTAATAAATTTATTGAGCATCACCGATTGTTTAGCTTGCTCTATCGAGGCAATGAAATAATTATTTGCCTTTAATTCATTAAGCGCTTCTTGAGTCGTTTTAAAATATTTCCAGCTAACGGTTTCGGTAGCACCTAAAGCTGTTTTATTAATTTCAGCGTTTGGAGGGGTACCCGCTACGCCACATAAATAAATAGCTTCAATTAAAAAAGCATCGGCTGTTCTAAAGGCAGAACCAACATTATTTAAACTACGGATATTATCTAATACAAGAATGACTTTATTTTTTTTAGTCGCTTTAAATTCTTCCGAACTCATACGACCCAGATCCTGCATACTTAACTTTTCGTTCATGTTATTTCTTGTAAAAAAGACAAAGATAAAACTCTTTTATCTTATGCCTTGTACCTTATTCTATTACTGTAAGTTAAATCTTAAACTAAATCCAGCATTGGTATTGGCTGTTGGGAAAGAATTAGATGTTTGTGGCGTGGTTTTGATCCAGTCATAAAACAATCTTAAATTGACAGATTGAGTTAATTGATAATCTAATGCTGTTTTTAAACTGATGATATTTTGTCCACCGGTTGGTGTACTTATTTCATCAACAATTCTTCTGATGATGGTCATATTTTTTCTATAAGACAGATCTATTTTTAAATTCAAATCACTTTCGATAGGCTTGCCTTTAATTTTAATAGCATTGATTTTCAATTTAGGATAACGGTAGCCAACTCCAATGATATATTCCTGTCCTTTAGTTTCAATAATTTGTGGACCGGTAATATTTAAGTTAACCGTTTTATCTTTCTTGATTTCAAAATTACCCATTAAGCCCGGTTTATTGAACTTCAGATCGAATTTGATCAATGGGCTAAAACCCTCAGTAATTGTAGCTCCGGAAATGGTATATTTTGGATTAAAGTTAGCCGTTTGTTGAATCCCATTAATTGTTGAATTTTGAACAGGTACCCTGTTATTAGAATAACCATCGCCATCTGTATCTAAAAATAACAAGTTATTGTTATATCCGCCAATTGTATACATAGCACGGTAAGCATGGCGTACTGTAACTGATTGAAAATATTTTTTCACGGCTTTCAATTTCCCTAAACCATCCCAGGTTACTGTCCAGTTTGGCATTGGTATACCTTTAAACATTTTATCGGTACCAACATCTTTAATTTTTTTTCCGGTATAAGCTTTATAAAATGCGCCTAATAACACATCCTGTTGAGTATTACTATAACCATCATAGTAAGCTTTACCGGTTCCATCTATTTGCAAATTATCGTTACCTTCGCTATTTGCCAAAGCTAATTCTTTAGCTATATCAGGTCTGATGAGCAAAAATTCATCAAATAGAGCCGATTCGCCGGCTTTACTGGCTTTATCTTTAAATGATCTACCTAAGGTGAAAACACTGATACTATAATTCCCACTATTTACCGGTGTTTCAAAACGATAGCCTCTATTCTCAAATTGTGCCGATTGTGCTGTATCATATCTTACATAAAGCGATTGATTGTTTCCATATGTTTTTGTTCCGTTCAATTCAATTTTCAAACTACCATGTGGTTCTACATTGGCACGATAAGTTATGTTGTTTGTTTTAGTAGTGGTATAAGGCAAAGATTGATTTGGATTTTTTACCAACCAATCATTTTCAACAGATCGGTTTAAAATATCAGCATTATTACCACTCACAAAACCAAATCCGGGAGCTGAGTTATAGCGGCTATTATTATCCATACCAAGAAGTTGTGAACTTGGATTAAACCCTGGTAAACCTGTTCCATTAGTTTCTGAATACGATAGCGTAACTTGTTTTAACATCATTAACCCACGAGCTAAAAATTCCCCAATATCCTTAGCCGCATTTTCTTTTTTAGCCGTATCATTTTTTGCTGAAGTATTTTTTGCAAGAGGATCTGCCCCACCCTTTTTAGTACTTGACGTTGATTTAGCAGTTCCTCCCATATTTACTTTTCGTAAATACGGAATCTTATTATAAAGCGTAGCCATGTTTAAAGTACCATTTACACCTCTTGTATTAGTGTTTTGTATTGTATTTCCAATTTCTTCCTGTGCAAAAGGTCTTCTGTTCCAGGTATAAGTAGTACTATAACGTAAAGAAGCATTTATAAAATCAAATACCGGTATTTTATTAATAGGTACTTGATAGTTTAAGTTAGCTTGATGTCTGTAATTAGTTGTTTCTCCTAATTTTTGGATGTTACGTTTGATCTGAACTCTCTCCGAATCTGTGTCAATTTTATCAGGAGATTCTATAATACGACCTTCATTATTAGCCGTAAAATCAAACTTTAAATTCTTGGTAAAGCCCCATTGCAGATCATAATTACGAGTCATTAAAAATGTTTTATTAAACTGAGCTTTGGTTAAAAGATCAGAACTACCTGTATAGAAACTTGTAATATCTCGGTTTAATAATTCACTATACGAACGATTAATATCAGTGTTAAATCCAACCCTTGTTGGTAATGGTGTGATGTTAAACTCCTTCACCAAAGCCATCCATTTATTGTTTAATATTTTAGACGTTGTTTTTTTGAAAGGTGCCCATGATTTTGCCGTGATCCCATAATTATAAGATAAAGCACCGCGATACGTTTTTAAAATACTATGATCAATATTTACATTTCTCCGGGTCGTTTCGTTATAAGCATAGGTTACCGAAAAATTGGAAACATCCCAAGGCATTGGTTTAGCACCCTCTTTTTTAAACCCATCTACTCGCACGTTCGAAAAGTTATAGCCTTTTCTGACGGTTATATCCTGAGAATTTTTCTTAATTTCCTTTTTTAACGCGGCATCAATATTGGGATTATCAATTTTAATATCCGGATCGTAAGGACTGTATTGTGGTGTGATACGTGTTTCACCATAAGAATAATATACCGGTAAATTCACTTTCCATTTTACAGGGAAAAATTTACCTAACTGGAATGTTGATGTTGCATCCCATTGTAAATTAGTTTCACGACTACGTTCACTGATCTTTTTTTCAATACTTCCAAAATGTGGTTTACTGTATGTAGCGGATAATGATAATTGGCCAAAATCAGCCAATTTAGCCTGTATTCTACCCGTTGTTGCCCATCCTCCTTTATTTTCAAAATCGGTTAAGCGTAATTCATTGATCCATACTTCTACACACTTTGGTAAATTACCATTGTCTTTAGGGTTTCTAATTCCCACCATGATACTCTTGATACTTGCAATGTTTGGATTACCAACAACTGTTACAAAGTTAGCGCCATCAGGATCTGTATAAGGTTGTTGCATGGCCAATAGGTCAATTCCTACTTTTGCATTTCTGCTGATTTTAGCTGCAGTTAATTTTTCAAAATCAATTACAAACTCATTATCAGTTGGCCATACATTATATTTATCGTTATCCGTATTAGGATCATAATATCCCGGTGCTGTTAATTTTACAGGGATTTCGTATTCGTAATAGTTGTTATTGTAATCAGATCCTAAACGAACAAACACGGTAACGTCACCATCATTTAACGGTTCATTATTTAATTTTTCGGCGTGCATAAATAATTTCATTTTTTTAAATGAACGCACATCTAACTCTGTATTTTTATAAATAGCACGGCTATCACCATCTTTTAAATTACAAGTTCTAAGAGATAAAGCTTGTTCATTTAATAATACCATGTTGGTGGTTTGCACATTTTGTTGCTGATTAATTCCCGGAGGAATTACGTAGTTAACCGGAGTTTTAGATCCGTTTTCCTGTAAACTAACCGCCGATACGTCAAAACTTGTTGTATTATCATCATTTGCAGTATACTCTCCAGGTTTTTGCAGATCAAAAAGATATCTTCTCCAATCACTTCTTACTAATTCAAAACGCGCTAAACGACATACAACAGGTTTATCAAAGCCACTCATGAACACACGCATGAAACGTATGGAGTTAAACCCTTCAATGGCCCCTACTGCTTTTTCAAATTCAGTAACCGGAATTTTGAACTGATACCATTTTACTGATTTGGATGTGCTACCAATAGTTGTTTGTCCATCTAATACGTTAACAATGTAATTTGTTCCAACTTTACTAGGATCCAGATCTTGCGGAGAAATTTTAATACGGTATTGATAGTAATTTTCTGTTTCACTTAAAGTATTATCCTTATTGATGTCTTCAATATTTGGAATATTGGTGGCAGCACTTGGAATAGATGGGTCAGGATATTGTTGTTCTGTTGGAGAGTTTTCTTCAGGGTTATTGTATTTTTTATAACGGTTCAAAGTATTCCCTTCTAAATCTCCCAAACCGTCATAATCACTTCCTCTAAAAAAGTGGTATTTATCGGAACTAGGATCTGCCATAGATTGAGTAATAATTGAACCTGAATATGCTGACAAAGCAGAAACATATGATGAAAATACTCTGGCTTCTGTACTATCTGCCATTCCATCATAACCAACATCCTGAAAAGGTCTGTCTGAAGGATCATTCACAAATGAGTTAGAGATAGGTGTAATTAATGGTGAAACGCCAATGTTTGAAGCAATAACCGGAAGATTGGCACTGGTTCCGCTAGGTTGACCCGGTAAACCGTTTTCATAACACATTTTACCATCTTTTACAATGTCTTCGCTAACGTTACCTAAATTGATGTATAGATCTCCTGTTGGTTTATTGTTAGCATCCATATCAGGATAAGTGGCACTGTTATAGTCGCTGTTAAACGGATCCATCATCCAAAATTGCACATACTCAATATTGGCTGATTGAAAATCATTGGTTTCTAAACGGCGCATGATACCACCCCAACGAGAGGCCGGATTTGCCAAGCGGCCAACTTTTTCAGGAGGGCTTGTCATAATTCCGCTTGATATACCTGATACACCATTTACATCGTAGTTATATGGCCCTCTTTCTCCAGGATAAAATGCCAGATCTAAAACTGATAACACAACCGGTTGGCCATTGGCAGGTGTTTTACTTGGAAACAATTCTGTTTCTAAAACCTGACGCATGAAGTTATTGGAGAATGTTGTTTCCGGAATATTGCCCGGTTTTAAATTAGAGGAAGCAGCTTGGCCGTAAAATAATGGGTCAATAGTATACCAGTTAAATTGAGCTCGATTGATACCGGCCTTAATATCATCATGATAAACAGATTCGGGAAATAGATCTACCTGACCTTGAGGAATACTAGCTAATGACCATGCACTGGGGCTTTTTAAATCAATTAAAGAAATACTTCCTTCAAAATCGTCAATGTAGGAGTTTCCATTTTTACCAATAGCTTTTGCATTACCAGGTATCAATTGTGCGAATTCACCTTGTGTAACGATGGTACTCATTTCTTTAGTATTGATCAATGGAATTTTATCAACCAAGCGTGTTAAAAATGGTACATCTGTTTTGTAATTATAATCGGCACCCCAAATAGTGTTTGATACTGGTTCATCACCTATATTTACTTTTTGAGTCACCGGTTTTTCACTTAAATGCAGTAAAGTTCCCCCTAAGGTTAGATCTTTATTTACTTTAAAATCTAAACGTGTACCGTATAAACTTTTTTGCTGTACGTTAAAAAGAGAATTACTTTCAGTACTTACTTTAATAGTTGCGCCTGAGTTTAAAATACTTTCGTTAATGATCTTTACTCTTCCTAAGGTATAATCAACCGTATAATCCTGATTCTCGATTAACTTTTGTCCGTTAGCTGTAACTGCTACAGCTCCTTGAGGAATGTTTAAGGCATTTAAAGAAATTTCGGATCCTGATGCCGATTTATATTGACCTTTAATTTTATAACGATTTTTTTCGGGTAACTGTTGAGCTACAGTTCTTGTTGAATCATATAATTCCTGATAAATATATTTATTATAAATTAAAGGGTCATCTGAAGAACTAAATTTGCTTCTTAAATTATCACCAAATGGCTCTTTACTCGACAAGTAAATTCTACCATTGTTTGGGTTGATCGTAAAATCCTTAATGAAATCAAACACACCATCTGAGTATCTATCGCCATTAACACTTAATTTATCAAAGTCCATTACCTGAACTAATAATTTTCCGTTTAAGCTACCATAAGGGATATAAGGAATATCAATGCCGGTTTCAATATTATTATAATAAATATCGCATTTAAAATCAGCTGCATTTAAGTTGTAGGCTCCTAATGAATAAACGTTTTTCATCATCAAGTCCCAGTTACTAAATTTCGGATTCGTCACAGAACCGCTTTTTAATAACTTCATATACAATGGCCCGGTAGTGAACTGGTCACTGAACTCACCTACCTGATACGTTTTTCCATTATAGGTATATTGATAAGCAACAGCTACCGTTTGATCATTATTAATAGATTGATTAATGGAGATGAATCCTAAGCGATTATTAATGGTAAACTCTGTAGGGTTTAATTTACGAGCATTTGATACATATTCAAAATCTCTGCCGGCAAGCATAAATGGCCCATTATTACAAGAGTTAGATGCGGTTGAAGCACTTTGTAAAATAGAATTGATCGCTTGAGATGTATTACTTCTTACTGCTATTAAACCATTAGTTGTATTAGTTAATATACTATATAATTTATTAGCACCATTGTGAGGATTAACGCCCGCACTATCAACAACAGCATACCCGGGAGCAGCACATGAGGCCGATCTTAAAATAGGATTCACATGAGTCGAATCTTCTGCTAAATCAGAAAAGGCAGCAATGCTTCTTACCTGATCAGTACTTCCTGTTTGGTTGGTAATGTATACTTCTACTTTGGTGATAATGATCGGTGTGGATACTACAGGTAATGTTCCCATCCACTGATCATAGTTATCTCTAAAATAATGTCCTAAGAAATAATGTTTGTTTACCTCATAGTTATCGGCACTTACATTAAAATATTGTGTTTGTGCGCCGCCTTGTACAGATACTTCTTGTTTTTTACCTCGTTGTTGCGAGAATAAAGCAGTAGCAGTTAAGCGGCCAAATTGCAATTGTGTTTTTACCCCAAATAAACTTTGACTACCGGTAATTAATGAGCTGTTAAGCGGCATGTTAACGTTACCTGCTTCTATCTTCTTGATAATTTCATCTTCATAACCTGTATATTCCAGTTTCATCTGGTTTTCCCAATCAAAAGAAGCTTCGGTGTTATAGCTTGTTGTAATTTTAAGTTTATCTCCAATTTTACCAATTAAGTTTAACTGAATTCTCATGTTAAAATCAAAATTGGTTACTTTTTGCTGACGCTGAGGAATAGCAGGGTTTAACGTTTTGTTACGGTTCAAGGCAAAAATTAATTCTGCTGTACCTGTTGGTTTAATATCTACCTGATTACCACCAAAAATCCGATCGAAGATCTCGCTGTTTACCGTTAATTTTGGAATGGTTCCTTTCTTATTTTGATTTTGAAGATCTTCGGCTTTGATCTTCGATTTCCAATGATTTTTTACTGCTTGTTTAAATAATTCATCTTGATAGTCCTGAAATTCTACATAAGTTTCGGGTCTATAATCCATATTCCCGATTTTTTGTTTAATATCATAATTACCGGTTTGTGGATTATACTCAGTAGTTGTTTTAATGTTGGATGGATTACTTAAATACATCCCACTAGTTTCATCATAATTGGGTTGAGATCCGTTGTTATCATTAAACGGAAAATACAAGTCATCTTTTGTAACTATCGGAGAATCAGCAGTTAGAATTGGTGTTTTGTAGTAATAGTGAGGCTTGCTTAATGGCGCGTTTTTGGCTTTGGAACCAACTACAACGCTCATTAACCCCACAGATACGGAACTAACTACAAAAAATTTTACAATTCCTTTTATCACGCCTTAATTACATATTTTTAAGTGCCGATTTTATCAGCAGTTCCACATTATCTGTTGATACACCTTGTTGTTTGATAACCTTTTCAATGGCTTTTTCAGCCGTTTGTTTAGGAAAACCAAGTGTAACTAAGGCCATTAACGCCTCATCTTTATTTTTATTGTACGATGTTGTTAAAATCTGTGAAATTCCTCCTTCGTGCTTACCCATCTTACCTTTCAAATCAACAACAATACGTTGCGCTGTTTTTTCGCCAATACCTTTGATGCTCTTTAAAAGCGCCACGTTAGCGGTATTTATAGCACCGGCTATTTCCGACGGGGAAAGTGAAGAAAGCATTAAAATGGCACTTCCGCCACCAACACCCGATACGGATATTAATTTTTGAAACAATTCACGTTCTTCCTGGTCTGCAAAGCCGTAATAGCGGGGGTTGTCGTCTCTTACAAACACACTTTCCACATACAGTTTTGCGGTAGGTTTACCCTGAATATGGGTGTAGGTTGTTAAGGAAATGAGTAAACCGTATCCAACTCCATTAGTTTCTATTACTGCCAAAGCAGGGTTTAATTCGGCTATTTGCCCTTGTACGTAGCTAATCATAAAGAGGGGTGAAAGTAGCAAAATTTCTGTTATTAGTGAAAATTTGTTGTTTTTTTGATTTATTAAAAGCTATTGAACTTCAATAGTTTACCGTTTTAACAGGTGATTGTTAAAATTTAGCATTTCTGACCAGGTCAAATCATGGATTCTGTTTAAATAATTGTTATCTTTGTGTAACTAAAATTTTACTTAATTTGGAAACGATTCTTATTGTAGCTCTGTTATTGGGAGCTTATTTATTGGGTTCTATACCAACTGCCGTTTGGTGGGGAAAGCGTTATTTTGGAATTGATGTACGTGAATTCGGAAGTGGAAATGCCGGTGCAACCAATACTTTTAGAGTATTAGGCAAAAAGGCAGGTATTCCGGTGTTAGCTATTGATATCATTAAAGGTAGTTTAGCGGTATTGTTAGTTCACTTTTCTCCTTATGTGTTTGATAGCAACCAGTTTGTTAATTTAGAATTAGGCTTAGGAATTGCTGCATTAGTAGGTCACGTATTCCCTATTTTTGCCGGCTTTAGAGGCGGTAAAGGGGTTGCCACTATTTTAGGAGTAGTTATTTGTTTAACACCAATTACCAGCGCTTGTGTATTGGTAGTGTTTTTATTGGTATTAATGACTACTCGTTATGTTTCTTTATCATCTATGACAGCAGGTGTTAGTTTTCCGATATTTTTAAATGTGATATTAGAAAATGAAAACGAAACGCTAATGGTATTTTCTTTATTTGTAGCCGTATTATTGATCATTACTCACAAAAAGAATATCTCTCGTTTATTAAAACGTCAGGAATCAAAAGTAAATTTGTTTCCAAAAAAAGCATAATTGCTTAGTTTTTCATTTCTTTTAGACTTAACTACTTTTTCTGATTTTTGTATTGGATGGTGAGGTACTTTATCCTACTTTTGCCAAATGGAAAGCGTAAGACAAAGTAAAGTAGCGAAACTGATACAAAAAGAATTAGCCGAAATTTTTAGAGCAAATTCTAAAAAATATTTTGATGATGGATTTATTACTGTAACTGTTGTGCGCGTTAGTTCCGATTTGGGTTCAGCTAAGGCATACATCAGTATCATGGCTACTAAAGACGTAAATGCTATTTTTAAATTAGTGAACGATCAAAAACAACTGATTAGAAAATTATTAGGCAATAGCATCGGAAAACAAGTACGTATCATTCCTGAATTATCTTTCTTTATTGATGATTCATATGATTATGCTGAAAAGATCAACCAAATTTTAAATAAGCCTATTTAATCAAAAGCTCAATCATTTATTAATTTTTATATTTACATCAATTAATAAATCAATTTGAATTTATCTTTTTTTATAGCCAAACGGTATTTAATTTCAAAAAAATCCAATAATGCCATCAACATTATTTCATGGATTAGTATTGTGGCTATTGCTGTTACCACTGCTGCTTTAGTCGTTATTCTTTCGGCGATGAATGGCTTAACCTCTGTGGTAGCTGACTTATACCATGCCATTGAACCTGATATTGAAATTACGTCAGTTAATTCAAAATACATTTCAAATCAAAACGATCTAGAAAAAAAAATAAAAACAATTTCCGGAATTAATGGTATCTCCTACTCTATCGAAGAAAATGCTTTGATTAAATTAGACGAAAAACAGGCAGTTATTACCATTAAAGGAGTAGATGCGCAATTTAAAGATCTGACACATTTTGATACTGTTGTTGTAAATGGTGTATACCGTTTTGAATACAATAATCAATATTACGGTGTATTTGGCAGAGGTATAGCCAATAAATTAGGCGTTAATGTCAATGATTTTGTGTCTCCGATTTCTATTTACACCCCAAAACGTGGTAAAACAGAAAGTCTGGATCCGGAAGATGCGTTTAATAAATTAACCATTAGTCCGGCGGGTATTTTTTCGTTAAACGATGATTTTGATTTTAAATATGTACTGATTGATCTGAAAGCAGCGCAACAATTATTTGATTGTCCAAACTCAGTAACACAAATAGAACTGAGTGTTCTGGATAAAGATCAAACAGAATCTATTCAGGAAGAATTAAAAAATATATTAGGTGAAAATTACCTGGTTAAAAACAGATATCAATTAAATGATATTTTATTTAAAACACTGGAAACAGAAAAATTATGGACATTTTTAATTTTAGCTTTTATCTTGATTATTGCCACATTTAATATCATTGGCGCCCTCACCATGTTAATTATCGAAAAGAAAAAAGATATTAAAACACTTTATAATTTAGGCGCTGATCAATATTTTATACGTAGCATTTTTATGAAAGAGGGATTATTGATCACCGTTGTTGGGGCTTTAAGTGGCCTAATTTTAGGGGTAGTTATTTGTATCCTGCAACAGCAATTTCACTTTGTTACCTTTGATGACCAATACGTTATTCCTTATTATCCAATTGAAATGCAATTGAAAGATTTTGTTTGGATCGTAAGTGTGGTAATGGGTATAGGCTTTGTGGCAGCCATATATCCTGTAAGAATTTTTACAAAAAATGATCTTGTTAACTTGAAGGATTAACGATCAATCGAACACCATCATCATGTAACGTAACTTTACGTTGACGATAAAGAATTCCAATTGATTTTTTAAAAGTAGCTTTACTCATATCAAATCTTCTCTCTATCAGATCAGGAGAACTTTTATCCGTTAATTCTAAATAACCGTCATGAGCATTTAAGTATTCTAAAATTTTATCAGTAGAAGACAATACATGTTTAAATCCTATTTTTTGAAGACTTAGATCAATTAAATTTCCTTCCCTTATTAATTTTATATAGCCTTTTAAACTATCGCCTACTTTCACATCCTGAAAAATATCATTGTGATATATTAAGCCTTTATGCATTTCGTTGATAATACAGGTAAAGCCCATATCAGTTTCTGCATATACTAATAAATCAACTTCTTCTCCTTGTTCAACTTGTAAAACCTCGTTACTGATGAATTTATTGATCTTACCCGAAGCCACAATTCGATCTGTTTCTTCATCCAAATAAATGTAAACTACATAAGAATGGCCTTCGAGCATTTTATTTTTTTGCTCTTTAAACGGAACTAATACGTCTTTTTCTAAACCCCAGTCTAAAAATGCACCAACACGAGTTACTTCCGAAACATTTAAATGTGCAAAATGATTAATTTCCACAAAAGGTTTAAGGGTTGTTGCAATTAATCTGTCTTCAGAATCTTTATAAACAAATACGTCTACTTCATCATCTACATGAAAATCAGGTTCAATATATTTTGTTGGTAATAAAATGGCATTATTATCTTCGTCACCTAGATACATCCCTACAGATGTTTCGCGAAGAATCCTTAATTTGTTGGTCTTTCCGATCTGAATCATACGTTCAATTTTCGGTAAAAGTAGTGTTTTATCATGAGTTAGGCTCAGAATTTTTTAAAACTCCCATAATACTGAGTTAAAAGTTTGTTAAAACTAGATTCGATCTCTATATTTAGACAACCAATTCTTTATCTAAAAGTATTTATGAAAAAGCTACTACTACTTTCATTTTTTAGCCTCACTATCTTTCAATCTATAGGTCAAGTTACTACAACTGTTAATCCCACCATTGCTCAATTGCAGCAAAAATTAAGCGGGAACGGGATAACTATTACCGGTTTAACAATTACTTGCCCAACTGATGCTTATGCTTTGTATAGTGGCGGAACAGGAGATCTGGCAACATTACCTTCGGGTATTTTGCTAACTACCGGAACTGCAACCGATGTGGCTGGTCCTAATACGAATGATCTTGATCAGGATAATGGCGCTGCTGGGTCTGCTTTAGGAAATACTTTGGCAGGATCAACTCCTCCATTTGGCGGTACATATGATGCTTGTTATTTGAAATTCATTATCACTCCTTCCTGCAATACTTTAAGTATTAATTATGTGTTTGCTTCGGAAGAATACCCTGAATATAGTGTTGGAAGCATTAATGACGTATTTGGATTTGTAATTGATGGGCCTAATCCTAGTGGCGGAAATTATACTCAAAAAAACATAGCTACTTTACCAGGTACAACTACTCCTGTATCCATTCAAAATGTTAATAATGGAACAATGAATACTGGTCCTTGTGTAAATTGTGCTTATTATAATGGAAACCCAACAGGCATGGCATACGATGGATGTACAACAGTATTAACGGCGTCAACTGCAGTAACCCCTTGTTCACAATATACGATGACCATTGGTGTTTGGGATGATTCTGATGGAATTATAGATTCAGGCGTATTTTTAGATGTGAATGGTTTATCATGTGTTGGTTCCCCAACTTTAACAACGGCAGCATCGCCTTCCGTAATCTGTTCAGCTCAAACAGTTACCTTAACTGCAGGTGGAGGTATAGCCGGAGGAACTTATACATGGACTGCCCCTGCCGGTGGAGGTTTAGTAACTAACACCGGACAAACGGTAACAGCTAATCCTACAGTTACTACTACATATACTTTGAGTTATTCAGATATTAATACTTGTCCCGGGATTCCATTAACAGAAGTAGTAACTGTAACAGTAAGTCCTTTACCGGCTTTTACAGCCGTTCAATCGCCAACGGGCAGTATCTGTCCGGGTCAAAGTGTTACCTTAACCGCTAATGGAGGAGCAGGAACTTATTCCTGGACACCAGGCACAAGCTTAAGCACCACTACAAATTCGGTAACAGTTGCTTCACCAACAATAACTACAACTTACACAGTAACCCGCTCTGTTGGTTCATGTTCAAGTTTTACAACTATTACAGTAAATGTCTCAAGTACATCTACCATAGCAATTACGCCTGCAACATCAACAATATGTGCCGGCCAAAGTATGACCCTATCTACAACGGGAACAGCTCCTTTTGTTTGGACTGCCAGTTCAGGAACCAATCCTCCGAGTACAGCTACAGTTGTTGTAACACCAACTACAACTACCACTTATACTGTATTAGCCGGCCCTGGAACTTGTACTGCACAGGCTACTGCAACCGTTAGCGTTATTCCAGCTTTTACAATAAGTGTTACACCTCCAAGTGTATTTCTTTGCAACGGGTCTACATCTACATTAACAGCTAGTGGAGCAACTAACTATACATGGACTCCTTTTTATGGTTTAAATGCTTATACAGGTGCTAATGTTGTAGCAAACCCAACGGTTACAACCACCTATACTATTACCGGTGTTAACGGAACCTGTACAAATTCCACTACAGCAACGGTAAGTGTTGCCATTGTTAATACAAGTGTTACAGCTTCTTCTCCAAATTATTGTTCAGGAAGTACTCCCGTTACCTTAACGGGATCCGGAGCTACAACATATTCTTGGGCTCCGGGCAGCAGCTTAACTAGTACATCAGGCACTACTGTTGGCGCTACACCATCCGTAACCACTATTTATACAGTGACTGGCTCAACGGGAACTTGTTCTTCCTCAAATACGATAAGCATTAATGGTTTTGTTTCTCCTACAATTACCATCACTCCTCCTGGAACGGTTATATGTAATGGTTCTAGTTCGGCATTGACTGCCAGCGGAGCAACTAACTATAGCTGGACTCCACTTTATGGGTTAAATGCTTATACAGGCGCTAATGTTGTAGCAAATCCAACAATTACAACTACCTATACTATTGTTGGGGTTAATGGTGTATGTACAAATTCAACAACAGCCACTGTTACCGTTACAACCCTTAATACAACTGTTACGGCTTCGTCTCCAAATTATTGCACAGGAGGAACTCCGGTTACTTTAACTGCAGGATCAGGTGCAGCAAGTTATTCGTGGGCTCCGGCTACAGGTTTAAGTTCAACTTCAGGAACAACAGTATCTGCTACTCCATCAGTTGCAACTATTTATACAGTAACAGGAACGACAGGAGCTTGCTCTTCAACAAAAACTATAAGTGTAAATGGTGCATCTACACCTACTATAACTATTACACCTCCCGGAACGGTTATATGTAGTGGTTCTAGTTCAGCATTAACCGCAAGTGGAGCAACAAATTATTCGTGGACTCCATTATCCGGTTTATCAGCATACACAGGGCCAAATGTAACAGCCAATCCAACCGTTACAACAACTTATACTATTGTAGGTGTTAATGGCATTTGTACTAATACAACAACAGCTACCGTTAGTGTAACTGTTATAAATCCAACGGTTACTGCTTCTTCAACGAATTATTGTATTGGCGGTTCGCCGGTTACATTAACAGGAACAGGTGCAACAACTTATTCCTGGGCGCCGGGAAGTAGCTTAAGTACAACAACAGGATCCGTTGTAAGTGCTACGCCATCAGTAACAACAACATATACTTTAACAGGAACAAATGGAACTTGTAATAATACTACAACTATTAGTATTACTGTAGTGCCAAATCCAACAATTACAATTACCAGCCCTAGTACCGTAATTTGTTTAGGTGCAGCAGGAACAACATTAACAGCGAGCGGCGCAAATACTTATACCTGGTCGCCGGGTTCTACAAACGGAACTACCTTAAATGCGAACCCACTAACCACCACAACCTATACTGCTTTTGGTCAAACCGCTGCGGGTTGTGCCGCAGTGCCCGGAATTATTACTGTGAGTGTAACATCTACACCTGTTCCTACATTAACAGCAAGTAGTTCTACAGTGTGTTTAACAAATACAGTATCCATTACAGCAAATCCAAATAGTGGATATACTTATAGCTGGTTGCCTGCTTCTGAAATTCAAGGTGTTGCTAATACATCAAGTATTATTGCAAAACCAACCAGCAGTGCAACTGTTATATATACATTAACACTTTCTAATGGTGTTTGTGTTGCTAGTAATACAATATCGTTGGCAGTATCTTTATGTACGCCTCCTACTGCTAATTTCTCAACTTTAACTAATGATAGTATTTGTACAAAAGGTTGTGTATCATTTACAAATACTACTACAGGAGCATTGCCAATAAATTATCAATGGGTATTTCCGGGAGGTACACCACCAACATCTACTTTAGCGAATCCTGAAGTATGTTATTTTGCTCCGGGAAACTACACAGTAGCTTTAATTGCAACTAACATTTACGGAAGTGATACTATTATTAAAAATAATTACATTAATGTAGCGGATACTCCTGATGTAAGAGCGTTATTTGATACTACAATACGAATAGGTCAAACCGTTGCTATAAGTGCTTCGGGCGCCGTTAGCTACTTGTGGTTCCCTAATAATGGAACATTAGGATGTAATACTTGTGCGAGTACTATTGCATCTCCAACTGTTACAACACAATATATTGTTACAGGATATAATTCTCCATATTGCAGAAGCAGAGATACAATAACAGTTATTGTAGATGCTACTTGTGGAGATTTCTTTGTGCCTAATGCCTTTTCACCAAATAATGATGGCTTAAATGAAACCATCAACGTACATGGTTACTGTATAAGTATCTTTAACCTTCAGATCTTTAACCGTTGGGGAGAAAAAGTATTTGAAACCAGCAGTAAAGAAAACAGTTGGGATGGAACCTATAAAGGAAAACCATTGGATACCGGAGTATTTGTGTATAGAGCCGATGGAATTTCGATTGATGGGAAAGCATTTAGTATGAAAGGTAACATCACATTAATCAGATAATAATAACACACATTAATTTATTAAACTATGCAAACATTATTGAAAGTTAAAAAATTAGTTATGATGAGTGTTATTATAGCACCATTCATAAGTAAGGCTCAGGATGCGCATTTTTCTCAGTATAACGAAACTCCGGTTATTTTAAATCCGGCATTAAGTTGTACTGCATATGATACTCGAATAATTGCAAACTACAAAAATCAGTGGGCAAGTGTTACCAGTCCGTTTCAAACATATGGTATAAGTATTGAAAAAGCGATTAAACATTTAAAGCTTAATAAATCCTATATGGGGTTATCGTTAGTTGTATTAAACGATAAAGCCGGTGATGCAGGACTAGGAACTTTAACCGCTAATTTGGGTGTAAATGCTGTAATCAAAACCGGACAGTTCAGTAAAATATCTGCCGGAATTGGTGGAGGAATTAATTACAGAACAATTAATCCGGCTAAACTAAAATGGGAAAGTCAGTATGATGGTTTTTCTTACAATGGAGACACACCATCAGGAGAAGTAACACCAAATGCAACGATGATGCAAGCTGATTTTGTTGGAGGTTTTGTATATCATTATGCTAAAAGCGAACGTTACATAAGTTCTCAAGATGGTACCAAATGCGACATTGGTTTTTCGGCTTTTCATTACAATATGCCTAAATATTCGTTTACAAACACAGGAGATAAACAATATGCTAAGTTTGTAGGGCATGCTAATTTTGATATTGGTATTAAAGGTGCCGGTGTTGCTTTTGTTCCAAGTGTAGTTTATATGAGACAAGGACCATCTCAGGAAATTGATGCAGGTTTTATGTTTAAATATATCATTCAAGATCAAGCAGTTTACACCGGATTAAAAAAAGCATGTGCTTTATCAGCAGGGATCTATTATCGAGTAAATGATGCTATTATCCCTACTCTATTATTTCAATATGATAAATACGCGCTTGGTGTAAGTTATGATTTAAATGTATCGCAATTAACAGCTGCTTCAAAAGCAAAAGGAGGTGTGGAAGTGAGTTTACGCTTTAATACCAGTCCTGGTTATGGAAAAGCATTAGGGGGTAGTTTTAGTAAACCAAAAAAATAAGATCTAAACCCATAAAATTTCATAAAAACAATTGTTTTAAATAAATGATAGTTACCTTTGTGCCTATTAATTATTACAACTAAAAAACAATAATATGTATCCAGAAACATTAGTAATGCCGATGAAATCAGAATTAGTTTCAGCCGGATTCGAAGATCTAACAACTCCTGAAAGCGTAGATAATGCAGTGAAAAATGAAGGAACGGTTTTAATGGTAGTAAACTCAGTTTGTGGTTGTGCAGCCGGCGCTTGCAGACCAGGTGTAAAAATGAGTTTAGATCATGGTAAAAAACCGTCTAAATTAACAACTGTATTTGCAGGATTTGACACAGATGCTGTAAACCAGGCTCGCAAACATTTTGCACCTTATCCCCCATCTTCACCTTGTATCGCTCTGTTTAAAAATGGCGAATTAGTTCATTTTGTTGAACGTCACAATATTGAAGGCAGAACAGCAGCAATGATATCAGAACACTTGAAAATGGTATACGATGAATTTTGCTAATTGCAAACAATTCGTTTTTTAAAAGTTTTATAAAAATCAAAGCCCTCTTGTAGGGCTTTTTTTATTTTTAAAGTATGATAATATTTCAGAATGAACCTCTAAAAAACTATAATACGTTTGGCATTAATGCAATGGCAAAATATTTTGTAGCAGTTAACTCTACCCATCAAATTAAAGAGTTAATGGAAATGCAAGAATATAAAACCAATTCGCATTTAATTTTAGGAGGAGGAAGTAATTTATTATTGACCAAAGATGTAGATGCTTTAGTTATAAAAAATAATTTACAAGGTATTGAACTCATATCGGAAACTGATGAGTTTGTATTAGTGAAATGTTATGCCGGCGAAGTATGGCATGAGTTTGTATTATGGTGTATTAAACATAATTATGGCGGGTTAGAAAATCTATCGCTGATACCTGGCTGTGCGGGAGCCAGCCCTATGCAAAATATTGGCGCATATGGTGTGGAAATAAAAGATACGTTTTACGAATTAGAAGCTATTCATACCAAAACAGGCGAACTTAAAAAGTTCAGTAAATCGGACTGTGAATTTGGGTATAGAGAAAGTGTATTTAAACGACAATTCAAAGGCGAGTTTATTATTACCTCAGTAACTTTTCAATTGTCAAAAAAACCAACTTTCCATATTGAGTATGGTGCTATTAAGCAGGAATTGGAAAACATGAATGTTTCTGAGTTAAATATTAAAGCTATTTCGCAAGCTGTAATAAATATTCGTAGTAGTAAATTGCCAAACCCCGTTGAAATTGGAAATGCTGGTAGTTTCTTTAAAAACCCGGAAGTATCTGCTTCAATTCATCAGGCATTAAAAAATGAATTTCCGAATTTAGTAGCCTACCCTCTTGAAAACGGAAACTATAAATTAGCGGCAGGCTGGTTAATAGAACAAAGTGGCTTAAAAGGCTACAGAACAGGTGACGCAGGTGTACATAAATTACAAGCGCTTGTATTGGTTAATTACGGCACAGCAACAGGAAAGGAAATATATGATCTATCAACTCATGTATTACAAACTGTAAAAGCTAAATTTGGCGTGGAGCTGGAACGAGAAGTGAATGTGATCTAAGATTACTGATAAAAAGAGAGTCTTACACCTTTATACCCTTCGTATACACTTCTTTTAGTTTTCTTTTCAGAGAGATTCTTTACGAAATCGTTTTCCTGCTTATTGTATTCCTGAAAAGAATCAACCACTACTATTGTTTTAAATGAACTGATATCTAAAGTAACATCTTCCCAAGAGGTACAAAATAGTATATTTTCAGTAGCAGGTAAATTTTCTTTCTTCAATCTCAAATAATCTTTATCGTAATAATAACAAAATAAAGATTTAATGTCTTTTGTTTTTACAATTATCAGATCTTGTTTTGTTTTAAAATGTTTTACAAAAGCAACTGTGCTTTTGTAATCCATACTTTTTTCTGTTTTATAATCTATTTTATAGATACATAAAACAGAGAACAGGCTAACTGTTACTAATGCAATTGATCTATATTTAAAAAGAGATAACCCAAATGACACTAGTATTAAAATAAACGGTACTGTAAAAATTAAATATCTGTCTAAAAAAACCGGAGTGATTTTTCCGGCGAAAAATAAAGTAAAAATAGAGCCTACTCCTAAACATAAAGAATATATGATTGGAAAATTAATAGCCTTTATTTTTTTTATAAAAACGTAAACACAAGCAAATATTAGTATGATAAGTAAAGGAATAACTAAAATGTTATTAAATAAAAAGCTTGAAAGTATATCATATAAATAAGAGAAATCAGATTTTTTTAACCAAAAGGTATTTTCAGAGCTGTTAAAAGCAATAACTAATAAAATCTGTTTTTGGGTAAAACGAATTAAAACTAAAACCAAAACAATTAAAGAGGAATACAGATAACTGATCTTTTGTTTTTTCTCAAAATAAACCAACATTAATGCAAATTGAAAAAAGAGAACTAATCCGGAAATGTAATGAGTATAGATCAATAAAAAATTAATGATACCTAATGCAATTATTGTTTGTATTACAGGTTTTTCTCTCAAATTAAAATATAATAACGAAGAAAGTAATGCTAAAAAAAGAACTAAGGAATACGCTCTTGCTTCGTGAGAGTAGTAAAAGAGTAAATTGCTTGATAGGAATAGTAATGAAGTTATTAATGCCGTATACTTATTAAAATATTTATTTGTGAATAAAAATAAAACACCACCTGCAAATGAACTGAACAGAACACTTAAAAATCTGACCGTGAATTCAGAATCATTAAATAGTTTGATCCAGACGCTTAAGCAATAGTAATAAAAAGGAGGGTTTTTGTCCCATTCGGAAACGTGTTTAATATGTCCGAAATCAAGTGATGCACTTTGAACACTGATAATTTCATCGTACCAAAAAGAAGAAAAATCTAATTGAATAGATTTTAAGAGAATATTAATTATTACAACAAGAAAAAAATAAAGCCAAATATTTTTAGAAAGTTTTTCTGTATTATAATTCAAAAACTTATCTAACATACTATTTTATGATTGATATTTTTGATGATTGTAATAACTTATTTTCATTGAAAAAATGAATAAAATAAAATCCTGAGGAAAATTCCTTTGTATCTATTTTAGTTTTCATTTCACTGATATTATCCTTAATGATAGTTTGTCCATTAATATCGGTCATTACATAATAAATTTCATTATTAAAATTTAGTTGAGGAATGATGACATAAATCTCTTCATTAGCAGGATTTGGATATATCGTTGTATAAAAAACATCTTCTATATAATCTTTTAAGCCTACTATACTTGAACCAAAACTACCTACACTATCCGTTTTTAAAATAAATACATCATCTAAAATTGCTCCATAACCGTTTGTTTTACCGACTGCAATAAATCCTTTATCTTTTGTTCTATTAACTGCATAAAATTCTTCGATACCATTTGACCCTATACTAAAAAAGTTGACGTATCCATAACCAGAACTATACATATCCATTAGTCCATCGTATCCAAAAACCATATTCTTGGTTGTCCCACAATTAGCAATTGTTCCATTAATTCCTTGTGCTACACAATTATAGTATTCATCTTGATTACTAACGTCTCTATAATTATATCCTGCAACTCCGCTAATAGCATTGTATCCTAAAACTTGAGTTTCGTAATTTCCATTTACAGAAAAACTCTTAGTACCACCCGAAACAAACAAATCTAAATTTTGTAACTGAATGATGGCTCTCCCAAAATCTTCTTTACTTCCGCCATAATATTTACTCCACACTGAGTCTCCATTCAAATCCAGTTTAAATACCCATACGTCACCTGAGTCAATGTCATTATAACTTTTAGTATAACCGGTTAAGGCATAGCCGCCATCAGCTGTTTGAATTACTGATTTAAATTCGTCATCGTTTGCTCCACCAAATGTTTTGCTCCAAGTTACATTTCCTAAGGCATCTGTTTTAATCACATAACCATCTGCATTTCCATAACCAAAGCTATAAGTAGTTCCACCTATTATAAATCCTCCGTCTGTTGTTTCTTGTAAACTATAAGCAAAATCCCAATCAGCTCCTCCAATAGTTTTTTGCCAAATCACATTTCCGGCTTTATCTGTTTTAATCAAGTACACATCGTACCCACCAAAGCCAATAGAATTAGTATATCCAACTGTTACAAAACTTGAATCAAGTAATTGCACCACACTTCGTCCAACTTCATTATCATGATTTCCAATAGCTTTTTCAAACTTAATTTGACCCATGCTGTCTAATTTCAATAAATACAGATCGGTATTACCTTGTCCAAAACTACTGGTGCTGCCTGTTATGATATAACCTTTATCAAGTGTTTGTTTTACATCATTTCCACTATCATAACCCGCCCCACCTATTCTTGTATAAAATTTTGATGGCGGTTGAGCCAAACTGGTTAGGCAGCTAAAGAATAATAAAAAATAAACTAATAATTTCATGATAGATACGTTATAGTATTAGTGTTTAAATTTTTTAGCAATACTTATAAATGCTCCTTGTCCGTAAGTGTTTTTAGGAGAAACATACCCCTGTAAACTATTACTTCCCAATTTGATATACCAATTAGGAGAATTATATGCAAAAGCTAATCCAATATTTAATTTAGAATATCCACCGTAAGCTATATGCAATGTTCCTGTTATTTTTGGTGTAAATTCATATTCTGCATCCGTAAAAAAATATGGTTTAAAATTAGAATTGAATAAATACCTAAACCCTGTGCCTAATACAAATTTATCAGTAAACCTTATTTTATTTATGATCAATAAATTGGTAGGGATATTTACATTAAAGGATTCTTTTCGGGCATTGGTTGTTGTTTTAATAATACTATCTCTATTAATAGCCGCTAACGTAGAATCTTGGAGATCTAAAATATTATCAATTTTATACCCGCTAAAATTAAAAGTAGAATCGCTGCTATATTGTACGCTATTATCATCCCAATGTAAAAAGCCAATATTATTAGCATTAACGGTTAACACACTTCCCTTACCTACTCTGCTTTTATAGGGTGTTTCAAAAAAAATGTCGGCACTGGCTCCTAATCCGGTAAATGCAAAAGGATTTTTACGTTGCGTTGTATCACTCAATGCCATATTAAAATTAGAATTAAAGGTCAACTCTGTTCCATCACTATTTGTGTACAATGAAGATCCTTCTTTGGCTCTGATATAAAATAATTGTTGCCCTTTTAAAATAGAAACCGACATTCCTACTTTAGCTGTTGTATCAATTTTGTGCCAGATGAATCCTAGTTTTAATTCCTGAAAACGAAGCGAGTTTATGCTTGATCCACTTAAATTTTTTGTTTCATCTAAATAGGGTTTGTTACCATAAAACGTTAATTCATAAAAATCTTTAGTAAACGAAGAGTTAAAAATACGTTGATCTTTAAACCCAATTAAATAAGAGTATTTAGAATTTCTACCAAAAAAAACAGACAGATCATAATTCATATTAGCTCCTAACACATTTAACTGACGCATGTTTTTATCTGAAGCGTCTTTAGTTTTAGTGTCAATAAATCCTCCATATAAAAATTTATTGACAAAAGAATTATAAATTCCATTTGATCCAAATTCATATTCGGCATTTAAGGAAATACTTCTTCCTGTTTTCTCAAAATTTAAAAACTCAGAATTGTATTGGGCAACAGCAAATACAGAACAAAAAGCAAACAGAGTAACTATCGTAAATTTCATCATTTGGTATTTACGTTATAGTTAACATTGGCACTCACCACTAGATCCAAATAACTGTTCTCGTTTATTTTAATCGGTGTTGGTTGATTGGGTAAATATAAATAACTCACAAATTTTATTTGTTTACATAGTTTTAGGTTTTCGATTTTTGTTCTGTTAAAACTCGATATCAGACGGGAATCTTTAAAATTTAACACAACATTATTAATATCTGTTATTGCTGATTCAATATTGTTTTGACCGGGAATAAATAAAGAATCAATAATTTGATTTTGTTCGTTTAGCATATAACCCTGAATTTTAGCTTGAAATGGATAATTGTTTCGGGCTTGAAGAATGATCTCACAATAGTTAACGTCTTCCAACTCTTTCAATTGGGTTAGATCTACTTTAGAAAAACTTTGCAAACTAAAATAGTTAGCTGATAGAGCTAAAGGAATATCCACATCGGCTATTACTTTTAAACCATGTCCATAATAAGCAAAATCATTTGCTCCCGAAATGTTTCCCAATGGATTAACTTTTGCCTGAATAGAATAGCCTAAATAGTTAGGTAAGTTTTCTAAAAAAGGATTGATATTAGAATTTGATGTATTAACATTAATTTGTTTTACCCAAGGAAAAACCGGATTTGATGGATTATTAGTTTTTCCGGCTTTATTAATATTGATAGATTGTAACAAACTTCCTGCATTAAGAGTCACAACATTAGCCGGATTTGTTTTAATGGATCTCATTGAGGTAATAGAACTAGATAGCTCTACTCCAAATTCATTAATGATCCTGAAATTGATCGCCGCTTGAGTTAATAATAAATTATTGGCTGTAAAATTTCCTAAAAGGCCAAGCGCAGAGGAGTCAGGCCCAAAAGACAGATCTTGTTTTCCAAAATATCCTTGAATGTACTCCGGAACAATATCCACGAACGACATTTTAATATTAATGCCCTGTCCCATTTGAAGCTGATCTGCTTGTCCGGAAGCATCCGTACTAATGGTATAAGTTTGAACAAGGGTATTTACTTTATTACCGGTAAGACCCGTTAATGAAATATCATACCCGTCTAAAGGATATATTTTTGTTAAAAGCCCGGGTGACGAGACCGAACCACCTTGAATAGTTTGGTTGACATGAAAAACTGAACCCCATAAAGTCGCAGAATTTAAAACATAATTAAAATTCAAAGGCTGAGCATAAGTATTTGAATATTCAATTTTTAAGTAGCCTTTTCTAACAATGGCTTTATTCAATTCTACTCCATTGGTCACATCAAAAGTTATTTCTTTGTCTGTACCGACACTATTGGTGTATATTTGGGCTCCCGGATTGAGATTAGAAGCTAAAGGAGAAACAAAACCTATGTTAACCGTCGTATCTGGTAATTTAACCAAACTATCCATTGTAAAGTTAACAATGTCCTTACTAAACGCTATATGTAATAAGCCATTTGGATCGGCTTTAAAAATAGTGTCGCCAAAAAAATTACTAATATTTAAATAGCTTTTTGCCAAAGGGAAGGCTGCATCAATATCCCAACTGGTTCCCTTTTTGCAGGATAAAAAAGATACCGTTACAGAGAGTACCAGTAATGATTTTGTGAAAAAGCGCATATCACAAACTTAAACTAATAAATACATAATTGCAATGAAATAATTGGCAAAGTTTTTGCATTTAGTGGGCAGAAAAAAGTTACCTTTGTTGTAGAATGTTATACTCAGTGAGATTTTATATTAGTTGGATTGTTTCTGCCATTATTATGTACGCTGCTTTTTATGTATGGCATGGACTTTTTTTAACGGATCTTAACCGCATCGAATTTTCAAAGACTTTATTTTTCATTCTGGCAGCCCTTGTTTATCTTGCTGTTTCCTTTGTATTATACCGAACCTACGAATCTAAACTTTTAGCTAAATACTTCCCACAACCCATTTTTCGTGGCATTATAAGTGGTGTAATGTTAGGCTTTCTATTATTTGCAGTTATCACAGTTTTAGGAATTTCATTTACTAAAAATGTAAACATGACTTACATTTTGGTAGATTGTGTATGGCAAATAACTGAACAAATTTTAGGAGGAATCATAATTGGGCTAGGAAAAGTCATGATCTTTGAACCATCTCCGGAAATGATCAGAAATCACGATTAATAACCGTATTTATCTTTCCATCTATCTTTTAAAAACTGTTTCAGATCTCGTTCGCGAGAATATTCCGACGGATTATAAAAAGCAGTTCCGCTAATTTCATTTGGTAAAAATTCCTGTGCTACAAAATTATTGGCATAATCGTGTGCATATTTATATTCATCGCCATAACCTAGTTCTTTCATCAATTTGGTTGGGGCATTTCTTAAATGCAACGGTACCGGTAGATCACCGGATTTCTTCACCTCCTGCTGTGCTAAATTTATGGCCATATAACTGGCGTTACTTTTTGCTGAACAGGCTAAATACGTTGTAGCTTGAGATAAAATGATACGGCTTTCGGGATAACCAATAACATTGACTGCCTGAAAGCAATTGTTTGCAATAACCAATGCCGTTGGATTCGCATTTCCTATATCTTCCGAAGCCAAGATCAATAATCGTCTGGCAATAAAACTCGGGTCTTCGCCTCCATCGATCATTCTGGCTAACCAATACACAGCACCATTTGGATCTGAACCTCTGATGGATTTAATAAAAGCTGAAATGATATCATAATGCTGTTCACCTGATTTATCATACAACGCTAAGTTTTGCTGGATGTATTCTTTTACCAAAGCATCTGTAATAACTATTTCAGGCTCATTGATACAATTCACAACAATTTCTAAAGCATTTAATAATTTCCGGCCATCTCCACCAGAAATTCTTAATAAAGCTTCCGTTTCTTTTAAGGTAATTTTTTTACGTTTTAAAAGATCATCCTGGCTAATAGCATTATTCAACAATTGAATTAAGTTATCTTTTGTAAGATGCTTTAATACAAATATTTGACATCTGGAAAGCAAAGCCGGAATAACCTCAAACGAAGGATTTTCGGTAGTTGCTCCTACTAAAGTAACGATGCCTTTTTCAACCGCATTTAATAAAGAATCCTGTTGTGATTTACTAAAACGATGGATCTCATCAATGAATAATACAGGTTTTTCCTGTTTAAAAAATCCACCGTCTTTAGACGCTGTTTCTATCACCTCTCTTACATCTTTTACACCCGAATTAATTGCGCTTAATGAGTAAAAAGGACGTTTTAAAACTTGAGAAATAATTTGCGCTAAGGTTGTTTTACCAACCCCGGGAGGACCCCATAAAATTAAAGATGGTAATAAATTTTGTTCAATGGCTTTCCTAAGCGCCGAATTCTTGCCAATAATATGCTCCTGGCCAATATAATGGTCTAAATCAGTAGGTCTGACTCTTTCAGCTAAAGGTTGCATAGTTTGGTATAAATATTGAACCGGTATAAAAGTAATTTTATTACATTTACCATACTAAAAAAATTAATAACAATGACACTAAAACACGTAATCATTTCAGCAACAGTACTTACTGCGGGCTTATTAACTTTAAATGCTGGATTTAAGGGTGAACCTAAGGATGCATTAGACAAACGCATTTTTATTGTAAACGTAACAGAAATAAAAGAAAACTCTCCTCCAAAAAAACCTGTAGCTGATGAGATCGAATTTAAAGCCGGAAAAGGTATGTTTAGTCAAGTAATGTATGATAAACATGGCTTTAGCTGGACGAAATACGAAATTAAAAAAGATTCTACTTTCATGGATGAAGATCAAACTGAAGTTCACTGGATAGAAGCTGAAATTTCTGCTACTGATAAAGAAGATCAAACAATGACCATTACCTGTACTGTAGAAGATTATGATATCAGCGGAACTATTAAGATCACCAAAAAAGATAAATTGAAAAAGAAATACGAATTTTCTGGTAAAGAAAAAGCCAAGAAAGTGAAGAAGTAATAATTCTTTTGAAATTTTAACTATTTCAAATTATCTAAAAGCATAACTTTAATGTAAAATTAAAACAATGCTTTTAAAACATATAAAACTAATAGCTGTAATAACCTTTACAGCTATTTTTTTTGAGAGCTGCGCTCAGAGCTCTCAAAAACAAACTGAAATAAAAAACGATTCAAAACCAATTTCTAAAATGGAAAATAAATTAGATACTATTACTCTTGGAGCCGGCTGTTTTTGGTGTGTGGAGGCTATTTTTCAAGATTTAAAAGGTGTTGAAAAAGTAACCAGCGGCTATTCTGGTGGTTTTGTAAAAAATCCGGCTTACAAAGAAGTTTGTAATGGAACAACCGGACATGCCGAAGTGTGCCAACTAATTTACGACCCTAAAGTGATCACTTTTCCGGAGATTTTGCAAGTATTTTGGGAGACCCACGATCCTACAACCCTTAACCAGCAAGGAAATGATTATGGTACCCAATACCGCTCAGCTATTTTTTATCACAACGACGAGCAAAAAAAATTAGCAGAAACCTATAAAGAAGAATTAAATAAAAGTAAAGCTTTTGAAAAGCCTATCGTGACAGAAATTACAGCTTATACTAATTTTTATGCAGCCGAAAATTACCATCAGGATTACTTTAATTTAAATGGAGAAGAG
Source organism: Bacteroidia bacterium (assembly GCA_036676295.1). GTDB lineage: Bacteria > Bacteroidota > Bacteroidia > B-17B0 > Aurantibacillaceae > UBA4416. The sequence goes on along the minus strand of JAKFDE010000030.1, from coordinate 43,085 downwards.
CCTTATTGTCGTTTTGTGATTCAGCCAAAAGTTGATAAGTTGAGAAAGGTGTTTAAAGATAAGTTGAAGAAGTAATTTACTCTAAAAATAAGCCCAATTTCTTTTCGTAATTCCGCCTAAAAAATTATATTTGTAGGATAAGGTATTATTATGCAAGAAGGAGTATTATCAGCCGCAAAAGGCTTAAGTTTTGAAGATTTCAAAAAGATCGTTTTAAATGATTTTCGTATCATTAATGAAAGTCGTCAAACGAGTTTATTAGGCCGTAAAGAAGTATTAACCGGAAAGGCCAAGTTTGGTATTTTTGGTGATGGTAAAGAGTTAGCTCAAGTTGCCATGGCCAAGGTTTTTCAAAATGGTGATTTTAGAAGTGGTTATTACCGAGATCAAACATTTATGATGGCAATTAACCAATTGTCGTTACAACAATATTTTGCCGGTTTATATGGCCATACAGATCTGGAGCAAGAGCCAATGAGCGCCGGCCGTCAAATGGGTGGACATTTTGGAACTCAAAGTTTAAATGCTGATGGAACATTCAAAGAATTAGTTAATCAAAAAAATTCTTCAGCCGATATTTCTCCAACCGCAGGACAAATGCCTCGTTTGTTAGGTTTAGCTTATGCTTCCCATTTTTATAAAATAAATGAAGATTTACATAAAGGCAAATTTTTAAACTATAGCAATAAAGGAAATGAAGTTGCTTTTGGTACTATTGGTGATGCCTCTACTTCTGAAGGATTATTTTGGGAAGCCGTTAATGCAGCCGGTGTACTACAAGTGCCAATGTTAATAAGCGTATGGGATGATGGGCATGGAATTTCTGTTCCTAAAAAATACCAAACAACTAAAGAAAGTATTTCTGAAATTTTAAAAGGATTTCAGAGAGAAAACGGAGGTCAAGGTTACGAGATCTTTAAAACCAAAGGATGGGATTATGCGCATTTATGCGAAACCTACGAAAAAGCCATTAAAGTTTGCAGAGAACAACACGTTCCTGTATTAGTTCACGTAGAAGAAGTTACTCAACCTCAAGGTCACAGTACTTCAGGGTCTCATGAGCGTTACAAATCAAAAGAACGTTTACAATTTGAAACCGATTTTGATTGCGTGAAAAAAATGCGTGAGTGGATCATTCAAAACGCTTTAGCTGATGAAGCTACTTTAAATGAAATTGAAGAAAATGCTAAAAATGTTGTGCGTGACGCAAAAACAGCAGCTTGGGCAGAATACTTAAAACCAATTAAAGTAGAAGTTGCTGAAGTTTCTTCTCTATTTGAAGAATTAGCGTCCGGTGCTAATGGTTCAACTATTACTGCAATTAAAGCAGAATTAAACGGTATTAAAGAACCTATCAGAAGAGATATTCATACAGCTGTTAAAAAAGTATTACGTTTAACCAAAGATGAAAGCAGCGCTAGTCGCAACAAATTAACTGATTGGTTACGTTTAACAAATATTGAAAATGCAGATCGTTACAGTTCTCATTTAATGTCTCAATCCACACAACAAGTTTCAAATGTGACTCCTGTTGCGGCAATTTACAATGAAGAAAAACCGGTTGACGGAAGAGAATTGTTAAGAGAAAATTTTGATTACATTTTATCTAAGCACCCTGAAGTATTGATCTTTGGAGAAGATTCAGGAAAAATTGGTGGTGTTAACCAGGGATTAGAAGGTTTGCAAACTAAATACGGTGAGCACCGCGTATTTGATACCGGTATTCGTGAAGCTACTATTATGGGGCAAGCTATTGGTTTATCTATGCGTGGCTTAAGACCAATTGCAGAGATCCAATATTTAGATTATTTATTGTATGCTTTACAAATTATGAGTGATGATTTGGCAACGGTACAATGGAGAACTAAGGGCATGCAAAAAGCTCCGGTTATTATCCGTACTCGTGGTCACCGTTTAGAAGGTGTTTGGCATAGTGGTTCGCCAATGGGCATGATCGTACATGCATGTCGTGGCATCAATGTGTGTGTACCTCGCAATATGACACAAGCCGCAGGTTTCTATAACTTATTGTTAGAAGCAGACGAGCCATCATTAGTAGTTGAACCATTGAATGGATATCGTTTAAAAGAAAATTTACCATCAAATATTGGTGAATACAAAGTACAATTAGGTGTTCCTGAAACATTGATTCAAGGTAGTGATGTAACTTTAGTAACTTATGGTTCGTCTGTTCGCATTGCGCAAGATGCTATTAAAATATTAAATGAGCATGGTGTATCTGTTGAATTAATTGACGTTCAGACCTTATTGCCTTTCGATATTAATCATTTAATTGTAGAATCATTAAAGAAAACAAACAGAGTAGTATTTTTTGATGAAGATGTTCCGGGTGGAGCAACCGCTTATATGATGCAGCAAGTATTAGAAGAACAAGGCGGCTACCAATATTTGGACTCTAAGCCTATTACGATATCAGCAAAAGCACACAGACCTGCCTATGGTTCGGATGGAGATTATTTTTCTAAACCAAGTTCGGATGATGTGTTTGATGTTATTTACAATTTGATGTTAGAAGTTAACCCAACTAAGTATAACAAAATATATTAATTTAGTAAAGAATTTAGTCTTAGTCTCAATTTTACAATAAAGGCTAATTCATTAAACAAAATAACACTATGAAGGTTTCTAATTTACTTTGCGCATCTGTTTTATTCTTTTCAGCAACAACTTTGTTTGCACAAGAAACTAAAAAAGATGAGAAAAAATATCAGGAAGTGGTGAACATGTATGCTGATCCATTACCCTCAGTACCTAATGCCGATGGCTCTATACCTGTTGATACAGGTGCACCGAAACCAATGGCTCAGTCAGAAATTTTGAAACGAGCAGTTAATTGGGTAAAAATAGAAACCAAAAAATACACTAAAGCTACAGGAGTTACTTCCGGAAGTAAAGCCGAATGTATTGCTACCTTTCCTTACAAACCAAAAGAATTAAATCCACAAGCAGATGTTCAGGGAACATTTAGTATGCATGTGAGCATTGAAGCTAAAGACGGAAAATACCGTTATACCATTTCAAAGATCATTCATAATGCTAAAAATGCTGATTATACCGGAGGAGACGTGAATAATGATGTACCTAAATGTGGAAGCATGAAATTACCTCCGGATTTATGGAAACGCTTACGCAGCGAAGCTTTAAAAAATGTAGGCGTAGTAGTTGAAGATCTGAAAGAAGGAATGAAGCGTCCTAGCACTCAGGCTGTTGATACAGATGAATGGTAATCTTTAAAAATAATAGTAAAAGCATCCTCCTATCGGTGGGTGCTTTTTTTTTACCTTATAGAAATGAAACATTTAATTATATATAGCCCAAAAGAATTACAGCAATTAACAAGAACCCGACAACAAGAGATCAAAATTGGAGAAGAAGTTTTTTGTGTTGCTGATCAGGAAAACTGGGAACAGGAATTATTACGATCTGATTGTGAGTTTGTATTACTTGGTATACCCGAAGATATTGGCGTAAGAGCCAACTATGGCCGTGGAGGCGCTCATACGGCCTGGAAACCGGCATTGGAGAGCTTTATCAATCAACAAAGTAATGTATTTTTAAGCGGAAAAAACATCTGTGTATTAGGGCATGTTTTTGTGGATGATCTTATGCACAAAGCCAATGATTTAAATCCGAAAACAAAACAGGACATGCTACAATTAAGAACTTTAGTTTCTGAAATTGATGTCAGAGTTTCTTCAGTTATTTCAAAGATCATTGCTTGCAAAAAAACACCCATCATTATTGGTGGGGGGCATAATAACGCTTACCCTATTATTAAAGGATGTCAATTGGCTCTTGGTCAAAAAATCAATGTCATCAATTGCGATCCTCATTCTGATTTTAGACCGCTAGAAGGAAGACATAGCGGAAATGGTTTTAGCTATGCTTATTCCGAAAACTATTTAAATAAATATGCTGTGTTCTGTTTGCATGAACAATATAATACATCACAGGTTTTAAAAGATTTTGATAAACAAAAAGATGCTTTATATTTTAGCTCCTACGAAGATGTTTTTGTGAGAGAGTCTAAACAATTTGGAACTGCCTTACAACAAACTATTAGTTTTGTAAAACAAACTATTTGTGGTGTAGAGTTAGATCTTGACGCCATTACCAATGTTCCATCAAGCGCAAAAACCAGCAGCGGTATTTCTCCAGTACAAGCCAGGCAATATGTTTACCAATGCGGGAAACAATTAAACAGTTTATATCTGCATATTGCTGAAGGAGCCCCTATTCTATCGCACATAAAAGCAGATAACAAAACCGGAAAATTAATTGCTTATTTAATTTCTGATTTTATAAAAGGTAAGACAGAAAAAAATGACTAGCCTTTGAATACAATTTCGAAATGAGCACCGTTATTATTGAATATTTTTAGTTCAGCATCAATTTGTTCGGATAGAATTGATACAATATCCAAGCCTAACGATTCGATGCTGGATAGATCGAAATCGGCTGGAATACCAACGCCATTATCTGAAATTTTTAAGAAATAAGTATTGTCTGTTAGCTGGCCCAATTCAATGTTGATCACACCTTGTTCTAATTCTGAAAAAGCATGTTTGTAAGCATTAGACATGATCTCGTTAGTAATTAATCCAAGCGGAATGGCGGTATCGATATCAAGTTCCAGTTCAATTAATTTAACTTTCATTTCAATGTGTTTATTTTTAGAATTGAAACTAGAAGAAATTTGTGATATCAGGGTAGTTAAATAATCCTTAAAAGATAATCTTGTCATTTGATTATTTTTATACAGCAATTGATGTAATACAGCCATAGAATTGATCCTATCTTGCGCTTCGCCCAAGGATACTTGAATATCTTTATTAGTTGTTTTCAGCGTTTGTAATTTTAATAAACTAGAAACGATCTGTAAATTATTTTTTACACGATGGTGTACTTCTTTCACCAATAAATCCTTTTCGGCTAATGATTTATTAATAATAGAATTTCTGGTTTTAATTTTTTTATTCTTAAGTTCTAATAATTTTTTCTGAGTATTAACTTTAATTAATTGATAGGCAATCACAATAATAATCATAATTAAAAGCACACCACTAACCAATAAACTATTTCTGATAATTTTTTCTCTAAGAACTTCCTTGTTCTTCTGTTCAATTTTCTTTTGATTATCATTGATCAAATTTTCTTTTTCAGTAATTTGATTCGCTACGTGTGCAGCTATCACTTCTTTTAAGTTTTGTTCTTTTTCAAAACTATCTCTTAAGTTAATATACTGGTTAAAATAATTGATCGATAGTTTAGGTAAACCTGCCTTATCATAATAAACAGCATATTGTTTTATAACCTCTAACTTAGATTTGTAATCATCTATATTTAGCAATCTTTCGTTTGCAAGGTCTAAATATTTTTTACTGGTAGTTAATTGCTTTAAGTGTAAATAACATTTTGCCAATTCAATTTCACTTACTGCGGCGTTTAAAAAATTTTCGGAATTTATGCTACCGATCACATCCTTTTTTAAAAGAGGGATCGCTTTTTCGTATTGTTTCAATTCCATGTAAGCCTGTCCAATATTCCCTTCTATCAAACATAAAGTAAACTCATCTGTTTTTGTTAATTTTTTGTTAAGGTGATTGGCTTCAAAAATACTTCTGGCTTTTTTATAACAACAAATAGCACTATCATAATTACCATACTTATTCCAAAACAATCCCCTATTATTAAAATATCCCAGGTACATGTGATGATCAGTTTTTTCGATCTCAGTATATTCTAATAATTGTTGGTCTAATGCCTGTTTAAAGAGATTCATTTCAAAATAAATAGAACTCAATTTAGGATGCAACAACCATGGATCAATGTCGGGATGGCTTTGTTTTAATCTTTCTAAAACCCGGTGAATTTCGATGGCTTTATTTAATGAATGAATATGAACATAGGCTTTTTTTAAATAATGTAAAATAAGGGCGCTATCTGAATAAGTTCTGATCTTTTTTTTAGTTAAAAGATCTTTGAAAATGGGAATAGCTTTAGAATAATTTTTTTTGAGGTAAAATAGTTCGCCTTCAATTTTATAAAGCTTATCTAAAATATCGGTTTTATTCTCTGCCTGAGCTTGAAGTTTAATCTTTTGAAGTTCATCCTTTATTAAAGGAAACATATCTAGCTTTTTTCCTCGTTTTAAAGTGTCGAACATTAACACTTTATTAGCATTGTTTTGTTTTTTGAAATCGATCAAAAACCTTTCTTCAAAACCATCCTGAGAGAGAAGAGATTGATAATTGAAACAAAAACTTAAAATTGTGACAATTAATGAATAATATGTTTTTTTAGATAAAGTCAATTTATTTGTTAGTTAGTTAAAGATATTACTTAAAAATTATCAGTAAATATTAACTAGACGAATGTTTAAAAGTTAATGACCAATTTTCTTAACATAAAAAGCTGTACATATTGATTTTACTAACAATTTAAGGTTTGATTATCAGCTATTTAAAAAGTTGTGTTAAACAGTTGTTAACAGCAAAAATTCCCTTTAAAAATCGTACCTTCAACTAATGGAATTAATGTGCACTTTTACCCTCCGTTCCAAGAAATATGCAAAATTTAGATAACCAAAATAAGACCCGCAAAAAACTATTCACGCCTTTGTCTCCCAACGAAATAGGGAAACTTCAACCGCAAGCCATTGAACTTGAAGAGGCTGTTTTAGGAGCTATGCTTTTGGAAAAAGATGCCTTAAGTACAGTAATTGATGTGCTTTCTGCTGAAAGTTTTTATAAAGAACAAAATGGCATCATTTTTAAAGCTATTTATACCTTATTCAACAAATCTGAACCGGTTGATATTTTAACCGTAACGCAAGAACTTAAACGTAATGGAGAATTAGAAGTAGTTGGAGGTTCTTTTTATGTGTCTTCATTAACTAACCGTATTGCTTCGGCAGCTAATATCGAATACCACGCCCGTATTGTAGCTCAAAAATACTTACAACGCGAATTGATCCGTATTAGTACAGAAACCATTAAATCAGCTTACGAAGACAGTACGGATGTATTTGAATTATTGGATGCCACCACACAACATATCTTTGAAATCTTAGATTCTAATGTGCGTAAGCAACATGCCGGTATGACCTCATTAATAGCACAAGCGATTACCGAAATTGAAGCCGCAGCACAACAAAAAGATGGTTTATTAGGTGTTCCATCGGGCTTTACGGCTTTGGATAGAATTACCGGTGGCTGGCAAAAATCAGATCTATTGATCTTAGCTGCTCGTCCTGGTATGGGTAAAACGGCTTTCGTTGTTACCATGGCCAAGAATGCCGCTGTAGAATTCAATAAACCGGTAGCAATTTTCTCTTTAGAGATGTCGTCTTTACAATTGGTAAAACGTTTGATCTCTTCTGAAACGGAGATCTCTCAGGATAAGATCTTAAAAGGAAATTTAGATAACCACGAGTTTGTTCAATTAAATGAACGAATCAAAAAATTATCAGTGGCACCATTATACATTGATGATACCCCTGCTCTATCTATCTTTGAATTACGTGCCAAAGCCCGTCGTTTAAAAGAACAGCAAAATATCTCATTGATCATTATTGATTACTTACAGTTAATGAGTGGAGGCCCTGACAGTAAAGGAAATCGTGAACAAGAAATTTCTGCCATATCTCGTGGTTTAAAATCATTAGCTAAAGAATTAGAAATTCCAATCATTGCTTTATCTCAATTAAGTCGTCAGGTTGAGAACAGACCAGGAGGAAGTAAACGACCACAGTTAAGTGATTTACGTGAATCGGGAGCAATTGAACAGGATGCCGATATGGTAATGTTCATTTACCGTCCGGAATATTACGGTTTAGAAGTAGATGAAAATAACCAGCCAACTAAGGGTCGTGCAGAGATCATTATTGCGAAAAACCGTCATGGATCTATTGTTGATGTACCTTTACGTTTCATTGGCCAGTATGCAAAATTTGCTGATCTGGATTATACAGAAGGACAGGATATTTATACTCAATCCAGCGGTGGGGCCGGTATTATGCAAAACGAAGATTTTTTATCACAGCCTAATACAAAAACAATAGCTTCAAAAGCGTGGGACAATGCCGATGAAATTCCTAATAAAGACATTATTCGTAGAAACGATATAGACGAAGTGTTTTAAGCATGGAACATATTTTAAGGATACGTAAGTTTGAGAACTTACATATTTTGTTGTGGTTAATTAAAGATACTTCCTGGATGATGGAATGGCGTGTCTTGGGCATTTGTATGATGTTTCCAACGATAGCTGTAGCTGTGATCATAGCCATCAAAACATTTCGAGAAACAGAATTCTTCATCAATCTAGCTATCTTTTTTTGGATCACGGCCAACTCTTATTGGATGTGTTGCGAGTTTTTCTGGCATAACGATTTTAAGACTTATGCAACCATTCCTTTTGCCTTAGGATTAATCTCTACACTGTATTTTTATTATAGAAAAAACAGAGAAGTTGTTGTTGCTAAGTAAAGTTAATACATGATAACAGATGAAAATCATTTGCATGATATTGATCTACTAAAAAAAGTAGTAGAATCTATTTTTGTTGATATTAAAACAAAGTATAATTTTAGAAATTTCAAAGGTAGTTTTTTTGATTCAGATGATTCCATTTATATGGCAATTGAAAAAAATGAGCTTATTTTTTATATTTTTATTTCTAAAAGAGAAGCTTACGAGCTCTGCTTTCTGAAAAAAGGTGAAGAAGATTGGAAAAGAAAAACATTTAACACACTTATTTCAAAAGTTTACCCTCTATTTTCAGAAGAAAGGGCTGCATTTTTCAAACAACAGTATAATAATACTTTAAAATTCGAAAAATATTCTTACAACTGGTACTATTCTTTTATTTCAGAAGAAATTAAATTCATACATAAACATTTTCCTGATATGTTTATGATATAATAATCGAGTTATATGATGTAACAGATTATTTAAATTAATTTGAATAATGAAACATATACTTCATAGTTACAATAAAATAGAAATTGGAAACCGCTTAATAGTTTTTCCAAATGAAACTAATATTGATAAAATTGAATCTTTTGAGAATGTCATTTGTTTCAATACTACTCCCTTCGAAAAAGATTTGGATTGGAACAAAATTGAAACTCACCTAATATGGAAAGAAAGATGTTTAAACAACCCTAGTGAACTTTTTTGTTATGAATCGTCAGGCGATTTGAAATGGAAATTTCAAAATAGAAATGTAGTAGGTTTTGGAAAAATAATCCCAGATTTAAAACAAGAAAAAGATTTTATTACTTCAGAACATTATAGAAACTATATTGAAAAATATAAAGACAAGGAATTAATTGAAGTATATGCAGGAGATTTTAGATATCTTTTGGATGTAAACACCGGTGAAATTTACGACAAAATGCACAGTAAATAATCCAATATGTTAGTTTCGTTTCAAATTCTTAAAAACAAAAAAGACCCAGAAATTATCTGGGTCTTTTTGTTTAATTAATTTTCAAATACTAAAACTGTATCTCTTTTTTTTTGTTAGCAAAATAGAAGCCGGCTCCTACACAAATTAATAATATCACTGAACCAATCATAGCCACGCTGTTTCCGGTTTTGTAAGTTTCGGGTTCAAATTTAAATTCAACTTTATGTTTACCTGCCGGAATTTCCATACCACGTAAAATATAATTCACCGCAGTGTGTGGCGTTAAATTACCATCTACATAAGCATTCCATCCTTTTGGATAATAGATCTCGGAGAACACGGCAAATCCTTTTTCTTTTGAATCTGTTTCATACACCAGATCATTTGGTTTGTAAGATTGTAAAGTGATCTTTCCATCATTATTGTAACTAGCAGCAGCCGGAACAATTTCCTTATTCTTTTGCTGAATCACCGCTTCTCTTTTTGTATCGATATTATACAAAGCCACAATTTCCGAATCAGCTGTAGGAACTGTTTTGATCGATTTCACAAACCAGGCATTACCATTAGCTTGAGGATTAGGAATTGGTATCGTTTGCTCTTTAGTTGGAATGATCACATACTTGGTATTTAGCATGTTCAACACTTTCAATTTAGCCATGTGAATCATCATTAATGAATCGTTTTGAGCTGCTTCGTTCAGCCCATTATAAAAATCACTGATCTCTTTATCTAAATGAAAGTCAATGATCTCCTGGTATTTTTTCAATTTAGCACCATGATACCCCCCAATTGATTTATGGTAATACGAAGTAGCTGCGTCATTAAACGTATTCACCGATAAATTTAAAACACGGTAATCTAAACTTTTATCCTGTAATATTTGCTCATCAGCCATCGATTTAGCCGGTGGTGCATTGTATTGAGCCTTAGGCACAAAGTTCGTTTCATTTAAATAACGATCGGCAACCGGCCATAGATCAGCAACCATAAAAATACCTAGCGTTGCCAAAAACAATTCTAGTTTTAATTTTTTTCTTAAGTATAAAAACAAAAAGATAGTTGCTAAACCAATAAAAACTAAAGAACGACGTGCATCGTCTTTAAAAATTGCTTGTCTGGCTATTTCTATATTTGCTAAAAACTCAGGTATAAATTGCGCAATTTGAGCATCTGAAGCGCCACTTTGCTTGAACTGGTTAGCTATTTGTGTTTCTTCTCCATCCGGAATGAAAGAGTTAGTAACAGTTGGCGCAAACCAACTGATCAAACAAAAACCACCAATTACTATTACTGCACCAATTAAAATTTTCTTTAATTCCATTTCCTTTTTCATAAATGGAATTTTAATCAATTCATTTTTATCGCTTGCTTTGATAAATTTATCCAAAGCCAATACTGCTAATAACGGTATGGTTAATTCAGCAATTACTAATATCATCGATACGGCTCTGAATTTATTATATCCCGGAACGTAATCCATAAAAATGTTGGTTAAACCCATAAAGTGTTTTCCCCAAGCTAACATGATTGATAACATAGTAGCAGCAAACAAAGCCCATTTTAGTGGATGGTCAATGATGAACAATCCTAAAAATGCCAATAACATCACAATAGCTCCAATATAAACCGGACCACTTGTAAAAGGCTGATCGCCAAAGTAAGCACTACTTTGCGCCACCTGTTCGCGCATTTGAGGGTCTACATGTTTCAATGCGTTTTTATCAGCATTACCTATCGCGGCAGACGGACCGCCTTTAAAATTAGGGATCAGTAACGTAAAGGTCTCACCTATTCCATAACTCCATTGCGTGGCATAATCTTTATCTAAACCCGAAGTAATGTTAGATTGATTGGTTTTTAAACTAGAGTTTATGGTTAATTCTGTTTTACCACGCGTAGTATAGTTTCCATACTCATAGGTGGTTAACAAATTACCGGCATTAGGCAATATACCAATAATGGTTGCTCCAATAAATAAAGCTACACCTATAAAAAATGGCTTGAAGTTTTTTTGTTTGAAAGCTGTAATGAAATAAGATAAAAACACGATACCAAATAACATAAAACCATAATAGGAGATCTGAACGTGGTTGGCGTTTAATTCCAGAGCCATAAATAAAGTAGTCACGGCAAAACCTAACCAGTTTTTACCACGCATTAATAAGATAATACCTCCCAATAATGGTGCTAAATACCCAATAGCATTGGCTTTTGAATTGTGACCAGCCTCCAAAATAATAAAGAAATAAGACGAAAACCCGTAAGCCAAAGCGCCTACAAAAGCAAGCCAGGGGTTAATTTCGAGACATAACAATAAAATGAAAAAGCCTACAAAAAACAAAAAGAGATAGCCTGTAGGATGAGGAAAGTATAAGTGAAAAGCTTTATCAATATGACCTAACCAATTACCCGGATATGTAACAGACACCTGATAAGCCGGCATCCCACCAAACATGGAGTTTGTCCAAAGCGCCTCAGAATGCTCTTTTAATCTAAATTCCTGAGCTTCCTGACTCATTCCTTTATATCGAACAATATCACCTTGCATTAAGGCTTTATCTGACATTAAGGTAGGGCTAAATTGAACAATATTAATAACAGCAAAAACAATAATAGCTATTAAGTGGGGTAAATACTTTTTAAAGTTCATATAATTGGTTTTTAGGCAAATATAAGAAACTGTTTAGTTTATAATGCGTGAAAAAAGCATAATTTATTTGTAATTTCGCCACGATGAAAAAACTATTTTCTGTACTTAAATACACAAAGGATTATAAAAAATATACAGCCTTAAACATTCTATTCAATGTTTTGTTTTCTGTGTTTTCAGTTTTTTCAATTTCCTTGACCATTCCTTTTTTAGAACTAATTTTTAAAAGTGATGTTTCTGATTATCAAAAAATAGTGAATGGGGTTGAACCTGTTTTAAGTTTTTCGATGAAAGGTGTTACAGAATGGGCCTATTATCATGTGTCTTTTGTTATTATCGCTCAGGGAAAAGCTCACGCTTTAATGTTGATCTGTGTGGTTGTATTCTTAGCAACTTTATTAAAAAACTTGTCACGTTATTTTGCCATGTATTTCCTGGCGCCTATACGTAATGGTGTGGTAATGGATCTGAGAAATAAAATGATCAAAAAATCGCTGGAGCTGCCATTATCTTATTTTAGTGATGAACGCAAAGGAGATATGATGAGCCGTATGACCACGGATGTGATCGAGATAGAATGGTCTATCATGCAAACATTGGAATTGATCTTCAGAGAACCCTTATTAATTATCATTTCGTTAGCTACTCTTATTTTTATTAGTCCTTATTTAACCCTGTATGTGTTTTTATTATTGCCTGTAGCCGGTTTAGTGGTTGCCTTGGTAAGTAAAAGTTTAAAAAGCCGTTCAGCTAAAGGAAAAGAAGTCTTTGGCCAATTATTTAATATCATGGAAGAAACCTTAGGTGCTTTAAAAATAATTAAAGCATTTACCGGCGAGCGTTTCGTTCAAAATAAATTTGAAAAAGTAAATCATGATTACAATAAAATTTCAATAGGTTTATATCGCAGAGCCGATCTAACATCACCAATCAGTGAAACAGTAGTATTAGGTGTATTATTATTGATCTTATTTATTGGTGGCACAATGGTTTTTGATGGCACCGGTGGCTTATCGGGTGCTGCTTTTTTAGGCTATTTTGCTGTGGCATCACAAATTGTTCCACCTATCAAACAAATTACCTTAGCTTATAATAACATTCAAAAAGGCTTAGCATCGGAAGAGCGCATCGAGAAAATATTACATGCCGAAAACCCAATTGTGAGTAAACCAAACGCTACTCACATTAAAAATTTTGAAAGAGGTATTGAATTTAAAAATGTCTCCTTCTCTTACAAAAAAGGCGATGATGGCTATGTATTGAAAAACATTAACCTTTCTATACCTAAAGGAAAAACCATTGCGTTGGTAGGACAAAGCGGTAGTGGTAAAACGACTTTAGCCGATATGGTTCCTCGTTTTTATGATACCGACTTGGGAGAAATTATTATTGACGGTGTTGCTTTAAAAGATCTGGAAATTGAAAGTTTAAGAAAACTAATTGGTGTAGTAACTCAGGAAAGTATTTTGTTTAACGATACCATTGAAAACAACATTGCCTTTGGGTTAGACACCTTTGATAAAGCCAAAGTGATAGAAGCGGCAAAAGTAGCCAATGCGCACGAATTTATTTTACAACAGCCCAATGGCTACCAAACCAATATTGGTGATAGAGGAGGCAAATTAAGCGGTGGCCAGCGCCAACGAATTAGTATTGCCAGAGCTATTTTAAAAAATCCTCCCATCTTAATTTTAGATGAGGCAACTTCGGCTTTAGATACCGAAAGCGAACGTTTGGTACAAGACGCTTTAAATAACTTAATGAAAAACAGAACCAGTATTGTGATCGCCCACCGTTTAAGCACGATCATTAATGCCGATGAAATTTTCGTGATCAATAAAGGAGAATTAGCCGAAAAAGGTTCGCACAAAGAATTGCTGGATAAAAACGGTATTTACAAGAAATTGTTTGATATGCAGAATTTTAAGTAATAGTTAAGCAAAGATTGTTGCTTCAATTTAGTTTTTATTATAGTCACGGAGAGTATGTCCGCGACAAGGAGGGTTATTCCGCATTTATTTTTAAGATTTCCATCTGTCCAAACGCTTCATTCCTCTCGTAAATAACCAAGAAAAAAATCTTGAATGTCCGCCTTCCATCATTTTATATTTACAATATTCTTGAAATTCAAAGACGTTATTGCCTTTATAAATAAATTCGCCATTTTCGTAACAATAGGAACAATACTTTTTGCTAATGCTTTTGTCTGCATTTGTTCCACCTCCTTTTTCGTCTCTTTTTAGTGGCATTCCACAAGACTGACAGTTTTTAAATTCTTTATCCATTTTGAATGACTTTAGTTATGACAAATGTTAGTGTAGGGTTGCAGCTAACGGAATGCAGCTATAAGAAGTGCGGGATTTGAAACCGTTTTCTACCGAATAGCTAATAACAAAGCTAAATGTTTATTAGACATTTGCAAAGCGAAAATAACTGTCTTTCGCGGGAGCGACCGCTTTTGCAAATGCCGAAGCCCAATGCCCGCATTTTTTATAGGTGCGGTTATGCGATGTAGCCGCCACACAGTTTGATCCCAACGGTCTAATTACTTAGTGTTGGTCGCTTTATTGAACTTGTAAATAGAATATGCATTATATATCAAGCAAAATATCGCAACGTAAATTATAAATTTCATTTTGCTATACGTCAAGGTCGTTTCAAACCCAAACACATTTGCTTGTACGTTTTCGTAATTATGGCTGTGCGCTTGATATGCTAGATAAAACATAAGCAGTGTCACCGCAACATTGATGCTAATAATTATTATTTGTCTATTCATATTTGTCTTTACAGTTTGTTTGTCCGCGGCTATTACGCATAACTTACTTATATGCGCCATTTTATAGCGCATATACAACACACGCTTGTTGTATTGCCGCCATTGAGTAGCTTTTTAATTTTGTAAATGAATGCATTTTATTTTTTTAATCTCACCACCAACTTATTTCCTAAAATGGCCATCGGCACAATCAATAAAATACTTAATATCCACATCCAGGTTGGGTGTGGTAAAGTTAACATATTGATGATAGAAAATAATAAAATGATAGAACCGATAATGATGGAATTTTTAAATCCGTTTTCTTTGTAAATTAAGGTCGTTACAATGCCACCAACAAAACTACCCAAAACCCAGGCTACAAATACCATTATCAAAGCACCTAAAGGCAAGGCTTCCATAAAGGCTTTCAAAGCTTCTTTATCATTAAAATCGATCGGATTTACCGGAAACATCTTATGACCAATAGCTTCAACTATTGAAACCGTAAAAATGGCGGATAATAAACCTAATACAACGGATAAAATTCTTTTAAGCATAATGGAGTTTGATAAATTATAAATAAGTAGCCATTTCTAAAGAGATCTTCTGAGCTTCGGCTGCTGCTGCTTGTGCAAAGTCTTCGTTATTGGATGCGTAAATAATGGATCGTGATAAATTAATGATCAATCCAACGTCCTTATTTAAGCCATGTTTACACACTTCTCCTAAACTACCACCTTGTGCTCCCACTCCTGGCACTAATAAAAAATGATTAGGCACAATGGCTCTCACATCATCGATCATATCTGCTTTTGTAGCACCTACCACAAACATTAAATTTTCCTCTGTTCCCCAGGTTGAAACCGTTTTTAAAACTTCTTTATACAAATCCGTTCCGTTGGTTTGTAACATCTGAAAATCATTAGAACCTTCATTAGATGTTAAGGCTAAAACAATGGTCCATTTATTTTCAAAATCTAAAAATGGTTTTACCGAATCTTTTCCCATATAAGGCGCAACAGTTATCGCATCAGCATGTAAGCGGTTAAAAAATGCTTTAGCATACATGCTTGATGTATTGCCAATATCGCCGCGCTTGGCATCTGCAATTAAAAAATGAGAAGGATAATTTTGCTTAATGTATTTAATGATACGTTCCATACTGGTACTACCACTTAAACCATAGGCTTCAAAAAATGCCATGTTAGGCTTAAAGGCAATGCAATGATCAGCTGTAGCATCTACGATCTGAGAACAGAATTCAAAAATAGGATCTTCTTCCTCTAATAAATGTTTAGGAATTTTTTCAACATCAGGATCTAAACCAACACATAAAAATGTTTTTTTAGTTCTTATTTCTTTTATTAATTCTTGTCTATTCATAATAAATTAATGTGATTACTTTAATGATAAAAGATTTATGATAAAGGATTAAAGATCTTACATTAAATCATCCAAGTCTTTAATCTTATGTCTTGTATCTTTTATCGGTTCTACAATCCTCCCTCTTTCATTCGTTCAGCATTTTCAGCAAACTGCAATGCATCGATCATTTCCTGAATATAGCCATTGGTGAAATCCGTTAAGTTATATAAGGTTAATCCAATACGGTGATCGGTAATACGGTTTTGAGGATAATTATACGTTCTGATCTTTTCTGAACGGTCACCGGTACTTACCATACTTTTACGACGACCGGTAGTTTCTGCTAAACGTTTTTGAAATTCTAAGTCATATAATTTAGAACGTAACATTTCCATGGCCTTTTCGCGGTTACCTAATTGGTTACGTTGCGTTTGGCATGTTACTACAATACCAGAAGGCTTATGAGTTAATATTACTTTCGATTCTACTTTATTTACATTTTGTCCACCGGCTCCACCACTTCGGGCTGTAGCCATTTCAATATCCGATGGTTTTATTTCAATGTCCCACTCTTCTGCTTCGGGTAACACAACAACTGTTGCAGCTGATGTGTGAACACGCCCTGCTGCTTCGGTAGATGGCACACGTTGCACGCGATGTACACCGCTTTCAAATTTCATGGTACCAAAGGCATTTAAGCCTTTTACATTAAATACAATTTCTTTATAACCACCCATTGAGCCCGGACTTTCATCTACCACTTCTAATTGAAAGCCTTTGATCTCGCAATAGCGACGGTACATATCAAATAAATCGCCTGCAAATAAAGCTGCTTCATCTCCACCGGTACCACCACGAATCTCCATGGTGCAATTCTTAACATCTTCAGGATCTTTCGGAATTAACAATAAACGGATCTCTTCTTCTAATTTCTGTTCTTCTAATCTGTTTTCTTCCAATTCGGCCTTAGCCATCTCTAAAAAGTCCTTGTCTTTTTCGGTAGCTAACACTTCTTTAGCGCCTGCAATGTTATCGCTTACTTTTTTGTATTTATAATAAGCTTCTACAACCGGCTCTAACTCGCGGTATTCAATATTTAATTTTTTAAATAACTTCATATCAGCTATCACAGATGGATCGGCCAATTTCGCTTCTACATCCGAATAACGACGTTTAATCTCTTCTAATTTCTCTAACATATTATATCTTTCCTAACAATTGGCGAAGATACTAAATCTCCAGCGATTCTTAAAGTATATATGAATTCTATTTTTTTGTTTCAAATTTCAATTATATGGGAGTTTAATCTATATTTGGTATTCGTTTAAACACAATTATTATGAAAAAAAGTTTACTATTTATATTCTTCATTAGCACTTACATTATTAAATCTCAAGATTTTACAGGATTTAATCAAAGTAATTATGCGGGTGTAACCGGAGTATATCAGCAACCGGCAAGTATTGTTGACAGCCGTATGAAGTTTGATATGAATTTAATTGGTGTAAACTTAGGTTTTTATAATAACTATATTGGGATCAAACGCGAAGCTTTAAAAAAACAAGGGTCATGGAGTAACGCCACTTTTCCTGCCTTTGAAGATACCATGTTTCAGGAAAAATATTTGGTGCCGAATGATAATGGAAAAAACAAGAGTTTAATGCTTAATAGCCGAATTGCAATGCCATCTTTTATGGTAAGTATTAATCGTAAAAATGCCATTGCTTTAACCTGGAATATCAGAAACTATTTAAATATAGATGGAGTTTCACAACAATTGGCGGATTTAATTTATAAAGAATTTAATTACCCATCATTATGGGTGACAAACCTGGAGAACAAAAATCTAAGCATTCAGGAAATGAGTTGGGCAGAATATGGCTTAACGTATGCCCGCGTATTAAAAGAAGATAACGAACATTATTTTAAAGCTGGAGTTACCGTAAAATTACTAAGAGGTATACAATCCGGTTATATGTATGTAAATGATCTGCAATATAATATCAAATCAACCGATACAGCTTCTATTTTTCAATCCAATGTTAATTATGGACACTCAGATAATTTTGAATTTAGTAATGTGAATCTAAATGGTGGTTCTGATGCTTATTCGTTTGATTATACAACCTCTTATCCGGGTTTAGGATTTGATTTTGGTGTTGTTTATGAATGGCGCCCAAATTACCAATCTTATAAATATGACATGGATGGAGAAAAAGATTTGTGGCGAAAAGATAAAAATAAATACAAATTAAAAGTTGGGATCTCTGCAACCGATATTGGATCTATTAAATTTAAAAAAGGCAGTGTTAGTAATGATTTTAATGCTAATGTTAATAATTGGAACATCAATAATCTACAATACATTCAAACAATTGGTGAGTTAGACGACACTTTAGTTAACCGATTTGGCAGCAACAGTTCATCAAAAACATATAAGATGAATTTACCAACGGCCTTTAGTGCTCAAATTGATTATCAGATCTGGAAAGATGTGTACGTTAATTTAACGCCATATGTTGCTATGCAATTCAAGAAAAATGATTCCAAGGTTCATGATTGGTCATCTATTACATTAACACCACGTTGGGATCATAAATGGTTTGGGGTTTTTATTCCTGTTCAATATAATTTCGCAACCGGTACTCGCTTAGGAGCAGCTGTGCGATTAGGTCCATTGATCATTGGTTCTACTAATATCACACCGTTGGTTTCTAAAAAAGATGTGTATGGCTTTGATTTATACACTATGCTAAAAATTCCAATTCCTTATGGCCGACCAAAAGACAAGGATAAAGATGGTATCTCAAATAAAAAAGATTTGTGTAAGGATATACCCGGAGTTTGGGAATTTATGGGTTGTCCTGATAAAGACGGCGATCATATTAAAGATAGCGAAGACAAATGTCCGGATGTTGCCGGCGTAAAGGAACTACAAGGCTGTCCTGATAGAGATGGAGATGGTATTACTGATCTTGAAGATAAATGTCCGGATGATAAAGGCTTAGCAGAATTTAGTGGCTGCCCTGATACAGATGGAGATAAAATTATTGACAAAGATGATGAGTGTCCAAATGACGCAGGCTTAGAAGAATTTTTAGGTTGTCCGGACAGAGATGGTGATAGAACGCCTGATAAATATGATGCTTGTGTGGATGTAGCCGGTCCTAAAGAATACAAAGGTTGCCCGGATAGAGATGGAGATACAGTACTGGATAAAGATGATAATTGTCCTGATGAAGCAGGAGCTGTAGATAACAAAGGATGTGTATGGCCTGATACTGATAAAGATGGTGTTGTTGACAGAGAAGACGACTGCCCTACTACACCGGGTTTAAAAGAATTAAAAGGATGTCCACCGGCACCGGTATTAAAAGTTGAAGAGCAAAAGATCTTAGAAAAAGCATTTTCAAGTTTAGAGTTTGCAACAGGTAAAGACATTATTAAGAAAACTTCTTTTGCTTCGTTAAATGAATTAGCAGGCTTAATGAAACAACATGCTACAGATTGGACTCTGAAATTATCAGGGCATACAGATAACCAAGGTGATGCTGCAAAAAACATGTTATTATCTGAGAAACGTGCTAAAGCGGTGAAAAAATACCTGGTTGCTAAAGGTGTAAAAGCAGATAGAGTTATTGCCGAGTGGTTCGGAGCTACAGTTCCTATTGCAGATAATACAACTGATGCAGGACGTCAAAAAAACAGACGCGTTGAAATGAAAGTTCAGTTTAAATAAGTCATTCATTTAATAATCAAAAAATCCCTCTGTTAAACACCAGAGGGATTTTTTTGTTTAACATACTTTTTTCTTAGTCAAAAAAAGTATGCAAAAAGACAAGCCAAAAATATTGCCACGCTCCCCATGGAATTCTACGGATTTTACGTTCCGCTTCGCTTCACTAAATCCTTGAATTCTCATTTCACCCCTCTACCGTCTCTGATTTTTGGCAGGCCTACCTCCGCTTCGTTCGGAGTGATTTCGGCCTTTTAAAATTTAGCGTATAAATCAAGTGGTATCAAAAGCGGTGAATGTGCGGAGATGATTTGGGCTGCTCGCGAAGCGCTTCAAATCATCTGCTTGATACCATGCAGATTTTAGCTAAATTTTAAATAGCCTTGAACTCTTTGCTTCTTCCTGTTTCAAGGCAGAAAGAAGAATAAAAATATTATCTAAACAAACTACTTACTCTATTTATTCAATTGTCAATAATTACTACAATATTCTGACATTTTTATAGCTCTAAATCAAAAAAAATCTCTAAGTTTATAGGCTAATTTTTTTGACTTGGAAACAGAAGATAAAACATCCACCCGCCAATTATACCCTTATCAACAAGAGGCGGTAAATACCATTTTCAATAAGCTTAGAGATGCTAAGCCCAATGAAAATATTTTATTTCAACTTCCTACAGGTGGTGGCAAAACCATTATCTTTTCCGAGATCGCTAAACGTTACATTGATCATTTTAATAGAAAAGTGTTGATCTTAACGCATCGTATTGAGTTAAGTAAACAAACATCAGGCGTATTAGCCAGCGTTGGAATTAAGAACAAGGTCATTAATTCCGATGTTAAAGAATTACCACACCAAAGCGAGTATCAAAGTTTTACTGCCTTAGTAGAAACCTTGAATAATCGTTTACAGGAAGATGATCAATTTTTAGAAGATATTGGTTTAGTGATTGTGGATGAGGCCCATTACAACTCATTCCGAAAAATTTTCCATTATTTCGAAAACGTTAATATTTTAGGTGTTACAGCTACACCATTAAGTAGTAATAAAAAATTACCTCTTTATCAAACCTATAAAGAAATTATTGTTGGAGAAAGCATTCCTTCTTTAATAGAAAAAGGCTTTTTATCAGAAGGGGTAACCTTTGCCAATGATGTTAACTTAAGTACCTTGAGAATTGGTAACAATGGAGAGTTTACAACAGGCTCTCACGAAATGTTGTACACTCAGGGTATGATGCAGGGTAAATTATTAGATGCCTACGAAGAGATTGCAAAAGGAACAAAAACATTAATATTTAACGCCGGTATTTTAACCAGTATTGCTGTTTATAATTTATTCAAATCCAAAGGTTATCCGGTTAAATATTTGGATAGTACATTTAGTGAGCGAGACAGAGCTGAAACCTTAGAGTGGTTTAAAAACACTAAAGATGGCATTTTAAGTTCTGTAAGTATTTTAACTACAGGGTTTGATGAGCCTGAGGTTGAAACGATCATTTTGAACAGAGCAACTAAATCATTGACATTATATCATCAAATGATAGGTCGTGGTTCGCGTGTATTGCCTCATAAAAACAAATTCAATATCATTGATCTAGGTAACAATTCCCGTCGTTTTAATTTATGGCAATTTCCAATTGATTGGAAACACGTATTTGTAGCCCCTCATTTATACCTGGAGCAACGCTACAAAGATGAATGGGATTACGAATTAGAAAACGATTACGAATTACCGGATGATATTAAAGCCCGTTTTTTAAATTCATCGGCCGAAGCCTTTATTGTTCGCGAACGTTACTTACAATGTTTACGTAAAGGGTTGAAACCACAAACGGTTTTAGATCAATCCTTGGATGATCACTTTGGACGTATAAAAGATAATGCCTCTGATTTTGATGAGGCGTTTGAATTATTTGATCTCTTAAGTGAAGAAGTTAAATACCGTGTGAAGCAATTTGCAAAATGTATTAACGCCACTAATAATTATACCGATTACCAAACTCAAACTTACAGTAGTAAATTGAGAAGACGTTTAATTGGTTGGTTTGTTGAATAGTTTTTCTACCTATTTAATTTCATTTATCATATAATTTACCCTACACATTTCTTGTATATTGGTTATTAACATCTTGTTAAGTTTTTTCACGTTCCTAAAAACCAAAAAAGCCATTATTTACTCTCCAAAAACAGCTGTTTACTCATTTAGACATCACCTAAACTGTTTTAATAAACAATTAACATAAAAGCCTGATAATCAATCAAAAAAAATGATATATTTTTGTCTTAATAGTCAATTAAATATCAGATATAAATTAGGCCAATTTTATGAAATTAAATTTCAAATTCATGATCCTTTTAGGATTGTTCTTAGTAACAGGTTCATTATTTTCTCAAACAAATTCAGATAGACCTGTAAAAAAAATCCATTATTATACATTTAGCGGGGTAGCTGTACAAGAACAGTTAGAATCCTTACAACAAGAATTAGCTAAGTTAGAATTTGTAACCGAAGCCAAGATCGAATACAAAGGAGAAAAAGGTGCGGGTCAAATAAGAATACTAACTGCAGAGCCGGCTCCTAAACATGAAAACGATCCAATGTTTAGTCCTAGTAGTATTAAAAAAACATTGATAAATCAAGGGTTTATGCCTTCTGAATATCGTTTTGAAACTCAAAAATAGTTTACCTCTCTAACTTTCTATATGAAAAAAATTTATTTTATCTTCTGTCTCGTTCTAGCATTAAACCAAGTTAATGCTCAATCTGATAATTGTTCCGGAGCAGTTGCTTTAACTATCGGTTCTTGTGTTTCAGGCTCACCCGGAGCTACGCAAAACATAGCCGGATGTACTGGTAATGCCAATGATGATGCTTGGTATAAATTTGTCGCAACACAAACTTCGCACATGATAAATGTTACAGGTTCGGCTGGTTTCGATCCGGTAATTCAGGCATTTTCCGGAACCTGTGCTTCCTTATCTTCATTGGGATGTGTAGATAATACCTTTACTGCACAAACAGAAAATTTAAATCTTTCAGGTTTAACTATTGGAGCTACCTATTATTTAAGAATATATGATTATTACGCAACCGCAGCTGCCGGAACATTTACTACTTGCGTAACTGTTCCTCCTCCTGCTCCAAGTAATAATTTTTGTACAAATGCTATTGCCTTAACCGTAAACAGTAGTTGTGTAAATACAAACACAACGTCGTATGGAGCCACTATGTCAATGGCAGGGTGTGTAGGGAATGCGGATGATGACGTTTGGTTTAGTTTTACTGCTACCAATTATACACAAACCATTCAGGTAAGCTCATCTGGTGGCATGGATGCAGTAGTAGAATTGTTTTCCGGTACTTGTGCGGCTTTAACCTCTATTCAATGTGAAGATGCTGGCTTTACTAACGGAACAGAAACCATTAATGCAACCGGATTAAATCCAGGTTCTACTTATTTTATTAGAGTTTATGATTATTACTCTACCGGCGGTTATCCATTTAGCATTTGCATCACTGGTAATTCTATTATTGCCGGTTCTCAACCAAATGATAATCCATGTAGTGCTATTACGTTGCCTCCGGTAACTTCAGATTGCAATTACCTCACTTTTTCTACAACCGGAGCCACATCAACCGGCGCAGGATTAGCACCAACTCCTGCCTCATGTGCAGGTGGTAGTGGTGCCATGATCGGAGGCTTCTCAGCTTCATCTCATGATGTTTGGTTTGCCATTACAGTTCCTGCTAGTGGTAAATTATATATTACTCCTCAACCAAACCAAGGAGCAGGATATATTACCGATGGTGTTATGGCTTTATATAGTGGTGCTTGTGGAAGTTTAACGCAAATACAATGTGCCGATGATTATACATCTTATCCGGGTTCTGCAAATGATCTACTACCATATATTGCCGCTAGCGGTTTAACACCGGGAGCAACAGTGTATTTAAGATATTGGGGATTTGGAACCGCTCAAGGCGATTTTGGATTATGCGTTCAGTCACCTACAAATGATAATTGCGCCAATGCACTATACATTTGTGACATTAACGGTTACTCTTCTTCTACAAGTTCTGCGTATACTGCTGATAGACCCGGAACAGGTACAGGCCAAATGTTTGGAAATAATGAAACAGCTGCCGGTGTCAATCAGGTTGATGGTGTTAATACAGGTGGTCCTTTTGGTTATTATCCATATCCTGGCACTACAGCCGGACCATATTCTTCGCCTGCATTAGATGTAAACATTGAAAACAATTCTTGGATTAAATTTACTGCAGGTAGTACAACTGCTAATTTAAGAGTAACAATAGGTAACTGTTGGGTTGGTGCTTATCCCAGTGGAGGAATTCAAATGCAGATCTTTTCAGGAACTAATTGTAATGGTTTTGTTCCGGTATCTAGTTTTAGAGAAGGGTCAAATACATTTACTGTAACAGCTAACGGTTTAACCATGGGTAATGATTATTACTTAATGGTTGATGGTTATGCCGGTGATATTTGTAATTATACCATTCAAGCAATAAATGGTGTTGCTTTACCCGCAATTGTAGCAGTACCTGAGTATATTTGTCCAGGACAAAGTTCTATTTTAACTGCACCGCTTGGAGCAACCGGATATACTTGGTATCCTAACGGGGAAACAACTCGAACAATTTCGGTAACCCCTGGAACAACAATGACCTATACATGTATTGCCGGTGGAGTTTGTGGGAACAAGCAAACCTTAACTAAAACGGTAACCATAAATCCTGTGCCCAATGTGTTGATCAATTCCGGATCACCGATTTCAACTTGCGGTACACAAACAACAACTTTAACAGCCAGTGGTGCTACAACATTTACCTGGAATACTACTGCCACAACCACCAGTATTTCAGTTAGCCCATCTGTAACTACCACGTATTCTGTTATTGGTACAGCTGCAGCAACAGGGTGTACCAATACGGCCATTACTACAATCACCGTTAATCCGATTCCAAGTTTTACACTTAATTCTTCTGCTACAAATACTATTTGTTTTGGAAAATCAACAGTGTTAACTGCCACCGGAACAGCAACAGGATACACCTGGAGCCCTGGAGGTGCTGCAACTTCTATAACAGTGAGTCCTACTTCTACACAAGTTTATAATGTTACCGGAACTAATGCAGAAGGTTGCAGTAAAATTGTTTCTACGACCATAACGGTTAACTCTTTACCTACAGTTTCATCAAGTAGTACAACTATTTGTGATGGAAAAACAGGTACGTTAACCGCTTCAGGTACAGCTTCTACTTATACATGGAGCACAGGAACAAGTGCTACAAGCATAACAGTAAGCCCTACTTTAACGACTACTTATACCTTAACAGGAACCAGCGCTGCCAACTGTACCAATACTGCCGTTGGGCAAGTATCAGTGAATGCCTTACCAAATATTACGGCTAACTCTGGAACAATTTGTAACAATCAAACTTATACTATTACTGCAGGTGGCGCCAATACCTATACATGGTCTACTTCGCAAAATGGAACTTCTATATCTGTAACACCAACCACCACAACTGTTTATACCGTTACAGGAACAGCAGTAACTACTTGTACAAATGTGAATACAGCTACAGTAACGGTTAATGCCTTACCTCAATTAGTTTCTACACCATCTATATCTCCAAGTAATTGCGGCGCATCTACAGGTTCTATCACTAATGTAAGTGTAACAGGTGCGCCAACTCTAACATATACCTGGACAAATAGTGTAAATACAACTACTGTAAACACACCTAATATTGGTAATCAACCGGCAGGTACTTATAATTTACAAGTACAGGACGGAAATAATTGTATCAATAATTTTGGTCCGTATAGTATTTCTAACCCGGGAGCTCCGGCCGCACCATCGGCTAGTGCTACTGCCAATTCTATTTGTGTTGGTAATACCATAAATTTATTTGCTAGTGCCGCAGGAGGAACTTACAATTGGTCGGGGCCAAACAGTTTCACTACTACTACACAAAATCCATCTATCACTAATGCTACTACCGGCATGAGTGGTGTTTATTCTGTGTATACTACATCAGCAGGTTGTAGCGGCCCGGCAACGAATGTAACAGTAACGGTTAACTCTTTACCTACACCAAACGCAACCGCTTCACAAACGGCTTTTTGCGTTGGTAATAATGTGAATCTATTTGGATCAAGTTCGTCTACCTATACTTGGACAGGACCTGGAACATATACTTCAAATGTACAAAACCCAAGTATCACAAATATCAGTATCGGGTCAAATGGTATTTACACATTAGCAGTAACAGACGCCAATAATTGTCAAAACACAGCAACTGTTGCCGTGAATGTGAACGCGAACCCAACAGCTTCCGCCAGTGCTAATCCAAATGCTATTTGTGCGGGTGAACCTATTAATTTAAGTGCAAGTGGTGGTACAATTTATAATTGGAGTGGACCAAATGGATATTCAAATGGTACTCAATCTCCAACGATTTTAAATGGAGGTACTGTACAATCCGGTAACTATACGGTAACTGTGACTGATGCTAACTCATGCTCATCTACAGCTGTGGCATCAGTTTCGGTTAATGCCTTACCTTCTTATACATGGAGTGCCAATGCAAATAATATTTGCTATGGAAATGATATTCAATTAAATGCCGGATCTAATTCTTACACGTATGTTTGGACAGGCCCAAATACTTATTCAGCTAATGGAGCCGGCCAAACAATTACCAATGCGTCTCCACTTAATTCAGGTACATATACAATAACAGCTTCCGATTTATTTTGTTCGCAAAATCAAACAATAGCTATTAATGTGTATCCACAAATTGTGATGAATGCTTCGGCGAACGGAAATATAGTTTGTACAGGAACTACGATCAATTTATTAGGAACCGGTGGAGGAATTTATTCATGGAATGGACCAAATGGTTTTTCTTCCAATAGTCAAAACCCTCAAATTAATAATGCACAATCAAATGCGAGTGGTATTTACTCATTAACCGTAACTGATAATACCACTAATTGTACTGAAATGGATACTGTTTTAATTAGCATTGCTCCTACTCCAAGCTTAGTAGCTGTAACAAATGATTCTACTTGTTTTGGAGGTGCTTTAACCTTAAGTGCAAACTTTGGAAGTGGTGTTTCAGTTACATGGTACAGCGATGCAGCTTTAACCAATACAGTTCAGGTAAATTCTAACACTTACCAACCAACCATTACAAGTGATGGTGTTTATGTGTACTATGCGCAAGGCACTGTAGGTAGTTGTGTAAGCTCTGTTGCAACGGTAACAGCTCAATACAATAATATAAATGCAGCCGCAAGTGCCAATGTGTATAGTGGTAATTCTCCTTTAAATGTCAATTTTACAAACAACAGTACAGGCGTAACTGCCACAGATAATTACAGTTGGACCTTTGGTGATGGAAACGGAAGTAACCTGATGGATCCTACTAATATCTTTAATAATGAAGGAACTTATAATGTTGTATTAACTGTAACTGATCTGGAAAGTGGTTGTATAGATACTGCAACCATCATTATAAAAGTAGAAGATGAAGTTATTATTTTAGTTCCAAATGTGTTTACACCTAATGGCGATGGTTCTAATGATGCATTTCACTTAAAATTACAAGGTGTAAAATCTGCAGAAGGGAATATTTTTAACCGTTGGGGACAATTATTATTTAGTTGGGATGCTTTAAATTCAGCTTGGGATGGTAAAGCCAATAATGGTGAAGAGTGTCCTGACGCTACTTATTATTACATCATAAAAGTAATTGATAAAAAAGATAAGGAATATACTTTCCCTGGATATGTTTTAATTATTAGATAAAAAGAAAGGCTGCTAAATTTAGCAGCCTTTTTTATTTAAACATTATCTCAACCTCGATGTCTTCGAGAGCCTCAGCCATCAAGGAGAGGGAGTTCTTACATCCCTAAATCCATAAACGATTTAAAGCTTTTGTTATAATCTGTCATGCTGCGTTTGATCACTTCATGAGCTTCTGCTCTACCATAGGTTTCAGCAATTTCAACAATGGCATTCGATTCGCCAGGAATGTTTTTATAGGTTAAAAAATAGTGACGTAACCGATTGATCATTTGCTCCGGTACTTCTGTAATATCTTTCCACTGACTGTAAATTTCATCTTTAGCCATCACAGCAATGATCTTATCATCCGCTTCGTTCTTATCGATCATACGAAAACCGCCAATAGGAATCGCTTCCAAAATAATATCCCCACTGGTTATATTACGCTCGCTTAACACACAAATATCCAAAGGATCGCCATCACCAACAATTGAAGTACGGTTAGTTTTTTCATTAGCTCTTGCAGCTACCAATTCGCCACAATAGGTTTGAGGAACAAATCCGTATAAAGCCGGAATGATATTAGAAAACTTTTGTGGTCTATCTACTTTGCGGTAACCCGAAACTTTATCTATTTCATATTTTACATGATCGGCCGGAACCATTTCAATGTAACAAGTAATAATATCAGGCGCTTGATCTCCGAAAGAAAGCCCATGCCAAGGGTGCGGTTTATGTAATTGTACTTTCATTTAATTTTATTTCAATATTTTTTTAATGACCCAATAGAACAAAATAACTCCAACTAAAGAACAGATCAGAGTTATTATAAATTGATTTTTACTGGGTAGTTGATTTCTATTTTCTACTTTATTTGGATTTTCTTTTAAGAGTTTATGTAAACCTAATTTTGTTTGCAGGTATTTTAATTCTTCATCATACGACACACCGGTTGTTACCATAAAAAAATCTTCCTTAATATTCTTAAAAAATTTCCGGCTACGGCTACAAAAATCTAATTGCCCGTTGTCCATTTGCTTATAATTCGTATAAATGATCCATTCATCTCCTACTCTTAATTCTAGATTACAAGGGTCCGCTTCGTTAAACAATAGTTTAAAAGTTTTGTAGGAGTTTCCTTTATACAACTCTTCAATTTCAATCACGGCTTCGCTGTTTGCACTTTCTTTTAAGTTGAGAGAAATGATCTTCCCTTTAAAGATCAGATCATACTTTCCTAGTTCAGCTTCGTTTAAAGTTGTTAATGGACATTGACAAGCCAATGATAATTTAGTTATTAATAAAAAAAGAAATATGTATTTAAGTTTTTGCATTATTTTTTTGTTCACAACTTCGTTCGAACTGACAATTATATTAACGAATTAAATACTTAATGTTTTAACAAATTGCAAAGTAGCTTCCATTTCCTGATACATGATCTTATCATCTTTAATAAAAGGAATTAATTTTCTAAAATCAGTTAATACTTTTTCAATTTTAGGAGATGATTTTAAAGGACGACGGAACTCAATGGCCTGCGAAGCGTTCAATAATTCAATCGCCAATAAACGTTCTACATTTTCAATCACACGGTAACATTTGGTAGCTGCGTTTGCGCCCATACTTACATGATCTTCTTGTCCGTTACTTGACACAATACTATCAATACTGGCCGGCGTACATAATTGTTTATTTTGACTGACAATACTTGCAGCTGTATATTGAGGAATCATGAAGCCTGAATTTAAACCCGGTTTAGCTACTAAAAATGCCGGTAAGTTGCGAATGCCTGATATTAACTGGTACACGCGTCTTTCAGAGATACTACCTAACTCAGCAATAGCAATGGCTAAAAAATCTAATGAGATCGCTAAAGGCTGGCCATGAAAATTTCCTCCACTGATGATCTCATCATCTTCAGGAAACACCGTTGGATTATCAGTCACCGAATTAATTTCAGTTTCAAATACAGAGTTCACATAAGCGGTTGCATCTTTCGTTGCTCCATGTACTTGCGGAATACAACGGAATGAATACGGATCCTGAACCTGAACTTTGGTTTGTTTTAATATTTCGCTGCCTTCTAAAATAGAACGAATTGCCTGAGCTGTTTGTAATTGCCCTTTGTGTGGACGAATAATGTGAATATTATCTTTAAAAGGCTCTATTCTACCATCAAATCCATCTAATGAAATAGCTCCAATAAAATCTGCTAAAGCATTTAATTTATTTGATTTTAATAAACACCATACGCCGTATGCACTCATAAACTGAGTTCCGTTTAAAAGAGCTAACCCTTCTTTCGATTTTAATTTAATTGGCGTTAATCCCAGTTCTTTTAAAACATCTGCTGCCTGTCGTTTATTTCCTTGATAGTTCACCTCTCCCATTCCTAATAAAGGCAAACACATATGAGCTAAAGGAGAAAGATCTCCAGAAGCGCCCAAAGAACCTTGTTCGTAAACAATAGGATAAACTTTATTATTATACAAATCAATTAAACGTTCAACAGTTTGTAATTGCACCGCACTTTTACCATAAGATAAAGACTGAATTTTTAATAACAACATCAATCTTACGATCTCCATTGGTACTTCATTACCCATGCCGCAAGCATGAGACATTACCAAGTTAGTTTGTAACTGTTCTAACTCATTATCAGGAATAATGACATTACACAATGACCCAAAGCCTGTATTGATACCATAAATCGGTTCTTTTTGTGAAGCCATTTTTTTGTCTAAATACTCACGGCAAGCAACAATGTTTTGTTTGGCTTTATCTGATAAAGCCAATATGGCATTGGATTCTAAAATATGATGAATATCCTTTAAGGTAATTTGTTTGTCGGTGTTAATTGAAAATGTCATGTTTTTATATTTCTTCTAAATTCTTAAATCTTATGTATTATCGTTGTTCGCCTGTAGCGTTATCTTTATTAACATTGTTTAAATTAAATACGATGGGATATTTGGTTTTATATCTGATCAGTTTTCCATTTTTAGTTCCGGGTTTCCATTTGGTTTCACGCATTACACGCAAGGCTTCCTGTGTACATAAATGATTGAATTCTTTTTCAACCAACATATTACTTAAAGTACCATTTGGTTCTACAACAAAACTCAAAATTACTGTTCCCTGTAAACCTTGACGAATAGCCAGATCGGGGTATTCTAAATTTGAATTAACAAATTCACCTAGCCCATCTTCTCCTCCTTTATAATAATCAGGCGAAGAATCCGCTCTATCATATATCACAAAACTGGTATCAAAATTTGGTGTTTCTTTATGAATAACAAAGCCTCGGTTCTTAGTATATTTTTTATACGTATCGGGGTTGAATTTAAATACTAAAAAAGTTTGTGAGGCAACATTGACTGAACCAATTTTTGCCGGTTCAAATAAAAAGTAACGTAATAAACGTTTCACTTCGGCTTTAAATTCTTCTTGGTAAACTTGCTTAAACTCTATATCCTTTACCAAACCATTTGCAGTAACCGTAAAATAAACAGCTACATCTTCTGCTACTCTTTTCTTTAATAGATTTTCAGGATAAACAACTTGCGATTGAAATACAAAGTCAAAATCAGATTTACCACCCTTAGGCTGAGCCTGAACATCAACAGTTGCTTCAATTTTCTCCTGAGAAAATAAAACAGAGGTTAAAAAAATAAATACTAATGTAAACTGTCTCATTTTTTTTGAGCTTTTAAAAATCGTTGCTTTCCACTCATATCCTTAATAAGCTCCGTAAAATTAAATAATTTACTGTCATTTGCATAGTTTTCTACTACATTGGCATACAGTGGGTTAAGCTCAAAATACAAATATCCTTTTTCTACTAAATTGCTTTTACAAAAGTCAATGATTCGTTTATAAAAAATGATTGGATCGTTATCTTCTACAAACAAGGCTAAATGAGGCTCATGATCTAAAACCCGACCATCCATCTGAGCGGCTTCTAACTTGAGAACGTAAGGAGGATTGCTAACGATAATTGTACATTGTACATTGTACATTGTACGATGCTCTTGAGATAAAATATCAAGTTGAATAAAATCTACTTCAACATTATTTTTCTTAGCATTAGTTTTAGCTACATCTAAGGCTTTTTCAGAAATATCTACTCCTATAACTTTTGCAGACGGTAAATGTTTCTTTAAGGTAATTGGAATACAGCCCGAACCGGTGCCAATATCTAATATATTTAATGTTTCTTGTTTAATTGTTTGATGTTGCTTAATAATCAAATCAACTAATTCTTCGGTTTCCGGACGAGGGATCAATGTTGAAGAATTTACTTTGAATTTTAAATTATAAAAATCGGCTTCACCAAAAATGTATTGAATAGGTGTCCCTTTTTTTAAGGCTTTAGCGGTATCGTATATTTTTAAAACATCCGATTGATTCAGATTTTCATGGAATTTTAATCGGGTATCTGTTTTTGTATAACCTAAATAATGCTCACAGACTAATTCAAATATGGCGTAGAGCTCAGATTCCTCATAAACAGGGAGTAATTCTGTTTTATAAAATTCGTATAAATCGGATAATTTATTAGTAGCGATCTTCATTTCCTTTTTTTGTAACGGTACATTCCTGAAATTCCAATAATAGTAGATCCAATGAATGAAATTAAAAGTCCTAATGATAAAAACAATAGTGGCGTTTTGTCAGATACAGAACGGTAAGTATTTAACGAAATAATATATCCGGATGTTAAAGAACAAATAATACCAATAATTAGCGATATTAAAAAAATGGACAATATTGATAAACCGGTTTTGCCGTTAATACGCATTTGAGTAAATATTACCTGAAATGCAGGAGCCAATGATAAAATAATAAAAGATATAAAAATGCTGATTAACTCCATTATTGCTTATTTATCGGCTAACATTTTTTCTAAACCATACATCTCATCGCGTAAACGTGCTGCTTCCATAAAGTCCATTTCTTTTGAAGCTTTTAACATGGCAGTTTTTAACTTGGTGATTTGTTTTTTCAATTCATCCTTACTCATGTATTGAACAACAGGATCAGCGGCATAACTTAACACATCCGGTTCAACATATGTTCGAACTAGTTTTCCATCTACTCTTACTTCTACTCCCGAATCATTAGGCTGCAACAAGGCTTTTTTACCGGCCTGTGTTGGCGTAATTCCGTTTTTGTAATTGTATTCAATTTGTTTTTTACGACGACGTTCAGTTTCTTCTATGGTCAAACGCATACTGTCGGTGATTCTATCAGCATACATAATAACTCGGCCATTCACATTACGAGCCGCACGACCAGTAGTTTGCACCAAACTTCTGACGTTTCTTAAAAAACCTTCCTTATCCGCATCTAAAATACACACTAAAGAAACCTCCGGTAAATCCAAGCCTTCACGCAATAAGTTAATTCCTATTAATACATCAAACATCCCAACACGTAACTGGCGTAAGATCTCTACTCGATCCAAGGTATCTACATCGCTATGAATGTAACGACAACGAATTTGAAGTTTAGTTAAATATTTCGTTAACTCTTCAGCCATTCGTTTGGTTAAAGTAGTTACTAAAACACGTTCGTCTTTTTCAACCACTTTATGAATTTCATCCAACAGGTCATCTACCTGATTAGCACATGGCCGCACTTCGATCATCGGATCTAAAATACCTGTAGGACGGATCAATTGTTCCACTACAATTCCTTCTGCTTTCTCTAATTCATAATCAGCAGGAGTTGCTGATACATAGATCAGTTGATTGGTTAATGCCTCAAACTCTTCAAATTTTAATGGGCGGTTATCTAAAGCTGATGGTAAACGGAAACCATATTCCACCAGGTTTTGCTTACGCGATAAATCGCCGCCAAACATGGCTCTGATCTGTGGTATGGTAGCATGACTTTCATCAATGATCATTAAAAAATCTTCCGGAAAATAATCGATCAAACAGAAAGGACGGGTCCCGGGTAAACGTCCATCCATATAGCGTGAATAATTTTCAATACCACTGCAATATCCTAACTCACGCATCATTTCCAGATCGTAATTCACACGTTCTTCAATTCGCTTTGCTTCCAGATCTTTGCCTTGTGATTTCAAAAAGATCACATGCTTTTCCATATCATCCTGAATTTGTTGCATCGCATTTTGCATAGTATCAGGCGCTGTTACAAATATATTTGCCGGATAAATACTAAACTCTTGAAATTTTTCGATCACATAGCCGTTAGCCGGATCAAAGGTTTCAATAGATTCGATCTCATCGCCAAAAAAACTAATACGCACTGCATGATCCGCATAAGATAAATTCACATCAACGGTATCGCCTTTCACACGAAATGTACTACGCTTAAATTCTTCTGTTGTTCTAGAATATAAAGCACCTACTAATAAGTGTAATAATTTATTTCTTGAAATAACTTTACCTACTTCAATAGGAATAATATTCTTTTTAAAATCATTTGGATTACCAATACCATAAATACAAGATACCGAACAAACAACAATCACATCTCTCCTACCCGACAATAAAGCGGATGAAGCAGAGATACGAAGTTTTTCGATCTCATCATTAATTTGAAGATCTTTCTCTATATAAGTTCCTGTGGTTGGCAAATATGCTTCGGGTTGATAGTAATCGTAATAACTTACAAAATATTCAACCGCATTATTTGGAAAAAATTGTTTGAACTCACTATATAACTGGGCCGCTAAAGTCTTGTTATGGCTTAGTATTAGCGTTGGTTTATTAACCTGCTGAATAACATTAGCCGCCGTAAACGTTTTTCCGGAACCTGTTACTCCTAATAAAACCTGATGTTTCGTATTTGCATTAATACCTTCTACCAATTGTTTGATAGCGGTTGGCTGATCGCCTGTTGGTTGAAAATCGGATATGAGTTGAAATGGCACAACGCAAATGTAGTAAGGAAAAGGCAGAAAATGAAAAGTCTGGCAAGCTAATTACCTGGTAATAATTAATTGTTTATGTAAAGAACTAACACCATCCGTTAACTGAATGATATAAGATCCGTTAGCTAAATTTTCTGTTTTCAAATACATGTCATTTTCACCCTGATTGTAAATATTTTTTTCTGATGTGATTACTTGTTCGCCAAGCATATTATACACCCTCGCACTTAATGTTTTAACTTCAGTAATTGTAAATTTTAAATGACAATTACCAACTGCTGGATTAGGAAAAACCTTTAATTCAGTTATATCTTCCTCCAAATTATTCAGTCCGGCATTGACATCAATATTAATATCATCAATAAAAATATTATTGCCTCCATTACCTGAAAAAACAAATTTCAAACGAAATCCATTTGTAAACATAAAGGTAGGTAAAAGTGCTGAAGCCATTTTCCATTCGTTTGGTGCTGAAGGATAAAATGCTGTAGCTCTTGGTGAAACGGTTTCTAAAGCAGCACCTGAAGCTAAAAATCTTGAAATTGATGTTCCATTACACGTTTGAAAAATAAATAATTGTAATTGATCTTTATTACTGGTGTCCTGACGAGCAAAGGCATATTTAAAACTAATATTTAAAGCCCCGGCTCCTGTTAAGTTGATCGGCTTACTGTATAATTCATCTTTTCCGTTGACAGTACTGCTAAAATTATTGATCATAATAGATTTGTTACCGCTAGATGAAGCAAGATTTGTTACCTCCCAGGTACCGGAAGTATCTAAATTATTTGTCAACCATTCAGGACCATTTAGCGAAGCAATTGATTCAAATCCTTCTGAAAAAGGGTATGACACACTTGAAGTAGACGTTTGAACTGAAATATAATTTTGTTTAATAATTGACACCGAATCTAATCCAACTTTTACTTTCAATTCAACACTATAAGTTCCTGGTGTTGAATATGTAACAGTTGGAGAATTCACAGAAGAAATAGCCGGACTACCACCTTGAAATTTCCAGAAAACAGAAGTAAAAGGCCCATGAAAAGAAGTGTTAGAAAATATCACTTGATTACCAGGGCAAATGGCGGTTTTGTTACTCATAAATTCAGCTTTACACACGGGTGGTGTAGCTGTATAAACGCCTGTTGCAATTAAATTTGCGGTTTGCCATAAATTGTTTCTACCGGCAACTGTTGCTGTTAAACAAGCTTGCATTCTTGCTTTTTGACCTTGCGTAAACATAATGTTACAATAACTATAATCCATTGCATTTTGAACATTATCCACCACATTACCACAAGACGCTCCATTTAAATTACAGCTTTGCCAACCAATCGTTGGAGGCGTATCGACTACCAGATCATCAATATTACAATCTTTATTTACATCAGCACATGGATAAAAGTAAAATCCCGGAACATTATTACCACCCCAAATATGTTGTAAGTTTAAATAATGACCGCACTCATGAGCAAAAGCAACTGATGACGTTAAATTAGAAGTACCAATGGTTCCTACATAATTATGAGATAATACAATACCATCCCATAATGGAATCGTATCAGCATCGCTTGGCCAAATGGCATGTCCTGCAAGTCCTGCAGCATTAGCCACTACGTATACATTTAAATATTGAGTGGGTGGCCAGTGAATTAAACTTTTAATACGATGATCTCCTGAAGATGTTAAAGATGAAGCTATACGATTAATTCCGCTGTGGCAATTACCATTTGGATCTTTGGTTGCTAAACGAAATTCAATATCGCAATCGGCATGAATTCCTTTAAAGGCTGTAACGATGGAGGCAGTATCAGGACGCAGTTTTCTGAATGTTTTATTAACGATATCAATCCCATCTTTTAACTGTGCATCCGAAATATTTTCAGTGCCATAATTATGGATCACATGAAACACAACAGGAATGATATAAGTAGCAGCAGATGTGCTTTTTTTATTTTGAACGTGGCTATAATTTTGAACAAAACTTTGAGTAAATGCTTCTAATTCCAGATCTTTTTTAATAACAGCTTTGGCTATTTTAGGATTTTGCTTTAAGGTTGAAATTCGCATTTCATCAGCTCCACAATGCAAATTTTCGGTTTGAGAAAAACCAATAATAGAATTAGCTAAAATAAATAAAGAGAGTAAAGTTTTATTCATATGAATTTTTGATTTTATTATTTTT
This sequence comes from Bacteroidia bacterium, assembly GCA_036676295.1. Lineage (GTDB taxonomy): Bacteria > Bacteroidota > Bacteroidia > B-17B0 > Aurantibacillaceae > UBA4416. The sequence goes on along the minus strand of JAKFDE010000030.1, from coordinate 6,217 downwards.
AAATGTAATAAGAATAATTTGAGTTTTAACGGCAATTACATCGAAAATAGACCTACAACCGGCTTAAATCCTTTTAAAAATGAGAAAATTATATAAAATAATGAGTAAATTTGTTACTCTGTGATATTACACAATAAACATATTCTTTTAGGAATTACAGGTGGCATTGCGGCATATAAATGCGCAAGCCTGGTAAGATTATTAATTAAAGAAGGGGCTCAGGTAAAAGTGGTTATGACCAAGTCTGCCGAGGATTTCGTTACCGCAAAAACCTTATCTGTATTAAGTAAAAATGAAGTCGTAACCGATTTTTTTGACAACAATAATAATTGGAACAATCATGTGCATTTAGCAGAATGGGCAGATGCTATGATCATTGCACCTTTAACGGCTAATACCTTATCAAAAATGGCAAACGGCCTTTGTGATAATATGGTGATGGCTTGTTATTTATCTGCAAGAAGCAAAGTGTTTATTGCACCGGCCATGGATCTGGATATGTACCAGCATCCTACAACAAAAGAAAATTTAAACACTTTAACTAAAAACGGAAACAGTATCATTCCGGCCGAAAGTGGAGAGCTAGCCAGTGGCTTAATTGGCGAAGGCCGAATGGCTGAACCGGAACATATTGTTGAGTTTATTAAAAAAGAACTTTCTGAAAATTTACCATTATCAGGAAAAAAAGTTTTGGTTAACGCTGGCCCAACATACGAAGCCATTGATCCTGTTCGTTTTATCGGTAATCGTTCGTCCGGCAAAATGGGTATTGCCATTGCCGATGAATTTGCTAAACAAGGTGCTGATGTTACTTTGGTTTTAGGTCCGTCTCAGCACAAACCAAACCAACATCAGGTGAAAGTTATTTCTGTAGAAAGTGCCGAAGACATGTTACAACAATGTCAAAGTATTTTCAGAAATATGGATATTGCGGTTTTGTCTGCTGCTGTGGCAGATTATAAACCTAAAACAGTTGCCACTTCAAAGATCAAAAAGAAAGACAGTGAGTTAAACTTAGAATTAATCAAAACTACTGATGTATTAGAAACCCTTGGTAAACAAAGAAAACAACAAGTTTTAATAGGCTTTGCTTTGGAAACCGATAATTTGATCGAGTACGCTAAAGAAAAGATCAAAAAGAAAAACCTCGATTTTATTGTAGCCAATTCAGCCATTGAGCCAGGTGCCGGTTTTGGTGTGGATACTAATAAAATAACTATTATTGATAAACACAATAAAACACTAACTTTTGAGTTAAAAAACAAGCAAGAAGTTGCTAAAGATATTGTTAATTTTACCCTTAATTATTTAAAAACTAATGTTTAAATATATCATTCTATTTTTTGCGGGTATCTCTGTAAATACATTATTCTCACAAGAGTTGAACTGTCAGGTAAGCGTAGTTGCCCCGCAAATACAAGGTACCACCGAAAAACAAATTTTTGATCAAATGCAAAAATCCATTTTTGAGTTTATGAATAACACTAAATGGACAAAAGATAATTATACAACAGCAGAAAGAATTGACTGCTCTATTTTAATCAATGTAAAAAGTAAATTAAGTGCAGATGATTATTCGGCAACTATTCAAATTCAAAGCAGAAGACCGGTATTCAAAAGTTCATATTACTCTCCGGTAGTAAATTATATTGACGAAAATCTGGTTTTTAAATTTCAGCAATTTCAACAGTTAGAATTTAACATTAATACATTTTCAAACAACTTAACTTCTGTTTTAGCTTTCTATGCATACATTACAATTGCAAGCGATTATGATACGTTTTCAAATTTAGGCGGAACGGAATATTTTCAAAAAGCGCAGTTAATTGTTTCTAATGCACAAAGTGCCAATGAAATGGGTTGGAAATCATTTGAAAGTAATAAAAACCGCTACTGGATAGTAGAGAATGCACTTCAACCGGTTTTTCAACCAATCAGAGAATGTTCTTATAAATACCACCGTTTAGGCTTAGATATCATGAATGAAAAAGCGGATGATGGTAGAAAAGAAATTTTAACATCTACCGAATTGCTACTGAAAGTCTATAAAGACAGGCCTGCCTCTTTTCCAATGGAATTATTTTTTAATGCAAAAGTGGATGAAGTCGTTAATATTTTTTCAAAAGGATTTCCTGATGAGAAAGCTAAGATTGTTGAAACATTAACCACCGTTGATCCGGCCAACTCTAATAAGTATTTCAAAATTCAAGGCAATTAATAACAAAAGCTTAATTTGTACTCTGTTTTTGTCTTGATATTTTTAGTAGTTTCGCTCTCTTTATTAATTTAAAACTTAATATTATGAAAAAAATCATACTAAGTACAGCTTTACTTGCTATCACATTAAGCAATTTTGCTCAAGATGTAACAAGAGATGATGCTGCAAAACTTCAGGCTGAAGCTGATAAATTAAAAGCTCTTGCTGTGGATTCAGCTAAAACATGGAAAATAGGAGGTGTTATTTCTCTTAATGGTCAACAAGTATCTTTAACTAATTGGGCTGCCGGTGGTAATAGCTCAATTTCGGTGGCAGGCTTAGTAAACATTTTTGCTAAATACAAAAAAGGTAATTCTAGCTGGGACAACAACCTGGAATTAGGATATGGTGTTGTTAAACAAGGAGATAATAGTAATTGGTGGAAAAATGACGATAAGATTCAAATAACCAGTAAATATGGCCAGCAAGCATCTAAAAACTGGTATTATGCTGCCTTGGCTGATTTTAGAACGCAATTTACAAATGGATATAATTACCCAAATGATTCCGTTTATATTTCCAAATTCATGGCACCCGGCTATGCTTTAGCATCTTTGGGTATGGATTATAAACCAAATGACAAGCTCTCTGTATTTATATCACCAATTACAGGCAAATTCACATTTGTAAACGATGATAGCTTAGCTCGAATTGGGGCATTTGGTGTGCAAAAAGAAATCAGAGATGCAAATGATGCTACTATAATAACTCAAAAATATTTAAAACACCGCGAAGAGTTTGGGGCTTATTTAAAAGTACAATACCAAACTAAAGTAATGGAAAACATTACCTTTCAAACTGTACTAGAGTTATTTACCAATTATCTGAAAAATCCTCAAAATGTGGATGTGAACTGGACAACGTTAACCACTTTCAAAGTAAATAAATTAGTTTCAGCAACACTTGCTACTCAATTAATTTATGATGACGACATTAAAGTATTAAGAAATTATGGTGATCAAAAAGGAACATTTGGCCCGGATGTACAATTTAAACAGGTATTAGGCATTGGACTTTCCTATAAATTCTAATTATATACTATCATAACGCATTAATGACGCTTAATTACTCAGTTAGGCGTCATTTTTTTTGAATGGTACTTGCTTTATATTCAAAAAAAATTATCTTTGGTTAAACTAATCTTAAATCTTATGAAAAAAATCTACTTATTCGCTCTTACAATTTTTGCTCTGCAACAAATGACTGCTCAAACAACCCACACCTTAACGCAGTCTAACAGTGAACCAATTATTAACGATACTTACGATTCAGACGGCATTGACACTACAAATGCATTACCAATGAATATTTCAGGCACTAACGTTACCTGGAATGTAACTGGAATTGATAATTCAGGGGTAATAAACACCATCAATTATGTAGATCCTACATCTGATGCAAATGCATCAAATTATCCCGGAACAACCATTGTTCAGGCAGATGTAAATGCTACCACTTATTTCAAATCTAGTACAAATTTATATGAACTTTTAGGTGTTGATGCCGGTATGTTTCTTTTGAATTATAATACAAACTCTGCCATTGTTGCTTCTTACCCTATTACCATGGGTTATGTAAATAATGATTTAGCCGCTGGTGCAATTACTGCAAATACTTTATCAGGAACATTTACTAGTACTATTCAAACAACAGCCGATGCAACAGGTACTTTAAATCTAACTAGCTCAATTGGTAATACCAGTTTAACAAATTGCTTAAGAGTTAAAACAACTCAACTAATTGATTTTAGTCTGGCAGGAGGATTCATCACAGGAACAATGGATCAAACAATATATAACTATTATAATAGCTCTTCTAAATTTCCATTATTTCAGGTAACTTATGTTAACATTAATGCTCCTGCAGCTGGTATTAATAATCAAAGACAAGATCAGGTCTCTAAACTTTCAAGCGTTATCTTAGGATTAAATGATTCGAAAAATAATGATGTTATTTTTAAAGCGTATCCTAACCCTGCAAATAATGAGGTGAGTTTACATTTTGTGTTAACACAAACAGATTCATACTCTATCGAAATTACAAACACTTTAGGTCAAGTGGTTAAATCTGTATCAATGAAAAACTTACAACCGGGTGTATATAACGAAACTATTAACTTATCTGGTTTAACTGCCGGAATGTATAACGTTAAAGTATCAGGAAATAAAGTACAAGGAACAGAAAAATTGATCATTCAATAATTTTTTGTCACATAAAAAAACGCCCTGCATACTATGTAGGGCGTTTTTTATTTTTATAAATTGAAGTATCTGAATTCACCAGGCTTCAGATCTTCCAAACAAATCGTATCAATTCTTACTCGCACTAACTTAGCCACCAAATAACCTAAAGCCTTACTCATTCTCCTTATTTGACGATTTTTACCTTCCTTTAAAATAATTTTAAATTCAAGATCAGATAATTTTTCAACTGCACAAGGTTTAGTTTTACAGATCATAATATCAACGCCTTCGCTCATTTTTTGAATAAATTCATCTGTAATGGGTTTATTAACCGTAACCCAATATTCTTTTTCTTTTTCGTGTAAAGGCGACGATAATTTTTGAATATACTTTCCATCATTTGATAACAACAACAAACCTTCCGATTCTTTATCCAGTCTGCCGGCAAAAGCCAAATGAGTATCAAAATCAAAAACAGTGGTTAAATTATCATCGATCTCTTTATTATGAGTAGTTTCAATACCTCTCGGCTTATAAAAAGCTATGTATAAAAACGTTTTTTTTTCTTTTAATAGTTTGTCTTCAAAATAGATCTCAAATGTTTCATCAAACTCAATATTCTCTGTTACAATTTGCCCATTAACTTTAAGTTTACGCGATTCAATGGCTCTAATCGCCTCTTTATTTGTGAAACCAAGGCTATGAACCAAATAGTACTTAATATTTAAACGAAAACTCACTATATCCCTAATTTTCAGCAATGTTATCGTTTTTTAGGGAATCCACATAAAAATTGCCCATTTCGGCTTTATTTATTAAGTTTGTTAGTTCTAAAAAACTATGGAAAATCACTATTTTGCCCACCCTACAGCTATTATTGACGAAGGATGTACAATTGGAAAAGGCACAAAAATATGGCACTTTAGCCACATCATGCCCAATTGTACTTTAGGCGAAAACTGTAATTTAGGTCAAAACGTAGTGGTATCGCCTGGTGTAACTCTTGGAAAAAACGTTAAAGTTCAAAATAATGTTTCTATTTATACCGGTGTAATTTGTGATGATGATGTTTTTTTAGGCCCTTCAATGGTGTTCACTAATGTCATCAATCCTCGTAGTGCCGTTAATCGTAAAGCTGAATATGCAAAAACTCATGTTGGTAAAGGCGCTAGTATAGGCGCTAATGCTACCATAGTTTGCGGGCATGATATTGGAGAATTTGCATTTATTGGGGCAGGCGCCGTTGTTACTAAAACTGTTCCGGCATTTGCATTAGTGGTAGGCAATCCCTCTCGTCAAATTGGCTGGATGAGTGAATTTGGACATAAGCTGGAGTTTAACTCTAACGGGATAGCTACCTGTCCGGAAAGCGGGGAACAGTATAAGATAGAAAGCGGAAAAGTAAGAAAATTATAAAATGAAAAACTTTGCTTTGATCGGAGCCGCTGGTTTTATCGCTCCCCGACATTTGAAGGCTATTAAGGAAACAGGAAATCTCCTTGTGGCTGCTTTAGACAAACATGACAACGTTGGTATCCTGGACTCATATTTTCCAAACGCGGATTTTTTTACAGAGTTTGAACGGTTTGACCGTCATCTGGATAAATTGAAAAGAAATGGTCAGAAAGTAGATTATATTTCTATTTGTTCTCCTAATTATCTTCATGATGCCCACATTCGTTATGCATTAAGGTATGGCGCTGATGCGATATGCGAGAAGCCATTGGTACTAAATCCATGGAATCTTGACGGCCTTACTGAAATTGAACGCGAGTCC
>JAKFDE010000029.1:0-2456 GCA_036676295.1 Bacteroidia bacterium | reverse complement strand
CTGGCCATACGTGCTAAACCAACACCGAATTGTTGAGACAATTGTTCACCAACTGTTCTAACACGACGGTTTGACAAGTGATCGATATCATCAATATCCGCTTTAGCGTTGATTAATTCAATCAAATATTTTACAATAGTTATGATATCTTCTTTGGTAAGCACTTGCTTTTCCATTGGGATATCTAAACCAAGTTTTTTGTTCATTCTGTAACGACCCACTTCACCTAAGTTGTAACGTTGGTCAGAGAAGAACAATTTATCTATAATACCACGAGCCGTTTCCTCATCAGGCGGTTCAGCGTTACGCAACTGACGGTAAATGTGCTCAACAGCTTCTTTTTCAGAGTTTGTTGGATCTTTTTGTAACGTATTGTGGATAATAGCATAGTCTGCCTGATTACTATCCTCTTTGTGTAACAAAATAGATTTAACGTTAGACTCTATGATTTCTTCCACATTATCTTTGTCGATAATGGTATCTCTATCAAGGATTATTTCGTTACGCTCGATAGAAACTACCTCACCTGTATCCTCATCAACGAAATCTTCATGCCATGTATTCAATACACGAGCAGCTAACTTTCTACCAATATATTTTTTTAATCCGGTTTTAGAAACTTTAATTTCTTCAGCAAGGTCGAAAATCTCCAGGATATCCTTGTCTCTTTCGAAACCTATAGCACGGAATAAAGTAGTAACCGGTAATTTTTTCTTTCTGTCGATATAAGCATACATTACGCTGTTAATATCGGTTGAAAATTCTATCCAAGAACCTTTAAAAGGAATTACCCTGGCAGAGTATAATTTTGTTCCATTAGCATGGAATGACTGTCCAAAGAAAACCCCTGGAGAACGATGTAACTGAGAAACAACAACACGTTCTGCCCCATTAATAACAAAAGTACCACTTGGTGTCATGTATGGAATTGTCCCCAGATATACATCCTGAACAATGGTTTCAAAATCTTCGTGTTCTGGATCTGTACAATATAGTTTTAACCTGGCTTTTAAAGGTACACTATGCGTTAGACCTCTTTCTATACATTCTTGAATTGTATAACGTGGTGGATCTACAAAGTAATCTAGGAATTCCAATACAAAATTATTTCTTGTATCTGTGATTGGAAAGTTTTCCATGAAGGTGTTGTATAACCCTTCGTTGCCTCTTTCATCAGATTTAGTTTCTAATTGAAAAAAATCTTTAAAAGATTTAACCTGTACATCCAAGAAATCCGGATAATCAGGTATATTTTTTGTAGAGGCAAAATTCAATCTTTCAGTCTGATTTGTTATCATCAATGGACAAAATTTTGATTAAAAAAAAGTAGTTTTGTGTGTAAAACACAGTAATTTATAAAACAATCTATACTTTCTTTTTACAATCAATACCTCTTTAAAAATAAAACAAAATGAACTCTTGTATTATTTTCTTTCTTCGTATTGATTAAAAAACCTTTTCGTATTTTAAACTATTTTATAATAAAACTTGATATAATTTTATTATACGAAAAATGGTTTAGGTCTTGAGAACATTCTCAAAGACCTAAACCTGTTTCAAAAATTAGTTAAACTTATTTAAGTTCAACTACAGCTCCAGCTTCTTCTAAAGATTTTTTAAGCCCTTCAGCTTCTTCTTTAGAAACACCTTCTTTAACGTTACTTGGAGCGCTATCAACTACATCTTTAGCTTCTTTCAAACCTAAACCTGTAAGTTCTTTTACTAATTTTACAACTGCTAATTTAGAAGCACCAGCTTCTTTCAATACAACTGTAAATTCAGTTTGAGCTTCTTCAGCAACACCTTCACCACCACCAGCAGCAACTACTACAGCTGCAGCAGCTGGTTCGATACCATACTCATCTTTTAATATTGTTGCTAATTCGTTAACTTCTTTTACAGTTAAGCCAACTAATTGTTCTGCGAATTGTTTCAAATCTGCCATTTTTTCTATCGTTTTAAAATGATTTGTAAAATTATAATTTATTATGTGCGTTCTTTTTTCAATAAAAATTCAGATAAATCTGATTCTTATTCTGCTCCTGCTTCTTCTCCCGCAAATTGATTTTGAAGTGCAGCAATAACTCTTTGAGCTGGTGATTGCAATAATCCAATTACTTCACCGATCAACTCATTCTTAGTTTTGATCTTAGTTAAAGCAACCAGGTTTTTATCGCCAGTGTAAATATCACCATTGATAAAAGCAGCTTTCAACTCAGGCTTCTCACCTTTGCTATCCTTACGGAAAGATGATAGAATAAGAGCCGGCTCTTTTGGATTTTCAGAAAACATTAAGGCCGTAACGTTGTTCAACGAATCGAACATACCATTATAGCTTTCGTTACCTAAAGATTCCAATGCTTTTTTGATCAATGTATTTTTAGCAACTTTCATTTCAACTTGTTTGTCGAAACAAACGCGGCGTAATTTAGTTACCTGCGCTACGGTTAGCGATT
>JAKFDE010000028.1:0-1559 GCA_036676295.1 Bacteroidia bacterium | reverse complement strand
ATCTTATATATTGTTTTTAAGAAATCTAACGAAGACTATTTTTACCTTCAGAAGATTTTACCTAGTGCAAAAGTCTATGGTAAGCAATTGGTTTCGTTCTCAAGTCAACCTGATTTAATTGAGCAACCAATTGTAATTGTTGCAGAAGTTCCAGATGCTATTTATGAAATTAGTACTAAAAAATTAATTTTTAAAAAATTAGATTTTTTAGAGTCAATATTTACGGGATTGAACACTCTATTTAGAACTGCGACTACAGCAGAAGTTACCCAGTTTTTCCAATTAGGTGGGTTATTAGCAATCGATCCATTATATACAGTCGACAAAGTAGGGATTCCAAATCGAAAGAATATTGCGAAAGCATTAGATATATATAATTCATATACTCCTCAGATTCAGCAAAGTTTACATGCTTATATCCAAACGCTTGGTTTACCTGCTGATGCAAATGGTAAGTACATTATTACAGACGAGCAGTCTTTAAAGAATTTTGCATATGCTATTCAAGAGCGGTTTTATACAACACAAGCATCAATGCAAGATCGTTTAGCACAAGCTTATGTGCAAATATGATTGAATTTAATTGTCAAAAGTGAATAGGCTGTGCGTTACGCACAGCCTATTCACTTTAAATATAATTGGGTAAAAAGGGATAAAAAATTTCATTTTATCTATTTTTAGGTGTCTGTTTAAAAATAAATTTTATGCGGAGTTAAACTGCCACCATCTCAACTTTACTAGCTGAGTGATTATTAAACCTCTATGACTTTTTCTCATGGATAGATTAGTTTTTATCATTTTTGTTCCTGATATAATTATGAGAATCTAACCAAAAATTTTCCTAGTAATTTAGTATAGATTTTAGGTTGAAATTTTTTGTTAATGGATTAATTTTTGGGACAAATCAGGAGTGTCCATGAAGATCAAGCCACTTCCTCCGATGAATAGTCTCATCGTTTTCGAGGCTGCTGCCCGTCATTTGAGTTTTACTAAAGCTGCTGATGAACTTAATGTCACGCAAGGCGCAATTAGTAGACAAATCAGACAATTGGAAGAATACTTAGGGAAAGAGCTATTTATTCGTGCCAATCGTAATATTTTATTAAGCCCGACAGGGGCACAGTATTACCAAACGATTTACGCTTCTTTATTGAATATCGCTCAAGCGACAGCTGAAATTAAGAAATGGCAAGGTGATCGCCAAGTTACAGTAGCAACCACAAATGCGATGGCTTCTTTATGGCTATTGCCAAAAGTTGCGGGTTTTCAGCAAAGTGAAGAAATAGATTTACGGATTTTGACTACAGAGAATATTCAAGATTTATATAAAATGGATTTTGATATTGCCTTGTTTTATTGCAAAGTTCCTCCTGTGGGTATGCAAACTACCATGCTTTTTCCCGAAGAGGTATTCCCTGTTTGTAGTCCTGGATATTTGGAACAATTCAAAGATACCGACAATCAAATACAGATTTTTGAAAAAACTTTGTTATATCTAGATGATTCTCAAAAAGATTGGATTAACTGGAGTGAATGGTTTACATCGGTGAACTACCCAA
>JAKFDE010000027.1:0-402954 GCA_036676295.1 Bacteroidia bacterium | reverse complement strand
TCCGAACAGAGAAGTTAAGCCCACCAGCGCAGATGGTACTTGGTCTAAAACCTGGGAGAGTATGTCGATGCCAATTTTAAATCAGAACCCTCATTATGTAAATAGTGAGGGTTTTGTGCTTTTTAATAGTTCTTATTAAAATTAAATAGCGATTAAACCTTTTCATTTTTTAGTAGTCTAACACTTAACTGCTGGTATTAGACATAGTATTAAATAAAAGATTAAATTAGAGTTTATATGCAACATTATTCTGATGAAGAAATTTTAGCCTTTTATCGTGATGAAAAATCACAGAATATGGCGTTGCATTACTTAATTCAAAAATATCAAAAAAAATTATATTGGCATATTCGTAAAATAGTGATCTGTCATGATGATACGGATGATGTTTTACAAAATACATTTATTAAAATTTGGAAAGGCTTAGCTGGTTTTAAAGAAGAAGCGCAGTTGTTTACCTGGCTTTACCGTATTGCAACTAATGAATCTTTAACTTTCTTAAAACAAAAACAAAAGTTAAACACTACTTCGATCCATCCTATAGAATATCAATTATCAAAATCATTGGAAAGTGATGATTTTTTTAAAGGAGACGAGATTCAACTGAAATTACAAAAAGCAATTTTAACGTTACCTGAAAAACAGCGCGTCGTATTTAATATGCGTTATTATGATGAAATGCCCTACGAGCAAATGTCGGAAGTGTTAGAGACATCAGTTGGAGCTTTAAAGGCATCATATCATATAGCTGCTAAGAAAATTGAAGAAATATTATTAAACAATTAAACTTAAGCGATAAAAAAGTGTCAAACTAAAAAGAATGAAAAACAACGAACATAATTTTGATAATGAACCAAATTTTCCATTTGATGAGAATGGAAAGAATCCGTTTGGTATGCCATTAGATTATTTTGCTTCGTTTGAAGATAAATTAAAGAAAAAAATGGAATTGGAAAATGAATTATCTGAATTCCCTTTGTTGTCTTCAATTCAAAAAACAAATGCTTTTCAAACACCAGTTGATTATTTTACTAAATCAGAAAATGCTCTAGAACACGCGTTAGAATTGGTATCGTTTCAAAAACTCCAAAGTATTAAAACTCCTGACTTTGCTGATCTTGAAACTGATTATATTAGGGAATTAAACGTTTCTTTAGTTGCTAAAATTGAATTGGCAGATGAATTAAAATCTTATAGTACGCTTTATGCTCTTGATAAAGTGAATTCATTTGCCGTATCTGATAATTATTTTGAAGATCTACACTTAAGAGTTAAAGAAAGAATTTATTCTGAAAAACATTTGTCAGTATCTGTGTTTGAAAAAATTCTTGATTTTGTTTTTGGTAAAAAAATAGCTTTTTCATTTGGCTTAGCCCTTGTTATTAGCTTATCTATTTATTTTTATCAAGATTCAAAGAATAGTTTAATGACTAATAACTGTCAAACGCTGGCTTGTTTAGAGAAACAGGAGATATTGAACGACAAGTCTGTTAATAATTTTGATGAGGATCAATTAATGGATCTAGTTAATGTAAAATCGCTAGATAAACAGCTAAAGGCTGAAACATCATTGACTGATACATTACAACAAGAATTTATTTTAAATAATATCAATACTGACCAATTATTAGAAGAATTACAATAATGAAAACATTTACTAAATATTTATATGTTTTGGTGTTTTGGCTAACGGTAATTACTGTTGCGGCTCAACCTGGGACTAAACGAGATAAAATTGAAGCTTTAAGAGTTTCATTTATTAGCCAGAAAGTTAATTTGACAACTCAAGAAGCACAATTATTTTGGCCATTGTATAATGAGTATAATGATAAATTGGACTTGAATAGAAAGACTTTCAGAAAACAATATGGCCCTAATTCGGATTTTTCAGTTAAAACAGATAAAGACGCAGAAATGTATTTGACAGCAGAATTCACTTTAAAACAAAAAGAATTTGAATTGTATAAAGAGTATTATGAAAAATTTAAAAAAGCAATGCCTGTTAAAAAAGTGGCTTTACTAAGAAAAGCAGAAGAAGATTTTAAAAAAGAATTGATTAAAAATATTAAAGGTAATTCTCCGGAGTAATGCAAATACATAAAAATATAGTTTTAGCTGTAAGCTTTGTGGTATTATCTTCAAGGCTTTCGGCAGTTAAAGATGATAGTTTAAAAGTTGGCAAATTGCCAAAACACTATTTTAAAACAAGTTTTAATCTTGATTTTTACAGTACAGGAAAGCGTGATCTAAATCAAAAAAACTTTGTGTCAGAGAAACTAAATAACTATCAGGTTAATCAGTTTGCTTTCGGGTTTAATACGCCTTTATTTACAAAAGATTTTTACAGGAAAGATAGTACTCAAATTTCAAATTTCCATTTATTGTTAGCGGGTAGTTATGTTTCCGTAATTCCAAGGTTTGAAGGAATTTCAACTCACCATTTAAGCAAAACTACCATTGGCATAAGAGCAATTTATAATACAGGTAAACGAAGTATTTTTTATGCTGAGTTTGCACCCTTTAGAACAAAAGACAATGGTTACAGATATACAAGACAATCGCGGTTTGCTACCACTTTATTATATAATTGCACGGTAAATAAGTATTTTAGTTTCAGGTTGGGGTACACACGCTCGTTTGTTTTGGGCAATCGTTACCATTTACCTTATATAGGCTTAAGAGTAGGAAAATTGGATGGAGTAAACTTTAGCGTGCAATTTCCTAGAAGTATCAGTTTTAATGTTCCGATTGGAAGATATGTAAAGACAAGTTTATATACCAAACCTCAAGGAGGCGTTTACACTTTTGCAAACACTGATACCATTTATTATTTGAATAATGATAAAAAGCTGAATTTTGGCAGATATGAGTTTTTAAGTGGTTTGCGTGTGGATATATTACCAAGTAATTATTTTAATTTTTATTTAAGTGGCGGCTTTACTACACAAAATTACATTGGTTTTTATTCAGAAACATTCAATAAAAAAAATAGCGGTGTTTATAATTCGTTTTACAAAGAGCGTATTGCCAATTCTGTGTATTTGAATTTTGGATTAGTATTCAAATTCGGCAAAGCAAAATCGATCTATAATAATTATAACATGTACGATGTGCAGGATCTAAACAATAAAGATGTGGATAACATCAATAAAGGGAATACTCAAATACCGGCAAAAAATGAAATTATTAACAATGTAAAACCGAATGAAGTACTTGATTTAATTGAGGATGGAGATTTATTTTAATTTTTTTTCATTTTAAATTAAACCTTTTAATTTTTTAGAAGTCTTAGATATAAGAAACAAAATTTAAAAATCATGAAAACGAAACATTTAACATTAGGTTTAACAATAGTAGCTATTGCTTTAACCAGTACTTTTAGTTCTTGCAGAAAAGATAAAATGAATGATCCTGAAGAAAAGGACAAAGACACCTCTTCAGCATCTGATCAGTCTTTAGCATCTACAACAGTTAATGATATGACAAGTATTGCTGATGAAGCAGGAAGAACTTATTCAGTATCCAGTTTTAAAACAGCAGATACAGAAGGCATATTGAGTACTTCTTGTGCTACAGTTACCGTTGATTCTTCTGCCGCACCGGCACGAACAATTACAGTTAATTTTGGAACCAGTAATTGTTTATGTAACGATGGTCGTTATAGAAGAGGAACTTTAGTATTTTCTTTCACAGGTAAATATAGAGATTCATTAACGGTTATTACTGTTACACCTCAAAGTTATTTTGTTAATGATAATCAGGTAACAGGAACCAAATCAATTACAAACAAAGGACACAATGCCTCTAATCATTTGGTTTATGAGATCAATGCGAATATTCAAATCATAAAAGCAAATGGTGCAGGAACAGTTTCTTGGCAAAGTACTCGTCAAAGAGAGTGGGTTGCAGGAGAAAGTACCATGATCTGGAGCGATGATGTTTATTCTGTTACAGGTAATGCATCAGGTACTACGGCTAATGGGAATACATTTACATCTGTTATTACAACTCCCTTAGTTAGAAACATGGCAATTGGATGTAGAAAACATTTTGTGTCAGGTGTTTTAGAACATACACCTGCCGGTAAAGCTACAAGATATATTGATTATGGGAATGGTGCTTGTGATGATCAAGCTACAGTAACCATCAATGGTGTAACTTATACAATTACATTACCTTAAGATCAAAAGAAAATAAAAAAGCAGTCAAGGAACATTTCTTTGACTGCTTTTTTATTTATAATAGTATTGAATTATTGTTCAAATTTCTTTAATTCTAACTTCTCTCCGTCAAATTCTACATAGGTACAATAGTTTATCCATTCGCCAAGATTGATGTAACGTGAGTTTTCTGTTGGTTTTAAATCAAGTGGTAAATGACGGTGACCAAAAATATAATAATCGCGGTGTTTCTTTTTTTCTTCTTCTTTACAATAAGTCATCAACCATTCATCGTCTTCACCCAAAAATTGTTTATCAGAATCTCCTGTATTTATTCTGCTGCGTTTACTAGAGCGACGAGCGATCCAGAACCCAAAGTTAGGATGCAATCGATTAAAGCACCAAATTAAAAACGGATTCAGAAAGCATTTCTTTAAAAATTTATACCAGTTATCTCCCGGGCCTAAACCATCGCCATGACCAATTAAAAAAGATTGGTTGTTGTATATTTTTTCAATAGGATTATGATGAACCTGAACGCCTAATTCTTGTGTAAAATAATCGCGCATCCATAGATCATGATTACCTGTAAAAAAATGTACAGGTATGCCGCTATCGGTTATTTCGGCTATTTTGCCTAATAATCGTGTTTGTCCTTTAGGAATAGTGTATTTGTATTCCCACCAAAAATCAAAAATATCGCCTACTAAATATATTTCCTGAGCATCATGTTTGATGGAATCTAACCAACGAACAACTTTCTTTTCGCGAGCTAAACTCAGCTCAAACGTGGGAACACCTAAGTGAAAGTCAGAAGCGAAATATATTTTTTTACCGGCTTGCATTAGAAAAAATTGTTCGAGATAATGTTTCTTGGATTAATGTTATGCAAATTTAATGTAAATCGGATGGTATCAAAAAAGCCAGCCTTATTATTTACTTCTAAAGCTTTTTTAATATCTGAACTGTAAGCAAATGGAATATAGATCTCAAAAATGTTTTTCCATAAACACACATCCACACCTACATTGTAAAGAAATTTATCGTTCAATAAGCTTTCATTGAATTCACTGGTTCCCAGATCTAAAAACAATTTCAGTGGTAATTTGCCAACTTTAGGAGATTTAATATTTAAGGCTAATAACCATTTAGATGATTGTCCTAAAGGAGTCCAAACCTTAAAGGCGCCATCATTTTCTACAAATTGAGCAAAGCCAACGCCATTAAATTCATTTCGGCCAACATAATTGTAATCAAATAAATAATCCTGATATCCGTTAAATCCACTCATACGAAGACGGTATGGGCCTTTTTCAGCATTATTTCCATAAGCAAATGCTCCGGCAAATAATCTAAAATCCAAACTATTCTTCTTTTTAAAAGTAATAGAATAGTTTAGCTCTGCACTTGCTTTTCCAAATTTTTCGTTGTGTTGGAAATTGAAGTTAACAGAAAAAGGATTGATCGTTCGTTTGTTACTTAATGTGTAATAAAAATTATTGATAACAGTACTTGTAATGATTTTGTCCACAGAACTATTTATGGAATCAATCTTATAATTAGGAGATTCGAGCGTTATGTAATTTGAAGTGTAACCAATGTGTTGAGTGATTTTACTTAAAGGATCTTGTTTTTTTAATTCAAAATCAAGACTTGCCGCAAGTTTATAATAGTTTAAATTAAAAGATTTAATAGTTGTGTTGTAAGTTTCATTTAAAAACTTAGAATCAAAATAATCATACGCAAATGATTTTGCTTTTCCGCTTAAGGTAATTTGTTGTATGACATTACCTTGTTTAAGTACGAAATTTCTATTAAAATCAATAAAGCCTGTTGGTGTTTGGCTGCCAAAGGCATACATGGGAGCAACGGTAAATTCAAATTTCTTTTGTAAAAAGCTGTAGTTGTAAAAAGCGCAACCCAGCATAAATTTATTGTAATGATTGTAGCCGGCAATTGGCAAGTAATTTAACTGATTGTATTTTGGATTATCAAGCTTGCCAATAAAATTTAATTGTACCGGTTCTGATCTTTTAAAAAGACCATGTGTTTTATAATTGTTGTTTTTTCTGTTGGCTTCGGGAATGAATTCTTCGTAATCAATTTTAAATTCATCAATTTCTGAAGGCGGAAATTCAAACACGCGTTTGCCTCTAAAACCATTATACCAAACGGTGCCCACAACTTTTCCGTTTCGTATACCGGATACAGAAACAGGGCCTAGTAAACGATCATTGTTCTTTACAAGAATGGCGTGGCTGTGATCTTCCAATTCTTTATGCCCAACAATTTTGTAATCTACTTTTTTATTGGTGATCAATAATTCATCAACAAACCATTTGAGATCGGCATTTAAATAATATTGTAATGTTTTAATTAAGTCGGTAGGATAGGGGTGTTTAAATTTCCAGTTCTCAAAATAAAAACGCATGGCCTCGTCAAATTTTTCTTTTCCTAAATAGTTCATTAAATAATCAAATGATAAAGCACTTTTGCTGTAAACAATTGCTCCGTAATTATATTCAGTAAAATCAGCAGAAGTTGTGGCAATAGGTTGATCTAAATTTTTGCGGGCAGAAAACAGATAAGAGAATTCGTACTCGGCTTTGTGTTTAAATTTGTTTAAACCAAAAAATTTAAAGGTACTATCTCTGCCTAAAAGACTTGCCAATGTTTTTTCAGGATACTTAGTACGGATATAACGCATTTCGTAAAAGGAGTTCAAGCCTTCATCCATAAACGGAAATTCACGTTCGTTACTACCTAAAATACCATAAAACCAATTATGGCCTACTTCGTGCATAATAGTTGTTTCTAAGGTGAAATCATTTCCGCTTTCGCCAATGATGGTAATGTTTGGATATTCCATTCCGCCTCCTGCACTTATAGTCCCATCAATAGCGGTGACATGATTGTAGGGATAATCGCCATTTAGCATTGAATAAAACGCTGTAGCATCGTTTATGTATTCAATGGATTTTTTCCAAAGGTGTGGTTCATTATTAGTAAAGAAAGACCAGGTATCAACTTTATTACCACTATGTGGTAATTGAACTTCGCCTTTTAAAACATGAAAACGTTTATCCGCAAACCAGGCAAAATCATGAACTCTGTATTGTTTAAATTGGATGGTTTTATATTCTTTACTGGATTCAGGAAAATTATTATACATGAATTCTTTTTTGCGAGGATCTGCAAACATCTTTTCGGTTTCAGTAACTTTTTCCTGGAGCCATTGTTCTTCTTCTGGTTCATCAATTCTATCGCCGGTGGCGGCTAATACATAATTTTTTGGCAAAGTAATTTTTACATCAAAAGAACCAAACTCGCTATAAAATTCTCCCTGATTCAGGTAAGACATTTGATGCCAGCCATGCCTGTCGTATACTGCCGGTTTAGGATACCATTGGGTGATAGCGTATGCCTGATCGATGTGTCCTAAACGGGAAATTTTAGCCGAAGGTAATTTAACATGAAAGGGTGTACTGATTGATATCGTATCTGATGGTTTAAGGGGCGTTTTTAATATCAGTTTACAAATATCAATGTGTTCTTTATCAAATTCCCATTGTATTTGCTCGCCATTAATACTAAAGTTTAAACTATCAATATAACCTAACTCTTCAGGTTTAGCATAATACATAGATGTTTCGCCATTTTGCAATAACTGCTTAGCTAGTGCTGTTTCGTTATTTTTATAGGCATTGGGCCATAAATGAAAATAAATGTAATGAAGCGTGTCTTTCGAATTATTGATATACTCAATTTTCTCAAAAGCAGTTAACTCATGAGTTACATCATTAAGCGTTACATCAATGTTATAATTAACTTCTTGTTGAAAATAGTTTTCTTGAGAAAATCCATTTAAGCTAACGCTTACTAAACCAATAATGAATGTTAATAAACGTTTTACTTCCATTGAGTAAATTTTATTTTAAGATCTCAGCTAATTTTTTCTCTAATTCAGCGCCTCTTAATTCGGTTGCTAAAATTTTTCCGTCTCTGTCAATTAACACAGTAAAAGGAATAGATTGTACTGCATAAATTTGTGCAGCTTCGCTTTGCCAGAATTTCAGGTCACTTACTTGTGGCCATGTTAAGCCATCTTTAGAAATAGCTTCTAACCAAGCATCTCGTTCTTTGTCTAAAGACACGCCATAAATTTCAAAGCCTTTGCTTTTATATTTTTCGTAAGCTTTTTTCACATTAGGCATTTCTTTACGGCATGGCCCACACCAACTAGCCCAAAAATCAATTAAGACAACTTTTCCTCTTAACGATGAAAGCGCTAATTCTTTATCATTAGGCATTGGTAATATTAATTCAGGCGCTTCATTTCCAACTTTAATAGCTTCCGTTTTTGAAACCATCATCGCTGTTTGTTGTACCATTCCATGAAATGATTTAATGTCAGTATTATCTGGATATTTTTCTGATAAGCCTTTATCTAAAGCAACAAAAACATCTAAATACTCTTCCGGACGTAATTGCTGAATAGCCATAATAGATGCGAATGAACTTGCATTGCCTTTTATTTTATTTGCAACTACTTCACTGTATTCTTTAGACATATCTTCGTAAGGTTTTTGTAAAACTTTAGATAATGAATCGGCACGCAACGAATCTAATTTCATAGTTACTAAAGCCGTTCTGAAAATATTTTCCAAAGAATCTGTACGGCGTTTTTGATTTTGTGCTAAAGCATTGTATTCTAAAAATAATTTTGTGTCAGGCGAGCCTTCTACTTTAAACGTATTACCAAGGTCGCGCGCATCACCTGTAATAGATACTTTTTGCGCAGAGTCTAATACCATCATGGCAAAGTTTGCATCTGTAATGCGTAATCGGTAAAAACCAATACTTGGAGAAAAAGAATGCATTAAAAACTCTCCTTTTTCGTTAATAGTTGTACTATCAACCTTACTTACACCTTGTTGTGCTAATTTTTCTAAATAGATAATTTCGCCTTTAGAGTTTGAAAGAGTTCCTTTGATCTCGAAACCTGAAGAGTTTTTTGAACCGGAATTAGTACAAGAATATAATGCTGTTAATACAAGAGCTAAAAGGGATAATTTTTTCATTAAGTGTTTTGTTTTATAGACATCAAATATCTCAATTATTTTGGGAATAACAATACAGGATAAATGATGAAGGATAAATGACTAAAGACAAAAAATCTTAAATCCTTTGTCATTTCTCTTTTATCAAAATAATGAAAACTTAATTTAGCTTAGCAGGAAGCACCATTACAAATTCAGGGATCAATACATTGAAGAAACTTTCGTCAACGTTTTTTTGCATGATGTAAAAACCGCTCATTTTTCCAATTTCGCTTGGAAAATCGCAACCGCTATTATAAGCAAAAGCTTCGCCGGGTTCTATAATTGGAGTTTCGCCTACTACACCTTCGCCATCTACGGTACGTTTTTCGCCAAAAGCATCAGTAATATCCCAATGACGTTTTAATAACCTTACAGAAAAATCGCTTTTATTGGTAATAGTAATCTCATAAACAAAAAAGTATTGATTGTTTTGAGGATCAGATTGAGGACCATAATAACGGGTTTCAACTGATATTTCTATGCCATGTGTTACAATAGAATTCATACCCTGTTTTTAGTGGTAATTTACTCGAAATGTATAACTAATTATGTAATTACCAAAACCTTATACCTAAATTAATTACCTGGTTATCAGATACATAAAAAATATTTTTATTTCTAATTTATCTCAAATTCCGCACTTAAATAACGTATATTTGTAGCCCGATTTTTAATCAAGGTAAAAGTTGGCACTAAAATTAAAAAACTAACCTCTTCGGTAGCCTTGAAATGCTGAATACAATTATTAAATAAATGGCAGACAAAAATGCAACAGTTGGTAATCCGGATTTTGACTGGAATTCAATTGGAAAGAAAAATGACAATTATTCATCTACAGAACGTACAACATTAGATGAATTGTATGGTAAATCATTAAGTACTATTACTGATGCTCAAACTATGCAAGGTACAGTTGTATCAAAAAACACTCGTGAAGTTGTTGTAAACATTGGTTACAAATCTGATGGAGTTGTAGCATTATCTGAATTCCGTTACAATCCTGATTTAAAAGTTGGTGATTCTATCGAAGTTTTCATTGAAAAATCAGAAGATGCAAACGGTCAATTAATATTATCTCATAAAAAAGCTCGTGCCGGTAAATCTTGGGACAGAGTTAATGAGGCTCTTAATACTGACGAAATTATTAAAGGTTTTGTTAAATGCCGTACTAAAGGTGGTTTAATCGTTGATGTATTTGGTGTAGAAGCTTTCTTACCAGGTTCTCAAATTGATGTTAAACCTATCCGTGATTACGATGTTTATGTTGGAAAAACTATGGAATTTAAAGTTGTGAAAATCAACAACGAATTCAAAAACGTAGTAGTTTCTCATAAAGCGTTAATTGAGGCTGAAATTGAAACACAAAAACGTGAGATCATTTCTAAATTAGAAAAAGGACAAGTATTAGAAGGTGTTGTTAAAAACATTACTTCTTATGGTGTGTTCATTGATTTAGGTGGTGTTGACGGATTGATCCATATTACAGATCTATCTTGGGGACGTATCAATCATCCTGAAGAAATCGTGAAATTAGACGAAAAAATTAACGTTGTAATTTTAGATTTTGATGATGATAAAAAACGTATCGCTTTAGGTTTAAAACAATTATCAGCTCATCCTTGGGAAGCATTATCTGCTGACATTAAAGTTGGAGATAAAGTAAAAGGTAAAGTTGTTGTTTTAGCTGACTACGGTGCATTTGTAGAAGTAGCTCCAGGTGTTGAAGGTTTAATTCACGTATCTGAAATGTCTTGGTCTCAACATTTACGTACTGCTCAAGAATTCTTGAAAGTAGGTGATGAAGTTGAAGCACAAGTTTTAACTTTAGACAGAGAAGAGCGTAAAATGAGCTTAGGTGTTAAACAATTAACTCCTGATCCTTGGAATATCATTATTGATAAATATGCTAAAGGTTCTAAACATACTGGTACTGTGCGTAACTTCACAAACTTTGGTGTGTTCGTAGAATTAGAAGAAGGTGTTGACGGTTTAGTTCACATCTCTGACTTATCTTGGAGCAAAAAAATCAAACATCCATCTGAGTTCTGCAAAGTTGGAGATAAAATGGATGTAACTGTATTAGAAATTGATGGTGAAAATCGTCGTTTATCTTTAGGTCACAAACAATTAGAAGATAATCCTTGGGATGTGTTTGAAACAGTATTTACTATTGATTCAGTTCACCAAGGTACTATTACTTCTATCAACGATAAAGGTGCTACTATTGGCTTAACTTATGGTGTTGAAGGATTCTGTCCTGCTCGTCACTTAAACAAAGCTGATGGAACAACTGCTAAAGTTGAAGATGTAATGGATTTCAAAGTAATTGAATTCTCTAAAGAATCTAAACGTATTGTTGTTTCTCACGCTCGTTTACACGAAGAAGTGAAAGAAGAAGCTCGTAAAACTGAAAAAGCTACGAAAGCAGCTGATTCTGATGAAACGAAAAAAGCAGTTAAAAAAGTAAAAGATAATCAGCAACAAACTACGTTAGGTGATATCTCTGCTTTATCTGCTTTAAAAGATAAAATGGACGGTAAATAATCCGAACCAAATAAAATCCGGTGGCTGAGGCACTCGAAGCCCCCGGATTTTTTTAAAATAATCATCTGGTACGAGTTACCTAGTGAGAAAAACTAAAACCACGCCATGGTTTTTAGTTTTTGAGATCGAAAGCCCTGAGAGAAATCTCGGGGCTTTTGGTTTTATATATTTCTCTTACAAATAGAAAAGGATTATATTTATTAGGTATAAATACTATTAAACAAGATCACATTTTACAAATTAATCATATGAAAAAATCAGCTCTAATCATTCTCATCATTGCAACTTCATTTCTTTCGGGCTTTGCATTTAAGTCAATGTTAACAAAGCAGAACGAAACACCGGAAAGAAAAAAAGTAACCGGTATAGGTGGGATATTTTTTAAATGCAAAGATCCGAAAACATTAAAAGAGTGGTATTCAAAGAATCTTGGCTTAAATGTTAATCAATACGGAGCTGTTTTTGAGTGGCGACAAGGCTCAGACACTACCAAAAAAGGATTTACACAATGGAGTCCTTTTAAAGAGACAACCAAGTATTTTTTACCTTCTACAAAAGATTTTATGATCAACTACAGAGTTGAACATATGGATATTTTGGTAGCTGAATTGAAAAAGAATGGGGTTACAGTGGTTGATTCTATTGAAACCTACGACTATGGAAAGTTTGTTCATATTCTTGATCTGGAAGGAAACAAATTAGAATTATGGGAGCCAAACGATGTAGTGTACGAAAAATTAGGTAAAGATACAGGGAGCAAAACTACCAAATAATTATCCAGGAAATTGTACTTTATCATAACCATGAACTCAGTTTTTACATTTATCAGTTGTTGATAAAACTCTTACAGTGGTAGGGACTTTGAGAAAGAGTTTCAAAGTATTTAATTTTTTTGAGAACGATAAAAAGCATTACATTTAACCTGTTTCTTAAACATAGCCTTAATGAATATTGCCTTTATACTAAACAAGAACAATAATAATTTAGATCTAATTAGAATTTTTTTGGCCTGTTTGGTAATTGTTGGTCATTCGCCAATACTAAATGGAGGAAGTGATTTTTGGATAGACCCTATTGGCGAATTTTTTAGTTTTACTTATTCGGGTGCTTTGGCGGTTAAAATATTTTTCTTCGTTAGCGGTTTACTGGTTACATCGAGTTGGTTAAATAACAGAAGTACACTTTATTTTGTTGTTTCCCGATTTTTTCGTTTAATGCCTGCGTTATTGTTTGTTTTATTAATTACCGTATTTGTATTTGGTCCAATAGTCACAACACTTCCTTGGAAGGAGTATTTTTCTAATTTGGATAATTTCAGATACATCTGGAAAAACCTGATCTTCTCAACTGATTATTCTTTACCCGGATTATTTGCCGAAAATCCTTATAAAAATGCAGTGAACGGCTCGCTTTGGAGTTTAAATACCGAAGTAGCGTGTTATATTGTTTTATTAGGAACTTGTTTGTTGCTGGGTAATAAAAATAAATATTACTTAAATATTCCTATTGCCATCATTATTATTGATTCATTTTTACCATCGCGTATTTTTTTAAATTTTTTAGGAGATAATCCTGAACTTAATTTACTTCCTGCTTCTTTTGCATTAGGCGCTTTATATGCCGTTAATGCAGATAAGTTGGTTATGAATTTTAAAATCGTGTTGGGATTTTTTCTATTATACTATGCCTTTAGCAATGCAGCTTTTGCTCAATTGATCTTTGTATTTGCATCCTGTAACTTGGCTTTGTATTTGGCTTCAACAAAGTTTGTCATTAAGCTTAAACCTAAAAAAGATATTTCTTATGGCATTTACCTTTGGGGATTTTTGGTGCAACAAACAATAGTGCACTACACGGGTAATATTTATGTTGGCCTCCATTGTTTATTAGCCATAGTTATGTCAATATTATTGGCTTTACTTACCAATATATTAGTTGAGAAACCATTTATAAATTTAGGAAAATCTACTATTAATAGTATTAGGAAACGGTTTCCTGTTTCAGTTTAATTTAGATCACTACTTGAAAAAAACATTATAAAATTGTAACTTACATGAATTCAGTTTTTGAAACATCAACCAGAGAGGAATTAATTAAACGTATTAATTCATTAAAAGATAACCACAATGCTCAGTGGGGTAAGATGAATGCTTTTCAAATGGCAAAGCATTGCACACATTGCGACGATATGTTTTTAGGGAAGATCAAGATCAAACGTGTATTGATTGGCCGTTTAATTGGGAAAATGATCTTAAAGAAATCGTTGAAGGATAATAGTCCTTTTGGTAAAAACTCGCCAACAGCACCAATATTAACAACAACCAACGATAGTGGTGATATTGAATTGCAAAAGAAAGAATGGATCAGTCGAATTGAAGAATATGCACATTACAATAACCCAAATTTTGTTCATCCGTTTTTTGGCGCCATGAAAAAAGATCAGGTTGGGTATTTTGTTTATAAACATACCGACCATCATTTGAGACAGTTTGGGGTTTAATCTCAATTAAATAAAAATGTTTATAGTTTCATTAACCTACAAAAAGCCGATTGAAGAAGTAGAAAAATACATTCCGGCACATATCCTTTTTTTAGATAAATATTACGCAAAGAAGAATTTTGTGTTTTCGGGTAGAAAAAATCCCAGAACAGGTGGCGTTATTTTAGTAAATAATGTAACTAAAAATGAATTGGAGAAAATCATCAAAGAAGATCCGTTCCATCAAAATGGCATAGCAGACTATGAGATAACAGAAGTTATTGCCACGAAATGTGACAAACGCTTTGAGTGTTTTTTAGAATCATAAATAATGATCTGCTTTTATATCTGTCAAAATGATCCACTAGTTTCACATCCTATAAGGAGAGAGAGCTAATGAGATTTTTTAGTTTTTGATTCAATTCCATATCAAGCACTTCTCCTTCGGCATTCAATTTCGATTTCACACCAGAAATCAATAAACACAGATTGTCATTAGTTTTAATACCTAATGTTTTCATGACTAATAGTAAAGATTCATGCGCTTTTTCGCCTGAACTGGAGGCTGTGATTAAAGCGGTGGGTTTATCGGAAAACACGGTAGTTGAAACGGTCCATTCAATGGCATTTTTTAAGATGCCGGGTAAACTAAATACATATTCAGGCGTACAAATGATCACGCCATCAGCTTCGCTAATTTCGTTACGAAGTTTTTGTACTTCTAAAGAAACTACAGCATCGGTAATATCCTGATTGAAGTAGGGGAGAATGGTTAAGTCAAAGTAAGAGAGGTTAAAAGAATTTTCAGAAAGTTTTTCAATAGCCTTTAATATCTGCAAGTTAGCTGAAATTTTCCGTGTGCTTCCACAAATGGCGAGGATGTTCTTTTTTACTGTCATTAGTTTTTCTTTTCTCATTCTCAGGCTTCGAGAGCCCCAGCCGTTGGTTAAGGGAAAGTACAGATATTAATTTATTCCCCTCTGCTTCTTAATTGCTTCGTAAGCTTCCTGTATTTTTTGGAATTTTTCTTTAGCACCATGCTGAAATTCTTCACCCATTGAAGCTACTTTATCAGGATGATAGCGGATTGCCATTTGACGGTATGCTTTTTTAATTTCTTCTTCGGTAGCAGTTGGTTCAATTTCCAAGACTTTGTAATCAGAGTTAACATTTCTGTAATACATGTTTTTCACACTTTCAAAGTCACTTACAGGTACTCCTAATAAATCAGCAATTCGTTTTATGACTTGTATTTCTGATTCTGCAACATTGCCATCGGCTTTAGCAATGCCAAATAAATAGTAGAGTAATTGGATCCTAACTTCCAGCTGCGTTCTTAATCGAATATCATTACAAATTTGGTCTAATGGAATTTCTCCGCTATCAACAAAGTGTTTTAGTTCTTTTAAATGTGCTACTTCAAATTTGTCGCCAAATTGTTGTCTGAAAAATGATTTGATAAAATCCAATTCTGATTTCAGTACATTGCCATCCGCACGCATTACAGCTGCCGATAGTGCCATGAGCATAGTTGGAAAATCGTTATGAGGACGAGCCGCATGACGTTGGTAATACGAAAATACATCCTCGGCGCTACCGCCATTTGATTTAATATGTTTACTAACATTGGTAAAGTTGTCGATAAGAGAACCAACAAAAAAACCGATGAATGCTCCTATAAAACTTCTGCCTAGAAAGAAAAAACCGATAACGGCACCTATGAACTTAAACAATGTATCCTATTTTAAAATTATGAGGGTACAAATATACAATTTCGCTTGCTTTTTTATAATGAAAAATTTGATGAGACTACTTAACTGTTAAATCTTATAAACTTTAAAGTCTTTACCTTTGTATAAAGGTATTTAGTTAAAATATACCAATGAAAATAGTTAGGGATAGATCGGAAGCCGGTACTCTTCTGGCAAAAAAGCTGGAAAAATTCAGAGATGAAGAGGTGGTTGTTATTGCCATACCAAGAGGTGGTGTACCCGTGGCGTATGAAATTGCCAGCTATTTTAACTTTCCGTTAGATATTATATTGGTCAAAAAAATAGGACATCCCAATAATAGGGAATATGCCATTGGAGCCGTTAGTTTAAACAATAGCATTATAGATGAAAAGTACGATGCTTGGTCTGCTTATATAGAAGAAGAAATTCAACACATTCGTCAAGAGTTAATGCGTAAGCAGCAATTGTATATTGGAGAACAAGAACCGGTTGACGTAGAACATAAAATTGTTTTCTTAGTTGACGATGGTATTGCTACAGGAAAAACAATTTTAGCGACGATACAACTACTAAAAGCAAAACATCCAAAAGCGATTGTATTGGCGGTGCCGGTTTTACCCAGTGGAAAAGTTGAGGAATTGACAAATCATGTTGATGAATTAGTTTACCTGTATGCCTCTTCTGATTTCCATGCTGTTGGCGAATTCTATGATAATTTTGAACAGGTGACTGACGAGGAAGTGATTCGCTTGCTGAAGGAAGCCCGAAAAAAATAGTCTCTTAACACACAATATTCAACGCTAAAGGATTCATCTTTATTAAGATCTTACCGTCAGCCAATAAAGGCTCTCCATCAAAATGAGCAGGTAGTTTTCCGTTAAAGCTAATTTCAACATCCTTTCCATCAAAAGATTCGAATTTTGGGGAAGTATGTATTTTTCTGGACAGTAATCTGGCAGCAATAAGCGGAATCGCAAATCTGGAAAATGGTCTTAGTACACTGATATGAAAAATGCCATCATCTAATTTGGCATGTGGCGCAATAAAAATGTTATTACCCCATTGTCCTGCGTTAGCTACCGTTATTAAAAACGCTGTGGTTTTGATCATTTTACCATCTACGGTAATGGTATATTTATGAGGTTTGTAACCAAAATATTCTTTAATGGTAGTTTTTAAATAAGTGTTAAAACCACGTTTGGTACTGGTCGCAAATTCATTGGCAATTAATGCATCAAAACCAATACCTGCTGTACAGAAAAAAGGAATGTGATTGATGGTACCGGTATCCATTTTTTTTGATTGACCTGCTGCTATAACTTTTAAAGCTTTTAATAAATTCATCGGAATGGCATTA
Source organism: Bacteroidia bacterium (assembly GCA_036676295.1). Lineage (GTDB taxonomy): Bacteria > Bacteroidota > Bacteroidia > B-17B0 > Aurantibacillaceae > UBA4416. The sequence continues at coordinate 385,579 of JAKFDE010000027.1, read as the reverse complement.
CTTCTCGCTAAGCCATTACCCGAACCTAACGGCAAAATGCCTAAAGCCATTTTTGTATGCACTACAACCGAAGCCACTTGATTAACAGTGCCGTCGCCACCGCAAGCAACAACAATACTATAATCACCATTTAAAATGGTTTGTTTAATAGATTCAAAATCATCTTTGTTCTTCCAAACGATCAGATCAAAAGGAATGTGTTTTGGGAAATTGCTTGAAATAAAATGTTCCAAGTCAATTTTCTTTTTGACACCTGCTTTGGGATTAATGATGAATGCTATTTTAGATGACATGTTGTTAGATTAAATGCCGAGTAATAAAATTAGCATTTATTTTTGAGCTGTATGAAAGAAAAATTCTTTTAAATAAAAAGGCTCAGAATAAGCGGTATTTGCAAAATCTTTAGTTGAAAATTTCTGATATGCTAAATTGATCAGGGCTTTGGCGCCAGGCACTATGTTTTCTATAAAATGACTTTGAGGAATACTTTGTAGCAATTCTTTGGCTTTAGGCATACCATCGCCAAAAAAATAAATAGGTTTACTGGATTTGAAAATACCAATGCTTTCGTTAGTTAACACTAAAGCATTTGCTTTGATCTCTTCCGTTAAATCTTTGTTATATCCCGCACAATACACTTCCATACGTCTGGCATCCAGCATTGGGCAATATAAGGCATCCGTATTTATTTGTTCAATAGCTAAGGATGTTAACGCTTGTAATGTATCAATAGTAATTAATGGGATTTGTAAAGCATAAGCCAAGCCCTTAGCTGCAGAAAAGCCAATTCTTAAACCTGTGTATGATCCGGGACCAGAACTCACAGAAACAGCCTCTAATTGTTTGACGTTGATATTGTTTTGTTGTAAAATATCATGGATGAATACATGCAAATTTTCAGCATGTGTGTAACCATCGTTCAATTCTTTTAAATCAATTAAAGTACGATCGTTTGAGAGAGCAACAGAACAAACGGTAGAAGAACTTTCTATATGTAACAGGTAAGCCAACGGCGTTATTTTTTATCGCTAAATAATTTGTCTTTATCTACCACTGTAATTTTAGAACCGTCTTTCAACATTTTAGAAACCGCGCCGTATGGTCCCGAAATAACTTCATCGCCTACTTTTATGCCGCTTTTTATTTCAATGTAATCGTTATCCTGAACACCCGTAGTAACGTATACCATTTTAGCTTTTCCGTTAACGTTCAAGAAAACACACTCTTTGATCTCTTCTTTTTTCTTAGCTAACTTTTCTTCTTTCTCATCTTTAACAACTAAGTCTTGATTTTCATCTTCAAAACCTTCTTTTGTTTTTAAGGTATCGCCACTTCTGGTGGTAACTGCCGGAATAGGAACGGTGATAATGTTGCCGGCACGCATGGTTTGAATTTCCACACTCGCACTCATACCTGGTCTAAACGGAGCAGGGTTGGTTTCGCTAATAATATCAGCATAAGATTCTCTTAAGATTCTGATCTTAACTACAAAGTTAGTTACCTGATCAACCGAAATACCTGTGGTGTTAGCCGAGTTAGCTACTTCGGTTACAATACCTTTGAATTTTTTGCCAATGTAAGCATCAACTTCAATAATAGCTGTATCGTTTTTATGAATACGAATAATGTCATTTTCATTTACTTCAACGCTGGCTTCCATTTCATTTAAATTAGCCAAACGTAAAATTTCAGTTCCTTGTAAACCTTGCACACCTACTACACGTTCACCTTTTTCCACATTTAATTTAGAAACGGTTCCGTCAACCGGAGCATAGATGTATGTCTTATCTAAGTTAGAATTAGCTTCTTTTAAGGAGGCTTGCATTCCTTTTACGTTATAATCAGCTGCTTTAATACTTTCTTCTAAACCTTCTACATTAGCTTTCGCTGATTCATAAGCTGCTTTAGAAGCATCAAGTTCTTGCTGAGAAATAACATTTTGATCAAATAGTTTTTTGCTTCTTGCATAAGATGCATCAGCGTTTGCTAAATTTGCTTTAGCTTGAACTAATTGAGCATAAGCTGTTTTTAAATTGGCTTTGGTGCTATTCACAGAAGCATCTACTCTTTCAAACGCACTTTCGTAAATGTCGGGTTTGATACGGCATAATAATTTTCCTTTTTTTACTTGCTCGCCTTCTTTCACAAACATCTCTACTATTTCTCCAGATACATCAGAAGTAATTTTCAATTCAGCTTCCGGTTGAATTTTACCATTGGCCGATACAGTTTCAATGATGTTTCGTTTAGCCGCTTTTTCGGTAGTAACTTCTTTAGCTTCTTCTCCTTTAAAAACTTGCATCGTAATGACAGCGATCAATAAGACGATACAAATTCCAATAATCCAATATAATTTTTTCATAATATTTATTCCTTAAAATGTTAAGGGTTTACCTTGATAATAGTCTAATACTTTTAATTTAAAAACGTAATCGTATTTGGCTTGTACCAAATTACTTTGAGAATTTTGTAATAATGTTTTTGAGTTATTGAAATCAAAAGTGCTGATAGCTCCTACATTATATTTTTGTTGTGCATAATAAAATGACTGTTCAGATGCTTCTACAGAAAGCTTATTGGCTTTGTATTTATTGAACGCGGCTCTTGCATTAGCAAATGCCTGAGCAATGGTTTTGTATAAATTTTGTTCGGTTAGATCCTGAGAGTATTTTGCATTCAATGCCGTTAATTTTGCATTTTTTACTCCCGTATAAGTTTGCAAACCATTAAAGATTGGTATAGAGAGAGTTAGTCCAACACTCTTATTCACATTGTCTTTGAACTGATCGGCAAAAGGCTTTTTTGAAGTAACAACTTCTACTTTTGGTTGGTAAATTGGAAGAATAATCGTCGGGTTGTTTGGGTCATCTGTTCCATAATATTGTGTCTGCTCTGGCCCCAGATAATTTACAGCATCGATGTTTTTATCTAATTCAGAGGTACCTGTTCCTAAAGAACCTGTCGCGCTTAAGGTTGGGCTTACTCTTCCTCTTGCTACTGCCAGATTTTTTTCGGCAGCCAATAAATTATATTCAGCACTTTTAATGGAATGTTGATTTTTTAAAGCCGTTTCATAAATATTCTGTACAGATAATGATGCTAAATTATCAGCGTTAATATCTACTGAAGGCCTAGAGATTGAAAAGTTGTTTAAGGTGTCTAAATTCAATAATTGTTTTAGTGATAATAAAGCGATTTGATAATTATTATCGGCACTGATTACATTTACTTCCTCGTTAGCTAATTGTGCTTTTAGATCATACACCGCGCTTTTTGCCAAAGTGCCGGCATCAGCTAATTTTTGTGTGCGCTCTAATTGTTCTTGAGTGATCTTATATTGCGCTTTTGCTACTTGCGAGATCTCGTCAGAAAAGATCACATTAATATAAGCTGTGGCTACATTTAATGATAGATCATTTCTCTGTTGCTGATAGTTTTCGGCACTTGATAAATATTGGTATTGATTGGCTTTAATATTATTATACTGTGCTAAACCCGACCATAGCACCACATTACTGGAAATATAAAAGTTTTGAGATAATACCTGAGTATTGGCAAAGGTATTGGTATATCTATCAATGGTTCTACCAAAGTTATAGGTATGTTGCGCACCCGCATTCACGGTGGGTAAAATAGCAGCTTTACTCTGCGTGGCATTGTTTTTATTGATTTGCGTTGACAATTCAGCTTGTTTAAGGGCTATATTATTTTTTTGAGCATGATCAATGCACTGCTGTAAATCCCATACATTGGTTTGCGCAACAGAGTAATGTTGCACTAATCCTAAAAACAGGAAAGAATAAATGAGTTTTTTCATAAAAAATTATCAAGGTAAATTTAATTAAAATAATCACCCCTAAATCAGTCAAATACAAAAACGGGGAATATTTGTGGTAAATGGTAAAGAAATAATCTGAACCGCAGAATATTAGCAATATAAAGGCTTTTTTAGTATTTTTCTTGTCTAAATCAATGACTCCTTTTCTACAATACCTTGCTCAATATATTTTTCAGCATCATGAACATGATACGGCTAAATTATGCATTGTATTACCAAACAAACGAGGGGCATTGTATTTAAAACAACATTTAGCCAAAGCCTTTAATAAAACGATCTGGTTACCTACAATTATTTCGGCCGAGGATCTGGTAGCGGAGTTATCCGGTTTGCAACAAGCTGATAGTATTGATCTGATCTGCGATCTGTACGTGGCTTATACCAAAGTATTAAAAGAAAAAGCAGAACCCTTTGATGCCTTTGCCAAATGGGGAAATTTAATGTTGCAGGATTTTAATGAGGCTGATCGTTATTTAGTTGATACAAAATCGCTTTATCAAAATCTGAAAGAAATTAAGGAAATAGAGAACTGGTCGTTAAGCGAAGAAAAGCTTACCTCTACTCAGGAAGACTATTGCAATTTTATGTTTCAGATGGGAACCATCTATGAGGAGTTTTCTAAAGTATTGTTAGAAAAACGTCAGGCTTATCAAGGATTGATGTATCGTAAAGCGGTTGAACAATATAAGAGCTCACCATACATTCATCAGTTTTCTAAACTAATTTTCGCCGGATTTAATGCTTTGAACAAAGCTGAAACGATTATTTTTTCTGATTTAATTAAGGATAAAAAAGCGGAGATCATTTGGGATGCGGATGAGTATTACGTGAACAATGAGAGTTATGAAGCGGGTTTATTCCTTCGGAAAAATTTCAGTAACCAATGGTTAAATTCTAAAACCCAGATTGGCACTTATTTTAAAGATATTCCAAAGCATATTGATGTGGTGGCTGTGCCAAAACAAATAGGGCAGGCGCAGGTTGTGTCATATCAATTGCATGAATGGATCAAACAAGGAAAATCATTAAGCAAAACAGCAGTTGTGTTGGCTGATGAAAGTTTACTGTTCCCTATTTTGAACCAATTGCCACAGGAAGTAGAGCATGTGAATATTACCATGGAGTACCCTTTGCGATTGTCTCCTATTTATGACCTGATCGATAATTTGATCAACCTTCATCAATCAGTTCAAAAAACAGGCTCTTCAGGGAGTTATTATTTTTCCGATCTGTTTAAGATCTTGCAAAATGCTTTATTTAAAAAATATTATCAGTCGTTTCATCCTTCCGTTAATTTGCAATCCATTATCCAAAAAATAATTGATAAAAATTATGTGTGGATAAATACAAAAGTTTTAACTGAATTATTTGAAGGAGATTTTCAACACATACAGCATTTGTTTGGTAAGTGGGCCGATTCAAGAGTCGGGATCATTGCCATGTCAAAACTGGTAGAAGTGTTTAATGCTTCGGAAGAAGAATCGTTACGATTGTCCTCAACAGAAAAAGAATACTTACATGTATTTACTAAATATTTCAATCGCTTACAATCATTGATACAAACGCATGAGTATTTGAATTCGTTATTGACGTTAAAAAGTTTATACAAACAAATTATAGGCACGGCTTCGGTTCCCTTTATTGGTGAGCCATTGAGAGGCTTGCAAATTATGGGAGTGTTAGAGACACGTACCCTTGATTTTGAGAACATAATTTTATTAGGAGTGAACGAAGGAGTATTACCTTCAGGAAAATCAATGAACTCATTTATTCCAAATGATTTGAAACGTTATCATGGCATGCCTTTGTATGGAGATAAAGATGCGATCTATGCCTATCACTTTTATCGTTTATTACAAAGAGCTCAAAATGTGTTGATGACTTATAACACAGAACATAGCGTATTGGGTTCCGGAGAAAGAAGTCGTTTCATTACTCAATTACAATTTGAGTTAAAGAAATACAATTCTGAACATGTGATCACCGAACGAATGCTGAGCGGAGATTCTTTACCGGCCAGTAAACGTTCTGAGATCAGCATTAGTAAAACGGAAAAAAATTTAGCACCGATCATTAAAAAACTGAGTACTAATGATGAGTACAGTGGATTGAGTCCTTCTGCTTTAATTACTTATAAAGACTGTGCTCTCAGGTTTTTCTTCAGATACGGTGCCGGTATTAAAGAAACGGATGATGTGGAAGAAAGCGCGGAAGCCAATACACAAGGAACTATTTTGCATGAATCCTTGGAGTTATTGTATACACCATTTGTAGGAAAAGTATTGTCAGCTGAAGATATTAAGAGCTGTCAACAAAAAACAGAAGCAACCGTTAACCGGATATTTCAAAATTATTTTACACAAAGCGAAAGCCAGTTTGGAAAAAATTTTCTACAACGAACCGTGTTGTACGAATATGTGAACAAACTTTTAAAGAGTGATTTGAAATTGGTGAACCTATTCCCTAAGACCAATGAATTGTTAAGCTTGGTGGCTTTAGAGAAAAATTTAATGGCTACGGTTACCATTCCAATTAACGGCATTGACACAGATATTTATATTAAAGGTTCTGTTGATCGAATAGATCGTTTAGGTAACAAGGTTAGGATCATTGATTATAAATCGTCTATTAAAACATCTGATAAATTTAAGTTCACCGGTTTTGAAGATCTGTTTACCAATAGCGATTATAATAAAATGTTGCAGTTGTTTATGTACGCCTGGTTAGCCGTGAAAAACAATATTGCTAAGCCAGAAGAATTACAACCTTGCATTATCCCTTTCAGAAAGTTTGAAGAAACGCCTCGTGTTATTTCAACCGAAGGTAAAAAATCGGAAGTAATGAGTTTTACTCAAGACTTGATTCAGGAATTTGAAGAACATTTGAAACAACAAATCTTAAACATCATTTCTACAAGTACTAATTTTAACCAAACAGAGGATTTAGATAAGTGCGAATATTGCGCTTATGCCACCATTTGTAATGCTAATTAATTTGCGATTAAGATATCTCATAATTATTCTGTGTCTACTAAGCCAAATCAGCTATAGCTCAGACTCTTTATCTGTTTTGAAAAGACGTAAAGTACTTTTAGGTATTTCTTCTGCGGGTATAGCTTCTACATCTTTGGTGTATTTAAATCAGGCATGGTACCAGCAATATAGCTCCTCTAAATTCCACACTTTTAATGATAATGCAGAGTGGTTTCAGATGGATAAATATGGCCATACATTTACCACTTACCAAACGGCTCGTTTAATGATGGGCGCAATGGATTGGGCCGGTTATAACAAAAAAAAACAAGTACTGATTGGTGGCATGAGTGGCTTCGCTTATATGAGTGCTATTGAAGTGATGGATGGCTACAGCGATGGCTGGGGATTTAGTTGGGGAGACATGGCAACAAATGCCCTTGGAAGTGGATTAGCGATTGGGCAAAAAGCATTATGGGATGAACAACGCATTCAATTAAAATATTCTTTCAAGCAATCGCAGTACGCAGAATACCGACAAAATTTATTGGGTAAATCTTTTTCGGAAGAAATACTCAAAGATTACAATGGACAAACGTATTGGTTGAGCGTGAATCCATCCACGTTCATGAAAAAGGAAACCAAATTTCCAAAATGGTTGAATGTAGCTTTTGGTTATGGAGGCAATGGTATGATCGGGGCGTTTTACAATAATATAGTTGTAATGGATGAAAATGGGAACACAAAAGATTTTGATCGCTATCGACAATATTATTTTTCTCTAGATGTAGATTTAACCCGCATTAAAACCAGATCTAAATTTTTAAAGTCGGTATTTTCCTGCATTAACATTATCAAAATCCCCTTTCCAAATATGGAATTGAGTGAAGGGAAATTGAAGTTTAATGCTTATTAGTTAATTGTCCCCCTCTTTGAGGGGGTGCCCGTAGGGCAGGGGGAGGGTTAATAATGGAGTTGAATCCTCCCCTGCCCCCTCCAGAGGGGGATAATTTGAATTTATGTTATCGAAGAAAATACTTATTTTTAAACAAATAAAAAACACCATGCAATTATACACCATCAATACCGGACATTTTAAATTAGACGGAGGCGCTATGTTTGGCGTAGTTCCAAAAATGATCTGGAATAAAGTAAATCCTGCCGACGATAATAACATGTGTAGCTGGGCTATGCGTTGTTTGTTAGTACAAGAAGGTAACCGTTTAATCTTGATTGATAATGGGATGGGGAATAAACAAGATGATAAATTCTTTGGTTATTACTATTTGCATGGAAACGATACCTTGGATAAGTCCTTAGCCAAACATGGTTTTCATAGAGATGATATTACCGATGTGTTTTTAACGCATTTACATTTCGATCATTGCGGTGGCAGTATTGAATACAATGCTGACAGAACGAAATTAACGCCTGCTTTTAAAAATGCTAAATACTGGAGTCATAAAAAACACTGGGAATGGGCTATTCACCCTAATGCTCGCGAAAAAGCCAGTTTCTTAAAAGAGAACATTATGCCGATTCAGGAAAGCGGACAATTGAATTTTATTGATGCTTCGCAGGAATTAATTCCTGGCTTTGCTATCCATGAAGTGTTTGGCCATACTGAGGCGATGATGTTACCTTTATTAAAATACAAAGGAACAACGGTTGCATTTTTAGCCGATCTGATCCCTTCGGCAGGACATATTCCAATTCCTTATGTGATGGGTTATGACATGCGTCCATTAAATACGTTGCAGGAAAAAGAATACATTTTAAAATTAGCAGCAGAACAAAAATGGACTTTGTTTTTTGAACATGATCCAATCATTGAATGTGGCACTGTGGCTCAAACCGAAAAAGGGATTCGCTTAGAAAATAAATTTGATTTGATTGGGTTATAAAAATTAATTCATGATCAACTCCGGTAAACCCATTGGGGCTGAGTCGAAAAAGGCTAATTCAAAGATCTCTACTTTCACATCTTTAATGATAGGAAAGGTAGATAACACATCCATGATCTCCGTTTGGTTTTTGGCTTGCATGGTTACCCATAAATTGGCACGTTCCATATCCAACGCATAATTCAGGATCACTCGGGCATCCATTAATTGGTTTACACGGTCGCGCTGTGCCGGTATTAACGACGCAAAGCGTTTGGTAAAAACATCCGGTAATTTGATGTGAACCTGAAAAGTTTCTAATGTTTGTAAACCGGGCATTTTGTTGGATTAATTTATTACAAATGTAGGTAAGCATTTCGTAAATTGCCTTAAATTTGTCGAAAATTAGAAAAAATTAAGAATAACCAATTATGGGACGTATTTTTGAAACCCGCAAAGCAACCATGTTTAAGCGCTACGCCAAAATGGCGAAGCAGTTTACTAAAATAGGACGTGAAATTGTAATGGCTGTTAAGCAAGGTGGTCCACACCCGGAGTTAAACCCGAAATTAAGAGCCTGTATTGCCAATGCCAAGGCAGTAAACATGCCTAAAACCAATGTAGAAAGTGCTATTAAACGCGCTTCTGAAAAAGATTCTTCAAGTTTTGATGAGATCATCTATGAAGGATACGGGCCTTATGGCGTTCCGGTTTTAGTAGAGTGTGCAACAGATAACCCAACCAGAACAGTAGCTAATTTACGTGTGTATTTTAGTCGTGCTAACGGTTCTTTAGGAACTACAGGGTCTGTAAGTTTTATGTTTGAACGCAAAGGTTTATTTAAGGTAGATTCTACCGGTTTAAACCCTGATGATGTGGAATTAGACCTGATTGATTACGGTGCTGAGGAATTAACATGGGATAAGGAAAATAATGAATTGATCGTACAAGTAGCTTTCACCGATTTTGGTTCAATGCAAGCCGGTTTGGAAGAGAAAAAATATACTGTTAAAGAAACGATCAAAACCTTTATTCCAACAACAACTAAAGAATTAACGGAAGAAGAAGAAATTGAATTCAAAAAAATGATCGATAAAATGGAAGATGATGATGATATCATGACCGTTTATCATAACATTGCGTAATTCTTTATCAATTTAAAGTTTTCTGATTATCTCAAAGTAGACTTTGTGTCAGTTCGAGCGAAGTCGAGAACCGAAAAATAAGATTTTAAAATTGGCCATAATAAAGTATTTATATGTTTATATTTTAAAATGTAATGATGGTACATATTATACGGGTGTAACTAATAATATTGAAAAAAGACTTATTCAACATAATGAAGGGATTGATGAAGAATCCTACACGTTTAGTAGAAGACCCGTTCAGCTTGCTTATTGTGAATTATTCACAAATTATAATTTAGCAATAGAATGGGAAACAAGAATTAAGAAGTGGAGTTCAAAAAAGAAAGACGCTTTGATAAACTCTGATTGGAAGAAGTTGGTAGAAGAATCGAAATGCAAAAACGAAACATCGCATGAGAACCCTTCTCGACTTCGCTCGAAGTGACAGAACTCAATTAATAATATTTAAATTTATACAATAAAATATTTTTGTGGAGAAGAAATGGAACATACATCAAATCACTAACCCTGAAGTAGTTTCTTCTTTACAGCAATCTTTAGGAGTTGATGAGGTAATTGCTAAGTTGCTCGTATTACGCGGCATCACCACCTTCGAAGAAGCCAAAACATTTTTTCGCCCAACATTAGATATGCTGCACGATCCTTTTTTAATGAAAGGAATGTCGGCAGCGATTGAACGTATTGATAAAGCCATTGCCAATAACGAAAAGGTATTGATCTTTGGCGATTATGATGTAGACGGGACCACAGCGGTTGCGTTAGTGTATAGTTTTTTTAAACATCATATTGCTCAGATCAGATATTACATTCCTGATCGTTACATCGAAGGTTATGGTATCTCTTTAAAAAGCATTGATTACGCGGCTGAAAATAATTACTCTTTAATTATAGCATTAGATTGTGGTATCAAAGCCAACGATAAAATTGATTACGCCAATTCTAAAAACATTGATTTTATTATTTGCGATCACCATTTACCGGGAGATGAAATTCCTAATGCTGTAGCAGTCTTGGATCCTAAACAAAAAGATTGCAATTATCCCTTTAAAGAATTAGCCGGTTGTGGTATTGGTTTTAAATTAGCTCAGGCTTTTTGTATTCAAAATGGATACGATGTGGCAACGGCTTATGAATACTTAGATTTAGTGGTTACAAGTATTGCGGCTGATATTGTTCCTATTACCGGTGAGAATCGTGTGCTGGCACATTATGGTTTAAAAAAATTAAACACCAATCCTTGCCCTGGTTTAAAAGCTTTGTTAACACTTGGCAAAGCCGATAGGGAATTAGATATTACAACTTTAGTATTTGTGATCGCTCCACGTATTAATGCTGCGGGTAGGATAGAGCACGGTTCCAAAGCAGTTGAATTATTAATTAGTGAAACCATTGATGCTACAGAGTTCTCTAAAAAAATAAACGATACAAATTTGTTACGTCGCGATTTGGATGTGGGAATTACCGACGAAGCCTTAATGACTTTAGAAGCAGATCCTATCACACCATTTAAACGTTCTACTGTATTGTATAATGCCAATTGGCATAAAGGCGTTGTAGGAATTGTGGCTTCGCGCTTAATTGAAAAATACTATAAGCCAACTATTATTTTGACAGAATCTAATGGTATGGCAACGGGTTCGGCTCGTAGTGTGAAAGATTTTGATGTGTACTCTGCTATTGAAAGTTGCAGCCATTTATTAGAGCAGTTTGGCGGCCATAAATTTGCAGCTGGTTTATCTTTGAAATTAGAAAACCTGGATGCGTTTATTGATGCCTTTGAAAAACAAGTAGCAGGAACTATTACGGAAGACATGTTATTTCCCGTGGTTGAGGTTGATCAGGAAATTACGTTAGATAGCATCAACGATAAATTAGTGCGCATCTTAAGCCAGTTTGCACCACATGGCCCACATAATATGACGCCCGTGTTTTGTAGCCGTGGCGTGTTAGATACAGGTTATGCTAAAGTAGTAGGCAATAACCATTTGAAATTTGAAGTATACCAACCCAATACACAATTAACCAAAATAGAAGCCATTGCTTTTAATAAAGGCGATTATTTAAACTTCTTTCAACGCAATATTCCGGTTGATATCGTTTATAAAATTAAAGTGAACGAATTCCGTGGCAATACGTCCATTCAATTGATCGTTGAAGAGATCAAGGCGTCTGTATAACGGTGGTTGAGGTTCTCGAAACCTCCGTTATGTAAAACCTGTCATGTTTTTAAAAGCCTAGGTGTTATTCAGATAAGTTGGTCATGGACAATATGTATGTGACAATGGGGAAATTATTGCTTAGTCATTAATTGATATGCCTAAATTATCTGCTGAAAATTCCCCACTGAAAAAATTAACCTTGCTCATAAATGGTTTTTTAGGTAGTTCGTCAAATGGTCTTTCGGAATTTATTTCATCTTCTAAAATCTGTTGTTGTACTCCCAATTTATCCCACATAGTAGGATTCAAGTATACATTAGAAGCTTTATTGATAATTATTGATGTAACTGCTTTTTCAAATTCAATTTCATTTTGCAATGAAAATAATTTATTAAGAAAATACTCTGATTGTTTATCTCCTTCAAAACAAGAGAATAAGATTATGGTTTTATTTGATTTGTCAGGCAAAATAGTTAGCATTAAACATGCATTTATTAGTTCTTTCTGATTTGAAGATGAGATTATGTGGTTCTCCATTTCTGAATAAATAAAGTCAGGAGAAAAAGCAAATGCACAAGTAAATGGAAATAATCCGTTCTTTGTTTTGCAATAATATTTTAATTTTTCGTATGATTTTTTTTCAATAGCATAGTCAAGTTTCTCTTTGTATTTAGACATCCAATGAAGATTCGAATGTAAATGTTTTGAGTCAAGTTCTTTTTGAGAGTATGAAAGTTTTTCTTTTGAGTCAGAAAGTTCTGACTTAAGTTGATGAGTTAAATCTGGTATGATTTTCCCTAATTCAGATATAATTTCTTTAAAGGGTTCTGAATTATTCATCTTTAAGCTTATATCATTTAATTTATCAGATATAACATTTAATTGTAATTCCTCTACTTGTTTTGATATGTCGCTAATTGCATTCTCTCCTAACTTATATGTTTTTTTTATTTGGTGATATGAATATGCGAAAGAACGATAGGAATGTAAAAAGCAGTGTTCAGGGGAATTATCAAAGTCATTATTATTCTCAATTGGCTTAAATAATTCAGTGTCATGCCAGTCGCAAAATCCATAAAATGTTGAAGCAGCTTTTCCCCAACCAATTTGTTTTATTCCTTGTTTAGCCTTACTGTTTTCTATTTTAATTTCAGACAATGAATATACTATGTCATTATTATTGACTAATCCTTTGATTAATTCCAACCTATTTCCTCTCGAAATACTATGGGCGTTTTTAATTGCGCCTTTACATTCGTCTTTCTTATGGTAAAAACATTCTTTTATTTCAGAGTTATTTCTGAAACTTGACAAAAGTTTGCTAATATCTTGCTCTATTTTATTCAATGTGTATATATTTTTGGTCTTGTCTTACGTTTGCAGCTAACTACTTGTTTAGTATAGTTCTAAATGTAATTATCTAAATATAAACATTTACCATAAAAAAAGCCCCATCCGTTAGTTAACAGATGGGGCTTCTAATTATATAAAAGGTACTATTATTTCAATTTAAACGCTGCTTTTACTTTAGCTACGTAATCTAATTTTTCCCAGGTAAACAATTCTACTTTCATAGTTTTTGATTTTCCGCCCGGAGATTTGAAAGTTTTAGTAACTGTTTCATTCTTACGTCCCATGTGTCCGTATGCAGCAGTTTCGCTATACATTGGTGTACGTAATTTTAAACGTTGCTCAATAAAGTAAGGACGCATGTCAAATACTTTTTCAACGATCTTAGCAATCTGACCATCAGTCATTTTTACTTTAGCAGTACCGTGTGTATTTACATAAATACCCATTGGTTGAGCAACACCAATTGCATAAGATACTTGTACTAATACTTCTTCGCAAACACCTGCTGCTACTAAGTTTTTAGCAATGTGACGAGTAGCATAAGCAGCCGAACGGTCAACTTTACTAGGATCTTTACCAGAGAAAGCACCACCACCGTGAGCACCTTTTCCACCGTAAGTATCTACGATGATCTTACGACCGGTTAAACCTGTATCACCATGTGGCCCACCAATTACGAATTTACCGGTTGGGTTAATATGGTAAGCAATTTTGTTGTTGAATAAATGCGCGTATTTTGGGTAGTTCTTTTTAACGCGTGGAATTAAGATCTCAACGATGTCTTTTTTAATTTTCGCTAACATTTTTGGTTCTGTATCAAAATCATCATGCTGTGTAGAAACAACAATCGCATCAATACGTACCGGTTTGTTATTATCATCGTACTCTAATGTTACTTGAGATTTAGCATCAGGACGTAAATATTTAATTTGTTTGTTCTCGCGACGTAAAGCAGCAAGCTCTAATAACACACCATGAGCTAAGTCTAATGCTAAAGGCATGTAGTTAGCAGTTTCGTTAGTTGCATAACCAAACATCATCCCTTGGTCACCTGCACCTTGCTCTTCTTTTTTCTTACGATCAACACCTTGGTTAATATCAGCAGACTGCTCGTGAATAGCAGAAAGGATACCACAAGAGTTAGCCTCGAACATGTATTCAGATTTAGTGTAACCGATTTTACGAATCACTTCACGAGCAATTTCCTGTACATCCAAATAAGCGCTAGATTTTACTTCACCTGCTAATACTACTTGCCCTGTTGTTACCAACGTTTCGCAAGCTACTTTTGATTGAGGATCGAATGCTAAAAAGTTATCGATTAATGCATCTGAAATTTGATCGGCAACTTTGTCCGGGTGGCCTTCTGATACTGATTCTGAGGTGAAAAGATATCCCATGTTTTAATTTATTGGTTTGTTTAGTTGTTTGTTATTTGAATCTTATTTTTTTTATAAGAGTAGCAAATTTAAAGTTTTGGATTGGGAATAAAAAAAATCTTTTGAACAATCTTAAATAGGAGTGGAACTCATAAAATGAGGGTTCTTGTTCCCTATTTAAGGAATCGAACGAATGATGTTAAATTAAGCCTAGCACACATTGGTAATAGTGCGGCTGGTTTTGGCGAAAGAGTGTGGGGCAGAACGTTAAGAAAAAGTCCAGTGGACTTTTTTAGTGATGAGCCAGAAAGTGTGCCAGCCAATTTTTTGCCGACTAGCGGATTGAATTTTGTTTCCTGTCATATGCTGGCTCAATTGTGTACAACACAATTGCCCTGTTCAAGCAAAAGAAAGTGAAAGAAATGATGCTAATGACTAATTTGTTCTCGACAGGCTAGAACTGACAAATCCCACTGATAATAAAAAAGCCTTATCTACATTAGCAGATAAGGCTTTTAAAATATATGAGTTTGATTAGTTTACTTTAAACATCCAGTTAAACTTATCTTCAGCTTTTCCTTTACGGATATTTCTTAACGTTTCATCAACTTTGTTTGAGAACTTGCGAGACTCTACAGGCGGTAATTCCATATAGTCTTCTTTATAACCAATCCCTTTAATAGGAGCAATCGTTGCAGCAGTACCAACACCAAAGGCTTCTTCAATTTTACCTGCTTTGTAGCCATCTACAATTTCCTGAATAGAGATCTTGCGTTCTTCTACTTTCATTCCCCAATCGCGTGCTAAAGCTAAAACGCTTCGGCGGGTAATGCCATCTAAAATGGTATCACTTAAAGCCGGAGTCACAACCGTGTTGTCAATCACAAACATTAAATTCATCGTTCCTGATTCTTCTAAAAAAGAATGAGTCGCTCCATCAGTCCAGATGACTTGCTGGTAACCTTTTTGTTGTGCTAATTTAGTTGGGTATAAGCTACGGCCATAGTTACCGGCCGCTTTTACAAAACCTACACCACCTTGCACCGCACGGATGTAATTTGTTTCAATTAATACTTTAATTGGTTCAGTATAATATTTTCCCGCAGGGCAGGTAATGATCACAAATTTGTAAGTGTCGCTGGCTTTCACGCCAATTGCTTCATCCGTAGCAATTAAAAACGGACGAATGTATAAAGAACCAGTTTCAGAAGTTGGCACCCAGGCCGAATCTAATTTTAATAATTCAATTAAGCCACCCATGAAAACCTCTTCAGGTACTTCAGGCATAGCCATACGGATAGCAGATTTATTTAAACGGTTAAAATTATCTAAAGGTCTGAAAATGTTTACTTCTCCGGCTTCATTTTTATAGGCTTTCATTCCTTCAAAAATAGCCTGACCATAATGCAATGCTGACATCGCATAACTCAAAGGCATGTCCTTGTATGGTTGAATGTATGATTTAGTCCATTTGCCATCGGCGTACTCCGCAATAAACATGTGATCCGAAAAACATTTTCCGAAAGGAACATTATTTACATCTTGTTCGTTGATTCTACTTTGTGCAGTTTTTTCGATTTTAATATCAGCGTTTGCAATCATTTTAATTAGTTATATTAAACAAATTAGCACATAATTTTTATCAATACAAACTCTTTAGTCGATTATTTTAGTGGTTTTAAGGAATTGAATTAAATTTTGATTTTTTCTTGGAAAACTTCATTTTGAATATAATTTTACTATTTTCGTAATACTTATTAACAATTTGAAGTTTACCTTACATATATTATTGATTGTCTTGACTTTACCATCGGTTAGTTTTGCCGGCGAAGAGCCTAAGAGAGACACAACCAGATTGAGGATATTACCTTCAACGGTTGCTTCTGCGCCTGTTTCCATGACTAAACTAATGTTGGTAAATATGGTAGACTCCTTACTTGATCTGGAAAGTATTGATGAACATGATATTGAATTGATCAGCTATTATAACAGCATTATTGTATCTAACGAGGCAAACTTAGCTATGGTAAAATACGGTAAGCTTCCGGCCACTAGTTTTTATGATGATTTTGATGAAAGTACCGTGTTTCAAATAACGCCTGAGATCAATTTCCCTGAAACACAGATCATTAAAATAGAAAGTGATTCTCTTGGAGGATATCATCATCCTAAAGTTGGCCCCGTTAACTCTAAATTTGGTTGGAGAGATGGACGTATGCATAAAGGCATTGATATTAATTTGAATAAAGGGGATGCTGTGGTGTCAGCGTTTGATGGCATGGTGCGTATTGCACAACTCAAAGGAGCTTTTGGTAATGTGGTTATTATCCGTCACTACAATGGTTTGGAAACTGTTTATGCTCATTTATCCAAGATAAAAGTAAAGCCAGGACAAGTTGTAACTGCCGGGCAATTAATTGGTCTAGGAGGAAACACAGGCAGAAGCAGCGGGCCACATTTGCATTTTGAAGTACGTTTTAAAGGACAAGCATTAAATCCTGCATCTTTAATTTCTTTTACTGATAATAAAACGTACAATGATTCTATTGTTATCAAAAAATCGCGTTATGGTATTTGTGCTTATCCAAGTAATGCCACTTTGCATACGATCGAGCGTGGCGATTCATGGTATGAAGTAGCCAAACGTTATGGTTTAACCATGAAAGAATTATGCATACTAAACGGTACAGATAAACGTTATTATTTAAAAGTTGGCCAAAAACTGAGAGTGAATTAATTTTTTTCGGCTTTTGTTTTTCTAACAAGTATCTTTGTTCTCTATGCAAATTACTCCCACTAAAATAAAAGACATTGCAGCTATCATTAAAGCTGAGTTTATTGGAGATGAAGATCACCTGATAACCGGTTTCAATGAAATTCACCGTGTGGTGAGTGGGGATGTTGTTTTTGTAGATCATCCAAAATATTACGATAAGGCATTACAATCTGCGGCATCTACAATTATTATTAATAAAAAAGTTGAATGCCCAAAAGGAAAAGGGTTGATCATTCATCCTGAACCTTTTACCGCTTTTAATCAATTAACACAGCATTTTCAACCAAAGCAATACTCAAATCAACCAATCAGTGCTACGGCTAAAATTGGAAAAAATGTGATCATTATGCCCGGTTGTTTTATTGGAAATAATGTAATAGTAGGAGATGATTGTATTTTACATCCTAATGTGATCATATATGATAATTGCGAGATAGGAAACAATGTGACTATTCATGCCGGAACCGTTATAGGATCAGATGGGTTTTATTTTAAAAACAGAAAAACCCATTTTGAACAATTGCAATCTTGTGGCCGGGTCATTATTAAAGATAATGTTAGCATTGGCGCTAATTGTACTTTTGATAAAGGAGTCACATCTGATACCATTATTGGCAAAGGAACGATCATTGATAACTTAGTACACATTGCACATGATGTTGTTATTGGTGAGATGTGCTTATTTGCAGCTAATGTGGCCATTGCCGGATGTAGTACTATTGGAAATAATGTAACGATGTGGGGACAGGTAGGAATAGCAAGTGATATCACTATTGGAGATGGTGCAGTGATACAAGCGCAAAGTGGAGTGGGAGAGAACATTCCGGCAGGTAAAGTATATTTTGGAACACCTGCTAATGAAGCGCGTGCAAAAATGAAAGAAGTGTTTGCTGTTAAGCAATTGCCTTCATTGATACACAAACTTTACGAAAAATAATATTCAAATAATTGATTAACTTTATAGTAAGATTTGTCGGAACAAAAAGAAAATATTAAATCTAAGGCTAGCGCGGTAAAAGATGTTAAGCTGAGTGCTTTGTTAGAAATGACAAAGGCCATTAACAATAATCTTTCTACCCCTCAGTTGCTGGACATTTATCAGGAGATCCTTGAAAACCGATTGAATGTAGGGAAACTGGTGTTGTTTAGTTATGATACCGAATGGACCTGTATTTTAAAATACGGCGTTGATAGCGAATACAATCATTTAGTGTTTGAAGAAGAACTATTAACTATTAAAGAAATTGAAACGATTTCATACACTAACGGAAACCTCAGTAAGCGTTTTGAAATTGTGATTCCGGTTTATCATAAACAAACACCTTTGGCATTTGTGTTATTAGGTGATCTGGATGAAAAAAAATTGGAGATGAGTTCGGCCATCAAGCATTTACCTTTTATTCAAACACTCACTAATGTAATGATCGTGGCTGTAGAAAATAAAAAACTCTACAAGCAAGCCATTCAAAAAGCGGCCATACAAAAGGAGTTGGAATTAGCTAAGGGTATGCAAAATCTTTTATTCCCATCATCTTTACCAAATATTGATGAATTGGAAATGGATGTGATGTACTTTCCGCATCAGCAAGTTGGTGGCGATTATTACGATGTGATCTGGATCAACGAAAACGAATGTGTGTTTTGTTTAGCTGATGTTTCGGGTAAAGGAGTAGCTGCCGCTTTGGTAATGAGTAATTTGCAAGCGGCATTACGTGTATTGTTAAAATATACTCAAAATTTAACGGAGATCATCATTGATCTAAATCAACTGATCTTTGATAATGCCAAGACTGAGAAATTTATTTCGATGTTCATTGCCAAATATAATATTCGTACCAGGAAATTAAATTACATCAATGCGGGGCATAATGCGCCAATTCTATACAATAACGATAAAATTGTGTTGTTGGATAAAGGCTGTACTTTATTAGGAATTACGAATCCTTTAAATTTTATTGAAAAAGAGTCTGTATTGCTTTCTAAAAATGCCGTACTCTTTGCATACACGGATGGTTTAACTGATATATTGAATAGTATTGATGAAAATGTATCGGTAGACGAACTGATTAATATTTTGGTAAATAATAAGAAAGCATCCTGCGATATGATCAATAAAGCTATGATGTATTATGCCGATGAGTTTAAAGGCGAAATGCCTTTTGTAGACGACATTGCGTTGATGACTTGTAAGTTTAAGTAGATTTAAGAATAGAACGCAGATGACGCAGGTTTTCTATGATCTCTTATGATTAGAAAAATCCCAGAGCCCTTTTTTTGTAAATTCAATGAAATTCTCTCAAATCAATTTTGATGACGATAATTATGTTTTGTGAAGAATATTTTGAGAGCTTATGATCCTAAGATGAAATCTTAAAAATTATAATAATCCGCGTTATCAGCGTTCTATTAAAATAATTTTACAAATGCCAGATCTCCCAGGCTTTATCAGCCTGAAGTTTCAACATGTTTAATCCATTCATAATAACAGCGCCTTTTTCTTTTCCTTTTTGTAAAAACAAGGTTTGCTCCGGATTATAGATCAGATCATACATTAAATGTTGAGGTGTCAGATACTCATAAGGAATATCCGGAAAGGCTTCTGTTTTTGGATACATGCCCAAAGGTGTGCAATTGACAATTAATTTAAAGGCATTAAGTACATGTTCATTCAATTCGGAATAAAAAAAAGAGTTTGTTGTTTTCTTCTCTCCGGTGGTTACAAAATAAACATCTACACCAATGTTCTTCAATGCATAATAAACGGCCTTAGAAGCACCGCCAGTGCCTAATATTAACGCTTTTTGATGCGATGGCTCTAAAAAAGGCTTGATGCTTTGTCCAAAACCATAATAATCGGTATTATAGCCTGTTAAATGAGGAACGTTGTTTTGCCAGGAGATCTTAATGCAATTAACGGCTTTAATATCCTTAGCTACACTATCCATATCGTTTAAAAAAGGAATAACGGACTCTTTGTAGGGTTTAGTGACATTGAGTCCGCTTAAGCGATGTTCTGTGATGATCTGAATTAAATTATCCAGATTATCCAGGTCATAATTAGCATAATTATAATTTGATCTGGATTCTTCAGTGAATTTTTTCTCGAAATATCCTTTAGAAAAAGAATGCGATAGCGATTTGCCTAATAAGCCTAAGTTCATATCCAATTACTCTCTTTCGTCAGTAATTTGATCTGCTTTGAAAGGTTTTAAATCAAATACAAAGGTATTATCAGCAATTTCGGCATTGGGTTTAAAGGTTTTTATTTCATAGCTCTGCGTGCTGCCATCCTTCATTTGCATTACCAGTTTAGCCACTTGTTTCTTTGCCTTATTTACATATAATTTAACCGTATGAAATTTCTTTTTCTCAGGTTTAACTGATGGAAATAAAGTAATTACATGGCACACGGCTGCACCAACTTTTTCCTCTTTCTCATATTTATATTTATAACCCGATTCATACATTGTAAATATTTTACTTGGGTTTAATTGATCTTCATTAGAGGCATCAAAGCTTTTGATCGTTACTTCATTAGCATCTTTGTTATGTGCCCATAAGGTTTTTCCATCGCACACAATAGTGTTTCCCGGAATTTCTAATTTAAACTTAGTCCCTTTTACTAAAACCTTACCTGTTTGTTTTTCGGTTTGTTTTTTTTCTTTATTTAAAATAGTGAAAATGTAATCAGAAGAAATGGTTTTATATGCCTTAGTAACTTTACTCAAATCGTCTAAAATAGTTTTTGCTTTAGGGTCTTGATCTTGAGCAAAGTGAGTTAACGTTAAAAAGGTAAACGCAGATATAAGGGCAATAATTTTTTTCATTTTTTTAATATTATAAGTTCAGACAATGGAATTCAAGCCACGTGCCAAAATAGGCTGCAAAAGTAAATAAAAAGTTCAATACTGTTAAAATATAATAATTACTATAGATCTGATAGAATAATTGGCCTAATGTTGTAGAAGTATCGGTAATACTGGCTTAAAATGAAATTATGCAAAAGATCAAGGAAAAATAGGTCATTGATAGTCAATAGCTAGCAGAAAAAAATGACGTTTTTTTGAAAAAAAATTTTGCGAATAGAAATTAATATGTATTTTTGCAATCCCAAATCGAAAGATTGGTGTTGGTCCGGTAGTTCAGCTGGTTAGAATGCCGCCCTGTCACGGCGGAGGTCGCGGGTTCGAGTCCCGTCCGGACCGCAAAAAGTCCCTAAAATCAATGATTTTAGGGACTTTTGCATTTTATATAAAAAATTCTTGCTAATAACTTTTTGATTAACATCTAAACATCAAAATCGGCCTCATTCACTTTGTTTATTATTGTGGTATAGGTTACCTCAGATAAAACCACTGACATTCACCTCTGGTTGAAGAATTCTTATTATTCAGCGTACTTAAGCACCTCTATAACAATTCTTTTACATGTCCCGAAAAAAATCATATTTATTCTAAGTATACTTGATTCTCAAGGTTACAGGATAATAAACAGATTTTTTGTAAAAAATCAATTACATTCCTCTGGTGTTTAAAGTTGTATTGAGCTTGAGTTTGTGTAAGCCCAACTTTAACAGAAAAACCATTTTCAGGAATGACCTTAAACATATCTTCATCTGTTACGTCATCTCCTATTGCCAAAATAAAATCGTATTTTTCTTTATTTAGCAGTAATTGTGTTGCAAAACCTTTGTTAACTCCATTTGCTCTTGCTTCAATTACCATATTTCCGTCAAGAATTTGAAAATTCATTGAAATAGATAATTCTTTTAATTCATTTATAAGTTCTCTTGACCGAAGTAAACCCAATTCTTTTTCTGCATTTCTGTAATGCCATGCCAGTGAAAGTTCTTTTTCTTCTATAAAAGTGCCGGCACATCTTGAACAGTAGAAATTAAATATTGAATACAGAGAGGATTTCCAATCAATAATTGTAGGAATTATTTGAATCCATTCTTCTTCTTTGAATTTGCAAAATCCGCCATGCTCTGCAATTATAGTAATGGATGTGTTTGAAAACCATGAATCCAGGATTTTTTTTGGACGACCACTTATCAAAACCACTTCATTGCGTTCATCTTCAACTAAACCGGCAAGTAAATTCATTAATTCTAAAGAGGGTGATGCTTGGTCGGGAAGTTTTGAAAAAGGCGTCAGTGTACCGTCATAATCAAGTAATATCAAACGCTTATTGGATGTTTTATATTTGCTAATTATAGTTTGTTCTATTATTAAAGTAACTTCCTTTATTTTTAAATTATTCTGTCTTATTTTTTGTGCAGATAATTGTGTTACAAAATCTTCAACCCATTTAACAATATCATAGTTTTTAATTCTGTTTTGCATTATTTCATTTCTTCCCATTTGCTCTTCTACAGGCATAGTTAATGCTTTTAATATGGCATTAGCTATTTGTTGTCTGTCTGTTGGATTAACAATAATTGCTTCGTTTAATTCTGATGCGGCTCCAGCTGTTTCACTTAATATTAAAACACCACGTTTGCCTATTCTTGTACTAACGAATTCTTTTGCTACCAGATTCATTCCATCTCGTAAAGGTGTTATTAAAGCTACATCGGCGGCAAAATAAAGACCTGTTAATTGAGTAAAATCAATTGATTTATACTGGTATACAATTGGTGTCCAATCAATGTTGCCATGCTTTCCATTTATACTGCTAATAAGCCGCTCAATATCACGTTTGTTTTCTTTGTATTTTTTAATAATGTCCCGCGAAGGCACAACAACTAAAACATAAGTTACCTTTTCTTTATAAGATGGATTGTTTTCTAGGAATAGATCAAAACTTTCCAATCTATTTGTTATAGCTTTAGCATAATCAAGTCTATCAACAGACACAATTACCTGCCTGCCTTCCATTTTCTTTTTGATTTTATTTTTTTCTGCAACCACCTCAGGGTTATTAGTGGAAGAATGGAATTTATTAAAATCAATACTTATTGGAAATGAGTCTACTAAAATGGCTCTGCCATTAACAGTAATTTGTCTGAGTTGATTATCATAGCCTAAAATTTGTTGCACAGATTTTAGAAAATGTTGCATGTAATCATTTGTATGAAATCCTATTAAATCAGCACCTAATAGCCCATTCAATATTTCTGTACGCCAATTATTTGGCAACACACGAAATAATTCAAAGGAAGGAAAAGGTATATGAAGGAAAAAACCAATTGAGGCGTCCGGAATTGCTTTTCTTAACATTTCGGGTAGTAACATCAAATGATAATCATGTATCCAAATTAAATCGCCAGGCCGGTATATTTGAATGATCTTATCACAAAAGCGTTTATTTGCCTGTATATAGTGTTCAAAATAGTCAGCATCGTATTTTACATAAGATGGAAAATAATGAAATAAAGGCCAAATAACATCATTACAAAAACCATTGTAATAGTTTTCCATTGTCAATTCAGATAAATGTATTGGAGCTAGTTCAAAACTATCACATTCAATTTTTTTTTCATTAATTAAAGATTGGAATTTGAACTCTGGTATATCTGAGGTTCCAACCCAACAAGCTTTTTCGGTAAATTGATTTTGAGATTTGTCAGATCCGGTTTTTTGAAAATAAGACAGCATACTAGAAACTAAGCCTCCATTACTTTGAGATAGTGAAACTTTCCCACTTTTTTCTACAACCTGAAAAGGCAATCTGTTTGATACTAGTATAATTTTATTTCCATTCATACTTTCAATATTTAATTCATTTGAAATTAAACTTCCTTTGTTTCATTATCTTCTTCATAGGTTAATTTGTAGAAACCTTGTGCTCTGTCATTCCATGTTTGAACTGAACCCATTTCCCTGTTACGTTTTAACATATTCAAATCCAAATCCTGGTAAATGAGCATTTCTGTATTTTGAGTTGCTTCTGAAGCGATGCCTTCTCTGTGGAATTCGACATCCGATGGTGTAAATATGGCAGATTGCGAAAAATGAACATCTAAATTTTCAACTTCCGGTAAGTTACCTACACAGCCGGTTATTATAACATATATCTGATTTTCAATTGCCCTTGCCTGAGAACAATAACGGACTCTCAAATAACCTCTTCTATCATCCGTATCGAACGGTACAAATATCATCTTTGCACCCTTACTTACTGCAATTCTTGCTAATTCCGGAAACTCAACATCATATCCAATTAAAATGGCAATCTTGCCTTTATCGGTATTAAATACTTTTATTTTATTTCCACTTTGTACTCCCCACCATTTTTTTTCATGTGGTGTAATATGGATCTTGTATTGTTTATCAAATGTCCCATCTCTTCTAAATAAATATGAAACATTGAATAAATTATCATTTTCAACAATAAAATGAGTGCCGGCAATGATATTAACATTGTACTTAATGGCTAATCTGATAAACAATTTTTCGTATTGTTCAGTGTATTTGCCCAATTGTCTGATCGCTTCACCGGGTTTCTTTTTTGGTAAGAATGACATTAATTGTAAGGTTATTTTTTCAGGAAATACAACAAAATCACTTCTGTAATCAGAAGCAGTATCGACAAAAAACTCACAGTACTTTTCAAATTCTTCAAACGAATTAATTGCCCGCATCTGGTACTGTATAGCACTGACTCTTACATATGGAGATGGTAATGTTTTTTCATATTGTTTAGAATGGTAATTATAATTTATCCACTCCAATAAGGTTGCGTATCCGCAGGATTCTATATCACTAGGCAAGTAATCAGGCAAAACCCTTCTTAATGAGAATCCATTTGAAAGCTGTGCTGTTAAAACAGGATCATATATACTACGGTTTATTACTTTTTCTACAAACTGGTCAATTGAAAGCGTTGAATTATATTTATGAAAATTAGGAAGCCTTCCGCCTATCATAATTCTTTTTAAATTATATTTTTTTGCAAGGTCTTTTCTGGCATCGTATAATCTACGTGATAATTTCATTCCCTGATATTCAGGGTCAACCATTATCTCCATCCCGTATAAGGTATCGCCATATTTATTATGGTTGGTAATATTACCACTATCTGTTAACTCATTCCAGGAAGAGGTTTCAGAATAATCATCAAAATTTATGATCAGACTGCTTGAAGAAGCTATGATTTTTTTTCCATACTGAATACAAAATTGACCTTCTGAAAAGTAATTTAAAAGATTATTAAATTGTTTTTCGCTCCAGGGTTTCATGCCCGGAAAAACTTTTTTCTGAATATCAATAATCTGAGAATAGTCTTCCTTCTTGATTTTCCTGAGTTTTATTTTCTTAATTATATCAACTGCTTCCATATTTCAATTATTATTAGTTAAGCAATTAGGTTACTCTAAGAGTATTATGAGTGTTACGACAAAAATGTAAATCTATTTCTGCCTGTTTTTTCTTTTTATATACAACCAAACAAGAAACACGGTAGTGGCTGTAATAAACGTTGCAATCAATGCAACAATTCCAATTAATTCAAAATACTTCATTAATTTTATTTTATGAACGCGGCATACATGTAATCAACATCCACACACAAGATCCAAATATTTCAATAAAAGTTCATTGATAATTGTCAATGTATATTCTATAAAAAGTAAAGTGTTATATTTCACTTGTATATAAAGCATTCGAAGTGTTTAATAAATTAGAATTAACATTTTTTTTGTTTTTGATCCGGCTTTCGGATTAGCTATTTGCTAACTTAAAAATGTAAAATAAAAAAGCCTGCTAATGCGTTGCTTCACTAACAGGCTCTGAACATATGGAACTGAAAAGTATATCTTTTCAAAGCTAAATTCTTTTTTTATGTTTTAAATTGACAATTGTCAATTTTGTTTTTGTTAAATAATAATATACTTATCATATGGAGTTTACTATTGATAAATACCACCTTACATCAACTTCTCTTTTTGATTGCCTTTCTTATGATGAAAGACAATTGATAAAGGGAAAATTAATACGTAAGGAGTATATGAAGGGAGAGTACCTTTTTAATGAAAAAAGTTATTCAAAGGGTGTGTATGTTTTAAAAAAGGGGAAAGTAAAAATATTTCAATCTAACAGTGAAGGAAAGCAAAGCATTGTGTACATATACAAAAAAGGAGATTACTTTGGGTACAGACCTTTATTAGCTAATCAACCACATCCTGTATCGGCTGTTGCCATGGATAATGTTATCGTTTCGTTTATACCAAAAGAAT
This sequence comes from Bacteroidia bacterium, assembly GCA_036676295.1. Classification (GTDB taxonomy): domain Bacteria; phylum Bacteroidota; class Bacteroidia; order B-17B0; family Aurantibacillaceae; genus UBA4416. The sequence continues at coordinate 358,893 of JAKFDE010000027.1, read as the reverse complement.
TGTTTTTATCTACTCTCAACAAATCATCTACACTTGCTCAAAAATTATTAGAAAACTTGTCAATGGAGTTTTCTGTGTGGATAAATAAAATGACCACCTTTTCCCAATATAGTGTAAAAGAAAGAGTGGCTTTAAGCTTATTGATATTAAACCAGGTTTATCAACGTAATGAAGATTCGATAAAACCCGTTTTTATTTCAATCAGTCGTGATGACTTTGCAGGATTTGTTGGGACTGCCAAAGAAACATTAGTGCGTATGCTGCGCATATTTAAAGATGAAAAAATAATAACAACCCAAGGAACAAAAATACTTATAGTAAAATACCGTGTCTTATTAAATATGGTAAATGAAATGTAGAATGATATAAATAAATGGTTATGAATAAGGAAGACTTGATTAAGTTCATTTTGGAAAATGATCCAAAAGCCACGAAGGAAAATTTAGAGCAATTGAGTTTAGCCGCTTTAGTTATGTTAAAAGTTCAAATAGAATTATTTGAAATGAAAAATGGAAAGCAAGTGGAATAAATTTAAAATTTCAGAGGTTGTTTGATATATACAATTTCTCCGTGTTGTAGGCCTATTTTCATTTAAAATTGTTCAGTATTCGGCTTAAGTAATTTTAAGTATAACGCTATTAGAAACAAAAGACTTATTTAATTGCGGCTATTTGTCCAATTTTTGGCATATTCTCTCTTTTAAAACATCATCGTTCATTTATCGCCATTGATGCATTTTTAGAAAAATTACTGTGTTTTATGCGACTTGGTTTGTTGAAAGAAAGAGTTTTGTTTATTCAGAATAAATTAATTGAAACAGGATGAGATTAATCAATAATGATCTTTGATGTGGATAAATTAGAGTTCTGATGATTGATCGAGATAAGGTAAAGTCCACTTACTAAATCATTAAAATTTAAAAATACATTTTCAGTTCCTTTTAAATTTTCTTTTCGTTCTTTGAATAGAATTTTTCCGGTTAAGTCATATAATTCGATATCCAATTCATCAATTTCACTTGAGTTAAGTTTTATCACATAAGTATTATTTCCAACATTGATCAGCTTGGTATCTTGTTGTGTTTTGTTTGAAATACCTGTTGCCAACCCATTTACTGTGATCGTTTGCGTCGTACTGTCTTTGCAGCCGGTAGTACTGGTTCCGATCATTTTTACATTATAAGTGCCAGGTGTAGAAAAACTGTAACTTGGTTCAAAATCAGTAGAAGTACCTATACCATCACCAAAATTCCAGTTGTAGTTTTCGCAATTAGCGGATAAGTTACTAGGTGAGAAGTTAGTTGAGATACTTGACATTACAGAGTTGGGCGAAGAAAAAGATGCGGTTGGAATTACCATTCCATTAATATTAAAATCAGTTTCATTTCGGTAACAGGCATCACTTGCTGATGTTACTTCAATATGATAAGAACCATCGCTTAAATTAACCAAAGAATCGCTTCCGGTTGATCCTATTGAGTTTTTTACGATCACATTAGATGAATTTTTCCAGGTGTAATTCCATGGAGCATTGCCGCTCGCGGTTACTTTTACTTTTCCGCCATTTAATAATTGACAAGTTGGTTGAGTTAATTGAGAAGCTAATGGCAATGAATTATAGGTAATTGTTAATACGAATCGGGAAGTAGTTGTTGTATTTGATAAATTATAGGCGTAGGGAGTGATCAATAAATTTACGGTAGTATTTGTAAGTAGATCAGTTAAAAGCACACACGTGCCAATAGGCAGATCCTGAGTGTCGGATGCTGTAATAGTAAAATTTCCGGTTATGTTAGTTGTGGCCCTGATGTGTGTGGTGTACGTTTGTGCAACGGGCGCAATGCCATTTATTGCCATTAACGTTGAGTTATAATCAATCGATATGTGTGGCGCTGGATTAGGGCCAAATAATTTATAAGCATCATAATCTGAATCAAAATCACTTGTAGCACCACTTTGGTAATAGATAACACATTCATCTAAATAACTTGGCGCTCCACTCATATTGAGTCTGATCATTGAGGGACCTGTTGAGGTTGCTTCAGTATTAAGGAAAGCTGGATTTATAGCATTAGAGTTTATAGCAATCAATATTAAAAATAAACCGAAATAATTGGTTAATACATTTCTTCCTTTTGTAATGGAAGAATGTTTTTTTTGGAGTAATAATTTTTTCATAAGCTTATTTTTCTTATTCCAAAATTATCGTCAATTAATCTAAAGGTGTAACTCATTACTACTTACTAGTTACATATGTAATATTTTGCTCGATTTTGTATATAAAAAGCTAGGGCTTGCAAATGAGCAAAAAAATGTCTATTTTTAGTTGTCAATTTCAAAATACTATATAAGTTATGCGTAAACCAATTAGTAAAACAAAGAACTTTAAACATAAAATAGTTATGTTGATTGATGATAATGATTTGGATAACATTATCAATCATAAGGTTATTGAGTCGGTTGATTTTGCTGAAATAGTATACACCAATACAAGCGCAATGAGTGCGTTGGAATTTTTAAAAAATTTAGAAGCAACCAGTGGGTTGTCCAATCATTTATTGCCAGAGTACATATTTGTTGATTTAAATATGCCTATGGTGGATGGTATGCAGTTTATAGAGCTGTTTTACAAACAGTTCAAGTCAATCTCTGCTAAATCTAAATTAGTAGTATTAACTTCATCAATAAACCTTAACGATAAGGTGAGGGTAAATAAATTAAATCCTGAAATTCCTTTTTTAAACAAGCCTTTAACAAACGAAAGTTTGATCAGTTTGAATTAGTTTAATCTTTTTGAACAATCGTCTTAATTTCTTTCTGGAGGTGTTGAAGAATTTTTCTTCCGGAAAAATTATGATAATTAAACTGTTCCATCAGGGCTGTAATTTTAGTGAAATAAGCTTTATTCTCTTTTTCTTCAAGCAATAAGTTAAGTAATTTGATAAAGCTTTTGGCGTTATTGTAATGAGCATAGTCTGCACCGCTTAATTTCCGGGATAGGTTTTTTAGCAAATTTCCGGCTAATTCAAATTCCTTTTTCTTGTAGTATAAATAAGCCAATGTTAGCTTAATTTCAATTTCCATATGAACAAAATTGACAAAACTGGAATCATCCAAAATTTTATTTAATATATTGATCGCTTCTTTGATCTGACCGGCATAATATTTTTGTAAACCTAGATAAAATTTTAAGGCAACGGTTGTGTAAAAATCATAAGTATCATAATGGTAGTTCTCATCAGAGGTGTCTATTAATTCCTGAGTTTTATTAGCGTCATTAATGAATTCTAATTTTGTAAACAAAAACTTAAATGCTAAGCAATAATTATTGTTCAGTAACCATTTATTAGAATTTTCATTGATCCTTTCAAAATAATTCAAAGATTTTTTTGGTTGATTAATGCTATGGTAGTACTCAAATTTTAAGAAATTTAAAATTAATTCAAACTTATTGATCTGAGTATCTTCTGAAAACTCACAGATGATGTTTTCTGATCTTAATATTATATCTTCAACTGGGTCTTCGTCAGGCAATTCAACTTTTGTAAATAGAAACAGCTGAATTAAAATAATATTCAAGATCAGCTCTATGTTATGAGCCTTATTTAAAGAATAAATGTTCTTTACTTCATTTTTGAGTAAAACAAGGATCTCTAAATTTGTAGGGGAATCAGAAAAATAAAAATTTGATAAAGTTTTATTGAAATTTAATAGTGTATCATTTGCTTTTTCTAAAGAAATGGCGTATGCCACATGTTTATTATATAACTGCGAATAAAAATAATATTTATCTGAATGGTAATAGGCTTTTTTGAGAACGCTATACACATTGATGAGATTCAAGAAATCGCTGTTTTTTAGATACTTTTTTTCTATTTCGTGTAGCATTGCAATAGCTGTTTGACGAGGAAAAGAAACTAAATAGTGATCCAAATAGCTTATCTGATCAGTTTGTGATTCGGGATTTTCTGAATTAACAAATTCCAGCAAATGCTTTTGAATTTTATCGTATAGCCTTGATCTTAATACATATAAGGCATTTTCATTGCAGTTTAAAGTTTCTAAGAGATCATCGGTACTATCATCTCGGTAGTATTGTAATAGTAATAAAAATTTGTTGGAATGATTTTTAATGAACACGTTTTTAATGAAATTATATTTTTCATCGTCGAGTTGTTGAACTACCTTTTTTAATTTTTCCATAAAACTGTTTATAAGCCTACTTAATTTATAATAGTAGATTTTTTTTACTAAAAACCAATCCCGAATAAATTTAAGATAATATTTTTAAAAATGATTTATTAATTTGAGATAATATAAACTTACTTTTTTTAATTAATTGTGTAAATTAGTGCAACGAATTAAAATTTTCTTAATACTATTATTGTATAGATACTTAAATTGCCTGTTTATACGCGCTTACATTATTAAAGTATTGCCTTTTATTTAAAACTATTTTATGAAAAAACAATTTCACAATAAACCTGTCTTAATAGGAGTAGTTGTTTTTTGCTTATTGATGGCACTTACCCAATCTTTTTCGTATCAAAAATATTTGTTGAATGAAAGAGATGAACAGCAAATGCTGTCAGGCGCGGCTTATCGCGCCAAAAATCAATTACAAAACTCGCTTTACCAAAGTCTTTCGGCTACCAGGATCCTGACTTTTATTGTAGAAAATTATGAGGTTCCTAAAAACTTTAATGCTGTTGCTCAAGATCTTATCGAATCCAATAAATATATTGATGCGATACAATTAGTAAAAGATAATGGCGTCATCACGCATGTGTATCCGTTGAATGGAAATGAACAGGCTTTAGGGTACAATATTTTAAAAGATTCGGCCCGAAATAAAGAAGCTTACAAAGCAATTGAAAAAAAAGAGTTGTTTTTTGCCGGCCCATTTAAACTGAAACAAGGTGGCACTGCAGTTGTTGGAAGGCAACCTATATTTAAAGATGGAAAATTCTTTGGATTTTCGGCAGTTATCATTAAGCTTCCTACTTTATTAAAAGCTGCCGGCATTGATAATGCCGATGGCAAGTTTATTTATCAATTGTCTAAAATTAATCCGGATACCGGCAAGGAAGAGTTTTTTATTGACAATAATGAAGTGTTTGAAAAAGAGCACTCAATATCAATGACCCTACCCAACGGTGAGTGGAATTTATATGTAAAAGCAAAAGAACATGTATCGTATTTGTCAATAGTGCCATTTATAGTACTTGGTATTATGTTTTCTTTATTGGGAGGCGTTGTTATTTGGTATAAAGTAAAAGAACCTGAGGAGTTGAATAAAAGGGTAGAAGAAAAAGCTTACATGCTTAATAGAGTTGAGAAACGCTACAGAATAATAGTCGAAAATTCTTTACATGCTTTGTTTTTAGGAAAGCCCGATGGGAGCATTTTAGAAGCGAATAAGACCGCCTGTGAATTATTTGGTTATACACAAGAAGAATTCAGACAAATTGGAAGAGATGGGTTAATAGATCATAGCCAAGATGTATATAATGCAATAAAAGAAAGAAAAGTAAATAGAGAATCACAAGGTGAGTTGTATGGCGTCAAAAAAAATGGAGAACACATTTTGTGTGAATATTCATCCATTATATTCAAAGATGACAATGGAGATGAATTTACAAGTGTTATGCTAAAAGATATTTCAGACAGAAAACGTTTGGAAGAACAGAAACAAAAATTAATAAACGAAATTACTGAATCCAGAAATAAATTTGAATCCTTAGTGCAATCCATAGAAGGGATTTTCTGGGAAAGTAATGTTGATACTTTTGAGTTTACATACATTAGCCCTCAAACAAAAAATCTTTTAGGTTATGAGCCGGAAGATTGGTATGGTAGCCCTACTTTTTGGCAAGACCATATTTATGAAGATGATAAGAAAAAAGCTGTAGAGTATTGTCATCTTAAAACTCTGCAAGGAGAAAACCATAATTTTGAATATAGAATGGTTGCTTCTGACGGTAGAATTGTTTGGATAAGAGATATTGTTACAGTGGTTAAGCATGAGGATAAGCCAGCATGGCTCAGAGGTTTAATGATGGATATTACCGTGCAAAAAAAGTCTGAAGAAGAAAAGTTATTGGCTTTAAATATTAATAAAATTTTTAATAGCGAAGATACTATAGAGAGATTGCTGCCACAGATCCTAACTGAAATATTACTTTACTGTAGAAAAAAGGTGGCAGAAATTTGGGTGGTAAATATGGATGAAAGTGAATTGCATTTAATTTCCCAAAAAAGTATTGATGGCTCTTTAATTGAAAATAATGAAATTCTCAGGTTTAAATCAGGCGAAGGATTGCCCGGAAAAGTGTGGAAAAGTAAATCTGAAATTTTCATAGAAGATCTACAATTAAGCAAAGATTTTCAAAGAAAGAATTTTGCTTTAGAAAATAAATTGGTGTCCGGACTAGGCATTCCTATTATATTTAAAGATAAGGTAATTGGAGTTTTAGTGGTTTATAGCGAAACGCCTAACGATACCCAAGACTCGTTTTTGAAATTGAGCCCAAGTATTCTTACTCAGCTTGCATTTGATATTCAAAGAAAAAAGACGGAAACAGAATTAAATCTTATGTTTAATCTCTCCCCTGATCTGATCTGTATTGCCGGAATGGATGGTTACTTTAAGAAAATTAATCCTTCATTTGAACGATTATTAGGTTACACAAACGAAGAGATCCTCTCAACCTCATACATGGATTTTATACATCCGGAAGACAGGCAACGTACTTTAGAGATGTTACTAAACCTATTTAAAGGAAAGACTGTTTTGTATTATGAAAATAGAAACGTTACTAAAAAAGGAGAAGTGATTTGGCTATCGTGGACAATTGCCCCATTAGCCAATGAAAAACTTGTTTTTGCTACAGCAAAAGACATTACCGAAAGGAAAAAACAAGAACAACAAATTTTTGAAAAAACTGAATTTATTGTTGATATTTTGGAAAGTATTGGTGATGCTTTTTTTACAGTAGATAAAAACTTTACGGTTACTTATTGGAATAATGTTGCCGAAACAATGTTGTTTACGCCAAGAGAGAATGTTTTGGGTAAAAATTTATGGGAAGTATTTCCGGAAGCCAAAACACTTCCATCGTATATCAATTATTCCAAAACAATTAACGAGCACATTTCCAGTCATTTTGAGGACTTTTACGCACCAATAAATAAATGGTTTGAAATTAGTGCTTATCCGTCTGAAACAGGCATGTCGGTATATTTTAAAGATATTACAGAAAGAAAAGCTGCTGATGAAAAATTGTTAAGCCTTAATTATCAATTAATGGAACAAACCAGAGAATTATCTATTTCTAATGCAGAGCTGGAACAATTCGCCTATATCGCTTCACATGATTTACAAGAACCATTAAGAATGATCACCTCTTTTTTAACCCAATTAGAAAAGAAATACAAAGATCAATTAGATGAGAAAGCAAATCAGTATATTTTTTATGCGGTTGATGGTGCTAAACGAATGAGAGAGATCATTCTGGATCTGTTGGAATATTCAAGGGTTGGAAAATTAGATTATAAAAGTGAATTAGTAGATCTAAATCTGTTAATAACTGAAATCCAACAAATTTATTATAAGCAAATTTCTGAAAAGAATGCCGTATTCGAGATCGAAAAACTACCAACTTTAAAAATATTCAGGACCCCGGTTTTTCAAATTTTCAAAAACCTTATTGAAAACGCTTTAAAATATCAGCCAAAAGATTCTGCCGCTTTAATTAAAATTTCATGTAAGGAAACTGAGACTAGTTGGCAGTTTTCAGTTAATGATAACGGAATAGGAATTGATCCGGAATATTTCGAGAAAATATTTATTATTTTTCAACGCTTACATAATAAAAGTGAATACAACGGTACGGGTATGGGCTTGGCCATAGTTAAAAAAACAGTTGAAAGCATGGGAGGCTCTATTTGGGTTGAATCAAGTCCTAAGAAAGGAAGCACTTTTTATTTTACAATTTTAAAAGAAGTGGTTAGTGAAGTGTAAAAAAAAACATTTTACACTTGAGATTATATAAAATAACATTACTATTGTTTTTTGAATGATGAGTTGAGTGGGGCCGTATTTAATTTAAGCATAACCTATTAATGAAAAATGTACATATATTACTAGTAGAAGATAATGAGGGAGATATTTTGCTAACTACAGAAGCGTTTGAACAAGCTAAAATGGCAAATAAATTGAGCATTGTGAGAGACGGAAAAGAAGCGATTGATTTTTTGACTAAGCAAGCCAAGTACGAAGATGTTAGTATGCCTGATATCATATTGCTTGATATAAATTTGCCTAAAAAAAATGGCATTGAAGTTCTTAAGTTTATTAAAAATGATGAAGATATAAAACATATTCCTGTAATTATGCTTAGCACATCTTCTTCAGATTATGATATTAATTTAGCTTACAAAAACTATGCGAATTGTTTTATAACAAAACCCGTAGAAGTTGCTGATTTTATGAGTACGATAGGGAAAATAGAAGAATTCTGGATCAAAATAGTTAAACTTCCTCAGGTTAATTAATAACTATGCTAAAGGATAACAAAAAATATAAGATATTGATTGTTGAGGATAATCCAGGTGACTTTATCCTGATCGAAGATTACTTAAATGAACAAATTTTATTGCCTGAAGTTACTCATGTTACAAATTTTGCAGAAGTAACTCAATTATTTTCTACCGAAAAACATAATTTTGATGCCGTTTTTTTAGACCTCACTTTACCCGATAAAAGTGGCGAAGAGCTAATTAAAGAAATAGTCTTACTTATTCCGGATAGTCCGATCATAGTTCTGACAGGTTATTCAGACACCTCATTTAGTGTTAAATCTATTTCATATGGTATCTCCGATTATTTATTAAAAGACGAATTAAATTCTATTTCCTTATACAAAAGCTTAGTGTATAATATTGAAAGGAAAAAGACATTTATGTTACTTGAAGAATCTGAGAGAAGGTATAATCATCTTTTCCACATGAGTCCTCAGCCCATGTGGGTTTTTGATACCGAAAGCTTGACGTTTTTAGATGTTAATGATGCGGCTATTAGCCATTATGGGTATAGCCTACAGGAATTTTTAAGTATGACCATAAAAGATATCAGGCCGGAAGAAGATATTCCTTTAATAGAAGAATCTGTAGAAAAAAGAAAAAAAGAAGAAAGTGCTATTCTTAAACGAGTGTTCAGGCATCGAAAAAAAAATGGAGAGATCATTAACGTAGATATTTATAGCCGAAGTATTTTATTTAACGGGCATAAAGCTAAAGTTATTTTGGCAAATGATATTACTGAGCGATTGAATTATATACATGAAATTGAGCATCAAAATAAAACATTACAAGAAATAGCCTGGACACAATCTCATGAAGTAAGAGCACCATTAGCAAGATTAATGGGACTGGTTAATATCATAAAGAACCATGATGTAACAGAAGAAGAAAAGAAGGAATTGTTGGGTTATATTTTGGTATCGGCCGAAGAGTTTGATGTTATTATCAAAAAAGTAGTTGATAAAACCAATCAAATATTGCCCAGAGAAACAAAGTAGGCTTTGTTATATATTCTTTGCACTTGATTCAATTTTTTAAAAGGCCAAAAGATTATATGTGCCTTTATCATTAGTGTTAGCTTGATACTGTATTTGAGTTAACCATTCCAAAGCGCTTTCTTTTTTAGTGAAATAGTGCAATGGGCAAGATTTCGGGTAATATAATTTTAAACATAGAATAGATAATCTATTGGCTAAATTGCCAGAATAAAAAGCTGTAGCAATTGTATTGTTGGTTGCAGGAGGCGCTGCCATGTATTTTAACGCATCATCTTTAATGTAAAAATAATTAGTAGCATCAATAATGACAGTATGTTTTTTAGCACCGGTCAATTGATTTATGATCTCATAATGGTTTTTTATGTTTTCTATATTAATTTCAATACTGTCCATCATTCTAACATATAGAATGGAATCAGCTTCATTAAACTTTATTTCGGCGATATCTGAAAAAATGGTATTCATGGTTTTAAATTGTAAATGTTATTGAGTTATTTCAAATACGACATTTATAGAGTTTTGTGATTTTGTGTTTTTTAAGATCATAGACTTACAACCTCAAGAACTTCTTCTTTAATAAGTGGTTTTGTGAAAACACCATCAAAACCATGTTTTATAAAGTTGTGTTCCTGGTCATTGCAAGATGTTAAGGCAAATAATTTAATGTGATAAAATCTTTCGTCTAATCTGATCTTTTTTATGATCGAAATTCTTTCCTGAATATCTTCATTAGATTTTTTATTAATAATTACCAGGTTAATGTGTAATTGTTCTAATATTTCCAATGCATCAGTATAATTATCTATAGAGATGATATTAAAATGTTTGCCTAATAATGCTTCAATGATCAATAGATCAAATTCATTGTTATTAATAAACAATACATCAAATTTTTCGGTGGTATTTATAGTTGAGTTCATGTAGATTTATTTATAGTGGTATATTATTTACTAAAGCTGTTTATTCGTATGCTGGTTCTTAACATCATTACCGGAGCAATTTGGTCTTTATACATTCCGTGAATATAGTTTAGGTGATAATAAGTACCGAAACCAATACTGTTTGTCCAGGTTAAGCTTTTGCTAATGTTTAGGTTAAGGCCAAAACCAGCATAAAATTCAACAGTTGATGTTTTATAGTTGCTGAAATCTGTTTTAATATCATTGTTTTTTTCTCTATCAAAATTTTCTTCATTTTTAACTCCGTTAAAACTTAAACTTGCTTTATGAATGTATTGTGCTTTTGTAAAGAAAAATAATTGAAATCTGTCAGGAACGTCACTGTTTTTAATAGCGGCCAATTCTTCCATTTCTTCGATCGCTTCCATTCTTTCAAATTCGTCCATTTCTTCTAAAGATGCTGCTGATCTTTTTGAGAAATTATTTCTACTAAGAATAGTTCTCATATAATTAAAATTAAGTCCGCATAATTCAGTTTTACGTTTTTGAATACAAGTTCCAATCAAAAAAACATTTTTTTTGTTTGAAAGGGTTACTCCTCCTTCATAAAAGGTACCATGCCCGTTACCTGATAAATTTGAACCAATTTCTATACCTACTTTATATTTAGGAAGAACCGGTGGTTGAGGGGCCGATTTATGAAGTTGAGATAATGTAATAATAGGCTCAAGGGGTTGAGATAAAGTAATACTTGGTTTAAAAACTAAAATTAAACACAAAGTCATTATACCAACTAATGATAATTTGTTTTGGTTATTTTTTACTTTGTCGAATGTTGTAATAGATGTTTTCATATGTTATTTATTTTTTTCAAAGGTGGCAACATCTATTTGTTCACACATCCCAACTATGGGTTAAGAGTTAAGGATGTAAGATTTTTGAAAAAATTGTATAAATACAGAAGGCTACAAATAGCCCATGTAATAACGAGTTAGCTTCTCTGTTTCAGTAATATCAATGCTTTAATAAAAAAATCCTCTAGTTTAATAAGCTAGAGGATTTAAATTTTATAAGGGAAGAAAAACAAGCGTTAAAGAAAAAAACACGCGTAATAATATGATAATTTACATTTATTCAGTTAAATAGCAGGTAATAATTTAGCTGTACAATTTCCAAAACCAATACGCACACCATTGTTTTGGCAATAACCTTTTATGGTAATTGTATCGTTATCGTTCACAAACTTACGTTCGCTGCCATCCTTTAATTTTAAAGGTTTGGTGCCGCGCCATGTAAGTTCCATCATACTACCGTATTCGTGTGGTTCAGGTCCACTAATGGTTCCACTGGCCATCATATCACCTACATTAATATTACAACCGTTTACGGTATGGTGTGCTAATTGTTGTTCCATGGTCCAGTACATATACTTGTAGTTAGAGGTACAAATACTATTGGCTTCGCCACCTTCAGGGGTTAAAAATACTTCCAGTTTAATATCCACATTTTTATCGCCATCGTATTTTAAATAAGGTAATACTTCAGGATCTTGTACATAACCTTTAGTTCTAAATGGCTCTAAGGCATCTAAAGTTACTATCCATGGCGAAATGGTTGACGCAAAATTCTTTGATAAAAATGGTCCTAATGGCACATATTCCCAGGTTTGTATGTCGCGTGCGCTCCAATCGTTAAATAATACCATTCCAAAAATATAATCATCAGCTCTTTCCGTACTCACACTTTCACCCATTAGAGTGGATTTTCCAATAATAAAAGCAGTTTCTAATTCAATATCCAGTAATTTGCTGGGGCCATAAACCGGTAATTCGGCGTCAGCAGGCTTTTGTTGTCCTTTTGGACGGTAAAACGTATGTCCGCTCACGCAGATACTTGAGGCACGGCCATGGTAACCTACAGGTAAGTGTTTCCAATTTGGCATCAAGGCGTTTTTAGGATCACGGATCATAGTACCAATATTAATAGCGTGGTCTATACTGCTGTAAAAATCGGTGTAATCTCCTACTTTTACCGGCATTAACATCGTTACATCTTTTTGTAGTTTGAAAATGGTATTAAAAACGGCTTTATTACCTTGTAATTCCTGATTATTGACCTCCAAAAGATCAGATAAACGGTCTCTTAATTGTCGGGTGGTAGATTTACCCAATTCAATAAAATTATTTAAGTGTGCATTATTAAACACTTCTTTATCAATCACCAAATTGTTCAAAAGACCCGCGTTAGCCAATTCATACAAATCAATGATGTATTCGCCAATGGCAGAGCAGGCGTGGTGCTTGGTGGTTTTATCACCATAAATACCAAATGGTAAATTTTGAATTGGGAAATCAGAATTTGCAGCAACTTCTATCCATGATTTAAGGGCGGGATTATTGGCTTTGATCATCATATTTTTTTAGTTAAAATAACAAAATTGTGTAGTATACTTTTAGTAAGTTTTTACTTTTAATTAAAGTAAATAATAGCCAAAAGTATACATTTGTAACATGCAATTCAAAACAATTAGTTTTCTTTTTTTTATAACATATTCTCTCCTTACAAAAGGGCAAAGTTATAGCGATTTTGCATTTGTACTCAACGAAAACTCCATTAATAAAGTATTTACGGCTGTGGGCGAAATAAAAGGGACCAATGAGTATGAAGTCCTCTATATTAAAGGACACTACGATTGGACGATAATAAATCCCAAAATTAATTTAATGCCAGATAGTAGTTTTTTTAACTGCGATGCAAAGGTTAATGTTGGTCCTTTTAATTATAAAACACAAGTGGTGGGTAATGTAAAAATAGCTTACGATAATAAAAAGAACGAAATTTCTATAAAGATCACCAGAGCTATTTTTGAGTTATATACCATGATCTTAGGTAAAAAGATACATATTAAAGATATTCATCTGGAAGATTATTTTAAAGATCCCTTTGTGTTTGAAGGGCCAAAGAGCTTTGCCACTGATATGTCGTTTACAATGCCTGATAGCACCGTTAAAAAAATTTACGTACAACCTACAGATTGTATCATGAAAGTGGTGAAACAAGCCATTGTTACTTCCTGCGAAATTGCAGCTAGTGATAAACCTTTTAAAGCCACGATCAAACCTTTACCACCTATTCAAAGTCCAAATAAACCAAAAGATTCTACCTCCACCACTAAAAAATAAATTTCCTTGAAGAATTTTTTGAAACAAAATAGCATTTATCTTTTAGTGTACCTTGTTACATTACTATATGTAGGTAATATCTTATTGAATACCGGTAAAGTACAAATTCATAAAGCCATTAATGCTCACGTAGGAAATGAATTTTTAGATTTAATTTTTAAATATGCCACACATTTTGGAGACGGTCTATTTGCTTTTTTGGTAGCCTTAGTTTTGGCTTTTATCAGTATTCGAAAAGCGATGTATGTGCTACTGTCTTATTTTGGGGCAGCTTTATTTTCAACAATTATGAAACATTGGTTGTTTGCCGAGATCTATCGCCCGCATTTTGTGTTTCAGTATTTTGTGCGCGAAGAACTAAAAGAGGTAGAAGGTGTTGATATGTTAGGCTTAAATTCATTTCCCAGCGGGCACGCCTTATCAGCATTTGCCTTGTTTTTTTGTTTAATATTTATGACTAAAAATCATTTCCTTAAATTCTTGTTTTTGTTTTTGGCATTTTTAGCAGCGTTTAGCCGTACGTATTTATCACAGCATTGGCTGGTAGATATTTATGTAGGATCTATTATTGGAACTCTTTTTTCCATCTTGTTTTATGTTGTGTTTTATAATCGAGTATCTTCACAACGCTTTGATACAACATTGCCAAAATTATTATCTAAAAATAAAAAGATTGTTTAAGTTATTAAATACAGATACAAAGGCCTACGCATTCATTATCTTTGCGGCATCTTTATTGTTTATACCCTTTATCGGTAACATGCCTTTGTTTGATTGGGATGAGATCAATTTTGCAGAGTGTGCCCGCGAAATGCTGGTGTCTGATAATTACTCCAACGTACAATTATACTTTCAGCCCTTTTGGGAAAAACCTCCTTTGTTTATTTGGTTACAAGCCTTAAGTATGAATGTCTTTGGTGTTAATGAGTTTGCGGCTCGTTTTCCAAATGCCTTGTGTGGTGTTATTACATTGTTAGTAATATACGGTACCGGTAAAAAATTAAATGACAGACGATTTGGTTTAACCTGGGCTTTTGTTTATGCTTCAACATTATTGCCACATCTGTTTTTTAAAAGTGGCATCATCGATCCATGGTTTAATTTATTGATCTATGTTTCGGTATTTTATTTGATCCAACACACTAACAACCCGGTTGGTAAGTATGGTTACAAAACGGCTTTACTGGCAGGTTTCTTTTTAGGTTTGGCATTATTAACCAAAGGCCCTGCGGCTTTAATTTTAGTGGGCTTAACAGTTACGGTATTTTTTATTTTAGCACGCTTTAAAAAAATATCGTCAACTAAATTTCTACTTGTTTTTTTCTTGTCGTTTTTAATAACTGGTTTAAGCTGGTTTGCTGTTGAATTAATAAAAGGCAATGGACATATTATCAAAGAATTTATCGATTATCAGCTGCGTTTATTTAAAACAGAAGATGCCGATCATGGAGGGCCTTTTATTTATCATTTTGTGGTATTACTCTTAGGCTGTTTCCCCTCATCGTTTTTTTTGATCTTGGCACACAAAAGATCATTGAGTGATACACCTTTTCAAATGCATAGCAAACGCTGGATGTTGTGTTTGTTTTGGGTAGTATTGATCTTGTTTTCTATTGTAAAAACCAAGATCGTGCATTATTCATCTTTGTGTTATTTTCCGCTAACCTATTTAGCAACCTATGCCATTCAAAAACTACTAAGTGCCCAGTATAACTGGAAAAAATGGTTACAAGTATCATTCTTTATTGTTACCGCTTTAATGGGGTTGGCTTTTATTTTAGTAGGCTGTATTCCATTTTTTAAACCTTGGTTATTGTCAAGTAATTTAATTGACGATCAGTTTGCCGTAGAAAATTTAAAAGCCAATGTGGCTTGGAGTGGTTTTGAATGGTTAATTGGGCTATTGTTTTTAATAATTATAATTTTCTGTTTAACAAAAATAAAACAAGGCCAACGTAAATTTATTTATGGCATCTTTTTAAGTTCTTTAATTACTACTTATTGTTTGATCATGCTTATTGCTCCAAAAATTGAACAATACTCACAACATGCGGCTATTGAGTTTTATAAGGCTTGTGCTAAAAATAATATTGAAGTCGAAACTATCGGATTTAAAAGTTACGCTTCGTTATTTTATGGTGAGATAAAACCGGAGATGGTAAAAAATGATGAATTAAAAAAATATCTTGTACATAAAGCTGTTGAACTTGAAAATATTGGAGTAAATGTTTCTACATCCTTTGGATTGATCCATACACACTGGTTAATTGATGGTAATATTAAAGGTAATGCCTGTTTTGTAGCAAAAATAACTGATGAGGAAGTTGTAAAAAAGAATTGTCCTAATCTGAAAATGCTTTACAAGAAAAATGGATTTATTTTTTATGTTCGGGATCTAAATTTTAAAAAATAATTGTGATGATAATTGATTTAAGAAGCGATACAGTAACCAAGCCTACTAAAGGCATGTACGATGCAATGATGAGTGCAGAAGTTGGCGACGATGTGTTTAATGAAGATCCAACTATACTAGCTTTAGAAGAAAAGACGGCAAGGCTATTTAACAAAGAAGCGGCTTTGTTTTGTCCAAGTGGTACGATGACTAATCAGATCGCTATTAAGTGTCACACTCAACCCGGCGATGAATTGATCTGTGATGTGAATTCACACATTTATAATTATGAAGGTGGCGGTATTGCCTCCAATTCTGGTGTACAGGCACGTTTAGTGCAAGGCAACAGAGGTAGAATTACAGTTGATCACATCGAACAAAATATCAATGCTGATTACGATTGGTTAACCCGAACAGCATTAGTAAGTTTAGAAAATACGGTGAACAGGGCAGGTGGAAGCTACTATACATTACCAGAAATTAAAAAGATAAGAGCATTTTGTCTTGAGAAAAATTTGCCTTTGCATTTAGATGGTGCACGTATATTTAATGCATTGGTTGAAACTAAAGAATCAACACAGGATATTGGAGACCAATTTGATTCCATTTCGGTATGTTTAAGTAAAGGGTTGGGTGCTCCGGTTGGTTCATTATTATTAGGAACTAAGCCTTTTATCAAAAAAGCACGTCGTGTGCGTAAAGTATTTGGAGGTGGGATGCGTCAGGCAGGTTTTTTAGCAGCAGCCGGTATTTATGCTTTAGATAATAACGTTGAGCGATTAAAAGAAGATCATAAAAGAGCCAAGCAAATAGAAGCTGAATTAAAACAATTACCATTTATTGAGAGTGTAATGCCGGTAGATACAAATATTCTTATTTTTAATTTAACCGATAAATACTCAGCAGCTTCTTTCGAAGAAATGTTGAAACCACATCACATTAAAATGGCAGCCTTTGGTAAACAAACCATTCGCTTTGTAACACATTTGGATTTTACGGATGAGATGCTGGATAAATTGGTAAACGTTTTAAGAACTAAGCTGTAGCTTCTTTGTTTTTTGAAACAACCGGTTTAGATTCTAACACTGAAAATTCAACGTGAATGACATGCTGGTTAAAAAAAGGCGCATCATCTTGATGAAATCCTATTGAAAATTGATCATTTATTGGAGTTAGTTCAAAAATAGTATGTTCATTATTCAATTCTATTTTACAGCTTTTACCTTTAATTAAATTCCCAATAAATTGAAAATTTCCTTCGTAACAAATTTGACCATTTTCTAAAACTTTCGGATTCATTTTAGTGTCTTTTGTATAATCAATACCTAAGAGAGAAAACAGGTCTAATATTTCCTCAGGGAAAAGAAAATCGCGTTTGTTTAAAAAGTTTTTATGAACTCTGGATGATTCCATACTGGCCTTACCACACAATATGTTATTATAAATACAATGCGTTAGTTTTTGATTAAAATCAAAAGTCCAGTTTCGGTAGGTTATTGTATTTTTAGAGGACATAATCAGGTGTTTGAACTTGAGTAAACAAGTATTATGCAAATTTCCCCCGGATATGTCCTAACAGCAATCTTAAATTAGTAGCTCACATGTTTAGCTGAGTATTTAACGTAATAGAGCAGATTAAATTCCATTTTCTATACAAGGTTGTATGTAAATATCATAACAAACACTAAATTTAAGCTATGTTAGGTAGCCGTTATAATACTTTCAGAGTTTTACTTTTAGTAAGTATTAGCCTGTGGACATTAAACCTAACTTCACAAACATCTGTACTGCGTCACTATTCCATTAAAGAAGGCTTACCTAGTTCAGAGTGTTACAATATTTTTCAAGACAGTAAAAAGTATTTGTGGATTGGTACCGATGCCGGAGTGGTGAGGTTTAGCGGCTATGAATTCAGAACCTTTAATAGTTCAAAAGGCCTTGTGGACAACACTGTTTTTAAAATTCATGAAGATCGTAAAGGCAGAATTTGGTTTGCCACCTATTCAGGCAAAATGTGTTATTATTCGTATGATACAGATTCTATTTATTCAATACCGGTTAATGTGCAATTATCGGATCTGGTAAAATCTTTTCCTCTTGATTTTACTTTCGATCATTCTGATACATTATATATATCAAATTATTTATGTGGTTATATCAAAGTGTTTCCTCCCTTTTACAAGGAATTAAAAAATTACCATTTTAATACTAATGAAATTTATCTTAATGAGTTGGATAAACATAGTTTTATTTTCGGTAATGATTTTGAGGATATCATTTCTATTCCTAAAAAAATGGGTATTTCCTTCAGAGATAAATTTAATAAGCCATTCAAATCATCGTCACCTCCATTATATCTGAACAGAGTTTTAACACATGTTTCAGCAATTAAAAAGAAAAATGGAGATTATTTGATCACAGATGGAACATCTATCTTAAAGGCAAATAAGACAGGTTTTACTATTTTATTGGATAGCATAAAAGATTATCAAAGTAAAGGAGCAATTCTAAACATAACGATTGATAGTAAAAACCGTGTTTGGGTTAATACAAAAGGCCACGGTTCATATATTTATAAAGATGCAGACTTTACAAGTACACCTGAAATTTGTTTGCCAAATCTGACAGTGTCGTATGTTCTTGAAGACGAAGATAAAGGTATTTGGTTATCTACTATTGAAGAAGGGTTATTTTATATACCATCTTTTGAGTTCAGTTTTTTTAATAAAAATTCAGGTTTCAATTTAGACAAAGTGTTGTCTATTTTTAAGTATCAAACAAAATTATATGCATTAACGATTGATAATAATTTAAACGTTGTTGATCTGTCGAAAAAAAAACATCAGTATGTTGAAGCTAAATTTAATTATGCTTCGTGGTATTTAGCGGGTAGCGATAGTTTATTGTTGTGCTGTGGTTCAGATCCTTTAATGATCAATTTAAAAACAAAAGAAAAAAAAGTGCTATGGCGAACTATTAATGGAGTTTATACAATTGCTTCTGTTAAAAAAGCCATACCCTATACGTCGGAGAGTTTTTTAGGATTTAATTCTAGAGAAGTTTTTTCTATAGATAAAAATACAGCAGAATGTAAACGTATTAAGATAGATATTCCCAGTCCTTTTTCACTATGTGTAGATAATGATCGGATCTTAGTAGGAACAAAAGAAGGTTTGTTTTCTTTGAAGGATAAAGAGTTAACTTATTTAGGAGATAAATATCCGGTTCTTAAAAATCGAATTATTGATATAGTGAAAAGTGGAGATAATTTATATTTTGCAACACGAGGTGCCGGAGTTATTTGCATGAGAAAAGGAAAAATTCTTCAACAATTTAATGAGAGTAATGGCTTGCCAAGCAATATCTGTACGTCCATGATCAAAGATGATCAGGGAAAAATCTGGGTAGGAACAAATCGGGGTATCTTTAAGGTAGAATTTAAGAATGATCTGTTTTCCATTAATACAATGAATTTAGCAAATGGTTTTGTTTCCAATGAGATCAATCAATTGATAAAAGAAAACGAATTATTATATTTTGCAACAAGTAGTGGAATTGGTGTAGTAAATGTTGAGGAGTTATATACAGAAAAAAGCAATATTCCTTTATATATAGAAAATTTTGTTGTTAATGGAGAACGTAAACGTTCTGATAGTAGTTATGTTTTTTTACATGAACAAAATTCAATTAAAATTTATTATAAGGCAATTTGCTTAAAAAATGAAGGTGACTTAAAATATAAATATAGACTTGAGGGGCTTGATACAAATTGGACTTACACTAAAGATGTCTTTGCCCAGTATACGGTTTTGCAACCTGGTCGCTATAAATTTGTAGTTTATGTATTAGATCCTTCGGGACTAATCCCTTTTAAATCAAAAACTATATCATTTCAAATAGAAGCTCCTTTTTGGCGAACCTGGTGGTTTTTATTATTTGTTTTTTCTCTTATTATTTTTGGAGGTGTTTTATTTTATTATAATCGTGTTGCAGCCGTTCGTAAACAAGAAGCAGAAAAAACACTCATACATAAAAAAATTGCCGAATCGGAATTAAAAGCATTGCGTACTCAAATGAATCCTCACTTTATTTTTAATGCCATCAATTCCATCCAAAGCTTTGTGTTAAAAAATGATGCTCAATCTGCACATAAATATTTAACTAAGTTTGCCCGTTTGATCCGATCTGTTTTAGAAAATTCTAAAAGAGAAACGATCCTTTTAAGTCAGGAAATCGAGTCATTAACATTGTACATTGAACTAGAGGCTCTGCGATCTTCATTTAGTTTTGATTTTTCAATAAATGTACATACCAGTACCAATACAGATAGTGTGTTTGTTCCGCCGATGCTGATACAACCCTATGTAGAAAATGCTATCTTGCATGGTCTAATGCCACTTACTGAACGAAGAGGACAATTAAATATTGATTTTTCACAAGAAGGTACAATATTAAAATGCAAAATAGAAGATAATGGCATTGGTAGAAAAGCAGCAGAAGAAATAAAGCGTAAAAAAACAAAAACTCATATTTCTATGGGAATGTCGGTTACGCAGGAACGATTAGAGATTTTAAATAAACAAAACGGTGTGCCCACACAGGTAAATATTGTTGATAAGATAGAAGAGGGACAGGTAACCGGTACTATTGTTGAAATTTGTATTGACTTAAAAAATAATTAACTATGATCAAAGCGATTATTATTGATGATGAAAAAAGTGGCAGTGAAGTGTTGCAATTATTAATTGAGCAAAATTGTCCTTCCATTCAAATTATAGCTATTGAAAATACGGCAGATGATGGGATAAAATCCATCTTAAAACTAAAGCCGGATTTAGTGTTTTTGGATATAGAGATGCCTACAGCCACAGGTTTTGATGTTATTGCCGCAACAAATACAGAAAAGTATGAAGTTGTGTTCACTACAGCCTATGAACATTATGCCATCAAAGCATTTAAAACAAAAGCCGTTGATTATTTATTAAAACCTATAGATATTGACGAATTAAAACAGGCTGTTAAAAGTGTTGAAGCACGAATGAAACAAGGCGACACAACTTCTATTAAAAACATGGAAGAAATCATTTATTCAACACTTAACAAATTAAAAAAGATAAGTATCCCAAGCCAGGAAGGGCTACTGTTTGTAGATGCCGCAGATATTATCAGATTAGAAGCCGAATCAAATTATACCCACGTATACCTAAAAGACAGACGAAAAATTACGGCTTCCAAAACATTGAAACATTTTGAAGAAGTGTTACAGAATTTTAATTTTTGCAGAATTCATAGTACTCATATGATAAATCTTGATAAAATTGAGCGCTACATTAAAGGTGATGGTGGTTTTGTAGTATTAAATGATGATATTACTATTCCGGTTTCCAGAGCTTATAAAACAGAGTTGCTTGGAAGAATTGGTTAGTTAAAATTTCACCTGTAATTTCACATTCAACTGTCTTCTGGTTAAGTAGTTTGGTACCGCATATTGACGACCCGTAACATCAGTTACCCACGTGTAAGATACCGTATTGTTGATCTGTAACAAATTGAATACCTCTAAACTTAACCACATGCCTTTTAAATGGTGAAATGGATTCTTATTAGGGAGATTGTGTTCTTCTTTAATAATCTGATAAGCAAACCCAATATCAACTCGTCTGTATGGAGGCATTCTGAAAACTTGTTTCCAGCGTTCATGAGTTGGCGGGCCAAATGGTAAGCCGGTTCCAAATTGCATGTTCAAATACATTTTACAAGAAGGTAATTTTGGAATATAATCCTGAAAAAACATACCAAAGGTAACACGCTGATCTGTTGGCCGAGGGATATAACCAGGGTAAACAACAACGCTATCTACAGCCTTCGTATCAAAAGTAAATCCGGGTATAATAGTATCGCCCTTACTATTAAAGTAAGTTACTTTTCTATCGCCATCTATGTTTTCAAATGTTTTTAAATAACCAATCGTTGCCCATGATTCAATTCCTTTTACAAATTCGCCATTAATACGTAGATCAACACCGGTACTATAACCAACCGAATTATTTTTAGCAAAATAACGTATACGCACATTATCTATTTCATAAGGAATCAGATCTTTCATTTCCTTATAATAACCGGCTAAAATAATTTTAAATGGTCGGCGCCATAATTTAAAATTGTAATCTCCCGAAACTAAATAATGTATAGATTGTTGCGCTTTGATATTTGAATTGAGTTTCCCGTCAAAACCACGCATCTCTCTATAAAACGGTGGTTGGTAGTAATAACCCCATGAGGCTCTGAAAACAATATCACGTTTCCAGTTTGGTTTATACGAAAATGTTAAGCGGGGAGAAACGACTGTTTGAGAATTAAAATCCCAGTAATTAGCTCTTAATCCTCCGGTCACGCTAATGGTAGAAGAATCTCTTAATTGTTTGTTAAATTGATATTGTACATATCCCAACACACGATTACTTTGCAAACTAATTTTTGATTTGATCACATCAGTTAAATTAATTTCAGTTGGACTATAAGGACTAATATATCCTGCTGAATCAACTGTTTTCCACTCGCTTAATTTGTCTTCAATAATTTCGTGCTGATAGCGTACACCCCACAATAACTCATGCTTATTATTGATGTAGCGTGTGCCTTTATGTTCAACATTAAATACAGAAGCGTCGATTCTATTTCTGCCATTATTTAAAAAAGTTCCAACACCTCTGTTAAAGGCTACCTGGCCAAAATTATTCTGACCAAAATCGGCTTCCAGCTGATCAATATAGTATTGCCCCTGAACAGTATATTTTTCTTCTTCTTTAGCTTTATAAGCCGATGCTATTAATTTCAGTTTGGTTTTACTGTTTGGTTTAAAGGTAGTAGAGAGGCCTCCCAACATGGTATTGTATTGCATCAATTCTTGCCCATCAAAATAGATACTTAATTTCACAGCGTTGTTTACTGTGCCAAAGGTAGTTTCTCTGTTAGCAGGAATAACTAAGTATTGATTATTAGCTACATTGCCTAAAAATTCAACACTCCATTTTTCGTTAAGTGTAAAAGTTAAAAAAGTTTGAACATCATAAAACCTTGGGCGGTATTCTCCTCTGGTATCCATACCTTTTAATAAATAAGAATTGGATTTATAACGCGATCCCACACTCCAGGCCAATACACGATTTTTAGATACACCTTGCAAATGCAAATTTCCTCCTAATAAACTTCCGCTTACTGTTCCTCCAAATTTGAGTGGCTTTTTGTAAGTAATGTCTAAGACTGATGACATTTTATCGCCATACTTTGCTTCAAATCCACCGGCAGAGAAATTGATATTGCTTACCATATCTGGGTTAGCAAAACTTAATCCTTCTTGCTGTCCACTGCGTGCCAAAAACGGACGATACACTTCAATATCATTAACGTACACTAAATTCTCATCAAAGTTTCCGCCTCTTACAGAGTAACCGCTACTTAATTCATTATTACTGCTTACACCAATTTGAGTTTTAATTATATCTTCTAAATTGCCACTGGGGCTGGGAATGTAAAATATGTTTTTTGGATCAATGCGCGTGATTTCGTGTGTGCGGTTTTCAGATACCACATCTACTGCTGTAATGGTATTTTTAAATTCTAAACGAGGATTATAGCTTGAATTTTCACCGGCCTTTAAAGTAAATTTTTTACTGACTTGTCGGTAACTTAAGTTATAAAAGGATAGAGTAATTTCTTTTCCGGCAGGAACAGTGATCGTATAGTGGCCTTTTGAATCTGAAACGGTATTTAAGCTGCCATCTTCCAGCACAGCAATCTGCACATCGGGTAGTGGAGTAGCTTCATCATCTTTTACTGTGCCACTAATAGTGGCAGTTTGAGCCAAACCCAGCAAAGCAAAGACTAATAGAATGAATGTATAATAGATTTTTTGTAGCACTTGGCAAATAACGTGAGTAAGCTACAAATATTGTAAAAAGAAATGGAATTTAAGAGAATTATTGCAATCCCTTAAGGGAACAAGTTTACTTGATCTTTAGCTTTCCTTTACGCCAGGCGTCAATAAACTGAGCCCAGGCCACAGGGTTTAATAAACTTACACTTGGATATTGTCCTGCCTGATATAATCTGGTGTACTGCTGTTGCA
This sequence comes from Bacteroidia bacterium, assembly GCA_036676295.1. Lineage (GTDB taxonomy): Bacteria > Bacteroidota > Bacteroidia > B-17B0 > Aurantibacillaceae > UBA4416. Next base: position 334,712 of record JAKFDE010000027.1, on the reverse strand, counting down.
TGCGCACTCTGTAATTAGCCGCAGCATCCATAGAGCCACCTTTAATGGAAGCGCGAACATCTTCGTTATCCATGTTTTTATAAGCCCGTTCAATATCGGTATCACTTAAATCTAAGTTTAATATCGCTTTTTTAAATTGTTCTTTGCTTGGCCATGGAAATACATTGACTTGTTCTAATAAAAAAGTGTCTTTTGTTAAGATCTGTATAATAGAGTAGTGTCGTCCTGTTAAAGTATCTGCCAATTGGTAAGACTTACTTTTATGGTTTACCGAAAAAAACTGCATATCATCTCCCGGTTTAGCTACAATGGTAAAAAAACCATAAAAATCACTCACCGTACCATGACGGGTCCCTTTAATCATAATTGATACGAAAGGTAAAGGTTGTAAACTATCATCTAATACTACCCCTGAAATCTGAAGGTATTTTTCGGGCACGGAACTTTGATTGGTTTTATTTTGAGAAAATAAACTCATCGTTAAAAATAATGCGATGAATATGTATAATAGATGTTTCATAAGAGTTAGCTTACTTGTAAAAATACAATTTTAATTAATCTTAAAGCGCTAAATAAACATAAATTAACAATGATATTGAATGTATTATTCATTAAAATTAATTGCTGCTTTTCTTTCAGATTCTGAATTTTTCCTTCTTTGTAGCCATTTATCTACCTGCCAAACTAATAGCGAAGAACCAATTCCAATTGCCATACCTCCTAAAACATCACTTGGGTAGTGTACTCCCAAGCGCATGCGCGAATAACCCACACCACAAGCATATACATACGAAGGAACGGCTACATACCATTTTTTTGTAGATAAAGTTAAAGCAGTAGCAGCTGCAAATGCACAAGAGGTATGTCCTGAAGGAAAAGAATGTGTTCCTACATCCGTGCGTTGCACAATATCATTAGGATATTGCACAAAAGGACGCTGTCGTTCAATAGCATATTTTAACCCTGTACTTAATCCAATATTTAAACCAATGGCAATGCCTGTTTTAAAACCATTACGCATCATGGGTTTGTCTTTATTAATGTAACCCGTTAGTAGTAATGAGCCCGGTGCCATAACCATAGCCGGATACACAGAAGCAGACGTAAGTCGCATGGTATGATCCCATTGTGGGTGTTCGTTTTGATTGATGCTTTTTAACATCGAAAAATCAATGCCTTGCCCTTTAAAATAACAGGAAGAGAGAAGAAGAATAACTATTAAGATAGTTCTCAATGGGCAATAGGGTATTTCATAAAAATGTATGTAACCGGTAAAACCACCAAAAAGAAAATAAAAATAAGAATCACAATAATTTTCCCTAAAACTCCCAGATCTTTAGTAAAGGGTGTTTTTAAAATTGCGGTAACGTGTTGTAATAAACCACCTTCAATAATACTGTATTGGTGTACGCCTGCCTGAATTCCGTTATAACGTTTATTGAATGATAATAAAATACAATCGCGTATTGTCCAGTAATCTTTATCGGGTAAATCTGAATAATCTACTATGTAATTAACATTTTCTTGTTTTAAGTACTCTCTTATTTTATGGTTTTTTATTTCCATCATCAGATCAAATACCATAGAAACGGGAATGATCAATAAAATAAGACTCGTGGTACTAACGGCTAAAAAAGTTAAGGCTGCAATAGAAATAACGGTAAACACCACTCTGATGGCGTGGTTGTGACTGATAAATAAGGTTTCTAATAAGCGACCGCCATCTAAAGGAATAAAAGGTAATAGATTAAACACGTTTAATATAAAGAAGATATTGCCTAACATTTCCAAACGTTCGTTAGGGTAATATAAATTATTGAGTAATAAACAAAAACCGATGATGATACCAGGAAGAGGTCCTGCTAAAATAACTACAGACATCTGTTTTTGGGAGATCATGGATTTTTTACCCGAAACATAAGCGCCTAAAAGCGGTAAAACAAATAGTTTAACATTGCTGTAATTAAAAGCCTTCATGGCAAAAAAGTGCCCGAACTCATGAATGAGTAATACCAGTAATACAGCCGCAATGTATATCAAGTCCTGATTAAATATCAGGTAAAATAAAAACGCATAAATCCCCAAACTAATCAGTGATTTGCGAATCCAGTTTTTTTTATCCTGAACCAATACAGGTTTAGGTAAAATACCGGGTTGATTTTCGTTTGGTTGTTCAGTTTCAAAAGTTTCCACGCAGTAAAAATAAGCTTTGTATGGCATATTGTGAAAATTTTTAAACAGTTCCATATAATCGACAAAATCACTGTTTTTTTAAATAAAACATATATATTTGGATGCTTAACGAAGTTCTAATTAAAATAAAAAATATAATATGTCAGTTTGGAGAGTAAAACCTGTGTCTGCCTTTGAGGCCGATATGAAAAAAAGTGATTTAAAACGTGTTCTTACAAAATGGGGATTAACTTCATTAGGGATTGGAGCTATTATTGGTGGGGGTATTTTTACCTTAACCGGAATTGCCGCTCATGATTATGCAGGCCCTGCTTTAGCATTATCATTTGTGATTGCAGGTATAGGTTGTTTATTCGCATCTTTATGCTATGCTGAGTTTGCATCAGTATTACCGGTTGAAGGTTCAGCTTATGCTTATGCGTATGGTACTGTAGGTGAATTATTTGCCTGGTTCATTGGCTGGAATTTGATTTTAGAGTACATGATGGGAGCAACTACTGTGGCTGTGGCCTGGAGTGGTTACTTCGTAAAATTGTTGCATTTATTCAGGGTCGATTTTCCAATATGGTTATGTAATGATCTGGCGACAGCAACTACAAAATGTGCTGAATTAGGAATGCCTGCACCAAGTTTTGCTTTCAATTTACCGGCACTATTAATAACATGGCTAGTAACTTATATTTTGGTAAAAGGTATTAAAGAGGCCGCTAACACTAATAATATTATTGTGGTAGTTAAAATTGCAGTGGTATTATTTGTAATCATAGTAGGTGCTTTTTATATCAAAACCGAAAACTGGGTGCCTTTCATTCCTGATGAAATTCCTGCTTTAGATGAATTAGGGAATGCTACCGGAAAAATGAATTTTGGTTTTGGTGGTGTATTAACTGCAGCAACTATTGTATTCTTTGCTTATATTGGATTTGATGCCGTATCTACTCAGGCCGGCGAAGCTATTAACCCAAAGAAAGATGTACCATTTGCTATTATTGCATCATTAATTATCTGTACTATTTTATACATTTTAGTTTCCTTGGTTTTAACCGGTATGGTAAGATATGATCAATTGGATAAAGCAGCTCCTGTAGCCTCTGCGTTTTCGGGTATAGGGATTAATTGGGCGGTATTTATTATTACCATTGCCGCTACAGCTGGTTTAACTTCTGTAATGTTGGTAATGATGCTTGGTCAAACACGTATCTTCTTAGGGATGGCAAAAGACGGGTTATTGCCTCAATTTTTCAGAACCTTACATCCGAAATTTAAAACACCACACAGAAGCACCATTTTAGTTGGAGCAATTATTTCTATAGTAGCAGCATTAACTCCAATTGATAATTTAAGTGAAATGTGTAGTATGGGAACATTATTAGCCTTTGCAATGGTATGTATTGCGGTAATGATCTTGCGTTACAAAAAACCTGAATTAGAAAGACCCTACAGAACTCCGGCAGTTTATTTGATCGGAAGTCTAGGTGTTGCTTTCAATATATTTTTAATGTGTTTTGTAAGAAAAGATACCTGGATCGCCTTTTTAATTTGGGGAAGTATAGGTATTACAGTTTACTTTCTCTACAGTAAACGAAATAGTAATTTGAATAAAGAAGTTGAATAACAAAAATGGGTCCGCTAGCGGACCCATTTTTGTTTTATTGTTACCCCCTTTTCACTTAGTGACTAACCTTGTTTTATCGCGAAATTGGTTTAAATTTGATAAAAGCAATCAAATCAATTATTTACATAATTATTTTGTGGTGTTTTGCGTTCAAAATGGAAGCGAAAACGCAGGGAGATTCTATCGATCACCCACATTCGTCGCATGTTTTATTTGCTCAAAATAAAGGCCAATGGAATAATAATATATTATACCAAGGCAAATTCAAAGGAGGGAGAGTTTTTTTAGAACAAAATGCTTTTACTTTTTTGTTTTATCCTAAAGAGGGTTTAAGTTTTCTTCATCATAAAAAAAATAATTCCAGTGGTTTTGATACATTGTTGACTTTTCATTCCATTAAAATGGAATTTGTAAACGCTAATTCCAATTCCGAAAAAGTAGAGTTAGATTCTAATGCTTTTTATGAGAATTATTTTTCAGGAAAAGATCCCCGTCATTGGGCTTCTCATGTTAAATCATTTAAAGAAATTTGGTACAAGAATATTTATCCGCAAATAGATGTAAGATCTTTAAGTGATAAAAATAATTTTAGGTTTGATTTTGTTGTTAATCCGGGAGCTGAGCTAAATGACATTGCTTTGAATTTTATCGGACAAAATAGTTTGAAAATTGAACGAGGTAATTTGGTAATGACCACACAGGTAGGAGATGTATTATTAAAAGCGCCTTATGCCTATCAAAACATCAATAATAAAATAGTAAAAATTAAATGTGCTTATGTGTTAGATGGAAAACGGGTGAAATTTAAAATTGAAGAACATTACGACAAACGTTATCCGCTTATCATTGATCCTACTTTAGTATTTGCTACTTATACCGGTTCAATATCTGATAATTTTGGAATGACGGCAACTTATGATCTATCCGGTAATGCCTATACTGCCGGTGTATGTTATGGCCCGCAGTATCCTTTATCTACCGGGGCTTTTCAAACTTCTTTTATGGGAATAATTGATATTTCTATTTCAAAATTTAATTCATCCGGTTCAAACTTAATGTATTCGACTTATTTAGGTGGAGTCGATATGGAAGAACCTCAAAGTATTGTTGTAGATAATAATAATGAGTTAATTGTATTTGGCCGATCAAAATCAATTGATTTTCCTGTTACAGCAGGCGCTTTTCAAACAGCACTTGTTGGAGGGTTTGATATTATTATAACAAAATTTAATGTTAATGGTACCGGGTTAATTGCCTCAAGCTTTATGGGTGGTTCTGCTAACGAAAATGTTAATGGTACGAGTCCATTAACAGGTTTACATTATAATTATTGTGATGATTTGAGAGGTGGCGTTGTGGTGGACGATGCTAATAATATTTATTTTGGATCTTGCACTAAGTCAAGTAATTTTCCTGTTACTGCAGGATGTTTGCAACCGGCACTAAACGGAATTCAGGATGCTGTTATTGTGAAATTTGATCCAAACATTACCAGTCCAATATACAGTACTTATTTTGGTGGGGCCTCTGATGATGCTGTTTATAGCGTTGCATTAAATTCAAACGATCAATTATATGTAACCGGAGGCACAACAAGTAATAATTTTATTACTTCACCGGGAAGCCTGCATTCATCTGCACAAGGAGGAGTGGATGGTTTTATAAGTTTATTGTCAGCAAATGGAAATAGTATTTTAGCATCAACTTATCTTGGAACATCAAGCTATGATCAATCTTACTTTATTCAATTGGATAAACAAAACAAAGTGTATGTGTTTGGGCAAACAGAAGGAATATATCCTGTATCGGCTGGTGTTTACAGTAATCCCAATAGTGGGCAATTTATCCATTGTTTAAATTCTAATTTATCCAGCTCTTTTTTCTCCACGGTAGTAGGAACAGGCGATGGTTTTCCTGACATAGTTCCTTCTGCTTTTTTAATTGATGTTTGTGGTAATATTTATTTATCAGGTTGGGGCGGCGATCTGTTTGGAAATAATGCAGCTCAAAGCTCTACATTTAGTTTACCTGTTACATCAGATGCTTTTATAAGTAATACAGATGGCAATGATTTTTATTTTATGGTATTAAATAAAGATGCTTTGTCGTTGCAATACGCTACTTTTTTTGGAGGAAGTCAAAGCTTTGAACATGTAGATGGTGGTACCAGCAGATTTGATAAAGCTGGAGTGATTTATCAGGCTATTTGCGAAAGTTGTGGTGGCCATGATGATATGCCTACTACACCAAATGTTTGGTCCTCACAAAATGGTTCAACCAATTGCAATAATGCCGTTGTTAAATTCACGTTTAATCAAAATTTAGTTGTAGCGCAGTTAGCTACAAATCCGGTTAGTCTTAGTGGTTGTGCTCCATTTACGGTTGAATTTATTAATAATAGTATTAATGGCGTAAATTATAATTGGAATTTTGGTGACGGAAATACATCCACACTTTTTGCTCCATCCCACACTTATACATTGGCAGGTACTTATCAGGTACGATTAATTTCTAATAACAATGCTACTTGCAATATTTTCGATACAACTTACATTTCTGTAGTGGTATTGCCACCATTAATTTTAACTCCCATCCCATCAGTTAATATATGTTTCGGAGATTCTGTTAGCTTGAATTTAACAGCGCCGGCAGGTTCTACATTTACCTGGTCTCCAAATGCGTTTATCAATAGTGTTACTTTTCAACAGCCAAACGTATCTCCGCCTACAGATACTTTATATAAAGTAGCTGTTACTAAAAATGGCTGCACGGCTTACGATTCTGTTAACGTTTTTGTATTTAAAAACGAAACTAAAATTGTATTTGATTCGAGTCATATTTGTTTGGATGATACGGTTAAATTATATGCCAGTGCCGTTAATAGTAGTTATCAATGGAGTAGTGGACAAACTTCTTCATCCATAAATGTATTAACTCACGGGTGGTATTACCTTACTACTTTTGATGCAAATAATTGCAAGGCAATAGATAGTATCAAAGTAGATTCATTGCATAGAGTTCCTATAGATTCCTATACGATGGCTATTTGTAGTTCAGAAAAAATGCAGTTGTTAGCACCTATAGGAAATTATATTTACTGGTGGACACCAATATATAAAATTAGCGCTCCTACTACATTTAATCCATTTGTAAATCCTGAAATAAACACCACATATTCTCTTACTTTATATAATGGTCCTTGTAAATCTCAAGCCACATATGATGTGATTGTTTATCCGATACCCACATTAACGGTTACGCCTAAGATCTCAGAAGTTTTGCCCGGTGAACCGGTTACAATTATGTCTTTGTCAGATACAAATAGTGTTTGGTATCCTAATTATAATTTATCTTGTAATGAGTGTAATCAAACGATGGCAGCGCCTGATGTTAATACCGTTTACTATGCCATTGTTACAAATAAATTTGGTTGTAAAAAAATGGATTCGGTAACGGTAAATGTTATTCCAACGATATACGTTCCTAATTGCTTTACACCGAATCAGGATTTAGTGAATGATGTGTTTAAACCGGAGTTTTCGGGTTATATAGAAATGGAGTTGATGATATTTGACCGATGGGGCGAACTAATTTTTAAAACCAGTGAATTATATGGAGGATGGAATGGTAAAAAGAAAGATGTGAATTGTGAAATGGGAGTTTATACCTATAAATTAACGGCTACAGATTATAAAAATCATATTGTGGAAAAAGTGGGTCATGTAACCTTGCTGAGGTAGGGTATTGATATCAAATAAAATCATCGAATGAAAATTTAACTATTCCACACGTTGGTAATAGTGCGGCTGATTTTGGCGAAACGGAGCAGGGCAAAACGTAATAAGTTTTGAGCCAGCATATGGGCAGGCAATTTTTTCGGTGGTATTGCGGAGACTATAGCGAGAAAAGAATTGGAGTTGGCGTTTCGTCTTGACTTTTTGTTTCTTTTTGGTCAAGCAAAAAGAAAAGAAAATTATTTATATCTACTAGCTCGTTATTTTGATATAAAATCAATATTTTTCCTATTTTGTGTCCTATATGTCAGAAACGAAACGCAGTTTAAATTTAGTTGATACCACTTTATTAGTAGCCGGATCAATGATCGGTTCCGGAATCTTTATCGTAAGTTCAGATATTGCTCGTTCTGTCGGTTCGGCAGGTTGGTTATTGGTTGTATGGATCTTATCGGGTATTATTACCTTATTTGCAGCGTTGAGTTATGGCGAATTAGCAGGAATGATGCCTCAGGCCGGTGGCCAGTTTGTGTACATTAAAAAAGCTTTTGGAGATCTAACCGCCTTTGTGTATGGTTGGACTGTGTTCATGGTCATCCAAACAGGTGTCATTGCAGCAGTAGCTGTAGCATTTGCAAAGTTTACAGGAGTATTTATTCCTTTTTTTGAAGAAGGGAATGTGATGATACAGATCGTTAATTTTAAAATTACTAGCGCACAATTATTGGCGATTGCCATTATTGCTGTATTAACGTTTATTAATTCGCGTGGTATAGAAAATGGAAAAGCGATACAACGAATTTTCACTTCCGCTAAATTGATCGCTTTATTTACATTGATCATAGTAGGCGTTTATTATGGATTCAATAAAGGAGTGCTTTCGACAAATTTCACTAATGCATGGGATGCCAAACAAGTTGTAAACGGGAGTGATGGTAGTTTTAGTTTCATTTCCTTATCAGGAATGGCTTTGGCTACAGCACTTGGAACAGCCATGATTGGTTCTTTATTTAGCAGCGATGCCTGGAATAATGTGACTTTTATTGCCGGAGAAGTTAAGAATCCACAACGTAACATCCCCCTAGGTTTGTTTTTTGGAGTAAGTATTGTAACGGTTATTTACATATTAGCTAATGTGGCTTATTTATGTTTATTGCCAATTGAAGGAAACCCTACAGCTAATTCGGTAGTTGAAAACGGAATTATGTTTGCTCAAAAAGATAGAGTAGGTACTGCAGCTTTATTTGTAGTGTTTGGCGATATCGCAAAATATTTAATGGCAGCTTTAATTATGGTGTCAACGTTTGGTTGTAATAATGGATTAATTTTAGCAGGCTCACGTTTATTTCAATCGATGGCAAAAGAGGGGTTATTTTTTAAAAGTGCGGCTAAACTTAATAAATTTGGAGTCCCTTCTAATGCATTGATTTTACAGGCTATCTGGGCATCTCTGTTATGTTTAAGTGGTTCTTATGGCGATCTGTTAGACTATTGTACCTTTTCATCTCTGATCTTTTATATCATTACCATTGCCGGTATTTTTGTGTTGCGTAAAAAAATGCCGGATGCAGAAAGGCCTTATAAAGCTTTTGGTTATCCTGTAATCCCGGCTATTTATATCATTCTTACGACTTTGATATGTGTTGATCTATTGGTATACAAAACCTTTAATACGGGCATGGGTTTATTAATTATAGCCTTAGGTGTACCGATCTATTTTTTGTTTAAGAAGAAAGCGATTAATCCAAATGAAAATTAAAGAGTGGCTGTTTAATTTTTTTCATTTTAATAAACAAGAACGCAATGGTGTATTCATCATGTGCATTATTCTTACCCTGTTGTTTGCCTTCAAATTATTGATACCCATTGTTTTTGGAGATCAGCACAATGTACAATTCATAACAGTTGAGGTTACTAACCAAAATGTGGTTAATGATACACTGATTGAAACAAAAGCAAACAAATTCTCAAAAAAATATAACAATAGTTTAAGTCAAAAATTATTTGTGTTTAATCCTAATACAATTACAGCTGAGGATGCTCAACGATTAGGCTTTTCAGCTAAGTTGAGCCATACATTATTGAATTACAGAAATAAAGGCGGTAAATTTTTTAAATCAGAAGATCTGAAAAAACTGTATGGCATGCCACCAAAGCTTTATGATCAAATTGAGTCATATATATTGATACCAAATATTAAAGTCAAAAAAGATTCATTAACGGTTAAAACAGAAAAGGTTCTTACTGATAAAAAAGTAATTGCTAAAAAACCAGTTGAATTAAATTCTGCTGATAGCCTGTCAATTGTTTATTTGAAAGGTGTGGGGCCTGCTTTTACTAAACGGATCATGAAGTATAGAAAGATGTTGGGAGGTTTTTATTCTATTCATCAATTAAAAGAAGTGTACGGTATGAACGATAGTTTGTTCAATGCAATATCTTCTCAAGTACTAGTAAATGCTGATGCTGTAGACAAAATACCGATCAATGCAATTGATATAAATTCATTGAAGAGTCACCCTTATTTTTCATACCAATCAGCTCATGCAATCGTCAATTTTCGCAGTAAACATGGGCGACTCACAGAATCCGACTTTAAATCTTTAGGGTTATTTAGCGACGAAAAACTAAAAAAAATCATCCCTTATTTGAGTTTTTAGCGTTTTGTAACTAAAAATTACCGTGCCAAACTTCAAAAATCCTCCAAAATTGCATTTTCGACGAATATCTAATTTATTTAGACGAAATTCTTAATCATTAGGACGAATGGTTCACTCATTAAACATGTTATTTTGCTAAATCTTATTGTTAAAATTATCTATTTGGTCGGATAAAAAGACTAATTCGTCGAAATTGGCATTACCTTTGAATATACATTATCAACAAGGAAATGTTTATTTAATCCTTGGAAAAGTAAAAAAACTTCTCACTTGTATTAAAATGAAAACAAGAAATAAAATAGCCAAATTCAGTCTTAAGAGAAGAAGACGAAAGAAATTCGCAAAGTTGCAATAAGTTCTGTCTTTTCAACTTTAGCACCACCCTCAATATAGATAAACCTGATTTATCTTTTAAAAGTCCTAGTTCAGTTCCTATCGGTTACTTGTTCTCGACCCTTTTTCTGTCCTCTGTTCTGTCCTAAGATCTAGAAAGCCAGTATAAATATTTTAAAATTCAGAAATCATGAAAGCATTAGTTTTTACCATCAGTTTAATAATCGTGTCAATTAACTTATCTGTGGCACAAATCAATTTATTTGGAGTAGATATTACAAAATATATTAACTGTAAAGAAGAATTGATATATAGAAAAATGGATTGCGCCAATAACCCATACTACACTTTTGCAGAGTATAAAAATTACCCTAAAAGAAACATGAGATTCATTATGTTTGATGATTTTAATGCAAAGTATGAAACCAAACAAATGCAAAATCCACAAGCCTATTTAGGGGATTTAAGCAAAGAAATTTCTAAAATTTTAGGACGAGATTTTAAAGTATATAAAGATGCCAACTTATCAAATCCTATTAATGATCAATATTACTGGGTATTGAAACAAGGAAACAAGTATATTGTTGCGAAATTGTTCTATAGTACATTCTCTCAACGTAATAATTTAAGAGTATTTATTTTTGGTTGTGAAAATGAATTAGCAGAAGGATTTGCTAATCTTACAAAAATTGAAGGCAAAAATAGTAATGTCACTATGTATTACAGCGAAGAAGGTTTAACCAGATTAACCAGAGAAGGTAAAGAAGGAATTTTTACTAAATTTTAAAAGTTAAATTAATAGATCATAGAAGCATCACCGTAAAAAGTGATGCTTTTTTTATTGCACGATAATTAAGATTTATGTGCCTTTTGGTATAATTGAAGTATTTAATTGGTTTTGTTCATTGCTTTGAAAACTGTATTTTTACATGGATGCACAAAATACTCGAATATTTCTGGAAATATAATTTACCCCGTTGGTCAATTTTATTGATAGATATTATTATTTGCGCTTTTTCGTTAACCTTGGCCTTTTTTTTACGATTTAATTTCAAATCCATTCCGGCAAATGAATTAGCAAATTTCCCTTTGGTATATACTGTGGTTTTATCGGTAAGATTGATTGCCTTTTTTGTCTCCAAAACGTATAAGGGTGTTGTAAGATATACAGGAGCCAAAGATGCTACACGAATTTTTATTATTGTTTTAGCAAGTAGCGCTGTTTTATTTGTTATTAATGTTTTTACCAGACAAGTGCTGTTAGGCTATTATTTAATTCCACATTCGGTAATTGTGATCGATGCGTTGGTGACTATTTTCATTATGATCAGCTCACGATTAGCGATCAAAGCCATTTATTTTGAAAATAAAAATCCCGGGATGGAAAAAACTCAGGTGATCATATACGGTGCTGGCGAGAGTGGAATTATTACTAAACGTACGTTAGATAGAGATGCTGCCATACGTTATAAAGTGGTTGGCTTTGTAGATGATGACGAAAAGAAAAAAGGGCGGAGTTTAGAAGGTGTATTTATTTATCCAACATCTAAATTAGCTGAATTGATCAAAGATAATAATGTGGAGTCAGTGATCATCAGTATTCAAAATTTGTCTGCTACTAAAAAAAATCAGATCATTGAAGACTGCCTGCAATATGGTGTTAAAGTATTAAACGTTCCTCCGGTTGCTAAATGGATCAATGGAGAATTAAGCTTTAATCAAATTAAAAGTATTAACATTGAAGAATTATTAGAGCGTGAACCAATTAAATTGGATAATGTTTTAATTAATGAACAGATCAATCATAAAACAATTTTAATTACCGGAGCTGCCGGTTCTATTGGTAGTGAGCTTGCCAGACAATGTGCTAAGTTTAATCCGGCTTCATTAATTTTAGTAGACCAGGCCGAGAGTCCTTTACATGAAATAGAATTAGAATTTGCTGAAAAAGCGATTCCAACTAAATATGAAATTGTAATTGGCGATGTGCGTAATAAAGAGCGCATGCAAAATGTATTCAGTACATTTAAACCACACATTGTGTTTCATGCAGCGGCGTATAAGCATGTTCCCATGATGGAAAATAATCCGTCAGAATCTATTTTAACCAATATTTTAGGAACAAAAACGGTAGCTGATCTCGCTGTTGAATTTAAGGTAGAGAAATTTGTAATGATCTCTACGGATAAAGCTGTTAATCCAACTAATGTGATGGGTGCTTCAAAACGCATTGCAGAAATCTATACTCAAAGTTTAGGAAAAAAATCGGATACAAAATTTATTACCACGCGTTTTGGAAATGTATTAGGATCAAATGGTTCAGTAATTCCACGATTCAAAAAACAAATAGAGCAGGGTGGACCAATTACAATTACTCATCCAGATATTACCCGTTTTTTCATGACCATTCCTGAGGCTTGTCAGTTAGTATTAGAAGCCGGTTGTATGGGAAAAGGCGGAGAAATTTTTGTGTTTGATATGGGGCAATCCGTTAAGATTGTCGACCTGGCAAGAAAGATGATCAAACTATCGGGTTTAAAAGAAAATACAGATATTAAAATTGTATACACCGGTTTGCGTCCCGGTGAAAAATTATTCGAAGAATTATTAGCCAGTTCAGAAAATACCTTGCCTACTCATCATCAGCAAATACTAGTTGGTAAGGTAAGAGAGTACGAATTTGAAGAAGTTACTAAATTCATCAATGAACTGATTTTATTATTTAATACTCAGGATAACGTCAAGATCGTTTCTAAAATGAAAGACATTGTTCCTGAATTTGTAAGTAATAATTCCGTATTTCAAACCTTAGATAAATCTTAATTTATGCGTTATTTTTTTGTTTTCTCTTTCATCGTTTTTTCAAAATTATTTTTAGCGCAATCAAAAGCGCCTGCAACAATAACCGAATTAAAACAACCTAAACTCATTGTTGGTATCGTAGTAGATCAAATGCGTCATGATTACATTTACCGCTATTGGAATAAATTTGGTAATGGAGGCTTCAAAAAAATAATTAATGATGGTTTTTTTTATAAAAATGCTCATTTCAATTATGTACCTACTTACACGGGTCCTGGACACGCGTCTATTTATACTGGCACAAGTCCTGCTACGCACGGAATTATTTCAAACGATTGGTTTGTTAAAGAAACAGGAAAAATGACTTATTGCACAGATGACGATAACGTGAAATCGGTTGGTACTGATAGTAAAGCAGGATTAATGTCGCCAAAAAATTTATTGGTAACTACCATTGGTGATGAGTTAAAACTATCATCTAATCAAAAGTCAAAAGTGTTTGCTATTTCTTTAAAAGATCGCAGTTCTATATTACCGGCGGGGCATAGCGCTAACGGAGCTTTTTGGTTTGATGGAAGCAATGGTAGATTTATTTCGAGTACACATTATATGACTCAATTACCTACTTGGGTTAATGATTTTAACAGTCAGCAATTAGCTAAGCAGTATTTACAAAAAGGATGGAATACCCTTTATCCGATTGATACCTATATGGAAAGTATTGCAGATAAAAACAATTATGAGCAAGCGCCTAACAAAAAAGATACAGCCATTTTTCCTTATGAATATAAAAAGCAATTAGAAAAAAATAATTTTGAAATTATCAAAGCCACCCCTTATGGTAATACGATTACTAAAGATCTGGCATTGGCTTGTTTAAAAGCAGAACAATTAGGAAAAGGCAAGCAAACGGATATGCTGTGTGTGAGTTTTTCTTCTACAGATTATGTTGGGCATTCTTATGGGCCTCGTAGTGTTGAGATAGAGGATGTGTATTTGCGTTTAGATAAAGATCTGGAAGAGTTATTGAATTATTTGAATACAACAGTTGGTAAAGATAACTATGTATTGTTTTTAACGGCAGATCATGGTGCATGCGATGTACCTGCTCATTTAAAAGATTTAAAAATTCCTGGTGGTTATATTGATGAAGATGAATTAGCAAAAACGATTAAAACCTTTTGTCAATCTCAATATGGTGATAGTTTAGTTTCAATGATGGTGAATCAACAATTGTTTTTGAATGAAAGCAAAATGGCTGCTATGAAGTTGAATAAATTTGCTGTTGAGCATACTTTAGCAAACTATCTATTATCTATCAAAGGAGTGGCCGAAGCTTACCCATCAGAAGTATTGAAGTATGAGAATTTTACAGATGGCACATTCAAGTACTTAATTCAGAAAGGATATAACCATGTAAGAAGCGGAAATGTTGCTTTTTCTTACAATCCGGCATGGATGGAATATCACAATAAAGGAACTACTCACGGCGCTTCATACAGTTATGATACACATGTGCCGGTATTATTTTATGGACAAGGTATTCCTAAAGGAAGTTCGGTCAATAAAATCAATGTCGTAGATATTGCTCCAACTATTTCGTTAATGTTACATATGTCTTTCCCTAACGGAACTACTGGTAAGCCTTTAGAGGAGATGTTTGGAAAGTAATTATAAATTATAATCTCTCTCCCCAAAAATACTACTCCCCACACGAATCATAGTGCTGCCTTCTTGTATAGCTAACAAATAATCGCTGCTCATGCCAAATGATAAATGTTTAATTTCTAAAATTTTATTATTTGTAATTTGATCAGAAAAACTTTTGAGAGATTGAAATTCTTTTTTGATTTGCCTTTCGCTATTGGTATTGGAAGCCATTGCCATAAAGCCTTTGATAGAAATGTTTTTTAGATCTTTTAATTCCTGAGAGTTTAAAATGTCTCTGGCTTCTTCAAAACTCAACCCAAATTTGGTTTCTTCCTGTGCAATATAAATTTGCAATAAACAATCTATTATGCGATTGTTTTTCAGGGCTTGTTTATTAATCTCTTTTAATAAACTAAAACTATCCACACCGTGTATTAAATAAACAAACGGCGCAATGTATTTCACTTTATTACTTTGTAAATGCCCAATAAAATGCCAATGGATGTCTTTTGGCAAGAGTTCGTGTTTATCTACTAATTCCTGAACATAATTTTCGCCAAAATCTCTCTGGCCGGCTTCATAAGCCTCCATGAGCATTTCGTTAGGCTTTGTTTTAGAAACAGCTACAAGCGTAACGTTAGCAGGAATTTCTGATTTAATATATTTGATATTTTCTGGTATAGACATTTTAATTATTACAATTTTAATTTCATCATCAGATCAGTTTGTATATCGTCGCCTAATTTAAAAAGATGTTTGTCAAATTCAACAAAGCCTTGTTTTTTATAAAAGGAAATGGCTCTTGTGTTCTTTTCCCATACACCTAGCCAAATATACTCAAGGCTTAGGTGTTTGGCAATGTCAATAGCTTTATTTAAAAGCAGATCACCAATATGTTTACCGTGAAATTCTTTTATCACATAAATACGCTCAATTTCAAGGCTGGTATTATTCACAAGTTCTGTTTGAGATTGACCGGCGTTGATTTTTAAATAACCGATAACCTGATTTGATAAAATCGCAAAATAAAATTGAGAGTTAGGATCATTAAGTTCTTGTGATAATTTTTCTTTACTTAAGTTTTCCTTTAAATACAGTTGCATATTGTTTTCTGTATTATGCTCTGTAAACGTTTCAGTAAATGTTTGAATACTAATGTTTCTTAGAGCTTCAATTTCCTCAATGTTAACTCTTATTATTTCAACAACTTCCTCTATCATTGTCTATTTAGTTCAGTATCAAATTTACTAATCGATTAGTCTTCTAAACTGTATATCAATAGCCCGCTGCGCATCTTAGGTTCCACCCAGGTTGATTTTGGCGGCATAATGTTATTGGTATCAGCTATCCATTTTAAATGCTCCATGGTTACCGGATACAAGCCAAATGCGATCATTGCTTTGCCTTCATCCACTTGTTTTTTTAATTCTTTGCTACCTCTTACTCCCGGAATAAAACCAATACGTTTGTCAGTTTTCAGATCGTGAATATCAAGGATAGGGGATAAAATATATTTTGTTAAAATAGCAGCATCCAAACTATCGATCGGATCGTTGGGATTATAGATCGTTTCTTTCGCTTTTAAGGAGTACCAATTATTATTAACGTACATAGAAATTTCATGTTTTCTGGTCGACTTAAAATCGTTACTCTTAATTTCAGAAACGTTAAAATTAGTTTTTAGTTTATTCAATAGATCATTAACTGATAAACCATTTAAGTCTTTCACAATGCGATTATATTCAAAAATCTTTAAATGATTTTCAGGAAAGAAAACGCCCAGATAATAATTAAACGCTTCTTCTCCGGTATAAGATTTACGAGTGCTGCGTCTTAGCTTGCCTAATAGCGTTGCAGATGCCGAACGGTGATGTCCATCGGCAATATAAATATTTGGTATTTTTTGAAATCTTTCAGCAATTTGTTTTACTGTTTTTTTTGAATCGATCACCCAAACTGTGTGACGTACTTTATCAGTAGTTGTAAAATCGTAATCAGGGCGTGTTGCAGCTATTTCATCAGAAAGCTCATCAATTACCTCGTCGTTTGGATAACAAAATAATACCGGTTCCGCATTAAACTCACATACATCCAAATAGTCTTTTAATTTTTCTTCGCGTTGAGTGAGTGTTTGTTCATGAATTTTTATGACCCCATTCATGTAATCGTCAATACTGGTACAGGCAATGATCCCTAAATATTCATTACCTTCTTTTATTTGACGGTACAAGTAATAACAAGGGTTTTCATCTCTCAGGAAAATTTTTTCGCGTACAAATTTCTTAAAATGATTTTTTACTTTTCGTAATCGTTCTTTTGATCCTGGTGTTGTTTTAATGCCATCTTCAAAATCCGGATTAATAACGTGTAAAAATGAATAAGGATTGCCGGCAAGCTTATCTCTTAACTCAGCCGGATTATAACCATCTACAGAACGGGAAGCTACTAAATGTACTTTATCGTTTTCAGGACGAATAGCTTTAAATGGAATAACTTTGGCCATAATTGATCTTAGAGTTGCGTGTTTAAATATAAAGATTTTGAGGTGAAACAGAAATCTTTTAGATATAAAAAAACCCATCCGTCAACTGACGGATGGGTTTTTTATTATTTTGAATTCAAATTAGTTTGTCATTGCTTTGAAATCAGCATTTTCACGCATTTTTAAGAATTCAGCATCATCTTTAGCCATAGCTTTTAATGAACCGTCTTTTTCAATAGCTGTTTTTAAGTTAGAGTTAACTTCAGCTGCGTTGTTATTACGAGCAGCAGCAACTGCTTTTAAATAGAAAGATAAAGCCATATCTTTTTCGTTGCTATCGTTAAGTGTTGAAGGAACTGCTCCACCGTTTCCGTTTAATAACTCAGCTAAAGCTTTGTTAAATCCTTTGTAGTCACCAAAGTTTCCAACTGCATCACCATATTTACCATCACGTACGTTTAAGATACCTTTATTGTAGTTAACTTCTTTACCAGCACCGTTAGCTTTGTCATAATATTCCATTGCTTTTTTACGGTCACCTGATTTAGCTGCAATGATTCCCATATGATTCATTACAATTGGATTTCCGTTTGCTGTTTTTTCAGCGCGGGTAAATGCTTCACCTGCCTCAGAAACTTTGTTTTGCATTAATAAAGCAACACCTAAGTTATTTGAAGTTCTCCAATCGCTACCATATTGTTTTTCAGCAGCTGTGTAGATTTGAACTTTAGTGTTAACATCATTAGTTAATGTACCAGCATATAATAACTCTTCTACAGATAAGCTATCAGGTGCAGTAGTAGATAATTTAGTGATCATTTCGTCAGTACGAGATTTTTTATCAACGTTTACTGTTAAAACAGAACGACGTAATTTTGGTAAAATTTTCTCTGCTACTTCAGTATAAGTTTTAGATAAATTTTTGATCTCTTTTTCACGTTGCTCACCATCAGAATACATAGTTAAAACACGTAAGATTAAATCTTTGTCAGCAATAGAAGAACCTTCCATTAAAGTTTTGAAACCTTCCCAATCTTCAGCTGTTGTTTGAGTTTTGTAGTTAGCCTCGTCTTTACCAAATGCTTGATCTTTATTTTTGTTCTTTTTAAACTCATTCATTAACGCTTTAGAACCAGATTTAGCACGGTCTTTAGCTAAGTTTTCGTTTAAACTTAATTCACCATCCGGAGAAGCATAAGCAGATACGTTGATGTCTTTGAATTCATACCAAGGGTTGTTGATGTTTGTTGAAATAAATGATTGAACATTTTTTACTTCATCGCTTTTCATTTCTGAAGCACGAACATCAGATTTATTTACTAAATAGTAAATATTTGCTGTTTGGTTAACAGGAGTTGTTTTTACAAAAGCATCTTTTGCATAAATTCCTTTTTCGTCATTACGAACTAATAAAGGAGTAACTACTGTTCCATCTGCTAATTTTACCGGAGTAAAATCTTTAGTTTTTTTCTTTACAGCACCTTGAGCACGTAACTCAACAGTTGCAACTTTCATTGCAGGCTCGTAAACAAATTTTTCTGATGTATAGCTAAATGCACCACCTTTTTCGTAACTGATTTTTTGACCAGTACCGGTTGCGCTTTCTCCAACTAACACAACTGGTTTTAAAGCTTTTTCGCCACCAGCATATTTATAAACAGGAGTTACCGTAACAGTTGCTTTTTTAGCAAATAATTTAGCCGGGTATTTTCCACTTACACTAAATGTTACGCTATCACCATGCATTTCTACCGGATTAGGTTTAACATCATAAGTAATGGTGTTTTGTTTTTTAATCATTTTGCCTAATCCATTGCAACCAACCAATAAGGCAGTTGTTCCAACAGCAAGACTTAAATTTCGTAAAGATTTAGTATTCATAATAAAGGGTTAGAAATTGATATGGGACAAAAATATAAATTAATTAGTTACAACCTAACAAAATCAACGTAAAAAATAAAAAAAATCCCACTCTAAAGCAGGATTTTGATTTATATTTTGAATTTTTCTTGTAGAAAACTATTTTGCGATAGCATTCACACGCTTTGTTAACTTAGATTTTAAGTTAGAAGCTTTGTTTTTGTGAATTACGTTTTTCTTAGCTAATTTGTCTAACATAGCTACTACTTTAGGTAATAAAACTGTTGCTTCTGCTTTAGTTCCTGTTTCACGTAATTTTTTTACTGCATTACGAGTAGTTTTAGCATAATAACGGTTTTGTAAACGTTTTGCGTTATTAGATCTGATTCTTTTTATTGCCGACTTATGATTTGCCATTCTATTTTATATTAATCTGTTTTTTAAACTTTGGGCTGCAAATATACACCTTTTTTTATAATTACAAATGTTCATAACAAATATTTACCAAATATAGTCTAAAACTTATTTTTGTGAAACTTAATATGAGATTTTTAATTAAAAATATAGCCTTTTTGGTGTTAATGACCCCTTTTTTGGGTTTTACTCAAACAACAAATGACATTCAGAAGAATTTAGTACCAAACGGTGGTTTTGAAAATTACCGTAAAAAATCGAGTAATATTCGCCAGGCTATCCCTTGGCAGCAAATAGGAAGCGTGGATTATTATCAAGAGCCTATAAGTAATGATACTACCCGCCAAAAAGGGGCAAGAACTGATAATTGCTATGCCGGCTTACGTTTTCAAAAAAAATATAAGGAATATTTGCAGGTAAAATTAGCCGATGCGTTACATCGCGGAACCACCTATCAGTTTGAAATGTATATACGTTTGGCTTTTTGGAGTAATGTGAGTTTAAAATCGTTTGGTGCACTTTTTACCAAAACAGGCTTAAAAACTCAGGGAGATGTGGTTAAAACAGCCTTGATAGATTCTGTGAGTAAAAAAGGAAGTTTTATTAACGGCTATCAATGGTTTAAAATATCGGGCAAATACATTGCAGATGGAGGTGAAAAATATGTGACTATTGGATGCTTTCACCCTCAGATCAAAAAAGATATGATCCGGATGAATAAATTTAAATTCGGATTTAAAGAAGCTTATTATTTTATTGATGATGTGTCTTTAATTAAAGCCAAGGAAACCGTAGAGAAGGTGAAAGTAGAAATTGTTGGTTCTTTTATTGCCGATGAAGATTCAGTTTTAGAAGTTAAAAGCAATATTAAAGTCGGAGAAAAGATTCAGTTAAAAAATATTTTCTTTGAAAATGGTCATTATTATTTATTACCGGAATCTTACTCTGAGTTAAATAAATTGGCTCAGTATTTAATAAGAAATCCTAATATGCAAGTTCAGATCAATGGGCACTCTGATAATTCAGGATCTAAAGCTAAAAACCAACGATTATCTGAACAACGTGCGCGCGAAGTGTTTGAATACTTAATCAAAAAAGGTGTGCAAAATAAAATGTACTTTAAAGGTTATGGGAGCTCTGTGCCTATTGCCAGTAACGACGACGATATTGGTAAAGCAAAAAACCGAAGAGTGGAGTTCGAGATCATTAAAGCTAATTAATTCGACAATGTGACAATGAGTTAATTTGACAATTTAAAAAATAGATAAATTTAGATTAACCCAAATCAATCGACTAATTGCCGCATTAACTAATAGACTAATTTAACTATATGAATTTTATAAAAAAAGATGACCCGAAAATAATCAAAGCATGGACTTTTTACGATTGGGCAAACTCAGTATTTCCTTTAGTAATTACGTCGGCTATTTTTCCTAATTTTTATGATGCTGTTACGGCCACAAAAAATGCAGCAGGCGAAATAACAAGTCATACCGTTTCCTTTATGGGATTTGAATTTGAAAATCAAAATATTTATTCTTTTGTATATGCTTTTGCCTTATCTATTGTTGTACTAATTGCACCTATTTTAAGTGGTATTGCCGATTATTTAGGAAATAAAAAACGATTCCTCCAATTCTTTTGCTACCTGGGTTCTTTATCATGCATGTGTTTGTTTTTCTTTTCTAAAACACATATTGAGTTAAGTTTTATTCCTTTCATTACTGCTACCATTGGTTTTTGGGGAAGCTTGGTTTACTACAATTCATATTTACCCGAAATAGCTTCTAAAGAAAATCAGGATAAAGTAAGTGCACGAGGATTTGCTTTAGGTTATTTTGGTAGTTCTTTATTGTTAATTATTTGCCTTGCAATAATTATGGGTATTGGTAAAGAATACACTAAATTTTCATTTTTATTAGTAGGTATTTGGTGGATAGGTTTTGCTCAAATTACATTTTGGCGATTGCCTAATAAAAATCATGAAGAGCATCAAAATGGCACCCAGCAAGGTTTATTTTCAAAAGGATTTAAAGAGTTGCAAGCTGTGTTTGCACAAATAAAAACGATGCCTCAGGTAAAACGTTTTTTATCAGGCTATTTTTTTTATAACATGGGAGTTCAAACGGTAATGGTGGTGGCTGTATTATTTGCCCGTAATGAAATTAACTGGCCGGATGAAAAAGCAAAAACAACATCCTTGATCATCAGTATTTTAATTATACAATTTGTAGGTATTGCAGGTTCTTTCTTATTCTCAAAACTATCTACTATCATAGGAAATATTAAATCTTTAATGGTAGCTATTCTTATCTGGATATTTATTTGCGCTTTTACATATTTAGTTGTGCGTACACCGGTTCAGTTTTATATCGTGGCATTTTTAGTCGGTTTGGTAATGGGCGGTATTCAGGCTCTGTCTCGTAGCACTTATAGTAAATATTTGCCCGAAACAGAAGATCATACCAGTTTTTTTAGTTTTTACGATGTCGTAGAAAAATTAGGAATGATCTTAGGAACAGTGTCTTTTGGTGTTATTAGTCAGATAATGGGAGGCATGCGTCCTTCAGTGCTATCTTTAATCGTGTTTTTTATTATAGGATTTTTATTATTGATACCACTCACTAAAAAACAAGCAGAGCTTTAACGTAAATTAAATAGAGATTTACTCGTAACAGCTATAAAAAATTGTAATTTTGTTCACCTAAAAAATAAGATATGCCAAAAGGAATTTATAAAGTACCAACAGCGGTTAACGAACCTATAAAAAGTTACGCAGCAGGAAGTCCTGAGCGTAAAGAATTGCAAGCTATGTTGAAAGAATTACGTAGCAAAGAATTAGATATACCCATGTACATCGGTGGTAAAGAAGTGCGTAGTGAAAACAAAACACGTTTAGCACCTCCACATGATCATAAACATACCTTAGGTCATTTTCATAAAAGTGATAAGACTCATGTAGAGCAAGCTATTGTTGCGGCATTAGCAGCTAAAGAAAAATGGGCTAACCTAAGTTGGGAACACAGAGCGAGTATCTTTTTAAAAGCAGCCGAATTAATTGCTGGACCTTACCGTGCTAAATTAAATGCTGCTACAATGTTAGGCCAAAGTAAAAATGCGTTCCAAGCTGAAATTGATAGTGCATGTGAGATCATTGATTTTTTAAGATTCAATGTTCAATACATGACTGAGATCTACGCTGACCAACCAATCTCCGGGCCGGGTGTATGGAACCGTTTAGAGTGGAGACCATTGGAAGGATTTATCTACGCCTTAACGCCATTTAATTTTACAGCTATTGCGGGTAACTTACCTACAAGCTGTGCTATGATGGGTAACGTTGTTGTTTGGAAACCTAGTAATACACAGGTTTACAGCGCAAATGTGTTAATGGAAATTTTTCAAAAAGCCGGTGTACCGGACGGTGTTATTAATTTAATATATCCTAGTGGTCCTGATGCTGCGGATGTTGTGTTTAATCACAAAGATTTTGCAGGTATTCATTTTACAGGAAGTACAGAGGTTTTTCAAAACATCTGGCAAACCATAGGAAATAATATTCATAAATACCGTTCTTACCCACGTATTGTTGGAGAAACAGGAGGAAAAGATTTTATCATGGCTCACAAATCAGCCGAAACAAAATCGTTAGCTGTTGCTATTTCTCGTGGTGCATTTGAATACCAAGGACAAAAATGCTCAGCCGCTTCTCGCGCTTATATTCCTAGTAATTTATGGGAAGAAGTAAAAGGGTATATTTTAGCCGATCTAAAGGACATGAAAATGGGCCCAACAGAGGATTTTACAAATTTCATTAATGCTGTTATCGATGAAAAAAGCTTTGATAAATTAGCTAAATACATTGATGCGGCTAAAAAAGATAGTAACGTTGAAGTAATTGCCGGTGGAAAATATGATAAGAGCAAAGGATACTTTATTGAACCAACTATCATTGTAGCTAAAGACCCTAAATACGTAACCATGTGTGAAGAGCTGTTTGGGCCTGTATTAACGCTTTATGTGTACGATGCGGATAAATACGAAGAGACTTTGGACTTAGTAGATTCAACGTCTATTTATGCTTTAACAGGTGCAATTTTAGGTCAGGATCGTTATGCTTTAGAATTGGCTACTAAAAAATTAAGTAATGCAGCCGGTAATTTTTACATCAATGATAAATGTACAGGTGCAGTGGTTGGCCAACAGCCATTTGGTGGTGCTCGTGGAAGTGGAACAAACGATAAAGCAGGTGCAAAAATTAATTTATTACGTTGGGTTTCTCCACGTACTATTAAAGAAACATTTACACCTCCAACCGATTATAAATATCCGTTTTTACAAGCTGATTAATTTTTAATTTCAGATCTTAAAATCCCTTTGACGCAAATTCAGAGGGATTTTTTTATACCAAAAATTCGGATGTTAGTCTATAAATTAGTAACTTGGGTTATTAAAAATCAGGCTTTTGTCTAAAATCATCACACATAAAAAATTCGCGGTTAAAGTACATGATCTGGGCTTTTATGAGTTATCTGTTTTTAATAATGAAGAGATCCAGATCACAGATATTTCACAAATTTTAGCGGCCATGAAGGAGTTAAGTGGTGAGAAAATGCCCGTTTTGGTGATTTGCCCTGAGTTTGCCACTACCAATAGCGAAGTGATGAAATATTTATCAAAAAATGAAAATTTCCCTTATTCAAAAGCAGGAGCATATGTGGTCTTTTCATTGGCGCAAAGGTTATTAGCTAATTTTTATTTAAAGATCACTACTCCTGAAAGACCAACAAAATTCTTCAATAATAAAGAAGAAGCTATTAATTGGTTAAAGGAGTTTATTTAAAATAGCTAAATTTGTTGCGTCTTGAAAGCTATTAAACTGATATTGTTATTTTTTCCGCTTTGTTTCTGTGCACAGGAAAACATTCCTGTCAATAAGAATGCTTTTAATTTATTGATTACGGCCGGGGTTTCTCCATCACAAGTACATGGCGATGCTTATAGTGGTTTTCATAAATTAGGAGCAATGGGCGGAATAGGTGTAGAGTCGGTTTTTTTAGAAAATTTCTCGGCTAATTTATCTTTACTATTGATACAGAAAGGCGCAAGAAAAAATCAGAATTTAGAGAAAAATGACCTTTCTTATTATTATTTAAACCTCAATTATATTGAAGTTCCAATTTTATTTACCTACACTCAAAAGAAATTTTTATTTGATGTTGGTGTATCTGCAGCGTATCTGATCAATTATTATGAAGCTTCTGAAGCAGGTAATTTTACAGGCACTTACCCTTTTCAAAAATTCGATTATTCTGTGAAAATTGGCTTGGGATGTAATCTATCGCCAAAATGGTTTGTGAATTTCCGAAGCAGTAATTCATTTATTACTACCCGACCAAACAGAATTAAACAAGCTATTTATTACAATAATATAATTGCACGTACCTTTAATAAAGGCTACTACAATAATATTTTAGAGTTTACATTAGGTTATAGAATTAAACCGAAACAAAAATAAGTTGACAAAGAAACATAAAATAGTGGTAGCCATTACAGGCGCGAGTGGTAGCATTTATGCGAAAGTACTGTTGGATAAATTAGCAGTATTGTCTGATCAGATCGAGGCAGTTGGTATTGTAATGAGTGATAATGCCAAAGATGTGTGGAAACATGAATTGGGTAACGAGGATTATAAAAAGTATAATTTCACGTTTTATGATAAAACCAATTTTTATGCACCTTTCGCTTCAGGATCGGCAAAATACAATACCATGATCATTTGCCCATGCAGTATGGGAACGATGGCTCGTATTGCTTCAGGTATCAGTAATGATCTTACCACCCGGGCGGCAGATGTAATATTGAAAGAAAGACGTAAACTGATTTTGATGGTACGCGACACACCTTATAGTTTAATTCATATTAATAATATGCAAACAGTAACGCAAGCCGGAGCTATTGTTTGTCCGGCATCCCCGTCGTTTTATAGCAACCCGAAAACGTTTGAAGATTTAGCAGCAACTGTTGTAGACCGCGTTTTGGACTTAGCCGGATTAGAAATTAACAGCTTTAGGTGGTCAGAATAACCTGAAAATCTAATTTTCTTTTCACAAACTGTTCATATTTTCAGTTAAAAGCTGAGTAATTTTTACTTAATTTTGTCGTAAAAATTAAATTCATCGCAAATGAAAAGACTTTTATCAGTATTATTTCTTGTTTTAGCTACAAATTTGGCTACCGCTCAAGAAATTATAACTCCCTCAACACAATGTTCGGGCGTAACGATCACAAATATTACCACTAACTCTTTTAAGGCAAACTGGACATCAGGTAGTGGAGCTTATGAATTGGTTATTTTAAAGCCTGCATCTTCGGCTGTAACAGCTCCAAGTAATGCTAATATTGGCGGATATACTGCAAGTACGGTGTATGCTAATGGTACAAATATAGGGAACTCAAATTATGTTATCTATAAAGGGTCATCGTCAAACTCTGTTACGATCACAGGTCTTATTCCAAATTATAATTACGAAGTAATTGTGTATTCATACAATTACGGTTGTTTAAATTACGTTAGTGGGTTTGGTTGTACAGGAGGATATGGTTATTTAATAAAAACAACTTATTCTTCAGGAAATAGTGAGCAGCATTACACATTAGCCACACAACCAACTTCAGTTCCAACCCTATCTGTTATTGGAACGCCGGCTGCTACAACAGCAACCTTAGGTTTTAACGGAAGCAGTACCTGGAATTTAGTTCATGTGTATAACGCATCTTTATACTCTAATAACTATCCATTGGATGGTACTTATTATTCGCCATCAAGTACATTTGGTTTTGGAGCACAAGTTGGAGGTTCGGGTACTTACAATTATGCTGTATATAGCAACTCGGCGAATAATACAGTAAACATTTCGAACTTAGCTCCCGCAACAAGCTATTATGGTTTAGTTTATTCTTATAATGGAACAGGAACTTCAACCAATAATAGTTATAATTATTATAACAGTTACGATTATGTGTATTTTTCTACTTACAATACACCGCCCACTTTATCGGCAATTACAAGCTATACGATGTGTCAGGATATAGCTACAACAACAACAGTTAACTTATCAGGTATTGGAGATGGAAGTAGTGCAGAAACTCAAACCGTTTCTATAAATGCCTATTCAAGTAATACTACTTTAATCCCAAATCCTACTGTTAATTACACACACCCAAACACAACAGGAACTTTAACATTTAAACCAAATGCCGGACAATCAGGTACAGCGGTTATATCTGTTTACGCAAACGATGGAGGACCTAATAACAGTTCAACGCTTCAAACATATACCGTAACGGTGTTAGGTAAACCAGCTGCAGCTGGTGCAATTACTACTGCTACAACAACTTTATGTAAAGTGAAAAACGGTGTTGTTTTTACTGTACCAACTATTGCAAATGCAACCAGTTATAACTGGAGTTTACCTCCTAATTCGACTGTTACTGCCGGAGCAAATACTAACTCTATTACTGTAGACTTTAGCATTACTGCAAATACTTATAATTTTCAGGTATACGGAAGTAATACAAATGGTTGTGGTACAGGAGCAAATTCTTCATTACTAGTTAATTTTGATAATCTGCCAACAGTTTCTGCTGCTGGTCCAAATCAACAGATCTGTAATAATCTTACTGCTTTAGCTGCAAATACACCAAGCATCGGTACAGGGACTTGGTCGTATTGCAGTTCTGGTTTATCAAATATTTCTTCTACAACAACGCCAAATGCAAATCTTCAAGTAGTCAATAATCAAACAGTAACTTCTGTATGGAGTATTTCAAATGGTGTATGTCCTGTAAGTTCATCTACCGTTGTTGTTACAAACATATTTGGTTCTCCTAGTTGTAATCCAAATGCTGATTTCTTAGCCGGTAATACTTCTCCTTGTGTTGGTACACCTGTTATTTTTTATAATACTTCGGTAGGAGCAACGTCCTCTTCATGGAACTTCGGTGCCGGTGCTACGCCATCAGTTTCCACATCATCAGGATCTGTTTCGGTAACTTATTCAACAGTTGGGCCAAAAACAGTGACTTTATCAATTACAAGTGCAGGTGGACCCGATACTGAAATAAAAACATCTTACATAAATGTTATTACAGCTCCAACGGCACCGGTTACTATTTTTGGTAATACAACAGTTTGCCAAGGTAAAGATGCAGAACCTTATTTTATTAATACTGTTGCCAATGCTACAGATTACACCTGGTCATTTCCAACAGGCGTAGATCAAAATACAGGAACTAATACTAATGCGATAACTGCAAATTTTTCTACAACAGCAACCAGCGGAAATATTGGGGTTTCAGCAAATAACTCTTGTGGTTCAAGTTCAATCACAACGTTAAGCGTAACAGTAAATCCGCTTCCAACACAAGCTTCTACTATTTCCGGTACCAACACTGTGTGTCAAGGGGTGAGCGGTGTTGTTTATGTAGCTAATAACCTTAATAATGGATTGTCATATACTTGGTCAACTCCATCTGGTGCTAATATAGTTGGAGGATTAAACACAAGAACAATTACTGTAGATTATGATAATACTGCAACCTCAGGATCAATTAGTGTATATGGGACTAATGGTTGCGGTGATGGAGCAACAAAAAACAAATCTATCACTGTAAATCCTTTACCTTCATCGGCAGGCTCTATTACAGGTTCAACCTCTAATTTTGTGTGTCCGTTATCTACAAACATTAATTATTCAATAACACCTGTTACAAATGCTACTTCATATGCATGGGTTTATCCGGTAGGATATAACGTTGTTAGTGGCGGAACAAGCAATTCAATTTTCTTAGATGCAACATTAAATGCTGTAAACGGTAACATAAAAGTAGTTGCTAAAAATGCTTGCGGTGATGGAGATACATCAAGTGTATTGGCCGTAAATATTACAGGATTACCAACACAACAAATTTGTGTAGTAACAGTAGATAGTTCATCGATATACAATGAAGTGATCTGGCAAAAAAATGGAGCTTCAAATATAGATAGCTTTAGAGTGTACCGTGTACAAACAGCTGTTTTAGATACATTGATAGGAACAGTTGATTTTGCTGATTTAAGCAGAATAATTGATACAACTGCAAACCCTAATGTGACAAGCTATACCTATAAAGTGGCGGCAGTTGATTTTTGTGGTAATGAAGGCCCTAAAAGTTTGGAACACCAAACAATCCATTTACAAAGTATTTATTCACCGTCACCTCAAAAAACAGATCTAAGTTGGAATTTATACTCTGGCGCTTCTGTAAATAATTACAGGGTTTTAAGAGATACGAATAATTCAGGAAACTGGGTGGTGTTAATTAATAACCTGGCACCAAATGCAACAAGTTTTACTGATTTGGGAATTCCTGTCGGCGCCATTAGTTTACAATATAGAGTAGATGTTGTTTGGAGTCAATCATGCGATCCTACTGCTAAAGTTGCTCAAAGCGTTGTTAATACTACTAAATCAAATACCAAAGATTTTGTATTAATCACTCCGGCTTCTATTCAAGAACAAAATGAGTTATTAAATTCTATTGTATTATATCCAAATCCTACAATGGATGTATTTGAAGTAGAAATGAAAGCTGCATTAGAAAAAGTTGATGTTGAGATATACAATCAACTTGGAAGTAAATTGAAAACAACTCACTTGTCTTATTCAGACAAAGCTGTTATTGATATTAGAGATTTAAGTTCAGGGATCTATTATGTAACGATTAAAACATCTTTTGGTTCTGTTACAAAACGTGTTACTAAACTATAAAAAATATCTTTAAAAATTAAAGGCTGTCTAACATAAGGCAGCCTTTTTTTATTATTTTTATAAACTGCAATGGTAAAAAAAATTGTTCTAATATGTATTTGTTGTTTTGTTGTGTTTAATTCTAATGCACAGCATTTCAATTTTAAGCATTATGGACAAAAACAAGGTTTAGCCAACTCAAGTGTTAAATGTATTTTTCAGGATACATACGGATACATTTGGTTTGCAACACAGGGTGGCGGTATTAGTAAATTTGATGGTAAGATTTTCACTAACTATTCTAAACAGGATGGATTAGTAGGGAATGATGTTACATTTATTACAGAAGATAAAGACAGGAATATCTGGATCGCTACCGTAGATGGCGTCTCTAAATACGACAGACGTACTTTTACAAATTACACAACTCAAAATGGGTTGAAGGAAAATAAGGTATTTCATGTTTTATGCGATGATAATAAAGTGTGGATCTCAACATTTGGAGGAGGCATAGCCGTTTTAGAAAACAATAAATTCTCGTATATCAATACCTCAAATGGTTTAAGTTCAGATAAGGTTTTCACTGTTTTTAAGGATAAAAATAAAAAGTATTGGATCGGTACAAGTAAAGGCGGTATTAATTTGTATAATGGAAAATCGTTTACGGTAATTAAGGAAACAAAAAATTTTAATTCAGCATCAGCTTTTTGCTTTTTTGAAAGTAATGATGGGAAGATTTGGGTTGGTACTCCCGGCAAAGGCATTTTTTATATCGAGAATAATACATTTAAGCAATTAAACATCCCTTTAATTAATACAGATTATATATCGAAAATCATTGAGGACAAACAACACAATATTTGGTGCGCAACCGAACATGGTCTTTTGAAAGTAAATAAAGATCTGTCCTTCAAATTCTTTAATAAAAGCAATGGATTAACTGTTATTGATATTCCTTCTGTTTTATGTGATTATGAAGGAAATATCTGGGTTTCTTGTTTTACAGATGGCGTTTATAAATTAACAAACGAAGCTTTATCTGTTTATACAGTTGATCATGGGTTATTAGATAATAGAGTTATCGCTTTTTGTAAAAAGACAAATGGTTTTTTAATTAGTACTACAAATGGATTAAATTATTTTGGTGATAGTACCATACAGAAAGTTACAATACCAAAAGAATTAACTGGCACTTTAATTACTGCTCTTTATTATGATAATAAAACATTGTATGTTGGCACAGAAAGTAAAGGTTTATTTATATTATCTGAAGGATCTAAAAACACGTTTGTATTAAGTAAACATATTGATAAAGTAAATAACGTTGAGCTTAAAACTATCATCACCTGTATAAAAAAACAACAAACGAACAATAGTATTTGGCTCAGTTTATATGGTACAGGCATCGTTAAATTAAGCGAAACAGAAGCAACGTTATTTAATACAGAGAGCAAGATTCTTCCCACAAATGATGTATTATGTATTTATGTAAAAGGAGACGATCTATGGATTGGTACAGTTGGGTTAGGGGTTATGAGGTTAAATACTGCAACTAATTCGCTTAAAGTATTCACTAAACAAGATGGTTATTCAAGTACAAATGTGTTTTCTATTAATGAACTTAATTCCAATATCGTGATTGGTTCTATTGATGAAGGTTTATTCTTATATAAAAATAATCAGTTTAAAAATTTCAATAAAAAAGATGGTTTGTTAAGTAATTCTATCAATGCCATTCATAGTTCAGGAAAAAATGAATTGTGGTTAGGCACTGACCTGGGGATAAACAAGGTTACTTTTTCAGAAAGTTTAATTAAGTCTATAAAAGTTTACACCGATGAGGATGGTTTAAAATCTACTGAAATAGAGCAAAACGCAGTAATTGAACACAATGGATTAATTTATTTTGGAAGCAGTACAGGTTTAGTTTCTTTTAATGCTAAAGAAGATATTATCAGTAATGAAAAACCTAAATTAGTTATTGATGAATTGATCCTGAAGTATGATAAAATTGATAGTACGAAGATCAAATATGCCTCTTTGTCAAAATTAAATTTGCCGGTAAACCCAATTTTTAATTACAAGCAAAATGATTTGACATTTAAATTTAATGCTCTTTCATCTCAAACCTTTAACTATGTATATTATTTAGAGGGATATGATGAAGATTGGTCGCCGGTACAAACCAATAATGAAGCTGTATTTACGAACCTTCCGCATGGTAAATACACATTTAAATTAAAAGCGATCAATAAATATGGGATCGAAAGTGATATTGTTGAGTATGCTTTTGAGATCACAGCCCCTTTTTATAAACGTTGGTGGTTCTTTGTATTGTCGATCATCACACTTACAGCAAGTATTATTTTATTTATAAAATACAGAACTCAAAAACTAATTAAAGAAAAACAAGTACTTGAAACAAAAGTTGCCGAACGAACCTCTGAATTGAAAAGCGCCAATAGCAATTTGAATATCGCTATTGAAGAAATAAAAGATAGTATTAATTATGCCGAACGTATTCAAAGTTCTATACTACCTGATATTAGTGTAATAAAGGAACAGTTGCCAAACAGTTTTATTTTATACAAGCCTAGAGATGTAGTGAGCGGTGATTTTTATTGGTTTAATAAAGTAGATGACAAACTTATTTTTGCAACGGTAGATTGTACAGGTCATGGAGTTCCGGGAGCATTTATGAGTATGATAGGAAACTCTTTACTGAATGAAATTATTTTGACAAAAAAAATAACAAGTCCTTCAGCTATTTTATCAAACCTGAATAAGAGTATTTTTAAAGTACTAAAACAAAACACGTCAGAGTCTCGCGATGGTATGGATATGTCTGTTTGTGTGATTGATACAGGCAATAAAACATTAACCTATTCAGGAGCAAATAGAGAGCTATTATTGATCAGAGATGCCGCATTGATCGAATATAAGCCAACTAAAAGAGCCATTGGAGGGTTTACGGATTCTGAGACTGTTTTTGAGGAAACGCTTATCGAACTAAAACCAAAAGATCAATTTTATATGACCACTGATGGTTATGCAGATCAATTTGGTGGAGAAAAAGGAAAAAAATTAATGACTAAAAATTTAAAAGAATTTTTATTACAAATATCTCATCTTTCGATGTTTCAACAACAACAAAAATTAGACGAAAAAATCATCAACTGGATGGCAAACACTTATAGTCAGGTTGATGATATTTTAGTTGTTGGAATAACGCCCTTGATATAAGTTAGTGTAATTCTTTTTTGAAATAGTTGCTTTGATTGATAAATTATTTTTTTGCAGGCGGAGGGAAAATAGAATTTTTTTCAAATACTTTTTTAGCAATTTCCACCACATCAGAATTGATGGAAGAATAATGTTCTGATAAACCGTAAGCTTTAATTGATAAGGTAACTCCACCATCAATAATTTTAACAGCTGTAATTTCAGGAATAGGATTTTTTAAAATGTTTTCTTGTTTTAATAAATCATCAATTAATAATTTTTTTACCAGATCAATATCGTGAATGGCAGAGATCGTAACCTGAACATCTCCTCTTAAAACACCTTGCTTGGTATTATTAACGATAGTACCGTTTGATACGGCACCGTTAGGTAAAATAACGGTTCTCAAATCAGAGGTTAATAAAATGGTATTAAAGATTTGAATTTCTTTAACAGTGCCTGATTGTCCTAATACATCAACCGCATCACCAACGCGATAAGGTTTGAAAATTAAAATTAAAACCCCTCCCGCAAAATTAGATAATGAACCTTGCAGTGCTAAACCAACTGCTAATCCGGCAGCACCTAAAATGGTTACAAACGAAGTGGTGCCAATACCAATCATACCTGCTACCGTAACAATTAACACCACTTTTAACCCCACGGAAATCAAACTTCGTAAAAAAGTCCTCAAAGAAACATCCAGGTCTCTTTGTTCCATTCCTTTTACAGCAAATTTTGATAAACGTTTAATGAGCCATAAACCAATAATTAAAACTAAAGCAGCGCCAATAACCCTTGGGGTGTATTCTATTAACCAAGAAATAATATGTTCAATATGTTTGTCTAAATTCAGGTTATAAGTTTCCATAATTGTTTATTTTAGTGAATCAAAATTATTATTTATTTTGTAGTTAAATGAAGTTTAAGCTGTTTATTGTTTTATTTTTTCATGTTGCCTCTTCTCTTTTTGCTCAAAAGACCTGGGACTCTACTTATTATTGTAAATACAATGATCGGTTAATCATTTCTGTATTTCAATCTTATCGAAATTATGGAATGGACATTTCACAAAAATTAATGAAAGATAGTATAGGCGCTTCAAAAATAGCCTATGTAGCTGAGTCAAATTATATTTCGGGTATAGAAATAAATTATGATAAGATAAATATCATGGTTGGTTTTAAAAGTAAACCACCCGAAAATCAATTAAAAAAGGGAGATACTAAATACACCAATCTATCATTAAATATTGGTGGTAACCGTTGGATCCTTGAAAATAGTTATAGACGTTACAGAGGTTTTTATGATAAGAATACTGCAAAGTATGATACCAGTTTTCAACGAACCGGCATTTATAATCAATCTCCGTCGTTGAGATCAGAAGCTTATAAAACTAAATTTTTATTTTTCACCAATGCCAATAAGTTTGCATTTAAATCAGGTTACTCCTGTTGTTCTCGTCAATTATGTTCTGCTTTTAGTTTTGTATTATCTGCCAACATTTATTACAACCGTTTAAATTCAGATAGTTCGTTTGTACCACTGGCCATCAGAAATTACTACGACGGCCATCAATCCGTTAATGGTTTAAATGTATTTGCCTTTTCGGTATATGGTGGTGGAAGTTTTAATCTTGTGATCTGGAAGGCGCTTTTTATGAATTTAACCTTGATCATTGGGCCTGAACAACAATGGAGAACTTACCATTATTTAGAACCTAAGTCATCCAGCAATTTATTTTATACTTCTATTTCTGGCGATATCAGGGGTTCGGTAGGCTTAAATTTCAAGAAATTTTTTGTGTTGTTTAGCTCTACTTCCGATTTCAGTTGGTATAATAGTAATTCAATGGAATATCTATCCAAGTATTATGCTTTTAACTTTTCTCTTGGATATAGATTTAAAGTAAAAACACCCAAACTTTATAAGAAATTTCAGGAATCTAAAATGTATAAGAGGTTTTAAGAAAAAGAAGTAATTAAAATCTCAAGTGTTTTACAGAAATACCTGCTTTTTGTAATTCTTTTAAAGAATCGATCCCGATTCTTAGATGATCATTAACAAAATCAGTCGTTACTTTTTTATCGCTTTCTTCTGTTTTAACACCTTCCGGAATCATCGGCTGATCACTCACTAACAATAATGCACCAACCGGAATTTCGTTATGAAAACCTACACTAAAAATAGTTGCCGTTTCCATATCAATAGCCATTGCTCTGATAATTCTTAAATACTCTTTAAATTTCTCATCATGTTCCCAAACTCTTCGGTTAGTTGTGTAAACAGTCCCTGTCCAGTAATCGCGGTTAGCTACACGAATAGTATATGAAATGGCTTTTTGCAAGTTAAATGAAGGTAAAGCAGGAACTTCATTGGGCAAATAATCGTTACTTGTTCCTTCGCCTCTGATGGCAGCAATTGGTAAGATCAGATCACCTATTTGGTTTTTCTTTTTTAAGCCGCCGCATTTACCTAAAAATAAAACAGCTTTTGGGTTAATAGCTGTTAGAAGGTCCATAATAGTAGCAGCCATGGCACTACCCATACTGAAGTTGATAATTGTAATACCGCCATGAGTGGCACTTTGCATCGGTCTGTCTAAACCTTCAACTTCTACATTATTCCAATCGGCAAACATTTTTACGTAACCACCAAAATTGGTTAGTAATATGTAATTTCCAAAGTCTTCTAATTTTTTTCCTGTGTATCTGGGTAACCAGTTATTTACAATTTCTTCCTTCGTCTTCATATATAAATTATATCTTTATCAAAGATAAGATTATTGTGGCATTACCGATACTAAATTTCCCAAACATTGAGGTTCGTTTCAAGAAAAACGCCAAAGGAACTTTACAGGTTTTTGATATCATCCGTAAAAAATTTGTTGATCTAACGCCCGAAGAATGGGTAAGACAACATATTATTCACTACTTGGTATCCGAAAAAGAAGTTCCTCTTTCGATGATCTCGGTTGAAAAACAATTGTTGTTAAATCAAACCAAACGCCGAACTGATCTGGTTGTGTTTAATTCTAAATTAGAGGCCTTATTAATTATTGAATGTAAAGCTCCCGAAGTAGAAATCGATCAATTAACCATTAATCAAGCTTTACGTTATAATTTAGAATTAAAAGTTCCTTTTATCTTTTTAAGCAATGGATTAAGTCATATTTTCATCGATTTAAGACAAGAAAATCCCCGGATCATAAAAAATATTCCAAATTATTCAGACTTAATTTAGTTAACCTTTTGATTTTTTAATGCATTTTCAACTAACTGAAAATCAGTTAACTACAAAATAAATTCAAAATTCGTCGACCAAAATTGTTAATAACTTGAATAGTGTTAACGTCATTTAACACTTGCTTTTATGAAAAAAAACAACATATTTGTAAAACCCGATAAATTTACGGGAAATAATAGTTAGATTTAAAACAGGTGAAAATTCAAAAAATAACGGCTGTAATGTTCATGATGGTAACATCATTGGCATTAAGTGCGTTTACACCTGATGAAAAACCTATAAAAGATGATGGCAAAAAGAAAGCTGCCAAAAGAGACGATACAACAAAAGTGC
The DNA here is from genome assembly GCA_036676295.1 of Bacteroidia bacterium. Classification (GTDB taxonomy): domain Bacteria; phylum Bacteroidota; class Bacteroidia; order B-17B0; family Aurantibacillaceae; genus UBA4416. The sequence goes on along the minus strand of JAKFDE010000027.1, from coordinate 298,377 downwards.
CAATTAATGCAACTGTATTAAATTTAACAAATTATACAGAAGAAGACGGTGACGATGTTGAAGAAGTTGATTCTTTATTAGCTTTCCCTTCAAATGATTTATATTCTTCCTGGGATACCACAGTTATCCATCCATATTCTTTTGCACAATGCTTTAAACAAGATTCTGCTTTAGTAAGATTAACAGAACCCACAGATTGTGGTTTTGTGTTACCATTTAGAGGTAATGTAACATCTGAATTTGGTTGGAGAAAAAGAAGACCACATTATGGAACGGATATCGACCTGGAAACGGGAGATACCGTTGTAGCTGCATTTGATGGGATGGTTCGTATTGCTAAATTAAACAGAAGTTATGGCAATGTAGTGATCATTCGTCATAATAATGGTTTAGAAACTGTTTACGCACATTTATCAAAAATACTAGTTGAGCCTGGACAAAAAATTGAAGCAGGTCAACAATTAGGTTTAGGTGGGAATACCGGTCATTCTTACGGTTCGCATTTGCATTTTGAAATGCGTTATTTAGGTCAGGCAATTGATACGGAAGATTTTATTGATTTTTCTCGTGGATGTTTGAAAAAGAATGAGTGTTTAATTACTAAATCAGATGTAGAGAATAAATACGATCTAAGAGCATTACATAGCCGTCATAAAAAAGATTTAAATCATGCACGTGCTGCTAACGGTGCTAAAGGTAACGTAAAAGGTAAAGTATATAAAGTACGTAGTGGAGATACTTTAGGCAGAATTGCAGCTCGTAATCATACTACCATTAAAGCTATTTGCAAAAAAAATGGAATTAAGCAAACTAAGGTTTTGCGCCCCGGACAAAAATTAAAAATTTAAATATTATATAAAAAAAATAAAAACCCTGTTACGAAAAGTACAGGGTTTTTTTATTATCCAAATAGTTATAGTTTACTCACAATTTACGCTAATTATCTTTAATAATCAAGTTGATAAAACCTCAATTTCCCTTATCCTTTTTAATAAATTTACGTAGAACAATCTAAAGAATAGTTTGTTTTTACGTTATAAAACCTTTTTATGAAACTTAAACAGCATCAGAAATACCTACAGGAATTGTTGGATTCTGAAAACGAAAGAGGTGATAAACTTCATCAAATAGTTACATCTGCTATTAAAGAACATAGCCTATTAACAGAGAGTTTGTCCAATCAAAATGAGGATGAACACTTGTCGGTTGGCGATCGTATTTCTACCAGAGTAGCTAAATTTGTTGGTAGTTGGGCTTTTGTGATTTCTTTTTGTATCATTTTTGGCACGTGGATTGCCCTTAATTCAGTAGAGGTATTGTTTAAATTTCATTTTGATCCCTTTCCTTATGATATTATTAAATTAACCCTGTCTTGTATTGCTTCTATTCAGGCACCGTTGATCATGATGAGCCAAAACCGTCAGGCTAAAAAAGAAAGAAAACGGAATGAAAATCAATACCTGATCAATTTGAAAGCGGAGATTGAAGTTCGTAATCTTCACAAAAAAATGGATCTGTTAATGAAAGATCAGGTAAGAAATTTGTTAGAGGTACAGAAAATACAATTGGATCTGATGGAAAAATTGTATGTTAAAGTAGATAAGTTAAAAGACAGGAATAATGCAGATGTTTAGAACTCACATTATAAAATAATTATGAAAACATTTTACTATTTTTCAATGCTATTACTATTTTTCGCAACCCTATCCTGTAACGAAGAAAGACCAACATCTGTAAAAAGTTTTGAAATTACCATTGAAAAAGATACCATAAACATGACCGATTTCAATGGATTAAAGCAAGGCAAGTGGATCATCAGGAAAGATGGAGAATCTGACACGCTATTTTACAAAGATGGTGTAGAACAAAAGTAACCTATAGCAATTCTTCAAAAGTTTTAATAATGTCTTTTCTTTGGGCACTCATCGACTCAAAGACTTTAGCATGTTTAGATCTCAATTTTAAAGCTCGGTAAATACCAATTGTCTTTTTTCTAAAAGGAGAAAGGTGTAAGCAAATATATCCTGTTACTATAGAACCTATAACAAACAATAGAGGTAACCAATCATGGATTGAGAGTGCTTTTACAATAAAATATTGAAGCAGATAATACACTAAAAAAAACACAGCCCCAAAGCCCATATAAAAGGAAGCTTTAAACTCTACAACTCTTACTTTTTTACTCACTAATAAATGAGTTAGTTTATAAGGGATATAATTACCTATTAATCCTCTGATGTATATAGGTAAGCTAAGCACAAGAACTAAAACTCTTAAACTTAATATCAAATAATTTAAATTATTTTGTTTGGCCGGATTGATCAACCAGTCTTTTATGTGGTATTTTTTTAGATCAGAAAAATAATGTTTTGTTTTTGCGTAAAGTCCTTTTACTTTCTCAGGATGTGTTTCTTCTGTTTTATTGATCACATCAACAACTTTGGTAGAGAAATTGAAATCGTGTTCTAAATTGTTGAAATCGTAATGGTGTAGCTTAAAGAATTTGTATTTGTATATTTCCTCAATATGCTCAATTAGATGTTCATTATGTTTGTGGTTGATGTGTATGATCAATTCTTTCATTCGAGGAGCCAGATCAGCCAAAAAACGGTTCATTGTTTTGGCAGGGGCTTCCTGATAAGACTCTAAATAATCAGAAACCTTAATAGGCTCACCAATATTAAAAAATACATTGCTTCTGAATTGAGAAGGATTGGAATAGTTAGCACCTACAGGCACTACAGTCAGATCTTTTAAGTCAGAGGTTTCTACAGCACCAAAAATCATGCGAGGCACACCTTTTTTTAAAGGACGTAAACGACGTTCTTGCACGCAAAGACCCTCTGCAAATACAATGATCTTTTTATTACGCTTTAATAAAGCATTTACTCTTTCGTAGGTTTCATCATTTTTTTTCAATCCTTCTTTACCACCATCTTGTATTCTAAAAATGGGAATGATCCCTAAACTTTCTAATAACACGGTTACAATACCTTTTTTAAATGCGTCGCCACGTGCCAAATAAAATACTCTGGGAGGATATGCCAATACCGTGAAGGCAACAGGATCCATAAAGGCATTAGGATGGTTCATGGCAATAATAACAGGGCCTTTAACTTGCACATGTTGTACGTTCTTTACTTTGCGACGTTTAAAATAAGTCGCCAAAACAAAACAGATATAATATTTAAGAATGTGCCAAAGCATAGTATAAAATAGTTGACAAACTTACTAAAAAGAAATCAAAAAAAATCCCTCAAAAAAGGCTTGAGGGATTTGAATTTATTGATGTTAATACTATCCAACCGGCGGTGGAGGAGGTGGCATTGCGCTAAATACAGCCGCCAGTTCAGTCTGAGTTTCTGCAGCTAACCAACCACTCATACCTTGTTTCCATACTAAGCTCTGTGCATTAAATTGCCCCGATGCAGCCATTGCTTGTAATTGTGGTATAGTAAAAGGACCAGTTTGAGCACCATTTACAGCTACAAAATATTGTGTCATTGGAGGAGGGGGCGGTGGTGTATTTGAACCTGTATTTTGATTCATCATTCCTTGATTCATCATATTCGTCATCATATTTCCCATACCAAAACCAACTCCCATACCAACACCGGCACCACCAAGACCTTGGTTTTTAGCAGCTTCAGTAATTGCATTGGCGGTATTGAATTGGGCTAATTTGTTAACATCGATAGCATGTAAACGAGAGTAATTGAAAATTTCTTTTTTCAATTCTTCAGGCATTGATACGTTTTCGACTAAGAATTTAGTAATGTTTAAACCGTATTCAGCAAAATCAATATTTAATTTCTCCTGACCTAATTTTGATAATTCATCTAGGTTGGCGGCAAATTTTTCTACAGGAATATTTCCTTCACCAACAGCATCTGTAAATTTCGTAACGATCATCGTGCGTAACTGCTCAGCAATTTCGTCGGTGGTGTATTTATCCTGAGTACCGGCAATTTCTTTAATGAATTTTCCGCCATCAGTTACTCTAAAAGCAAAGTTACCAAAGCTACGTAGTTCAATAAATCCAAAGCGTGAATCGTTTAATGTAATAGGATTTTTAGTACCCCATTTTTGATCAATGAATTGTTTAGTGCTTATGAAAAATACATCTGCCTTGAATGGCGAATTAAAGCCAAATTTCCAACCTTTTAAAGTGGATAAGATTGGCATGTTTTGAGTACTCAACGTATACATGCCCGGTTGATATACATCGGCAATAACACCTTCATTCATGAATACTGCTATCTGACTTTCACGTACAGTTAGCTTGGCACCCATTTTAATTTCGTTTTGGTAACGAGGAAATTTATAAACGACTGTATCGTTTGTATTATCAGTCCAATCGATGATATCGATGAATTCATTTCTTAATTTGTCAAATAATCCCATGGTATTTTATAAAATTGTTTATAGTAAATGTAAATAATTTTCAGGAATTAATGAATGTTAAAATAATTTAATAGCATCTTTACATCAGGTTTGAAAAACAGAAAACACATACTAGTTATAGGAGGTGGAGCAGCCGGCTTTTTTTCGGCCATTAATGCTGCCATTAACTTTCCGGAAGCTAAGATCATCATTCTTGAAAAATCCAATAAGATTCTTTCGAAGGTGAGAGTGAGTGGTGGTGGCAGGTGTAATGTGACCCATCATTGTTTTGATAATAGCGAATTGATCAAAAATTATCCCAGAGGTGAAAAAGAACTCCGACAAGTGTTTTCTCAATTTTCTGTGATTGATACTATTGATTGGTTTGCAAAACGTGGAGTGAAATTAAAAGTAGAGTCCGATGGAAGGATGTTCCCAGAAAGCAATAGCAGTGAAACGATCATTAATTGTTTTTTATCTGAGGCGAAACGTTTAGATATTGATATTAATTTGAATGAAGAAGTAATTTCTATCCAAAAAAAAGACGACTCTTATTTAGAAGTAAAAACTACCAAACAAGTTTACAATGTGGATGCTGTTATTTGTAGTATAGGCGGCCATCATCAGCAAAAGAACTATGAATTCATAAAACAGTGTGGACATACTATTGATGAATTGATCCCGAGTTTGTTTACCCTGAATTTACCTCAAAGCAATATTAAAGAATTAATGGGTTTAAGCGTGAAACAAGGTACCGTAAAGGTTAACGGAACAAAGCATCAATACACAGGACCTGTATTAATTACTCACTGGGGTTTAAGCGGCCCGGCGGTTTTAAAACTATCGGCTTTTGCAGCACAGGAATTTTTTAAATTAAATTACCATGCAGGTATTGCTGTAAACTGGACAGGCACTTTAAAAGAAGAAGAAGTAAAGGATCTGATCCATGTGAATTTAAGTTCAAGGGCATTGATATTGAATTCTCCGATGTTTGAAATACCTAAACGTTTGTGGGAATATTTGTTGATCAAATCAGAAATTAATTTGAGCAAACCATGGATAGAATTAGGAAAAAAACAATTGAACAAATTAGCTCAGGTTTTAACCAATGATGTTTATACCATGCAAGGAAAAACAACTTTTAAAGAGGAGTTTGTTACTGCGGGTGGCGTGAACTTAAAAGAGATCAACTTTAAAACGATGGAAAGTAAAATTGTTCCGCATTTATTCTTTTGTGGAGAGGTTTTAAACATTGATGGTATTACCGGAGGGTTTAACTTTCAAAATGCCTGGAGCACCGCCTGGATTGCTTCAAAACTGGGGGAATAAAACATTCTCACACTCATTACAACTCATCCACCATTTTCAACAGTTCACATAGTTTGTAGTTTAGGAGCCCATTCTCTTAAAGTAATATTGTATCATAAAATAAAAATTATGAGAAAAGTATATGCAATATTAGTTGCACTGGTGAGTTTAAATACAACATTAGTTGTGGCGCAAAGCCCAACACAAACTATCAAAGGAACAATCCTTGATAAACAAGCACAATCATCATTGCCTGGAGTTAATGTAGTTATTATTGGTTCTGATCCAATTAAGGGCACTACAACCGACATGGATGGTAAATTCAGATTAACCGAAGTAGTGCCCGGTCGTTATGATTTGAAAATTACGTTTTTAGGTTATAAAGAAATTGTTTTGCCAAACGTGGTTGTTACATCCGGTAAAGAAGTATCGTTGGATATTGGCATGGAAGAGAATGTGAATGCCTTGAATGAAATTGTTGTGTCAGGAGCTAAAAAAAATGAAACCAATAACGAATTAATTTCAGTAAGTGGACGATCCTTTTCTATGGAAGAAGTAAATCGCTATGCCGGTGGCCGATCCGATCCATCACGATTAGCAGCTAATTTTGCGGGAGTGAGCTCACCCGATGATTCCAGAAATGATATTGTTATTAGAGGTAATTCGCCAACCGGAGTATTGTGGCGTATTGAAGGATTGATTATGCCTAATCCAAATCATTTTTCAACTATAGGTACAACAGGTGGACCGGTAAGCGCCATTAATACTAACTTGTTAAAGAACTCTGATTTTTTTACTTCGGCTTTTCCATCAGAATATGGTAATGCCAATGCCGGCGTATTTGATCTGGGATTTAGAAACGGAAATTCAGAAAAGAAAGAACATACTATTCAGTTTGGAATGTTAACAGGTTTAGAAGCGATGACCGAAGGGCCGATCAATAAAGCAAAAGGTTCTTCATATCTAATAGCATATCGTTATTCGTTTACCGGCTTTGCTCAGGCTTTAGGACTATCTGTTGGAACAACAGCAACTCCATTTTATCAGGATCTGTCTTTCAAAATCAATGGAGGTTACACTAAACTGGGACGTTTTACTTTATTTGGTTTGGGCGGAAAAAGTAAAATTGAGTTTAAGCATGATAAAATTGATAGTACTGATCTGTTTGCTGATCCTACAAAGGATAGTTACTTTACAAGTGATATTGGTTTAGTTGGTTTAAAACATTTTATAAGAGTAGGCGAGAAGTCTTATTTTAATACGATCATTGGCGGAACATATAATGCATCTAATTATAATCAGGACACAATTGGAAAATATGATCAATCAACCACACGTATTTTAGAAAACAAAGTGTCTCAAATTCATTATTCGATCAACACTTCTTTTAATTCCAAGATCAGTTCTAAATTATTTATAAAAGTAGGTGCTATTGAAGAGCTAATTAATTTGAATTTGTTTTATCGCAATCGTGAGTTTACTAATTACTGGCAGCAGATCTGGGATTACAATGATTACACATCACTGGTTCAGGGTTATGCACATGCTAAATACAGTTTTAATGATAAACTAACGTTGAATCTTGGAGTGCATTCGCAGTATTTGACATTGAATGGTTCATTTTCTACTGAACCACGGGTAGGATTAAAATATCAGTTAAATCAAAAGAATACATTTAGTTTAGGTTATGGTATGCATAGTCAAATGCAACCTACTGATATCTATTTTTATCGTTCGGTTAATGCAGATGGAAGTTATGTGCAATCCAATAAAGATCTGGATTTTACACGAAGCCAGCATTTTGTATTAGGTTATGATGTGTTACCATTTAGAGATTGGAGAGTGAAAACAGAAGTGTATTACCAGATTTTATCTAATGTACCTGTAACCAAAACTCCAAGCAGCTTTTCGATGTTGAACACCGGAGCAAGTTTTAATCCTAATGAACAAGGTTATTTAGTAAATACCGGAAGCGGAGAAAATTACGGAGCTGAATTAACTATTGAAAAATTTTTCAGTAAAGGATATTATGGCTTGCTTACAGGAACAATATATCAGTCGACTTACAAAGGCAGTGATAAAGTGGTTCACAATACAGCATTTAACGGACAATACGTTTACAATGTATTAGTAGGTAAAGAGTTTAAATTAGGAAAAGCCAAACGTAACACATTTACTGTTGATGTGAAAATGACTCAGGCAGGTGGCAGATACTATACTCCGGTCGATCTGCAAGCCTCTCAGATCGCTAAACAAGAAGTATTGAAAGGCGATGAATATGCGTTTTCTGAACGTAATCCTGATTTTTTCAGATTGGATGTTAAAACAGGTATTACAATCAATAGTAAAAAAAGAAAAATGTCTCAATCTCTATTTTTTGATGTACAAAATGTGACCAATAATAAGAATGTGTTTGCCCAACGTTATAATCCAATTACTAACAATATCAATACAGCTTATCAAATAGGATTCTTTCCAAATTTTGTATATAAAGTTCAGTTCTAAAATTAACAACAATGAAAAAAATATTAATTATCAACGGGCATCCTAATAGAGAAAGTTTTTGTAATGCCATAGCAAAATCATATCAACAAGGGAGTTCTGCAAGTGGGAATGAAGTAGAACTGTTACATGTACGCGATCTGGATTTCAATTTAAGTCTTGGTAAAGGCTATAGTAGAGATACAGAGTTAGAACCGGATGTTGTGATTGCACAGCATAAAATAAAATGGGCTAATCACATTGTTGTTATTCATCCTGTTTGGTGGGGCTCTGTTCCTGCTTTATTAAAAGGTTTTTTTGATAGAGTATTATTGCCGGGCTTTGCATTTAAGTATAAAGAAAATAGCCCGTTGTGGGATAAATTATTGATTGGTAAAACAGGACACATTATCTACACAACCGATACACCCATTTGGTTGTATCGAATTTTATTTCTTTCACCATCAGTTAATCAGGTAAAAAAAAGAACATTACAGTTTTGTGGGATAAGCCCTGTAAAGGTTACCGCTATTGGTCCTGTCAGAAAATCATCTCAGAAATTCAGAGAGCAATGGTTGACTAAAATTGAGGAAATGGCTAAAAACTAAATTAAACAACGCATTTTTATTAAATTTATAGCATGCGCAAAAAGAAAAGCAGATTTATTTACATGATTATAGTGGGAATTATTGTCTCATTTTTACTTCATGTTATTATCAAAGTTGATGCAAACCACTTTAATAGGTTTTATGATGTATTGACTTCTGTTTTTATTACTATTCTTATTTGGGAAGGAAATCTTCGCATTGATAGTTGGATGAATATGAATTTCCCATGGCTAACAAAACCCGGAAAGCGAATTTGCATCCATTTGCCTGTAAGTATTGTTTTTAGTGTATTAGGTATTTATCTTCCGATGCTGTTTGCAAGTAAATACATCTGTATATTGCCTGATAATCAAAAAGACTTGCTGATGATTTCTTGTATTGTGATTGGTTGTTTGATCACATTCGTTATACTATCCATAGAAATCGGAACCCAATTCTTTGGGCATTGGAAAACATCATTGGTTGAAATAGAAAAATATAAAACAGAAAGTTTACAGGCTCAATTACAAAATTTAAAAAATCAGATCAATCCTCATTTTTTATTTAATAATATGAGCGTTCTGTCTTCTTTAGTATATAAGGATCAGGACAAAGCTGTAGATTTCATCAATCAATTATCTAAAGTGTATCGTTATTTACTGGACAATAAAGATAGTGAGTTGGTTACTTTGGAAGACGAATTGAACTTTATTCGTTCATACACTTACTTACTTCAAATACGGTTTGATACAAATATTAAATTTGATATAGTTATTGAGGAAAATTGCTTGAATAAATATCTGCCACCTATGGCACTTCAAATATTGATCGAAAATGTTATCAAACATAATGAAATTTCTTCTGAAAAATCTTTAACGGTCAATATCAAGAGCGATAATGATATGCTCGAGGTATGCAATACACTTCAATTACGTATCAATACCGAAGAGAGTTCAAAAACAGGACTTAAAAATATTAAAGAACGGTATAAATATTTTACCGATAGACAAGTTGAGATCGTAGAAAGTGATAAACAATTTTGTGTAAGAATCCCTTTATTACAAACTTCATGAATGCAATAATCATAGAAGACGAAAAGTTATCGGCTGAACATCTTTGTAATTTATTAGAAAAGATAGATCCTACTATACATGTTATTGCCACTTTTGATTCTGTGAAAAAAAGTGTGGAAGCTTTTAAAAATGGGATGAAGGCCGACCTGTTATTTGTGGATGTACATTTAGCTGATGGCTTAAGTTTTGATATTTTTTCAAAGATCAGTATTAATACTCCTGTTATATTTACAACAGCCTATGATACGTATGCTATTAAAGCATTTAAGTTGAATAGTGTAGATTATTTATTAAAACCTGTTGGAAGTGATGAACTGAAAAAAGCTGTAGATAAATTCAAACAAATAACCATCAATCAAAATGCAATACTGTTAGAAAATATTTCTAATGTGTATCAAAATTTGAACAAGCAATATAAAAACCGTTTTATGGTTAAAATGGGTGATGGTATTGTTTCTATTAAGATAGAGGAGATCGCTCATTTTGTTTCAGAAGATGGCGTTACGCTTTTGGTTACTCATGCAGCTAAACGTTATCCGGTTGATTATACGTTGGATCAAATAGAATCACTTATTGCCCCGGATGTATTTATGAGAATAAATAGAAAGGTAATTATCAGTATTAATGCCGTTCAAAAAGTGAGTTCTTATTTTAATAGCCGATTGAAGATCAATTCTATTTTACTAGAAGATGATTATGCTATCATTAGCCGGGAAAGAGTAAACGAATTTAAATTGTGGTTGGATAAATGATGTTAGTTTGAGTACTGTAAAAATCCAATGGATTTTTTAGCGGGATTGTGAGGTAGCGAGAACATGATGGACGTTTGCTAGACCGCTTCTCGGCTTCGCTTGAAGTGACAAAAATTTCTTCTTAACTAAACCTGATCGCTTTAATTGGAGTGATCTTATTAATGATCAGGGTTGGTAATAACATCATTATTAAACACGTAATAATTGTTCCAATATTTATCAATACAATATGTGTAATGGATAAATTGATAGGCACAAATTCCAGATAATAAGTTGTTGGATTGAGGGTTGCAAAACCAAATTTTAATTGGAGGTAACAAAAACCTATTCCAATAATATTTCCAATCAGTAAACCTTTTAATAATAATTGAACCGAGACATAAAAAAATATAGCTCTTACATTTGTATTAGTTGATCCTAAAGCTTTTAAAATACCAATTAAATTAGTGCGTTCAATAATCAAGATCAATAGAGCCGAGATCATGTTAATGGCTGCCACAATGATCATGAGTGTAATGATAATAACGGCATTTACATCGATCATTTCCAACCAACTAAAAATAGAGCTTTGCAATTCTTTAACTGATGATACCGTATAATCATAACCAACCACATCATTTAATGTTTCAACAGAAGTTTCTAATTGATCAAAATCTTTTAAATACACTTCATAACCTGCTACCTGATTAGAGTCCCAGTAATTTAATTTTTGAATTTGTTTGAGATCAACAAAAACCAGGTTTTTATCAAAGTCTGAAAATCCGGTATTAAAAATACCCTTCACATAAAAATCTTTAACCCGTGGTTCGTAATCAATGTAGTTTTGACCACTCATCGTTGTGTCTGACAGTTTTTTTCTGGTCATAAAGTACACCAATAATTTTTGGTTCAACTTCAAGCTGAGCTTATTAGCCAGGGTTTGAGAAACCGCAATGTTTTTACTTACCGAATCATTTGAAATACGCAAAGGACCACCTTCTGAAAAGTATGGTGAGATGTAACCCCAATCATAGTCAGAAGAAACACCTTTTAAAACAATGCCTTCGTTTTCCGTCTTTGTTTTCAGGATACCATTTTTAGTGGCAAAAGCCTGTAGATGCTTTACGTTTGGTGCAGAAGAAATAATTTTTAAAACAGAATCCTTTAATGAAATAGGGTTGGGTTCTAAGGATTGATTTTCGTCGTAATCATTAATTTGTAAATGAGCTGTAAATGTAGTGAGTTTATGAATGATCTGTTGTTGGAAGCCTGTTACAACAGCCATGGTTATGATCATCACCGCCACACCTAAGGCAATTCCTGTAATTCCTATTTTCACAATAGGACTAGACATACTGCCATTAACGTTATTTTGCTTTAATATCCGTTGAGCTATGTAGTTAGAGAAATTCAAATGATTATATTTACAATGTAAATCTAAACTATTCTATGAGATTTTATTTGTTTTTCAGTCTAATTTTTTTCAGTCATTATTATTCATTTTCTCAAGTTGGCATCCAACCTTACACATCTATTACAACGGGTGCTCAACAAACGGATCTGTATCTCCCTAAATTTAAAAACAAAAAAGTTGCCATTGTTACCAATGCTTCGGGGGTTATTGGCAATAAACATTTAGTGGATACTTTATTGAAGCATAAAGTAAAAATCGTAAAAATTTTTGGCCCTGAACATGGTTTTAGAGGTACCGCTGATGCAGGAGAAAAAGTAAAAAGCGGAAAAGACACAAAAACCAATATTACGGTTGTTTCTTTATACGGTTCGCATAAAAAACCGACTAAAGAAGATCTAAAAGGAGTTGATGTTGTTGTTTATGATATACAGGATGTTGGCGTGCGTTTTTACACTTATATTTCTACTATGGCTTATGTCATGGAAGCATGTGCTGAGAATAAAAAAGAATTGATCATTCTGGACAGACCAAACCCTAATGGTTTTTATATTGATGGACCGGTAATGACAGATAAATACAAATCTTTTTTGGGAATGCATAATGTGCCAATTGTATATGGGATGACATGTGGCGAGTATGCTCAAATGTTAAACGGAGAAGGTTGGCTTAAAAATAAAGTAAAATGTAAATTGACAGTTATTTCACTAAAAAATTATGATCGAACAAAGTTTGTTTCAGGTTTACCGGTAAAGCCATCACCAAATTTACCAAATGATACAGCTGTATTATTATACCCAAGTTTAGGTTTGTTTGAAGGAACGATCATGAGTTTAGGAAGAGGCACTGATTTCCCATTTCAGGTTTTAGGTAGTCCCACATCTGCTACATTCAGATTTAATTTTACTCCGGTATCAACAACTATTTCTAAAAAACCAAAATATCAGGATACCTTATGCTATGGCGTTGACTTAAGGCCATTGTTTCATACTACACTTCAAAAAAGAGCGATCGATATTAGTTGGGTGTCTTTGTTTTACTATCAAACGCCTGATAAACAAGCTGTATTTTTTGATAAAAACTTCAATTATCATGTTGGAAATGAACTATTGAAAGAACAGATCATTTCTAAACTAGAAACAAATAAAATTGTGGAATCCTGGCAGGCAGATATTAATATTTTTAAGGAAATCCGTAAAAAATATTTGATCTATCAGGATTTTTAATTCTGATATTAGCTTGTATTATCCGTTTAGGTAGCTTACATTTACGCCCACAAATCAGGAGAGGTGTCAGAGTGGTCGAACGAGCAAGCCTGGAAAGTTTGTATACGGGTAACTGTATCGTGGGTTCGAATCCCACCCTCTCCGCAGACGAATGAAATAAAGCCCCGCTAAAAGCGGGGCTTTTGTTTTTCGGAATGACCTGAGCTTTTTCGTTTTCAAGGGCTTGATGGATAATACAAATAACGAAGCGTACCAAGTGCTTTGTTTCATTTTATGCTATTACAGTCTGATTTAAATCATATTTAATATTTGTTAAATCAATGATGTTACAATATAAACGTTTATACATTTGAGTTCAATTATGAAAGTATTGTTTCACTAACCCCACCTCTTGAATAAAAGTTTTATGAGTCTTTATAATTAAATTAATACAAATGAAAAAATCAATTGCAATTTTAACCATAGTTATTTTAGGAGTAAACTATAGTTGTAATATTTCCGAAACTAAAAGCGACAACGCCACTACTCAGGTTGAAACACAGTCTGAGTCAAAGAGTAATGAACATCAGCACTCTGAAAGTGATGCTATTGAATTAAACAACGGCGCTAAATGGAAAGTAGTTCCTGAAATGTTGCAGTATATCCGTTATATGGAAACAGATGTTGATCACTTTTCCGAAACTCGACATTCAGAATTAAATGATTTTACTCGACTTGGAGGTAGCTTAAAGAAAAATATTGATCTTTTAACTTCAAATTGTACAATGGAAGGTAAGGCTCATGATGAACTACATAAATGGTTATTGCCTTATATTGCTAAAGTAGACGAATTAAATCAATCCAAAAATAGTGATGAGGCATCACACATCTTTGATGAATTAATATCTTCTTTTAAAACATTTAACACATACTTTGAATAGAAAGAAGTTGAATGTATTAATGGTTTTTTAATTTCTTCATTTGTATAATATCTACTAAAAAGGCAAAAGCCATAGAAAAATAGATATAGCCTTTAGGGATGGCAAAATGTAGCCCTTCCGCTATTAAAGAAATTCCGATCATCATTAGAAAACAAAGCGCTAATATTTTAAAGGAAGGATGTTTTTGTATAAAATGACTAATCGGTTTTGATGCAATTAGCATAATAAGAACAGCAGTGATTACCGCCACATACATTATCCAAAGTTCTTGAACCATCCCTACAGCCGTAATAATTGAATCAATAGAAAATACCAGATCAAGTATAATTATTTCGGATAGTAATTTTTTAAAGCTTCCTTTTTTAATAGAACCTATTTCATTACTGTTTTTTTCTTCAGTATTATGAAATATTTCTTTTGTGCTTTTATATAAAAGAAATATGCCACCTAAAATAAGGATCAATCCTTTTCCTGTGAAATCTATATCAAATGCACTAAATAGCGTTGCATCAAGTTTTAAGATCCATGAAATAAATCCTAATAAGCATAATCTAATAAGCATTGCCAGGCCTATTCCCCAATATCTAAGTTTGTCTCTTTGATCAGCGGGCAATTTATCGGCAAGTATTGAAATAAAAATGATATTATCTATTCCTAAAATTACTTCTAAAGCAATTAGTGATAATAATGGTATTAAGGCTTCTATAAGCATAGTTTAAGTAAATGTGATTTTTTGTTTTCAAATTTCATTATTTCCCGCTAATTCACCACTTAAAGAATGAAAAAGATTTACATTTTAGCTTTTTTTAAGCTTTGTTTAATGCTATTTACAGTTAAAATATCAATTAAATAAAAAACTTTTGAAACGACGAATACAACAGTATTCTATAAAGATCGATCTTTTTTAGTTATTAAAGGTTAAAAATAAATTTCAGTAAAATAATTTTGTACTTTTATCGTATTGTAAAAAATGAGTAATATTAATATCATATTGAAATTATTAACTTATTTTCCATCTATAGGAAGAAGTAAACTTGTTTTTTCTTCAAATAATAAAGCCTTTATTAACTAGGCCCCGCAACACTGATTCAGCGGGGAAAGAGTAACTCTCTTTTAGCAAAAAATTACGGTATTCACTTTTTTATCATTAATGCGAAGCATTATGATGAGTACATAGCGTAACTATTTATGTCGTAAATAAATCGGCACTAGTAATCCAAATGAAACACGATGAATAAGTCACAAATAAAGAGACTCATTAAAAAATTTGATGAGTCTGTAAAAAAGCACGAATATAAAGTTGAACAGTTTAAAAAAGTTAAGTGTATAATCAATAGCCTTAATGCTGATCATGTTTATCCCTTTTAATTTAAAAATATATAAAATCAATTTTAATATGAAGATCATGAAACCAATCATTTCAGAAACAGTTTACAAAATTCTTAGTAATCTGATCAAAAGAAAAAAAACGTTAGAGATAAAACCATTAGGAGAAGAATTATCTAAAGCCAAAATAGTAAAGGATAATTTTCTAGATTCAAAAATTGTTAGTTTGTATTCAATTGTAGAGTTTATTAGTTCTTCTTTAAAAAAACCAATGCGTTTGCAAATTGTGCTTCCAGAAGAAGCAGATCTTAAGCAAAGAAAAATATCAATATTATCTCCTATTAGTATTGCGCTATTGGGATTTAGAGAAACAGACAGATTTACTTGGAAAATGCCTTCCGGCCTTAAGAATTTAACGATACTTAAAGTACATAATTATTAAATCATCATTTTATTTAGTGAGGTTATATAATTTTAAAAAATAATTATTCAATACAAAATGCTATGAAACCAATCATTTCTGAATCAGTATTTAAAATACTTTACAATTTAATTACAAAACACAAAACTCCGGAAGTAAGACAATTAGGAGAGGAATTAGCTAAAGCAGAAATCGTCAAAGACGAGGTTTTACAAAAAAATGTAGTTAGTTTAAATTCTACGGTTGAATTTATGGATGAATCAGTCAATAAACCAATTCGTATGCAAATTGTGCTTCCTGAAGAAGCAGATCTTGGACAACGAAAAATTTCTATTCTTGCTCCAATAAGTATTGCATTAATTGGATTTAAAGAAAGGGATCAATTCATCTGGAAAATGCAGTCTGGTACTAAATATCTTAAAATCCTTAAAGTGCTTAATTAATAATTTTGGTTATGAATATATTGTACAATATCCGACATAAAGGTAGGATCACAATTCTGTTAATTGCCGTATTTTTTCTTGTTGTATTGAGTTCTAATACATACAATGAAAAAATTAATCAAATGGGTAAATTGTTTTCTGAAATGTATTCGGATAGATTGATTGCGCAAGATTATATTTACAAATTTGCCAAGATATTGTATGATAGAAAAATGAAACTCGTCAATCAAAATGTAGAGGGAATTAATGAAGCTTTCAAAAATGATGAATTAGGTATTTCGTTGCTTTTAACTAATTATGAAAAAACGAAGTTGACGAAAAACGAAAATATTCAATTTCAGGAATTTAAAAAAAACATTTTATTGATGGTGTGTTTCGAACAAAAATACCTCATATCAACTAACAAAGAGTTAAAAATTCACTTACTTAAATTACATGAAAAATCACTTAACACGTCTTTGGTACAATTAGATAAGTTAACTGAAATACAAATATCTACCGGAAAAAAACTGAATGAGGCTTCCCGAAAAATAGTTTCTTTTTCCACGTTATTAAATCAATTTGATTGGGCCCTTATAATTATTATAGGGCTTATCATTCAAGTTATAATTTTCACGTCTAAATCATCAGTACCAAAGAAACCTCAAAATGAATATTTAAATTGATTTAATTCTATTAGAGTCAAATAATAAAGGATAATTTGGTCTTTTAATAGTTATTTGTTAGATTTGTATTGAAATATCATTTCTATGTTTTCAAAAGCTTGTGAATATGCCATAAGAGCTACAATTTATATTGCGGTGCAATCTAACCAGGATAATCGGGTAGGGCTTAAAGATATTTCAAAAGAAATCGATTCTCCGGAAGCGTATACTGCAAAAATATTACAACAATTGTCTAGAAATAACATTATTGATTCCGTTAAAGGTCCACATGGAGGTTTTGAGATTGATAAAAAGGAAATGACCAAAATAAAATTGAGTCAAATTGTAATGGCAATTGATGGAGACGCTATTTACAAAGGCTGCGGATTAGGTTTTAAGGAATGTTCTGAAAAGCAACCTTGTCCCGTTCATGATAAATTTAAGGTTGTTCGCAATGAATTAAAAAGAATGTTAGAAACTACCACTGTACTTGAATTGTCATTGGGTTTAACAAAAGGGTTAACGTTTTTGCACCGCTAAAAAAAATTACAATAATAAAGGATATAAAGGTCTTAATATATTTAAATATTAATTTAAAAATAAAAACATGAATACATCAAAACAATCACAAACAGTAGTAAAAAAATTTCAGCCCAACACATCAAAAAGAGGTGTAGACACTTGGTTTAATGAGCAAGCAATTAAATTCGAAAAGTCTCGTTTTGGCTGGATGGCTATGTGTATCACTATTCAAAGTTGTTTAGGCTCTATTGCTTGCGGTTTTATTCTCGAAAATAATGCAAATATTATTCAATTAGCTTCGTGTGCCGCAATTACTATGGCAAGTAATGCTGTATTTATAGCATTAGGTTCCGCTAAATTGTGTTTAACTATTTTCTATTTAAGTCTTATACTAAACATCATTTTTATTTTAATAAATATTTAAATTACTAATAGACTCAAAGTGGAACACAATATAAAATATAAATTAGTTGAGTGGAAAAGTGGACAAATAGAAGGGTTTTTGTCTAAAGAGCTTTTTGATCTTGAAAATGGTAGTTTGAAATTTATAAGAGTGGAACCGGAATCTACGTACCCTGTACATAAGCATGTTGATAAAACCGAATATGCCGTTGTGTTAGAAGGTAATCCTGAAATGATGATAGATCATAAACTCTATAAGGGAGTATTTGGTGATGTTTTTATTTTTCCTTCGCATGTAGCACATGCAATCAGTAATCACACTAACAGTCATTGTACTCTAATAATAGGTTCTGTTAAAAACAATGAAAAATCATGAAACAAGGACCAATAAAACGAACAAAATCCTTACAACCATTGAGTCGTGAACATCACCACGGTTTATTGCTTTGTTGGAAGATCCGTACCGGACTGAAAAAATCTATTGAAATTGAGCGAATAAAAAATTATACGGATTGTTTTTTTAAAAACAGTTTATATGCTCATTTTAATATCGAGGAAGAATTTATTTTTCCACTGTTGGGTAATGACAATGAATTAGTGAAAAAAGCCTTAACTGATCATAGAAGATTAAAAAGACTGTTTGAAAATACAACAGATATCAGGAAATCGCTGAGCTTACTGGAAGAAGAACTGGAAAATCATATTCGCTTTGAAGAACGAATTTTGTTTAATGAAATTCAGAAGGTAGCATCTCCACACGAATTGGAAATGATCATGGAAATTCATTCTGAGAGTAGTGTTTATGAAGATTGGGGCGATGAATTTTGGAAATAAGTTGAATTACACCTTTTTGAAAAATCCGTACTTGTACGGATTTTTTTTGTTTCTAATAGCATTGTTATGACTCTTACAAAAGCTATATATAATTTAAGTAAAAAACAGATTAAATCTCATTAAAAAACAGATTGATCCATGTGTTTTTTTCTTTAAAAAGTCTGAAATTTGTGCTATGGAAGAGGGCGATCTGAGAAATATGAAAATTGAAATTGAGGGAAAAACTTCTTTGAAGAAATGGTGTGAAAGATTAGATTGTAAAGAAAAAGATTTACTGGATGCCATTAACTTAATAGGAAATTCGGCAGGTGCGGTCGATGATTATTTGTATATGAATTTGAAAAAGAAAAGCATTTGGAAAAAATATACCAACGAATAATTATACTAATAAGATCAATCGAGTAAGTGGTGTTCAATGGCGTATAAAACAACCCCGGCAGTGTTAGTTGATTTTGTTTTAGTCAGGATATTGTATTTATGTGCTTCAATGGTTCTGTTACTTAAATTTAATATTTCGCCTATCTCTTTGGAGGTGTGTTGCTTGCATATTAGTTTTATTATTTCTATTTCTCTGCCTGATAAAGGCGATTGGTAAAATGATTTTTTAATAGTAGTATTGTTTCTTACGCCTTCGATCACTGCTTTTGCAACAGCATCGTTATAATAATATCCTTTTTCTAAAACAGCATAAATAGCATCAATTACAAATTCCACACTTTTATCTTTTGGTAAAAAACCATTTGCACCTCTGCCCATTAAATCAAAAACTAATCCTTCTTCATTATGCATTGTAAGAATGATCACTTTAATATTTGGGTATTTCTTTTTTATTTGAACAGTTGCTTCAATGCCATCCATAATTGGCATTTCTATATCTAACAATATAACCTGAGGTTTTTCTTTTTTTAAGCCATCCATTAGCTCTTTTCCGTTTGATGCCTGTAATACGACTTCAAATTCATCATATTCTTTTAACAGACTTACTAAACCTTCTCTAAATAAAGAGTGGTCATCAACAACGGCTATGGTTTTTTTTGATTTCATAAAATCGGTGTTTCTATCGTAACTTTTGCATTTTGATTCTCAGGTACAAGATATTGAATTTCAGTATTAATAAGTTGAGCTCTCGAAAAAATACTTTTTAACCCTAAACCTGTTGATTTTTCAGCTAATAGTTTAATTTCTTTAGTAGTAATTCCTTCACCATTATGGGAAATAGTTATGGTTAAAAGTTTTTGTGATGCTGTAATTTCAAGATCTATTTGAGAAGCCTTTGTATGTTTTATGGTATTATTGACAATTTCTTTAATTAGGCGGTATAATTGAAACTCCACTTTTTTATCAATAGAAAAACCTTCTAATTCAGATTTGAAATTAATAGTCACTACTTCTGATAAATTTACCTGACGGCATAATTCTTTTACTCCTTTTACAAAACCTAATTTAATTAATGTTGGCGGCATTAATTCGTTTGAAATTGCTCTGATCGTTTCAATGGAATTATCAATAATCCCATAGCTGGTATTTAAAATTTCATTTACTAAGGTTGTATCACTCAAATTACGATGTGCTCTGCTTAAATTTAACTTTAACACATTCATCATCATCCCCACATCATCATGGATATTTGCGGCCACTTTAATTCGTTCTTGTTCGGCAATTTCAAGCGATACATCTAGTAATTTTTTCTGGTGCTTGTTTTCACTGTCAATCATAGCACTTTTATTGGCAAGCATCTTTTTTTGATGAATCAACACAAATAATACAATGAAAGATATTAAAATCAATATCCCCATTGTTGCAATAACAATTAATGTAACAATATCTATTTTACCCTGGTTTTCCAAAATCCTAAACTTAAAAGAAGATTAAACGTAATATTAAAAAATGAATGAATGGTTGCCCATAACATAAAATAGTTTTCGTTTTTGGTTTCTGCGAGGTAACTGCTAAATACAAATAATAATAAGTTTCCCGAAAAATAAACCAATATAGCCGAGTTAAACCAAAATATAGAATGGGATAATAAATTTTCAATCAATGATTTTGTCATGACAAAATAATATAAAAAAAGAGCATAACTCACCAATATAATAGATTCTGTTGATGTAGAAATGTTATTCATATTACCGGTTCCTTTTATGCAATATTCTGTAATGGCTATAATTAAAAATAGAGGCATTATTATGATAAAAATAGTGGGTTTAAAATATTGTTTAAAATAATATGTGTAAAAAAGACCCAGCAGTACAAATTCAATTATTGTATATAAGTGAAATATGTACAGATTGTTTTGACTAAATTGAGTGAACGTCCAATTGATGATTTCTACTAAAAATGAAATAAAAACCAGAATAAAAATTGGCAAAATATAATTCTTTTGATATTTAATAGTTATAAGGGCAAATATTATTGGAATGATTCCACTAAGACCTGAAATTGCAGCTAAAAAGGTATAAAAAGAAAAATCATCGTTCATAAAAAAGGGCAACTATTGTCGCCCTTAATTTACGAAAATTATCCTATTAAAAGTGGGCTACCACCTCCACCACATGACGGAGGACATGGAAAGCTTCTTTCAGCCAATAATCCTTCATGCAGGTCATTTTCATTGGCATCTGCACCCACAACTATTAATTGTTGTCTGTCTTCTGTATCTAGCGCATAATAAATACGTATTCCCACACAATCATCCTGATTTAATATTGCCTGAATAGCATCTTTGCCAAAAAAATGGGCTTTAGTAGCGTTTGAAGGAACTTGTACTCTATAGTTTTTGGTCCACTCTTTTGCTTCGTCTAATGTAATGTCGTGATTTTCTTGTCCTGTAAAACTCATAAGAATTATTTTTTAAGGTTAGTAATTAGTTTTCGCTTAAATATAGTAAAACACATCAATTATATTTCTATGGTAGTAAAAAAACATTGATTATTTGACTGAAAATGAGCACATAAGCCTTTTTGCGTGTTTTTATATTAAGTAAAAATACTTAGTGATTTAGGTGTTTTTACTTAGTGTATTAATTGGGTATTTATACTGATGTTTTTTGTTTTTATATATACGAACTTTGATGAGGCTTAGACAAGTTTTGAAAAGAGTTAAGCGTTTTATATTATACAATACTATGACAACCATTGATTCACATAAAAAAATTGATCGCATCAATATTCGAAAATTTGATAAGATCGAGTCCGGACGTATGAGTGTAGATACTATATTTCAAAATCATAAATATTTAGACTGGGACCATACTCCCAAAAACATCAATTTAAATAGTATTAAAGAGAAAATAGTAAGAAAGAAAAACACATTATCATCAATAAATAGAAGCAGTATGAATGATACAAATGTTTTGCCTTCATTTGAAGTAAGCAAGGTAGATATACAGCAAAGAATAATTTCAATAATAGTTTTTGCTCTTATTATTACCGGTATAACATTGACGTTTTTAGCTACTGTTAATGCTAATGAGGTACCTAAAGAACAAGGGATTGTTATGTATTAATTTTTCGTGAAAAGAACTATATCAAACTAAATTAAATAGTACTATTGTTTTTAAAGAGTTTGGGATTTGCACTATGGAACCGGGCGGACTAAGAAATATGAAAATTGTAATTAATGGAGATGCTTCTCTTAAAAAATGGAGCAGGATCTTAGATTGTCAGGAAAAAGATCTGATCTATGCCATTAATAATATTGGTAATTCCGCCGGTGCTGTG
Source organism: Bacteroidia bacterium (assembly GCA_036676295.1). Taxonomy (GTDB): domain Bacteria; phylum Bacteroidota; class Bacteroidia; order B-17B0; family Aurantibacillaceae; genus UBA4416. The sequence continues at coordinate 275,946 of JAKFDE010000027.1, read as the reverse complement.
GACGATTACTTATACATGAATTTGAAAAAGAAAAGTATTTGGAAAAAATACGATAGTGAGTAATTTTATTTTGCTTTCCCGATGAACTGCACATCACTTAATGCCATTTTCTCATATTTTTTTCCGGGATAAGTTTCCAGAATTTTAATTCTGATTCGACACCGACGAGTGTTGTCTATTTTTTTTCTATCAAGATCAATGTATTGTAGTTTGTATGTGTCTTCTAATGTTACTTCAGCATAAGGTGAATCATTAATGCTAATAAAGATCCTTTTAGCACGAGAATAATCATTCCAGGTTTGGTAATCTTTTCTCCATCCATTAAATACAGCCATTTGAAATAAAGTAGCAGAACTTAATTTAGATTCCTGAAGATCGATCACGTATTCTATTTGCGCACTCTTTCCATTGCTTGGTGTTAGCCAACATGTTTTCATATTAGCATCTAACGTATTTTTCGCATTAAAATTTTCGTTTTCTAAAGGTTCTGCCGTTAGATCCGCACCTACCTTAACTTGTAATTTTTCGTTGATGTTATCTTCTTCACTCAAATGTATTTCATAGTCGTCAGATCCTAAAACGTCAAATTCGTTGATCTCGGTGTTTAATAGATAATATTCATCTCCTTTTTGCGCATAAGAAAATGAAGAGAAAAATAAGATCAAAGAGAAAAATAATGATTTCATTTTATTGATTTTTTAAATTAAAATTTGATTAGTTCTTCGTATAACTCTTTCACAGGAAGCCCCATTACATTATAAAAGCTCCCTTCAATTTTATCTATTCCAATATAACCGATCCAGTCCTGCACACCATAACCACCTGCTTTGTCGTATGGGCTATAATTTGTTAAGTAATATTCTATTTCTTCAGTTTTTAATTTTTTAAAATACACTTTACTCACATCATAAAAGGTTGTTTGTTTATTCCCGCTTTTTAAACAAACGCCGGTATAAACTTCGTGCATTTTACCGCTTAGTGTTTCCAACATTTTTTTGCCTTCCACAAAATTAGCAGGTTTATTAAACGCTTTCCCATCGCACCAAACAATAGTATCTGCAGTAATTAATATTTCTTCATCTTTTAATTCTTCTTCATAAGCATCCGCTTTTTTTTCGGCTAAAAATAAAGGAATTTCTTCTGCTAAAAGATCGATCGGGTAGCTTTCCTCTACATTGATCGGTTTATTTAAAAAATTAAATCCTAAACTTTTTAATAATTCTTGTCTGCGCGGAGAATTAGAACCCAAAATAATTTGGTATGGAAATTCTTTTATAATTTGTTCAATATTATTCATACAAGTTTTTAATAATTAAAGTAAAGGCAATGCCAAATAGCATGGTAAATTTAAGCAATAAGCTGGCCATTTTAAAATCGCGGGACGTTTTGGCTTTGATAGTTTGAACCAACAGTAAAATCAGTGGTAATACAACTAATCCTAAAATATAATACACTGCAATAAGGTGTTTTTCCTGATAAAATTTTAAACCGGCGATCAATAGTAATCCAATGGTGATAACGATGATAAAAAAGGTAACAACCTTACTGGTTAATATACCCCAAACAATTGGCATGGTTTTACATCCGGTTTGTTTATCTCCTTTATAATCTTCCATATCTTTAATTACCTCGCGGGCAAACGACGTTAAAAAAGCAAAAGCTGAATAGGTTACACCAATAAAAATCAAAGTATTGAAAAATGAACCTAACAAAAACCGCATAGAGTCCAGCATGTCTTCTCCAACAAAATAATAATCATAGATCATGGGTAAGATAGGAATACTGGCTGTAAGAACCGATACTACAATATTTCCAACCAATAATTGTTTTTTGAAATTGGTAGAATAAAACCATAATAAAGTAATACTCATGATTTGAAATAAAACCAATTTTAAATTATGACATTTTAATGCTAAATAAAAACCAAGTAATAAGCCAATAGCATTAAGTAGAATATGCAGTGCCATGGCCCAGCGTCTTTTTATTGTAACATCTACAACAACCGTTTCCGGATGATTGATCTTATCTGTTTTTACATCAAAATAATCATTGATGATATAACCTCCGGCTGCAATTAATACGGTACTTAATACTAAAACAGAAAAAAGAAATGGTGTGAATTTTGAATATTCATTAACGGGTGCAAATACAAAATATTTGATACAAATTTGAGTGATCGCAATGATCAACAGATTTTCTATCCGAATAAGTTTAAAAAAAGCTATGATTGGGTTTTTTAGCACAGTATTAATATGGACTGAATTTAGTAATTAATATTTAATTTAGCATCGGTTATTATTAAAAATTACATGCCTGATTTAAGCGCTCAATACTGGAATAAAAGATACCAAGTCAATGATTTTGGGTGGGACATTGGAAGTGTTTCACTACCCTTAAAATCTTACTTTGAACAATTAGATAATAAGGAATTAAAGATTTTGATACCCGGCGCCGGCAACTCATATGAGGCAGAATTTTTGTTCAATCAAGGGTTCCGTAATTGCTATGTGCTTGATTTTGCGCCAGAACCTTTGCGGAATTTAAAACAAAGAGTGCCCGATTTTCCGGCATCTCAGTTGATACAGCAAGATTTTTTTAAACATAAAGGGCAGTATGATCTGATCATTGAACAAACATTTTTTTGTGCTATCGACCCGTCTTTACGACCAGATTATGTTAAACAGATGCATGCTTTACTGAAACCTAATGGCAAATTAGCAGGGCTTTTGTTTAACGATCCTTTAAATTCAGATAAACCGCCTTTTGGTGGCAATAAAGATGAATACTCGAAACTTTTTGAACCTGTATTTAAGATCAAAACGTTAGAGCCTTGCTATAATTCAATTAAACCAAGAGAAGGCAGAGAATTATTTGTGATCCTGCAGAAGAAATGATAGTTCTCGCTAATGTTAATTTCCTTAACTTTGGTTAATCCGTTTGGAAACAGAAAAAAAAATATTTGAAGAAAAACAATACATGGGGCATAATCGTCTTAGTATTATTTGGAGAACGATCATTGCCTTATTTTGTTTCGTAGGTTATTACTGGAGCGAAAACCCCAAACCCGTTCAGGTAGCTGTTTTTGAAATTGGTTATTATCCGGCAATAGATATTCCTAACTCCGGAAAAATATTTTTCTTATTAGGTTTACTGATCTTAATCTTGTCAGCAATTTTAACTTACGTATTACATACACACATTAGAGTGTATGCCGACCACATGATCATTGATGGATTTTGGACAGCCAGAAAAGTAAAGATCAATTTTAATACCATTACTCATATCAGAAAAAGCCGGTATAAAAAACATATTTTTCGTCGTGCGGTGTATAACCTGCATAGCAGAGGAGTGATCCGTTTTTTTACAAGCGGCAATGAGTTTGTGGAGTTAAAAGATAATTCAGGTTTTACGTATCGTATCGGAACTCAAAAAGCTACGGAGTTATATTTGACTTTGAAAAAACAATTAAGCGAATTGCAGAATAAGTAAATTTTAAAAATTATCATACCACTGTCTTTGTCGTGGTATCTTCACATCGCTCAACATACTTGTTTTTAAATTAATCGTTAAGCTGTAGCTTTTTCTAAATCCAAACGGAACCCAGTCAATACGGGCTTCCCAACATTTCAGATCTCTGTAAATATTTAAACTGGTATAACTCAAATTTTTATTGGTGAAATCATAACCACTGGTTAATCCTACTTTCCAATATTTAGTGACGGCAACATCACCGCTAAAATTCATGGTTTGATTATCGGTTAATTTATTTCCAATTTTCGTGTAAGTGAGGTTGTAATAGATATTCAAATTCCAGGGTAATTGTTCTTGTGTTTGCAGGGTATTGGTTGTAGCGCCACGCTCAGCACCATTGGTCAGATCCGGTTTTTTTTGACGCATGCTTTGTAACGCATTTGAACTAAAGTTGGCATTAATAGCTACGTTACCTCGTGTAAATCGGGCTAATTTTCCGTTTTCGTTAAAACTATATTCTTTGGTTCTTCTATTCAAATCGGCATCGTAGAAATAAGGATCAAAACTGGAACCAAATACCAGATCAAAAAACTTCCAGATCTTTGTTCTGCCGTTCATAGTAATATCGCTCATTCCCATACTGTCAGCCGCAAAATTATAAGTACCGCTAATGCCTAAGTTTTGCATCAGTACAACTTTTTTAAACACAAAACCTGTATCCGTTGTTTTTCGGATCTTAGCTTCCAGGTTATTATTTAAATTAATACCAATGCTATTTTGTTCTCCAATGGCAGGTCCGCCAAATAATGTGTTTTCAAAAATGGAATATCTTGTTTTGCTTTTAGTGGTTGTATCGCTTATCACATCTTTCCAAAAACCGTATTGTGTTTCTCCAAAATCCGGGCGATACATGTAGTTAATTGTTGGGATCAATAAATGACGGATCTGTTTCACACGATTGCCTTTAAACAAATAATCCATAAATACTTTTGTAGTTAACGAAGTATTAAAGTTGGCATCGTAACCGGTTTTAAAAGCTTTATTATAGGATGTAATGATACTATCGTTTGCATAGTCAAGTATTTTATCTGTTGTTTTGGTATACATCACAGCGCTTAAGTTTAGGGCCGGTGTTAATGTAAAATATTTTAATAAAGTAATGTTTGTAGAAATGGGTAAACTATGTCTGGCGCCATATTTTAAATTATCAGATACATCGCCTTTAAAAATTGCAGTGTCGTAGCCCGATAACGTATTACGCGCTTCAAATAAATAACTAATACCAATTTTATCAATAGGATTTTGTTTAATACGTCCTTCCTTTTTAAATGGATAGAAACGATTGATGTTAAAGGTTAATTCAGGAAAAGAAATTTCCATAAGTTTGGTTTGCGTGTTTTGGCTATGGCGTGCATTTAAACTTAATGTAGAGGCTTTGAATGATTTTGTGAAATTGATATTGGATTGAAAGGTATTGGTTAAATACTGTCCTGTATTTAAAGCATTATATTTATTGTATTTGGATGTTCTGATATTGACATCGCTGCTAAAACGAACAGTAGGGTTGTTTTTTTGATCCTGAGTATGACGCCAGTTAATAGATATATCGCGTTGTTTGGAATACTGACTTGGAATTTCTTTTTCGCCAATGTTAAATTCAGAAATACCCAAAGCTACTGACCCGGTATATTTGTAATTTATATTATAGTTGTTTGTGGTACGTAAACCCCAGCTACCATTAGAATAAATATCGCCCCTAATGGTCATATCGGTTTGATCACTGATTCCCCAATAAAAACCACCATCTTTTAAGTTAAACCCAAGGTTTTCGCTGCTATTAAAAAACGGAATTAAAATACCCGAATGTCGTTTCTTTGTATTTGGAAAAAAACCAAAAGGTAAACCTAATGGAGTAGGTACACCGCCAATTTCTAGATACATAGGGCCGGTTACAATTTTATCATCGGGAATGATCTTTGCTTTTTTGGCTCTGAATATGGTTCTCGAATCTTTAAATTCACATGGAATACATCTCAGGTCCTTCATGTAAACTACATCGTTACTGTCTTTTTTTACCTCGCTACCCATCAATATTAGATCACCTTCTTTGGTCATCACGTTGTAGATCTTCCCTTTTTTGGTTTTGAGGTTATACACCATTTTACTGCAGGCAATTTCCTGTTCTCCTTCTTTAAATACAGGAGTTCCGCTTTCATTGCCTAAACTGTCTTTTTTACCAAATGCGGTAATGATATTTTTTTCGTTATCAATTTCAATAAACTCGGCTTTCAGGTTCATGCCTTCATATTCTACATAACCATCCCCAAACAGGTAAATTTTTTGTCCCTTGGTTTCGTATCTTATTGAATCTCTGGCGTTATATATGATACGGTGCTCCAATGGTTCCGCTTCATCTTCTGTATCTAAAGTGTCTAGAGTAACTGTTTTTACGGTGTCTTTTGGAACAGGAAGTTTTTGTTTGGTAGTGTCAGTCTTGGAGTTCGTATTTGGAGTGTTTACAACGGTTCTTTTCTGCTCCGATTTGAGATCAGATTGAGCAAAAGATGGTGTAACACTTATTAACAATAATAAGAGTATAAAAAGTATATGTTTAACAGTATTTATGAAACGTTCGGTTTAATTTTACTAAACCCACAAAGCTAACAATTACTGGCTAAACTGGTTATGAATTTTAAGGACACATTGCAAAAAAAACATAATTTATTCATTAGGCTTTTGCTTGTTCAGGCGGGATTATTTCTGGCCTTTTCGTCGTTTCATATCCATAAAGATGATCCAAAAAAAGTAAAGGTAATTGTTATTGATCCCGGCCATGGTGGCAAAGATCCGGGCTGTAATGGCGTGTCGCATAAGGAAAAAGATGTGTCGCTGGCCGTTGCCTTGAAATTTGGGAAGTTGATAGAAGAAAACCTTAAAGATGTTAAAGTTATATTCACTCGCAAAACAGATGTATTTGTTGATCTGGAAGACAGAGCAAAGATAGCTAATGATAATAATGCCGATCTGTTTATTTCTATTCATTGCAATGCTGCCGGAAAACCCGTAATGGTAAAGGATAAGAAAACCGGTAAAATGCGGGCTAAAACCTTTAAAAATTCGAGAGGTAAGATGATCGTTGTTGAAACGGCCAATCCTGTTCCTTTTGGATCGGAAACTTATGTCATGGGGTTGAAGAATGAAGAAGGGAAAATGAAAGTGGCTCAACGTGAAAACTCTGCCATGTTATTAGAGGATAATTACGAATCAAAGTATAAAGGCTTTGATCCTAATAGCGAAGAGAGTTACATCATCATGAGTAATTATACTTCCAGTTATGTGATTCAAAGTGCGGGCTTGGCAATGAAGATCCAGGAGGAATATTTTACTAAAGCGGGTAGGGTAGATAAAGGCGTTCATCGCCAGAGTATCTGGGTGTTGTGGCGGACCTCCATGCCATCTGTTTTAACGGAGATCGGTTATTTGACAAATCCTGAAGAAGAAAAATTCTTAGGATCAACTAAGGGACAGGATTATATGGCTTCGTGTTTATTCAGGGCGTTTAGAAAATATAAAGATGAACAGGAGGGGACGAAAAAAACATATGATGATGATCTTGAAAAACAAAAACCTTTAGAGAACGAAAATTATAAAATAGAAAATGATTCAGATAAAAAGGATCAACCGGTTGTGCTGGATAAGCCTGATGAAAAGAAGGATGTAGAAATTAAGAAAGACAATTTTAAAAATAAGGAAGAGGAAATAGATAATGCTAAAAAATACAGCGAATATAAAAAATTGGCTGATAGCGAGTTTAAAAACAAAAATTACAAGCAGGCAAAAGAATATTATCAAAAAGCGCAGTTTTTAATTAAGGTAGAAGATGATTATTTAAAGCATCAACTGGCTCAAATAGATGATTTATTGAAAAAAGAAGAGGAAACAAAGAATCATATTTCTGAAAACGAAAGAAAATACAAGCAATACATTGCTTTAGCTGATCTGAATTATAAAAATAAAAAATACGAAGAGGCTTTGATTTTGTATGAAAAAGCGAATGATCTGAATATTAAAAATGAAGTGTATGCAGCCGAACGTATTAAGGATATTAAACAAGAGTTTAAAGCCAATGATGATAAAGTAGCTAAAGATAAAGCGGCTGCTGAAGAAAAAATAAGATTGGCCCAACTCAAAGTCAAACAAGATAGTATTGATAAAGCGCTTGCAAAAGCTAATCCTCCAAAATCAGGAATTGAATTTAAAGTACAGTTTGCGGGTACAGATAAGGAAGTAGATGTTAGAACAAAATTCCCTAATGTTTCTGATGTTTGGTTTTACAAAATGGGTGCAGTTTATAAATATACTTCCGGTAGTTTTAGATCATTTGAAGAAGCCGGTAAACATCAGGCTAAGTTGCGCGAATTGGGTTATAAAGATTGCTTTGTAGCGGCTTTTAAAAATGGTGTTCGTATGGATATTGCTGAAGCTAAAAAAGCGGTGCAATAATTTTGTTCTACTCCCTCTCCTCGGTGGCTGAGGCTCTCGAAGTCAGAGAGGGTGAGGTCGCTTAAATCGTTCTATTATTATTCATTCAACTTTAAAAAATCACCATCCACAATAAATAATTTTACACCATCTACGGATGTTGATAGGTGCGAACTTAATTTATCGGAAACCTGATAAGACATGCCTTTGGATAATTTAAATATGGAGCCATCGGCTAGTTCGGTATTCATTTCTCCATCAATGCAATAAATGATATGACCTTTTTCGCACCAATGATCTGCTTTGTAGTTTTTCGAATACTCAACCATTCGTATTCTAAGCCCGGCAAATTGAAGGGTTTTCCAGTAAGCAGTTCCGGTTTCTCCTTTGTACTCTGTAGCAGGAATTTTATCCCAATCGGTTATTTGAAAATTGATGCTTGGATTCATTTGGAGCGATTTTATTTTCTTGTGAGTTTATATCTGATATGTGTGACCGTTGATGAATGGATGACTTCTATAATTTCAATATCAAATCTATTTTTATCGATCTTGTCAAAAAGCCTGATGCCACTGCCTATAATAACCGGTGCTATATGAATAATGCATTCGTCTACGAGTCCGGCGTTTAAAAATTGTTGTATGGTATCAGCACCACCTTGAATGCGGATGTCTTTTCCCTTGGCTGATTTTTTTGCCTTTTCTAAAGCACTTTCAATGCCGTCATTTATAAAATAAAAAGTAGTTGTTCCTTTTTGAATCCAGGGTTCTCTTTTCTCGTGCGTTAATACATACACATCTGCTTTGTATAGATCTTCTGGCCAATGTACTTCACCTTCTTCAAACATTCGTTTACCCATAATGAATGCACCTGTTCTGGCAATCGTGTCACGAATCAATTTGCCATCTGCCCCGTCTTCATTTCCACCTTCCATTCCCAGGTATTCCCAAAATGCTTTTTGATTGAACATCCAAGCGTGAATTTTTTCTGATACACCACCCATTGGGTTGCTTGGCCCCCTGTTGTCGCCTGCCAAAAAACCGTCTAGAGAAATTCCGCTGTCAAAGATAATTTTGCTCATGTTTTTTTAAGTCTTGATTAAAGATACAATGTTACCGGACTTTTGCAAAGTAAAAATAAAATAATTGTTTACTCCTTTTGAAAATGCTTTGATGTCTGCAAGGTTGAGGCGAACAGTATATTATGGAGATTTATTACTTTTCCAACTTTAAACTAATTTGATAAAGCTAAAGTAAGCCTTCATATATTTTTCAGAACCAAAATAATATTCGTCAGCACTTCTGAGCATCAAATAATTTACATTTTGCGTAAATGAGCAGTCAACATCAATTCTTTCAATTTTGTTATAAAAAACTTTTCCGTTAATACTTATTCCGTTTTTGTCCGTCGCATCTGTTAGAATACAACAATGCTTTTTGTCAAGAGGGATAATAATTATATTTAATACGTTGAATTGTTCACGAAACTCATTGTTTTTTAATTCACCAGTCGGACTAACAATAAGAACAGGGTTGTCGCTTGTTATAAACTCAGACGTATCAGTGATTTTGACAATTCTAATTATTTTAAATTGATGCGCTTCAATGAATGCAGTCAAAGTTTTTAGCAGGTGTGCTCCTTTATAATCTTCTTTAATTTTTTCTAACTCGTGATTATATTTTTCTGGAACTTGTTCAAAAAAAGTTTTGAATTGTTTCGGAGTCCTACAATGTAGTGAGAGTAAACACATCAAAAGTCGACTTCTATCTTCCATTGTTGCCAAACCTTCAATGTTTGGGTCTGTTAGTAAGTTATAAAAGCGAGGGTAATGATTTTCAATTTCCCTTGAATAAATCAAAGTCTCAACTAGCATCGGATCCCGTCCACTTCTAACAGTATAAAAATTGTCTTTGGTCGTTGCGCTTTTTAACGAAGTAGGCTTATTAAGGTCGAAATTATTTCGATCATACTTGTCAACTTTTTTAAATTTTCGATATATGGTTTTTCCATCATCTGAGAAATTTTTCAGATAACATTTAGGAGTCGTATGTTGGTCATTAACAAGGTTCGGCATAACTTACTTATAGGACTAATTTTTCATCCTTGATATACATTCTGTGTATAAAGGAGTCTATCAAATATAATGATTTTAAAAAATCTACCCCCTCGTCAATTCAATCACAGTTATCTCAGGCCAAATGCCTAAACGCCCCGGGTAACCTAAAAAGCCAATGCCACGGTTCACGTATAAGTATTGGTTATCTTGTTTGTACAAGCCTGCCCAGTGTTTGTATAGATATTGTACAGGACTCCATTTTAATCCCGGAATTTCAATACCAAACTGCATACCGTGTGTGTGTCCGCTTAAGGTCAGATCAATGTCTTTGTATCGTTCTTCCTGGCTCACCTGCACATCCCAATGTGATGGATCATGTGATAATAATATTTTAAACGGATAATGTTCTGTTCCCTCATGTGCATCGGCTAATTTCCCGTATTTAGGAAAACGCATATTGCCTCCCCAGTTCTCAATTCCTAATAAGGCAATTTTTTGTCCGTCTTTTTCAAGTGCTACATGCTCATTCATTAATAAACGCCAGCCTGAGTTGGCATGCACTTCTTTCAGTTTGTTCAAATTCTCCACTTTAGCAGTGGCGCTTTCCCATTGTTTGTAATCTCCATAATCATGGTTACCCAAAGTAGAGTAAACACCATGAGGAGCCTTCAACATTTTATAAGTTTCTAAATGTGGTTCTGTTTCAGAGGTTTCGTTATTTACCAGGTCGCCTGTAAAAAAGATGGCATCCGGCATTTGTTCCATAACAATGTTAAAGGCTTTTACCAATGGTTCGGTACTCATAAAACTTCCTGAGTGCATATCTGATAATTGCACAATTTTAAATCCTTCAAATGCTTCGGGTAAATTGGGAGAACTTACTTTTACTTTATGTACGCGGTATTTGTACGCACCACGCACCATACCATACACAAACGATACCGCCGGAATAACGGTAAAGGTTACGGCTACGTAACTTAAAAATTTCAAGCGGCTAATGTGGTGCGCGCCTTCTACAGCTTCTTTAGGCGTCGATTGAAACCAGGTTGCGATCCAACGGAATAAACGGATCACATCGTCCATTAATAAAAAGGTGCAGCCAATTAATTTACAAACTAATAATATTAAAAAAGCCGATGACACTAATCGGAAAAAGCTGTTCCACTCCGGTGGAGGGTAAAACATAGCTACCGAACTTATGATTAAATTGATGCCGGCTAAACTATAAGCGATCCACATTACTATTTTTCTTTTGGAAGGACTATAATCAACGCTGATCGTTTTAAGTGCTTGTAAAAAATACAACTCTACTAAAACAATGATGATGAAGAAGATCAGGAAACGTATAAACATTATCTTTTTTTATAATTCAGTTTCAAAGGTATTATTTTACTAATAGTTTAATTGTAAAACGGTTGTTATATTTTACTAAAAATAAGACAAATTCGGCGAGTGGCAATAGGTGTCGGTGAGTGTTACTTCAGAATTGCTAGTAACCAAAAATTTAAAACATTTAACCACGTAGAGACATAGACAAAAGCGAAAAAGGTAGATAGAAAACTTTGTTTCAAACATAGACATGCTTTGTGTAATAAGCAAAGCTTATCTATGAATCCTTAGAATCTATGTGCCTATGTGGTTTAATTTTTTATTAATCTAGATTAATGCATTTAAATATAGATTCACCTAACTTTGTTTAGATTTTTTTGCTGCTAACTCTAGTAAAATGGATAAATGTTAATTACTTAGCAAAATGGTGCAAAAAAATAGATGAAAGGCACTATAAAATTCAATCTAAACCTTACATTTGGCGCGATAAATTAACTTAAACAAACAAAAAATGAGTAAAGAAGTTTATATAGTTTCTGCAGTAAGAACCCCAATGGGTTCTTTTGGTGGAACGTTAGCAGGAATCCCTGCTACAAAATTAGGTGCTATCGCTATTAAAGGAGCTTTAGACAAAATTAAATTGGACCCAAAATTAGTGAACGAAGTGTTCATGGGTTCTGTATTGCAAGCTAACCTTGGCCAGGCTCCGGCTCGCCAGGCAGCTAAGTTTGCAGGTTTACCTGATAATGTGAATTGTACTACAGTAAACAAAGTATGTGCAAGCGGTATGAAATCTATTTCATTAGCGGCACAAGCTATTTTATTAGGCGATGCTGATATCGTAGTAGCAGGTGGTATGGAAAGCATGAGTCAGGTGCCATTTTATTTAGAGAACAATCGTTGGGGTGCTAAATACGGTAACGGACAAGTTATTGATGGTTTAGCTAAAGATGGTTTAACAGATGTTTATCATAATTACCCAATGGGAAATTGTGCTGAACTATGTGCTAAAGAATATAAATTTACACGCGAAGATCAGGATGCTTTTGCTATTGAATCTTACAAACGTTCGGCAGCAGCTTGGGCAGCGGGTAAATTTTCTGAAGAGATCGTTCCGGTTGAAGTAGTTACTAAAAAAGGAACGGTGTTATTTACAGAAGATGAAGAATACAAATCAGTAAATTTTGAAAAGATCCCTGGATTAAAACCGGTATTTCAAAAAGACGGTACTGTAACTGCAGCTAACGCATCTACCATGAATGATGGTGCAGCAGCTTTAGTATTAATGAGTAAAGAAAAAGCAGACGCTTTAGGTTTAAAGCCTTTAGCAAAAATCAAAGGTTATGCGGATGCAGAACAAGCACCGGAGTGGTTTACAACTACACCTTCTATTGCCGTGCCTAAAGCCGTTGAAAAAGCAGGTTTAAAAATGAGCGATGTTAGTTATTATGAATTAAACGAAGCATTTGCTGTAGTTGGTTTAGCTAACATGAAATTAATGAATTTAGATCCGTCTAAAGTAAACGTTAACGGCGGTGCTGTTTCTTTAGGTCATCCTTTGGGATGCAGTGGTGCACGTGTTATTGTAACGTTGATCAATGTACTGAAACAAAACAATGCTAAGTATGGTGCAGCCGGTATTTGTAACGGTGGTGGCGGTGCTTCGGCAATTGTTATCGAAAACATGTAATATCCAATTCAATATTTTAAGCCCTTATATGTAATACATATGAGGGCTTTTTTTATTATGCATAAATGCTTAATTATTTTATATTTGAGATAGTGTTTAATTACATAAAAAATAGGTTAAGCGTACAGCGTTACACATTAAGTTTAATAATGTGTGTCTTCATTATTTCATATAATCTATCCTATTCTCAGAACATAGATTCTTTAATACTTGCACTCAAAAACGTTAAAAACGATACGGTTCGTTGTAAAATTTTAAGTCAATTATCAGAAAATGCTGATGAAGGAGAGTGGCAAAAGTATAACCAGCAATTAAAAAGTCTTAGCGAGCAAAAATTAAAAGGTTCTTTAACGTCATCTCAAACTAAGTTTTATAAAAAATATTTGGCCGATGCTTTAAATAATGTTGGTTATAATGAAGGTAATGCCGGACATTTTGATAGCGCTTTGGTACACTATCAACAGAGTTTTAAAATTAGAGAAGAAATAAACGATCTTGAAGGTATTGCTATTTCGTTAAATAATATCGGCTTTGTTTATACCAACACAGGTGATCCTAAAATGGCATTAAATTATTTTAAAAGAAGCCTGAAAATACAAGAACAGATCGGTGATAAAAATACCATGAGTTCTACTCTCACTAATATTGGTTCTATCTATGATGGAGAGGGCGATATTCCAAAGGCCTTAGAATACTACCACCAAGGTTTAAAAATAAGGGAACAGCTCAAGGATAAAGATGGCATAGCAAACTCATTGAATAATATCGGACTGCTTTTGAAAAATCAGGGAGAATTAGATAAAGCTTTAAGTTATTTTGAAAAAAGTTTAGCTCTTAGAAAAGAAATTCATGATGCGTTTGGTATTGCTATAATGGTTAATAACCTGGCAGATATTTACGATATGAAAGGCGATACGGCCAAAGCATTCAGCTACTATAAGCAAAGTTTAAAATTAGAAAAAGAATTAGATTATAAACTTGGTATTGCCGGCGGTTTAAATAACATTGGTTTCTTATTACAAAATCAAAAACAATATGATAGTGCGTTAGAATATTACAATAAAGCATATGCTATTTTTGAAGAAATAGGAAATAAAAAAGGAATTACGTTTACATTAAATAATATTGGGAATATTTATTATTTAAAAGGCGATTACACCTCGGCCCAAAAAAATGGAGAAAAGAGTCTTGAAATATCTCGCCAAATAGGAAATGTAGAGTCTATTAAAACTGCGGCTAAGCTGTTGTGGGGAGTTTATAAACATCAAAATAAATTTAAAGAGGCTTTGCAAATGAATGAGTTGTTTATGCTCATGCGAGATAGCGTTAATAATTTACAGCTCAAAAAAATGAGCATTCAAAAACAATTTCAATATGAGTATGATAAAAAAGTGACTGCTGATAGTGTGAAAATTTCAGAAGAAAAAAAGCTGGTGGCAGTGCAATTAAAACACGAAAAAATACAACGATTTGTGTTGTATGCCGGGTTAGGTCTGGCGGTCATTTTTGCTTTGTTTATTTTGAATCGTTTTCAGGTTACAAAAAAGCAAAAAAAATTAATTGAAATTAAAGAGGTTGAAACGCAATACCAAAAACAATTGGTTGAAGTAAAGCAAAAAGAAATTTTAGATAGCATTGCTTACGCCAAACGATTGCAAAACGCCATTCTTCCTCCTCAGGAATATATCAATGAAAATCTGCCTGATAATTTTGTGTTTTATAAACCTAAAGATATTGTGGCCGGAGATTTTTATTGGATGGAATTGGTAGATGGAATAATATTTATTGCTTCGGCAGATAGTACCGGTCATGGAGTTCCGGGCGCGATGGTTTCTGTTGTGTGTTCCAATGCCCTTAATAGAAGTGTTAAAGAGTTTGGGTTAAAGGATCCTGCGGCTATTTTAAACAAAACCAGAGAACTTGTTTTGGAAACGTTTGCTAAAGGTGATGAGGAAATAAAAGATGGCATGGATATTTCTTTATTATGCATTGATAAACATAAAAAAATAATACAATGGAGTGGAGCCAACAATTCTTTATTATTTAAAAATCCTGATCTGTCAGAGTTAACCGAAATTAAAGCAGATAAACAATCTATTAGTAAAATGGATAATCCTTTGCCATTTACTTCTCATCAGATAGACTACAGATCGGGTACACTATTTTATTTAATGACGGATGGTCTTGCTGATCAATTTGGCGGACCAAAAGGAAAAAAAATAATGCGTAAAAACCTTTCAGAATTTCTTTATAGTATAAGTGAACTCACAATGTCTGAACAGAAAATCAAATTGGAGTTATTATTCGAAAGTTGGAGAGGTGATTTAGAACAGGTAGATGATATCTCGGTAGTAGGGATTAGAATTGTGTAGGCGTGTTACATTTATCATGAAACTAATTGTTCATAGAATCCGCCAATTTTCTTTTTGTGGTCAATAAAATGAATTTCATAGATCCAATATCGTTCGTTACCATGTTTGTCTTTCTCACTCATTAACTGTACGTTTTCAGGATGGATGTAATTGATGATTTCTTCTCCAACAATGATCTCATGCGGAAAGTTACCGATCAGATGCCCGCAATGATTATTGCCATATTCCCAACCATATTTTGTTGCTAATTGTTTGGTGTAGTTATAAAAATCGGCACCGGTTAAATCAGATCTGTTTTTGTCATAATAGGCTTTCCCTTCTTGCCAGGCTAATTCTACATCTCGTTGTAGTTTTAATTTTGTGGCATTGGTTCCTAACACATAAGTTCTGCCAAAGTCGGCTTCCCATTCTTCAAATACAGGACCAAAATCAAAAAACACAATATCATCTTTTTGTAAAGTCAGATCAGGAGGATTTTCTTTGTAAGGCAATAAAGTGTTTTTTCCGGCTCTGACAATTCGTTTGTGCCAAAATTTTTTGATCCCGAATAATTCAAAGGCTAAATTAAAAATTTCAGTATTCAATTGCTTTTCAGTTTTACCTTCCACAATAAGATTACGATCTTCTATTGTTTTGAATAGATGAACCGCTTTTTTTTCAGCGGCTATTAATTGTTTTATCTCTTCAGTCATTTTTTCGTGTATGTAAAACTCTTCAAAGCTAAAAGTTTATTAACCATTTACAAAGCTCAATGAATAAAATCGTTTAGCCGGTTACATATATATGGTTGTACAAAATCTATTCCCATGAATGAAATGTGAGAATTTTGCAATATTCATCTTGAATTTTGTAAGCCTAATACATATTTATGAGTGTAATTTTGGTATACAATTAATTTATCAACTAATATTTAATATCATGAAGGCTCCAATTATTGAAACAAATGAACAAGTTAAACTGGCTGCTGAATTGGTTGGTGTTAACAAAGAATTAATAAGATCGAAAGGACATTCAACAGAATATATTACCTGGCTGGAAGAAATGATCTTTATGATCTCACATAAAGTGCGACAACCCGTTGCTCATATTTTAGGAATTTCAGGTTTATTTAGATCCAACGAAAAATCGCCTAAAGATGCCAAAAAATTGATGGGATTTATGAGAGATTCTGCACTTTCGTTAGACAAACTTACCAGAGAATTATCTAAATTTATTTCCAAAAAAATCATAAAAATGAAAGGCTTTAAATAATATTTTGTTAGACCACGAACTTTTTTGTTGCCTACATTATATTATAATAGTACTTATTCCATATTTTTGATTTCTTCCGTTTTCTCTGTAATATCGTGAATGATCTTATCCAATGATTCAACAGCTGTTTTTAACATAGAAAATATCTCTTTGTTACTCGGATCCGAAGGATCATCAAACTTAAACAAACTGTATAAACCTAGTATTTGTGCAACAGGAACTCGCACCTGATGCGATTGAAGAAAAGCTATTTCAAAAAGTTTTTGATGTTGTATTTTAATTTTTTCATCAACAATTTTTTTGGCTTTCATGTTTTCCGTATCCTTTAGGGTACGTATCATTTTTGGAATTAAGGTGAATAGCTTATCCTTTATCACATAATCAGATATCCCACTTTTAATGAGCTCTACAGCACTTTCTTCACCAATAGTTCCCGACACAATGATAAAAGGTATATCCGGTGCTAATGTTTGCTTTAGTTTAAAAGCAGTAACTCCGTCAAAAGAGGGTAGGGAGTAATCAGATAATATAATATCCGGACAAAATTGATCGAGGGAGTTTTCGAATGCAGTACGGTTATCAACTACTTCAGTAATTAGTTCTAATTTGGATAGTTTTAATTCACGTTTCAGCAGTGCCACATCACTTTTGTTATCTTCAAGTATTAATATTTTCACCAGATCACTCATAATTATGCTATTTGAATACATATTAATAATACATCATCTACCTGTTCGCTGTTACCTTTCCAGCTTTCAAAAAAATCCACTATAAATTCCTTTTGTTTTTTGAAAGATAAACCGGAGGTTTGAATCAGTATTTCTTTTAGTCGTTTCATAGTTATTTTTTTATCTATTTTTTCAGAGAACTGGTCTGCGTATCCATCTGAAAAAAGAAAAACTCTATCGTTTGTTTTTAAAGAAATAGAATGGTTTGTAAAAAAGATCTGGCTATTATCCATTTCTCCAATAGATATTTTGTTTGGCTTAAACTCTATCAGTTCTTTTTCTCTTTGAATAAATAAAGGACGATTAGCCCCCGAGTACATCATAGTTTTGTTTTTTATATCAATGGCACATAAAGCGATATCCATTCCAACATTAAGTGTCGTGTCACCATGTTTTAAAATTCTTCGTACCTGATGATTTAATTTTGCTAACACTTCAGATGGTTGTAATGCTTTTTTTGTTGAAAAAATCTGATACAAAATATTAAAGCCCATCATAGAAAGGAGGGCTCCGGGTACACCATGACCGGTACAATCGGCAACTGCAATCGAAAATATATTTTCATCTTTTTTTAACCAGTAAAAATCACCGCTTAACGTGTCTTTTGGTTTAAAAAATATAAAAGATCCTGGAAAAGTATCATTCAGATCTGACTCTTCCGGTAGCATTGCTTCCTGAATTATTTTTGCATAATTAATACTGTTTTTAATATCCAGATAAGCAATTTCTAATTGATGATGTAATTGTGAGATTCTTTTCTTGCTGACTGCATTTTCAATTGCAGTAGCTAGTCGTAAGAGATTTCCCTTTAAAATATAGTCGTCTATCCCTTCTTTAGAAAATTCAGTTAATAGTTTTTCGGATACAGAACCTGTAACTAAAATAAAAGGAATGTTGATGTCTTCACTTTTTATGATACGAAATGCTTCCATACCACTAAACTGTGGGAGTGCCTGGTCAGCAATGATTAGATCTGGTGTATTTTCTTTTAATTCGGTTGTATAATCAGTTCTGTTCCATACTCTGGTGTGAGTGAAATTAATGTTTTCTCTTTTAAGATGTCTGATAAGTAAAGCAGCATCTGATTCAGAATCTTCTACCAATAATATTTTAAGTGCAGTACTCATTGTTGTGGAGGTTGATTAAAAATCGTCCAATAAAAACCAAGTTCCTTCATTGCTTGAAAAAAATTATCACTCTCTACCGGTTTTACGATATAGCTATTTGCACCAAGGGCATAGCATTGTTTGATATCAGGGTCTTCTTTAGAAGAAGTGAGGATTACAACAGGGATGCTCTTAGTTTCAGGATCGGATTTTATTTTTGCCAGTACTTCTATGCCCGATACTTTTGGCATTTTAAGATCAAGTAATATCATTTTAGGATGTTCTTTGATATTTCTTAAGATATATTCTCCTTTACAATATATAAAATCAAGTGCGTCGGCTCCATTTTTTACATGATGCAATTTATTAGTAAGTCCGCTTTTGATAAGCGCACGAATAGTAAGAGTTGCATCGGATATGCTATCTTCAACAAATAAAATTTCAACGCCATTGTATTTCATCTTAGTGATTTATAGATTAAATAGTAACTAAATTTTTTGGTACAGCCGGCAGGCTAAAATAAAAACAGGCTCCTTCATTTAACTTAGATTCGGCCCAAACAGTTCCCTTATGATGATTGACTATCCTTTGAACAATAGCCAGACCAATGCCTGTTCCTTCAAATTCTTCATAGGAATGTAATCGCTGAAAAACTCCAAAAAGTTTATTATAGTATCGCATATCAAATCCAACCCCATTATCTTTTATATAATAAACAATAAAATTATCTTTCTTATAGGAGCTGATCTCAATTTTTATTTTTGACTGATGTTTTGAATATTTTATGGCATTTGAAATTAAATTAAGCCATATTTGTTTGATCAATGTTTTGGAGCCGTAAGCCGGTAAAAGTTCATCGATCTTAAATTCAACATTATCCTGGTGGCATTGTTCCACTCTTGCTTCATGAAAAAGCTCGGTCATGTTTACTTCAGATGTGCTAATATTTATTCTACCCAATCTCGAAAACTCTAAGAGGTCATCTATAAGTGCCCCCATTTTTTTTGAATTCTCCATGATCATTTTAAGAGAATTCTTGCCATCTTCGTCCAACAGAGAAGAATAATCTTCTTGAATGATTTTAGCAAAACCATTAATAGCTCTCAAAGGGGCTCTTAGATCGTGTGATACAGAATAAGAAAAAGCTTCTAATTCTTTATTCACAGTTTGAAGTTGTTCTTGTTGTTTTTTGCGCTCAGTTATATCACGGGCAACACAATAAAGTTTTTCAGTTGCAGGGTTAGGGGTGGCATTCCAATCGAGGTATAAATAGTCGCCGTCTTTTTTTCGGTAACGATTTACAAAATTAATGATCAATGCACCTGCTTTTAGTTTATCGTATTCGATCAGTGTTGATTCAATATCATCAGGATGTACTAATTGAATGAATGGAATTTGACAAAATTCTTTTTCGGTATAGCCCAATGTATCAGTAAAGTTAATATTGATGGTTTCAAAATAACCTTCCTTATTTGCAATTCCGCAAAGGTCATTGTTGTTGTCAAAAAAATATTTGTATTCATTCAATTGCTGAATATTTTTCTCAACATGATTATTGATTATTGATGATTTCATTTTTTTCAGTATTAATTAAAACCTGTTTTGATGATCCACAATCGAAATGAGCGTATATATAAATTTAGGCTATTTACAGCCTAATTCAAAATATTGAAATGCTAGAGAAACGCCTTGAGTTGCAGTAATAGCAAGGAATTAATAGCCACTAAGTATAAATACTTAGTGAATTAGGTATAAATACCTAGTGATGATTTATAAGAAAATAACGATTTATTTTAATTCTATTCTCAGAGGTAAATTAAAATCTTGTTTTTTCGTTTGCCCATTTACTGTTGTTGGTTTCCAGTTTGGCATACGCTCTATTGCTCTTTTAAATAAAGAATCTACCCGAACAATATTGGAACTTCTTATGATCTTTACATTTGTAATTTTTCCATCCCCTTCAATTACAAATTTCGTATAAGCAGTTTTCAATATATAACTCTCTTGTTTTGTGATATTGATTTTAGTAATAACACTGTCTTGCAGGTATTTCATCAGCGCTTTAGTTCCTCCCGGAAAATCAGCTATAACTTCAACATCGGCTCCTAAATAATTGTTTGTGTCAATTTTAGAATTACTTTGCCCTACACATATTGTTGAAGTTAAAATGAATAGGAAGAGTAGTTTCATTTATTGTATGAGTTGTAGAATATTATTACTTCCCACCGGTTACTTCATAAAAACAAGCGGCTAATTGTTTTACCAATTCAGAGTCTTGTTTAGGTATTACAAATTCTACATTCTGGTTAAATATAATGCTGGTTAAGCCATTATCTTTTAAGGTTGTTAAGTAATTACTATTTAGGTCAACTAAAAAGTAGGCAGATGTTTTGTCAATGATTTGCAGGGTAATGCTTTTGGTAAAGTATTGTTTTTTGTTAGAGTATAATAATAAAGATCCTGTTTTGCCATAACCTAAATTATCGCGCACAATAATTTTTAAAAAAGTTCTTTGTCCGTGTTTGATAAATTGTACCTGATAATTGTTTTTTATTTTCACCTGCATTAATTCCACTAATTCCTTTTTACCGGGATTTTCTAAGGAACACGAATCTGCAATTAAGCTTTGGTTACACTTAGTTTGTGCAAAGCAGTTTAGAGAGGCTAAAATGGCGGTTACAAGAACTATGTGTTTCATAAGCATTTATTTTAGGTTAAATAAAAAAAGGATAAAGCGTTTTCACTTTATCCTTTTCAACTTTATAATCACAAAATAATTATTTTTGTTTAAATCCAATCAAAATAACAGCACATCCCGAGCCTGCATTTTTGTTGGCATCTATTTGCGCTTCAATAGTACACTCTAAAGTAGATTTTACTTTAAAATCCCAATATGGAGCGTTTGAGTAATTTTTATTGGTGAATAAAATGTGACCTTCCTGATCTTTAATGTTAAAGATCAAGTTGCCGTCTGTTTTGCCGCTGCATGCTGCTAAACGATAAGTTGTTTCACCAAAAAAGGTTGTATGAAACTCAGCTGTTTCTTCAGAGTTTAATAATAATGAACGGTATGATTGTCCATCAGAAATAAATTGTGCAATAATATGTTTAGCACATAAATTAGCAATAGAGTCGCATTGAGCAGAAGCAACATTGGATAATCCTGCAAAAGCTAAAACTAAAAGTGATTTATATAAATTCTTCTTCATATTCAGTAAGTAATTAAGATTTTGCATTAATAATTTTATCACGGATAACTAAAACCTTTGCCGCAATTTGGTCTAATTGTTCTTTGTTTACGATCACCTCAGTAGTACTGTTGATGTAAGTTGTTTTTTTAGCTTCATCAGTTGTAGGCTCAACAAAGTTGTATTTGAAAGTAATACCATCGTATACTTTCGCAAGATCTTCCAAGTCTTTTACTAAGTCAGCTGCATCAGGCATGTTATGAGAAGTCATTAATTTAATGATGCTACTTAATGCTTGTTTTTGTTCAGCTATACGGTATTTAATTTCGTCGGTTTGTTTTTTGTTGTATGCAGTAATTGAAAAATGCATACTCTCGATCCAACCACCGGTTAAAATTAAGCTACTGATCTCAGTACGTTTGTTTGTTTTTAAATAAGCATCACTGGCGCGGTAAGCAATACCAACTAGTACCAACATACTATCTTTATTAGAAATATTATCGTTGATACGTTTCATTGTTTGTTGATCAAACGCAGCCGAAACACCTAATTTATCTGCTAATTGTTTTACAGCACCTAAGTACCCTAAAGCATCCTGAGATTGGTTATACATGCTTACATAACCTAAATCAGCACCATAAATACCTAAGTTTAAAGCTTTAGCATAATCAGAAGTATACTGCCCATTTTTGCTTCCCGGATTCAAGATGGTTTTATCATAAGCAACGCCGGATTTTTGGATCAATAACGCTGTTTGGATAGGAGAAGGTACGCTAAATAACTCTCCACCAACATTTAAAGCTACCGCTTTCACAGTATCCGTATCAGGAATTTCGTCTCCGTTACCCTCTTCTGTTTTAGGATCACCGCAAGAGTAAATTATTAAAGAAGCCAATCCTAAAGCTATTACTTTAGTGTTTAACTTTAAATTTTTGATATTCATCGTCATAATTAATTTGTTTGTGCTTAAAAGACCTATGCAAGTAAGCATTTTTTAGTGAAATTGCCAAATAAAAACTAAATTGTTTTTAAAGACTCCTGTCTTAATTAATTCCTAAGGCTTCCTCAACGTATTTAAAGGTTGATAAAATCTCAGGTTTACCGTCAATCATGGCTACATCGTGCTCAAAATGGGCAGAAGGTAAGCCATCGGCTGTTAAAATGGTCCATCCGTCGGGCAAGAACTTAATATGACGTTTTCCCATATTGATCATCGGTTCAATGGCTATCACCATTCCGTCTTTCAATTTTGGTCCATCTCCTCGTTTTCCAAAGTTTGGCACTTCCGGTTCTTCATGTAAATGTTTCCCTAAACCATGGCCACATAATTCGCGAACTACACCATAGCCGTGTTTTTCGGCATATTGTTGTATGGCATAACTGATATCACCAATACGATTGCCGCTTTTCATTTGTTCAATACCTATATACAAGGATTCTTTTGTAACATCCAATAGCTTCTGAACTTCGGGTTTTATTTCACCAATGGCAAAAGTATAGGCATGATCGCCATAATAACCATTTTTCACAACACCGCAATCTACCGAAATGATATCGCCTTCTTCTAAAGGTTTGTTGTTTGGGATACCGTGTACAACAGCTGAGTTTAACGACATACATAGAGTTGCCGGAAAAGGATTTCTTTTGTCGCCATACCCTTTAAATGCAGGAACGCCACCATTATCGCGAATGTATTCTTCGGCTATTTTATCTAAATATAATGAGGTTACGCCCGGTTTTATTTCTTTTGCAATAATACCCAAAGTACGAGATACAGACAAAGCTGACTCTCGCATGATTTCAATTTCTTCTCGTGTTTTTAATGTGATCATACTTTATTTTTTTTCAACACAGAGAAACAGAGTAGTGGGTTCGCTGAGTTTTAGTTTAGTGTTTGTCAAATATATAGTTCTATTTTACTTACCAAATAATTTTTGAAAAAATGATTTGTCCTGTTTGAAATTATGATGTGCCTCCGGATTTTTTAATTCATGATTAAATGAACCTCCCTCGGGATGCAAGGTTTGCCATATAGTGCTCCAGCCTAAAAAACCGCCTACATTTCTATCATCAATAAAAACGTCTGCATTTAATTTTCGGGAAATATTATCAGAAAATTGTTCTTCGGGATAATTTTTATTGACGGCATAAAACTCTACGCCATTTTTTTTACAATGTTCTACTGCTTCGTCCAGCAAAGGACCGGTGCGAATGGTCCATAAAATTAATTTGTGCCCTTTTTTATTTAATTCTTTTAAAGTAGCAAAAGCAAACATCATTTCTTTACCAATACGCGGGTAATCATGTTCTACAACGGTGCCATCAAAATCTACGGCAATAACTTTACTATCGTTGTTTAAAAACTGCTGGTTCATTTTTAGTTCAAAGTATAAGGTTCAAGATCTAAAAGTTGTAAATCAAATTTAAAAATCATTACTAATTTAAAGATTTTCTGCTTTCAACACATTTAAATCGGCATCTAATTCATAATGACGAGGAATAGCGGTCCCGATTTCAAATTCTAAAATTTGTTCAGGAGTCATTTTTTCTAAATACATAATAAGAGCTCTTAAGCTATTACCATGCGCGGCAATTACTATATTTTTTCCTGCTTTTAATTTAGGTTCAATTTCTGCTTTAAAATAAGGGATCACACGCGCAGCAGTGTCTTTTAAGCTTTCTCCGTTTGGCGGAGCAATATCATAACTTCTTCTCCAGATCTTTACTTGTTCATCACCATATTTTTGTGCTGTCGCCGTTTTATCTAAGCCTTGCAGATCGCCATACATACGTTCGTTTAAAGCTACATTGTATATTGTAGGAACCGATTTTCCGGCAACTTCTAATGCAGCCGTTAATGTATTTTGTGCGCGTTTCAAATCAGAAGCATAAGCCAGATCAAAATGAAACGGTTTTAATTTTTCGCCTGCACTTTTAGCTTCCTGCATTCCTTTGTCAGATAATTCTACATCTACCCAACCGGTAAATTTATTTTCTAAGTTCCATACGCTTTGTCCGTGTCTGAATATTATTAAAGTAGCCATATAAAATGTTTATTGTTTTGTTGTTTACTGTTTTTTTAATATATAATTAATATGCTCTTGCAAATACAACTCTTTGTGTACTTGGTTTTCCGCTGTATATACACACACCTGCTTCCTGAGTATTGTTTAAAGGAATGCAACGAATGGTTGCTTTAGTTTCTTCTTTAATTTTCTCTTCTGTTTCAGGAGTTCCGTCCCAATGTGCTAATACAAAGCCTGGTTTATCATCTAATACCTTTTTAAATTCTTCGTAAGAATTTACAGTGGTTGTTTGTTCGGTACGACGATTCTTAGCTTTTTCAAATAAGTTGGTTTGTATATCGTTCAATAATTTTTCAACTAATGAGTCAATGCCTTCAATAGAAACGGTTTCCTTTGTTAATTCATCTCTACGAGCCACTTCAACAGTTCCGTTAGCTAAATCTCTTTCGCCAATAGCAATACGAACAGGTACACCTTTTAATTCGTACTCAGCAAATTTCCAACCTGGACGTTGTGTATCTCTGTCATCATATTTTACTGAAATGCCTTTAGCTTGTAATTTTACTTTAATAGCATTAGCCACTTCCGATACTTTTGACAAACCTTCGTCTCCTTTATAAATAGGAACAATTACTACTTGAGTAGGTGCCACTTTTGGAGGCAATACCAAACCGTTATCATCACTATGACTCATAATCAAAGCTCCCATCAAACGGGTAGAAACCCCCCAGGATGTTGCCCAAACAAATTCTTGTTTATTATCTTTAGTTACGTATTTAACATCAAAAGCTTTAGCAAAATTTTGTCCTAAAAAGTGAGATGTTCCTGCTTGTAAGGCTTTCCCATCCTGCATTAAGGCTTCAATACAATAGGTGTCATCTGCACCGGCAAAACGCTCGTTAGGAGTTTTAACACCTTTAATCACAGGAACCGCCATCCAGTTCTCTACAAAATCAGCGTATACTTCCAGCATCTTTTTGGTTTCTTCAATGGCTTCTTCTTTGGTAGCATGTGCTGTATGGCCTTCTTGCCATAAAAATTCGGCTGTACGTAAAAATAAACGCGTACGCATTTCCCAACGCACAACGTTGGCCCATTGATTAATTAAAATTGGAAGATCTCTGTATGATTGGATCCATCCTCTGTACGTATTCCAGATAATAGCTTCACTGGTTGGACGAACAATTAATTCTTCTTCCAGTTTTGCTTCAGGGTCAACTATTAATTTTGATTTATTATTAGGATCGGTTTTTAAACGATAGTGTGTTACCACAGCACATTCCTTAGCAAAACCTTCGGCATTTTTTTCTTCGGCTTCAAATAAGCTTTTAGGGATGAACAAAGGAAAATAGGCATTAACGTGTCCTGTTTCTTTAAATTTTTTGTCTAAAGTTTGTTGCATGATCTCCCAAATGCCATAACCGTATGGTTTGATGACCATACAACCTCTTACAGCCGAGTGGTCGGCTAAATCTGCTTTTATCACTAAATCGTTATACCATTTACTGTAATCTTCTGCGCGTGTAGTTAGTTCTTTACTCATGTTTATTAACAAATGTTAAAATATATTTTTAATAATTCACTTAATCTGTAGTTGGCACTTATTTTGTAACTTTACATTACAAATCCCCGCGCAAAGTTAAACTTTTATTGGACGAATATGTCCAATATTTTAAAAACTAATAAAATGAAAAAGCTATTTGTATTGTCTAATTTGGTTATTGTGCTTTTATCATCTTGCGCCACTCAAAAAATGAGTACTTATTCGGATGATGTGTACGCCAATCCTAAAGAAGATAGAATTGAAGAAGCTCGTTTAGCGGCTATTGCAAAGCAGGAACGGGAAGCTCGTGAAAAACGTTACAACGATTCTATTGCCGCTGTTAAGCAAGCTCAAAAAGAGAAAGACGACGCAAATCCTTATTATAAAGACCGTGAATTCAAATATGACGATTATTATGATTATGAATATGCTACCCGTGTAAAACGTTTTAATAACGGTATCAACGGTTTAAGTTATTATGATAATTACTATACGAATTCTTATTGGTATTCAGGAAATCCTTACAATTATGGAATAAGTGTTTACAATGGTTACAGTTGGTGGGGCCCAAGTTATAATAACTATAGTTACAACCCTTCAGTAAGTTTCTACAGCAGTTGGGGTTGGGGATATGGCAATCAGTTTGGTTGCTATTCAGGCTATAACCCTTACATGGCCGGATATATGCAAGGTTATAATAATGGTTTTTATAATGGATTTTATGGTAACTATTACGGTTACGGCAATCCTTATTACGGATATGGTTACGGTAGTCCATATGGTTATGGCTATCCTTACGGATATGGTTATGGTGGTTGGGGCAATCCATACAACAACGGTTGGGGATACTACAACAGTTACGATTTAAACAGTAGTTACACTTACGGTCCTCGTTCATCTCATGGTGGAAATAGCCGTAGAACATCTAATCCCGGAATAAACAATGTTAATGATGATTCATATTTCAAAAAGTTTACAAATGAAATAGTTGATAAGCAAGAACATGCTATTAAGTTTGCTGATGTAGCACCGGTTAAAACTACTAATGGATTTGATTCGCCAATAAGAGTAGATAAAAACGGTAAAACTTATGGTGATAATACTATTAAGTCAAGCTCAACAGCTATTGATAATAATGATACTAATACACCGGTTAACACTGGTAATGCTCCGGTTAGAAACAATGGTACATGGAATACACCAATTAAAACTTATCCTTCAAACGGAAATGCTCCGATAAAAAGTACAAACGGAGATGTGAAACAGCAAACACCTGTTAAGCATAATCCGGGGTATAACAATCAAAATACTAAACCTGAAATTAAAGAACAGAAGGAGATCAAGCACATTTTTGAAACACCAAAACAAAATAATAATTATCAAACACCAAGTTCGCCAGGTAATAATGGGGGAGGCAATAAACCCACTAATAATGGCGGAGGTCATCGCCCAAGATAATTAACAAAAACATCCCCGCATAATTTTAAAAACATTCTATGAAATCATTTCATTTAATAACAGCATTGAGCTTGTTGTCTGTACCGCTTATATCTCAGAATGATATTGATGCGATCAGGTATTCTCAAACTTATTTTGGTGGCACATCCCGTAGTAAGGCTATGGCCGGTTCTTTTGGCGCTTTAGGTGCTGACGGCTCTTGTATGGGAATAAATCCTGCAGGTATAGGTTTATATAAAAAGGGTGACATCAATATTTCTTTTGGTTTAAAATTTTATTCGGTTGAAGCAACCCATAATGGCACTACAACTAAAGATTTTAAAGCAAGTGTTCCCTTTGATGGTCTTACTTTAGTTGGAGCATGGGATAGTAAGCTTAACCCGGATAATCACCATGCATTAGGTTTATCTTTAAATCAAATTGCTAATTTCAACAGTAACACAAGTATTGAAGGAAGCAGTAATTTTAAAAGTATTTCCAAAGATTTTTTAGCATCGGCTAATGGTAAATCGCTCCAAAATCTGGATAATACTTATTCGGGAATGGCTTACGATAATTATTTAATAGACATATACGACACGGTTAATAATAAATACACGAGTCTTATTAATACTAAGTATGATCTATTGCAGACAAAAAGCATTGAATCTACCGGTAGAATCAATGAATGGTGTATTAACTACGCTTATGGGTATAAAGATAAATTGTATGTTGGCGCAACTTTAGGCATGCCTTCAGTTTCGTATAATTATAATTCTGTTTATTCCGAAACAGATGTTAATGATTCAATGCGTCTTAGTACCAATACACCGCCTACTTATTATTATCCTGCCCAAGGAGTAGGAGGTTTTAAAAGCTTATCCTATCAGGAAACCTATAAAACCACAGGAATGGGCTATAATTTAAAATTGGGAGTTATATACAGGGCAGCAGATTTTATAAGACTTGGAGCGGCGTTTCATACCCCAACCATCTATAATTTAACGGATTCTTATGTGTATAAAATGACCGGTAATTATGATGAAGGTGGTAGTTTTACTTCGCAATATCCACCTGATAATGGAGGAAGATTTAATTATAAGATCATCACTCCTATGAAATTTACGGGTAGCGTAGCATTACTGTATAAAAAGTTAGGAGCTTTGAATGTTGATTATGATATCATTAATTACAAACAAGCATCGTTACAAAGTTCTCCGCAAGAATTTTCTGATGTGAATTCGACCATCAGAAAAAAATACAATCAAACATCTAATTTAAGAGTAGGAGCAGAAGCTAACTTAAAACCATTTTTTGTAAGATTGGGTTATGCAATGTATGGTAGTCCGTTTGGCGAAACGTTTAATGGCGATTTTGTTCGCAGTTTTTACACCGGAGGCTTAGGTTTTAGAAGTAATAAATTTTATGTAGACGTTTCATTTACCAAGAGCCTTAGTAGTGAAAATTACTACATGTATGGGCCAAATTATGTAGATAAGTCGACTTTAAAAAATTCTGGCACGACTATTGCTTTCTCTATTGGTAGTAAGTTTTAGTGTAGTTTTGTTCTAGATTAATTGGTTAGAAAGTCTCGGGGTAGTGGCCGAGACTTTCGCTTTTTATACACCTCGGTATCGCATAAGATTTCATTTACTTATTCAAATAATAGTTTCACTCCGGCAACTATATATTTTGCCAAAAATCAAATTTAATTTACAATTACCATAACTTTAAAAAAGCTTATTTTCGATAGGAGCAGGAGTATTCATTTTTGGAGCTTCGAT
This sequence comes from Bacteroidia bacterium, assembly GCA_036676295.1. Classification (GTDB taxonomy): domain Bacteria; phylum Bacteroidota; class Bacteroidia; order B-17B0; family Aurantibacillaceae; genus UBA4416. Next base: position 246,483 of record JAKFDE010000027.1, on the reverse strand, counting down.
CTTTATCCCGGTTTCTTTTTGTAAGGTTTTTATAAAATAAGTCACAATATCGGGCATAAGTGCATTTGTTGGGGAGTGAACAAAAAAACAAATTTCCTCCAGTCCATGTTCTATCCAAATAGCTAATTGTTTTATCCAATCATTTATTCTTGTATGATCTGTAGGATGTAAATCATTAGCTAAAAAACGAATAAATGCGGTTTTGCTTGTTAAGCGTTGATGAATAACCTCTCGTTTGCCGCCAGTATCTAGTAATAAAAAGGTAAGATTGTTTTTATAAAAGTAATTACACACCTGTTTTAAAATATCTTCGTTTTTAAACCAGGACTGGTGGCGTAATTCAATAGCAAAGCCACTCATGGCCACATCATCCAAAAAACTTAATAGGTCGTTTAATTTACTGCTATCATAACTTTCGGGTAATTGTAAAAAAGGCATGCCTAATTTATTTCCAAAGTGTTTCATGTTATTTAGGAAGTCGCGCATCACATCTGCATTTTGTCGTAAAATAGGTGTATGGCTAATAAGGTTTTGTACTTTAGGGAAAAACTTAAAATCGTTGGGAGTTAGTTCTACCCAATGTTGTATACGAAGCGGATCTAATTGCTGATAGTGAGATATGTTGAGTTCGATGCTGTTGAATTGTTTAGCATAGTACTTCACATAATTACTTGGTCTGGCATGTGAAGGATAAATCCTTCCTACAAAACTAGCGTCGTTCCATATCGGACAACCAACATAAACCTTTACCTGTTTAGCCTTTTGTTCTCCTAACACTTTTAAGCTTCCCGGATGACTTGGCGGCAAGGTAAAATTTATAGCATCTAAATTATGTGATACTCTACCAAATTCCATTAGTCAATGAATTCTGTTTTATCGTCGTTATATAAATCTTTTACAGAACCAAAGCCAATCACATCCTGCATGAGTTCTCCTTCTCTTAACTCTACAGCTCGCATTAATTTATTTTTTCCGAATTTGTCTTTTAGATCATAAACTACTTTTCGTAAATGGTCTTTTTTGCTATTGTCTTCAAACAAATTATACTGAACCATGGTGTTATCAATAAAGTGAGAAACAAATAAGCTAATGCTAATGATGCCCGTGTGAATGATACGTTCATTTTGGTTTGAATTTTCGAACACTTCAATGCGTTCCATAATGCCCTGATAAATTTCAGCACCATCTTGTATGGGATTGCTGAGGTGAATATATTCGTCCCATTTATCGCCATTAGCATAGCGAATATTACAGCCTAAGGTGTTGGCAAAAATATGTCGCTTCATCATGCGTCGCTCCAGCGTTAAACACAATGCTACTAATAATTCGTTAATAGATTCGTAAGATAAGCGTTGTTCTTTAGATAGATGACGCATGGCTTGCATGCTTTTGTAATCCTGATGATTGTTGAGATCGATCTCGATAAAATTTAAACGGCAATGCCAGTAAAAACCTAAAACGCTTTTAAAAATAGCTTTTAAATTTTCGGGCGAAGTATGACGCATTTGTAAAGGAGAAGTAATACCTCCTTTTTTTAAACGTTCTTCGGTACTGTAGGAAATGCCTGCCATAGCAGTTAATTTGAGTTTGGATAACACACTATCAATGTTTTCGGGATCAATGATCGTTAAGCCATCCGGTTTTTGAACGTCTGATGCCAGCTTTGCCAGAAAGGAAGTAGGAGCAATGCCTATGGAACATTTTAACCAATCTCCCACTTTTTCACGAATATCACGTTTGATGTTTTTAGCCACTTCTACCATGTCTTTATGGATGAGCTCATAATTAGTCAGATCAACAACGGCTTCGTCAATACTCTTAGGAAACACATCTTCGCTGTATGATTTTAAGATATGCATGATCTTAACGTGATAGTTGCGGTAACGATCGGGATGTGTTTCAACAGGTACGAGATCTTTACATAATAAAATGGCTTCATTTAAGCGCATGCCGGTTTTTACACCAAATCTTTTTGCTTCAATAGAAGGGGCAATTACGCAGCCAAAGCGGCCTGTGTATACACAAACAGCCACTGGACGACCACGCAGATAAAAATTATCCTGTTGCTCACAGCTTGCAAAAAAGCTATTCATATCAATAAATAAGATACGCGCTTTTGAACGAGGCGTTAATTTATGTTTATCAGGTTCCATTTGATAAACACAAAATTACTACGTTTTGTAATACTGTTCTGCTATGAATTATAGCATTATGAAATTAGTTGATAAGTTGGGGTACAGGTCGCTCCGATGGAGCTTTGTTAATTTATTTACTCTATCTTTCTATAAACAGAAAGCTCCTCTGGAGCTATTATTCCGCAGGGATGGACTGTTTATTATTTTACCGAATTTGAAAACGGGGATTCCTAGAAAATCTCCTTTTTGGCTGCCTTTAAGGTATTCTGTAATAAAGAAGCAATGGTCATTGGGCCAACACCACCCGGTACAGGTGTAATGTGAGAGGCTTTTTTAGACACTTCGTCAAACTTCACATCGCCTACTAATTTAAAACCTTTGGGGGTTGTATCATCGTCTACACGATTAATACCTACATCAATTACTACGGCACCTTCCTTAACCATATCTGCAGTTACAAAATTTGGTTTACCAATAGCAGCAATAATGATATCAGCTTGTAAAGTATGCTCTTTTAAATTTTCTGTACGGCTGTGGCAAAGTGTAACGGTACTATTGGCAATATTAGTATTCTTAGCCATTAAAATACTCATAGGAGATCCTACAATATGACTACGACCAATAACTACACAATGTTTGCCTTTAGTTTCGATGTTATAACGTTGTAATAAATGCACAATACCATAAGGTGTTGCGCTTACATAAGTAGGTAAATTTAAAACCAAACGACCAACGTTTACCGGATGAAAACCATCCACGTCTTTACTTGGTCTAATGGATTCAATAATTTTTTGTTCGTTGATGTGACGAGGTAATGGTAATTGAACAATATACCCATCAATATCATCATCGTTATTTAGTTCATCAATTTTAGCTAATAATTTTTGTTCAGATACGTAGGCTTCAAACTGAACCAAAGTAGATTTGAAACCTACATTGTGGCAAGCTTTTACTTTATTGTTCACATAAGTTTGAGAAGCCGGATCATCACCAACTAAGATGGCAGCTAAATGAGGTTGTTTTTTCCCTTTAGCAATAAGTTCTTTCACTTCTGCAGCAATTTCTGCCTGAAGTTCGAGTGATGTTTTTTTTCCGTCTATTAGTATCATAGTATTTTATACACTTCGACTACGCTCAGTGTGACAATAAATTTAAAATTACATTTTAGGCATTCCGGGCATGTTTGGCATATTCTTCATCAATTTTGCCATTTGGTTTTTATCACCCATCATACGCATCATTTTGCGAGTGTCTTCAAACTGTTTTAATAATTTGTTTACCTCCTGAATGGTTTGCCCGCTACCTTTTGCAATACGCTGGCGACGAGAACCGTTTAAAATTTCAGGTTGTGAGCGCTCTTTTGGAGTCATAGAACCAATAATGGCTTCAATACCTTTAAAAGCATCATCATTAATTTCCGCATCTTTCATGGCTTTACCAACACCGGGGATCATACCAACTAAATCTTTAATGTTACCCATTTTTTTGATCTGTTGTAACTGACCCAAGAAGTCATTAAAGTCAAATTGATTTTTAGCAATTTTCTTCGATAATTTTCTTGCTTCTTCTTCGTTAAATTGTTCCTGAGCTCTTTCAACTAAGGAAACAACGTCACCCATCCCTAAGATACGATCGGCCATACGCTCCGGATAGAAAACATCCAAAGCTTCCATTTTTTCGCCGGTACCAATGAACTTAATTGGTTTATTTACAACCGATTTAATAGATAAAGCGGCACCACCACGGGTATCACCGTCTAATTTGGTTAAGATAACACCATCAAAATCTAAACGATCATTAAAGGCTTTTGCTGTGTTTACAGCATCTTGCCCGGTCATGGAATCTACTACAAATAAAATTTCAGTTGGTTTGATTGCTTTTTTTAATTCCGCAATCTCCGTCATCATGGCTTCATCAACCGCTAAACGACCGGCAGTATCTATTAAAATAACAGAATTACCATTTTCTTTAGCTTGTTGTATAGCTGCTTCCGCAATTTTAATTGGATTTTTTTCGTCGCGATTTGAATATACATCAACACCAACTTGCTCTCCTAATACATGTAATTGGTCAATAGCAGCAGGACGATAAACGTCGCAAGCTACCAATAAAGGTTTTTTACCTTTTTTAGTTTTTAAGTAATTAGCTAATTTTCCTGTAAAAGTTGTTTTACCAGAACCTTGTAAACCACTCATTAAAATAATGGTTGGATTTCCGCCAAGGAAGATCTCCTCCATTTGTCCACCCATCAATTGGGTTAACTCATCATGAGTGATCTTTACTAATAATTGGCTTGGAGAAACAGCCGTTAAAACGTTTTGTCCTAAGGCTTTTTCTTTGATCGTATCAGTAAATGTTTTGGCTACTTTGTAGTTAACATCGGCATCTAATAAGGCTTTACGTACTTCTTTTAACGTTTCGGCAACGTTAATTTCAGTGATCTTACCTTGCCCTTTTAGTGTTTTAAGGGCTCTTTCTAGCTTATCGGATAAATTATCAAACATGTTATTTTGTTATTTTGAGGGTGCAAAGATAAGAAAAATAGGGGCTTACATCCCAATTTTCTCATTCACAATTTTTAAAATTTCTGCTTCTAAAGCAATGGTTTTGTTTTCAATTTCCTGACCTTTTGCAACAATGTCGTTCACAAAGATCTTATCATCATAACCACCAGCATTGATACGAACATTCATAAATGCCCCCATTACCGCACTACGAGCACATAAAGCACCTACACCGGCATCGCTTACTGAATTTGGATTTCCAATTTCAGCCATCGCTTTGATCAAAGTCATACTTTCGTAAGATAACTGCATTACCTTATACGGAACTTCAATGGCAAATTTTGTAGCGTCTTGTATGGCTTGTTTACGAGCGGCTTTTTCTTCATCGGACCCTTTTGGTAAACTAAAAGCTGTCATAATTTTATTGAAAGCAGCCGTATCCAGATCAACCAATTTAGTTAACTGGTCTTTGTAATTTTGACCTTTTTCTGCCCAGTTGCTAAACTCTTCCCATCTATCATCCCAACCTTTTTTGTGTGAAGATAAATTGGCTACCATTGTTGCTAAAGAAACGCCTAAAGAGCCAATGTAAGCAGAGATAGAGCCACCGCCCGGTGCCGGACTTTCACTGGCTGTTTCATCAGCAAAGTCAACCAAGCTCATGCTCACTAATTTGCTGTCCGCTTTATCTTTTAATAAATATTCAATGATGCGTTCTTCGGGTTTAAATGGCCCAAGCTCATCTAATCCCATTGTTTTAACTGCTATCTTAATTAATTCTTTTTCAGATACGCCTGTTGAACGTTGTTGTTTTTGTAAGAAGAATTTACCGGCATCTAATAGTGATTTTAAAGGCACTAATCCTACTAATTCAGAGCCTGTTACTCTAATACCGCGCTCAGTTGCTTTTTTACAAACTTCATCAAAGGCAATGTGTAATGGAGTAATATTGATATTGGTTAAGTTCATCGAAATTTGAGCTACGCCATATTCCTCAATAAACCAACCAATGGCTTTCACTGATTTTAAAGTACCGGGTATTGAAACAGGATTCCCTTTTGCATCCATCACAATTTTACCATTGATAGGATCGCCTTCGCGTTTTACACGTCCGGCCTCGCGCACATCAAAAGCTATCGAGTTGGCACGACGGGTTGAGGTAGTATTTAAATTGACATTGTAAGCCACTAAAAAGTCGCGAGCACCAATTACTGTAGCGCCACGCTTAGCATCAAATTCTTGTGGACCAAAATCAGGTTTCCACTCCGGTAAATGTATTTTTTTGAAAAAGCCTTCGTATTCGCCGGCCCTGATCACGGATAGATTGCTGCGTTCTTTATTTGGCTGCGCCGCTTCGTATAAATACACAGGAATCGCTAATTCTTTACCAACACGTTCACCTAATTTTTTTGCCCAATTGGCGGTTTCTTCCATACTAATGTTGGCAATAGGGATTAAGGGACAAACATCGGTAGCGCCCATACGAGGGTGTTCGCCTTTATGTTTGCTCATTTCAATTAATTCGCCGGCTTTTTTAATAGCCAAAAAAGCAGCGTTAATTACGGCTTGTGGTGTGCCCACAAAAGTAACCACCGTGCGATTGGTAGCTTTACCCGGATCCACATTCAGTAAACGAACCCCTTCTACAGATTCAATTTCGTTCGTGATTTCTTTAATGATAGATAAATTAACACCTTCAGAGAAGTTAGGCACACATTCGATTAACTGTTGCATACGATATTTAAGATTTTAGAATTAAAATTTATGAGCTCTAAAATTAGAAAAATTCAAAGTAAGACGTATGATTTAGTGAGAATCGATATGAATTTTAATTAACAATTGCTTATAAATAACAATTTTAGCAGAAAAGCCCCGTTTTGAACTATTGAATTATCTTTGTTTTAAGACTAAACAAGCTTGAACCCAAACTCACATATTTTTATTTACGTTCATAAAATTACCCCAAGGGTAAAATATATTTTTAATTTAATTTTTAAAGATAGTTTGGGCTTAGCGTTTGACTTAACAAATAGCATCGAAGATTTTAGATTGTACGAAGGGAATAAATTATCCTATTCCAATCAGGAAATCGATTCGGAGTTTCATATATCAGCTCATCATTTATTATTTGAATCCGGAATTAAAGAGCAAACCATACAAATGCAAAATCATGAAGCGTATGGAAAGTATTTTTTTAAAACCTATAATAACTCATTACCATTTGATCTGTTTGCTGCGTCGTTTTATTTAGTGAGTAGGTACGAAGAGTATTTACCCTTTTTGCCGGATAATTTTAACCGTTTTGAAGCAGAAAACAGTTTGGCTTATCAATACGATTTTTTAAAAATTCCTTTGGTTAATGTTTGGATAGCCGAATTTGAAAAAGCGCTTCTGAAAAAGTACAGTAATTTAATTATTACACACAAGAGTTATTCTTACGTTTCTACCATTGATATTGATAATGCTTATAAATATAAGCAAAAAGGGGTAATGCGCACGTTGGGAGGTTATTTAAAATCATTAGTGCGTTTTGATAAAAATGATCTGATAGACCGCACTTCTGTATTATTGAAAAAAGAAAAGGATCCATTTGATTCATACGATTATCAGTTAGAGATACAGAAAAAGTATAAGCTTAAAGTGATCTATTTTTATTTGTTGGGAGATTACGGGATGAATGATAAGAATCATCCATCTAATAATTATAATTTTCAAAAACTGATCAAACATTTATCGGATTATGCCGGACTTGGTATTCATCCTTCTTTCCGGTCGAATGATAAACCAACACAGGTAAAAATTGAAATGAACCGTTTGGCTAATATTACCCATCGCGAAATTTTTAATTCACGTCAGCATTTTTCTATGTTAAAGTTTCCTGATACTTATTACACTTTGTTGGAATTAGGAATTACCAATGATTATTCGATGGGATATTCTTTGCACAATGGTTTTAGAGCAAGTATTTGTTACCCTTTTTATTGGTATGATCTGGACGATGAATTGGAAACAGGCTTGAAAATTCATCCGTATTGTTTAAGCGAAACAACGTTGAGGTATACGGATAAGGCTACTCCTCAAACGATCGTTGAGATGGCAAAGCCAATCATAGAAGAAGTAAAAAAGTATAATGGAGAGTTGGTGACCATCTTTCATAACGATACCATGGGAACTGCTCAGGATTGGATAGACTGGAAGAATGTGTATGAAGATATTGTGAAGTTGGCGATAAGTAAATAATAATAATTTGATTTTAGTTTATACACATACACTTACACCACGCGTTGCTTATGCAATGGATCTTGTGTTTAATACAGTACTCAATGTTCAGTTTCAATTAACGGATGACTTACAACAATTTAATCTATCCACACTACCAAAAATAGCCTATGCACCATCTCAATTAGATAGCGGGTTGTTCATTCGATCTTCTTCTCTATTATTCGAAGAAGGTATGACAACAGAGCTCCCTGAAGCTAATGGAACGTATTTGGAGTTTCCAGTTTTCTTTCCAACAGATTCCAATTCAATGTTGCCTTACGATATTTTTGCAACGGTATTTTATTTTGCCACACGTTATGAGGAATATGGCGCCTCACAGCTTGATACCCATAAACGCTTTAAAGCAGAAAATAGTTTAGCGTTTGAATATCAGTTTTTAAGCAAACCATTTTTAAATTATTTAATTGGAGATCTTGGACAAAAATTAAAAACAAATTTCTCGGCATTAGAATTTAAAACACGAACGTTTAATTTTTTATCGACGATAGATATTGATAATGCCTTTGCTTACGCTCATAAAGGTTTAAAAAGAAACGTTGCAGGTTTTGTAAAAGATGTGTTTACACTGCAATTTACAAATACATTCAGTCGAATAGCCAGTAATATACAAGATAAAAAAGATCCTTACAATACCTTTGATCTGATTAATGCGATGAGTCAAGAAACGCAAACAGCTTTGCAATATTTTGTGTTACTTGGTGATTACTCTCAGTTTGATAAAAATCCTCATTATAAAAATAAAGGGTTTCGGGATTTGTTGAAGTCTTTATCTGTTCAACATACATTAGGTTTGCATCCATCTTATGAATCGTATTCTGATCAGGATAAAATTGATCTTGAAAAGAAACGATTAGAAGAAATTATTGAAAAGAAAGTGACTTCAGCTCGTTGCCATTTTTTGAGAGTGAAATTTCCTGAGACGTATAGGGCATTTATAAAAGCGGGAATTACAGATGATTATACGATGATCTACGCTTCGCAATGTGGTTTCAGAACAGGATTGTGTACACCTTACAAATGGTTTGATCTGGAAAAGAACGATGCAACTCATTTAACCATTCATCCAAGTACTTTGATGGAAGGCGTTTTGAGAGATTATAATAAACTAACGGTAGCTAATGCTGAGGTGGTTGTCAATCAGTTATTAAACGAAGTCAAACAATTTAATGGTGAATTTGTTTCTATCTTTCATAATGATAGTTTTATGAAAGGACAAGAAAAATGGATTGAGTTGTATAAAAAAATGCTTCAAAATTCTAAAACCAATAACTAATTATGTGCGGTATAGCAGGTCTCATTTCTAAAACAAATTTAGTTTCTGTAAAAGATACTGTTTTTGCCATGAGCCAAACGATTAAACACAGAGGACCTGACGGAGAGGGTTTTGCTTTTTTTTCTGAATCAGCTATTACTCCGGCTTATTCAAATGAAACACCTCAGGTAAATAAAGAAAGTAAACAGTTTAAATTTAATCCAGCTGTTGCTTTAAATAATATTGGTTCTGATTATAATGTGGCTTTGGCACACCGTCGTTTGTCTATTATCGATCTGTCTGAATCTGGTCATCAACCTATGTGTGATACATCAGGTGATTACTGGATCACATTTAACGGAGAGGTTTATAATTATATTGAATTAAGAGAAGAGTTAAAACAAAAGGGATACGTGTTTGTGACACAAACAGACACAGAAGTTGTGGTGGCTGCCTACAAAGAGTGGGGAACAAATTGTTTAACTCGATTTAATGGCATGTTTGCGTTTGCCTTGTTAGATACAAAAAACAATCAGGTGTTTTGCGCCAGAGACAGAGTAGGAGTGAAGCCTTTTTATTATATCAATACTAATAATGTATTTGCCTTTGCCAGTGAGTACAAAGCTTTCATTAAATCAGGTTTGATAAAATTTGAGATCAACGAACAACAACAGTTTGATTTTTTAGTGAATGCCAATTTGGAAACTGATGAACAGAGTTTGTTTAAAGGGATTAATGAATTAAAACCTTCGCACTATTTTCTGTATGATCTGAAAACACATCAATTCAATATAAAGCAGTATCATTCTATTTCTTTAAAAATTAGTTCTTACAAAAGTGAATCAGAAATGATTGATCTGGTTGAAGAAAAAGTAGTTAATTCTATTAAACTACGTTTGCGTAGCGATGTAGAAATAGGTTCATGTTTGAGCGGTGGCTTGGATAGTTCAATTATAGCGGGTGTTATCAAATATTTACAACCTGATCAAAATTTAAAATTATTTACTGCGGTTTTTCCAAACGAAAAGTTTGATGAAAGTAATTATGCTAAATTAATGTCTGATTCGGTAAACGGTAATTGGAAAACGGTGAGTCCAACAGCTGATGAGTTTTTTAGAGACATTGAAACGTTGAATTACTCGCAGGATCTGCCGGTGTGGAGTACAAGTACTTATTCTCAGCATCGCGTAATGAAGTTGGCGGCCGAAAACAACATTAAAGTAGTATTGGATGGGCAGGGAGCCGATGAATTGTTCGGAGGATATGCACATCATTACGTATCGTATTGGAGAGAGCATTCAGTCTTTCCATTTAAGGAGATCAAAGAGTCAGAAGCAACTATTTATAAACCTTATCAGTTGTTTTTTAAGCAGCTGTTAAAAGATACATTTAACTTAAGTGCGAATTATTCTGATTATTTTATCGATACCAAAAAGCAATTTGGAAAAAGCACACATTATCCGTTTTCAAATAATTTAAATGAAGAATTAAAAAAAGATTATAACGGAAAATTAAAATCGTTTTTAAAGTGTGAAGACCGCTGTAGTATGGCATTTGGAATAGAGAGCCGTGTGCCTTTTGCGGATGATGTTGAGTTGGTAGATCTTGCTTTTTCGATCGAAGGAAAAAGAAAAATTCAAAACGGTGTTTCAAAGTACTTACTTCGAGAGGCAACTAAATCCTATATTCCTACTCCGATTTACAATAGAAGAGACAAAATTGGATTTGAGGCGCCATTAAATTCGTGGTTGTTATCTTATAAAAGTGAAATCTTAGATAGCATATTTGCCGAATTAGATTTTATAGACCATGATTTTTTGAGTAAAAATTTCGAAAAACTAAGAATTACTAAACCTTCATTCTTATTTCGATTATATTCTTTGGCTATTTGGAAAAGGATATTCACTCAGCCTTAATTGATTTAGTTTTCTCTTTTCTATTAATAAAATGTATTAATGGCATCTTTTTTTAGCTAAAACCTGGCTAGCAAAATTGTAAAAAAATCAAAGATTTTTTCGTTTTTTAAATCTGATTATCAATGAGTTAATCGTATCTTTTTTCGATTGAATAATTGTGTTTTTGGCTAAAATTGTTATATTATTGTAAAGCTAAAAAACAATTCTATGAAAAAATCACTATTGTTAATTTTTACATTTTGTGTTTCATTATTGCATTCCCAAGATCATAAAAATATTTTTCATACAAATGAAGAGTTGCAAATACATGAAACGCCTGATAGCCACTCGAAATTACATTTCCTCAATCAGTATTTTACGGAGAATAAATTAAAGACTGTTGTTTTAAATGCAACAGAAAAATTAGCTGAGGAGAAACTAAAATACAGTAACTCAAAAGTTTCTTTTGACAAAGCATATTCCTTATTATTAAATCATGAAGCAAAACAATTAAAAAGTGTAGCGATTGCTAAAACAGATCTTTCTGAAGTTGCTTTGCGCGACTTATGTTATGAATTGTTTGAGAATGTAGTTTCTAAAATTCACAATACATCTTTTGTTAATTCACTTTTTGATAGAGATCTGGAATTACGTCAGGCATATGAAGAAAACACGGGGTATTATCCTAGGGTTGCTGCTGCCTGTACCAATGTTGATTTTGCAGATGGAACGGTAAATGGTTGGCAATGTAGTTGGGGAACAGGTTCAGGAAATCAGATATCAGCAGTTGTAGGTTATGAAGTGCAAAATGATTGCGGTATTTTTGAAACTTATAATGCTGCCACTCAGGAGTGTTGTCCTATTTTATTTGGATCATGTTCTGCAGCAGTATTAAGTACTGTTGCGATTACCGCTAATATTAATAATCCTGCTGTAACCGGTACTGCTAATTCAGGCCCGGTTAACTCTGCGGCTAATTCTGCCGGTGCAGGAGTACATACAATTATGACAGGTGGTACAGATCCATTGGTGCCTATCTCTGTTGTTCCACCAGGCGGTGGTAATTCCGTAAGATTAGGTAACTCTACAATCAACCAGTATAAAGCACAACGTATTCGTCAAACATTTATGGTAGGTGCAGGTAATCCAAACTTCGTTTATCAATATGCTGTTGTTATTGAAGATCCTGGGGCAGGTCACACTGTATCAGATCAACCTTATTTTAAAATAAGAATGTATGATCAAAGTAATAATTTAATTGATTGTGCTACTTACGATGTGGATGCGATCAGTGCACCTAGTATTGGTGGCTTTCAAAGTGCAGGTTCTTATTTATATAAAAATTGGTCAACGGTAACTGTTCCTCTGGGTGCTTATGTTGGACAAAATGTAACTATTGAATTCACAACTTCAGATTGTGCTTTAGGTGGACATTTTGGTTACGCATACATTCAATGTTTATGCTCTCCTATTCCTATTGTTAGTTCATTACCGGTAGTTTGTAATGGTCAAACAACAACTTTAACAGCACCTCCGGGTGCAGCAACTTATACTTGGTCGGGACCAAGCGTTGTGTCGGGTACAAACACGCAAACAGCTGTTGTAAATGTTGGCGGTACTTATGTGGTAAACATGACAACCTTTTATAGTTTCCCACAAGTGCCATGTGCTTATTCTCAAACTATTAATTTACCCGGAGCACCATCTGCAGCAACTTCAAGTTTTGTGTCCAGTCCGGTTTGTTTAGGCGCACCTAATACTTTTACCAATGCCTCTTCAGGTACAGGTATTTTTCAATATATATGGGATTTTGGCGATGGCTCACCAACTTTTACAACTTCAACCGCAACTAATCCTGTACATACTTACACGGCTGCCAATAATTATAGTGTTTCGTTAATAGCAGATAATGGTTGTCCTGCTCCGTTTATTTTACCATTGGTTATTAAGCCTCAACCTAATGCTGATTTTACTTTAACTAATTCCTGCATGGGAGCAGCAACAAATTTTACCAATGCCTCTACAGCTCCTGTTCCTGCTGTCTTTACATCTCATGCCTGGAATTTTGGAGACGGAAATACATCAACAACTATTGGTAATGCTACTCACACATTTACGGCACCAAATACATATTCGGTTTCATTATTAGTTGTTAATAATCAACAATGCCGCGATTCAGTAACAAAGACAATTACTATTTATCCAAATCCTATTATTGCAATAGCTGCAAATGATGTTTGTTTGAATTCTATAACAACGTTTACAAACACATCTTCAATTGCTGCTCCTGATAATATTGCGGCCTGGGCCTGGGATTTTGATAACAACGGTGTATCTGATAATACGACTCAAAGCCCGACGAATACTTATACTAATTCCGGGAATTATACGGTTGAACTGAAAGCGACATCCAATAATGGATGCAGGGATAGTTCAATAATTAATATTACTGTGAACGCACTTCCAACAGCATCGTTTACTCCTGTTAATGCCTGTGTAAATGCTAATGTTTCATTAAATAATATTTCTAACATTCCGCTTCCTGATAACATCACTAATTATACCTGGAGTTTTGGAACAGGTGCCAATCCGTTAACTAGCGCTAATCAAAATCCGCCGTTATTAAATTATAATACAAGCGGTGTAAAAACAATTACGTTAAATATAAGTGCTAATACAACTTGTACAGCCAGCATCACTCAAACAGTTCAAATTTATTCTCAACCGGTAGCTAATTTTAGCGCCACAGCCGTTTGTCAATCAACTGCTACAACTTTTACTGATCTGTCAACACCAACAGGTTCTATTACAAACTGGGCGTGGGATTTTACAAATAATAATTCGGTAGATAACACTACCAATGCTCCAACTAACATCTACAGTAGCTCTGGAACATTTACAACATCTTTAATTGTAACGGATGTAAATACGTGTAAAGACACTATGTTATTAGCTATTGATGTTTGGGGACATGCTATTCCTGATTTTTCTCCGGACAATGTTTGTTATGGTACCGCTACAACATTCACTAACTTAACCAATGTTACTACAAATGCTAATCTTGGTGGAGCGCCTGGCTATTCCTGGGATTTTGATGATGGTTCTGCTTTGTCAAATGCAATTAATCCTAGTCATACGTATAATTTAGGCACTAATGCTAATGCGGTATATAATGTTACTTTAACAGCCACTACATCTCACGATTGTGTTGATCAGATTGTGAAAACAGTAAATGTGTATGCTGTTCCAACTGCTTCTTTCACAGCAGATTCTGTTTGCTTAGGATCTTTTAGTCAGATGCTTGATGCCAGTAATGGCAATGGAAACGCATTAACAGGTTATAGTTGGGATTTTCAAAACAATGGAACAGTTGATGTTACCGGAGTTTCAAATCCAAGTTTCACGTTTCCGTCTGTTGGAAACAATAATGTAAGTTATACTGTTTCTACAACTCCTACTGTAGGATTAACATGCAGTAGCGTAACAAATACAATTACAGTTTGGACAAATCCTATTCCTGTTCCAAATTTTACGTTTGTCAATAAATGTATCAACGCTCAACCAAATACTTATGACGCTTCTGCTAGTACAATTGCTGTTGGAACAAATACTGCGTATACTTGGTCATATGGAGATGGTGGAGTGGGCACAGGAGCCGTATCCTCTCATACATTTGGTATAGCCACTACATTTAATACTACATTAACGGTTACTTCTAATAAAGGTTGTCAGGCAACAATAGTAAAGCAAGTAGAAGTTTATAAAAAGCCAATTTTCACTATTTCAAATTCAGCAGCTTGTGATAAAAAAGCGATGACATTTACAGCTACTACTTTACCCGGAAGTGGCATTGTAAATAATGCCAATTGGAATTGGGATTTTAATAATTTTATTTCTACGATCGAAGGTAATGGTCAAACCGTTGGATTCATTTTTCCTGCTGCAGGTCAACAAACAGTTTCGGTTATAGCTCAAACAACCAATGGTTGTAGAGATACATCTACTGTTTTTGTAAATGTTGATTATTTGCCTAGCCCTCAATTTACAGTTAATGTACCAAGTGGTTGCCCAACACATTGTGTGACTTTTACTGATGCGACATTACCTGTTACCGGCCCTGCTATAAACAATAGTTGGCAATGGATTTTTGGTGATGGAACAATGGTTCAGTCATCAGGTAATGGTAATCAAGCACATTGTTATACAAACTCATCCAGTAGCCAATTAAACACATTTGATGTGAAATTAATTGTAACAACAGATAAAGGTTGTACAGATTCACTTACTAAACCTGCGTTTATTATGGTTTATCCAAAACCCATTGCGCAATTTGTTGTAAATCCCAACCCTGAATCAATATTAACACCGATCGTGTATTTTGAAAACCAGTCTCAGGATTTTACTAAATGGAATTGGAATTTCGGAGATAATACTTCAAAAGATTCTGTTACATTAAACCCTTACCATACTTATAATAGTGATGATGCCGGTTCTTATTATACAACATTGATCGTTACCAATCAATATGGTTGTAAGGACACCTCACACGTTATGGTAGAAATTAAACCGGAATTCACTTTCTATATTCCAAATGCCTTTACGCCTGGAAATACAGATGGAATTAATGATGTGTTTACAGGTTATGGAATAGGTATTGAAACATTTGAGTTACTTATTTTTGATCGTTGGGGTGAAAAGATCTTTCAAACAGATGATATTCATAAAGGTTGGGATGGAAGTGTGAAAGGAGCACAACTTGATGTGAAAATTGATGTTTACGTTTGGAAAGTGAAGATCAAAGATGTGCTTGGTAAGTTCCATAGTTATGTTGGACATGTTACCGTTATTAAATAACAGATAAAAAAAACGTCCGCTAAACAGCGGACGTTTTTTTAAATTAAGTAAACGGCTTCTTTTCCCTTTTTAGAAAAATCAGTATCGATTCGTTCCTGCATGGTGGTGGATAATGATAGTCCAACAAAATCAGCTTTTACCGGAAAGCGTGTATGGCTTCTGTCAACCAACACCAAGGTGTTTAATTGTTTCACAGGTTTATTCAAAAATAATTTTACGGCATAAATCAAAGTCTTTCCGCTATTTAAAACATCATCAACTAAGATCACCGATTTGTTTTCAAAATCTTTTTCAGAGAAATCAATTTTAGGTTCAAACGACCAGGGATTTTCTTTGTCGATCTTTATTTTACCAACTTTAGTTTTAATGCTCGAAATGGAGTTTAGTATAATAGCAATCCTTTCTGCTACCTTGTAACCATTGCCTTCTATCCCTACGATCAATAATTCTTTTTCTTTAAAATTATTTTCATAAACCTCATAAGCCATGCGGTTTAATTTTTGTTCGATCTGAACTGAATCTAATATTTTGGTTTTTTGCATGCGAATAATATCTAAAAATTAAGTTTGTAAAACGCCAACATTATATGCTTTTGTAATAGGAGAGTGGTTAGCCATTTCAATACCCATGCTGATCACCTTACGGGTATCTAGCGGATCAATAATAGCATCTAACCATAAACGTGAAGCTGCATAATATGGTGAAGTTTGTTGATCGTAACGGTCTTTGATCTTATTAAATAATTCAGCTTCTTTTTCTGGTGTAATTTCTTCGCCTTTGGCACTTAAGCTGGCTACTTCAATTTGTACTAATACTTTAGCAGCTTGCGCGCCACCCATTACGGCAACTTGTGCAGTTGGCCAACCAACTATTAATCGTGGGTCGTAAGCTTTACCACACATGGCATAATTTGCAGCACCATAACTGTTACCTAAAATAATAGTGAATTTAGGAACCACTGAGTTAGCCATGGCATTCACTAGTTTTGCTCCGTCTTTAATAATACCACCTTGTTCGCTACGGGAGCCTACCATAAAACCGGTTGCATCCTGTAAAAACACTAAAGGGATTTTCTTTTGGTTGCAGTTCATAATGAAACGCGCTGCTTTATCAGCGCTATCACTATAAATGACGCCACCAAATTGCATTTCGCCTTTTTTGCTTTTAACCACTTTACGTTGGTTAGCTACAATTCCAACAGCCCAACCATCAATGCGTGCATAAGTACAAATAATAGATTGGCCGTATAATTCTTTGTATTCTTCATGTACGCCGCCATCTACTAAACGTTCGATCACTTCGTGCATGTCATATTGTTTATCTCTGATATCAGGAATGATACCGTAAATTTCTTTTGGATCTTTTTTAGGTAAAACAGGCGTTTCACGATTAAAGCCCGCTTTGTCATAATCGCCAACCTTGCTCATAATATTACGAATGCGGGTTAAACAATCTGCATCATCCTTGCATTTATAATCTGTAACACCACTCACTTCGCAATGAGTGGTTGCGCCACCTAAAGTTTCATTATCAATATTTTCACCAATAGCAGCTTTTACTAAATACGAACCTGCTAAGAAGATAGAGCCTGTTTTATCAACGATCATGGCTTCATCACTCATGATTGGTAAATAAGCGCCACCGGCAACGCAACTGCCCATTACGGCAGATACTTGTAAAATGCCCATTCCGCTCATTACTGCATTATTTCTAAAGATGCGACCGAAGTGTTCTTTGTCTGGGAAGATCTCATCTTGCATTGGTAAGTACACACCGGCACTATCCACTAAATAAATAATGGGTAATCTGTTTTCCATGGCAATTTCTTGCGCACGTAAATTCTTTTTAGCGGTAATAGGAAACCAGGCCCCGGCTTTTACGGTAGCATCATTAGCAACAACAATACATTGTTTGCCGCTTACATAACCAATAACAATAACTACTCCGCCACTAGGACAACCGCCATGTTCTTTGTACATTTCGTAACCAACAAAAGCCCCCATTTCAAAACGAGGCGTGTCTTTATCTAATAAAAAATCAATACGTTCACGAGCAGTCATTTTACCCTGTTCGTGTAATTTATCCATGCGTTTTTTACCACCGCCTTCGTAAACTTTATTTAAGCGTTGCTCCATTTGCGAAATAAGCAAACGCATTTTATCATCATTTTTATTGAATTCTAAATCCATGACCTTAATTATAATTATGGCCATAAATATAGTAAATCCATCATTTTATATACTACTTCAAAACATAAATATTAAAGTACTTGCTACTGTATATTAACAAATACTTTAATATTTAGGATGTAAATGGAGCGGTCTAACATGCAAATAAATTATTCAATGATCAACCTTTTTATTACACGCTTGTCATTATATTCAATGTTGATAAAATAAACACCATTGGGTTGATTGAGGGCAATGTTGATTTCCTTGGTGTCTGTGTTGTTTTCGGAGTATACCAGGTTACCTATAAGATCAAAAAGTTCAACTTTCACCTGATCAAGTGTGTTGCCAAGTTTAATGGTAAGTTTATCTTTTGCCGGATTTGGATATACGGTCAATTGATCATTATCGATCTCGGGTTCTTTAACTTTGGTTACATTTTGACTTAATTTTAGAACGTACATGGCATCATCTCCGGTAGAGGTTAAATAGTGTTGATCTTCACCCGGATCAAAATCCACAGTTCCTTTATATTTACCAAGTAAAAAGATATTTCCTGAATAATCACTAACGATAGAGCTTAAAGCAATATAGGAACTGCTTGCTAAGCCATCAAAAGAAATTAAATTTCCATCCAGATCATATTTTTGAAGGAAGACGCTTTCAGCCAAATTGGAATTTATAGATCGTAAATAAGGATTAAATCCTGTAGCTGTACTGAAACCTGCTGATACATGAATATTATTAAAATTGTCGGCATAAATACCGGTACCATACTCATTATAAATTCCTCCATATGATTTTGTCCAAAGAATATTTCCGTTTGGATTTATTTTTTGAATATACATGTCTGATCCACCCGCAGAAGTTAAAATAGAGCTACCTAATTCCGGATTAAAATAATGAAGTGTTCCTTCAAAAGAACCGGTCGTGTAAACATTTCCGGATAGATCTACGGTAATGGAGGCACCCTCATCATGTCCGATGCTGCTCATATATTTTACCCACATGATATCTCCGTTTGAGTTAAATTTTTCTATAAATCCATCTTCATTTCCGTAACTGGTTAATTCGGTTACGGAAGTGTTAGGGTCAAAATCAGCCGTGCCTCTAAAGTTACCGGTTACGTACAAGTTACCTGAAGCATCTAGGGTTAAAGAATTTCCTACATCTAATAAATTACCTCCTATGCTTTTTGCCCATTCGAAAGTTCCAAAAGAACTTAACTTTTCCAGACAAATATCCCGGTCTCCTTTTGATGTTAATGTGACAATTTCGCGTCCGGGATTAAAATCGGCAGATCCGCTATAGCTTTGTAGTAGAAATATATTTCCTGTTTCATCCGATTTAATAGTTCCTCCGTAATCGGCAGAGCTTCCGCCCAACGATTTTGCCCACACAAAATTACCATCACCATGTAATTTCTCTACAAAAATGTCAGTACTTCCTTGAGATACTAAATAATTGTAACCTGCATTAGGATTGAAATCAACGATGCCTTTAAAATGTCCTGTAATTAAAATATCGCCTACATTGTCAAGAGTAATGGATGTTCCAATATCTTCGTTTGATCCACCCATTCGTTTAACCCATGCAAAATTACCATTGGCATCCATTTTTTGAACAAAAATATCCTTTCCGCCTAGAGACGTTAAAATCGATTCTCCCGATCCGGGATCAAAATCTACAGTTCCATAAAAAGAACCGATAGTGTAAATGTTTCCTGAGCCATCCATGGTAGAATGAACTCCATTTTCAGACGTTGCACCTCCTATACTTTTTACCCATTGAAAAGTAGGATTTTGAGAATGCATTAAACAGCTGAATAGTAAACCTGTAATGAGTGATAACTTTTTCATCTTGTTATTGTTTTAAAATGTTAAACAATGAATTGAGGGAACAATATGATGCAATTGAGAACAATTGTAGTTACTGAGCATAAAGGTAATAAAACTATAAGTTAAGACAATTAATAATCGTGTAAATGGCAAAAAATAAATGATTGATGGTAAAAGATAATTCGTCGAAAAAAGGCGTTTAAAAATTATCGTCCTTTGAACGCTACTGTTTATAGGCATTTTAAATAATTCGGTATTTATTTTAATGATTTAAATAAAAATTGTTTGATATATCAAATAACTTTTAGTATTATCATTATAGTTGAAAATTAAAATGTAGTATTAGAATAGAAAGTAGTACTTTTGTAAATTATTTTACCTCAATTTCATCCATTGAATTCAACCATAAAAAAAGATCAGCAACATGTTTGGCATCCTTTCACACATTTAAAGTATGCAGAGGCTCCAATTCATATTGTGAGAGGAGAAGGTGCTTATTTTTATGATGTGGATGGAAATAAATTACTGGATGGCATTTCATCCTGGTGGGTTAATTTACATGGCCATTGTCATCCTTATATTTCACAAAAAGTAAGCGAACAGTTACATACATTAGAACATGCTATTTTTAGTTCATTCACACATGAACCGGCTGTTAATTTGGCTGAACGTTTGATAGGGCATTTACCGGCCAATCAATCTAAAATATTTTATTCTGATAATGGTTCTACGGCGGTTGAAGTAGGGTTAAAGATGGTAATGCAATACTGGCATAACCAGGGCATTCATAAAAAAAAATTCATTGCCTTTGAAAATGCCTACCATGGCGATACTTTTGGAGGCATGAGTGTTGGTGCGCGCAATGTATTTAACAATGCTTTTGAAAATTTGTTATTTGATGTCATTCATATTCCCTTGCCAACAGAGGAAAACATTGAACAATTAAAAGCCACTTTACAAACCTGGTTCACAAACCACGATGATATTGCCGGATTTATTTTTGAACCTTTAGTTCAGGGAGCCGCCGGCATGTTAATGTATGAAGCAAAGTATTTAGATGAACTCATTTCTATTTGTCAATCGAACCAAATTGTTTGTATTGCCGATGAAGTAATGACGGGTTTTGGACGAACAGGGGAGTTTTTTGCCAGTAATCATTTAACATGTAAACCCGATATTATTTGTTTGTCAAAAGGATTAACCGGGGGGTATATGCCTTTGGGAGTTACGAGTTGCGCTCAATTTATTTATGAGGCTTGCGTGAGCGATGATAAAACAAAAACTTTTTTTCATGGACACAGCTACACTGCTAATCCAACAGCTTGTTCGGCTGCATTGGCCAGTATGGATCTCATGGAAAAAGAAGAAACCTGGACTCAGATCAGATCAATATCGGCATTAAACGTTCAATTTGTTGCTAAGCATAAGAATCATTCAAAATTAGCAGATATCAGAAGTTTAGGAACTGTTTTGGCACTAGAGTTAAAAACGGAAGAACACACACATTATCTCAATAAAGCTTCAGAAAGCATCGCGTCTTATTTCCTTAAAAATGCCATTATAATCAGGCCCTTGGGCAATGTATTGTATCTTATTCCTCCATACTGTATTACCGAAACAGAGTTAATGGGTGTTTATGATTGCATGGAGTCGTTTTTGAATCAGATTTAAACTGGCTTTAATTCAATTATTTTAGTTAAAAATGTTTGCTTTTACAATAAAAATCCTATTTTTGAGAGCAAATTTTAGAACTAAACACTATTATGAACATTCACGAATATCAAGGTAAAAGTATTTTAAAAAGTTTCGGTGTAGCTATTCAAGAAGGAATTGTTGCCCATACTCCAGAACAAGCTGTTGCAGCTGCTAAACAAATTATGGAAACATATAAGTGTGAAGGCGTTGTGGTTAAAGCTCAAATTCATGCAGGTGGCCGTGGTAAAGGTGGTGGGGTGAAGTTTGCTCCAAATTTAGATAAAGTAAAAGAAGTAGCTACAAATATTATTGGTATGCACTTAATAACTCCTCAAACCAGTGCAGAAGGCAAATTAGTAAGCAAAGTATTAGTGGCTCAGGATGTGTATTATCCGGGTGCAACTCCTACTAAAGAGTTTTATATGAGTATTTTATTGAACCGTTCAACTGGCCGTAATATCATTATGTACAGTACCGAAGGTGGAATGGATATTGAAGAGGTTGCTGAAAAAACACCTCATTTAATTTGGAAAGAAGAAGTTGATCCTAAAGTTGGTTTACGTGATTTTCAATGTCGTAAAGTAGCTTTTAACTTAGGTTTAAGTGGAAACGCGTTTAAAGAAATGACAAAATTCGTATCAGCTTTGTACAAAGCTTACGATTCTATTGATTCTTCAATGTTTGAAATTAACCCGGTTCTAAAAACATCTGATGATAAAATCATTGCAGTAGATGCTAAAGTATCTATTGATGATAATGCTTTATACCGTCATAAGGATATTGAAGAAATGCGTGATGAAACAGAAGAAAATCCTGTTGATGTTCAAGCTCGTAAAGCAGACTTAAACTATGTGAAATTAGACGGTAACGTTGGTTGTATGGTTAATGGTGCAGGTTTAGCAATGGCTACAATGGATATTATTAAATTATCAGGTGGAGAACCAGCTAACTTCTTAGATGTTGGTGGTACTGCTAATGCTGAGCGTGTTGAAAAAGCATTTCATATTATTTTAGGAGATAAAAACGTAAAAGCAATTTTAGTAAATATTTTCGGTGGTATTGTTCGTTGCGACAGAGTTGCGCAAGGTGTTATTGATGCTTACAAAAATATGGGCACGATTAATGTTCCTATTATTGTTCGTTTACAAGGTACAAATGCTGAAGCTGCTAAAAAATTAATTGACGAATCAGGATTAAAAGTTTATTCGGCTATACAATTGCAGGAAGCAGCTGACTTAGTAGCTAAATTAATTGCAAACTAATAAATAGAAAAAAACACATATATGATTATGAAACGCAACTATTTTTTATTGGCTCCTTTAGCAGCTAGCTTAATGCTGGTTTCATGTGGTGGAGATAAAACAGAAGGATCTGAGGATATTTCTGCTATTGATTCTACTCAAACAGAAGTTCAGACGACTCAGGTTACTGAAACATTTTTTCAAGTTCCATCTCCGGGTGAAATGTTGACCTTTATTAAAATGGTTGGCGGAAAGAACAATAAAAATGTAAGTTTCTTAAATAGCCCTGATAACCAAAAAAATTATACTGATAATAAAGCAAAAGCTTTAAACTTTGGTATTTACAGTTGCGACTTAAGCTACTGCAGTATTTTTGAAATTGGTACAGAAGCTTTAAGATACTTTAAAGTAGTGAAGCAATTAGGTGATCAAATTGGTGTTTCAGCAGCAATTAAACCTGAAGTTTTAAAACGTTTAGAAGGAAATATTGGTAATCCTGATTCATTATCAGTAATTACGGATGATGTTTATTTTACATCTTTCGAAACTTTAGAAAGCAGTAAACAAGGACCAACATTATCATTAGTTGTTGCCGGTGGATGGATTGAAAGTTTATACATTGCTACTAATTTAGCTAAGTACGATGCTAAAAGTCCGGTTGTTGAACGCTTAGCGGATCAAAAATATACCTTAGATAATTTAATTGAGTTTTTGAAAAAATATGAAAGCGATCCTAGTGTAGCTTCAGTTATTACACAGTTTGTAGAATTACAAGCTGAGTTTAATAAAATTGGAGAAAAAGATGCTGCTACAATTACTTCTACTGATAAATCTAAAAAGATATTAGGTGGTGGTAAAGAACTTTCATTAACAGCAGAACAATATAAAGTTATTGTTGACAAAATTAAGGCAATCAGAAACTCATATACATTAACTAAATAATTACAGTTATGACAAAGATATTTTTAACTCTATTCATTTTAAGCTCTACTATCCTGTTTTCACAAACTAGTGTTTGCGGGCAGTTTCATAGAAAATACTGTGTAACAGAAACCAAAAACGGTAATACCAATTGGATCTATAACGCACAATCAAAAAGTGGGTTATTTAACCAGGGAATGACTTCTAAAATTCGTTGCGTTATTTATAAAGGTATGGATTACCGTATCAATGTGTGTTGCGAAACAACGATTGGCGATAAAGTGAATTATAAAATTTTTGATGCTCGTACCAGTGAGTTATTATTTGATAATGCAGCCGCTGAGAACGAATCATTATTTGAATTTCAAAGTACTGCTACACGTCAGTTAATTATTGAAGTAACTGTTCCAAAAGGAGCTACAGAGGCAGACAAACATAAACCAATGGAAGCAGCTTGCGTAGGTTTATTGATCGAACATAAAGTAACTGATAAACAAGGTTTTTCTCAGTACTAATAGTATAAAATGTAATTTTAAAAAGCCGTTCCGAAATATTCGGAACGGCTTTTTTACTTTATGAGGAATAAGTTTTTAAAATGATCATGATTTTAAATTAGCTCCGCTGCATTTGTAATGCAGCGGCAAGAATATTGGTAAACTCTCGCGCAACGAAAAAGCCATAAACGTTATTTTATTTAACGCCTATGGCTTTTTATATTTTTTAATTATATTTTCTTAAGCTTAACTAGTATGTGATGGTGAGTCCGGCACCAAGTCCCATATCGCTATCATAATGACTGGAAATAGAAATGTATTTTGTTAAAATATATTTTAATCCGGCACTGTATTCAAGGTCACTGTTTAGCATTCCCCAAGCACGAAGTCTTGATGAGAGCGGTATATCATCTCTTGATAATGATAACCTAACATTGCCTGTGTGGTCTACTCTTGCATCTGCAACGATAAACCACGGCAACGTATATTGAATTCCGAGACAGACAACACCTCTTTTATCCTTTGTATTTGTTTGCCCAAAAATATTTTTTTCTGATTCGATTGAGTTTCTGTAACGATAATCCCAGCCAGAGTAAGCTAATAGAAATTGTTTTTTGTCTAAATATCTTCCAATATGGCTTTCAGACTCATAGCCTTTAGCATCATTTAAACCAAGCCTCCATTCAGTTTGTACTAGCCATCGAGTATTAGCGAATGCAATTTCTCCATCGCTGCCGGTACTTTCCAACGCTATTTCAGCGGAAGAATAAAATCGCTTGTCGTCCTGATAAACTTTTTTTAATGCTTTCTTTGGATCTCCAATTTGTGTGTTAGCCGGTGAGTTTTGATAAGTAAATATTTTACCCATGCCACTCATCATATGATATAAAATATGACAATGAAAATACCAATCTCCATACGCGGAATTAAAGAACTCTATGGTATCTGTTTCCATTGGCATGATGTCCAATACATTTTTCAAAGGCGAATATTCGCCTTGCCCATTTAGTACTCTGAAGTAATGACCATGCAAGTGCATTGGATGGCGCATCATTGAATTATTTGTCAAAACGATTCGGGTAATCTCTCCTTGCTTAATTATAATTTTATCAGTTTCGGATATTGTTTTGTCATCCATTGTCCATACATAGCGATTCATATTGCCTGTAAGAGTGAAATGATAATTATTTACAGGTACATCCGGCAGGGTCGTTTTTTTTGGAGCTTTCAACATGGCATAATTTAGCGTCACTAAATCACTATGGGTAGAATCATGACCGTGTTCGCTATGCTCTGTATTTTTATTTTGATCAACTATTTCGGGGTACATAACAGCATTCATATCCATTTGTTGCAAGCTCATATTCATGCCCATATCACGCATGTTTCCATTCACACGCATCATATCGTTCATCATCTTCATTCCTTCAAAGTACTTCAATGTTTTTAAAGGATTTGCAAGCTGTTTCATTCCGTTCCCAATCCAAACTGAAGCATGCCCGATCCTGTCTTCAGATGTTGCAAGAAATTCTTGAGAAATACTGTCTTTAGGAACATCTACTAAAACATCGTAGGTTTCTGAAACACCCACTATGAGTCTGTCAACCTCTACAGGAACAACATCTTCTCCGTCTGAGGCAATAACCGTTATTTTTCCTCCACCATAAGTAAGCCAGAAATAAGTTGACGAACTCCCATTGATTACCCTCAACCTGATTTTGTCTCCGGGCTTTTCAGGTTTCAACTCTTCATCGGTTAAGCCATTGACAAAAAAACGTTCATAATACACATCACTTACGTCCATCGCGTGCATTCTTTTCCACTCATTCTCAAGTTTTGTTTTGAAGTAGCCTTCCTTAATAGCGGCTCCATAATTTTGTGTGGCTTTTTTCTTTATACCATACCAATCAGTAGCATTATGTAATGATCTTTCAATCTGGTTTGGATTTTCGTCACTCCAATCTGACAATAAAACGGTATGTTCAGAAATTTGCGCTGATTCTTTTTTGCGAATAATGAACGCCCCATACATACCAACTTGTTCCTGTAGCATGGTGTGTGAGTGATACCAATAGGTTCCGTTTTGCTTTATTGGAAATTTATATAAATGTGTTGAATGAGGTTTTGTTGGTGCTGTAGTTAAATAAGGAACCCCATCTTGTTCATTAGGAAGTATTAATCCATGCCAGTGAATGGAAGTTTCATGATGCATATGATTATGTACATAAATTAATGCAGTGTCTCCTTCAGTAAATTCGAGTTTAGGGCCTGGGATTTTTCCATTGATAGCAATCGCTTTTTTACTTTTTCCGGTATAATTAACAATGGTATCTGTTATATGAAGATCATATCGTACAAGGTTCTGCGCATTGACAGAGGTTTGTACGAATACTAATCTTAATATTAAAACAAGTATTAAAAATCTTCTATTATATGTTATAATGTCAGACACAATTTCTATTTTATGATTTCTTTAACTTTACCACAGCTCATCATTTGAGAGCCATAGTATGGGTTTTTAATTGCGCTTTCTTTGCTGATCCAATAAGCCCCTTTACCATCGTTGTACATTGGACAATAGTCAATGTAAACAGGAGATGAAGGTTTAATTACTTTCATGATCTCATACATTTTATTTGATAAATCAGAAAAATATTCTCTTTGTTTATCAATAGCTTTTGTTTCATAGATTTTACTGGCATCGGTTTTTAAATCCGGTAAGAACTTCATAAAAGCGTTGTGTTCAGTGGTGTTTAATACGTTCATTTTCACCGCATTTAAGGCATCCACCAATTCTTTAGCTTTTATAGCAGCGGTTTTACTGTCAGCTCTTATTAAAGCATCTTTCATGTTGAAGTACGAATTGTAAACCGATTCTAACTCATTTTTATTTTGCACTTCCTGAGCAGGTTTTGAATTTGCAAGACTATTAGTTTGTGCACTTGGTAAATAAGTTGTTTGTTTTACTTTCACACGATCGTACTTACAGCATTCGTGAAGATTGTTATATGATTCTGTTGGGGCTAAATATTTTTCGTTATCATAGCCAGCGTATGCAACACCTTTAAGAATATCATCAGCCGTCATTTTCTTAGGATTGTACTGAACGGATAGCATTTTTGTTTCTTTATTCCATTCAGCTTTTGAAGCGCCAGTTTTTAACGCAGCTTTTTCAATTGTTTTTTCGCACATTCCACAGTTTTCTAAAACTTTGAATGATTGTAGTGTTGGATTTTTTTGGAATCCTGCAAAGGCACTTAGCCCAAATACAGTTATTAGTCCTGCTAACAGATATTTTAATTTAGTTTTCATAGTATTCTTTTTTAGTTGATTATATTTCTTGTGCTTTGAATCCTGCTTTATTTATTGTTTCAATAATTTCTGATGATTCAATGGCATTACTTTCTACAGTAAGTGTTTTTTCAGGAGTTAGAATATCTACTTTCCATGATTCAATGCCAGTGACGTTGTTTAGGTGTGGTGTTACTCGAGCTAAGCAACCTGAGCATTTAATGTCTGTTTTGAATTTTAAAGTTTTCATGTTTTTCTTTTTTAGTTTCTTGATACAAAGTTCCGACATGTTACCTTGATTTGCTTTGTATAATTATGGGTATGTTTTATATAATATTTAGATTTATATTTTACGCATCTTCAATAATAAACTATTGCTTACAACACTCACGGAACTTAGTGCCATAGCGGCTCCTGCTATCATTGGGTTTATTAGGAATCCGTTAACGGGGTATAATAAACCTGCTGCTAAAGGAATTCCAATGATGTTGTAAATAAATGCCCAAAATAGATTTTGCTTTATCACGCTCACAGTTTGCTTAGATAATTTTATTGCTTTAGGTATTAGAGATAAGTCTGAAGAGATGATAGTCATTTTTGCAACATCTATTGCAATATCTGAACCTTTACCCATTGCGATACTTACATCAGCTAAAGCAAGTGCATGCGAGTCGTTTATGCCATCACCTACCATTGCTACTATTTTTCCTTCTCTTTGAAGTTGTTTAACAAACTCAGCTTTTTGAGAGGGTAATACCTCTGATTGGTATTTTGTAATACCAACAACGGATGCAACAACTTGGGCAGTTTTGGCATTATCACCTGTAAGCATATAAACTTCAATACCCTGTTCTTTGAGTTGTTTTATAGCATCAATTGAAGTGCTTTTGATCTTATCGCTGATTCCTATTGTCGCAATGATATTGTTTTCTTCAGTAAATAGTATGACTGTTTTAGCTTCATTCAATAACACATCGATTTGAAGTTGCATGGTTTCTTCGATTTCGACTTTATAATCGTCCATGAGTTTTTTATTTCCAACTAAATATTTTTTGTTATCCTTTTCAGCAATGATACCTTTTCCGGTTACACTTTCAAATTTATCAAAATGAATATTGTCCGAGCTTTTTTTGTTTTTCAAATACTTTATAACAGCTTCAGCCAAAGGATGTTCAGATTGTCTTTCTATGGCGTACAATAGATTAATATATGTTGGTTTGTCAATGTTTTCTTTCCATATAAAATCCATTACTTCTGGTTTACCTTCAGTGATAGTTCCTGTTTTGTCTAGAATGATCGCATCTATTTTTTTATTTTGTTCAAGACTTTCAGCGTCTTTAATTAAAATACCGTGCTCTGCACCTTTTCCTATACCAACCATAATAGCCGTTGGAGTTGCTAATCCAAGGGCACACGGACAGGCAATAACCAAAACAGTTATCATTGAAAGCATGGCATGGGTTAATGCGTCTTCGCCGCCAAAAATCATCCAAATGATAAATGTCAGAATCGCAGTCCCAATAACAACAGGAACAAAAATGCCGGCAATTTTATCAACTAATTTTTGAACTGGAGCCTTGCTACCTTGAGCTTCCTGTACCATTTTAATAATTTGAGATAGTACGGTTTCTCCGCCAACTTTTTGTGCAATTATTTCTAAAGAACCTTTCTGGTTTATAGTTCCTGCATACACTTTGTCTCCATCATTTTTTTCAGCCGGAATGGGTTCTCCGGTTATTGAACTTTCATCAATACTTGAACTTCCTCTTTTAACAATACCATCTACTGGTACTTTTTCACCGGGCTTAACTAATAATATGTCATCAATTTGAACACTTGCAATTAATATCGTCGTTTCAGTACCATCTTCATTTAGCTTGACAACTGTTTTTGGCTGTAAGCCAATGAGTTTTTTAATAGCAGATGATGTATTTGATTTAGCACGATCTTCTAATAGTTTTCCTAGCAGAATAAAGGCGATAACCACTCCGGCACTTTCAAAATAGGCTTCAGCATGCATTCCTTTACTGTGCCAGTATTCAGGAAACAACGTGTTAAATACACTAAACAAGTAAGCTACTCCTGTACTTAAAGCAACTAATGTATCCATATTAGCAGATTTGTTTTTTGCTTGTTTCCACGCATTAACAAAGAATTGCCGACCAAATACCAGTACAATTGGAGAGGAAAGTATCCACATGATGTAGTTGGCATATTCGGCATGCATAAAAAACATTCCAACAACAATTAAGGGAATACTCAAAATGATAGAGGCAAAAGTTTTAAAACGTAATTGCTTATAATGTTTAAGTTTCAAGTCGTCCAATTGTTTTTGTGCATCCTCGGTTTCATCAATTTCCATATCATAACCAATACTTTGCAGTGTGGTTTTCATTTGGTCTTTAGTAACTTCACCTGGAATGTATTCAACAAGAACGGTGTTTGTCGCAATATTTACAGATGCACCAACAATGCCGGGAAGAGGTTTTAGAATTGCTTCTACATTAATTGCACAAGAGGCGCAGGTCATGCCGGATATAGGGAAGGTATTTTTAACAGTCTCTACGCCATAGCCGAGATCTCTGATCTTGGCCACTATATTTGCTAATACATCCGTTTTTACTGGATCGATTTCGATAACAGCTTGTTTGTTGTTGAGTTCTACTTTATGCTGTTTTACACCATCAATTTGAGCAATGCCTTTGTCAACAATTAAGGCACAGTGTTCACTTTCAACATCAATTAGTGGAATATTTATGCTAGTTTTCATGTCGTATGATTTTATATGACAAAGTTCCAAAAAGGCTAGCGCTTACTCTTTACATCATTATGGGAATGATTTACATGATTTATAGGTTTAATATTATCAAGCGCTAGTCGCTTATTTTCTTTAATAGTTTTAAAATGACTTGGTGTTAAGCCGGTTATTTTTTTGAACTGATTGGAAACATGACCAACACTACTATAGCCAAGTTCATCAGCGATCTGACTTAAAGACAGTTCATCATATACCAGCAATTCTTTTACTTTCTCTATTTTTTGTAGGATAATATATTGTTCGATTGTGATACCTTCTATTTCAGAGAAAAGATTACTGAGATAGCTGTAATCACGGCCAAGTTTATCAACTATTAGAGTGGAGTAATTTATTTTAAGGCGATCATTCACATGATGAATTTGATCAATTACAATGTTTTTTATTTTCTCAACAATAGCACTTTTTTTATCATCAATTAACTCAAAACCATGTTTATGTAATGCTGTGCTAATTTCCTGTATTTTATCCTTATCTAAATCTTCGGCAAGATCAACTTCTCCCATTGTTACAATAACCTGTGAATACCCAAGATTTTCAAACTCCTGTTTAACCACTGCAATGCAGCGGTTACAAACCATATTTTTAATGAATACCTTCATTTTATGACAAAGTTACTCAAAATTATATTTAAATATAATTTCTTGCTTTCGTTCGTAAGGAGTCGGCACTTTGAGAAACGAGATATGCACAACCATTGCAGATGATTTGAAGTCAATTGAAATTGAAGGAGTAAATTTAAATTCAAATAAAGTATGTTCTTTGATTCCCACAATTTTAGTTTAAATAACTAATTATTCTACACCAATGGTAATTTTAAGCCATCAGAAATAGTTACTTTTATCTCATGGCGTTATTGCTGCGTGAAAATATTAAAATAGCTACCGATTCGATCAAAGGAAATAAGTTAAGAGCTTTCTTAACAATGCTTATTATTTTCTTTGGTATTACAGCCTTGGTGGGCATTTCATCGGCTATTTCGGCAATAGAAGGCTCTATCAATACTAATTTTACAAGTATGGGAGCCAACTCGTTTACTATACGTAATAAGGAAACTTCTATTAAGGTTGGTAAAAAAGGAAGAAAATCAAGGCGTTACGAATCAATTTCGTATAAAGAAGCCATGCGATTTAAAAATGAATTTACATTTCCGGTTACAACGGCTGTATCAACCATGGCTTCGTTTAATGCCCGCATCAAATATGAATCAAACAAAACTAACCCTAATATACAAGTCTTTGGTGGAGATGATAATTATATAGCTACCAGTGGTTATGAGTTAGAGAAAGGGAGAAATTTTTCGCCGCAAGAAATAACCAGTGGGGCACATGTAGTAATTATTGGTAAGGATATAGAGTTTGATCTGTTTAAAGGAAAACAAAAGGGCCTGGATAAAACCATTACCATTAGTAATGCGAAATATAAAATTATAGGTATTTTAGCCAGTAAAGGCAATAGTATGGGCTTTGGAGGCGATAAAATCTGTATTATCCCATTAAATGCAGCCCGACAATATTTTGGAAGTAACGACATGAGTTTTACTATAAGTGTACTAGCAAAAAATACTGCCTGGTTAAATCTGGCTTTAGATGAAGCAACGGGATTATTCCGAAAAATACGAGCAGTGCCCTTGGGCGAGGAAGATAATTTTGAAATAACCAAGGCTGATAGTTTAGCTAATATGTTGATAGGGATGATGAGTAAACTTTCAATGGGAGCTATTATTATCGGTATCATTACTTTATTAGGCGCCTCTATTGGTTTAATGAATATTATGTTGGTATCTGTTACCGAGCGTACTCGCGAAATTGGTATTCGCAAGGCATTAGGGGCAACCAGCGAAACAATTAAGAATCAATTTTTAATTGAGAGTATTGTGATCTGTTTGCTGGGCGGCTTCTTTGGTATTTTAATGGGAATTGTTGCGGCTAATATAATTTCATTTCAATTGAGTTCATCATTCTTTATGCCATGGACATGGATAATCATTGGTTTTGTAGTTTGTTTGGTTGTAGGTTTAGTGAGTGGTTATTTACCCGCTAAGCGTGCTTCTAAATTAGATCCTATAGAAAGCTTAAGATTTGAATAATTAACTTGTTCTGCTCATCAAGACTCTGCGATCCTGATAGAGTTATTGGAGTGCGATAATTTTTTACGACTTAAATATTAGAGAGTTTATTTTTTTCTGGTTAGTCCATAATAAAATCCAAAGCCTAAAGTAACTACACTCATATTCCATTTATTGGAGATGTTGTCATAGTTTAACCATTTGTCAAAGCCCGGATATTTGGCATTAAATAAAGAGAAATTGTAATTGTAAGAGAGATGACCGCCAATGGCAAAATTAGGGTCTACAACAAAATACACGCCTATCATAGGTTCTACAAAGGAACTGGTAAATTGTGTCGGGTATTTACCTTTTAACGTATCATTAGCGTATGCTATGCTGGCATATTTATTAAAATTGTAGCCTCCGTTTATAGAGAAAGTCACAAAACCATTATCACTAAAAAATTTATCGTAGCCTATTTTAATGAAACCGTTTTGTGATTGTAAATTGGTGTTAATGTTTTTATCCTTAAAATAACTCTGACTTTTATAATAAGTATAAGAGTAACCAACTCCCACAAAAATATCAGAAAACAATTTACAGTTTACACTTGCATCACCTGCAATAACTCCCGAAAATGAATTTCGGAAAGCAGAACTGGACGCAACATTTGGAATGCCTATATTTCCTCTTACAGAAAAACGAGGTAATGTTGGTGCTTTATCCTGTGCTAAAGATATAAAGCCACACATTATTAATAAATATGATAAAATAGATTTCACTTACTAATAACGTGTGGCTTTAATATATATTGTTGATTATTATTTAGAGACTAAGCAAATTTCGCTTCCATTGCTTTCATTACGTCCACTAAAACCTTAACACTTTCAATTGGAAGAGCATTATACATAGAAGCTCTGTATCCACCAACATCTCTGTGTCCGCGAATACCGCTAATGTTTGCTTCTTTCCATAATTTATCAAATTCAGGCTCTAGTTCAGGTTTGTTTAACAAGAAACAAGCATTCATATTACTTCTGTCTTCTTTAACTGTGGTACCAACAAACATTGAATTTCTGTCAATTTCGTTATATAACAGATCAGCTTTTTGTTGATTGATACCTTCAATCCAGCTAATGCCACCATTTTGTTTTAACCAACGTAAGGTTAACATGGTAACATATATAGGAAATACAGGAGGTGTATTGTACATAGAACCACCTTTGATATGTACCTGATAATCCAACATCGATAACATTTTACGGCCTGTTTTTCCAAGAATATCTTTTTTTACCATGATCATTGTACTTCCAGCAGGACCCATATTTTTTTGAGCTCCGGCATAGATCAATGCAAAATCCTTAGCGTTTACTTTTCTGCTAAAGATATCAGAACTCATATCACATACCATCGGAACATCACATTTAGGAAAGCTTTTCATTTGAGTTCCGTAAATGGTATTGTTTGATGTAATATGAAAATAATCTGCGTCTTTAGGGATCTCATATCCTTTAGGCACATAAGTGAAATTTTTATCCTCAGAAGAAGCGATTACTTTAGTGTTACCAATGATCTTAGCTTCTTTAATTGCTTTACTGGCCCAAACGCCTGTATTTACATAAGCAGCATAACCATTATCAGATAATAAGTTATATGGTACCATTGCAAATTGAGTACTTGCACCGCCACCTAAGTATAATACTTCATACTCATCACCAACTTCAAATAATTCTTTAACTAAAGAGCGCGATTCATCGATCACTGCTTCATAATTTTTACTACGATGAGAAATTTCCAATAACGATAAATTCATATTATCGAAATTGATACAAGCCTCAGCCGATTGTTTTAAAACTTCTAAAGGTAAAATTCCGGGACCTGCGCTAAAATTGTGAACTTTTGACATAGTGTGAATTGTTTTTTGGTTGCGTAAAATTAGTAATTATTATAATTTATAATCATAAAAAACAACTAATTCTTAACCAAATTTACAACCATCCACCCATTTGAGTTTTGGCAGTCTTTTTCTTTCCTCGGCAATCGCGGTGAGTGCGGCAAGAGCTTAAGATCGACAGGATCAATAAAACACTTAAAACAGTATAAATGTATTTTTTCATTGTATTAGTTATAATACCAATTTACCTTTAAAGATACAGTATCATCTATTTGAATGGCATTATCTTTTGAATAAAAATAAATGGCATTGCCGGTCTTTGTTTCGGCAAAATATTCAAATCCGTAACCATTAAAAAATACGTTGGTAACTGTTACCATAATATGGGCTTTGGTTTTGCTGTCTACTATTTGTAATTGGTTAGGACGAATGTAGGTTTGATTCTTTGATAGCTTGGTTTTGCTTGATAATAGATCATCCTGTTCTAATACAAAGTAACGACCCATTAAAGCAGCAATATTTTTTGTTTTGGGCTGATAATACACACTAAAGGTATTATCGTGCTGAATCAATTTACCGTTTTCCATCACAGCTGTTTCATCAGCGTAGCGCAAGGCTTCTTCGGGCTGGTGAGTTACTAAAATAACAGAAGTATGGTGCTTTTTTATTTGTTGACGGATATAGGTAAAGATCTTATCGCGTAAGGGCAGATCTAAATTACTGAATGGCTCATCAAGCAATAATACTTTAGGGAACTCAGCTAATGAGCGGGCAATGGCTACGCGTTGCTTTTGACCTGATGAAAGCGTGATAGCCTTTAACTGTTTATACGCAGTTAGATCTAATAAGCGCAACAATTGATTGGTGCGTTTTTGTTTATACTCATCAGTATAACCCATCAATTTATCTTTGATGTTTTCCTCAACCGTATGGTTATCTAACACATAAAAATCCTGACTCACAAAGCGCATATCTTCATGTCCCGGAATTAAATTGTAAGCAGGACCAAGTACTAATTTATTTTCTACGGTAATTTTGCCGTCATGTAAGTCTTCTAATCCGTAAATACATTTGAGAAGTGTGGTTTTACCACTACCGCTTTTTCCAATAATAGCTAATATTTTACCGGGTTCGGCTGTAAGCGAAACATTGGTAATGCCTTTAAATTGGGTGGAATTTGGATAGTTAAAAGATATTTTGTTTACTGCGAGCATTTCTGATAATTCTACTTTTTATTCGTTATAGTATTAATCCGTTCCTCACCCGATAGCTATCGGGATACTTGAGCAAACTACGTTTTAAATTTTTTGAAAGCCTCGAAAAAGCGAATTTTAAGAGATGCTTCATAAAGGCTATTTTTTGTAGTAGCCATTAGTAAACAATTGCACAAAGGATTTTTCTTTATATTTTTTGCCATCAATACCAGTGGCATTTAAAATGCAAAAATAAACGCCATCAGTGCATGGTTCACCACTGGTAGTTCGCCCATCCCAAAAACCGTTGATCTTACTGGTTTCAAAAATTAAATTACCATAACGGTTATAAATGCTGAAATTTAGTTCAGTGATTTCATCTGTGATCGGTTTAAATATATCATTTACGCTATCTGCATTTGGTGTAAACACATTAGGCATAATGATATTAGAAATTGAATCTTTATCGAAATTGACTGCTGATTGAGAAAACGCATTATTTGTACATACTAAAGTCAGTATTAAAAATAAACTATGCTTTATTGTTTTCAATCAGTTAAATATAAAAAATTAAATTGTATTTAAAAAATCCAGGGTATTTACATCGTCAGCAAAATCAAATATTGTTGGTTTTTGAGTTTGACCGAAAGCGATGGTTTTTAGCCCGTTTATCTCAAAGTTACTCACTATACATTGCAAATTGGATCGTACCTCTTGTATCTTATCAACAAGTTGCTTTTGATTAGTATAGTTTTCGTAAAATAATACCGAGGTAGGGGCATGCAAACCGTTATCTTCTTTGATCATTAAAAAATTGTTATCTAAAAACGGGATCAGATCCAGTAGATAAATAGCGCGGTTATATTCGTAATTGTTATTGTATTTTTTATTGTCGATCACATATTTAAAATCATACATCGCTTCAAAAAAGCCGTCAAATTTATAACCTTCCGGCACATATAGTTTAGACACATTGCGGCAACCCAGACCAAAATAGTAAAACACATCTTTGCCTAATTCTTTCAATTCAGCTTCTGTTTCTTTACCATTTAAAACGGCAATGGAGCTTCTGTTTTTTCGGATAATATTAGGGTATTTCCCAAAATAATATTCAAAATGTTTGGCTGAGTTATTACTGCCGGTAGCAATTACAGCGTCAAAATTATTCATTCGGGCTTCCGAAAAATTAATTGCCGGGGCAAAACCTTGTTCAAAATAGATCAACATTCCTGCTAAAAACGGAATTAAGGTAGGATCGTCGCTGGATACTTTAATTAAAATGTTATGACCGCTTAATAATACACACAACATATCGTGAAAACCAACAACAGGGATGTTTCCGGCCATGATTACCGCTACCGTTTTAGGTTGTTTTGGTTCGTTGATGGTTTGAGAAAACGCCTGTAAACCTTTTTCGTCAAGCATTAAGGCAATTCCATCGAGCGATCTGTTAATGTTATCTTCTGTAAACCAACCGTTATAGGTATAAGCTATTTCTATCAGTTTATTCAGGTCGTTGTGAAAACGTTCTTCCTTGGTATTCCATTGATTTGAAAGATGTCGGTTTATAAACAAACCTAATTGAACAAAAGCTTCCTGGCGTTGTTTTAAAGTCATAAAATTTACTTGTATATTTGTGATCTATTACAGACAGCAAAACTAGTTAAAAAATGGCTATAAAAATTACAGACGAGTGTATTAATTGTGGGGCTTGCGAACCGGAATGTCCAAACAATGCAATATATGAAGGCGGCGCTGAATGGCGTTTTGCCGATGGAACTAAAGTAAAAGGAATGTTTAAGGGTGCAAATACAGGATTGGAAGTAGATGCTAACGATCCTCAAACACCTTATAGTATGGATGTGTATTACATCGCAACTGATAAATGTACGGAGTGCGCAGGGTTTCATGATGAGCCTCAGTGTGCGGCTGTTTGTCCGGTTGATTGCTGTATAAAAGACGACGATAATGTGGAAACAGAAGACGTTTTGTTAGCGAAAAAAGACAGTATGCACTTATAGTATAACTACTTATTTTTAATAAAAGAGCCTTCAGTTTATCTGAAGGCTCTTTTTCTTTTAGGCCTTTTCTATTGTAAATTAAAATAATCTCCCTTCAATGGTTCCGGCAAATTGAATTTCGTGTTTCAAGAGCCATTCTTTACGCCAGAGTTCTCCGGCATAACCTGTTAAGCTTCCATCAGAACCAATAACACGGTGGCATGGAACAATAATGGAAATTTTATTTTTGCCGTTGGTTGTACCAACTGCTCTCACGCTTTTTACATCACCAATTTTGCGGGCAAGTTGCCCGTAGGATAGAGTGGTGCCATAAGGAATCTTTAATAATTCTGCCCAAACCTGTTGCTGAAAATCGGTACCGATTTGAAAAATAGGCAAGTCAAAATCTAAACGAGTGCCTTCAAAATATTCTTTGAGTTGTTTGATACATTCTTTGTTTAAAGGCGTTTCAATAGTAAAAGGTTCAGTTTCTTTTTCTACAAATAAAACAGAACAAATTTTTTGGTTGATACTTTTAATTTGTATCAGTCCCAAAGGCGATTCGTAATAAGATATGTTGAATGCGTCGTTCATTTATTGTTTAACCTTTCTACTAAGCTCAGAGTGACAAAAATGTCAGTTCGAGCGAAGAAAAGAACTTGAATATTTTTAGCAAATTTATTTATAAATCCGATACACATAATGATCGGTATCGAAAAAATCCACTCTTTTATCTCGTTTCATGCCATTTTTTTCAGCCACGTTTTGTGAGCGGGTGTTATCAACATGAATTATAGATACCAAGGAGAGGCATAAATTATTATCGAAGGCATATTTTTTAAATAATTGAGACGCTTCTGAAGCGTAACCTTTTCCCCAATGTTGTTTAAAAATATGATAGCCAACTTCTAGTTCAATAACCCCATCCACATCTTGTGTTAACAATCCACATTGCCCAATAAATTCACCGGTTTCTTTATGGATCAAAGCTTGTAGGCCGTATCGGTTTTCTTTATAGCGCGATAATTGTTTATCGATCCAATGTTTGGCACGTTCTTCACTGGTTGTTAAATTAAAATCAGGAAAAAACTTTACACATTCTTCATCGTCAAAAAAAACTGACCATATTTTGTAATCATCGTTTACTAAAAAACGAGTGGTCAATCGTTCGCTTTGGAGCTTGTCCTTGTATGTGTATGGCATGTTATAGTTTTACACTATCAGCAATCTTGGTATTCTCGCACATCAACGTTCGAGAAGGAAATTTACTGTAAAGTAATAGATCATGTGTGGCAAATAGGATGCAACGCCCTGATTTACTAATGTCCAGTAACAATTTCATGATCTCTTCTGATGTTTCAGGATCTAAATTTCCGGTTGGCTCATCTGCTAAAATAATTTCGGGATCGTTGATCAAAGCACGGGCAATGCTGATTCTTTGTTGTTCTCCTCCTGATAATTGGAAAGACATGACTTGTTCTTTATTCTCTAAACCAACTTTGCTTAATACGTCTTTTACACGAGCTTTAATTTTAGTTTCATCTGTCCAGCCTGTTGCTTTCATTACAAAACGAAGGTTTTCAAAGATGTTTCGATCACTTAATAATTGAAAATCCTGAAAAACTATTCCTAATTTTCTGCGTAAGTAAGGGATTTCTTTACGTTTTAAGCTATGTAATTTAAAGCCGGCAACCTCTCCGGTTCCTTGTTTTAATTCAATATCACCATAAATAGTTTTCAATAAACTACTTTTGCCGCTCCCTGTTTTACCCAGTAAATATACGAACTCGCCTTTATTTAAAGCTAAATTTAAGTTTGTGATTACGGGCACATCGCCTTGGTAAATAGTTGCGTCTTTAAATTCGATAACAGAGTCGTTCATGGTGGTAATAAATGTGTTCTAAAAATAGAAACTAATAAGCCTGAGATTTCATCAAGACTATCTCATGTTTTAACACAGCTGGGTTAATAACTACGTAATCAAGCGGTTAAGTGAGTTTAACTTACAGTTAATTTTAAGAACAAATTAAAAACCAGGGATGTTACATTAACAAATGTTATTGTAACGTTTTTTTGATATACGATTATATAGCTATTACTGACATACCATGATGATTAAAAGATTTTTCATAAGCATTACTTTATTGATGTTCACAGGATTGTTGTTTTCTCAGAAAACGCAATTGTTTTTAGATAAAGAAGCTTTATACAAAACAGGAATTGATCTGTTTGACAAGAAGCAATATACGGCTTCACAAAAAGCGTTTATTGATTACATGAATTTAATTCAGGGAAATACGCTGTTGAAAACAGATGCAGAGTATTATGCAGCAGCCTGCGGCATTGAACTGTTTCATAAAGATGGTGAGTGGCGCATGAAAGAATTTATTGAACATCATCCGGAAAGCAATAAAATAAAATGGGCTTATTTTTATTTAGGAAAATCTAATTTCAGAAAAAAGAAATACGAAGAAACCATTAAGTTTTTAGAGAAGGTAGATATTTATGATCTGAATAAAGATGATCTTGCTGAATTATATTTTAAACGTGGTTATAGTTATTTTGTGACCAAGAATAATGAAAAAGCTAAATTAGATTTAGCTGAAATTAAAGACGTAGATAACAAATATGCACACCCAGCTAATTACTACCATTCACATATTGCATACCAGGAAAAGAATTATGAAATCGCGCTGGCAGGCTTTAATCGCTTGTTATCAGACGAAACCTTTGGCTCTGTTGTTCCTTATTACATTACACAAATTTATTTCATACAAGGTAAGTTTAGTGAAGTTGTGAAAAATGCCCCGGCTTTATTGCAGGATACTTCCGGTATTCAAAAAGAAGGTGAAATTAATCGCATGATAGGAGAATCTTATTTTAATTTAAAAGATTTTGCAAATGCATTAACTTACTTTAAAAAATCAGAAACCCTTGGCGGCAGCATGAACCCTCAAGGCAGTTATGAGTTAGGTTATTGCTACTATCAAATTAAAGACTATAAAAATGCGATTATATCTTTTGAAAAAGCAACGGAGCTAAAAGATAGCTTAGCTCAAAATGCCTGGTATCATTTGGCCGATTGTCATGTAAAAAGCAATAACAAATCAAAAGCACGTAATGCATTTTATGCCGCTTCTAATATGGATTTTGATCCGGATATTAAAGAAGACGCTTTATTCAGTTATGCTAAATTATGTTACGAATTATCGTTTGCACCATATAACGATGCAGTAGTAGCATTTCAGAAATACATTAAGGATTATCCAACTTCTGAGAGAAAAGCAGAAGCTTATAATTATTTAGTGAATGTGTATTCAACTACTAAAAATTATGGACAAGCCATTGCTTCCATTGAAAAAATTCAACCCTTGGATCCTATTTTAAAGATCACTTACGAAAAATTGATCTACTTTAAAGCGATCGAATTTTTCAATAATACAGAGTTAGATAGTGCCAATCGTTATTTTAAAAAAGCAATGACGGTTAATGCAGATAAAACGTATAATGCTTTATCTCAATACTGGTTGGGTGAGATCTCATACATTAAAAAAGAATATGCAACAGCTATTGAAACATGGAAAGCATTTCAATTAAATGAAGGTGCCTTTAGTTTAAAAGAGTACGATCTGTCTAACTACAATATTGGTTATGCGTATTTCCAATTAAAGAATAAAAAAGATTATGAGAATGCGAATATCTCTTTCCGCAAATTTTTATTGTCTAAAAATGTGTACGACTCAAAGAAAATAGCCGATGCCAATATCAGAACAGCGGATAGTTACTTTATGGATAATGTGTACTTGCAAGCGGCTGATTATTATGAAACCGCTATTGCTTTGGGACAATTTGATGTGGATTATTGCATGTATCAAAAAGCATTGTGTAGTGGTTTGTTAAACAACAATCAGGAAAAGATCAATGATCTGAAATCGTTGGTGGCAAAATATCCTAAATCAAATTATTTAGCGGCTTCTTTGTTTGAGTTGGCCGAAACTTATAGTAAAGATCTAAATGATGGAGATAATGCTATTGTTTATTATCAGAAAGTACTGGATAATTATCCAAAATCATCTTATGTCAATTCTTCATTAGCCGGTATTGGTTTAGTGCATTATAACCGCAAACAAGATGATAAAGCGTTTTCTTATTTCGATCAGATCGTGAAGAAAGATCCTAAAGGCGAAGAAGCTAGAGAAGTATTGCCAATGATCAAAAAGATATTTGAAGCTCAAGGAAAAATTGATGAAATGGCTACGTATTTCGCAGCTGTCGGTAATCCGTTAAATACAACAGAGTTAGAATCTTCTTTATATGAATCAGCCAAGGAAGCATATTACAACGAAAAAAATTGTGATAATGCTATGCCAAAGTTTGCAAGCTATATTTCTAAATATCCTGATGGAAAATACATTACAGAAGCTCACTTTTGTTATGCGGAGTGTGCTTATAGCAAAAACATGTTTGATAAAGCGTTAGTTTCTTATCAATACATTAATAATAAATCGAGAGGTATTTATTCTGAAACAGCTTTAGTGAAAACAACTTACTTATTATATAAAGATAAAAATTATGAGGCAGTATTGCCATTGTATCAAAAGTTAGAAGATTATGCCGAAACACCTGCTAATAAATTAAGTGGAAGAATAGGAGCAATGCGTTGTGCGTTTATTTTAAAGAAATACGACATGGCTTTAGATTATGCCGGTAAAGTATTAAATACAGAGAAGATCACGCCACAACAAACCAACGAAGCTAAATACGATAAAGCAAAATCCTTATATGAGTTACAACGTTATGACGATGCGATGTTGGAATTTAAAGCGATTCAAAAATCAGCTAAAAATGTAACAGGTGCTGAAGCCTTATATCATATTGGTAAAATTTATTTCGCCAAACAGGATTATACCAATGTAGAAAAAACAGTGAATAGCTTAATTAGTTATGATTACTCGAACGACGATTGGAACACCAAAGGATTATTATTATTGGCAGATAAATATATTGCTACAGGAGAAGATGGTGATGCTGAATTAATGCTACAAACAGTAATTGATAGTAAACCTAAACAAGAGTATGTAGATGAGGCGAACGCAAAACTAGAACAATTAAAAGCAAAGAAAGCCATGCGTGCTGCTCAACAACCGGAAAGTAATGATATGAAAATTGAGTTTAAAGAAGCACAAGGTGATAAAGATCTGTTTGATCAACTATACGAACAACAGCAGGAAAAATTGAAACAAGAACAAAAAGTAGAAGAACAGAAAACGGAGTAGTAGACAGAAGCAGAATTAAACGTATTTGAGTGACAAAAAATAAAAGACAATGAGAGAATTAAAGATATATAACACAGCCGGAAAATTCCAAACAACTAATCATGGTGATCAGGTAATGTATAAGGCAATGCAAAAATCACAAAAACGCCGTATCCGAAAAATTAAAACGATCTTAATTGCCGTTTTATTGATGGGCTATGTTGTGGTGGTTATGGGACAAACCGGTGGCATGAAAGATATTGAGTTGAAAGCAACCAGTGAATTTGAGCCAACGATTAAGGATGCCGTTAAATTGGGCGATTTGCCTGAAATTAAAGATACGGTAAAGAAAATTGCCAATATTAATTATGGCATCACATCTACACCGTTGGTATCTAAATATGAAGTGATTCCAATTGACGCGGCTAAAATGCAAAATGAACCTTTGGCAAAATTGTATCGTTCGTTATTAAAAATTGGGATGGGAACTTATACAACTCCTTATGGCGAATTCTGGATCAATAGTTTACGTACCAGAGAGGTAGCTTATGGCGTTCATTTCAAACATTTATCTTCTTCTTCACATTTAAAAGATGTTGGTTATAGTGGTTACAGTGATAACGAAGGAGAGCTCTTTGCCAAGAAGTTTTACAAGAAACATACCTTAACCGGTGAGTTTAATTATAAAAGAAATGTGACTCATTTTTATGGTTTTGATACCACAGAAAACAAAGTGACTAAAGATTTTACCAAACAACGTTACCAGTTATTTGAACCGGTTGTTAAAGTTCAAAGTCATTATACAGACAGTTCTAAGATCAATCATTTTGTGAAATTGGGTTATTATAACTTAACCGATGTATATCATGTAGCAGAGAATAATGTTAAGCTGAATACTTTATTTAATACTTACATTAATAAGGAACGTTTATTTGTGGCTTTTGATGCCGATTATTATAATCATAAAGTACCGAACGATACCTTTAATGATGTGATCGTGAAATTGAATCCATACTTTGAAGCACATGGTAAAAAATGGAAAGCAGACATTGGATTGTCAGCAGTATTAGATGCGTTCAGTAATCAAAGTTCTACCAAATTTTATTTTTACCCTCAATTAAATGTTCAGTATGATGTATATGAAAGCATTATCATTCCTTATGCAGGTATTAATGGTGGCTTACAGAAAAACTCGTTGAGAAGTTTGTCAAACGAAAATCCGTTTATTTCTTCAACGATCAGGTATAGAAATACTAATACAAAGTTTAATGTGTTTGGTGGTTTAAAAGGAAATATCAGTTCTAATTTAAGTTATGATGCAAAAGTAGCATATAGCATTATCGACAGTATGAATTTCTTTACAATAGATTATAGTGATCTAACAACAATGGATAATAAATACAGTGTGATCTATGATAATACCAGTTTATTAAATGTGGGTGGACAGATAAAATACCAGTACAAAGAAAAGATCCACTTTATTGCTAAAGGAAATTATTGGATGTATCAACCTAAAACCTTAGATAAACCATACCATAAGTCTGATTTTGATTTAACCTTCTCAACTATTTATAATTTAAAAAGTAAGTTCATTGTCAAAGCTGATGTGTTTGTGATAGGAAAACAATTTGCTTTAACAGAAGTAGCTGATAATGGAACATACGTTAAAGAATCAAAATTAATGAAAGGTATTGTGGATGTTAATTTAGGAGCAGAATACCGTTACAGCAAAATGATGTCGTTTTTTGTGAACTTTAATAACATAGCAAACACACGTTACTACCGTTGGGAAAAATATCCTAGTCAACGTTTTAATTTA
Source organism: Bacteroidia bacterium (assembly GCA_036676295.1). Taxonomy (GTDB): domain Bacteria; phylum Bacteroidota; class Bacteroidia; order B-17B0; family Aurantibacillaceae; genus UBA4416. The sequence goes on along the minus strand of JAKFDE010000027.1, from coordinate 201,887 downwards.
ATGGTAGGATTGACGTTTGTGCCTTTTTAGATTATTTTTTCATCTTTCTTTTTCTTTTTTCCTTGACGAAAAAAGAAACAAAAAAGTCAAGCCAAAAATATCCCTTACGCTCCTCACGGAATTCTACGGATTTCACGTTCCGCCCCTTCACACAATCTGGCTCATTGTTTTAAACATCCACTGGATTTTTAAAACAATGCCCTACTAAATCTTCGAATTCTTTGCTTCTTTCTGTTTCAAGACAGAAAGAAGGAGTGAATAAAATTTTGGCTATTCTGGAATGTCAGGCTGAGCTCTCGTCCGAACTGGTAGTCGAAGCCTTTTCTAATCACTTTAAGCTATTTTTCTCTAGTTGTAATTATTAAATAAAGAAAAAAGCTAGTCGCTATTAAACCACTTATAATTACAGTATTTCCATTGATTTGAAAGTATTCCCAATGACGGTTAATGGAAACTCTTCCTTCGTCAACTTGATCTGTTAACTTCATAATGATGCCTGAAATAACAATAACAAGACATCCTAAAAGAGTAATTATATAATATTTTCTTAAAGGATACTTAGTTATTTTTTTAGGATTATATCTCTTGCTTCTCGCCATCTTCAGTTAATGTAGGGCTTCTTAACTCCACCGGTTTGTGTGGTTTTCTTAATTTTAAATTCAATAACTCTACTGCAAACGAGAATGCCATAGCGAAGTATATGTAGCCTTTAGGGATCTCTACTTTATCAATATGAACACCTTCTACAACTAATAACACAGCAATTAACACTAAAAAGGATAGCGCTAGTATTTTAAAGGTAGGATGTTTGTGTATAAAAGCAGAAATTCTTGGCGCGAAATAAAACATCACACACATGCTGATAATTACTGCAATGGCCATAATCACAATGTTATTGGCCATACCAATTGCTGTTACGATACCATCAATGCTAAACACCATATCAATTAAAATGATCTGTGTGATAATAGCTTTAAATGATTTGGATTTTTTATTTTCATTTCTCAATTGCTCATCAGGATCTTCCCCTTCCAGTTTATTATGTATCTCCAAAGTTGAGTTGACCAATAAAAATAAACCACCTGCCAGCATAATAATATCTTTTAAGGCAACAGAGTGTCCAAATAGTTTAAAGAGTTCTTGTTCGCCTTTTATTAAATGTCCTAATACGAATAAAAATATTAAGCGCATAGCAATACCTGTAAACATCCATATCATACTGGCTTGTTTGGCTTTGCTTTTATCCACACGGCCTAATACAATGGAAACAAAAATTACGTTATCAATTCCTAATAATATTTCCATTAAGGTTAAAGGAATTAAACTTAAAAGCGCTTCCGACGAAAAAATATCTGACATAAAATGAATGGTTTTTTGGTAAAAATACTAAATGTAAAATAGATGCTTCAATTCATAAAATAAAGCTTTTTAATTCACCAAATTTTCCTTCATTAAAACACGTTTTTTGGTCATTTTTTTATTAACATTTGTTAGTAAAATCAGATAAAAAATGTAGCTAAAACCCCAATAAAATCAGTATATTTAAGAATTGAATTAAAAAAAATAACACTATTTATATATGGAAGAAACAGCCACTACGGACAAGGCAAATTACGGAGCCGATAATATCCAGGTATTAGAAGGATTAGAAGCAGTTAGAAAACGTCCCGCCATGTACATTGGCGATATCGGAATCAAAGGATTACATCACTTAGTTTATGAAGTTGTAGATAACTCTATTGATGAAGCCTTAGCTGGTCATTGTGATCATATTACGGTAACGATCCTAGAAAACAACTCTATCCGAGTAAAGGATAATGGTCGTGGTATTCCTACCGGAATTCACCCTAAATTAGGCGTTAGTGCCCTGGAAGTTGTAATGACTGTGTTACACGCCGGTGGTAAATTTGATAAGGACACTTATAAAGTATCAGGTGGTTTACATGGAGTAGGGGTAAGTTGCGTGAATGCCTTATCTGATCCATTAATTGCCGAAGTTCATAGAGATGGTAAAATTACCATGCAGGAATTCAGAAAGGGTAAACCTCAATATCCTGCTAAACAGGTTGGAGATACTACCGATAGAGGTACAATTGTGACCTTTTCTCCTGATTTAAGCATATTTACAACTGGCGAGTACAATTTTGCCACTTTAGCTAATCGTATGCGTGAATTAGCCTTTTTAAATAAAGGTATTACCATCGTTTTACAAGATGAGCGTAATAAGGATGAAAATGGCGTTAATCATAGCGAAACTTTCCATAGTGATGGTGGTTTAAAAGAATTCGTTCAATACATTGATGGCGGAAAAGAGAAGTTGATGGATGATGTGATCCATATTGAAGGTGAAAAAAATGGGATTCCGGTTGAAGTAGCGATGTTATATAATAACTCTTATAGCGAAAGTATTCAGAGTTATGTAAATAATATTAATACTCACGAAGGTGGAACTCACTTAGCTGGTTTCCGTCGTGGATTAACTCGTACTTTAAAAAGCTACGCTGAAAAGAATGGGATGTTTAAAAACATCAAATTCGAGATCAGTGGTGATGACTTCCGTGAAGGTTTAACAGCGGTTGTTTCTGTAAAAGTTCAGGAGCCTCAGTTTGAAGGGCAAACAAAAACTAAGTTAGGTAATAGCGAAGTAATGGGAGCTGTTGATTCAGCGATCAGCGAAGCGTTAAACAATTATTTAGAAGAACATCCTAAACAAGCCAAACTCATTGTAGATAAAGTTGTTTTGGCAGCTACTGCCCGTCATGCAGCTCGTAAGGCTCGTGAAATGGTGCAACGTAAATCGGTGATGTCCGGTTCAGGCTTACCGGGTAAATTAGCGGATTGCGCAAACAATGATCCATTAGCGTGTGAGTTATTCTTAGTGGAGGGTGATTCTGCGGGTGGAACAGCCAAACAAGGCCGTAACCGTGATTTTCAGGCAATTTTACCTTTAAGAGGAAAGATCTTAAATGTGGAGAAAGCCATGGAATACCAAATTTATGAGAATCAGGAGATCAAAAATATATTCACCGCATTAGGTGTTTTCCGTGGGACTAAAGAAGATGATCGTGCGTTGAATATTGATAAATTACGTTACCATAAAGTAGTGATCATGTGTGATGCCGATGTCGATGGTTCTCACATTACAACATTAATTTTAACGTTCTTCTTCCGTCACATGCGTGAGTTAGTTGAAAAAGGTCACGTATATATTGCAGCACCTCCTTTATATCAGGTTAAAAAAGGAAAAGAATCTCGTTACTGCTGGAACGAAGCTCAACGTGAAATTGCCGTGAAAGAAATTGGTGGCGAAAAAGCGGATAGCGTAAACGTTCAGCGTTATAAAGGTTTAGGAGAGATGAACGCGGAACAATTATGGGAAACCACTTTAGATCCGGAAAGAAGAACCTTACGTCAGGTAAACATTGACAGTGCTGCTGAAGCAGATCGTGTATTCTCGATGTTAATGGGCGATGAAGTTCCTCCACGCAGAGAGTTCATTGAACAAAATGCGAAGTATGCAAAAATTGACGCTTAGAACTGATAAATGATTTATGATGAACGATAAAAGACAAAAAACGATTCTTATCTTTAATCCTTCATCATTTATCTTGAATCCAAAATATAATAAACATAAAAATATAACAAATCAATAATTAAAAAAATGAGTAAAGTATCAGTAATTGGCGCAGGTAACGTAGGTGCATCATGTGCAGAGTACATTGCAATGAGAGGTATTGCAAGCGAAGTAGTCATTCTTGACATTAAAGAAAATTTTGCAGAAGGTAAAGCATTAGATCTAATGCAAACAGCAACATTAAACGGTTTCAATACTCGTATTAGTGGAAGCACTAACGATTATGCTAAAACAGCAGGATCTGATGTAGTTGTTATTACATCTGGTATTCCTCGTAAACCGGGTATGACTCGTGAAGAGTTAATTGGTATCAATGCAGGAATCGTAAAAACAGTGACTGAAAATGTATTAAAACATTCTCCGGAAGCTATCATCATTGTGGTTTCTAATCCAATGGATACAATGACTTACTTAGCATTAAAAGAAAGTAAATTACCTAAAAACCGTATCATCGGTATGGGTGGTATTTTAGATAGTGCTCGTTTCAAATGTTATTTATCTCAGGCATTAAATGTTCCGGCATCTGATGTGCAAGGTTATGTAATTGGTGGACACGGTGATACAACGATGATCCCTTTAACGCGTTTAGCTACTTATAATGGCGTTCCGGCTTCTCAAACATTAAATGCTGAAACTTTGAAAAAAGTAGCTGCAGATACAATGGTTGGTGGTGCTACATTAACAGGTATGTTAGGTACATCTGCCTGGTATGCTCCGGGTGCTTCTGTTGCATCTTTAGTAGATAGCATCATCAACGACCAGAAAAAATTATTTACTTGCTGCGTTGCTTTAGATGGCGAATACGGACAAAAAGATATTTGTATCGGTGTTCCGGTAATCATTGGCAAAAAAGGTTGGGAAAAAATCGTTGATTTTAACTTAAACGACGAGGAAAAAGCATTATTTGCTAAGAGCGCAGAAGCTGTTAGAAACATGAATGCAGTATTAAGCACAGTTACTCCGGCTTAATTTTTTCTTTAATATAAATTTAAAAGGGCTACAAATTTTGTAGCCCTTTTTTTGTGCCTATCAGAGAACTATTTTCTCAAAATGAGAATATAATCAAGAAATAAATTTTGAAAATGATTGATTTACAAAACAATACACTTTAGTATGGGGTTTGTTTATTCTGGTATCAGATAACCTATAAAAATAAGTGTTATGAAAACGATCATTTTAATACTCGCAATTGCTTTAATTCCATTTTATTCTTTTTCTCAAAAAGGACATGGTAAAGGCCACGGTAATGGAAATGGCGGAAAAGAAAAAAGTTATAAAGGTGGTAATAAAGCTTACAAAAAATCAGCTGTAGTTGTTTCTCCTAGAGGACAATCAGGTGTTGTATATAAAGAAAAGAAAAGACACGGACCACCATCATGGGCTCCCGCTCATGGTTATAGGCATCGTCACGTATATTTTCCGGCCTATAAATGTTATTATGATACTTACAATGGCGTTTATATTTATTTGTCAGGAACCCGTTGGGTCACCGCGATCTCTCCTCCAACATTTATGCTTAATGTCAATTTGAGTTCAGCCAGAAAAGTAGAGTTGAATATTGATAATGTGCCAAGACCACAGATCTATTTTGAACAACACGTTGTTCTATACCCTCCATTTCCTTAATAGAGTGTGGATAATAAAAAAATCGCGAGTGTAGTAGGCTCGCGATTTTTTTTGATATTATTTAAATGTTTTAATTATGCGTTAATTGATAATAATTCTCGCTGGCCATTAATAGTTTCTTTTTCTTACTTACCATTAAGATCGCTACCGGATAATCGTCGTACGTGTTTTTGATCTTAGACACATCTGGCGATAATTCAATTTGTAAGTCAAAAGGTTCATCTGATATTTCGCCTAAACCTTTTGGAACAGCCGTATTAATGATGACAAATTTTGACGGGTAACTATCTTTCTTAAAAACCAAAGAATACAACTTTTCACCTTCTAAAGAAATCTTTTTAGGTTTGGTTTTTTTCATAAATATCGAATCCTTTAAGTTCCCATCTTCATAAACCAAAATACTGTAATTATCAGTTGGTGTGTCGTTAAACAATGCTGAAGAATTTAATTCAAATACCATATTATCCTGTGCTTTTATAGCAAAAGAAAAAATACTGAATAAAATAATGATTCCGGGAGTAAAGTTGAAACGTTTCATGTTTTATAATCGGTTAATTTAAAAAGAGGGTTATTCACATCTTATAAACAACTATCATTCCAAAAATATTACAGAATCGAGTCAAAATGTTAAAAGTGTACTGAGTCTTCGTAAATTATTGTGTTTTAGTTAGTTGTGGATCTTTGCTCATTAGTAATTCACTGGTTTCCACAAGTCTGATAAATTCAGAACGGTAACCGTCTTCATCTTTTCCCTTAGACGCTTTAGCCAGAGTAATAATGGTTTTGAAGTTAGAATCACCTTTGAATTTAGAATCTCTTAATAACATTCCAAACTCTGCTACTGAACAAGCAAATCGACAATTGTCAGAAGTACTTGAAAATTCTTTTTTCTTATCAGGAACAATGTGTGTCATTAGTTTTGATGTAACTTCTTTTGGTTCTTTGTATCTGAATTTGATGGTCATGATCTCATCGCTATATGGTGCAGTTATAGCTGGTGTTTTTTGATATTTTAGAGGATCAATGGAGCCAACAGTTTCTTCTGAACCTGCAGGAATGATCTCATAAATAGCAGTTACAGTGTGGCCTGAGCCTAATTCACCGGCATCTTTTTTGTCATTATTAAAATCTTCATTATTTAATAAGCGATTTTCATAACCAACTAATCTATAACCTTTCACTTTAATTGGGTTAAATTCAATTTGCAGTTTCACATCTTTAGCAATGGTTAATAATGTACCACCCATTTCTTTCACCAATACTTTTTTAGCTTCCAAAATATTGTCAACGTAAGCATAGTTACCATTTCCTTTGTCTGCCAATTGCTCCATTTTATTGTCTTTGTAATTGCCTGTACCAAAGCCTAACACCGTTAAATAAACACCTGACTCTCTTTCCTTTTCAATAATTCTAACCAGATCGCCTTCGCTACTTACGCCTACATTGAAGTCTCCATCTGTTGCAAGAATTACGCGATTGTTGCCGTGTTTCATAAAATTGTCCTTGGCTGTTTTATAAGCTAAGGCAATTCCTGCTCCACCTGCTGTTGAACCTCCTGCCGATAATTTATCAAGCGCTTCTAAAATTGTTTTTTTATCGCTTCCGGAAGTAGGAGATAACACAAGGCCTGCAGCTCCTGCATACACAACAATTGCAATATTATCTTCCTCACGCATTTGTTCTACTAATAAACGTAAACCCGATTTTAATAATGGCAACTTATCTTCTGAATTCATTGAACCTGATACATCAATTAAGAAAGTTAAATTGTTTGGCATCGCTTTATCCATTTTAATTTCTTTGCCTTGCATACCAATGTGAACTAATCGATGTTTTGTATTCCATGGACAATCGGTGTATTCTGTAGTTATAGAAAATGGATCGTTATTTTTAGGTTGAGGATAATTATAAGTGAAATAATTGATCATTTCTTCTACTCTTACCGCATCTGCAGGAGGCAATTGATTTTGATTGATATAACGACGCATGTTGCTGTAAGAAGCTTTATCAACATCAATACTAAAAGTTGATAACGGATCTTTAATAGCATCTTTGAAATTATTATCTTGAATATGAGTGTACTCTTCAGTATTATGTTCTACATCTCCATTATTATAGTTGTTATAAGAGTAGTTAGCTTTTTCTTTGCCTTTTTTGTAAACTCCGGCTGTTGTTCCTGAAACTGAGTTGAGTTGCTTTGTACTGATGTTTTTATATTCTTCTCTTACAGTAGTGTGGTTGGGTTTAGCATCCTGCGTCATAATTACCACTTCATCCAATCTTTTCTGATCAGAACCGATATTAATGTCTAATTTCAGTGGTGTTCCAGACTTAACTACTATGTTTTTAATGACTTTTTTTTGATAGCCAACGTAGTTCACCATTAACTTGTAATTTCCATTAGCAATGTTTTTAAAACAATATTCACCATTAATATCAGAGTTGGTTTGCGATACTTTAATGGTGTCGTTCTTATACAATATTAAATTAGCAAAGGGAATAATCTCTGCTGTTTTTTGATCCTGAATTTTCCCGTAAACAGAACACGTTGTGTTTAGTGTTTTAGGAGTGTGATTTGTAAAGCTTACTAAACTTGCAAATAGCAGCGATAGGAATGAAATCTTGAACATGGCTTAAAGTTTTAAAGGTTAAAATTCGGTTTCTAACATAAAGACACGTTTATGCATGCAATTCCATAAAATGATTTAATATTTTTTTTAATGTTGAAAAATAATGTAGGATGTGTTACACTTTTTCTGATCACAATAACTGATAAATGTCAGTTCGAGCTTGTTGAGAACCAGGAAGATGCATCCCGATAAGCTCGATATAACAACCCAATTCAATTTTCTTTTCCGTACCTTTGTAGTAGCTTATTTATCTTATATTGACTAAGAAGATCATAATCATTACGTTATTGCTTATAACTGCGATATTATGTTTTGCGTACTTTCCTGAAGATCAAAAATCAGAAAGTGTGATTAAACAGAATGACAGAGGTATGAGTGTGGAGACTTACCTTAAAAAAGTCAATGATCCCAATAGATTAGTTTTGGTATATTTTCACGCAAATTGGTGTATGCCATGTATCAAGCTTAAACCGGAAATTGATCTATTAGAAACCGAGGAGCAGGCGGTTTGCATAATTTTGAGAATTGATACTGATGAAAACCCAAAAATAAACGAGTATTTCGAAATAAATACTTTGCCGATGTTTATCTTATATAAAGACGGAAAAAAAGTTTGGGAAAATAACGGATTTCAAACTAAACAACAGTTGAGTTCAAAAATCGGAGCCTTTAAACGATAATAACTAGTAGTTACTATCCTATCATTCCTTTTATTTTCTCTAAGGTATAGTCGATCTCTTCTTTAGTGGTGTATTTACAAAAAGAAAAACGAACGGATGCGCGTGAGGTATCAGCACCAATTCCTCTTAATACATGCGAACCTTGGTTACTGCCACTACTGCAAGCACTTCCGCCACTGGCCATAATACCTGCAATGTCTAAATTAAATAACATCATTTCTGCATCAGGGTGTGCAGGGAAACAACAATTTAAAACAGTGTATAAACTATTGTCACCGGTTTCGCCATTAAAGCTAATACCCGGAACCATTTTTTCTAACTGCTCTTTCATGTAGTTTTTTAAACCTTTGATGTGAGCAATGTGTTCGTTCATTTCGTTATAGCAAATTTCTAACGCTTTTGCTAAACCAATAATACCTTGAGTATTTTCAGTACCACCGCGCATGTTACGCTCTTGCGCACCACCGTGTATCATTGGTTGAATTTTTACATTATGGTTTACATATAAAAATCCTACACCTTTTGGTCCATGAAATTTATGAGCTGCACAGGTAATGAAATGTACTTTGATTTTTTGAAGATCCATCGGGTAATGTCCCATGGTTTGTACTGTATCGCTATGAAAAACAGCATTGTATTTTTCGCAGATTTCTCCAACTTTTTCTAATGGTAATAACGTGCCGATTTCGTTATTGGCGTGCATTAATGACACTAAACTGCGTTCGTTATTTTTTAATAATTCTTCTAAGTGGTTTAGATCAACATTTCCTTTACCATCAACATTTACCCAACTTAATTTTATTTTTCCTTCTTTTTCTAAAACCTGTAACGTGTGTTCTACGGCGTGGTGTTCTATTTTGCTGGTAATAGCATGTTTAATACCTAATGAATGAATGCTTTGATTTATAGCCATGTTATCAGCTTCTGTTCCACCCGAAGTGAAAAATATTTCAGCCGGACTAACGTTTAATAACTTAGCTACCGTTTTACGTGCACCTTCAATGGCAGAACGTGTTTTTCTTCCAAAGGCATGAATAGACGAAGGATTTCCATATTCATCTTTCATGAATGGGATCATCGCTTCAAATACTTGTTCGTCTAATCTTGTTGTAGCGGCGTTATCTAAGTATACTTTCATTATAATGTTTTGTTTTATTTGAACCCTGTTTGCCAACAGGCAGACGCAAAGTTCGTAAAGTTTTTTTTGTGGTAAAGTCTTTATTTTTCTATTATCGTATTTCTGTTTTGTCAGTTCGAACGAAGTCGAGAACTTTTCTAGTTGGCTTGCCCTTTGCTTCTCGACTTCGCTCGAAGTGACAGGCTTAGGGTGACACTTTTTTTGTAATAAAATTAATTTTTGATGATCTCTTTAATATCTTCAATTATTTTTTTTGCTAAAGTATCTGCTGTTGAAATGCTTTCGCTTTCACTGTAAATACGGATAATAGGTTCTGTATTAGATTTACGTAAATGCACCCATTCTTTGTCAAATTCAATTTTTACACCATCAACTGTGTTTACAGGTTGCTTAGCATATTTTTCCTGCATACGTAACAATACTTTGTCCACATTAATTTCAGGCGTTAATTCAATTTTATTTTTAGAAATATGGTAATTGGGATATGAGGCACGCAACATAGATGTTGTTTTACCCGATTTTGCCAAATGCGTTAAAAAGATAGCAACGCCCACTAAAGCATCACGTCCGTAATGTATCTCCGGTAAAATAACACCACCGTTACCTTCTCCGCCAATAATGGCGTTGGTCGCTTTCATCATGTTAACCACATTTACTTCTCCAACAGCTGATGCTGAATAAGAACCGCCCATTTTTTCAGTCACATCTCTTAAAGCACGCGTAGATGATAAATTAGAAACCGTATTACCACCTTTGTGGTGTTGTAATACGCAATCGGCCACCGCTACTAAAGTGTATTCTTCCCCAAACATTTCGCCGTCTTCGCAAACTAAAGCCAAACGGTCAACATCGGGATCAACACTAATTCCAACATGAGATTTTGTTTTTAAAACTTCTTCAGACAGATCTCTTAAATGTTCCGGTAATGGCTCCGGGTTATGTGCAAAATGGCCTGTTGGCTCACAATGAATAAGATTGATCGTTTTTACACCTAACGCTTTTAAAAGCATAGGAATAACAATGCCTCCGCTTGAATTCACGGCATCAACGGCTACTGAAAAATTGGCTTTTTTAATGGCAGCAACATCTACATAAGGTAATTTCAATACCTTATCAATATGGATTTGTAATAGGTCATTACGTTGTGTGTAGCTTCCTAATTGATTAACATCGCTGTAAGTAAAATCTTCCTTATCGGCTAATTCTAAAATGTATTTGCCTTCGTTATCCGAAATAAATTCACCTTTATTATTCAATAATTTCAAGGCATTCCATTGTTTTGGATTATGGCTGGCAGTTAAAATAATTCCACCATCTGCATTCAATTCTGTTACAGCTACTTCAACGGTAGGCGTAGTACTTAAGCCTAAGTCTACTACATTAATGCCTAATCCTACAAGAGTTCCGCAAACAATGTTATTCACCATTTCGCCTGATAAACGGGCATCTCTGCCAATAACAATGGTTGCTTTTTTAGATGGATTATTGGAGATTATCCAGCTTCCGTAAGCTGAAGCAAATTTTACGATATCTAATGGGCTTAATCCATCACCTGGTTTTCCGCCGATGGTTCCTCTGATTCCTGAAATACTTTTTATTAAGGTCACGTTTTACTGGTTTAAAAATCAAACAAATATAACATTAGCCTTAAAAATTACGGGTATATTTTACACACATTATTGGCTTTAATTGTTAAAAAAAATGGTGAAAAATGCGTATTTTAATATTAAATTTGTGTTTAGATAAAGAAAGAGGTATTTATTATGAGTGAATTCGAAGGGGAAGGATTAAGCAATCAGGATTTCGAGAAAAGTTTAAAGCGTTTTGAAGACATGGTCTCTTTGGGAGGTCATGAATTTTTTGATGTTGACGAATTAGAGGAAATTATTGACTATTACATGCAGTGGTTCAATTTAGAAATGGCTAAAAAGGCTCTGGATTATGCTTTGTCTCATTATCCTTACTCATCCTCATTGAAGATCAAATTAGCCCAATACTTATCATCACAACATAATACCCGAGACGCGCTTAATTTATTGAATGAGATCGAGTTGGTAGAAAGTAATAACAGCGAATTATACATGACTCGCGGTTACATCTACAGTCAAACCGGTTTAAGTGAACAAGCCATCGAAAATTATAAAAAAGCATTGCCTTTAGCCGAATTTAAGGATGAAGTGTATGTAGCCATTGGTATTGAATTTTTAAATGATGAAAAAGCAGACGATGCGTTGTATTATTTAAAAAAAGCCATTCGTGTTAATCCGGATAATGATGTGGCCTTGAATGAATTGTCATTATGCTTTGAAATGACAGGGAAAAGCGAAGAAGCCATTTCTTTTTACGAAAATTACATTGAAGATAAACCTTATAATCATTTTGCCTGGTTTAACTTAGGCATCAGCTATAATCGTTTAGGCTTATACGAAAAAGCGATAGATGCTTATGATTATGCGATCGCTATTAAAGATAATTTTTCGTCAGCTTATTTTAATAAAGCTAATTCTTTAGCACAATTAGACAGATATACCGAAGCCATAGAAGTTTACAGAGAGACCTTTAAGCATGAAGAGCCTGATGCGAGTACGTATTACTACATTGGCGAGTGTTTTGAAAACATGTCGCACTATGATGAAGCATTGGTAAATTATAATCGTGCCATCAAATTAGATCCTTCTTATGCTGATGCCTGGTTAGGTGTGGGCATTGTATTGGACTTTCAAAACCGAATTACAGAGAGTGTTCATTATGTAAAAAAAGCCATTGAAATTAATCCAAATAATGCCGAATACTGGTATGTGTTTGGAGAGGTTCAACATAAACTAGGTTTCTTAGAAGAAGCAGCACAAGCTTACCAACGAGTAATTGAATTAGGATATGCCGAATATGATATTTGGATCGATTATGCTAAACTGTTGTACGAAGGAGGTTACTTTAAAGATTGCGAAAAGACCTTGGCAGAGGGAATTCAAAAATATCCGGATACCGCCGAGTTGTATTACCGAATGAGTGGACTGCAAATGGAACTTGGTAAGAAACAAGAAGGCCTGGCGTTTTTAGAACACGCACTTGATTTAGATTACACTAAACATACAGAACTATTAGAATATTTACCCGTATTGGAGCAGGACGTTAGCGTTATGCAACTGATCAACTCTTATAAAAATAAAAAATAATTACGAACCCTTAACGAAAACAATATATGCCAAACTATAATGTAAACTTGCCCTTTTTGCCTGAACGTACAGAAAGACCCAGAGATAGCGGAATAACCATGGTGATGGATAAAGGAATTACTTTAAAACACGCAGAAGATTTTGTAGATAACTACGCTGATTATGTTGACTTTGTAAAGTTTGGTTTTGGAACTTCGGTGATCTCTAAAAATGTAAAGGAAAAAGTAAAACTATACAAAAAAGCAGGCATTAAAACGTATGTAGGTGGTACTTTATTTGAAGCATTTATAGCTCGCGGACAGTTTGACGAATATCAAAAATTTATTGATGCTTACGGATTTGATGCAGCCGAAGTTTCGGATGGTAGTATTAACATGGAGCACAACAGCAAATGCGAATACATTAGTAAACTATCAAGAAATTTTACTGTATTATCTGAAGTTGGATCCAAGGAAGAAGGCATTATCATTCATCCGGCAAAATGGACAAGCATGATGAAAGCCGAATTAGAAGCCGGTTCATTTAAAGTAATTGCTGAAGCCAGAGAAAGTGGCACAGTTGGTATTTTTCATAAAAACGGAAGCGCACACTCGATGTTAATTACACGTATTACTAATAAAATAAAAGCGACTGATATTATTTGGGAAACACCGCAAAAATCGCAGCAAGTTTATTTTATTAATTTATTTGGACCTAATGTTAATGTAGGAAATATCAGTGTTGATGATGTGATTCCTTTAGAAACATTACGTATGGGTTTACGTGGCGATACCTTTTTTAATTTTTTACCTGAAGGCGAAAAAGAAAAAGTATTTTAGATAATGAACAAAATTGTATTTGGAATAATTGTTTTTACGTTAGTTAGCGTTGCTTCTTTTTCGCAAGGAGCATTGCCTTCTAATACTTTTGTGAAAACAAATTTTCATGATCATGATTGTTTTGCAAACGATAACGCCTCTTATTTATTTTTTAATGAACAAACCCGCGAATTAAGTATTGTTGTTGACTTTGCCAAATGCAAAGTAGGACACGATACCATTGACGCATGGCTGGATGATATTGATGAAAATAAATTATTGTTTACCGGAGTGCTTGATTCTGATAAGTTATTGGAGTTGACAAACTCTAATTCAAAAACAATTAAGATCAACGGGAAGATCAAATTCAATAATATTTCTATAAGTAAAGAAATAGAGATCACTTTTTTTGAAATATCAAAAGAAGGTATGTTGTATCGAAATAATGGAAATGATTATTACGATAGAATTAGAGCTATGTTCCAAATTCAGTTATCGCCTAAGGATTATAAAATTGATAAAAAATTACATAAACTTAAAAATGTGATCACCGTTAGTGTAGGAAATGGTTATGTGAACCCATTTAAACCAGAAACTCAAGAATGGTTTAACACTAACATTAAATAAAAAAAGTAAGTATAATGAAAGAAATAACAGCAATAGAATTAAAGAAATTAATTGACGAGAAAAAAGATTTTCAATTAATAGATGTTCGTGAAGAATATGAGTTTGATGAAGTAAACATCAATGGGCAATTAATACCTATGGGTGAAGTGATGGAGAACATTGAAAAGATCTCAAAAGATAAGCAAGTAGTGGTTCATTGCCGCAGTGGAAAACGTAGTGCAACAGTGATCAACGCGCTGGAAACTCAGCATGGCTTTACCAATTTATACAATTTAAAAGGCGGTATCTTAGCTTATATTGAAGAAGTAGGATTGTAATCTCCTTTTTAATTATTAATTATAAATTTTATATTTCGTATGATCGAATTATTTAAACACATTTTACACTTAGATTTTGATTGGTTATTTGCCAATTATGGAACGGCTATTTATGTTGTTTTGTTCTTAGTTATTTTTATTGAAACAGGATTAGTAGCAATGCCATTTTTACCCGGCGACTCGTTATTGTTTACAGCAGGTTTATTTGCCAGAACAGGGCATTTGAATTTGTCTTATTTATTTATCCTGTTATTTGTTGCGGCTGTATTAGGCGATAATTGCAACTATTGGATAGGTAGAAAAATAGGATTAAAAGTGTTTCATTTAAAATTAAAAGGCAGGCCTTTGGTTAAGCAAGAGTATTTAGATAAAGCCCATGAGTTTTTTGAAAAGCATGGAACCAAAGCCATCATCATGGCTCGTTTTGTTCCTTTTGTAAGAACCTTTGTGCCATTTGCAGCCGGTATTGGCGAAATGAATTACAAAAAATATTTTATGTTTGATGTATTAGGCGGAGCTTTATGGATTGGCAGTTTAATTACAGCCGGTTATTTATTAGGTGAAGTAGAATTTATTCGTAAACACATTGACCTGGTTTGCTTAGGTATTATTGGTATTTCGGTATTGCCAATATTAGTAGCCATGGTGAAGAATAAAATGGAGAAAGTGAAAGCTTAATCTAATTAAATAGTGATATATAAAAAAGGAGCGATGATTCGCTCCTTTTTTGTTTAAATCACAAGATAAGTTAATAGTTAAGTTGCAATTCAAAAAATACTTTGCATAAAAGAGTTTAAAATAATTTAACACAGCATAATTTAAATTTATCCATTTTTTGAGATACTAATTGGATATTCAAAATTTTTTATTTTAATAACATATAACCCGTTTGTATAATTAGTTAAATCAATTATTTCTTTCCCACTTGAAATATTTAGCGTAAACAATTTTACTCCCAATGAAGAATATACATCTAATGAGGAACCAATAAAGTCCTCTAAATTTGTAATATTAAACATATTGGATGTTGGATTAGGGAAAGCTAAATAATTTTTCTTTTTATTTACTTTTAGGATATCTAAATTGGAAATGTCATGAATCGTATCATTAGTATTTGTTTGCCTGTTATTTTTATCGTAATCGCATGGAGAAATTGAAGCAGACATATACACTCCTTCTTGGCATTCGAAGCCAGGTAAAAATGATATTTCATTTGATGCAACTAAGTTAAGCCTATTTATTTTCCAACTGTGAATTTGGTCTAGTACAACCATGCCATTATTTCCAGCTGAGCAAACAATATTTCCAGCTACAACGTCATTTTTCCCAAGATCGATAGATGGATTATAAAAAGTGCCATTTAAATTTTTTGTTTCATTACATAATATAGGTGCCCAGGCTTTTACATAATCCACTTCTAGCAATGCTGGTAATGTATTTGGGGTGCCGTTACCAAATTGACCAATATCTAAAATGATATCCATTGATCCCCAGAATGGATCCGGAAGATTCTGAAACATATCATAATTTGGATAGGATAATAGTCTATATAAAGTAGTTGGTGCTGAAGTTGAACATTCCCATGGGGTTCCTGTCAATGAATTAAAAAAGGAAGTTAATCGTTTTGTTTCAATGCCATCTATTTTCCATAGGATATGATTTGGTGTCCATTCTACTGTTGCTGTATGGAAATTATCGGAAAAATTATTTGAACTTCCAATTATATAATCAGTTCCTAAACTGCATCTGGAGGATCTGTCACAATCCCCTCCAGAAGAATGTAATGTCTGTTGAATTTTTCTGTTGTTTAAATTGGTATCATATTCAAAAAACTCGAAAATGTCAATCTCGTTTTGGCAAAACCCATAGAGCCAAAATGCTGGATTTGTATAGTTAATATTTGTTACTTTAAAGCTTATCTCGAATTTTCCATAACCATATTGCATTATGCTATTAATCCACCCTCCACTATATGTAAAGTTATGAGTCGGAGAATTAGGATCAAGAGGATTACAAGGTAAAGTGGCCGGCTCGTTTTTTAACCACAAATTGAGTTTGCCATTTGATGTGGTTACATTAGCTCGTCTATTAAAATATGTTTTTGTCTCATCACTGCATGTGCCGTTTGCTGTTCTCCACGTATGAGACCAAACATCATAGTTTAAACTATCATTATCAAATGTGTCATATAATATCAGAGCATAATCGTCATAATAAGTTTCATAACAAGAACCAGTGAAACTTAAATTTTCTCTATAGTAACAACCATTTGCAACTGTTTGTGATTTTACTTTTGAGGATATCAGAAGTATTATTAATATTTTTTTCATTTATTTTTTTTTATATTTTCAATTTCCTTTTCTAACTCAACCATATAAATTGTTAACTCTTCAATTTTTTCTAGTAATTTGATATTCATTTCTTCAATGTTAAGTCCATTTTCTTCAACTTCTTTGGCTGATTGAATTCCTGGTAAATGGTTATTTTTTCTATAAAATTGTTCGACCTCTTTTAAAGGCATGAGTTTATAATTTTTATTAAACACATAATCAGCCCAAACTCCAGTAGTTATACTTACGTAGATTGATTTAGCTAAAATTTTCCCATCTACAGCTAACATCGCATCGTTATGAGAACCGCTGGTCGCAGGAGCCTGTAAGCCAATATAAGTTCTTCCATCGCCATAAACTGTAAAAGGAGATTTGACATAGTTTACATTTTCTATAGAAATTAGAGGTAAACTATTATCCCAGGTTTTAAATTTTAACGCTTTTTTACCTGTACCATTTTGGTATATTGTTAATGCAGTATTAGGATCTACAGTTGCATCTCCTGCACCCTCAGCTCCAATTCTAGCATTTCCAATTAATTCTAATTTTTCACGAGGAGTAGTAGTTCCAGTTCCTATCCCCACATTACCGCCGCTTTTCATTAACAATAAACTAGGATATCCCCAAGCAATGTTTACATTTTGTGTTTCCCACACCGATTTCCAACCTCCACCAGCTGAACTACTGTTAAATGCGTAAGCACCGAGCTTCACACCACTATATCCATAGGCACAAGGAGCAAGAGAAAGGCCTTCTCCCGCATTAGCAGCTGTAATTCCGGATGTGATGGATGCGCCGGCAGACATATCGCCACCGGCTGTTTGATTTGGCTGAAAAATAATTCCTCTTGGCCAAGGCGCTGCCGGATCAGTCATTAAAAATCGCCCCATATTACTATGAAAGCCATTTCCTGATGCAGGAGCTGAAATTCCAAAAGCAACTTTGTTTGCATTACTACTAGGTAAAAAGACCAAACCATTAGTAGTTGAATTTATATCTGAATAAATGGTTGATGAATTAGATAATCTCAATTGGTTAGTTGTACCAAATACATCTAATTTTGCCGCAGGATTTGCGGTTCCAATTCCAACATTGCCACCAGTTGCAGTGACAGATGTATTTGGAGTAATAGTAGGTGGTGTTGTAAATTGTGCAAACGATTTGTTTGAAGAGAGTGCTGCAATACATATTGCTGCAATAAGATGTTTTTTCATGATTTTAATGTTTGATTTAATATGTGTAATGGTTTACGAATGCAATTTTAAACATTCGGTTTAGGAGCATTGCTACCGTAAAAAGGATATTTAGCACAAGAGAAAAAATTTTATGCTGAAGAGAATTTTATTTAACTATTGAAATTCAATTTTAGTAAATAAAAAAGGAGCGAGTATCGCTCCTTTTTGTTACTGAAAAATTTGTCTGAAAATTTGTTTTTGACTTATCGATTTTTTCCAAGCAATGTCACATGTCCAAATTTTGCTTTGTTTTGTTTAGAAACTGTTGTGTATTTTAATGCATACGTATAAGCATCATTCTGACAAGGTATTCCTTTATAGTTACCATCCCAGCCATCTGACATTTCTAAACTATGGAAAATTAATTGCCCCCATCTATCAAAAATATCCAATTCTATTTCCTGAATTCCATAACCCGCTACCATAAACACATCGTTTAATCCATCGTTATTTGGAGTAAAACAATTGGGAATATAAATTTCATAATCTATGTCTAAAGTAACGCATATCACATCTTTGTTTATGCATCCATTATTATCTGTTGCTTGCAGAATGTAACATGAGTTAGTTGTTGGAACAACAAATGGATCAGAACAATGATTGCAATTCAAGTTATTCCCACTGATCCAGGCAAGTTGTCCATTTCCTGTTCCTGTTAATTGAATGGAATCACCATAAGGAATAAGTGTATCGTTTGGCGCTAACACAAAAGGTAAATTATATACAACTACATTAGCAATACCGCTTGCAACACAGCCATTATTATCTAAACCTGAAACTGTATAATTTTGAGTAGCAGTTGGCTGTGTAAATACAATATTACTATAAGCATTATCTAATCCGGTTGCAGGATTCCATGTATATGAATTTGCGCCACTGGCAATTAATATACCTTTTTGCTGCCCGATACAAATAGAAGTACTATTTACAGATATTGATGCGGGGATATTTACAAATACTGTTGTTGTACCTGTACTTACACAGCCGGAGTTTGCACCGGTTACTGTATAGTTTTGTGTGGTTGTAGGATTAGCAAGAACAACACTTCCTGTTGTTGAATTTAGTCCAATAGCAGGATTCCACGTGAATGAATTTGCTCCCTGAGCAATTAAAGTGGCTGTTTGTTGACCCGAACATATTGTAGATGTATTGATTATAATATTTGCAGGAGGAATACTAATAGAATTATTTGTTGTTAAAGAGCTAAAGCAACCATTTGAATCTGTTCCGGTAACAGTGTAAATAGTAGTAACCGTTGAGCTGAGGGTAACCAAGCTACCAGTAGAGGAGCTTAAATCAGATGTTGGATCCCAGCTATAAGAATTAGCGCCTGTTGCTATAAAAGTTGCGGTTGGGGCACCAATACAATTGATACTATTGATTAGAATATTTGGCAATGGATATACAATGACGCTTGTTGTTGAGGTTGTTGAACAACTACTATTATTTGTTGCAGAAACAGTGTAACCCTGAGTTGAATTAAGTGTTGCCATTACAATACTTCCTGTTGTTGAACTTAATCCTATTGCCGGAGACCATGTATAAGAATCGACACCATTTACTGTTAAGGTGGAAGTTTGTCCTGAACAAATACTTGATGTGTTTATAGTTAATGTTGGATTGTTATTAACGTATATAGTAATAGTGGTAAACGTAGGTATGCATGTTGCCAAAGCATTTGTTATAGTATAAGTTGTAGTGATAGTTGGCGTAACGATAAACGTTGAACCTATTATATTTGTTGGCGCCAAACTATAAGATATCGTTCCGTTTGGTGTAATTGTAACGCTATTTCCTGAACAAATGGTGTTGCTGGGACTGGAAGATATACTTACTGTAGAATTAGAACTTGTTATAAAATCTGTAGCTACAGTAAAAGTAGAAACTGTTTGACATAAACCACTCCCTCCATCTGTTGCACCAACAACAGGGAATTCAGATATCCAAGAAAACATACTTAGTCCTGATTTACCACCATTAACAAGTAGTAAAGGATTACTTCCGACAGGGCTACTGATATATCCACCGCCTCCTCCTCCTCCCGGTCCGGTAAGATAAGTAGTATTCGCTATAACGGTTCCTCCTTGGCCACCGTTTGAAATAACAGAAATTGATGAGGATACACTATTAGAATTTAGTACAATTGAACCGCCGCCGCCGCCGCCGCCTTGTCCATCATCATGTGTATTATGGGAGTTTAAAGAATTATTGCCATTAGCAATAATTGTTCCTGTTCCTATTATTTTCGGTGTCATTAAATATATAAGACCACCACCATTTCCTCCCGAACTTCCTGAATTATTATTTGCATCACCAGCACCTCCAGCTCCGCCAAAATAAACTCTTTGAGCACTATTTACATTTATTAAGGGTCTGCCACCTCTGCCGGCAACATTTCTCCATTTATCGCTACCCCAAACTGTTGCACCCGGAGGGTCTACAAGAGCATTTCCATTAAATGCTGCGCCAGAATTCCCCCCTTTTCCGCCACCGCTGGAGTTTGTTAATGCATTACCATTAGAGATATAATCGGCATCCATAGTCCAGGCACTAGCTCCTGTACATGTTGAACACATAACACCAGCGCCATTATAAATATTTCCATTTGAAACATTTGCACCGCCACCGCCGCCTGTATTAGTAGCTGTTCCACCACCACCCGCATTACCAGGTGCGCCTCTACTTAAATTGCCACCCATGCTTAAATATTCAGTTTGGTTGCCGCAAATACCTTCACCTTTTTCTCCTCCAGACCCAATAGCAGAAGAAAGATAGCTTGTTTGATTGTACATAAAAGCAGACGTAGTATTTACTATACCTCCTCTAAATCCTATACCATTTGCTTTAATAGTGCCGTTAACAATTAAGCTGTCTGAGCAATGAATTGAAACAATACCACCTTTAGTACCATCCCAATTTATTCCGGTAACAACAACTCCTGAATTAATAGTTAATTTGGTATACTGAGGAACTCTAACTGCCTGTATATGACCATTTATCGAATAGCTATTATTTAGTGGATTATCTAATGTAATCGTATTACCATTTACTGATAGTACATGGCGATACTCAAACAAACCTGCATTATTAACGTTTAAAACCGTTCCGTAAAATGCTGTATTTGAAATGTCCATACTTGCTCCCTGTGCCTGATATACCATTATTAGATCTCCACAGGTTAAAGCAGTTCCGCTTGTTAAATCGGCAATATTAGAAACAATTATAAAATTTTGATTAGTTGCAATATTAGCTGTAATAGATGCATATTGATTGATAACATTAGTTCCTGTTGTAAGCGTTAAAGAACCATTTTTTCCGAATTGTGAAAATGAAAGTTGACAGAAAAATAAGGTTAAAATCAGGAATAAGGTTTTTTTCATGTTTAAGAAAGTGTTAAAATCATTCTCATGTAATACAAAAAAATGACTTTATTACCCGCAAATATATGCAATCATAGACGGGAACTATTACCGTAAAAAGGATAATTAGCACAAAAAAATATTAGTACTAAACTAGGTGTTTATATACATTTGTAAGTATGCTCAAATTAAAACAGGGATATTTGTTGGTGTTTATGTGTCTCAACTATTTATTGAGTTCACAAACCTTTCAGTTTGAGCAATTCACCACTAAAGATGGGTTGTTATCGGATGAAGTATATAACCTTCATCAGGATAATAAAGGTTATTTGTGGCTCTTTACTAATTATGGGGCAATGAAATATAATGGTAAGGAATTTATGCCTGTACTTAAAAATTTGCCATTTCACGAATCCTTTATTTATTGTATATACGAAAATGAAAAAGGGCAAAAGTGGGTTGCCAACTCAAATGCTAAAATATATGAAATAGTAAATGATAGTGCGTTTTTGGTAAAAGGAACTGAATTGATTTCTAAAGAACTAAAAGAAAGTGCCTGTCCAATATTTCAGATCTATGCAGACGATTCATTGAATATTTATGTAACGACAAAACGGTTCAGTTATAAATTTTGTAAAAGTGAACATTATAAAGCTATCAATCTGAGTTATGCCATTCCTCAAGATTCTATATTAACCCATGCTCTTGAATTAGAAAAAAGTATACTTGCAATTACAAACCATATCAGATACGGTGATACCTGGTGGAAAGATAAGCCTGATTCGATCAATTTAATTCATACGTTTCAACATAAAACACAAGGGGTTTACAAAATAAAATGTGATTATTTTCATACTCCAATGCATTTTAAGCGTTTTGGTGATAATATATATGCCGCTATAAATAATAAAATAGCTCATATTTATAAGAACAAATTAGTTAATGAGATTCCTGTTAATGCATTTATTTTAAATTATACAAAAGATAAAAACAACCATTTATGGGTAGGCACATACAACAATGGACTTTTAGAACTGAATGAAAATGATTCGATTGTTAATCACTATTTCAAAACGAAATCAATTAATTGTGTGTTAACAGATTCACAAAACGGGCTATGGGTTTCTACTGAGGGGTCCGGATTGTTTCATTGTAAAAATTTAAATGAATTACATTTTAATGAAAATGAAGTATTAGGAAATCAAATTAATTTTGTGAAAAAAAATAATGATAAACTCTTTATCTCTACCATTAATGGTGAGGTATCAATGTTGGAGAATAATCGGTTATCAGAAATTATAGGTAAAGGCCAGACTACGGAAATCCTATACGACATAGAGCCATTTAGCGATAATTATTTAATGGCTTTTTCGTATAGCATAAGAATTTATAATCCAAATAAAAAAACGATTAGCAAATCCATATTTCACCCCAGACGATTTATATATGGATATAAACTGACTACTCTCAAAAAAGATTCTTTTGTATGTATAGAACGAAAAGGTATCACATTTTTTGCCGGCGAAAAATTCTTGAAACTAATAAATACTAATTGCAAGACATATTGGAGTGAAGTGAGAAATAATATTCTTCTTATCGCAACAGAAAAAGGTGTTTATCAATTGATCAATGACCATTTTAAACAACCCGATTATTTGATGTCAACAAAAAATTGTATTGTAACAAAGATCCGTAAAGATGATTTAGGTAATTATTGGTTTTGTTCTAAAGGAAGTGGCTTGTTCAAGTTGACAAGTGGTGATAAACTGATCAAATATTCAACGTTAAATGAATTACCAAGCAATATTATAAATGACATTAGTTTTGTTCCTGGAAATGGAATATTATTATCAACAAATAACGGATTGTTTTATTGCCCGGGAAAATCTTTGGGTAATGATTTGAAAAAGTGGAATAAGATCTATGCAGAAGAAGTTAAAGGCACAGTTTTATTTGATGAAAAATTATACTTAATTACAAAGAATGGATTAGTAATTATTAATATTAAGAATCTTGAACAAGAACAATCTTTACATTTTAATTTAACGACTATTCTGGTAAACGGAAAGAGTGTATCAGAAAAAATGCTTTCACAACTTGATTATAAACAAAATAGTTTAGAGTTTAATTTCGATGTTATTTTGTTTTCTTCACCCGCACCCGATATAAAATACAGTTTGCAGGGACCTAAAAGTTATTTTGGTTCAACTAAAAACCAGCAAATCACTTTTCAAAATTTATCGCCTGGGAGTTATACTTTGTTTGCTTGCCCTGACCTAAAAAACAGTAATAAAAAGATACTTGAAATTCCTTTTACCATAGTTCCTGCTTTTTGGCAAACAGTATGGTTTAAAGTACTATTTTTTTTAATCGTAGTGTTTGCTATAGTTTTTGTAGTATGGTTGTATTTTAGATACCGTAAAATTAAGGAAGATAAAAAGAACAGCATAAACAGATTGATTACAGAGTATAAATTAGTCGCTCTTAAAGCTCAGATAAATCCTCATTTTATGTCGAATTGCTTAACTGCCATTCAGCATTTAATTATTAGTAATAAAGTGGATGAGGCTAATCAATATCTGGCCAAATTTAGTTTGTTGGTGAGGCAGGTTCTTAATTTTTCAACAAAACCATTTGTTAGTTTGCAGGAAGAAATTGAAATAACTAAACTTAATATTGAATTAGAACAATTACGATTTGAAAATAAATTTGTGTTTGAAATAGAACTGGAAGATAAACACAGTTTAAAGTCGATTTTTATTCCACCCTTAATATTGCAACCTATTATTGAAAATGCTATCTGGCATGGGCTTCTGCCTTTAAAGAAGTTAAGAAAAGGGAAATTACTTCTTAAAGTTAATATGAAAAATGATTTATTATATATTATAATCGAAGATAATGGGGTAGGTAGGAAAAGTAATAATAATAGCATTAGTAATTTAAGGGAGTCAAAAGGAATTTCTATCACAAAACAACGCATTGAAAATTTAAATAGTTTTTATCAGACAACTAAAGCTGATTTTAAATATGAAGATCTGGTTGATGCTGATCAAAATCCTCTAGGAACAAGAGTTAGTATTATTTTGCCAATAAATTTAATCCCTGACGATAATGAAAACAATTAAGACAGTAGTCATAGATGATGAGCTTAATAACAGAGATCTGATTACTAAACTAGTACATAAAATCCATAGTGATTTTCAAATTATTGGAGATGCTGAAAATATAGAAGAAGGATTTGAATTAATCAATAGAGTCAAACCGGATTTAGTGTTTTTAGATATTAAAATGCCCGGCGGAAGTGGTTTTGATCTATTGAGGAAATTTGAAAATCCGGATTTTGAAGTAGTTTTTGTCACAGGCTTTGATGAATATGCTATTCAGGCATTTGAATTTAATGCTTTAGATTATGTTTTAAAACCAATTGATACAGTAAAGCTTACTGTAACATTAAATAAAGTACAAAAAAGAATTTATAGTAAATTTTCTATTACTAATAATTTAAAGAATATACTTCAATCGTATAATGTTGATAATACTAAAATATCAAAGATCCCCATTCATGTTAAGGATAAAGTAGTGTTGTTAAACCTAACTGACATAACTTCAATTCATGCCGAAGATGGCTGTACTGTATTTAACATGTTGGATTCAATGAAATTCATTTCTGCCAAACAATTATCCGATTTTGAGTTCATAATAGATAATAGTCCAAATTTTATCAGGTTAAATAAAAGCACTTATATTAACCTGAATTTCGTGAAAAGTTACACTAAAGGGCAAATATGTATGGTTACTCTTGTAAATGGCCATGTTTTTGAAGCTTCGAGAAGAAAGAAGACGGAAATATTGGCGTTCTTAGACAGAAACACAATCATTTAATTTCTTTTTTTTGATGACTTTTTCACTTAATATAGTTGAATAACCGGTTGGTTTTTAAAAGGCTGATCTGAAGAAAAAATGACTTAGTTCGCATGATATCAAAGGTTTTGCCTTATAAATAAATTTGTATATTTGAGCTATGGCAACAAAGGAAGAAGTAAAGGAATATTATGATAATACATTTAAAGATTATCAAAAAAAGGTAGGAATTAATTTAAGACATCGCACTATTTTTAAAAATTTAAAAGGTCTTGGGTTAAAACCAGATAGCAAAGTATTAGAGGTAGGCTGTGGTATAGGTTCGGTTAGTAATTTAATTCTAAAATATATTACCCAAGGAAGTTTTGTGGGTTTAGATATTAGTTCAGAAAGTATTAAAACCGCTCAAAAGTTCAATTCATTTCATAAAAAAGCTGAATTTTTGGTAAATGATATGAGTGATTTTACTCATTCAACTAAATTTGATTTTGTTGTTTTTCCGGATGTGTTAGAACATATTCCGGTTGAACAACATGCTTTTATTTTTGAAACGATAGCTAAGTTAACAACACCAGATGCCATTGTTTTAATTAATATTCCGGAACCAAATCATTTAAACTGGTTAAGAATAGCTCACCCCGAAAAAATACAAATTATTGATCAGGCTTTGTCTTTGCAAGACCTATTAAACAATTCTTACCCTTTCGGATTTAAATTATATTCAGCTAATCCATATCAATTATACTACACTGTACCTGATTATTTATCGGTAGTGTTAAAAAAGAACATGGAGGTGAAAAAGGCTGAATTATTACCATATTGGAAAAGAGCTGTAGAATCAACTCTGGCAAAATTTTAAAGACAACTTTCTCTAATTTCTGATAGTAATTAACGTAAAAGTATTATTTGTACTTTTAAATCATAAAACGCTTTAATTCATGACACCTAAAAAAATTGTATTTGAATCACTAAAATGGATGTTTAT
Organism: Bacteroidia bacterium; assembly: GCA_036676295.1. GTDB lineage: Bacteria > Bacteroidota > Bacteroidia > B-17B0 > Aurantibacillaceae > UBA4416. The sequence goes on along the minus strand of JAKFDE010000027.1, from coordinate 175,492 downwards.
CGATCCGGTTAATTTTTTCAAAAACTATAATCGTAACGTTTATTACAAAAAACAAATTTTAAGTAATAATTTCCCTATTCAACTTCCAACGGTTGATCTGTTAGATTTATTTGACGGTAAATTTGATGTAGAATTAAATAAATATACCTACCTCGAAAATACATCTACGGTTATAGATCTAGCCATTCTAAAAGAATTAGCAAAAAGAATGAACCAATGCAATTATTTTGAAATTGGGAGTTTGAGAGGTGAATCATTATTTAATGTTTCAGAGGTTGCAAAGCATTGTACATCGCTTACGCTTTCTCAACAACAAATGAAAGATTTTAATTTCAAACCATCTCTATTAAAAAGTGCCAATATCTTTAGTTCTGACATTAAAAATTTGACTTTAATAGAGGATAACTCATTGACTTATGATTTTTCGAAGCTTGGTAAATTTGATTTGATCTTTATTGATGGCGATCATACGTATAATGGTGTGAAATCAGATACTCAAAATGTATTCAAACACCTTATTCATGAAAACTCAATCATCGTGTGGCATGATTACACTTATTATCCTGAAACAGTAAGACATGAGGTACTTTGTGGTATTTTAGATGGAATACCGGCATCTCATCATAAAAATCTGTATCATGTATCTAATAGTATGTGTGCTATCTATTCATCAAATCCGAATTTAAAAAGCTCTATGCTTAATTTTCCAACAGTTCCAAATAAAGTATTTAAGGTAAAAGTTGAAGCAACTCGTTTGTAAATTTTGATATCTAACCGGTTTATAAAATCCTCTTTTTTAATCACTGTAGGAAATGCTTTGCCTCTTTTATCCGGCATTGTACTTTTACCATTTTATATCAATGTTCTTAGTGCCGATCTTTTTGCTCAATTAGCGATCTATATTAGTATATCCTTATTAGCACAGTTGTTTTTTGGATTTGGGTTAGAAGCCTACATGAGTATTGTACCAATTAAATTCAAAGAGGACCATTCTATTTTACAAAAAGGAATTAGCTCATTATTTACGTTTACCATTTTATTGGGAATACTTTTTATTCTTATTTCATTTCTGACAGGGAATTATATATTCAGCCAGATTTTTGATAACAGCTTTGAGTTTTTTCCTTTTGGTTTTTTATCTATTATCACGGCTTTTTTCAATAACTTTTTTAAACTGCATAATAATTTATTATTATCTCAACAAAAAATAAAAGAATACTTTACAGCCAATGTGATTAATTTTGTGGCCACTTTATCAATCTCACTAATAGGATTGTGGATGTATCAAAACTCTTTATGGGGGCCTATTTTAGGGAGGTTTTTATCAGGTGTAATTATTTTTGTATTAAGTTTTATTGGGTTTATCAGGTATTATAATTTTAAATTGCAGTTTGATTTCCTGAAAAAGGGATTAGAGTTTTCGATACCAATGCTCATTTTCTTTATTTTTAACTGGGCAATGAATTATTATGACAGGATCATCATTGAAAATAATATGCCTTTATCAGATCTGGCTGTATATGATTTTGCTACCAAATGCAGTTTACCTTTAGAGTTTTTACAAAACGGATTGTTTGCGGCTATTACCCCTTTGATCTATAAAATTTGGCGCGACAATAATTTAAATCAAAGTACACCAGAAGTTAATCGTTACTTTAACGGTTATTCGGCCATCTTTTTGATTTTAACGCCTCTTTCATGTTTATTTATTCCTTTACTGGTTCCGTTAGTTATTTATAAAGCTATCTATTTCGAATCGTTTAAATATATTGGAATTATTGCTGTAGGTTATTGTTTTAAAGCTTATTATTTTATGTATTATGTAGTTGTTTTATATCATAATAAAACAAGAGTTATGCCTTTTGTTTATCTGATACTGGCTACTATTCAAATAAGCCTAATGTTGATCAGTACGTCTTATTTTGGCATTATGGGTATTATTTTAAGCACATTACTGGTAAAAATAATACAACCTATAGTTATGTCTTTTTTTGTTGCAAAAAATAGTTTTTCGTTTAGTTTTAATAAACTTAAAATAATTTATCTGCCTTTATTTTTTGCTATGGTTGTTTTAGGCTCTCAGTATTTTATAGATACCATTTCTGTTTTTTGGATCTATAGTTTTCAGTTATTAGTTGCCTTAAGTGCTGTTTATTTTGTATACAAAAACGAATTACTTTTTGTAGCAAATAAATTTTTGAAAAAAAACAAGTAAGCTACTTTAAATTTTATTGAAGTAAAGAATCGATCAATGATTTTAATTTCTGTTCTCTGATCGAAAAATGATAGTCATTGATGACTTTATTTCTGGCAGCTAAAGAAAGCTCTTTTTTATTATAGTTGGCTGTTGATTTAAATAAATGGATAAGATCTTGCGGATTTTTTTCTTTTAGAATAAATCCGGTTTCTTTAATGATATCAGGAATTGCCGATACACTACTGCCAATTGGAATACAACCGCATAACATAGCTTCGCACAAGGCATTAGGAAAACCTTCAAACATCGACAGCTGAGCATAGAATTCGTGTTTTTGAAATTGCTTGATCAGTTCATTTTGATTGATCTTCTCTACTAACAAAACATTTGCAGGCACTTTCATACTTAAGGCAGTTGGTTCGCAGCCAATAATAGTGAATGAAAATTCAGGAAGTTTATCCGCTACTTCAAAAATCAGATCCAGACCTTTTCTTAAGAAAACAACTTTATTCTCAAATCCTGCAGCAATAACCGCTACAGAGTTAGGCTTTCTTATCTCATTTCCATAAGCCCATTGCTCGGGATCAAAGCCATAATTAATTTCGGTATAAGGTGTTTTTAAATTCTTGCAAAAATAGTAAACACCTTGTTGAGGGTGAATTTCTTTGTGGTAAATATAATCTTGCAACATTAATGATCTATGAACAGGTGCAATGTGTGTGGCCCATCTAAAAGAGAAGGCTGTAAATTTCCCTAAAAATTTTTTGTCAAAATTACCGTAATGTATGGATGGAATTCCTGCACTTTCTGTGCCTGCAGTTATCAGTAAACAGGGTTTTCGTGTTAATTTTGCAACTATACAAGGTACTACAGAAAGATAGCCCGGGAATTTGCAAATGTAAATGTCGGTTTTATAGATATTATAGATTATAGAAAATAATTGTTTAAAAAACAAAAAAGGAGTTTGCCATTTTTTAGCCGGTTTAAAAACAAACACATTCAAATGATAATGTTTTTCTAAAAAGTCAAGATCTTTTTTTACAAAAGTGAATAGTCCTGAGGTTGTAAAATAGATATGCTTTTTTGAATTCATCTAGCTTTCGAAATAAAATTTAGTAGTCTTATTTTGCCTTTAGTGTATACCTTTAAAGTGGGTTTAAAAATACTACTTTTTATTATCAATTATTTATCGTTATAAATACTAAATTTGACCTATTTACTATGACGCAAAAAAAAGTCCTTATCATTACCTATTATTGGCCTCCAACCGGTGGTGCAGGGGTACAGCGTTGGTTAAAGTTTAGCAAGTATTTTAGAGAGTTTGGCTGGGAACCTGTTATTTATACGCCTTCCAATCCCGATTTTCCTATTAATGACGAAACTCTGTTAAAAGATATTCCGGCAAATACTACTGTATTAAAAACGGCTATTACCGAACCTTATGATATTTATCGTAAGATCATGGGGAAGAAAAAAACAGAAACTGTTAATCAGGGATTTTTATCAGAAGGAAAAGAAAATAAGTGGTTGCAATCATTAATGATATGGGTAAGAGGAAATTTCTTTATCCCTGATGCCCGTAAATTTTGGATCAAACCATCTGTATCTTATTTGTCTGACTATATTCAAAAAAATAAGATAGATGCAGTTATCAGTACCGGTCCACCTCATAGTATGCATTTAATTGCTTTGGGATTAAAACTAAAAAATGATATTCCGTGGATTGCCGATTTCAGAGACCCCTGGACACAAATTGATTTTTATGATCAGCTAAAGCTCACCGCCATGGCTGACAAAAAACACAAGAAATTGGAGAGAAGCGTATTAACTAATGCCAATAAAGTGGTAACGGTTAGTAAAAGTTGGGCTAAAGATCTTGAGAAATTGGGTGGAAGAGAAGTTAATGTGATAACCAATGGATTTGATGCGGACGATTTTCCGGTTAATGAAGGGAATGTTTTGTTGCCAGGCTTTTTAATGCATCATATTGGAGCTTTAAATAAAGACAGGAATCCGCATGTGTTATGGAAGGTATTGGGAGATATTTGTAAAGAAAACCCTGAATTTAAAAATGATCTGAAATTAAAGTTTACCGGTAAAACGGATGCCGCAGTATTTGAAAGTTTGAAGCAACATGATCTGATGTCGAATGCCGAAAAGACAGATTATATGCCGCATTCGGAAGTGGTGAAATTATTATTGAAATCACCGGTTTTATTATTGCCTTTAAATGATACGCCTAACGTTTCGGGAATTGTACCCGGAAAACTGTTTGAATACCTTGCAGCTAAACGTCCTATATTTTCTATTGGAGATATTAATGGCGACACGGCAGCTATTATTAAGGAAACTAATACCGGTACGATGGTGAGCTTTAAAGATTATGAAGGAACCAAAGCGGCCGTTTTGGAATTATATCGAAAATATAAAACAGGTGAGATGATTATCAATGCATCTTCCATCGATAAATATTCTAGAAAAAATTGTGCTGCTGAATACACGCAACTTTTGAATTTAATTTCTAAGTAAGTGGTTGTTTTTTTTATAGCACGCTGATGACGCGGATAATTATGATTTTAAAAGATAAGATCATTTTTAATCATACCAATCAGCGTTATCTGCGTTCTATTTGTAAATCATTTCACCGGATCATAACCGCTTCCTCCCCAGGGATGGCAACGTAAAATACGTTTGATCGCCATCCAACTCCCTTTGAAAGCTCCATATTTATTCACAGCATCTAATCCATATTGCGAACAGGATGGCGTAAACCGGCATGACGGCTTTAACAAAGGAGAAATAGCATATTGGTAAAAGCGAATGATTGCTAATGGAATAAATTTCAATTGACGTCTTTTAAAGGCAAAAAGTTTAAGATCAATTTAAAAACCGTATAGTATGCTGGCGATTCAAGTTTTTTAATATTCAAATCTGTGGATTTATCTTTTAAATTCAATTCAGATAAATTGAATTGTCCATTTGAACGTTCAGATTCCACAAAGGATAATTTAGTTACTAATACTCCTAATAAAAGTAGTAATACACTAGAAATCAGCACTATTTTGTATTTGGTTTTCAAGTTAACAAATATACATCTTTTTACAGAAAACAAATAATTATACAAATGGTTGGGTATTTTACCGATTATTGCATTAATTTGTCCTTTCTATTAATGAAAAAAGGGTTTAAATATAAGATAAAAGCGTTTTATGCAGTCATTGGTATTGCATTAAACCTTGCTATTGTATTTAACCTCTTTGCCAATAGTCTCCATGAATCAGTTACACATCATCAACATGCCAATGAAGAGATCTGTAATTCGGAATTTGAAAAAGATGCTTGTCACCGTTTTTTAGTTCATCATGAGGAAAGTGCTTCTTGTAATAAAGAACATAAGCATATTAGCGAAAAAAGCGAAGATTGTTTTGTTTGTCAGTATTTTAAAGAAAGACACAATGAAATAAATGAGACAGTTCAATTCCTTTCTTATTTCTATCCAAATAATGACCTGAAATTTTCTTTCTCAGAATTAAATCTTAAATCTGATTTCTTACTTTTTTCATTTGTAAGAGGTCCTCCATCTCACGTTTCTTAAACAGTTCAAATTTTAATTTAGGTAAGATCAAGTATAATTTATTTACAGCTTGATCTGTCTTTTTAATGTTGAACCATACTATAGCGATAAGTCTATTGCTATGATTTATTATTTAAAAACGTGTCATCAATTAAAATGAAAAAAATTCTCATTTACCTGATCTTATTTCAGTGTATCAATATATATAGTCAAAACAGTTTGAAGGGTACTGTAAAAAATAACCTTACAAAAGAAGGTCTTCCGGGAGCAGTCATTTATTTTCCGGATTTTAAAACCGGTGCTGTAACTGATCTGGAGGGCAATTATCAAGTAAATAATATTCCAAAAACTAAAACCTTAATTCAGGTTAAGTTATTAGGATATAAAACGTTTGTTAAGCAAATTGATTTAAGTGTGACACAAAACTTTGACGTTGAAATGGAAGAATCCGTTGTAGAGGAAGAAGAGATTGTGGTAACGGGAACTTCGCATGCTACAGAGATCAGGAGAAATCCAATACCGATGGTATCAATTGATCAAAAGTATTTAACTCAAAATTCGGCTACCAATATCATCGATGCCTTGATCAAAGTTCCCGGTGTGAATGCTGTATCAACCGGCCCCAATGTTTCCAAACCTTACATTCGCGGCTTGGGTTACAATCGTATTTTAACCTTGTTTGATGGTGTTCGTCAGGATGGACAACAATGGGGCGATGAACATGGAATTGAAGTTGATCAGTATTTGATCGATCGAATAGAAGTGATCAAAGGCCCGGCTAGTTTAATTTACGGAAGCGATGCTTTGGCAGGTGTTATTAATTTGTTACCTGAAAATACCCTGCCCGAAGGAACCATTAAAGGAGCTATTTTAGGAAATTATCAAACCAACAATAATCAAATTGCCGAATCATTTTCCTTAGCAGGAAATCAAAAAGGTTTTGTTTGGGGATTAAGAGCTTCGCAAAAACGAGCAGCTGCTTATCAAAACAAATACGATGGGCGAGTGTTTGGAACGCGCTATAAAGAGAATGATCTCAACGCTTATTTAGGGATCAATAAATCCTGGGGTTACTCACATTTAAATTTTACGTTGTATGATAACCAACAGGAAGTACCTGATGGTAGTCGCGATTCGACCAGTCGAAAATTTACGAAGCAAATTAGTGAAGAAGATACGATCAGACCAGTCGTGTCTGATAATGATTTAACAAGCTATAATATTGGAGTTATTCACCAACATGTGCAGCATTATAGATTGTATTCTGTTAGTAATTTCATTTTCGGTAATAGTAAGTTGGCCTTAAAATTGGGCTTTCAGCAAAGTCACCGCAGAGAATACAGCCATCCTTTATACGCAGATCTTGCCGGATTAAATTTAGTGTTGAATACCTATTCTTATGACATTAAATATTCATTACCAACCATAAAAGGATGGGAAACCATGTTGGGCATTAACGGCATGTATCAGCAAAATAAAAATACCAATGCTACGGAGTTTGTCATTCCTAATTATAATTCCTTTGATATTGGTCCATTTGCCTTTGCTAAAAAAACATTTGGAAAATTAGATGTTGCAATGGGTGTAAGGTATGATACTCGTTCATTTCAAAACGATGCTCTGTTTACTAAAACTAATCCTTCTACAGGATTTGATATGGAAACATCCGGCAATGAATTTGACACAATGATCGTAAAACAATTCGATGATTATAAACATACTTTTTCAGGCTTTAGTGGAAGCCTTGGCGGAACTTATAGTTTATCTGATCATTTATGCTTTAAATTGAATATTGCCAGAGGGTACCGTTCTCCTAACATTGCCGAAATATCTGCTAAAGGTGTACATCCCGGAACAGGCTTTCAGCAATTGGGAGATGCTAACTTTAAACCGGAATTTAGTTTGCAGGAAGACATTGGTTTATTTTTTGAAAGTGAACACGTTTCAGGGAGTGTAGAAGTGTTTAATAACCTCATTGATAGCTACATCTACAACGAAAAATTGTTAAGCTTAAATGGGGGAGATTCTATTTTTTCACAATCCGGAAATGATTATCCTGTTTTTAAATTCCGACAAACAAAAGCACAGTTGTATGGTGGAGAGTTTAGTTTTGATATTCATCCGCATCCTTTTGATTGGTTACATTTTGAAAATACGGCTTCGTTAGTTTATGCGGTTAATCTTGGAGGTAATGGTGCTAACATTACAGATAGTACAAAATATTTGCCTTTCATTCCACCATTTCACACCAATTCCGAATTAAGGGCTGATATTAAAAAGAAGCTTGCCTGTTTTTCATCGATCTACATAAAAGTAGGTGTTCAATATTATGCAGCGCAAAATAGAGTGTTTTCAGCATACGATACAGAAACCGAAACCCCTGCTTATACTTTGTTGGACGCGGCTATCGGTACTAATGTGGTGAACAAAAAAGGCACAACACTTTTTACTTTTAATGTAACTGGAAGTAATTTAACGGATCTGGCTTATCAAAGTAATATGAGTCGCCTAAAGTACTTTGATGATTATCCTAAAAATCATACAGGTCGAAGTGGTATTTATAATATGGGTAGGAATATCAGTTTTAAACTGATCATTCCTATTAATATAAAGAAAGGATAAGTAATGTATTTTTAATAAAAAAGTCGTCCGTTAATTAACGGACGACTTTTTTATTTTAATCAGTTTATAAAATTATTGTTTTACTATTTTAATAGTTGTACTTCCTTTAGATGAAGTGATTTTTGTAAAGTAAATTCCTTGAGCATGTTGACTTAAATCAATTTGTTGTGTATTATGACCTGTAATCACATTCCAGTTTTTACTGATCAATGTTTGACCATTTATGTTTGTAATAGTGAGTTGTAAAGTTTCAGTCTTATCACCAACGTATTCAATAGCGTAATTACCATTATTGGGATTAGGATATAATAAACATTCAATTGGCATTTCAGTTGGATGATAAATACCTACACCCATTAATACTAACTGCATGGCTTTGTAGGCATTTACTTTTCCGGCACCCCAGGTATTATTTCCACCTGCAGGTATCACTCCTGTATAAGAATCTGTAATGGCTGATAAGGATAAAATATTCATGACTTGTTGTGGCGATAGAGTAGGGTTCGCTTCTAATAATAAAGCAATAATACCACTTACAGCCGGGCTCGACATGGATGTGCCTTGCAAAGCTACATACGCATATGTGTTTCCATTTAATGGAGAGATATATTCAGATACCACTCGGTTATAATTTATACCGGTACTTTTATATTCGGGGTCAAGTGAACTGATTGATGAAACAACCATCATTCCGGGACCAGTAATGTTTGGTTTGATGCGTCCATCAGCACTTGGGCCATGGCTACTAAAAGCAGAAATTGCACCTTTGGGATAGGAAGCCCCATAGTTAACCGTTCCTCCTGAAACATTTACAATAGACGGTTTACTGTTATACGATGCAACTGCAATAGCAGATTTTGTACAAGACATATCACTGCATTGCATATTTAGATCTCCTAAGGTTGACCAAAGATAGGGCTTGTTAAAGGTGCCATAGTATCCAGATGCGTCTTTCACAAGTCCGTTCCACATATCCACAGTCCCGTTTTTACCCATTACAGAAAGTACCAGTTGATTGGTAACTCTGCTATACACTTGTATCAACATATGAGGTTTGGCATTAAATTCCGACATGACGGTACTCACTGTTATAAAGCAAGTATCACCGTTAGTGCCTTTTAGATTAATTTGATGAGTACTATTATCTAATGAAATGTATACGCTGCTATCAACTTTATTAGTGGAACTGCTATATAAACTAAAACGCATTCTAAATGGTTGACTGGTATCGCCCCATACATCTACCCAGTTTCTCTTTTCAGTTAGCCCTGTCGAAAAAGTTAAACCTGTATGCACAACTGAATCAGTGGTTGTAAAAGTCTTTTGTAAATGGATTCTATTAGGGCCATTATTACCACCTGATATTCCAAATATTTTACCTGGTCCGGTTAAATTATCACAAGCCTGGCTAAATAATGAATTTCCATCACGTGGTCCCAACGGGTTACCCCAGCTTAAATTAGCAATAGCAGGTTTACTTACAGATGAAGCATAATTAAAAATATAATTCATTCCATCCAGCATATCTGCCATTCCTGTACTTAACCAATAGGCCGAAGTAGGATTAATACTCACTAATACTAGATCACTATTATAAGCCATTCCTCTATAACGCGTACTGTTCCCTGCATTTCCTCCGGCTCCCGAACCGCCTGCAATACCTGCTACATGTGCACCATGTGTGAAATTATTGACATCATAAGCTTTTGTAATAATAGATGCAGAATCAGCAAACTCTGCACCGTAAGAAAAACCGGATGGAGGTGTACCGATTGTTTTTTCTTCCCAAACACGTTTTACACGATAATTGGCATAAGATGTATCGTATAATGTTGGATGAGTATAATCATACCCTAGATCAATAATCCCTACTACAACATTTTTTCCTGAAAAAGCCTGTGGTAAATTATAACCTTTATGTACAGAGTCAACGCGAGTCATTTTTCGGGCAGTATCCATAGCCACTGCTACAGGCTGATCCATGTCAATATATTTGATCCCGTTAATTTGTGTAAATTGATTTACGTTTTGTAAAGGCACATGAACGGTCCAGATGTTTCCTGCCTTTGTTCCAACCTTGGCACCCAATGGCGTTAGGCTTGTTTCTTTAAAACCGGGTTGCACCTGAATAAAGGTGCTGATATAAGTATTGTGCTGAGCATCTTGTCGGTAAACGCATTCGGGTAATATAGCAGGTCTTTTATTTTTGGTTTGTTTCCACAAATAAAGTTGTGTACTGGCCGATAATTGTGGTTTTGGATAAACTTCTTGTTGAGCCATTAATGTTGTACTCAATAAAACAAAGGCTAAAAAACTGAATAGTAGTTTCATTTAAATAAATTTTATGTAGTAAATATAAGCATAGAATTTTGCTTAATAATCATCAAACAACTGATTATAAACCAAATAAAAAAGCGGAAAATTGAAAATGCATCAATTATTCCGCTTTAAGTGGCCCTGCCAGGAATCGAACCTGGATCGTAGGCTTCGGAAACCCAAATACTATCCATTGTACTACAAGGCCTATTTGTGGGGGCAAATATAAGTATTAAATTTATGCTCAGTAATTACAATAAAAAAACTCGAGTTTCGTTATACTACCATGCAGTTTAAAACTATTTTATTTCCTTTATTCTTAGTTATTCACCTGATTTCTTTTTCGCAGGTAAAAGTGGGGGAATGGGTTGATCATACTTCTTATAGTTATGCTAATAGCGTGGCAAAGGTTGGGGATATTGTTTATATGTCTAACGGTGCCGGCTTGGCAAAATACAACACCGGAGATAATAGTGTTGAAAAAATGACTAAGATCGACGGCCTTTCGGATGTGGGTGTAAAGTTATTGAGGAAATGTAATTACAATAACAAACTGTTGGTTATTTATCAAAACACAAATATAGATGTGATCAATCCGGATGGGTCGATCGTTAATATTTCTGATATCAAGAGAAAAATCATTCCCGGAAAAAAATATGTGAACGAAGTTTATTTTAAAGCCAACATAGCCTACATTGCTTGCGGTTTTGGGATTGTTGTATTTGATACTGATAAATTAGAAATAAAAGAAACATTCTATATAGGCAATGGCGTTATAAATTATGAAGTTTTTCAGGTTACTAAAAATGATACGGCCTTTTTTGCCGCCACCGATAAAGGTGTTTTTTATGGTAATAAAAATATAAACTTAGGGAACTATCAAAACTGGAAGCCTTTAAATACAGGTATCGAACCGGGACCATATAATGGTATTGTAAATTTCGACGGTAAGATCTTAGCGAACTATTCTCATAAATTGAAATTAGGAGTATCTATGAAAGATACTATTTATCAATATGATGGAACAGCATGGAGTAAATATCCTTACGTTTCAGGTACCGAAAATAAAAAATTATATGATTATTCGCAGTACAACAAATTGTTGATCCTGGATCAATGGGGATTAAAAGATTATAACACAACCGGTAATATCTCCGTTTATATTACTAAATATAATAGCCCTACAGATTATGCATTCATCAATGACGCTTTTTTTGAAAACAATAGTATTTTTTGGTTAGCTGATGAAACATCAGGATTGGTGAAATCAAAAGGTGGTTATCCTGATCCTAATGAGAAAATTTATATCAATGGTCCTGCTAACAATTTATCAAATGATATTGATATCAGAGAAGGAAATGTGGCCGTTGCTCCGGTTAATTTAGGAGATACTTATACTTATCAGTACAGCAGTACACCTGCCAGTTTTTATAAGGAACAGGATTGGGTATCCTACAAAGGCATAATTCCTGATACCATTAAGGATATCAATTGTGTAGTTGTTGATCCGAAAGACAAAGATCATGTGGTGTATGGCTGCATGTACCAAGGTGTTATTGATATAAAAAACAATCAGCTCACTAAAATTTACCACTCCGGTAATAGCCCACTATCTGGGGTTAATGGTGGTAATGATGTTAGGGTAACGGCAGTTAACTTCGATAAGAATTCTAATTTATGGATGGGAGTAACTTTAGCTAAAAAATGTTTACAGGTTTTAAAAAGTAATGGAAGCTGGGCTCAGTTGGATTTTGAACTGTTTACAGTAATGCCAACAATTACAAAGATCATTTTTAATAAATATGATCAGGCCTGGGTAGTTTTAGCACGTTCGGGTGGTATGTTGGTTTATAATGATATTAATGGGTTGTCTTTTCCCAATGCTTCCAATACAAAATTATTAAGTGTTAATCCGGGTTCGGGTTTGTTACCTACTAATGATGTTGTTTCGGTTTGTGAAGATCTGGATGGACATATTTGGGTAGGAACAACAAAAGGAGTTACCGTATTTTATAATCCTGAAAATGTATTTACAAATTCTAATTGGGATAGTCAGCAAATATTAATTGAACAGGATGGACACGTTCAGATTTTATTAGAAAATGATAAAATAATGGCTATTGCTGTTGACGGCGCTAACAGAAAATGGATAGGAACAGAAAGTTCTGGAGTGTATTGTTTATCGCCTGATGGGCAAACTCAAATCCATCATTTTACTAAAGATAACAGTCCGCTTTATTCTAACGTGATCGTAGACCTGGTAACAGATGAAACTACCGGTGATGTTTTTATTGCTACCGATAAAGGAATTCAATCTTACCGAACGTCCATCATTAAAGGATTTGATGATTTTACCGAAGTGCATGCCTACCCTAATCCTATCAGACCAGGTTCTACAGGTCCTGTTTATATCAAAGGATTAATTGATGAAGCCATTGTGAAAATTACAGATGTGGCCGGTAATTTAGTATGGCAAACAAAATCTCAGGGAGGACAAATAGAATGGAACTTAGCTAATTTTAGTGGTGCCCGGGTTACCAGTGGCGTTTATATGATCTATTGTTCTTCGTCTAACGGAGATAAATCAGCAACCACCAAACTGTTAGTTGTTAATTAATGCTCCATACCACACTAGGCATTGTGTTACACAATGTGAAATATGCCGACAAAAAACTCATTTCTAAAATTTACACCAAAGATTTTGGGTTGATCTCTGCCAACATCAATGTTGGGCATAGTTTAAAATCAAAAATAAAAGCTGGGGTTGTGCAACCTTTGTCTCAAATAGAACTTGTATTTTCATTGAAAGAAAACAGGGAAGTACAACAGGTAACCGAAGTGAAATGTTTGTTTGTATACACCGGCTTGCAGGTTAATTTTAGTAAATTATGCATTGCTCAGTTTTTAAATGAAGTATTGTATAAATGCATCAAAGAGCAAACGCCTAATGATGATCTGTTTGATTTAATTTGTGATACCTATCAATGGTTTGATGCCTCAGAAGAGGGTTATATTGATACACACATTTATTTTTTATTTGAATTAACCAAACACCTTGGCTTTTATCCCATTAATAACAGGGATTCGCAACATATGTATTTTGATTCCTTAGAAGGGAAATTTACAAACCGGGCTAAAAGTTTTCCCTTAGGTTTTGATCTGTGGCAATCTGAACTTTTTGCTGATCTGTTTAATTATTCCATTTCTAACCAAAAAAAAATAAACCGAACTGAAAGACAAGCATTATTAGATTGTTTGATGCATTATTATAAAATGCAGGTGCCGGGTTTAACCGAGTTAAAGTCCTTTAACGTGATGCATGAAATGGTGAATAATCTTTAATGTTTATATCAACTCCCTTATCAATACATTTCCTTTAGTTGTATTGAGCACTTCGTCCATGTCTTTCATCAACTGATTGATTTTTTTTAATTCAGTAGTATTTTCTATTGGTAAAGAATTCACGCCACGTTCATCTAGTTTATCAATGATGAACTTTACAGTTAGTTTGTTGTCCGTTATTCCGGGTTGGTAACCTATTTCTTTGTCAATTGATAATTTCACTTCGTTAAATACCCCAGTTTCTGTAAACTCAAAAATAATGCTGCGTGCTAAACGAACCGGAAGATCAAGCTTAGAAGCAATTTGCATAGCGGTCATCGCTGTTTTTCCTTCATCAAAATTTTTCACTACGGTGTTGGCGATCATTAAAGCAATAACGCGTTTGTAACGATCGCTAATATTAGTGATGTCGTTTTCTAATTCGTAGTGATCAACATTTTGATTAGCAAAAGCTAACTCCGCGCCAAATAATACCACAAACCAGGAATATTGAACCCAGATTAAGAATAGAGGTAAGGCGGCAAAACCACCATAAATGGCATTGTATTGTGCCGCACCTATTTGAAAAGAGATATAAGCCCATTGTAATAATTCAAACAAAATTGCCGCTATTACTGCACCTAATGCCGCGGCTTTAAACGTAACTTTAGTGTTGGGTAATACCATATATAAAAATGTGAACATTGCCCAAATTAAAGAGAAGGCAAATAGTTTCATCAATACTATACTTACAGGAGAAAGGTAAGACACTTGAGACATGGCATCGCCTACATGTGTTCTAACGAGTACCGTTACGCCACCGGAGATCATAATAAAAATAGGTGCTATTAACAGGATGGAAAGATAATCAGTTACTTTTCTCACCCAGGTTCTGCCTTTTTTTATTTCCCATATCTCATTAAAACTGTCTTCAATATTCCCAAGTAGTTTCATGACCGACCACAATAATAACACAACACCAACTCCGGCAATTACGCCGCCTTTGGTTGATTGTAATAAGGTATCGGCATAAGTAAAAGCCTGATTTAAAATGGTAGCTTGTTCATTGAATTTTTCAAGCATCATAGCTTGCAGGTTTTCCTGAAAGCCAAAGCCTTTGGCAATAGCAAACACTAATGCTATTACCGGAACAATAGAAAAAAGTGCATAATAGGTGAGAGCAGTTGCTTTTAATAAACATTTGTCTTCATTAAAACCATTAATGGCTAAAGAAAATATGCGAAGTTGTTTTATTAAAAAACTTTGTTTTTTATTTAATTTATCTAAACGTACTCGCCACAGCTTGTTAGTTAAAAAATCGGTTGTTCGCTTAAAAAGTTTTATGAAATTTCCCATAATTAAGATAAAGATAAACAATCTAATTAATTAAAGAATTGACTTTATCAATAAATAAGTCAATAACATTGATTTGATCAGAACTTGTTTGGCCTTTTGAAATTTAGCGTATAAATCATCCCGATAGCTATCGGGAGGTATCAAAAGCGATGGAATGAGCGAAGATGATTTGGGCTGTTCGCGAAGCTCTTCAAATCATCAGCTTGATGCCATGAGGATTTTAGCTAAATTTTAAGGAGCCTTGATTTTTGGTTCTTTTTATCAAGAAAAAGAACAAGTAAAATATATAATAATTTTTGAGAGGTAATTAAATATTTATATCTATAGCAATGGAAAGTTGTATCTCTTATTTAGTTAAAATAATTGTTCACGAATTCATTTCTTTCCTCAGTTGTTTAGACGTTTTACGACTTCCATCATGGCTCCATCCCGGAGGGCCAAATACGTATAATAATTTATTTTTTATGGAGGTTTCTTTTTTCAGATCGGTAGCAATGGCTTTCCATTCATGAAATACCAATATTAATGGATTGTGTGTGCCAAGGTTGGTAGTTAAACCATAAACAACTTCTTCCTCTTCTTTAGCAAATGTGCCAAATAGACGATCCCAGATAATAAGCAACATACCCATGTTCTTATCTAAATATTTTATATTACTGGCATGATGTACCCGGTGATGAGAAGGTGTGGATAAAAACCACTCTAAGAAACCTAATTTACCTACCGTTTTGGTATGAATAAGAATGCCATAAATTTGAGTAGCCGCATAAATAAACATCACATCCAAAGGATCGAAACCAACCAACGATAATGGAATAAAATAGATGAAGCGGTATAATGGCTGAAAAACCGAAGAACGAAATCCAACGGTTAAATTAAATTCTTCGGAGGAATGATGTGTTACATGCACTGCCCAAAAGAAACGACAATAATGATCTACACGGTGCAACCAGTAAAACATAAAGTCCTGTGCCAATACCAAAACAGTCCAATATAAAACAGGCTGAGCTGTTTTATCAATGGCTATAAATTTAAATTGATAGAAATACCAAAGTACAGCTAAGCAAACACCTCTTACTAAAATGTCTAAAGAAAAATTTAAGGTTGATAAATAGATATTAGATAGTATTCCTTTGGTAGAATAGTATTTTTTATCGTGCCAGTAACTGTATAAAATTTCAATACCAATTACGATCGCGTAAATTGGTATTGATAATTTGATCAGAAGTTCTTCTCTAAATTCGTTCATTAATAGTTCCGTTTAATTTCGGAACAAATTTAAGAAACCTTTTTCAGTTGTGGTTTTATCAAATGAATCTGTGTAGTTAATTATGTAAAAATAAGTTCCGGCTGGGGCTACACCTGCTTTTACATTGCCGTCCCAGGATCCGTTAATTCCGGTCCATTCAAACATTTTTAGGCCCCAACGGTCAAAAATTACACAGTTTAGAGTTTTAATGCCTGTTCCTGTAATTTTAAACAGATCATTGCTGCCATCGGAATTTGGAGTAAATACGTTTGGAATGTTAATGGTAGATTGTTCAACAACCTCTATACAGATGGTGGTACTGTCTTTACAAGTGGCATTAGTCGCAACTAATTTAATACAGCAGGATCCGGTATCCGACAAAGGAATTGAAATAGTATTATTTGATGAAACTCCATTGTTACAATAAGTCCATGCAATGGATGTAGCTCCAACACTTGTATTTGTTAGATTCAATGTTTCTCCGACAGTTATTAATGTAGTATTGATACCACTAAAGCTAGCGGAAATAGGATCAACATTAACGATCACAGTGCCTGATAATACAGGACATCCTGATAAAGAAGTGCCATTAACTACATAAGTTGTAGTGTTTACCGGACCAACTGTTTGAGAATAGGAATTCGCACCATTACTCCATGTATAAGTAGTGGTTGCTGAATTTGTACCTGCTCCAAATAAGTTAACTGTTTCTGTAGGGCATGTTTGCACCGCTAAAGAATAGGTTGTGAGTGATTGAGTATTAACAGTTACGGTTGTAACATAACTTGCGGTACAACCACCATTATCTCCAAGCACAGAGTAAGAAGTTGTTGTTGAAGGTGACACATTGATAGTTGAGGAGGTTTCAGTAGTACTCCAGGTATAGTTTGTTGCTCCGGTTGCGGTTAAAGTTGCTGTTTGTCCGGCACAAATAGTAGGAGAAGAGGTGATGCTTACATTTGGTACAGAGGTAACGTTAACTGTAGTTGTTACTACCGCCGTATTGCTACATCCGGCTAAGGAAGTTCCGGATACTGTATAAATTGTTGTTGAACCAGGGCTAACGGTTTGTGAATTACTGTTAACACCATTTGACCAGGTGTATGTATTAGCACCACTAACAGTTAAAGTGGCCGTTTGTCCACTACAAATATTATTGGAAGTAACAGTTAATACAGGAACAGCATTCACGGTAACGGTGGCAGTATTTGTACCCGTACAAGAACCGTCAGATGCGTTAAGTGTGAATACAGTTGTTGATGTAGGTGATACAGAAATAGAATTTGTATTTGCGCTGTTGCTCCAGGTGTAAGAAGTGGCACTTGTTGTTGGTGTAAGAGTTGCCGATTGCCCTTCGCAGATGGTTGCACTATTGATAGCGATAGATATTGCTGAGCCGATAGTTACCGAAGCTGTTGTTTGTGCCGTACAAGCTCCATTAGCACCAATAACTGATACTGTTGTATTTGAAGCAGGAGCAATGGTATAAGTGTTTCCTGTTACTCCTCCCGGATTCCATGTATAAGAATTGGCAGTACCAACTGTTAATGTGGCTGTTTGTGCGGGACAGATCGTAACCGAATTAGCAACTAGTGTTGGAGTAGCGGTTACATTTACGCTTGCAGTGGTAGAATTAGTACAAGTTCCATTAGTTCCTGTAATTGTATAATTTGTAGTGGTTGTTGGTGTTACCACAATGCTTGTGGTAGTTTGTCCACCCGGCGTCCATGTGTGATTTGTAGCACTTCCGCTTACAGTTAATGTTGATGAACTTCCTGAACAAATGCTTGTACCGGCAACAGAAAGAGTTGGCTGGGCAATAACGGTTACCACGGCTGTATTAGATCCGCTACAGGCGCCTGCCGTTCCGGAAATAGTATAAGTAGTTGTTGTGCCTGGATTAACACTTAATGTGTTTGTGTTAGCTCCTGTATTCCAGGTATAACTGGTTGCTGTACTTGTTGGTGTTAAAAGAGCTGTTTGTCCGGGACATATTGTAGCATTATTAACAGCGATTGAAATGCCGCTGCCAATAGTTACCGAAGCAGTTGTTTGTGCCGTACAAGTACTGTTAGCACCAATAACTGATACAGTCGTGTTTGAAGCAGGAGCAATGGTGTAAGTGTTTCCTGTAATATTTCCCGGATTCCAGGTATAAGAGGTTGCTGTACCAACAGTTAAAGTGGCTGTTTGTCCGGGACAAATAGTAGCAGAATTGGCAACTAATGTTGGAGTAGCAGTTACACTTACGCTAGCTGTTGTTGAGTTAGTACAAGTTCCGTTAGTTCCTGTAATGGTATAATTTGTAGTGGTTGTTGGTGTTACTACAATACTTGTAGTTGTTTGCCCGCCAGGCGACCAGGTATAACTTGTTGCCCCACTGGCATTTAATGTGTAAGAATTACCTGAACAGATTGAAGCACTGGCAACAGAAACGGTTGGTTGAGTAGCAATGGTTACCGTAGTTGTTTTGGTTCCAACACAAGATCCGTTACTTGCAGTTATAGTGTATGGAGTTGTGGAAGACGGAGACACAACAATTGAATTGGTGGTTGGTCCTGTATTCCACGTATAAGAAGTAGCGCCACTGGCAGTTAAAGTAGTTGTTTGTCCCGGACATATCGTTGGGCTATTAACCACAATCGTTACACTTGGATTAACAGTTACAGAAGCTGTAATTTGTGCTGTACAAGTACCGCTAGCGCCAATTACCGAAACGGTTGTGTTTGAAGCAGGAGCTATAGTGTATGTACTTCCGGTTACGCTTCCCGGATTCCAGGTATAAGTGCTGGCACCGCTAACTGTAAAGGTAGCCGTTTGGCCCGGACAAATAGTTTTAGATGCGGCCGTTAATGTTGGAGTAGGTGTTATACTTACTGATGCAGTTGTAGAATGAGTACAAGAACCTGTTGCTCCTGTTATTGAATAAGTAGAGTTAATGGTTGGAGTCACTACAATACTTGTAGTGGTTTGTCCACCCGGCGACCAGGTAAAATTGGTTGCTCCACTTGCTGTTAAAGTTGCAGAGTTTCCGGCACAAATTGTTTGACTGGAAACAACTACAGTTGGTTGTGGCGAAACGGTTACAGTGGCTGTTTGAACTCCTGAACAGGTTCCGTTAGATCCGGTAACCGTATAAACTGTAGTAGAAGTTGGGGTTACTGAAATACTGGCTGTAGTAGCAGTTGTATTCCATGTATAGGAAGTTGCCGAACTTGTTTGAGTTAAAACGGTAGTTTGCCCGGGACAAATAGTTGGGCTGTTAACAGAGATGCTTAAGCCAGCACCAACTGTAATCACAATTGGTTGGCGATAGGTTCCTGGACAAGCGCCCGCATATAAAGTATAAGTTCCTGCTGCTGTATACCCTGGTGCCGCATATGCTGTACCGGTTGCTATTGCAGTTCCTCCTGTATTAACATTATACCAATTAATACTGGTTCCCGGTTGAGTAGAATTTGCTGTTACGGTAAACGTTTGATTAGCGCATACTGTTTGGTTTGCAGAAGCTGTTAATGTATAATTTGAAATTGTTCCTGTGCTGCCAGAGCCACCTCTTGTTGCTCCATTTGGAGGAAAAAAGGCAGATATGGTACTTGTATTACCACTTTGTATCCCATTTAATCCACCTGAAATATTATTTGAAGGTAATGTTCCGGAATAGGTAATGTAACCGCCGCCGCCGCCGCCGCCTGGACCATAGCCATCTGAGTTAGATAGAACACAATTGAAGACTACATTGCCACCGTTACCGCCTTTAGCACTCAATGCTGTACCCGCAGTTAGGTTTGTTGTTCCATTTACATTTAATACTATAACACCTCCGCCTCCTGCTCCGCCCGCGCCATCATTAGTGCCACATCCTGGAGTTGATGACGTTCCATTCGCACCATCAGCTAGTATTGTTCCTGTACCGGTTAAATTACCATAACAAACTACATAAACCATCCCACCACCATTACCACCTGCACCTGCTTGATTTTCATTACCATCTCCTGCGCCGCCGCCGCCGCCTAAATATAGATTTCCACTTGAATAATCTAAAGGACGACCACCTAAACCACCAATATTTCGCCTAAAATCACCTCCCCAGCTATTTGAGGTTGTGGTTATTGCTCCTGGAGCTGTAGTGCTAATATTTCTGTTGGTATTAGAAAAAGAGTAGCCTCCTCTGCCGCCCCCTGATGAAATATTAGCAGCAAAACCAGCACTTTCTAAATTCCAAATAGTATTATACCCTGTTACAGGGTTTCCATAACCATTATAAGTTACACTATTGTTACCATTGGAGCCTCCTCCTCCTCCGGCATTGTGAGCACATCCACCTCCGCCTCCATTAGCAATTGCTCCTCTCGAAAAAACAGCTCCATGGTTTCTGTAAATACTTGTGTCTCCAGCAATAGATTCGCCTTTTATTCCTCCTTGATTTGATGTTCCTCCTCCCCATTTATTCCCTCCAAAGGTACTGAGGTTGTCTTTTATTCCTCCTCTAAAACCCTTACCGCTTACATCAAAAGATGGGTTACTACTGAGGGTTGCATTATTTTCTACTTCTATAACTGCAATTCCACCTGTTTTTCCGTTCCATTGAGGACAAGTAATAGAACCTGCTCCACTTATTATTAAGGAAGTATAACGAGGGACTTTTACTACTTGAATATTACCATATACGATGTGCGCACCTCCTTGGTTATTTGTGTAAGTATATGTGTAGTTACTTTTTAAACCGCAGTCAACTACTAAACTGGTACCATTTGGTATCGAATTAATTTGCGCAAATTCATTTTTTCCACAATTATTATAATTCATTATGGCTCCAAAGTCTATATTATTTGAGTTTGGAACAGACATGGCATTGTTAGGATCTCCCCATACTGTATCCCATTGACAATTAGTTCGGGCTCCCTGCATTTGTGCTATAAAGATCAAATCGCCAACAGCAAATCCGGCAGAGTTACTCACTGGTATAGTTGTTGTACCTAACGTTAAATTTGCCGTAACATCTATGTAGGAGTTCACAATAGTGTTAGAATTAGTGAAAGTAACAGCCCCATCTTTTCCTCTTTGAGAAAAAATAGTTAGGCTTAATGCAAGTAAAGAAAGTGTATAGAAGAATTTCATTTTTTTTAATTTTGGACACCCTAAGATAATTTTTTTAAAAAAATATTTAAAAACTACAAAAAAACAACAAAAAGAAATAAAATTCTTATAAGATAAGAGATTTATGAAGTGGTTGTTTTTTAATTATATTCGTACTAAAATTAATTATAATAAACCATGAAGTTCGTTATTACACTAAGTATTTGTATGTGTTCACACATTATTTTAGCTCAAACTAATACGAACACAAAAACTGTAAATAGCTCTAAGGCTCCTGTTAATAAAAATGATACTAAACAGATTAACGAACAGGGTGAAATGAAAACTTATTTTATGGTGTTTTTAGTTAAAGGAGATAAACGAGATCAGGATAGTGCAACGGCAGCTAAAATTCAAACCCAGCATTTAGAGCATTTAACTAAAATGTGGAATGAAGGTAAAATGGATATTGCCGGCCCTTTTTTAGATGAGGATGACACTAGAGGAGTTTGTGTGTATAATGTTAAAACAATCGAAGAAGTAAAAAATTTAGCTGAATCTGATCCTGCTGTTAAATCCGGTAGGTTAAAAGTAGTAGTGAGGCCTTGGATGAGTATGAAAGGTGCTACGTTAAAATAGTATTACTCTCTAATATTATTAATTTGAAACTTTAAAATTGATTTATAAGAATCAATCACATTTGTATTATATCGAGATGTTAGGAGCTTTTTTAATGAGTCTTGTGAAACGATCACAATATCATTAACCTTTAAGTTATTAATTGATGTGGTTATTTGAAAATCCAACCCTTTAGTGTTTAAAAGGTATTTATAGAAATATAAAGGTCTGTCAAATTCAGAAGTTAAAAAAATGGTTTTATCCAATGAATGATTTTTTTTGTTTTTAAAGGCATATTCATTCATTACTTCTAATTGTTTTTCATTTGGCTTTATTTCGCTTTTATAAGAGTTTCTGAATGTGAAATAGAGTGGTAAAACAAAGATTAATCCTAGTATGATGCTTTGATCTCTTAATTTATTTGTGAAGTTGTTATGCTTAATTGTTGTATAAATAAAATAAGCACTAAGAATAGATAAAATCGGAAACATAGGTAAATCATACCATTCCAGTTTGGTAGTTGAAATACTAATGATCAAGAAATAACAAATCAATAAACTAATTAAAAAAAGAGCTGTTTTTTTTAAGGTTTTCTGTTTCCAAAGTAAGTATGCTCCTGGTACAACAAGTATAAACCAAATAAAACGGTACTGAAATAAATTGTTGATGTAGAAATCAAAAGGTTCTTGATGAGATTCTATGGTTTTTGTAATCCTGCCAATATCTGTATTAAAAACATAGTTAATATATCCTTGATTGTAAGATTCTCTTAATAATAGATAGCCAATAGAACTAACCAGAAACAAAGTTAGACCAATATAAAACCATTTGTTTTTAAATAGTTCAGCTGTTTTTTTTAATGATATAGTAATAAATAGTATTGCAGGAATAAATAATAAAGCAGCTATGCTTTTTGTTAAAAAAGAGAAACTAAGAAAAACAAAAAACCAGAAAATGGCTTTGTGATTAGCTTCAAAAAGCCATTTGTAAAAACAAATGCAATAAGCTAAAATAAAAAAAGAGAGTAGGGCATCGGCATCTCCGGTTCTTCCTGAATGAAATGTAGATACCCCAAAAGAAGTTACAAAAACGAGAAATACTGATACAGCAAAAATTACTGAGAACCGTTTTTTGAAAAAATAAAATAATAGTAACGATGAAAATGAACTAGCCAGTGCTGATGGTAAGCGAACAGATAGCTCATTATACCCAATTAATTTGATAAATAGAACCTGAATCCAAATTTGGAATGGAGGTTTTGAATTCCATAAATCCGGTGCATTTTTATAATAGGGAACAATAAAGTTATGGTTATTACTCATTTCGTAGGCATTGACTGCAAATAATGATTCATCCCAATTTCTGATGGGAAAACTGTTTAAGTGTTGGAAAAACACAAAATAAATTATAACACAAAGTATGAAATAAAGAAGGTAGTTTTTATTTATATAATTAGCCACCACTATTTTTTTAATGTTTTTCTTTTTTCAACCCAACTAACGCTAATAGTACCCAACCGGCTACAAAAAATAAACCGCCAATAGGAGTAATGGGGCCTAATACCGTTAACCAATCAGCGCCAAGCAAATGACGGGTAGTTAAAAAATACAATGAGCCTGAGAACATAATGATCCCTAAAAAGAAACAAGCATAAGCCCAATTCAAAAATTTGTGAGGATGTTGTTTTGATAAAATTACTAAAGCCAACATGCCTAACACATGATACATTTGATATTTCACTCCTGTATCAAAACCATTCAATTGTTCCGGTGTAATTAAACCGCTTGCTAATTTTGATTTTAAAAAGTGTGCGCCTAAAGCACCAAGAGAAACTGCTATAGCTCCTAAAATGCCAATGGTAAATAATTTTTTAGTATTCATCTTATTTCGAAATGTATTTTAAAAATTCTTCTTTGGTTTCATTGAATTGAAATTCGTTCACCAGATCTTTTGCATTGGCTTTATCAGTGATCACATTGTAAGCTGATTTAATAAATTCTAGAGTCTCACGGTCGTGAGTAAACAATTGAGCAATGCTTTTGGTTTGAACAGTAGAAATACATACATCCACTAATAACTTTTTGGCAACGATCACTTTTTCATTCTCATAACCACCATTTTTTATTTTGGCAAATAGTGCATCAAATTGCGTTGAATTTATGGGTTCTGTACAATTTAATTTTTTTTGCTTCACAATGTTTTCCTGTTCTTTTAAATAGGAAGCATAAGATTCCTTCATGGTTTGATACTTGAAAACAGGTAGTAATGCATTAATATTTTGTAGATCTGATATGTGTTTGTAGGCTTGTTTGGCGCAATTCAAACGATCCATTTCAATGGGTAATAATTCCAGTAATTGTTTTAGTTGTATGGTTGTATAACAGTTTAGATCAATGATCTGGTTGAGGTATCTTAATTTAGCCTCTTCATCATTACATTTCATCAAAAGATGATTGGCATAACCTAATTCTTTTTCGTTTAACTGATGTTGACAGGTTGAGGTTTCTTTGTCGTAGTTGGTAAAAAAGACAGGTTTGTTATTTTTTGCCTGATATAAATTACCATAAATGCTGTTGTCAACCAAAGGAACTACCTCTTTAGGTGCATCAGGTACGGTTGGAGTTTTTGGGCCAGAGAGTTCTGAAATGGATTTGAAATGCATTTTTAATTTTTCTTTCTCAACAACTAAGGCAAAGGTAATTTCTTTATTAGTGAATTTTTCGATGTCCTTAATTTGAAAAGAATCTTTCAAACTTAATTCTTTATTATTTATAGTTGAGGTAATAAAGAGTTGTTGCCAGCCTGGAGATAGATCAAATGCTTTAACATCTATTTGAGGAATGGTGTTGATTGTTTTATCATTTACGCTTAATAAAAATGTATTTCCCGATTCGCTTACTACGACTAACGAATTGGTTTGTGCCATTGCCTGAAAACAACTAATTACCGTAAAAATAAAGCCTAAAGTTTTTCGAATCATTTATTTCATTTTATATCTAACAAATTTAAGGTTATTTTTGCGTAGAATTTACCTTATGAGCAGAATATTAATAATTGGAGCAGGACGCTCTTCATCGAGTTTAATTGATTATTTATTATCAAACGCTAAACAGTATAATTGGCACGTAACCATTGCTGATGCTAATAAACAAGCGGTTGAATCGAAGATCGCTAAGTATAAAGATGTGGCCAGTGCTGTGGAGTTTGATGTGCATAATGCCTCATTACGCGAACAATTAATTTCTGATTCGGATTTTGTAGTATCGATGTTGCCGGCTTTTATGCATGGTGATGTGGCTAAAGACTGTGTACGATTGGGTAAACATGTTGCGACTGCCAGTTATGTGAGTACGGAAATGAAGGAGTTGGATGCTGAAGCCAAAAAGAAAAATCTGATTTTATTAAACGAATGTGGTTTAGATCCGGGTATTGATCATGCTTCGGCAATGAAGGTGATCCATGAGTTACAGGATAAAGGAGCAAAAATAACAGGCTTCAAATCTTTTTGTGGAGGTTTGGTAGCACCCGAAAGTAATGATAATCCATGGGGCTATAAATTCAGCTGGAATCCGCGTAATGTGATCTTAGCCGGACAAGGTACTGCTCAGTTTATAGAAGAAGGCCAATTAAAATTCATTCCCTATAACCGTATTTATACTCAAATAGAAACCATAGAAGTTGATGGTTATGGAAAGTTTGATGCTTATGCCAACCGTGATAGTATTGGCTACAAAGAACCTTATGGCTTGAATGACACCAAAACCATGTTACGTGGTACCCTTCGTATGCCGGGTTATTGCAAAGCATGGAATGTGTTTGTGAAATTAGGCTTAACCGACGATTCTTATAAAATTAAAGATGCCAATACATTAACTTATACGGATCTTTTACAATCGTTTTTACCAAAAGGGACAGCTTCTGTAAAAGAAAAGTTGGTTGAATTTATGGGGAAAGAGATGGATGCTGAGGTTATGACCAAGTTGGAATACCTTGAGTTATTCTCAAATAAACCCATTAAATTAAAAGAAGGTTCGCCCGCAGAATTGTTACAAAATTTGTTGGAAGAAAAATGGTTATTGAAACAAGGCGATAAAGACATGATCGTGATGCAACATCAATTTGACTATGAATTGAATGGCGCTAAGAAAAAATTAAATTCTTCGTTAGTTGTTATTGGTGATGATGAAGTTCATACAGCCATGGCTAAAACAGTAGGATTGCCATTAGCTATAGCTATCAAAAATTTCTTAACCGGAAAGTTTAAATTATACGGTGTTCAAATTCCAATCGTGAAAGAGATCTACGAACCAATGTTGGTAGAGTTGGAATCGTTGGGAATTATATTTGTGGAGAAAGAGGCTTAATCCTTTTTTTGTAACACATTGAATTAAGTGATAACTCTTTCGGAGTGGAGCGAAGGCTGTCAAAACGCGAAGCCGATAAGGTGTGAATTTAAATTGATTAGATGAGTCCGAAAAATCTTTAGTATTTTTCGGTAACGAATCTTATAAATTTAAAGAGCGGGAAGGATTCGTTTTGACTTGATTTTTTGTTTCTTTTTTATTCAAGAAAAAAGAAAATTGAAAACTATTTCCCCATAAAAGTTAAATAATCCTGCAGGATAATAGTAGCACTTACCATATCCACGGTATCCTTATTCGCTCTGGCTTTTTTCTTGAGTCCACCCATTAACATGGTTTGATGGGCAAGGGCAGAGGTAAAGCGTTCATCGTAACGCGCAATTTTAATGTTTGGGAATTTTCGGGTAAGATGGGTCACAAAGGGATCAATGTAGCGGGCGCTATCAGAAGCTTCATTTTGTAAGGTCTTTGGTTCGCCAACTACAATACACTCTACATTTTCTTTTTTTAAATAAGCTTCTAAATAAGCGATCAGGTCTTTGCTATGAACGGTTGTTAAACCGGTGGCAATAATTTGTAAAGTGTCGGTAACCGCCAAGCCTACGCGTTTACTTCCATAATCTATTGCCATAATTCTTCCCATGTTGTAAAAGTAAACAATTTTCGGTTTAAAGTTTTTTATAAAAAATAGTTAAAATGTATTGCAGGATTAATTTTTAATAATAACTTTGTATCGCAAAGTGCTTTTAATATGACAGAAGAAACCACACAACACCTGGAAGCGATACAAGATATTCGCAACATGATGAAAAAATCAACCCGTTTTATATCACTAAGTGGTTTGTCGGGTGTTTTTGCCGGTATTTATGCTTTGGCAGGAGGTATTGTTGCTTATTTGTATTCTAAATATATTTTTTCTGAATGGGCAAATAATCGCATGGAGCATTTAGACCGAAATGAGATCTATTTCAATTTTATTTTAATAGCTGTTTCTGTTTTAGTGTTATCTATTGTAACAGCCTATTTATTTTCCAATAAAAAAGCCAAACAACAAGGACATAGTTTATTTGATCACACGGCTTTAAGAGCTTTACTTAATTTAGGAATTCCTTTAGTTGCCGGTGGGGTGTTTTGCATTGCTTTATTAATGCATGGTACCGAAGCTTACATTGCGCCTGTCATGTTATTGTTTTACGGAATGGCTTTAGTAAATGCGAGTAAGTATACTTATGATGATATTCGTTATCTCGGTTTTTGTGAGATTGTACTTGGTTTGATCAATGCCTTTAATTTATACAATGGTTTGATTTTTTGGATGTTAGGTTTTGGTGTGTTGCATATAGTGTATGGAGCAGCCATGTGGTTTAAATACGAACGAAAAAAATAGATATGAGACATTAGATATGAGAATTGAGATGTTTTAAATCTCATTTCTCACTTCTCAAATCTCAATTCTAATAATATGAAGAGTTACATACATAATTTAAATAAAGCATTTGAAAATCGGATCCGTTTGGGGATCATGAGTGTATTGATGGTGAACGATAGCGTTGATTTCAGTACTATGAAAGAAACGCTCGAGATCACTGATGGAAACTTGGCTAGTCATGTTACTTCGTTGGAGAAAGAAGGTTACATACATGTGAAGAAAGAATTTGTAGGCAAGAAACCTTTAACCACTTATTCTGTGACCAAAGTTGGGATGAAAGCTTTCAACGATCATTTGGATGCGCTTGAAAAATTATTGAAAGGTCGCTAATCCTTTTTTTTGTACTTAAACTTTGAAATACAAAGTACTTTTAAATAAAATAATTAAAAAGACGTATCATGAAAACAACAGACATTAAAAACATCAGGAGAGTAGTGGTTGTATTTATCGTATTACTGGTATTAAGTGGCGTTACCGCTTTTCCTTTAATAACAGAAGTTAATTGGATGAAGACTCACATCGATGTGTTTCCTGTGTTTTTCCATCAATGGATCTTGAATGTTTACGAGGCTGTTCATCAAACTCCGAGTATTGTTTTGTATGGTACCGATTGGTTAGCATTTGCTCATATCATCATTGCTTTATTTTTTATAGGAGTATATCAAAACCCGGTACGTAATAAGTTTACTGTGGACGTTGGCATCATGTCTTGTATTTTGGTGTTTCCGCTAGCACTCATTTTCGGACCCATACGAGGCATTCCTTTTTATCACCAGATCATAGATTGTTGTTTTGGCGCTTTAGGTTTAATCCCTCTGTTCTATATCAAACATAAAATAAAATGTATTGAAACCAAATCGGCTTATTACGAATTTGAAAGTTACCGTCAGGATCTAATTGCTCTTTAAAACTACGATTATGAAAAAAGAAACTGTAAAATTATTAATCTGGGTAGTCTTGTTTTCCATTGCCATGGGATTCATGGAAACAGCCGTGGTGGTTTACTTGCGTGAATTGTATTATCCGAATGGATTTGATTTTCCGTTAACCATTATTCCGGCTAAAATTGCGGCCACTGAATTTTGGCGAGAACTCGCCACCATTATTATGTTAGTAGGAACCGGTATTGTAGCCGGTAAAACCAAACTTTCTCGCTTTGCTTATTTTCTAATTGCTTTTGCCGTATGGGATATTTTTTATTATGTGTTTTTATATGTGTTATTAGGCTGGCCTCAAACCTTATTTACCTGGGATATTTTATTTTTAATTCCGGTACCATGGGTTGGGCCTGTATTAGCGCCTTGCATTGTGGCTTCGCAAATGATCGTGTTTGGTTACCTGATCATTTATTACGAAGATAAATACAGTTCAGTTAAAGTAACTCCATCACAATGGTTGTTATTAATTGGTGGGGTGTTCATCATCATTCTATCATTCACCACTGATTACATTGACCAAATATCCAGCACGTCTTCTAGCGGTTGGCATGTGTTTTCCAAATCTCAATTATTTGAAGAATTGAAAACCTATGTTCCACAAAAATTTTGCTGGTGGTTGTTTTGGTTGGGCGATGTGTTGTGTGCATTGGGCGTGTGGAGTTTTATGAGAAACCGTGGCACTTATATTAACACTGATAAAAATAAATAGTATGGAGGGATTATTTCAAATAAATCTATCACTGTTCGAAGAGTTTTTGTTCGTAGTTGGACTGATTCAACCGTTTATTTTATTGTTTCAATTACTGTGTTCTTCAGTACGAAGAGATGAAAATAAAATGAATGTTCTTTTAAATAAAAAATTGAAAATATACTGGACACTGATCGTATTCTATATAATTAGTGTTCCCCTGTCTTTTTTTGTGTGTAATAATAGAATACTTCCTGATGATGGTATTGGCTTAATCTATTTCTCTTACTGGTTTATTTGGCTTTATTACTGCATTGCTATTACTATGGAAATTAATAAAAAAAAGATTTTTGAATTTATGAAATATGGATTTTAAATCAAAAAATGAAGAAGACCTGTCAGGTCGAGCGGAGTCGAGACCAAAGACCTGATTTACTAAGCTTCTCGACTTCGCTCGAAGTGACAAAATATATTTAACCCTAAAAAACAAATACCATGAAAACAAATGATTATCTCTTGCTAACAGCCACAGGTGCTTACAGCTTTTTATTTTACCAGCAAACTGCCGGACTTAATTTTCTCATTTTTACCATTGTCTTTTTGGGAGTCTTGTTATTCAGAAATAAAAATTTATTAAAAGAGAAGAAATGGTGTTGGTCGGCTGCGATGTGTTTGGTTAGTGCGGCTTGTGTATTTGTACATTCCAGTGCGTTGAGTGTTATTGCCAATGTGTTTAGTTTGTTATTGGTGTCTGCATTATCTTTTAATGTCGTTACCTCTAGTTTGTTTTCTTTGTTGTTTAGTTTTTTTTCGGTGGCATCAAGTGTGGTTTTTATGATCATTGATCTTATTGCCAGAACACAAACTCAACCGGAGAACACTGAAAGT
The DNA here is from genome assembly GCA_036676295.1 of Bacteroidia bacterium. Lineage (GTDB taxonomy): Bacteria > Bacteroidota > Bacteroidia > B-17B0 > Aurantibacillaceae > UBA4416. Next base: position 144,856 of record JAKFDE010000027.1, on the reverse strand, counting down.
AAAAGAGGCTATAAAATATTTGCCACCTTCATTGTGTTGTTTTTAAGTCTATTGTTTTTTGTGATGTATAAAAACGCCAATCCATTGTTTGCCGAAAACACCAAATGGATCAACCTTGATTTTATCAGCATGCGATGGATCGTGTTTACTATTGGTGGTTTTATTTTATTATATGGTTTGTTTTATCACCGCGCGATATCACCAATTACTAATTGGGAAAATAAATTATCTGTTTCTAATAAGTTGGCAGCGGTAAATGCAGATGTGAAGCAATACGAAACAGAACGCTTTGCGGGTTTATTATTATTTGTTTTATTAAACCTGATGTTATTGGTTTTAAATATCGGTGATGTACAAACGCTTTATTTAAATGGTGGTTTGCCTAAAGGCGTTACCCATTCCGACTTTGTGCACAATGGAGTAGGGATCATCATTTTATCCATTGTGTTTGCTACGAGTTTGATCATGTTCTTATTTCGTAAAGAATTTACTGATATTAAAAACAATAAAGCTCTGAATGCGTTTGTGTATTTATGGATCATTCAAAACATCATCATGTTGTCGTCTACTGCTTTCCGAAATCAAATTTACATTCACGATTATAATTTTACGTATAAACGCATTGGCGTGTATGTGTGGTTAGCATTGGCAGCTATTGGTTTAATGATCATGTTTTGGAAAATATACCAGCAACGTTCTAATTGGTATTTGATCAGAACCAATGTAGCGGTATGGTTTACTGTTTTAACCTTAAGCTCTTGTGTTAACTGGGATAAACTCATTACTACTTATAACATCAGTAATAAACGCTTAGCTGATGTGGATTTTTATTATTTGTTTTCTTTATCGGATACCAATATTCCTGAACTGATCGAAGTGACCAAACACAAGGATTTTAAAGCACTGAACTCTAATATAAAAAATTATGTGGGTGCTTCTTACCGTGATGATTCTTATTATACAAGCAGTTACAGTGCTTTGTTAACTCAGAAGATCGATTCGTATTTGTCAAACAGGGTTAGCTCCTGGAAAAGTTATGATCTAAGCGATCAGGAAGTTTATAAAAGCATTTACTCTAAACCATAAAACATGACTGCTTTATTTTTAGAATCTCAAGCCACTAACGACAACGATCTGATTTTATTAATCGGCTTAATTCAATTAGTAGTTGGCTTTGTACAATTGCTGGGTGCCTTTATCAGAACGGTATATGCCTTGGTGAAGAAAAAGCCTCTCACCAATCTCATCTATTATTGGTTGGCGGTATGTGTTTATTTTATTGTGATGTATGTGTTATGCGAATTCAATTCAGGTATTGTTGTTGGTTGGGTAGGTGCAGCCTGGATCATAGCCATTTGGTATTGGGCTAAAATTGTGTTTAATAATAAATCTTATAATTAATTAATTAATAATGAATCCGATCAAAAAAAATCTGTTACTCTTAAGCGGCCTTTGTTTTTTTATGGTCATGGCCCGCATCCTAAAAACCGATCAGTTTAGTTTCCTGTTTCTGTTTTGGAATTTGTTTTTGGCCTTTGTGCCTTATTGGTTGAGCACTTACATCACCAAACAAAATACGATGAGTCTATATAAGCTCATAGTCGTATCAGTGGTGTGGATCTTGTTTTTGCCCAACGCGCCTTATATGATCACCGATCTGTTTCATTTGCACAAAAGAGCCAACTTACCTATTTGGTTCGATCTGGTATTGATCATGTCCTTTGCTATTACCGGTTTGTATTTGTTTTATCTATCCATCAATCAAATGGTAGGCGTTGTTAAATTAAAATTGCCTCAATTGTATAAGCCTTTTGTTTTAGTGTTATTGTTTGTGGCAGTGAGTTATGGCGTGTACATTGGGCGCTTTTTAAGGGTTAATAGTTGGGATGTGATCCATCCCATTGGTTTGGCTAAAACCTGTTTGAAACCTTTATTTCATCTTCCCGGTTTAAAAGATGTGTGTTGTTTTACCTTTATTTTTTCAATTTTTTTAGCGTTCTTGTATTTAATTTTCAAACCGGTCATTAAATCCAATTCGTATGATGTCTAGTTCCTCTTCTTTTTTAACAGTGATGCATTTTTCGGTTTTATGGTAATACTATTAATAGCCCAGTTTATTGTAGGAGTGGTTCAACTCATAGGCGCTTTTGTGCGAACCGTTATTCGTTTAAATAAAGGCAAGGACCTCGGCCATTTAAAAACCTATTGGATCATGGTGGGCGTTTATTTTTTAGTATTCGGAGCCATGTATGGCATTTACTTGTATTTAGATTCCTCATCCAATAATATGGATTTTACTATTGAAGATTATGGTGCCTACCAACGAAAAATGGAAGCCATTGGCACACTTGCGAAAATTGCGGTAGTTTGGGGCTTAACAGCCTGGTTCATTGCGGTGTGGTACAATATCAAGGTGGTGTTTTATAAAGAAAAAAATAATACTCCTCCAAATGCCTAGTTTTATTCAGTCGATGGGTTATGCCCTCAATGGGTTAAAGCTCGCTTTAAAAGAAAAGCATGTGCAAATTCATTTGGTAGTTGCAGTATTGGTAACCATTGTCGGTTTTTATTTTCACATTACTCAAACCGAATGGTTGGTGTGTTTACTTTTATTTGGGTTGGTTATTGGTTTAGAGATCATCAATACGGCCATCGAACATTTAGTTAACTTAGTTTCTCCTCAACAAAATCCTTTAGCCGGGAAAATTAAAGATCTTTCAGCAGGAGCGGTGCTGGTTTCAGCCATCATTGCTTTTATTGGCGGTGTTTTGATTTTTTCAAAGTATGTAATAGCTTTATTCTAAAGGACAAAAGAGACTATTTGACCCAAAGGATTTTAGAGACTTATCTGATTTTATTCTCATCTTGAAGAAAAAAACAGGCTTGTTTGCGGTTAAAATAACCATAGATTGTTATATTCGTATTGGATTTAGTAACTACTAAAAACTAAACATTCATAACTAAAAACTATTTATATGTCTCAATTTCCTGAAACAGAATTAATCCTCACGGCCGATAAGCGTGTTTACCATATCAATTTAAAAGCCGAAGACATTGCGGATGATGTGATCGTAGTTGGTGATCAGCATCGTGTAGCTCAAATATCCAAGTTATTCAGTAAAATAGAATTTAAAACCGAACACCGTGAGTTTGTGACTCACACCGGTATTTTCAACGGCAAACGTGTAACGGTGCTTTCTACAGGAATTGGAACGGATAACATTGATATTGTGATGAACGAATTGGATGCAGCGGTTAACATCAATTTAGAAACCCGCGAATTAAATCCTACTCACCGTTCATTAAACATTGTGCGTTTAGGTACCAGCGGTGCTTTGCAAGGCGATATTCCTGTAAACGGTATTGTGGTTAGCTCTCATGGCTTAGGTTTAGATGGCTTATTGAATTTTTATGACAAATGGGAAACCGTGTGTGATAACAACATCAGCGATGCTTTTATCAAACATACCGGTTGGTTGCCAAACCTGCCTTACCCGTATTGCGTAAAGGCATCTGATAAATTAATTGCTAAGTTCCAACAGGGCACCCATATTGGTATTACGGCTACAGCTCCGGGGTTTTATGGGCCACAAGGACGAGAAATTCGTTTGAAGGCATCCATGTCGGGTTTAAACGAACTTTTAACCGATTTTAAACTGGGCGATCACCGTATTACCAACTTCGAAATGGAAACTTCTGCACTTTACGGTTTAGGAAAGTTATTAAACCACCAGTGTTTAACAGCTTGTGTGATTATTGCAAACCGCGTCCGCAAAGAGTTTACAAGCGATTACAAGAAATCGGTAGAGATATTAATAGAGGAAAGTTTACAACGATTAACAACGTAATTGTTAAAAAAAACAAATCTCGTGTTAAAAATGGCTCCATATCGGGGCTATTTTTGTTTTGTTATGAAACCAGTTGTTTTGTTTAACGTTTAAGTTACAATATACACCTAGGTTCCATAAAGCTTTAAAAGGCAAAACGATATATGAGAGCTAAGAAAAATGAAATGAACCTAAAGGAAGTGATTGCTTTAATTACTTTATTAGATGATCCGGACGACGGAATTTATTCCGAAGTGAAGAATAGGTTTATTATTCTTGGTCCTCCGGCTATTCCACATTTAGAAACTGCCTGGGAAAACAGCTTTGATGCCTTGATGCAAAAACGCATTGAAGGGATCATTCACACCATTCAGTTTAAGGCTTTACAAAACGCTTTAAAAAACTGGGCAGAAAACGAACAGGAAGATCTTTTCAAAGGTTGTGCCATCATTGCCCGTTATCAATACCCTGATCTAGACGAAAACAAACTTAAAAAACAATTACACCAAATTAAACAAGATGTGTGGTTGGAGTTACACGACGATCTTTCAGCTATTGAAAAAGTAAAGATCATTAATCATATTTTATTTGAAGTGCATCAGTTTGGCGGTAACATCACCAATTACCATGCTCCTCAAAACTCGTTCATCAATGTTGTACTAGAAACTAAAAAAGGAAATCCTGTCATGCTGAGTGTTATTTACGCTTTGGTATGTAAAGAATTAGGGATTCCTATTTATGGTGTTAATTTACCACAACACTTTGTGTTGGCTTATGTGAATGATTTCGCCAACTTATTTGATCCATCCAATAAAACCTTATCCGATAACATTTTGTTTTATGTAAACCCGTTTAGTAAGGGATTAATATTCAATCAAGCTGATATTGATTCCTTTATTAAACAACTTAAGGTTGAGCCTGAAACCAAACATTATTTACCTTGTTCTAATTTAGATATCATCAAGCGTATTTTAAATAACCTGATCTATTCATTTGATAAAATGGGTTATGCTGAAAAAGTGCAGGAATTAAAAGAACTCGAAAAACAATTGTAAAATTTTACGCTTAGATTAATTACAACAAAGAGCTTGCAGATTTTGCAGGCTCTTTTGTTTTTTATTATAGAACGCTGATGGCACAGATGTTTATGATTGACGCTGATGTTAGTAAGTTTGAACTTTATTAGTAAGCTACACATTGGTAATGGTGCGGCTGCTTTTGGCGAAAGAGTGCGAACTACAATTTTTTCGGCGGCATTGCGAAGGCTTTTTGTGCGAGAAAAGAATTGGAGTTGGTCTTTCGCCTTGAATTTTGTTTCTTTTGTTCAAGCAAAAGAAAGACAGAAGGATATGAAAAAAGTTTGAGTTTGTCACGGACAATTCTCTTAACTTTTATAAATCGGTATAAACTTATTTTTCATTAAGTGATACGTCTTCCCTCCAATTTTAATTTCCTGACCGTCTAATAATTTCCCGATGCTCAAAATATCCTCTTCAATGGTATGCACAGAGCCTTTTGTTTTCCAGGCTAATCTTAAATAATCCGCTTCTATTTCATCATCTACACCACATAAAATTACTTTAACCGGAATATTAAATGTTTCGAGTAGGGCAATGTCTTTGATGGGAGCATGGTTATCGGCGATCATAATTAATTCTTTGTAGTTGGATGCTTTTTCTGTCCCGCTGATCAGTGCCTCCATATTGTTTTCGGGGCAATCTCCGCCATCTCCGGCTGTTTGAACCATCACCATTAAATTGATCAGTTCTTCCAGACCTTTGGATTTTAAATAATAGATGCCTCCGGTTTTCCCAATTTTCTTTTCATGATCTGATTTTCGATCGCCATCATTAAAAAATACGAATTGAAGGTTTTGTTCTTTTAATAAATTTAATTTATACCATACCTCTAGTTGTGCCGCGTAGGGCGACATACTGCCGGTGAGATCACACACAATGAGTTTATCTTTCCAATGTTTGTTGCGCTCAAATACTTTTAAGATCACATCGTCTGCAAATTTTCGTTTGCCCGAATCATATTCTTTCATTTCTTTTTTGCGGGCTTCTAAAGCACTGAGCTTTTCGCGCTTCATATAAATTTCAAATTCCTTGCGTTCTTTCTCTAATCGGATGGCTTCTTCTTTGAGTTGTTTTTCTTTTTCCACCATCCTGCGTTCTATTTCTTTTGTGCCTAAATAATCTATTTGTACCGTGGCTTTCATGGTTCCAAGGGTGTAGTTGATCTCCTGCACATCGTAATTGGGGTCATGTTTAAAAGACAGATCGTAAGTATCGCCTTTTGGTAAGAATAGAACAATGTTTCCACTAAGATCAGTTGGTCCTTTGAAATTCTTTTTGGATTTTCTACCGGTAACTAAAACAACTTCTCCGGTTAAAGGTTGTTTGTTGATGTTCTTAAGTGTGATGGTTAAGCTCGAAAAATTCTGATCCAGTTTTAATGAATTGGGTTTACTCGTATTAAAATATGTTGTATCCGGTAAGGCTTTTACAGCGGCATTCACAGCCTTTATCTGTTCGGTATTCATTTTAAATTTCTCTACAAATTGCACATCGTTTTTGCTGTAACGCAAGGTGTTGTTTACAAACATGTAGGGTTCGTTTGGTAGAGTTACCGTTCTTGATTCCGAAAAATTCTTGATGCGAAATTCATACACGCTGCCAATGGGTAACAATACTCTTACCACACCACCAACATCCGAAACACATTTGATGTCCTTTTTATCACTTAGGTTGGTAAACACCACTTCCTGATTGGCAAATACACCTCCTTCAGTACATTTCAGGTAAAGGTTATAGAGGACTTTATCTTCGGTAGGTTCTAGCTTTTGTGCCTGTAAATGAAGTCCTGAGAAGATCACGAATAGAGTAATTATTTTTTTCATAGCCTTTAGTTTAGTTCTATAATAAACTGAAATGAAAAAAGTAACAGTTAAAAAATAAGATGATGAGATAAACAAATGTCAGTTCGAACTTTATTAGTAAGCTACACGTTGGTAATGGTGCGGTGGGCTTTGGCGAAAGAGTGCAGGGATGAGCGTTAATAAAAGTACAGTGTACTTTTATAGCGAGGAGCCAGCAAGTGTGGAGGCAATTTTTTCGGCAGTATTGCGAAGGCTCTTCGAGCGAGAAAAGAATTGGAGTTGGTCTTTCGCCTTGAATTTTTGGTTCTTTTTTTCAAGAAAAAAGAACGAGAAGAAATAAAAATTATTTTCCTTTCAATCCCACATAAACACTATACACCACAATAAAAGGCAATAGCAGCAAAGACGCAATAGAAAATAATGCCCCATAAAAAGCAAAGAGTGAGAAGAGAATAAAATCAATAAACGAAGGTTTGGTATCGATCGGATGTTGATCTAAATGCAAATGTTGGCGAAGCTCACTGATCTTCATATCCATGGCTTGTTCGGTAGAAATAACATCGTGGTATAGATTTCTTGTTTTTCTTCCTCTTGCAAATGCTTTTAGTGTCCCCAAAAAATTAATGGGAATCCCTAACATGGTTCCGCTGGTATTAATGAAAAAAGCAGCCCAATAACTTTTGCAGCCTGAGGCAATTTCCCAGGCAGAGATCTCGCTCTCACCGGATAAAGAAGTTTGGTAGCCGGTGAGTAAATGATGAATATCGTGTTTGATCACCGCTTTTCTACGTGCATCAAAATTGGGGAAATAAAAAGCAAACCTGGGTGTGACTTCGATCTTGACACTAGAGCTGGATTGGCCGCCATCTTCACCAAAATTATTATTTGCATAAAACTGATCGAGTAGTTCTCTTGGTGTTTGATGTTCCATGGCTCTAATTATTTTTTAGGTTTTATCGGGATCCATATTTCTTCTTCTGAATTGGGGTCGTTGTGTTTGTATTTTTCTCCCAGTATTTCAAAATGTGGACGGTTATCTAAACTGTATTCAGAACTTGGTAACCATATTCCGAAAATGTATTGAAATGTTTCAGTGGCTTTACTCGTATCGCCTTTGTATAAAAATACCGCATATAATCCGGCGGGTAGGGTAAAGCTTTTCATGCCTTCCGGAATGGCATTAAAATCAGTTACTTCAATGGTTGCCCATTTTTCAAATTCTTTTGTTGGATCAAAATTCTCAAAAAATAAAGGAGCGTAAATTTGCATAGAATACAGATCGCTGCCAATGCTATTTTGAATGTCTTTTCGTCTTGGCATAAAACTGTTCCAGAGTTCAAAAGTTTTATTATTGGCAAAGCTCATAGTGAGTTGTTGACCAATTAATTTCTTTTCCTCTAAAGTTTGTATGGTAGGAATCATGCTGACTGAAATGCAGTGTAAAGATACTCTATTTACAGCATTTGTAAAAGAGATTTTTTGAACCTAGAAGCGGCCACTGAGGCTCTCGAAAGACCGGTGTCTGAGGCTCTCGAAGACACCGTTTGACTAATCACTATAAGTTACCGGACTACATTGTGCAAAACCAGTTTTGGCTTTCATCGGGAATTGATAGGTTTTAATAAATTCCTTTAGTAAGGCATCAAATTGTTTTTCTTTCTCCGGAGTTATTTCATCCTTTCTGAAATTATATAGGAAATACTCTACTTTACCTTTCTCATTAAAATAAATGCGGTTAAAGCATTTGGTTTGTTTGCCCCAGCTAAACTGATGGTCCTTTAAATACTTGCCAAGATCCTGCAACGTTTGTTGATAGGCCTTAATAAACTCATCTTGTTCATTCCAAAAAACAGCTTTGGTAGAATCGGAGTGAAGCCCACTTGGATAAATACTATCTAATTTAGAAATTGTAATGCCTTGCTTTTGTGCCTCCTGAAAGGTGAAGGCTTTGTTTTGTGACTGACTGCTTAATGCAAACAGAGTAAAGCCGAATGTAGTGAGAATTGTTTTCATATTATTTAGTTAGTGACTATCCATAAAAGAAGAACCAATGATAAATATTGCGGGAGGCAATAGAGCTATTGTGATAACAAAAAAGCAATACCAATTCTTTTCTTTCGATCTCAATAAATCGAATGCGAACAAGGCTAAAGAAAAAAATGATAAACCAATAGGTATATTAACAAGAACCGGCTTCATCAAGAAGCTTGGGAGTTCTGCTACAAATATTGATGATGGAACGAAAAAGACATAGTATAAAAACGTTAGTAAATTTAATACCCCAAAAATGGCTGCGATATTTAAAATGTGAGATCTTTTCATAATACCATTTTTTTAGTGTTGTTATTTAAAATCAAAACTAATGGATTTGTAAATGATATTTATCTCAAATTGATAAGTGGTGAGCTTGGTTTGATATCTGGTTGAGGATTTTAATTATAGAAAAATAAGTGCAGCGAGACTATACTAAGAGGCTATTCTTTAATAATCTTAAGAGTTTTATTTTGGATTGAGAGGAAGTATATTCCAGATGGGAGGTTTGATATATCTATTTGGTTGGAGAATGGCTTTGAATAGACAACTTGTCCTAGGGAATTTTTCATATCGATGGTAGAGCCGATTAATGCATTTTGTTCATCAATGATATTTAAAATTGAGTTTGTTGGATTTGGATAGATAGAAATTAAGTTTCCATTCGATAATTCATTAACTCCAACACTTACACATTGATTGAATAAAGTGGCATTTTTTAATTTAGCTAGATATGATATTGAATCTGAATTAACAGTCCAAAAGCCACCTCCAATGTAGATAGTATCTTTGTATACAGTAGCAGTTCCTAAATTATTATCCAGTGTGTCCTTCAATCCACACCAGTTTGCTCCATCATAAACAGCCACCTTACTTGCAAAATAACCTGCGGCTTTATCAAAAGAGCCGAATACCCATAATTTATTATCATAAACCTGCATTTTATTAATAGCAATAAAATAAGGTTGATCTTCAAAACCTATATCATTCCACTGACTGCCATCCCATTTCATAATATGGTTGGCTACATTTCCATCAGATTTTGTAAAATGACCGCAAGCATATAATTCATTATTATAGATTTCCAAATCAGCAATGCTAGAAAAACTGCCTAATAAACCGCCAGCAGTTGTTGAAATCCAACTAGAGCCATTAAATTTTAAAACATCTCTTACGTTACTAGAAGCCCCAATATTGAATCTGCCCCCAGTAATATATAGATCATTCTGAAAATTTACCATATCCAAAATGCCTTGAAAACTTGAACTTATCGGAAGTGGTATAGGGTTATAATTAACTCCATCCCAAGTCGCTAAGCCATTAGCAGGCTGCCCTGCGATGGTATCAAAAGTACCATGAATATATAATAATCCATTCTTTTTCAAAAAACCAGAAACAATTGTATTCTTTTCAAATTTAAATGCTCTTTTCGGTAAACTATCCCATTTTATACCATCCCAAAGCGCTATTCCATTAGCGTTAACGTTTCCAATAGAGTGAAAGTATCCTCCAAATAATGTTTGACCGTTATATGGTATACATGAAAGAACTGCGCCACTTGGAGTAGTGTTTAGAATATCATGTGTATTAATACCACCTGCTAAAGAATCCCATCTTGTACCATTCCATCTACAAACACCTCTAACATATTTTCCGTTGATGTTTTCTAAGAAATTACTGCTTACTATTAATTCATTGTGTACAGAATCGTATAGTACTCTTTTTATTTGTTGAGTAACTTTTCCTCCTTGCACAGAATCCCAGTTTTGGCTAGACAAATTGCCTAGCCAAAAAATGGATATAAAAAAGAGAACTATTTTTTTCATTTTTTGAAGGTTAATCCTTTATAATTTTAAACGAGCTATTAAACGCTTTATTGTTTACCACAAAAATATACATTCCTGTGGCCCATTCATCACAATCAATTGTTTTTTCGGTTGTGCTTATCATTTCTTTAAAAATCTGTTCTTTTTTTAGTAAATCAGAGATATATTAAAATTAAAAACCCTGTCAGTATCACACTAACAGGGTTTTAATTTTATTTAAATCAAAATCTATTTAAGCACTTTCACTCTTACGCCTTCGCTGTGGCTTGTAAACTCAGGAGCATACATACACTGTATAGTGGTTATGCCATTACTAAAATCACCATAGTGGTTTACTACTAAGGGGTATTCAAATACATACGTGCCTTTGTTTAAGTAAGAAAAGAAAAAGTTAGTAGCAGCATCTCTGGTGCTTTCGTAATAACCCAAACCATCCTGGTATTTGTAACCACTAAATACATTGGTAGGCTCAAAACCGGCAGCACGCATATCTTTCATGTGCACATAGCTCATGTCTCTGTCCACTCTTAATTCAATGCGTACTTTTAATTTGTCACCCAGTTTTAATTTAGTAGTCTCTGTTACCGGTTCTATCACTATGCCACTGGCTGTATTTTTTTGCAGGAACAATTGTTTTTTTAATTTCAATGGTGTTTCGTGCGGTGTAATTTTATCCAGTTGTTCAAAGTACTGCCAGTACATGGCACCGTAGCTTACGCCTACATCCTTTTTTACCACTTTTATTTTCCCCATGCTTTCAGGTTTAATGTCGGCACCATGCCACACTTTTTTAAAGTAGCCTGTACCTGGTTCTGCATTTAAACTCTTATCTGTTTTAGGATCCAGTTTAATGGTGCCTACTGTAATCTCTACATTAGGCTCAGTGGCCAACCAATCTGTTCCTTTAAGCAATAGGGCATACACGGCTTCGGTGGTGGCACGGGTTGTTCCCCAATGTTGGGTTTGTTTACTTTTTACCAACCAGGTTTTCAAGTCATCTACTGATTTAGTATCATTCAATACTTCATCAAAGGCTTCTATCATTAAGGCTTGCATTTCAATAGGTGCTTCGTACCAATAGTAACCATAGTTCTCTTTCCAGTACATGCCCATCTCTTCGTTATTGAGGCTGTTCTCTTTTAGGGATCTTAAAATATCCTTTGGTGTTTTTGCATCATTGTTACGGTGTAAGCTTAAAGCGATCATGCCTTGCATATAACGTCCTGCATCTACCCAATAGGTTTGCTCTTGTTTTTTGTAATAATCAAAGTGTTCTTTATTGCGGCTGTCTATTTCAATATCTTTAAATACAGAACGCATGTATAAATATTGAATAGCTGTATAACTCAAATGATTTTCGCTTTTATATTTTGGACTGTATTTTTTCATCCATTCATATTCTTCGCGCATGCGGTTATCGCAATATTTCACTGCTCTGTACAACATGTCCCAAACCTGGCTGTTCTCTCTCACCTTCACTACGCCTAATTTATCTAAGTGTCCAAAACCCGTTACAATGTGTTGGGTAATGTACCAATCATCAGGCATGCCATCAAACCACATGAAGCCACCGTTAGAAGATTGTTTCTTCATTAATTTTTTAAGTGCTAAACTTTGTTCGTTACCCATTCTGTTTAAGTCGAACAATAAGCCAACACGTTTTTTATTTTCAGTCTCGCTCTTTGATTGTAACACCCAAGGTGTTTCTTCTAACACCACGGCTTTTAATTCCTGATTTTTTTCAAGGTTAGATAAAAACGCATCAGGACTTTGTGTTTTCCAGGCTTCAAAAATCGCTTTGATCTTTGGTTTGGCATTTACCAGATGTGTAGCTAAACTGTTGGCGTAATAACGGGCAAAGGTTTGCTCGGCGCACTCATATGGATATTCCATTAAGTATGGCAACGCTTGCACGGCATACCAGGCAGGGTTTGCGGTAAACTCCAAGGTGTATGAATGATTTTTTAAAGTGGTAGAGTTATTATTTTGGTTACTGAATTTGGTAAACAAAAACTCTTTGGTTTGATTGCTTCTAATTGGCATTGGCATACTCTCGGTTACCAACATGCGGTTAGTTAATACAGGCACTGCCATTTCTTCACCATCACTAAAGTTTCCGGCTTTGGCTACTATTTTATATTTAATAGCTGAGTAGCCTTCCGGAATGTTCAGGTTCCATTCAATAGAAGTGCTTTGTCCTTTTTTTACTTCAAATTCTCTATAACCAATGGTTGGAAAATTACCGTGCAAGGCTTCGATCATTTCAGTAGAAATTTCTTTTTCGGTTAAGGCATCGTATAATTTTAGTTCAGCTGTTCCATTCATTTCTTTATCCGATAAATTGGCAATTTTAGAAATGAAGGTAATGCGGTCATTCTCTCTGAAGAAACGTGGGGCATTAGGTTGCACCATTAATTCTTTTTGAGTGATGACTTCTTTTTCAAACTGACCAAATTTCAGATCCTTGGTATGAGCCAAGCCCATGAATTTCCATTTGGTCAAACTTTCAGGAACGGTAAATTTAATGATCACTTCGCCTTTTTCGTTGGTTTGTAATGTAGGGTAGAAGAAGGCCGTTTCATTAAAGTTAGAACGGGCTTTCACATCACCTAACTCACCACCTTTAGCAGCTCCAGGTCCTCTGGTGTTTCCGTTTTCACCTGTGGCTAATCCTGCAGTTACTGTAGTGATGTCTTCATTTCTATTGTCGCCATCCTTGCCACCTTTTTTACTTTCTTCTTTGGTAACGGTTGATTTTTCAAGCGCAGCAAACTTATCGGCCTTGCCCGATACTTCTGATACTTCGTCCATCATTGGTGCATAAGCAGCATTGCCATCACCTTCAGACTCCGCATTTTTATAATAACCATTGCGGTAATAACGTGAGTAAAATCCTAAACCAAAATAATTCAATTGGTCGTAGTAACGGTATGGCAATTGGTGATAATCTTGTTTGATGTTATAAAATTCGGTAGAGTTGGTTTGTCTTCCACTTGTTGATGACCAATTAAAATGCGCATAATAACTTTCGAACACATTAAAGTACCAGTTGTTAGGTTTAAAGGCATCTAAAGATGCATCGTACATACTCGCTACCATTTCAGCAGCAGCTTTCTCACCTTTCTTATCTTTCAAAATTAATTTCCATTCTTCTTCTTGTCCGGGTAATAATTTATTACGGAAAGTTGCAAATTCAAAATCCAATTCTTTATTAGTATAAGGAACCGTTACCACATTGTTGTGCGAATAAAAACGGTTGTGTTTAATAAAGGATGTATGAAAAGCGACATTTCCTCGGTGAGATTCATCAATGTTAATTTCATTAGCTTTCATCGAAGCCGCCATGGTTTTGGTTTCCACCGTTTTTCCTTGAGCTTCAAATTCATATAAATAATTGACTTGCGGATAACCCGATGCTAAAATGTAATTCACTTTTTCGCCCGGCTCTGCTTTGGTTTTTGGATAATAAAACCAATCGGCTTTTAGTTCAGGGATTTCGTTAGAGTTCGCATTAAATACCGTGATGTAATCAAAGGCTTTGATCTCTTCACCAAATTTATCTTTACAAATAGCTTCGATCACATATACGCCCGGTTTAAAGTTTTTCAACTCAGCACTGAGGTCGTATTTGGTTTTACTTTCGGTATCAAAAGTTTTATCCAAGACTTTGGTTTCTTTTTCCCATTTGTATTTATTGCTTTCGTCGGCATACAGATCGTTAGGGAATGTTTTATAATACTCTTCTTTGCTTAAAGTATGTCTGTCGGGCTGTGTCCATAAACGGGTTCTGAAAACCTTTTGTGGTTGTTTTAACTTGTAGATCGTAAAACTACCTTTGGTTGGTTCAGCCACACCATTCAAATTATTAGTGCTGATCTCAATTGGTTTGGCGTGTTCATTTTCAATGATCTCATCGGCACTGATGTTTAAGGTCAAGGCCTGGTAACCAACAATGACATTGGTTTGCGTGTTATGTGTTTCACCGTTAATGTCGGTGACATCAGCGGTTACTTCGTAATTGTAGGTCGCATAACTTTTTTTAGAAACAGATTCGTCAGGCAATGCTTTAAATTTGATAAAGTAAGCGCCGGTATCATTGGTTACCGTTTCTCCATTGGTGATCTCCACTTCTGTAGCGCCAACGTTGTATGGACGATACCACCAATACCAATACGGGTAATTAATGCGTCTTACCACTCGGTAATTTACTTTGGCGCCATCGATCACATTTCCGGCATAGGCTTTCGCAAAGCCGCTCACCGTTACTTCATCGTTTAATTTAAAACTTCCTTTCACCGGGTTAAACTCCGTTTCAAATTTCGGGCGTTTGTAATCTTCTACCGAAACGTACACATTGCCATAACCATCGGTAATGTGCATTTGCCCATTTAATCCACCTTGCGGAGCAATGAAAGAACCACTAACTGTTCCAAACTCATTGGTGGTTAAATTCAGTGAACTTACTTTTTGATAATTGACATCATAAAATGTTACGACTACCGGATAGTTTGTTTTCAAACTGTGTTTTTTGTCTTTAGAAGATTCTAATACAACCGATTTGAAAAACACCGTTTGGCCCGGTCTGTAAATGGCGCGGTCAGTATAGATGAAGGAATGAATCCGGGTGTAATCATTTTCGTAAGGCTTGTAGGTGTAATAACTGTTGTTGTTATAAAAATTATCAGTGCCATTGATGAACTCTAAATAAAATTGTTTGTCGGTTAAAATAGAATAACCAATATTTAAAAAACCTTTGTCATCCGTTTTATAAGAAGGGCCTTTTTTAATTTTATAATCCCGGTCGCTGTAATCATAAGCTTCAAACCAAACCTGAGCGGTAATATTTTTTAAAGCTTCACCGCTTTGACGGTGTAAGGCATAAAAATCGTAAGAGCCATCGTCTTTGCGTCTTTCAATAGAGGCAATGTCGGACATAATGCAGGTAGAGTAGGCGGTAATATTATTGTTGTAAGTGAATTCTGCATTGTGAGAATACAGGATCACATAATAACCCGCAGGCAATTCAGGCAAACTGATCTCGGTATTGTGTGATTGAAGATCACCATCATTTACCAGATCCAAGGTAAAGGTTTTAGCAACCGGAAAGGTTTTGAATTTTTCGAATAACTCTTTACCATATTTTTTACGGTATAATAAGCGTAATTCCTGATTGGTAGTTTTAACGATCTTGAAATATAATTTACTGATATTTTGAGAAGTCACCAAAGCTCTGAAAGGCTTATTGGGTTCATTGACTTCTTCAAAAGCTAAATTGCAGGTTTTGGCCTTTGTTGTAGCAACCATGTTTTTGCATTGCAAGGCGCCATATGATTTTGGGAACTTTGCAACAGCGGCTTCACAAATTTCAATGGCTTTCTTTTTATGCCATTTGTAAGCATCACCCTCCAAAGGTTTGTACTGCCCCGCTTTTTGTAAATACCAACTCGCAATGCGGTAATCAATTTCCGTCACACGTTCGTTAGCAGCAAATTTTGATTGTAAGGCTTTTAAGGAATTATAATACAAGGTATCTTTTTGAGGATGCTGAGAATTATTTTTGATATAATCCAATCTCAATAATTCCATATCGATCAAGGCATCAGGTTTAGCATCCGCTTGATGAAATTTGGTCAGATCCTGCATTAATTGCAGTGCATAGTATTTTGTTTCTAAAGAATCTGATGGATTAGTGATCGTTAATTTTACAAAATCGACATAAGGTTTTAAAAATTCTTCGTTGTTTACATTAAATTGGTTGGCCGGTCTTGATACATCCGGTTCAGAGCTCATAAAGAAAATCAAAGCACGGTGTCCTAAAAAGTCGTATAGAGTAGGGCGCCACGCTCTGCAATCAGCAGTCCCCGAGGTGATCACATCATCATACACATTTACATTAGTGCGTTTCAAACTATCTGCATTTTGTAAACTGGCTTTGTAGTTAGAGATAACGGCATTGGTAATGGCTTTCAGATCCCAGGTTTCAATATCATCGTTCTTAAAATTAACGGTAGCAGTTCTGTCATAAAACTTCCAGCGGTTATTTTGAAAATATTGCCAAAAGGCATCGGCTAAAATGCTTTGTAAAACAGGTTTAATAGGATATTTGGCCTCTGCGGCTTCATCGCGCAATTTGAAAATGGATTTTTCTAAAGAGAATTCCTCTTTATAGCTTTCAAATTTCATGCGGTGGATAACAGCTTTTACAAACTGCCCGGCATTGTTTTCGCCTTTGGCTTTTTGGTAAATGACTTCTACAACCTTTAAGGCACTTTCGGTTAACCCCTTGTTTTGGCAACTATCCACCCGTTTCCAAAGTTTGGCGTAATCGTCGCCCTTGTTGATGGTGAACATTTCGGTTTGTGGCTTTGTAAAGGTTTTGGAAAAGAATCCCAAAGCAATGATCGCTGATGCACAAAGCATTAAAGCCAGAGTGGTGAGTTTTTTGAAAGTCATAGTTTTCAATTTTAATATTTAGATGTCAGAGAAGGTGTTATTCCATAAAAAATACCTTTTATTTTTGTTGTTAATATAAAAGCAATGCCTCACGCAGATTTCGCTGATGTCCGCAGATATTATCTGTGTTAATCTGCGTGATCTGCGAGACAAAGTTTTTTTACAAATAACCTCTTAGTTTATAAACGCCATAGCCAACCATTTCGTGTACAATTAAGTTTAGTCCATAAATAGCTTCGGCCGTTGGAATAAAGCAATGGTCAATTTCGAATTTGCGTAAACCTGTAATTTTGTTGGTAACGTAAGGTGTTATATTCTTATAGCCCGCTTTATTAAAAATAGCCAAAGAACGGCGCATGTGGAAAGAAGAGGTGACTAGTAAGGTGTTGCCTTCGTAATGCAAACTATCTAAAATGCGCTTGGTGTTAATGGCATTTTCGTAGGTGTTTTTAGAGTCATTCTCAATCAAAATGCAACTATCAGGAATGCCAATATTTAACAGGTATTTTTTGATATACACAGCTTCGCGGTGATGTGGTTTGCTGATACTACCGGAGCCACCGGTGATCAATAATTTTTTTACGCGACCTTTGTAATACAGATCCAGGGTTTGGAACAAACGATCACCTGATTGATTGAAATCAAAACGATCCTGGCGTTCATCAATTCGGCCCATCCCACCTAATACAATAGCCAGATCATATTTGGTATTTTTAAGGTAAATATTATCATCGTTAAATTCCCAGGCTCTTACCACTTCATCTACCAAAAAAGAGTTGGAAATAACATAGGTAAAGATGGTTAAGCCAAGCACCCATTTTTTAAAGGGAGTGTGCCATACTTTTTTAAGAAGGATCAATAAGGCTATAAATAACCAGGTGAATGGCGCAATGATAAAGGCCAGTATTTTTGATAAGAAAAAAAACATACATTGAATTAAGAACCTAATTTACAAATTCTTAATTCAAAATGTATGTTTTTTATGTTAACAGATCTTGAAAGTTGTTATAAGGATCTATCCTTATTCAATGATCATCTCGTAAGGTAAACGAGCTTGAACACCTTTTAATTGCAATACATTTTTCAATTGTTTGATGTAAATGTATTGAGCTCCTAAATTGGTTTTCATAGCACGTGTTTCTAATTCGTCTTTACCATTCCCTAATAATTCTTCAATAGGATCTTTTTGTTTAGGCAGATCAATAATTTTATATTCAGTTAACTTAGCTTGTTTAGCAGCGTAAGCAATGGCTTCATTAATACCACCTAATTCATCCACTAAATTAATTTTAATAGCATCGCTACCGCTCCATACACGGCCTTGTCCAATGCTGTCTACATTATTTTTTTGCATTTTTCTGCCTTCAGCCACTTTAGTGATGAAGATATCATAAATATGTTCTACACTTTGTTGTACATAAGCATGTTCTTCAGTAGTCACACCTCTTAAAATAGTTCCTACATCACTATGTTTGTTAGTGTTTACGGTGTCAATAGTAATACCTAATTTTTCTGATAAGGCTTTTTGAGCATTTGGTAACATCCCAAATACACCAATAGAACCTGTAATGGTATTAGGTTGAGCAAAAATACGATCGGCTGCACAACTGATATAATAACCACCACTGGCTGCTACATCACCCATTGATACAATAAACGGTTTTGCTTTTTTAGCTAAGGTTACTTCTCTCCACATCACATCACTGGCTAAAGCGCTACCACCCGGTGAGTTTACACGAAATACAATGGCTTTAATACTGGTATCTAAACGGGCATGGCGAATCGCTTTCACAATACTTTCGCTACCCATGCTATTTTCATCACCTTTGCCACTTACAATTTGGCCTACCGCATAAATAACGGCAATTTTATTTTTTGAGAATTTGATATGATCCGGAGCGTGAGAATAATCATCTAAGCTCACAAAATTGATCTTATCGGTTTCTTTTAAACTGATGGTTTTTTTAATGGCGTCAAACACTTCATCTTCGTATTTTAATTCATCCACTAATTTATGGTTCAAGGCATCTTCCGGATTTCTGATAGACAGATCATTGGCCATAGCATTGATATCTGCTACAGAAACATTTCTGGATTTGCTGATCCCTAATGTCATTTGATTCCATAAAGCACCTAAATACGTTTCAACTTGAGCTCTGTTGGCATCACTCATCTTATCCAACATAAACGGTTCAATAGCGCTTTTAAATTTGCCATGTCTGAAAATTTGCACTTCAATACTAAATTTAT
The DNA here is from genome assembly GCA_036676295.1 of Bacteroidia bacterium. Taxonomy (GTDB): domain Bacteria; phylum Bacteroidota; class Bacteroidia; order B-17B0; family Aurantibacillaceae; genus UBA4416. The sequence continues at coordinate 125,588 of JAKFDE010000027.1, read as the reverse complement.
CTAACATGTTCTTATAAAACATAATTTGAGAACTTAATCCTTTTATTTCCATACCACCTTGTGGGTTCAAGTAAACTTTATTGGCTGTACTAGCCAAATAGTAAGCTTTTTGAGAATACACCTCAGAGTAAGCATAAATAAATTTCCCCGAAGATTTAAAATCCAATAAGGCATTTCTAACTTCTTCGATGGTAGCAAAGCCTGCCGTAGGTTCGCTTACTTCTAAAAAGATCCCTTTGATGTCTTTATCGTTCTTTGCTTTTTTTAAGTTGGCAATAATGTCATTTAATCCTAAACAAGCTTTAGGCATTAAAGGACCTAAGTCTAATTCGCCAAACGGATTTTTTACACCACGTTCAATGATGTCGCCATTTAAATTCATGCGAAGTATAGAATTTTCTTTAGAAGTATAGGTTTTATCGTCTCCTTTCATAGAGTCTTTAAAACTATTGATGATTGAGAAAACGATGATCAGTGTGGTGATCACACCGGTAATTAAAATTCCTAAAAGTGAGCCAAAAAAGGCGCCAAAAAATTGTTTCATTATAAATAGATTTATTTAAGTCAAATTTAAGTTCTTTCTGCTATTTTTACGAATAATATATATGAACGTAGCATATTTGTGTTTGGGCGGTAATTTGGGTGATAGAGAAGCATTACTCAAAACTGCCATAGAAGAAATAAAGAAGCGAGTAGGGCAAGTAAGTGCTGTTTCCAGCACCTATGAAACGGAAGCCTGGGGTGTTACCAATCAGCAGGCTTACCTCAATATCTGTTTGGAAATAAAGACAGATCAAAGCGCTGAAAAATTAATTGAAACATTATTAGTCATTGAAAGCGATCTGGGGAGAAAACGTGATGTATACCATACCTACGAACCAAGAACCATTGATCTGGATATTTTGTTTTTTAATGATGAGATCCTGGAATTAAATCATTTAGTGGTGCCCCATCCACGATTACACTTACGTAAATTTGTGTTGATCCCTTTATTTGATATTTCGCCAAATTATATTCATCCGGTTTTTCAAAAAACAATAACCGAATTATTGAACGAATGTCAGGATACCTCTGATGTGAAACTAATTTAAACTACAGGAATAATGTATATATGTATTGAAGGGAATATAGGAGCCGGCAAAAGCACATTAGCCAAGGCTTTGGCTCAAAAGTTGAAAGCGCATTTTTTGCCCGAACAGTTTGAAGAAAATACCCTGTTGCCCTTATTCTATAACGACAGAAAAACTTTTGCTTTTCCAACAGAATATTCTTTTTTAATTGACCGCCAAAAACAGTTGGTTAATTATTTTAATGACTTGAAGAAAGACCAATTAACCGTAAGCGATTTTCATTTTGATAAATGTTTGTGCTTTGCTAAAGCCAATTTGTCTAAACAGGATTATACATTTTTTAAAAAACATTTTAAAGCCGTTCGTAATACCATTCCCACACCAAATTTGGTGGTGTATTTAGATGTTGAAACCAATTTATTGGTAAATAATATTAAGAAACGTGGCCGATCCATTGAAAAAGAGTTGAAAGAATCCTATTTGGAAAAGTTGAAAAAATCATTGGATAAATATTATGTTTCTGACGGTAAAATAAATACATTAGTATTGATTTTAACGATCAAAGAATATACCTCAAATACACTTGATGTATGTTGCAAAGAGATCCTAGAAGTGATTAAAAACCATTAGAGTGATTATATGTTTATTTACAGATTAGCTATTTTTATTTTTTGTTTAAGTGTTGCTTTTGGTGTTAAAGCTCAAAGTGATGGTGAACTTCAGTTTGTTGGGTTGAATATGTTTGGAGAAAGGGAATTGACCAATACCAGAATTAAAGTAAAGGTTGGAGCAACTACCATTACTGAGATGAATACCAAAGAAAGCAATAAATTTAAAGTGCCATTGGAGTTTGGTAACACTTACGATATTTATTTGATCAATGCCAAAGTTCAAACCATGTTTGTGAGAGTGTTTGCCAATATTCCTGAAAACAAACGTAATCTAAGAACCACTTACGAATTACAGATCCCATTCTTCCCTAAAGATTCTCGTCATTTGGATACCACGCAATTTGTAAATCCATTTCATCAGATCATTTTTGACGGTAAAAATAAATTTGTGGATGATACAGTATATATGAATGCTTTTTTAAGAAAAGTGTATCTGAAGGAAAAAGTGGACACGATCGTTCCGGTTATTAAAACCGAAAAAGTAAAACAATATGCTCAACTGGTTGGTAAATTGAGTTTTGATAATGATAAACAAACACCCTTAAAACATAAATTAGTAACTCTGGTAAATAAACAGGGCGAAGTGGTAGCCTCTGCCTTAACTACCAATCATGGTTTGTTTGTGTTTCCAGGAGTTGACACAGAATTAGCAGAAGGATTGTCAGTTACTTTATCGCCAAGTGAAAACCCTAATAACGAAAAAGTTAAACTGGAGAATACGTTACATGAAAAAGTGGAAGTGATTAATGGATCTGCTTCACAAAATTATGTTTTCAAAAATTCTGAAAGTAATGCTGTTATAAAAAAGATCATTGATTCAGGATTTAAATATAACATTGGTGGTAAATTAATTTCTACGAATGCTGATGCTAAAACAGTGGCATCGGATAAAACAGTGTATTTACTTGGTTCTAAAAATAATGTGATCCAAAAAGTAAAGACCAACGTCTTAGGTAATTTCCTGTTCACTAAAATAAATCCAAATCAGGATTATAGTTTTGCGTTCGATACCACTGAGTTTGCCTTGGATGGTAATTTAGATCTGTACAGTGTGAAGGATAAATTTATTAAGCGCCTTGATTCTATTGGTAAAAAGAAATTCAACTATAAGTTTTTTTCTACAACCCAGTCATCATTTAACGACATGATCTTAGATGACTCTGAATTAAAAATGAATGTGAAAGGAAGATTATATGGTGACAATAAAAATAATCCTTTGGCAAATGTTAAGGTGATGTTATTGAATGATAAATATGAAGCCATTGATACTGCCATTACTAATACTAAAGGAGATTTTTCGTTTAGCAATTTAGGTTATGCCAAGCAATTTTCTATAGAGGCAGATAACACAAATGGCATATTAGAATCTTTTAGCAACATATTGGTGTTTGATAATGAAGATAATCTGATCAAGTTGGTTTCTTTGGTAAAAGGAAATAAATTTAAGTATAAGCCTTTAGGAACTGAACAAAGTATGTTATCAGAAATATATGTGGATGATCCATGGCTTACTGTTATTAATCGTAAGAAAACAGAGAATACTAAATCTAATGAAACGATCATCGAAAATATTTTATTTGAATTTAATAAGGCAGAATTATTAACCCAATCAAAACAAACCTTGGATAAAGTTATTTTAGCCATGAATGCCAATAAAGGATTTTCTATTGAATTGAGCGCTCATAGTGATAGTAAAGGCGGCGATGCCTATAACCTGAAGTTAAGTGAAGAAAGAGCCAGGAGCGCCAAGGATTACATCATTAGTAAAGGCATTGATGCGTTGAGAGTGAGCGCCAAAGGATATGGCGAAACCAAATTACTGAACAATTGTGGTAATAATGTGAAGTGTAGTGATGATGAACATGCCGTGAATCGTCGTTTAGAATTTAAATTGATCTTTAAGTAATTGATGTTTAGTAAAGAAGAAGTTATAGATAGTTCTCAGATTTTGTATGAAGACAATCATTTGATCATCATTAATAAAAGATCATCAGAGATCGTGCAAGGGGATAAAACAGGCGATATGCCTTTATCCGAAAAAGTAAAAAATTTCCTTAAACAACGAGATAATAAACCGGGCAATGTGTTTTGTGGCGTTTGCCACCGTTTGGACAGACCGGTATCGGGCATCGTTATTTTTGCTAAAACCAGTAAAGCCTTATCTCGTATGAATGAAATTTTCAGAGATAAGACCATACAAAAAACATATTGGGCTGTAGTAAAAAATAAACCACCACATGTTAAACAACGTTTAACGCATTACTTAACCAAAAACGAAAAAACAAATACCTCTAAGGCAACTTTGCAAGAACGTTCCGGTTCTTTAAAAGCAGAATTAGAATATACGTTACTAGCTTCTATTTCTAATTATCATTTACTGGAAATAAATTTGTTTACAGGCCGTCATCATCAAATAAGAGCACAGTTATCTGCCATCGGTTGCCCTATTAAAGGGGACATTAAATATGGATTTGATCGTACCAATCCAAATGCATCTATCCATTTACATTCTTACAAAGCAGAATTCATTCACCCTATCAAACTGGAAAAGTTGAGTATTACTTGTAAACCTAATACAACGGATACCGTGTGGAATGAATTAGTGAAAGCGATTTAAGGAAGGATGGAACGCTGATAACGCGGATGTTTATGATTATCACAGATAAAAAAAATCATAAAAATCTTTTTTATCTGTGTCATCAGCGTTCTATAGAAAGTTTATCTATTAATTAAAACTTCGCTTGTAAACCTATCCCAAAATTTACACCACCGCCTACTAGGTCCAATATATCAGACTCTTGAGTGTATATATTTGTGAAATCCATGTTTTTGTAGCCGTAATGAGTGTAGGCCAGATTAAGAAACATGCCTACGTGATCACCAAAATAAAAACGTGGTTGTAAGTGTAGGTCAAATACCAATCCTCCACCTTGTGCCTGAGAAATATAAGCATCTCTGGCTTCCCAATTTAAATTTGAATAACCAATATTAAATCCTGTTAACAAATCAACATGCTTGGTTTTTACAAAATGAGCGTTGACTAATAAGGTAGCATCTATTGCTTTTACAGAAGGTTTTGTTCCGGTAGCAGAATCAGTCTCTGTAAAATAATCGGACAATTGAACTTTAGCACCAAGGCCAAGCCAATTGGTGACACCTCTTTCGTAAAGCAAACTCAACATTTTATTTGCCGCCGCACTGCTGCTTGTTGAGTTAGTAGAACCAACTCTTGATTGGTAATTGTAGATTCCAAGATCAGCACCAAAGCCAATAACATTCGTCTTTTTTTCGAAGCTTTTTTGAGCTGTAGAACTGATGGCACTTAAAAGCGCTGTTGCTATAATGAGTTGTTTTATCATAAAAATTATTTTCCTGTAATTAAAAATTCAGTTCTTCTGTTTTTTGCTCTGCCTAATTCGGTCGTGTTTTCGGCAATTGGTTTATTTGGTCCAAAACCTTTGGCGGTGATCCGTTTCCCGTCAATTCCTTTTTCTTCTAAAAAAGCTTTTACTGTATAAGCACGGTTAGCTGATAAAGCCTCGTTGGCCGAAGCGCTACCCACGTTATCAGTATGTCCTTGTATTTCGATGGTGATGGTAGGATTTTCTTTTAAGTAAGTGGCAAATTCTTCTAATACGATGAAGGATTCTTTTTTAAGATCGGCAGAGTTGGTATTGTAGTATAAATTATTCAATACAAACGAACTACCTGCCGTAGCTTCATTTACTTCTATTTTTACAAGCTCAGGTTTATGTTCAAAACTGGATTCTCTCACACTCACTACCGCTGATGAAAATGCATAATCGTTTTTCTTTACGGTAATTAACAGATCATCTTTCTTTTTTAAATTAACGGCAACCATAAATTTTCCGGATGTCGAATCTACCAGAGCCATCGATCTTTCTTTAGTAATGGTATTGGTAACTTCAACTCTTCCTCCTTCAATTTTATTTCCAAATTTATCTTTTACTTCACCCTGAATAAAGGTTGTTTCTTGCGGACGAGCCTCTTTATATAAGTCAAATGAAAACAGATCATAACGTCCAATTCCTTTATTCTGCATTTTTCCTTCGTTGTAAGAAAAGAAATAACCTGTTTTACTGTCGGTGCTTACAAAAAAACCGGTATCATCAGCTTCGGTATTAATGGGGTAGCCAATGTTTTCAGCTTCGAGCCATTGTCCCTTATCATCTTTACGAATTAAAAAAATATCATAACCACCAAAGCCAAAATGTCCGTTACTGCTAAAGTATAAGGTTTCGCTATCAGAGTGAATGAATGGCGTTTTTTCATCTCCATTGGTGTTGATCTTTGGTCCGGCATTTTTTGGCACCGACCAATCTCCGGTGTTTGGATTTTTTACAGTAAAATAAATATCAATGCCTCCATATCCTCCCGGTCTGTCGCTTGCAAAATAAATGGTATTGCCATCCGCACTCACGGTTGGTTGAGAATCCCAGTACATGGGATGGTTAACATTAGGACTGATCTTTTTAATAGGCTTCCATTCGTCGTCAATGTTATCACTTACGTAAATATCGCAATTAGGTTGATTGCCACCTTCGTCTTTCATCATGGCAAAATACAAGTGTTTGTTATCGATGGAAATAGTGCAACCGCCCTGGTTATCGCCACTTTCATTAAAAGGATAAGGCATTTCTTCGCCGGCATTAAATCGGCCGGTTAACTTATCGCGTTCAGCAACCATAAATGCTTCGCGTTCTTTATCCGTAGCATATACTTTGTCTTTGCTTTGTGCCGAAACTTTTCGGGTAAATAAACATAATTTATCATCCGGAGAAATGTAGGCTAAATACTCATCTCTGGGAGTAGAAACACCTGTTACTACTTTTGGATCAAAGGGTACGATCTTCTTTTTTAATTCGCTCTCCTTTTTAATGTACTTGATCATTTCCTTAGCCTGATACATTTCAGCTTCGTAATCTTTGGCAAATTTTTTATCATCGTCATCTTTAAATTTGATGAACTTCTCTAAGTATTTGATGGTAGAATCGGTTTTACTTTCTTCATAATAATTAAATCCGATATAATAATAAGGTTCGGAATGAATTTGAGGACAAGCAGCAATGGCTTTGTAGAAGTAGGGAATAGCAGGAGCAAAAGCTTTGTTTTGAAGTTTACAGGTAACTACAATTTCATTACCCATGGTTAAGTTAGCTTCTGCAAAATCGGGCTCTGACTCCAAACACTTTCTTAAAAATTCTAAACGTTCCGGTTTTTTGTATTTCTTTTTATCAGTCGCTTTTTCATATAATTTCAAAGCTTCTTTGTTGTCTATCTCATTACAGAATTTTTTTGCCCCAGATTCTTCATCATCTTGTGCACTGATGGAAGCTGCGAAAAGTAATAAGGTAAAAAGTAAAATGTGTTTCATCGCTAAGTTTAGAAAGTTATAAAGTTATGAAAGTTTTAAGAGTTGTAAAGTTACGAATGTTCTTAGTTATGAAAGTAAGTGAGTTCCTAAACCTTTTTAACTTTCTAAACTTTTGAACTTTCTTAACTATGGTTACTTTGGTTTATAAACCGGTGTCTGTTTTCCCGGGTCAGGTTTTTTAGAATTATCGTTTTTGTCCTTGTCTTTTCTAATGTCAACATCCTGTTCGTATACCCATTTTCCTTTTTTGGGTGATAAGGCATCAAAACTGCCATCCGGGCCATAGTACTGAAATTGTCCTTCCAACGTTGGATCGGGGGTGTTAGGCGCTAAATGACTAAAGATAATTTGATCACGTTTAGAGTTATATTTTAATGACATAGCTACTTCGCCGGCATATTCAAACATGACACGTTTGGCAAATTTTCCCGGAAATTTAAAAACGTCTTTTCCAAACACAGGAGTGCCATCCGGTTTAAAAGATAAGATGTCAATGAATTTACGTTGAGTAATTTGATTGTTACCATCCCAGCCAATTAAGGTATAGTAATCATCATCCGATTTAATAATATCAACATACAACATTCCAAACCATTTATCAGGTTCAGCTATATAATTTTCAGGTGTTTTCACAGTCACTGATTTATCAACCAATTGAAAATACTCGTATTGAGAAACTGTTTCTTTTTTGAACAATCCTTTTTTAGTGGTTTTTGAATTATTGACCTGAATAAAACCAAAATAGAAATAGGTTTGATCATCTTTGCGCATATCCCAGGTAATGATCCTGAATTTTTTATCAGGAGATAACAATAGAGAGACATCATTTTTTAAACTGTCAAAAGGATATTGGATGGATTTCTCATCTTTTAAAATTGAATTCCATAGCGCTATAAATTGTTTGTTGGCTTCAAAGCGGTTAGCTTCTTTTTTACTATAAAATACCTTGGTTTTAATTTTGATCAAAGAATCTTCCAATTGAGAAAAGTATTTGATGTCGGCCTCACTTAATTGAGCCCATGCAAAATGGTGAGAGACTAAAAATAAAAATGAAAGAAAAATAATGCGCATGGTTGTATAACTCAATTTTGAACTGAAAGTTACAGAAAAAATAGGAATTAATAGCGTCTGGAATTTCTTAAAGAATATTAAATAAAGCATCTCCTATATACAAAGGAATCTGTAATATTTTTGATGTTCTACGAATTGTAAAAATTCTCAGTACATTTTAAAAATATAATTATAGTATAAATGTATTGATATCATGATGTTATTTTTTTACATGATAAAAATCATAAATAAAACAGAAAAACTATACTTAGTTTAGAGAATAGTACTACACAACCGCCCCAAAGAACTATGGACCAAAAGAACACAAAGAGCAATGCCAATGAATTTGATATAAAAGGCAAAACACCCGAAGAACTGTTACTGCTTTTAACGGCATACCAACAAGCCATTAATGTTAATATTATATCTTCTATTACCGATACGAGTGGGATAATTTTGTATGGAAATGCTAAGTTTTGCGAAGTATCAAAATATTCGTTAAGTGAACTCATAGGTAAAAATCACCGAATTATTAATTCTGGTTATCATCCCAAATATTTTTTCGAAAAAATGTGGCAAACGATTAAGAAGGGGGAGCGGTGGCATGGAGAAATAAAAAACAAAGCAAAAGATGGAACATTTTATTGGGTAGATACTGTGATTTTACCAATTCGTAATAAAGAAGAAAAAATTGTTCAATACTTGTCATTACGAACCCTGATCACTGATAAAAAACTCGCTGAGGAAGAAAGATTAGAGTACACTAAAAAATTGAGGGAAATGCTTCACATGACCTCACACAGAGTGCGTGGGCCATTAGCTACATGTAAAGGATTAATGAATCTTATTGATGAAGGTAAAGTTAATGATGAAGAAGAATTGAACTATATCTTATGCCACTTAAAAACTTCGGCATTACAACTCGATGAATTTACACATGAACTAACTTCATTTATGAATGATTTGGAGATTAAATACAACAAAAAAATAAAAGAAGTTGATTAAAATAAAAAACACCTGTCAGATTTAAACCTGACAGGTGTTTTTATTTGTTGGTTGAGGCTCTCGAAGCCACATAATTTTGAATTAAGCTAAAGCACCATATAATTTTGCGCGTTGTTCTTTCACTGCTTCATTTTCTAAAAACTCGTCATAGGTCATTTTTTTATCAATGATGCCATTTGGAGTTAATTCAATGATACGGTTTGCAACAGTTTGCATTAACTCATGATCATGACTCGTTAATAAGATACAACCTGTAAAATCTTTTAAGGCATCGTTATAAGCAATGATACTTTCCAAGTCCAAGTGATTGGTTGGTTCGTCTAAGATCAACATGTTAGGATTAACCTGCATCATACGACTTGTCATACAACGTACTTTTTCTCCTCCTGATAATACAGAACATTTTTTTAATACTTCTTCTCCGCTAAATAGCATTTTCCCTAAGAAGCCACGAACATAACTTTCGTCCTTGTTAGAAGAGTATTGTCTTAACCAATCCATCAAATTCATATCGCCGGTAAAATACTTAGCATTATCATTTGGTAAATAGCCTTTGTGGATCGTTGTCCCGAATTTGTATTCACCTGTATCGGCTGTATCTTCTTCGTTTATAATATCAAACAAAGCCGTGATCGCTAAATGGTTTTTAGATATGAAAGCAATTTTATCACCTTTAGCAACATTGATATTTACGTCTTTAAATAAAACACCATCGGCATTTGATTTTGATAAATTTTCGATGTGTAAAATTTGATCGCCCGGTTCACGTTCTTGTTTGAAAATGATTCCCGGATATTTACGGGTACTTGGTGGAATTTCATCAACTACCAATTTATCCAATAACTTTTTACGAGAGGTTGCCTGGCTTGATTTACTGGCATTGGCACTGAATCGACGAACGAATTCTTGTAATTCTAAACGTTTGTCTTCGATCTTTTTATTAGCGTCACTACGTTGCTTTAATGCTAACTGACTCATTTGATACCAGAAGCTGTAGTTACCGGTATATGTTTTTAATTTGCCAAAATCAATATCGCAGGTATGTGTACATACCGCATCTAAAAAGTGACGATCGTGACTAATTACAATTACGGTGTTCTCAAAATCGGCTAAAAAGTTTTCTAACCAGGATATCGTTTCAACATCCAGGTCATTGGTTGGCTCATCTAATAATAAAATATCAGGGTTACCAAAAATAGCTTGCGTTAATAAGATCTTTACTTTGTCTTTACCGGTTAAGTCTTTCATTAACTTGTAATGAGATTCAACAGGAATACCAACGTTGGTCAATAAGTTAGCGGCATCGCTTTCTGCATTCCAGCCATTCATTTCGCCAAATTCAGCTTCTAATTCAGCGGCTTTCAATCCGTCTGCTTCGCTAAAATCAGGTTTTGCATAAATAGCATCTTTTTCTTTAATGATGGCGTGTAAACGTTTGTTACCCATCATCACTGTATCTAATACGGTGAACTCATCAAACTCAAAGTGATTTTGTTTCAATACACTCATACGCATACCCGGTAAAATGTGTACCTGACCTTTGGTTGGTTCAATTTCTCCTGATAAGATCTTCATAAAGGTAGATTTACCGGCACCATTGGCACCAATTAATCCATAACAGTTACCCGGAGTAAATTTTACATTTACCTCGTCAAACAAAACGCGTTTGCCATATTGCAAACTAATATTAGATACCGAAATCATTGCTCAAAAAATTAGGCGGCAAAGATAGAGAAAAAAGTTGATTTAAATAATATGTTTCTTGTTATTAACTGCTTCATTTTTAATTAGATATACGAGTTATTAATTATGTAAATGTGCTTAGACAAAGTTGGTAGTGGCTTTGATGATTTCTAAGTATATTCGCCAAATTTTTCAAATCTATATGAACCGTATTTTTTTTCTTGTTTTCCTTCTTTTTAAATTAGTTAACTGTAATAGTCAAAATAATAATAAAGTTATTTCTTATTTTAATGCTAATGGCTATTTAGCTGCAATTGATGAATCATTTTATTACCGAGAAAATACAGATACGTTAAATCTTTACCGTAGCTTTTATTCCGACACTAAAAGTCCGTTTTTTTTAGGAAGGATCTTAAATGCTAAAGATAGTTTTGATATTGATAATAAGTATTCTGGTTTGTGTACTTGGTATTATAAAAATGGAAACAAAAAGTGTCAATGCTATTATAATGAAAATGGAATTAAAGATGGTGAATACAAGGAATATTACGAAAATGGCACTGTTTACAAATCTATTGAGTACTCTTTAGGTAAAATTAAAGGTTCTAATTTTTTTGAATTTGATGACAACAATAATAAAATAATAGTTTTTAAAGAAGAATTCTATGATAATTCACTAAAATGGGATCTTTCGAAAAAAGAATTGATATCCAAAAAGATTAAAATTGGTGGATTTGAATTATTAAATCAATCAAAAGAATCAGATATAAGTATTTCTCCTTTTTTAGTTGATTCTTCAGAATTTTCAATTGAAACAAAAATTAACACTAATTATTTTATAGGAACCGGTAAAGCAGGGTTATTATTTAATTTTATTGATGATAAAAATTATAATTATTTTTTTATTTCAAGGAGCAGATATTTTATTGGCTACGTGAAAGCTGGAGAAGATGTTAAACAAGTTGATGGGTATTACTCTAAGAGTGTGAAAGCGTTAGATTGGAATAGTTTAAGTATCAATTGTAATCGTGATACGCTTTATTATTCTATAAACGGAAGGCTTCATATTGAACAAGCAAAATCAGAAATTAAAGGAAAAGGAATTGCTATGTATGTTAGCCAAAAGTCAAATGCTTTATTTGATGATTTGACGATAAAACAATTTTATAAGAATAGATTAGAACATAATATTTTGGACATCGAAAAAGTTTATGACAGTAATAAAAAATTTACGGTACAATCTATTTCAAATGGCTTATTGTTTAGCTCAAAAGGATATATACTTTCCACTTACAATAACATTAAAGAATTAAATAGGATTATTGTATACGTCAATGTAAATGATACTATTAAGCAGTTTGATGCTGATGTTTTCTTAAAAGATGAAACACATAATTTAGTTGTGCTAAAAGTTAAAAAATCAAATGAAGTTGTTTTAGCGCCACCGGCTTTTTCATTTTTAAAAGAAGTTAGTCTTAACTTGGAGGCAGAGTTAGTGTCATATTCTTTTTCTGAAAAAAGTACATCTGATAATTATAAAATTGATATCTCGTACGGAAAATTAAAATCCTTTGCTTGTTATGAAAACTTCAATAATTATTTTGAATTATCTAGTAATAAAAAAGAGATCCCTTCTGGGACGCCTATTTTTACAAGAAAGGGCGAGTTTTTAGGAGTAACTTATGATACTCAAAAAACGAAAAACGATGAAAATATTAGGGCTGTTAAATTTCAATTTTTCAAAGCATTATTTCCTCATATGTACGAAGATATTGAAGTGAAGAAAAAAATAATACAAGACCAGGAAAAATTCGAAAAAGGAATTGAAAAAAATATAGTGATCATAAAAACGATCTAACCATTTTCGATCACATCAACGATTCAACCGGCGTACAGGTTCCATTTTCACACACATAGCATTTCAGTTTATCTTTAAATACTGATGGTTTGTAAATGGATTTACCTAATAACATACGCAAGCATTCCTGAACACCTTCAATGATACTTGGGTGAGGGTGCATCATATCTGCTAATTCTTTAATGCCCTGATTGGTTGAAATTAAATAAGCTACTGCTTGTATCGCAGAACTGGCATGTTCGCCAACGGCACGCATTCCTAAAATACGCATCCCACTATCGTTGGTCACAATAATTTTAAAGAAGCCTTTGGTCTTGCGCATGGCAATAGCACGGGCGTTGGTACTATAATCTAATTTTACCACTTTATGTGCAATGCCTTTTTTATTCAGATCCTGCTCACTCATACCAACACTGGCTACTTCAGGATTTAAGAACATAATGGTAGAAATGTTTTGATACGACAAGGGTTTGATCGTTGGCCCGAACATTCTCACTACAGCGTGTCGTGCTTCACGTTCTCCTACATTCACCAAAGCAATTTCAGTAGTCGCATCACCGGCTACATAAATATTACTGATGTTGGTTTGTGTATCATCATCCCAAACACTACCGCGTTCGTTCAATTTTACACCAACCGTTTCTAATCCAATATGTTCAACATTAGGTATACGGCCTACGGATACCAGGGCAATGTCAACAGTGATGATTTCAGTTTTACCATCTCTGTATTCCAATTCATATTCAACTTTACCATTCTTTTCTTCCATACGTTTTAAGGAAGCGCCATGATGGATCGTTGCACCTTGTTTTTCCAAACTATCACTTACCACCTGAGCAACATCCTCGTCTTCAAATGGTAAAATGCGATCGGCTTTATCGATCAAATACACTTTTGTTTGCCCAAAGTTTGAAAAGATCGTCGCAAATTCACAACCAATAACCCCTGCACCAAGTACAACGAGGCTTTTAGGCATCTCCGTTAAATTTTTGATGCCATCACTTGTCATGATGATCTTTTCATCAATGGCTAAGTTTGGTAAATGACGTGGGCGACTACCGGTGGCAATTAAAATATTGTCAGCGCTCACTGTTTTTGATGTGCCGTCTTCTTTGGTAATTAAAATAGTGTTTTTATCTATAAAGGATGCCGTTCCTTTATCGTAATGAAATAGATTGCTCTGATGTTGTAATAATTGCAAGTGAACCGTCATTTGTGTTTTTCTTTCAAACACCGATTCTTTTAATACTTTGCCGATCTCCTCAAATCCTATTTTGTAATCGGGGATCATTTCTCTAATGGAAGAAACTTTTTGAGATAATTCCCATAATGTTTTAGAAGTTAATACCCCGTCATAAATTCCTGCTCCGCCAATGCGTTTTTTTTCTACCAATAATACTTTCTTCTTAAAGTCTAAAGCACGCATGGCTCCTGCATAACCGCTAGGACCGCCACCAATAACTATTAAATCGTAATGTTCCATTCAATTTTATTTTTTGTTATCGTAATAGGTTTTATTATTAATGACATCATTCGTATAAGTTTGAATGTAGGCATTGCAAAAGTTTTGTAATTCTTTTGTTTGTAGTGATGGTAAAATATTTTGCGTTAATAAACTATCTTTTTTATAGTTGTATGCTTCTACAAAATGATTGTTATTGATGATGTAAAACAGACTGTCCTGAACACAATAAAAAACAGGACTGTTATAATAAATAGCCGGTTGTTTGCTGTCGACTAACATACTTTTTCCAAAAGAGTAATAAGGTTGGTCGTAGTTTAAATAATCTAAGATCGTAGGCATGATATCAATTTGCTGAACCGTTCTGGCTTCTTGTTTAGCCGTGATGCCATTTTTATAAAGTATCATAGGAAAGTTGTATTGTCCAATTAAATTAGAGTAGAAAGGATCAGCTGATTCAGCGGTATGATCCGCTGTGATCACAAATAACGTATTGTTAAACCAGGCTTGTTTCTTAGCTTCATTAAAAAATTGTTTCAAGGCATAATCTGCATAACCAACAGATTCGTGAATTTCCAGAGTTCCTTTTGAAAATTTACCATGATATTTTTCAGGTACTTTATAAGGGTTATGAGAACTTAAGGTGAAAATAGAAGTAAAAAAAGGTTCTTTTAAAGTTGACATATTCTGACTTGTTTTCACTAAAAAAGGTTCATCCCAAATGCCCCATTGTCCGTCATAATCTTCATCGTTATTATATTCCGATCTGCCGTAGTAGTTGTCGTAACCTGCTAATGGTGCAAAGGCATTAAAGTTCATGGTGCCATTGGTGCCACCGTGATAAAAGGTAGACGAATAACCTTTTTCTTTTAAAATATTTGGAAGAGTTTGTAAACGATTGTTGCTATACATCGAATTCAAATAATGATTTTCTAAAAAGCAGGGCATAGATGCTACAATAGCGGGAATACCATTAATAGACGTTTTGGCATTAGCAATGGCATTAGTATATACAACAGATTGAGACATTAAACTATCTAAAAAAGGCGTATAACTTTTACGGTTACTGATGCCGGTAAATTCTTTAGAAAAGCTTTCTAAAATGATCACACAAACGTTGGTTGCCTTAAAAGTTCCGGTATCAGCCGGATGAATAGGGGAGTAATACTGTTTTTGTTCAGCTTCAGATAAAATAGCAAGTGGTTTTAATTCTGTTAGATCGGCCGATTTTAAAATAGAAAAAGGGGTGTTGATTAAAATGGAAATGTAATTTGGTTTAGTATAATTAGCGGCATCTAATAAGACGATGGGGATCCGTTGTAAACCACCTCTGATGCCAATAATAGTAATGCCTGCAGTTATGCAGAATAATAAAAATTGTGACAAGAGTTTAGGAAAACTAAAATCAATAGCGATAAGTTGTTGTGATTGTTTTAATTTATAATGAAACTTTATTAAACAATACATAAATAGTACAAACGCAATGATCACATACCAATACTGTGTAAAAAAATGTGGTAAGAGTTTTATGAATTCTGATTGCCCGCCAAATACTAAGTTAACCGCATCAAACGAAGTTCTTTTTTGATTGAACGGAAAGTAAGCAAAGTCAATACAATTTAGTAAGATGCCAATACCATTAGTAACAATGAAAATTATGGAAGTAGTTTTTTGATAGGGCTTAGAGTAATAAAATTTAAATGGCAATGCGCATAATAAAATGTAAAGAGAATTTAATGCAGCAATACTAAACGCATCAAACCGTAAACCGTAAAACATCAAAGCACATAATTCCCAAACAGTTAATTCCTGAAAATAAAATTTATTGAAAGCAAAAAACAATAAGCGACATACAGCATAGATCACAAAGACCAATGCCAGTTGTTTTAAAATATTTACTAATTGCGGTTTGTAAGAGATCATGAATTAAAATGCTCTGTTGATGCCGATCATCCATCGTACCTGAACATAATCTTTTTCGGCAAAAGGTAAACGGTTAATAAATAACGGCATATCAAAACGAATGGTCAGTGGTTTCAACCCGTATAACGGCCCCCATTTTTGAATACTCAATGCCATACCAACACCTGCGTCTGCAATTAGGTCAGACATTACAGTAGCATTGTTTGGAGTGTTGATGTTGATAGTTCCTGCATCCCCAAAAATATATGGATTTAATTTAATGGTATTGTTTAGTTTTTTAATATTCATAAAACTGAATAATTCTCCAAACTCAATTTCGGCACTTGCCGAAGCTCCTGTTGTTCCTTTATAATTATAAGCAATTAAACCATTAGCATCAGTAGCAGCTAATACATAACCGGAGTAACCTCTTAAGTTTAATCCGCCACCTGATGTAAAGTGATTGGTTTCTTCACCATACTTACCCCAACTTGGTGGAATGAATCCCATAGAACGGGTATATTTATTTTCCATTAACTCTTCAGGATTTGCACCCGCAGCAAATAACATCGACTCGCTGGCGAATTTAGTTCCAAAGCCTAATTGAGCAAATACACGGGTGTTGATATTGATCTTACCCAAGTCATTTTTATTAATGGCGGTGTATTGTAATGAAGAGAAATCATAATCCTGAGTAAAGGCATTAGCTCTGGCATTCAGGTTCATGGTACCGCTTCCTCTGTTATATGCATAATTATGATCAATACCTACATTCATATAACTATTCAGTTTTTGAATTTGCCATTCGCTTTGATTGATCAGGTAAACTAAGTCTCTTGGAAGATCTCTTACCATGGCTTTGAACTGGATGTATACTCTGTTTTTGTCGTTATTACTTTTCTTTTCGAAGCCAACTAAGGCACTTTCTAAACCATCTAAAGATTTAAGTGTGGCATACACATTTGATTTCTTAATAAATTTAGCGGTAGATGTTTTATAGTTTAAAATAAATGAAAAGGTATTGTAATCATTAAACCGTTGGGTACTATCTAAATAGGCTTGCCCCAAACCACTGCTAAACCATGCTGTTATATCAAATACATGCTTAGTATTCATATAACCACCATTCAAATGCGCTCCAATTTTAACGCCATCATAACCATTGTACCATAAACTTGGCCTGGCCTTCAGTTCATAATGTTTCCAATCCATAGGATTGTATACTTTGGAATCAAAATTCATATTTACCCTGTGGTGTTTCACGTTGTTCATCATATCCACATCGGCTAATCGACGAGAAGGATCTATGATAACGTTCTTTAGTTTACCGCTAATTTGCACTTTGGCTAAGTATGTTGGTTTAACCTTTCCCCAACCGATCCAGCGTGGTAATACATTGGCTTTCACAGGTTTTTCAAACCAGGTATTTGGAATATGGTAATGGTAAGCTGAATCATTTTTGTCAAGTACTGTAAAGTCAATAGGCATTTGCATATCGCCTTTGCGTTTAAATTTGATCAGGTATTCACCTTTTTGTTTTCCCTTTTTAACGCGTCCAATTTTATAATCAATTTTTTTAGTGGTTTCCAACCATTGGTCAAAGAACCAATTCAGATCAACCCCGGAATATTGAATGATGGAATTTCTAAAATCTTCTGGATAAGGGTGAGCAAATTTCCATTGGTTAAAATAATGCTGCATACATTTATCAAATAACGAACGTCCTAAGACATATTCTAAATTTTTCAACATTGCTGCTGTTTTAGTATACACAGCGCTATAACCACCACCATGACGAATGCCACCATTATAATCATCGCTATGCGTGTTCAATGTCACTTCTTCGCCACGCGTTGTAACAGCCGCCATATAACCGTTATAGATCTGATCATCTAAAATTCTGTTTTGTTCGGTAAAACGACGTACGTATTTACTTTTCGATCGCTGTTCAATTTTATTAGGACCATCAATAAACTGGTAAGTATCAGCAGTATAAAATTGTGTAAATCCTTCATCTAAAAAGGCACGGTAAGTTTCGTTATTCCCTACCATTCCAAAAAACCAGTTGTGTGTTATTTCATGTACTAATAGGTCTCTGTAGTTAGGGTCGTAACCGCCATCTAACGTTAACATCGGATATTCCACACCATCCTGTGCATCGGCACAGATCATTTTAGGATAATGGTAAGGTCCGATGTTGTAACTGTTTACATCCAAAACCTTGGCAATGTATTGCGTGCAGGTTTGCCAACCGGCTGCGTGAGGCTCTTGTACCAAGGCCACACATTTTATGCCTTGCCACATCGATTCACCAATACGGTAAGTAGGATCAGCGGTTAAAGCAAAATCATGCACATTGAGAGCAGAGAATTTCCATGTTTTAGTGGTGCCATCTCTTTTAATGATAACACTTGGTGCTGAGTTCCAGGGCTTTTTAGCAAAGTTAGCGATGTCTAATTTTTGGCGAAGTGTATCCGGTAAAACTTCTTTTTCGTTTTGTAAAATACCGGTTGCATCTAATACATAATTATTTGGTAAAGTAAATTCTACATGAAAAGAACCAAAGTCACCATAAAATTCATGATCCATGTGTTGATCCGTATCCCAGCCTAATTTTCTATCATATACCGAAATACGCGGATACCAATGCGTGACGTCATAATGTTTGTAGCCAAAAGCATTAAACAGTTTCATACGGTTACGAATAACCTCTTTAGCATAATAGGTTTTAAAATCAATATCAAAGGTTACTGATTCACCACTTTTTAAAGGACGTTCTAAATAAACTTTAATGACTGTATTGTCTAACTCTGTTTTTAATTCGGTATTACCAACTTTTATTTTTTCTACTTCGGTGCCCAGGCCATCTTTACGGTATTTGTTAAACTTGAGGTGGTAATTATTATTCTTGTAAAGATCCGCTAAATAAGAATCCTTGGTTTGCGCATTGTTGTATAAATGAAAATACACAAAGTATAAATCTTTAGGGGAATTGTTCCAATAGGTTAATTCTTCATGTCCGGTAATGATATCGGTGCTGTCGTTTAATACCGCTTTAATGTTGTAATGAACATCTTGTTGCCAGTAGTCGGCAAAGGGTTTACGGTTTTTCCAATACAGTTGATTGGTTTGTGAACGGTAGTCAATATATTCTGTTTGTGATTTAATTTCAGAAATAGAAATAATGCACAAAATTAGGAGTAAGCTAAGTTTCTTCATAGTGGGATAATAACCTTTAAATATAGGTATTTTTAACTAAAACGAAAGTCAAAAAGGAGAAGGAATTCTTACAGTAATTATAACAATTCTAGGAATTTTTTCAGGGCTTTTTTCTTATCATCATCCAATGTATAAGAAATTTTATTTTTCAAATAATCGTATGCGTTAAAGCCTTTGGTATTGTTTGGTGTTTCAATAACGGCTTCTTTAATGTGGTTTACACCAAAGGCTAAAGATGCATTAAATTCAGTAATAAAATCGGGATCTATTTCCGAATGGCTTACCCAGCAAGCAAATACAAATGGCAAACCGGTGTATTTTTTCCACTCCGCTGATAGATCATATTGGTATGGATGATTATCGGTGGTTAATCCAAAGGTTCTGTCGCCAATAATAACAGCTCCGGTAGTACCATCGATTTCTTGTTCAAACCCTTCGGTAGCCTGAATAAATTGCAGATCCTTTTTCCAAAAATGTTTATTCAATACCTGAACTAAAGTGACTGATGTTCTAGATTGGTAATCTAACAACACGTGTGTCAGTTCCTCTAAAGGTTTTTTTGCGAAAAGTTTGACGCTATCTACGATGCCATCAGCTCCAATGCAATAATCAGAAATGATACGGTAATTTTCTAATTTTGGTAAAATGGCTACAGGAACTAAACCAATATCAACCTGTTTGTTTTTTAATTTTTGAGCACAAACACTGGGTATATCATATTCAAACACATGGTTTCCTTTTAAAGGCTTATGTTTTAAACCATACAAAAAAGGTGTGGTGTTATAATAGTTTACTATGGAGAGTTTGTACATAAAGTAGTTGGCAAATTTAATTAATATTTTCTCCTTACTTACTTTCTTTCTTGAAAAAGAAAGTAACAATCCAGATAGCTATCGGGATGATTTTTAAGTTAAATTTTAAATGGCCACTATGGTTCTAATGAAATAAAATTTTAAGATTAAAGTTTACTTGAATTGGAACGGTGGTAAACTTTAATATTGAAATTTTATATAATTCGGAGTGTTATGATTTTGTGCAGCAATAGCTGTAAAATCTTGCGAAGGGTGGCATGGAGCAGGAGGGCAAGTTTTAGCAGCGATAGCGGATGGAACGAAAGTGAAATACGCTAATTGCCTATCACAAAATCATAAGCTTTTGGATACTTTTGGCTGCAAAAGTATCGAAAGGATATTGACTTGAGCTTTCACATCAGCTGGCTCAAATATGCCTTTGTATATTTTTCCTGTTTCTTTTTTGATCAAGCAAAAAGAAATGTGAAAAATTATTTGACTGTTGGCATTTCTTTCGCTTTAATTTCCAAAAAACTCACCGTTGCGCCAACAACTGCTAATACAGGGCCAAACATCATTCCGATAAAAGCCGGTAAGATCATAAAAAAAGCATATACCAATCCAATACCACAAGCCAAGCCTTTATTTTTTCTGGTAAATTTTACGCTGTCTGATATGGACATTTTATGGCGTTCAAAATTATAATCCAACATCGTAAAACCAACAAAATACCAGGATACAAATAAGAGTAATGGTCCGGTAATTATTGCTAATGGAGGAAATATCAAGGTAATCGCAAAACAAAGACCAATGAACAAATATTCAAATAGCATGTTTCTAAGACTGATGCCAATACCTCTAAAAATGTCTATGATCAATTGTTTGAATTTAAAAGGGTAATTTTTTCCATTGATCTTTTCTTCAGTTGATTCTGAAAGCAGAGCGAATAGGGGAGAGAGAAAAATTAAGATCAGGTATTTAGAAAAAGTACTTGATATGAACCAAAATAAAATCTTTAAGATCCAGGCAATGATAAAACTAAAATAACCCGTTAAGAAAGGTTTGGCAAAAGAAAGCCAGCTGCCGGAATCAGGAATATCGTTAAAACTTAATTGTTCATTTAAATACTCTGCAATTTGAGTAGCAATTCCGGCAAATAGCCAAATGCTACCAACCCACATCAATAACCATAAAATTAAAGGATAGAATAAATAAGGCCATAAGCCTTTTTCAAAGATCAAACTAAAACCTTTGAAACAATTGCCTATGGCCTTAAAAAATCCTTCAAAAAAATTCATGCTATTAACTTAATGCTTGTTTTAAATCTTCGATCAGATCTTCAACATCTTCAACCCCAACGCTTAAGCGTAATAAGTTCTCTACCACACCGGCTTTGTCACGTTCTGCTTTTGGAATAGAAGCATGCGTCATTGTAGCCGGATGATTAATTAATGATTCAACACCACCTAATGATTCTGCTAAAGAGAATACTTTAAAAGAAGAAGCCACTTTAAACGTATCTTCCAGCGAAGCGCCTTTTAGTACAATAGAGATCATACCTCCAAAATCGCGCATTTGTTTTTTAGCAATTTCATGGTTAGGATGATCCGTAAAGCCCGGCCAATAAATTTTTTCAATTTTTGGATGAGTCTTTAAGTATTCGGCAATTTTACGTCCGTTAAAGCAATGACGCTCCATACGTAAATGCAAAGTTTTAATACCACGCATTACTAAAAAGCAATCCATAGGGCCGGGATTTGCACCACAACTATTTAAGATGAAATAAATTTGTTCGTGTAATTTATCATCATTAGTTACTAAAGCTCCCATTACTACATCACTGTGTCCGCCTAAGTATTTGGTTACAGAGTGCATCACGATATCAGCACCTAAGGCTAAGGGGTTTTGTAAATATGGAGAAGCAAAGGTATTATCAACCGCTAAGATCAAATTATTGGCTTTTGCTATTTTAGCGCAAGCTTCAATATCAATAATTTGCATGGTTGGGTTAGTTGGTGTTTCAGCCCAAATTAATTTAGTATTGGCATTAATATAGTTCTTAATGTTATTGGCATCAGTTAAATTGATGAAATGAAATTTGATACCATAGTTTTCATATATTTTGGTGAACATACGGTACGATCCGCCATACAAGTCATCTCCTGTAATAACTTCGTCTCCCGGACGTAACATACGCATTACCGCATCGGTTGCTCCCATACCGCTGCTAAAGCAAGTACAATGTTTGCCATTTTCAAGAGCCGCAATGTTTTTTTGTAATGCTTCTCTTGTTGGGTTTTTACCACGAGCATAACCATAACCTTTGTTAGTTCCCGGAGATTCCTGAACGTAAGTAGATGTTTGAAAAATAGGTGTCATGATAGCACCGGTTGATGGGTCTGGATCTGCACCTGCATGTATAGCTTTTGTACCGAATTTGTGTTTTGAGAAATCTGCCATAAGAATAAAATTTTGGTGTGAATTTAAGCTTATTTTGGGATTGTAAAAGCGATAATTTATTAGTACTTTTAACTATTACTTTTATAAAATACATACTTGTTTTTGCTGTCCTGATTTTATTGACTTTCTGTAAAAAAAACACAGAAGCTCCTCCGGACGTTGGCTATGATTATGCCCCCCTAACTCTTGGAAAATATATAGTTTATGATATTGATTCTACAGTTTATGGTGAATCAGGAGATACAACGTATTATAAATACCGTATTAAAGAAAAACTCGAAGAAAAATATACCGATAATGAAGGTAGAACCGCCACTAAATTGGTAAGGTATATTAAAAAATATAACTCCGCCATTGGTTATGATAATATGTCATGGACTATCAAAGATGTGTGGATGATCAATAAGAGTAATACCACTTACGAAGTAGTTGAAGAAGATGTACGGTTTATAAAACTTACCTTTCCTGTAAAGGAGGAAGCTACCTGGAATGGCAACGCTCAAAATAGTTTAGGGGAGAGGAATTACTTGTATAAATATTATGATCAAAAAGAAGCGGTCAATGCTACTACTTTTGAAAATGTATTGTATGTTGAACAAAAAGATGATAAAAGTAAAAATGCCATTCACCGCGAATATTTTATTGAAAAATATAGCAGAGATGTTGGCTTGATCTATAAGGAAATCAAAGATCTTTATTCTAATACCGTAAAGGTACTACCCGGTGGCGGCATTATGCCCGTGGAACAAAGAATTGAAAAAGGGATAATCTATAAAATGACTTACGTTACTCATGGAATCGAATAAATTAAAATTAGTAATTATAATTGCAATAGTATTTTGTTGTGCCGGTATAGCTAAGGCTCAATTTCCGGCAAAATATTGGGTAAAGTTTACCGATAAAAATGCCTCACCTTATTCTATAAGTAATCCTTCAGCTTTTTTATCTGCCCGATCTATTGCACGCCGAACAAATCAGGGGATTGCAATTGATATGACGGATATCCCCGTTAATCAAACATACATCAATCAGGTAAATGCTACAGGAGCTTTAGTGTTTCAACGTTCCAAATGGATGAATGCCGCTATTGTCATTATTAATAACTCCACGCAATTAAATGCCGTAAATAGTTTAACCTGTGTGTTAAATTCGTCGCCGGTATCTAAAACTCATAAAATGAGTGATGACGTGATCACTGTTTCTAATAATCCAATTTATAGTGCAGCAAAAACTACCGCTTATAATTACGGACCATCACTTACTCAAAACAGCCAAATTGGTGCTGATTGTATGCATACTTTAGGCTACAGAGGGCAAACCATGGTGATCGCTGTTATTGATGCAGGATTTAATCAGGTAAACATTAATCAGGTATTTGATTCATTAAGAAATGAAGGGCGTATACTTGGAACAAGAGATTTTGTAGCCGGCAATAGTTCAGTTTACGAAGACGATTCTCACGGTGCTAATGTATTGTCGTGCATCTCAGGTAATTCTCCGGGCAATTTAATTGGTACAGCTCCTAAAGCTGGTATGTGGTTATTACGTTCCGAAGATGTTGGATCAGAAAAATTAATTGAAGAAAATAATTGGGTAGTGGCAGCTGAGTTTGCTGATAGCGTTGGGGCAGACATCGTTAATACTTCATTGGGTTATAACACTTTTGATAATACCTCCACTAATCATGTGTACGCTGATCTAAATGGTAAAACATCAGTGGCTTCTATTGCTGCAACGATGGCTTCAAGAAAAGGGATGTTTATGGTTCATGCAGCCGGTAACGAAGGCAATGGTTCATGGCAATACATCAATGTGCCATCGGATGCAGATAGTATTTGCACGGTTGGATCTGTTAACGGTAGTGGTGTTCATTCGTCTTTTAGTTCCATAGGACCAACAGCAGACGGAAGAATAAAACCAGATATCAGTGCCATGGGCGAAAATGCCTATGTATGCCAGCCGGGATATAATTTTGCAGGCGGTAATGGTACTTCTTATGCGAGTCCTATTTTGGCCGGAGCCGTAGCTTGTTTATGGCAAGCGCACCCTAACAAAACCAATATGCAGATTTTAGATGCCATTAAAGCCACCGCCACCAAAAGTATAACACCCGATAATCTATATGGATGGGGTATTCCTAATATGTGTGCCGCACATAATTACTTAACCATTACAACAGTTCAGGAAGAAAGTAAAAATGTGAGTGTGAAATTATTCCCAAATCCGGCTAAGGAACAAATTAGCTTTTCATTGAATGAACAGGTTCAAAATGTTGTATTAACAGATATACTCGGTCAAAGCTTTTCTGTTGATTTACAAGAAACTAAAAAATATCATTATACACTTCAATTAGATGATACAATGGCTCATGGCATTTATTTCTTAACCATAAAATCCAGTCAGGGTATTTCAAAAACAAAATTTATTAAAGAGTAACTATAGATTTATGACTCTTTTAGGTTTGGAATAATGAAAGTAAATTCTGATCCTTCACCAATTTCGGATTGTACATTTAAGCTGCCGTTTATAAGTTGAATTGATTTTTTTACCAAATTCAATCCAACCCCAAATCCATTGATCTGATCTTTGTTGACTTGAAAATTCAAATCAAATATTTTGGCAACATTGTCTCTGTTAATGCCTATGCCATTGTCTTTAATGGAAATATGAGCTTCGGTATCGTTTGAATTGATTGATATTGAAAGAATTGATTTTTCCTTTCGCTTATCATAATATTTTAAACTATTATCGATGACATTAGAAATAATAGAAACAATTTCTGATTTATAAGAGAAGAATTCAGAAATCTGATTTATATCTTTTTTTAATTCAATTTGGTTGCAGTGTTCAGAATATTTTACCGATTCAAAAATATCATCGACGAGTATATCAAATTTTATGGATTCGATTTTAGCGGTAGAGGTTGCCAAGCTAATGGTCTCTTGTGTAAATTCTTTCAGATTTAAAACACTTTTTTCGATATACGAAAAGTAAGTACGAATGTTAGACTCTGACTCTTCTATTTTTGATAAGTTTATTAAACCTTCCATTGAATTTAAAGGTCCTTGTATGTCGTGCCCGATTTTATAAATAGTAGTTTTAAGGCGTTTATTGATCTCATTTAATTGATCATTTTTTTTGTCAACAAATTCTTCAGCAATTTTTCGGTTTGTAATATTTATATGAGAAATTATAGTTAGTTCTGAACTTTCTTTTAATGGAGTACAGCGCATGATAAACCATCTTTTTTCATCATCAGAATGGCAAGGATATTCCATTTCAAAAACAGGTAATTCTCTTTTTATGACCTTATCAATCCCTATTGCTGCTTCATGTGCATTTTGAAATTCTTCTCCGGTTACTTTTCTGCAAAGTTCCAGATAATTAATCCCTTGATCTGTTTTTACTGAATTGCCGGAATTTTCTTTTGAAAAAAGTCTCCAGGCATCGTTTGTGAAAATGATCTCGCCGGTTCTATTTACTATGGCAATTGAATCGGAAAAAGAATTTAAAATTCCAAAAGAGCGTTCCATTATTCTTATTAATTATTCGAGTTAATGTAATGTTATTACAAAAGGGTAGTACTACTGCCGAATGATAATATACAAAGATAGCAGCTTATAAGGCTTTAACAAGTCATATATTGTGTATGCTGTAATATATGTAGTAATTTAACAATTGGTATTTTTAGAAAAATGTGTTTAATGATGATATAACTAAAAAGCCTTCCGTTATCAACGGAAGGCTTTTTTTATAATGAGCTGAAAAAAAGAATTATTTAGTATAATCCCAGGTTTCCATAAATTTAGTTGTATAGTTTCCTGCTTTAAAATCTTCGTTTTGCATTAATTTTAAATGGAAAGGAATGGTTGTTTTAACACCTTCGATCACATATTCGCTCAAGGCTCTGCTCATTTTTGCAATGGCTTCTTCGCGTGTTTGTGCCACAGTAATTAATTTACCGATCATACTATCGTAGTTGGGCGGAATTGTGTAACCACTGTATACATGAGAGTCAACACGGATACCATGTCCGCCCGGAGTATGAAGCGTTGTAATTTTTCCGGGAGATGGTGTGAAGTTTTTAAATGGATCTTCAGCATTGATACGGCACTCAATAGCATGTAATTGTGGATAGTAGTTTTTACCCGAAATAGGAACTCCGGCAGCTACTAAAATTTGTTCGCGTATCAAATCGTAATCAATTACTTCTTCAGTAATAGGATGTTCTACCTGAATACGGGTATTCATTTCCATGAAGTAAAAATTACGGTGTTTGTCCACTAAGAACTCAACAGTACCAACACCTTCGTAGCCAATAGATAAAGCAGCTTTTACAGCAGCATCACCCATCGCTTCACGTAATTCAGGTGTCATAAATGGCGAAGGCGTTTCTTCTACCAATTTTTGGTGACGACGTTGTACCGAGCAATCTCTCTCACTTAAGTGACAAGCTTTGCCATGGGCATCACCAACGATCTGAATTTCGATATGGCGTGGTTCTTCAATATATTTTTCCATGTACATGGCGCCATTACCAAAAGCTGCTGTAGCTTCGTGTGTTGCGCTATCCCATGCTGCCTGAAAATCTTCTTCTTTCCAAATGATACGCATACCTTTACCACCACCACCGGCAGTAGCTTTAATGATAACAGGGTATTTAATACCTTTAGCTAATTCCATGCCTTGTGCGGCACTTTCCAATAACCCTTCAGAACCAGGTACACATGGAACGCCTGCATTGATCATGGTCGTTTTAGCATTACTCTTGTCTCCCATTTGATTGATCATCTCCGGAGAGGCACCAATAAATTTGATCTTATTTTGACGACAGATCTCAGAGAACTTAGCATTTTCACTTAAAAAGCCATAGCCCGGGTGAATAGCATCAGCATTCGTAATTTCGGCAGCTGCAATAATACTAGCCATGTTCAAATAGCTGTCTTTACTTGGCGGAGGCCCTATGCAAACTGCTTCATCGGCAAACTTAACATGCAATGAATCTTTATCGGCTGTAGAATAAACCGCAACGGTTTTAATTCCCATTTCTTTACAGGTTCTGATAACGCGTAAAGCAATTTCGCCACGATTGGCTATTAATATTTTTTTAAACATACCTTTAAATTAGTTAATGAGTTAATTCAATAATTAGTCAGTCTGACTGATCTCCTAATTATGAAGGATCTACTAAGAATAAAGGCTGATCATATTCTACAGGAGTGGCATCATTTACCAATACTTTAACGATCTTTCCTTTTACTTCACTTTCGATCTCGTTAAATAATTTCATGGCTTCAATGATACAAACCGGTTTTCCGGCTTCGATGCTGTC
The DNA here is from genome assembly GCA_036676295.1 of Bacteroidia bacterium. Classification (GTDB taxonomy): domain Bacteria; phylum Bacteroidota; class Bacteroidia; order B-17B0; family Aurantibacillaceae; genus UBA4416. The sequence continues at coordinate 97,690 of JAKFDE010000027.1, read as the reverse complement.
GCCTACGTTTACAAATGGTGCTTTATCTGGTCCTGCAGAACGGTAGAAAGTACCGATCATTGGGGATTTGATAGTTACATATTTTGCATCATCGCTAGGAGCAGGTGTAGTAGCAACAGGTGCTTGAGTTGTAGCAGCAGGTGCCGTTGTAATTACTTGTGCCGGAGCAGCAATTTGCTGAGGGGCTGTTTGGTAAACTACAGGAGCGGCTGATTGTTTACCGGCTTTAATAACTATTTTAATTTCTTTTGTTTCTAATTCAACTTCGTTTACTCCACTTTTAGAAACGAATTTAATTAAATCTTGAATTTCAGTTAATTTCATTTTTTTGTGTTTTAGTTAGTGACGACAAAAGTATCATTTTTTTATAAAAACTAACGAAAATCAGGTTTTTTTAGTCGAAAAAGGGCTAAATGTTTAAAAAAACACCTAATTATCAACAAATTAAAATTAGGCAATGCAGTAATTAGACAATTAGACAATAGAAAAAAGATAAATTAGAATATTTAACCTCATTAAGTTGATCACTTCGAGAAGCAAAAGCAGGATTTTATCGGATCCTATCGGCACTTCTCACTAATAACTCATCTTTTTTGATAAAATGAGCTGCTAAAAATGCTAAAATGATACCTAAAACAGGTAAAAATGCTCCAATACTAAAATTAATGGTACCTGTAATGGTTTCTTTTGTAAAAGAAAGCAGGAAAAATAAACCAATAACAAATACATTTAATAATGCAACCAAATTGGCTAGTTTATATTGTAGTACTCTGTTTTTGTATTGAAAAATGGTTACTAAACTTAGCGCGATCACTAAAAAGTTTAAGATCATAGGTGCATAAATGCTGGAATTCATAATTTCCGCACTACAACCGGGCATTAAACAAAGTGCCCAAACGGTTTCGGTTGTTGTTAATGTTTGAAAAGGTAAAAAGATAATTACTATAGCTATAACAGCAGTACCTAATAAGAACAGGCTTTGTTTACGTTGTATCATAGCTGCAAAATTAATGGTTTTGCATTAATATGAATTGAAATTTAATTAACAAGTTGACAAACTCCCTCTCCTCATAGGAGAGGGTCGGGGTGAGGTTGATTAAATATAAATGTTAAAATAGACCAATTTAACCTTATAATAAGATTAACAATCCAAATTACTTACTTATACCCTTTGTTGTCTAATCTAAGTAACTTACATTTGCATTATGGAAAACAAATACCAAAACCTAATCGAGCAAACTTTCGACTTCCCTCAAGAATCGTTTGAAGTAGTAGATAATGAATTGTATTTTAATGATATCCCTTTAATGGATATTATTAAACAATATGGTACTCCATTAAAAATAACGTATTTACCAAAAATTACTTCTCAGATACAAAAAGCCAAAAAGATGTTTAATGTAGCTATGGCAAAGGCCGACTACAAAGGGAAATACGTGTATTGTTATTGCACAAAAAGCTCTCACTTTAGCTTCGTTTTAGATGAAGTATTAAAGAATGAAGTACATATCGAAACATCTTCTGCCTATGATATCCAAATTATCAGAGAACAGATCAAAAAGAAGAAGATCAATAAGGATACCTTTATTATATGCAACGGTTATAAAAAGACCAATTACAAACAATATATCTCAGAATTATTGAATGATGGCTATAATGTGATCCCGGTTTTAGATCATTTGGATGAGTTTGAACACTATAAAAAGAATGTAAAAGTACCCAAATGTCAACTCGGAATAAGAATTAGTACTGAAGAAGAACCCTCATTTGCCTTTTATTCATCCCGACTTGGGGTGCGTTACACCGATATTATCAGCTTATATAAAGAGAAGATACAAAATAATCCTAAGTTCGAATTAAAACTTCTGCATTTCTTTATAAACAATGGTATCAAGGATACTATCTATTATTGGACTGAATTAAATAAGTGTCTTAATATATATAAAGAACTAAAGAAAATTTGTCCAACGCTTGATTCTTTGAATATTGGCGGTGGAATGCCGATCAGAACATCCTTAAGCTTTGATTACAATTATGAGTACATGGTGGAGGAGATCGTATCTCAAATAAAAACATTTTGTACCCAACACGAGATCAGTGAACCAAACATTTTTACAGAGTTTGGCTCATTTACTGTGGCAGAAAGTGGAGCAACATTATACTCTATTATTGATCAGAAACAACAGAACGACCGTGAACAATGGTACATGATCGATAGCTCTTTTATTACGACGCTTCCGGATACCTGGGGTATTAACCAACGTTTTATCTTACTTGCGGTTAATAATTGGGAAAAACCTTATGTTCCGGTAAATCTTGGAGGTTTAACCTGCGATAGTATGGATTATTATAACAGCGAGGCTCACACCAATCAGGTATTCTTACCTAAAGTAGAAAAAACCGATAAACAACCTTTGTATGTGGGCTTTTTTCATACCGGTGCTTATCAGGAAGCGCTGAGTGGATACGGAGGCACGCAACATTGTTTAGTGCCGGCGCCAAAACATGTGTTGATAGATAAGGATGAGGATGGTAAATTAACTACCAAGCTTTTTGCAAAAGAACAAAGTTATAAATCAATGCTAAAAATTTTAGGGTATTAGTTTGTCGGATTAAATCAAATGATTATCTTTCGATTTCATTAATTTATCCGTTTGACTCTGAAAAATTTTATACTGGTTATTTGTGCTCTTATTTCCATTTGGATAATCAGTTCTTGTGGTGGCTCTAAAAGAACAGAAAATTCTTTGACGGAAGGTTGTATAGAATATAATGCTTCTGTAGTTGATGAAACACACCCAATGGCAGGTTTAGCGCCTGGTTCAGCTACCGTTAAATTTAAAGACAATAAGTTTTTAATTGAAATGAGTACCATGGGTATTTTTAATACCACTTTCATTAGTAATCCAGGCAAAAGAACTTTATCACAAATGGTGAAGTTTATGGATATTAAAAATGCTTGTATACAAACGGCTTCAGACTTATCTACCGATAATGATGATTATGCTTTGAAGTTTGAAGAATGTAAGGAAACAAAAAAAATTGCAGGTTACAAATGTAAGAAGCTTAAAGCCACAATGGTAAAAGATCCTTCTATTACATTTGATGTATATTATACAGATGAATTAGGATTAGACAGCATTAATAACCTGGGGCCGTATAAAGCTGTAAAAGGGATGCTAATGGAATATCGCTTAAAAAAATTAGGATTGGAAATGAGCTTTACGGCAACAGCTGTAAAAAAAGAAGAGATCAGTGATGATGTTTTTGAAATACCGGCTTATTATAAAATAGTAACTCGTCAGGAAATGGAGAAACTATTTGAAGATATACAGAAGTAGTTTGACTCATTTTTTTATAGAATTCAGATGTCACAGATGGTTATGACTCTATAAGATTTAATAAAGCATAGATTAATAAAAATCATTTTTTATCATAACATCAGTGTTATCAGCGTTCCATTACAATTTATCCATCATAATAACCATTTAGCATATTTTCACAATTCATTTTAGCCAATTTTGTATCTTGGCATATCAATTGAAAAAAAACTAAGCAAAACAATAAACACACAAACACAAATGAAAAAATTATTCTCTACTCTGGCTGTTGTTGCGTTAACAGCATTATCATTAAACGCACAAATTAAAGAAGGTTATATCCTTTATGATATGAAATTAGAAGGATTGCCACCGGAGCAAGCAGCGATGATGGGTGATATGGAAACTAAAATGACTTTCAAAGACGGTAAAGTATTAAATGAGATGACATCTATGATGTTTTCTAATCAAGTAGCCGTTGATGAGAAAGGTATGACCATGTTGATGGAACAAATGGGTAACAAAATTGCCGTTAAGCAAACTAAAGAAGAAATGGCTAAAGAAGAGGCAAAATCAAAAGACAAGCCTGTTGACCCAAAAATTGAATATACTGACGAAGTTAAAACCATTGCCGGTTACGAATGTAAAAAAGCAAACATTACCACAGTTGGAAAAGACAAAAAAGAAGAGAAAATTGAAATGTGGTATTGCGATAAATTTGAAAATCCTAATAAAGAAGGAAAAGGCCGTGGACAAGGTGTTATGAAAGGTTTAAAAGGATTGCCTTTTGAATATTCCGGTGGCCAAGGCGGTATGAAATTTAAAATGGTAGCTAAAGAAGTTTCTACAGATCCTGTATCTGATACTAAATTTGAATTATCGACTGAAGGTTACAAATTAATGACCATGGACGAATTAAAAGCAATGCAAGGCGGTAAATAATTTTTGAGAAATTATGTACACAAAAAAGGTTCGGCTAATCCCGAACCTTTTTTTGTTTAAATCTGTTGATTTCTGGGGATAAATAATACTTGGCTGCTTGGCTTATTTATCTAATAACGTTAACTTTGCGCTTTCTAAAACTACCCTACAATGATTCATTTCTTCGGAAACCAATCCAACACTGTTTTTGCTGTTCAGGCGCAAGATTCAATATCATCAGAAGACATTCAAAAATTAAACTGGCTATTTGCTAATGCGCATAAAATAGAGAAATCCGTATTAACGGATTTTTTTGTTGGCCCACGTGCCGCTATGATCACGCCCTGGAGTACTAATGCCGTAGAAATTACTCAAAATATGGGTATCAAAGGGATTATCCGAATTGAAGAATTTGAAAAAGTAGCGTCTGATTTTACAGCATTTGATCCGATGCTTTCTCAAAAGTATAGCGAATTGAATCAGGATATTTATACAATTAATGTAAAACCTGAACCAATTTTAGACATTACGGATATTGCGGCTTACAATAAATCGGAAGGGTTGGCATTAAGCGGCGAAGAGGTAGAGTACTTAAATAACCTATCAACTAAATTAGCACGCAAATTAACCGACTCTGAAATTTTCGCTTTCTCTCAAGCTAATTCAGAACACTGTCGTCATAAAATTTTCAATGGCACATTTGTGATTGATGGTGAAACAAAACCAACTTCTCTTTTCAAATTAATTAAAAAAACATCAGAGACGAATCCTAATGATATCGTGTCTGCTTATAAAGATAATGTGGCTTTTGTAAAAGGGCCTAAGGTTACTCAGTTTGCTCCTAAAACATCTGATAAACCTGACTTTTACCAGGAAAAAGAATTTGATTCTGTGTTATCATTAAAAGCAGAAACACATAATTTCCCAACAACGGTTGAACCATTTAATGGTGCAGCAACCGGTTCGGGTGGAGAAATTCGTGACCGTTTAGCCGGTGGACAAGGTTCTTTGCCATTAGCTGGAACTGCTGTGTACATGACTTCTTATTCGCGTTTAGAAAAAGACAGAGCTTGGGAAAAAGGTGTGAACGAAAGACCTTGGTTGTATCAAACACCAATGGATATTTTGATCAAAGCGTCTAACGGTGCTTCTGATTTTGGAAATAAATTTGGTCAGCCATTAATTACAGGATCTGTATTAACGTTTGAACATCAAGAGAAAACTGTCAGTTCGAGCGGAGTCGAGAACATTCGCAAAATTGGTTACGATAAAGTGATCATGCAAGCCGGTGGTATTGGTTATGGTAAATTAAACCAGGCAATTAAAAAAGCACCACACAAAGGAGATAAAATTGTGATCCTGGGTGGAGAGAATTACCGTATCGGTATGGGTGGAGCAGCCGTGTCTTCAGCTGATACAGGCGCTTTTGGTTCGGGCATCGAATTAAATGCGATCCAACGTTCTAATCCTGAAATGCAAAAACGTGCGGCCAATGCTATTCGTGGTTTGGTAGAAAGCGATAATAATCCAATCGTTTCTATTCACGATCATGGAGCAGGCGGACACTTAAACTGTTTGTCAGAATTAGTTGAAGCAACCGGTGGTTTAATTGATCTGGATAAATTACCGGTAGGCGATCCAACCTTATCGGCTAAAGAAATTATTGGTAACGAATCGCAAGAACGTATGGGCTTAGTGATTGGCGAAAAAGATATGGATACCTTGAAACGCATTGCAGATCGTGAGCGTTCACCAATGTATGAAGTGGGTGATGTAACCGATGATCACCGCTTTACCTTCCAATCTAAAACAACGGGTTTAAAACCGATGGATTATGCTTTGGAAGATTTCTTTGGAAGCTCTCCAAAAACCATCATGACTGATAAAACAGTTAAAAGAAATTATGCTGAATTAACGTATTCAACTACAAATATTCCAACTTACTTAAATCAGGTATTGCAATTAGAAGCAGTAGCTTGTAAAGATTGGTTAACCAATAAAGTGGACCGTTGTGTTGGAGGGCGAGTAGCTAAACAACAATGTGCAGGTCCATTACAATTACCATTAAACAATGTTGGTGTAATGGCGTTGGATTTTAAAGGTAAAGAAGGTATTGCAACCACAATTGGACATTCACCAATCTCTGCGTTGATCGATCCTGCAGCAGGTTCAAGAACTGCCATTGCTGAATCTTTATCAAACTTAGTTTGGGCTCCGTTAAAAGATGGATTACAATCCGTGTCATTATCGGCTAACTGGATGTGGGCTTGTAAGAATGAAGGTGAAGATGCCCGTTTATACGAAGCCGTAAAAGCCTGTTCAGAGTTTGCGATCGAATTAGGAATCAATATCCCAACAGGAAAAGATTCTTTATCAATGAAACAAAAATATCCTAATGATGAGGTAATTGCACCGGGAACAGTGATCATTTCAGCAGCAGGAAATTGTAACGATATTACAAAAGTGGTTGAGCCTGTTTTAAAACGTAATGGTGGAAATATCTATTACATCAACTTATCTCAGGATGCATTTAAATTAGGAGGTACGTCTTTTGCACAAGTATTAAATAAAATTGGAACCGAAGTTCCAACCATAACGAATGGTGCTTTCTTTAAAAAAGCATTTAATGTATTACAAGATCTAATTAAAGCAGGTAAAATTAAAGCAGGACATGATGTTGGTAGCGGTGGTTTAATTACAACTTTATTAGAAATGAGTTTTGCTGAGGTTAACTTAGGTGCTACTTATGATCTATCTGCTTTAAAAGAAAGCGATACTGTAAAAGTGTTGTTCAACGAAAACATTTCGATTGTATTTCAGGCAGATGCTGCAGTAGAAGCAGAGTTTGCAAAACACGCTATTGAGATCTTTAAAATTGGTTCTGTGGTTGAAGGCAATGCAGTAACGATTAAAAACAACGCTGATACATTTACGTTTAATGTTTCTGAAACAAGAGACACCTGGTATAAAACATCGTTCTTATTAGATTCTAAACAATCGAAGAACGGGATGGCGCAAGAACGTTATACGAATTACAAAAACCAACCTTTACAATTTACATTCCCAACTCACTTCACAGGTAAATTACCTGTCACCCTGAGCGGAGTCGAAGGGGAGAATAAGCGCCCTAAAGCAGCCATCATTCGTGAGAAAGGATCTAACTCAGAGCGTGAAATGGCTAATGCCATGTTCTTAGCAGGTTTTGATGTGAAGGATGTGCACATGACCGATCTAATTACAGGAAGAGAAACGTTGGAAGATATTCAGTTTATTGGTGCAGTAGGAGGGTTCTCTAACTCTGATGTATTAGGTTCTGCAAAAGGTTGGGCCGGTGCATTTATGTATAATGAGAAAGCAAACACGGCATTGAAAAATTTCTTCAAGCGTGAAGATACCTTATCAGTAGGTATTTGTAACGGTTGCCAGTTGTTGATGGAATTAGAAATGGTAAATCCTGAACATGAAGTTCACGGAAAAATGCAACATAATACGTCTCATAAACATGAGAGTGGATTTACATCGGTGAAAGTTCAAAAAAACAATTCGGTGATGTTATCTAGTTTAGAAGGCGCCACCTTAGGTGTTTGGATCTCGCATGGTGAAGGGAAGTTTAAATTGCCATACAGCGAAGACAAGTATAACATTGTGGCTAAATATGCTTACGAGGGTTATCCGGCCAATCCAAATGGCTCTGACTTTAACACAGCCATGATGTGCGATGCAACAGGAAGACATTTAGTAACCATGCCTCACATTGAGCGTTCTACCTTCCCTTGGAACTGGGCTAATTACCCTGATCAAACAAATGAGGTAACGCCTTGGTTAGAAGCTTTTGTTAATGCCAAAAATTGGATAGAAAATAAAAAATAAGTTTCATAAAAAAGGTTCAGCAATCGCTGAACCTTTTTTGTTTATGTCAGTTCGTCCCGATAGCTATCGGGAGTCATCATAGCGTTTGTCAGTTCGAGCCTGTCGAGAACACTTCCATTACCCAATTTATATTTTAACAAATAAAACTAAGTATAAATACTTAGCGATGTTAATAGTTATTAAGATTGGATTTTTTGGATGTATATAAATTGTATTTTGCTTGCAAATAAAGTGATTGTAAATTTTGTAATTATTTGTTTATGGTGCATAGCAGGTAGTTATGGCCAATGTTAAACAAAGACAACAAACATGAAAATATTTTTAAGCTGGTCTGAAGAAAGAAGTAAATTTATTGCAGAGACTCTGCGAAATTGGTTGCCAAATGTTATACAGGTAATCGAACCTTGGATGTCAAAAGAAGATATTAAATCTGGTGGGAGGTGGTCACCTGAAATAATGACTCACTTAGCAGCATCAAAATTCGGCATCATCTGCTTGACACCAGAAAATCAAAATAATCCTTGGATAATGTTTGAATCAGGTGCATTATCTAAAACAATAGCACAGACTTTCGTTTGCCCACTACTTTATGAAATGAATCCGTCAGAAATAATTGGGCCACTTTCACAATTTCAAGCTAATCAATTAAATAAAGACGGACTTTTCCGAATCGTAAATTCCATAAACGATGCTTTAGGATCACAAGCTCTTAAAAAAGACACACTCGACGAAACATATGAGGTATGGTGGCCTCAATTAGAACAAAAATTAGCAAACTGTCCACCTTATTCAGGAAAAAAAGTTCCAACGAGATCACAAGAAGATCTCTTAAATGAAATAGTAAATAATACACGTGAACAGCTAAGAAGAGAAGAAGTACGTTTGAGTCGTGGTAAAGAAATGGATTCAAAGTTAAGTGAACTTATCAATATTTTCAGCACTGCGGTTGGACAAATCCAAGCCACTGATAGCACCGACCAAATTCAACTTGACCATGTGACAGCCTTATCAACGGTCGCAGACAATTTCAATAATATACGGCAGCTAGACGACAAGTTCACAAAACAATTATTAAAGAAACCGCAGACTAACAAACGAAGGAAAAAATAAACACTTGCCATAACAGCAAGCTCGCACCATGTGGGTAGAAATCAAACGTATTTTCGAAAAAAAATATTATTAATCTATTATAACATTGATCTCTACTTTTTTATGTGAATTACCTTTTCCTTTATCGCTTTCGAATGTTGATGTTGGGACTTTTTTATAGTAAAAGGTTATATTTGTTTAGAATGATAATGAATGCAAACAATTATATTTGAAATATGTACCAATAAAGTAGTTATAAGTTAGGGTATAGAATATGAATAAGTTGAAAAAGTATATAAAAAAAGACGACTTGAAAAATGTTTTTAGTCTTTATTCTAAGCAACCTTGGCTTTTAGAAAAAGAGGATAGCTTACTTGAATTGTTAATGTTATGTGAAACACCTGAGCATAAAAACCTTGTCATTAATCTATTAGGAGAGTTTCATTTTCTAGATAATAAAGTATTAAGTAATTTTTTGAATCTTATTGCAGATTATATTATTTCCGACTCTGGATTTTCAGAAGATACAACGCAAATAGCAGCAATTACTTATGATGATGAGGCTGATAGTAGTCAAAAAATTTTGGACTACATTAAAATGCCGCTTTACAAACAAGGCTGGCCAAACTTTAAACCAGTAAATCATTATAGTTCAACAATTAAAAATCATAAAAAAGGAAGACATCAAATTATTTTCATTGATGAATTTATAGGGAGTGGGCAAACAATTATAGGAAGAGTCAAACAACTAAAGAATGATATAAAAGGTAAATTTGATTTGAAATTTTGTTTTATTGCAGGAATGGAATATGGTATACAGAAAATAGAAGATTTAGGTTACGAGGTGTATTGTCCATTAAGATTAACACGTGGTATTACTGAAAAATTTAAAGAAAAAGAATTAGAAAACGCTTTATCTAATATGAAGCAATTGGAAGAGAAATTAGCTCAAAACATTGATGATTTTGATTTAGAAAAATATTCCTTTGGATATAATCAAGCAGAAGCACTATATTCGTTAGAAGGCTGTAATGGAAACACGCCAAATTCAGTTTTTCCACTTTTTTGGTGGCCGAGATTATTAAATCAAACATCAAGAAATACATTAATAACAAGGTTTGAGAGAGGACTAAAATGAGACTAAATAATTTACAAAAATTAATGTTGAATGACCTTTTTAAATCAACGGAAGGGTTATACATATATACACTATATAATCGCTATAATTCGAGTCCTAAAGAACTTTTTTTGGCAATTGAAGTTTTAACAAAAATGTCATTAGTGAAATCTGATGACGAGAGGTTGACAATAACAACTTCAGGGATTGAATATGCAATTAAGACTTATGAAGTAATCAAAGCTAAATCAAATAAATTAGACGGCATTCAAGAAAAATTTTCAGGTCCAAAGATTGAAATAAACCAATTTTATATACCTAAAATAATAAATTAAATAATAGATTTGTATGATATTGGGAGGCAAAATAGAAACTAGCACGTTTGAAGCGGTGTCGCTTCTAAGGTTAAGGTGTACTTTAACCTCTACTCTTAAATTTCCAAAATGAAAAATTTTGAAAATTTAAGAGTGTTCGCCCAGCGAAAAGCTGGGACTCTCTTGGTAAATCCAAATTATTTTGGCGCGCACGCCGAAATAATTCGTCTTAACCAAAAGAGCTAAAGTTTAGAAAGTAGTTCTTGGCCTCCCATTTTTTATGACAAAAAGAAAAGTAATTTCATATTGGAAAAGTAATTTCGAGAAGTCCGGACTTAAATCCGAACTAGTTGAAACTTATATAAAATATATAACTCCATTAGTTGAAAAGGATGTTCCTATTATTTTTGATTTCAATCATTTGTGTCTTTTGTTAGGCAGAAATCAACGTTACTTAGCTTCTGTAATAAATTCAAATGTAAATCACTATCGTGATTTTAAAATACCTAAAAGGAGTGGAGGTGTTAGACAAATATCAGCCCCATATCCTGCTTTGTTAGATAGTCAAAATTGGATTTATCAAAATATTCTTAAAAAGATAGAAATACATCCTGCGGCACAAGGTTTTACTTTCAAAAAATCAATAATAACAAACGCTGCTTGTCATTTAAATCAAAAACACTTTCTGAAAATAGATTTAAAAGATTTTTTTCCATCTATTAAAATTAATAAAGTAATTATGGTGTTTAAATCCTTGGGGTATTCAAATAAAGTGTCATTTTATTTAGCTTCTATATGTTGCTTAGGGGATGCATTACCTCAAGGCGCGCCGACTAGCCCAATTCTTAGCAATATAATTTCAAAAACATTAGATAATAGATTAACTAACTTTGCTAAAAAACTAGATTTGAAATATACCCGATATGCAGATGATTTGGCATTTTCAGGTGATCAAATACCCTCAAAATACATACAATATATAAATCAAATAATCGAGAGTTGCGACTTTATAGTAAACACTAAAAAAACTATTTTACATCAGGAACAAGGTAAGAGAATAATTACTGGAATTTCTATTGCAGACAAAAAGCTGCAAGTACCAAAAGAATATAAAAGAAAATTAAAGCAGGAAATACATTTCATTATTAAGTATGGTATCGTTTCTCATATTAGAAAATTAAAAATTAAAAATCCACATTATGAGCTTACTATTATAGGTAAAATAAGATTTTGGTTATCTGTTGAACCTGATAATAAATTTGCAAAAGCGGCGTTAATGAAATTTTCAAAAGTTGAAATCCCAGAAAAACCCAGTTTATAACACAACCTCCCTGTCATTCGGAATGAAATCAAATGCATTTGCAAAAATTTAAGGTCACTTACAATGGCCAAGCTTAAAATGTTTAATAATGCCACAGATCATGTTCCCAGTTAAAGAGATTCATTTTTATTTTATCTGATTCCAGCAAAGCATCAATGCCATTTTGGTATTGGCTAATGTAGCGGTCATATACATTCGATTCTTTTACGATGACACTGGCAAATTGTCGTTTCCAAAAAATATCATCGAGGCTGCGTCGCTCGGCATCATTCTTAAAATTGTACACATCGTTAGTCGCAAAGTAGGGGCGGCAGGATGGAAAATACACCCAAAACAATTCTTTAAATAATTCTTTGTCGGCATCGTATTCAAAAGCAGCAATGCCAAAGATCCTTACTTCAAGCGAAGATTTTTGTCGGTCAAAATACCAGTCTTCTTTTAAACGGTAACGCAATACGCGTTGGTAAATGCTGGTAGAATCTACCACAGGAACTCTGGTGATGTGTTCGTTACCTTCAGGGTCGTAGGTAATTTGTTCTACCGTATCAATTTTCACCAAGCGTTTATGTACTTCGCCAAACTCAAGTGGTATCATAAAATCTTCATCAGCAAAGGCGATGATGTTACCACTTAAAATGTTTCTGGTCAAGGCCTGAAATAAAGAGGTTCTGCAGGGGTTAAACTCTAATGGATAGTAAAGAGGCTGGTTTTGTTTTTCGCGCATGTCCACATCGCGCCAAATGCGTTTCTCCCACATCACATCGCCTTCGCGCAAGCTGGTGTATTGAATAGCCCGGCGATTGCCAATATTTTCTTTATCGTAAATACCACATGGGTTGCTTGGAGGATTCATCACTCCGGGAATATGTTCCTGAGAAAAGCTAGTGATATAGCATCCTAGTGAGAGACAGCTATACAAAAGGTGGATGGTTTTCATAGCAAGAGTTTTAGTTGGTTTAAAACTATAACTCAGATCCATGAAAACGTTACAACAAATTACTTCGCTCTGAAATAAAATGATAGAGGAACGCCTGTGAAATTATAAGCTTCGCGGAATTTATTTTCTAAGAAACGTTTGTAAGCATCCGTTAAATATTGCGGAGAGTTACAGAAGAAAATAAAGGCGCAAGTGTCTTTAATTTGAGTAACGTATTTAATTTTTACAATTTTCCCTTTCATTGCCGGAGGCGGGAAGTTTTCTATTAACGGTAAAAAGTATTCGTTTAATTTACTGGTAGGTATTTTAGTTGATTTGTTCTTATACACTTCCATGGCCGTTTCGATCACTTTCATGATACGTTGCTTTTCGGTTACCGAAGTAAAAATAATAGGAACATCTTTAAATGGCATCATGCTCGCTCTTATCTGTTCTTCAAAGTGCTTGGTGGTCATGGTATCTTTGTTCTCAACCAGATCCCATTTATTTACAACCACTACAATTCCTTTATGGTTTTTTCCGATCAGGTGAATGATATTCAAATCCTGAGATTCAATACCCGAAGTTGCATCGATCATCAGTACACACACATCAGATGTTTCAATAGCTTTGATGGTACGCATCACACTATAAAACTCAATGTCTTCGTGCACCTTTGCTTTCTTACGCATTCCGGCAGTATCGATCAATAAAAAATTGTGACCGAATTTATTGTAATGGGTGTGAATGGTATCACGCGTTGTTCCTGCAATGGCAGTTACAATATTTCTTTCTTCGCCTAATAAGGCATTGGTTAAAGATGATTTACCAACGTTAGGACGACCAACAATGGCAATTCTAGGTAAGCCACTGTTTTCAATAGCTCCCAGATCTTCAGGAAAAGATTTTACCAAGGCATCTAACAGATCACCGGTTCCGCTTCCGCTGTTAGAAGAAACACAATAAGGATCGCCTAAACCTAAACTATAAAATTCTGAAGCATAAGAATTACGCTCGCTGTTATCTACTTTATTAACTACTAAAAAAACAGGTTTTTTGCTACGGCGAATAATGTTGGCTACATCTTTATCAAACTCTGTTACACCATCTGTTACATCTACCATAAATAAGATAGAGCTACACTCATCCATAGCAATTTTTACTTGCTTACGGATCTCTTCTTCAAAAATATCGTCGCTACCTTTGATGTAACCGCCGGTATCAACTACAGAAAATTCCACACCATTCCAGTTAGATTTTCCATAGTGTCTATCACGTGTTACACCCGGTTCATCATCAACGATGGCTTCACGGGATTCGGTTAAACGGTTAAAAAGTGTCGATTTCCCAACATTGGGACGACCTACAATGGCTACTAAATTTGGCATATTGCCGCAAAGGTAATAAAAAAGCCTAAAATTTCCAGTTAAAGTTTCAGAATGAGGGTTTTAATTGGACTAAGGTACGATCCCAAGCCCATCAAAACGACTTAAGCGTTCACTAAAGGTTGTTTCTTAAACGCTTTCATGTTGCTTACAAAATCGTCAAATAAGTAACGGGAATCGTAAGGTCCGGGGCAAGATTCAGGATGATATTGTACAGAGAAAGCCGGTTTATCTTTTAAACGAATGCCTTCAATGGTATGATCGTTAAGGTTTACGTGTGTGATTTCGATGTTTGGATTTTTTGCAATATCCTCGGCACTGATCGTGAAACCATGGTTTTGAGAAGTGATCTCCGATTTACCGGTAATCAGGTTTTTTACAGGATGGTTGATACCACGATGGCCGGCATGCATTTTATAAGTTGAAATGCCTTGTGATTGTGCCAATAGTTGATGACCGAAACAAATTCCAAAAACAGGTTTTCCGGTATTAACCAATTCTTTAATTAATTGAGTTTCTTCTTTCATCACTCCAGGGTCGCCGGGACCATTGGTTAACATAATGCCATCAGGGTTAAAGTCTAAAATATCTTTAACGCTTGATTTCATTGGAAATACTTTTAAGAGGCAATCACGTTCTGCCAAAGAACGCAAGATGTTGGTTTTTGTACCAAAATCAATAACGGCTACTTTATACGTTGAGCTTTCATTTCCAAAATTAAATGCGGTAGTTGTAGCTACTTTAGAGGATAACTCTAAACCTTCCATTTTAGGCACTTTGGCTAATAAGGCTTTTAAAGAATCGATATCTGTGTTTTCAGAAGAAATGATGCAGTTCATTGCACCTTTATCTCTGATGTAACGTACAATAGCACGCGTATCTACATCGCTGATGGCAACAATGCCATCATTTTTAAAATAATCTTCTAATGATTGTGTGGCGCGTTTACGAGAAAAACCATCATTGAATTTTTTACAAACCATTCCCGAAATTTTAATGCTGTCGCTTTCAATTTCAGAAGGTTCAATACCGTAATTACCAACATGAACATTATTCATTACCACAATTTGCCCAAAATAAGATGGATCAGTAAAAATTTCCTGATAGCCGGTCATACCGGTATTAAAACAAATTTCTCCGGTAGTGGTTCCAATTTTTCCGGCAGCTTTGCCTTCAAATACTTTTCCGTCTTCTAATAATAGGATTGCCTTTGGCTTGGTGTGATATTTCAGTTGCATAGTTTTAGAAAGGGTTTTCTAAAGCCCAAAGGTGCGGATAATTTTAAGAACAGGAAAGCATTGTTAAAAGCTTTTTGAAAAAGAAAAATCGATGCCCTGTGCCGTAATCTTATTTTTTTAAATAATTGAGGTTTTTTTTAATGCCTCTTAAAATTAGCTTCCCCTTGAAATTCAATGTATTAGGTTTATTTATCAAAAAGTTGAGCTTTAATTACCTAAAATCATTCATTGATTTAGATGAAAGACCCACTCATTTTAACACCCATTTTACCAGTTTAATCTAACTAAACTTAGTTTAGTCGAATAAATAATGCAATTCATCGAAATAATGGCAAGCGGTTTGTAATGATATGAATACACCCCATAAATCCAAAAATAATGAAAAGCATCTTAAACAACAGATTAGTTTTGATCGCCATTTTCTTAGTTATCTGTTTTATCTGTAAGTCTCAGACTTTAGATAAAAAAAATGTAAAGAATAGTATCTTTTTAAAATTTGAAAACTATAATGATGATAAAGATTGCAGGGTTTGTGAAATGTTGAACGACATGCAAGGCATAAAAATAGTTTTTACGTGCGTTACAGCCGGGTTATTAATTATTGAGTCAGAAAATTTAGCGGCAAGTGATCTTAAAGAAAAACTGGCAAATAAAATAAAATTAAAAAACGAGGATATTAGTTTTGATATTATTGAAACGTATTCGGCTACTAACACTGTAAGAAACAGTTTGAATTAAAATTGATCTTTGAGACAGTTTTTTTATAACTTTTCCTTTAAATACTTAGCAGTATAGCTTGCTTTGTTTTTTACGACATCTTCAGGTGTTCCTTCTGCTACAATAGAACCGCCTTCTTCGCCACCTTCAGGGCCAATATCAATGATCCAATCGGCACATTTGATCACATCCAAATTATGTTCGATCACGATAATAGAATGGCCACGTTCAATTAAGGCATTAAAGGATCTCAATAATTTAGCCACATCATGAAAATGCAAGCCTGTAGTTGGTTCATCAAAAATAAATAAGGTTTTAGTAGTGGTGCTTCCGCCAATTAAAAAAGTGGCCAGTTTGATACGTTGCGCTTCGCCACCGCTTAAAGTGCTGGATGATTGACCTAATTGCACATAACCTAAACCTACTTCCTGTAATGGTTTTAAACGTTCAATGATCTTTTTGCACAAGCGGCTGTCACTTTCCTGGCTAAAATAAATAACCGCATCATCAATGGTCATTTCCAAAACATCCGAAATGGATTTTCCTTTATATAAGATCTCTAAAGTCTCCGCTTTGAAACGTTTGCTGTTACAGGCTTCGCAAGGCAATTGAATATCGGCCATGAATTGCATTTCAACCGTAATGGTTCCCTCGCCTTCACAAACCTCGCAACGACCGCCATCTACGTTAAACGAAAAATGTGATGGTTTATAATTGCGAACTTTAGCTAAGGATTGTTCCGAAAATAAATTTCTGATCTCATCATACGCTTTGGTATAAGTTACCGGATTACTTCGCGATGATTTACCGATCGGATTTTGATCAATGAACTCTACATGTTGCAAACTTTTTAAACTACCCGTTAATTTATCATTTTTGATATTGGCAAAATAGCCTTCCAAATGTTTGCGCACATTAGGGTATAATACTTTTTTAATTAAGGTTGATTTTCCTGAACCGCTCACGCCTGTTACACAACATAAGGTGTTAAGAGGAAATTTGACGCTTACATTTTTTAAATTGTTCTCAGTCGCATCTTTAATTTCTAAAAACTCTTTCCACTTACGGCGAGTTTTAGGAACTTCTATTTTTAATTTATTGGTTAAATATTTTGCCGTAAAACTTTTTGAATCTTTCAGTAATTCTTTGTGAGTTCCTTGAAATACCAATTCTCCACCATTGGTGCCGGCTTCCGGACCAATATCAATTAATTCATCAGCAGCCAACATAATTTCTTCATCATGTTCCACCACAATAACCGTGTTACCTTGTTGTTGCAATGATTTTAAGACTCCGATCAATCGTTCCGTATCTCTTGAATGTAAACCAATACTTGGTTCATCTAAAATATATAAACTTCCAACCAGACTACTTCCAAGGGATGTTGCTAAATTAATACGTTGACTTTCGCCACCACTTAAGGTATTAGCCACACGATTTAAACTTAAATAACCTAAACCAACATCTACTAAAAATTGCAAGCGGCTATTAATTTCAATTAATAAACGTTTGGCAATAGTCGTATCATGGTCATCTAATTTTAAACCTCTGAAAAATAATCTCAGATCATTTACCGGTAAGAGAACCAATTCAGAAATGCCTTTATCACCGATCTTTACGTAGTTAGCATCTTTACGCAAGCGTGTGCCAAGACAATCCGGACAAACCGTTTTGCCACGGTAGCGTGCAAGCATTACACGGTATTGTATTTTGTAGCTTTCTTTTTCGAGCATTTTGAAAAAATCATTAATGCCTTCAAAGTGTTGGTTACCTTTCCAAAGTAGGTCGTATTGTTCTTTAGTTAATTGCACAATTGGCTTGTGAACAGGAAAATCAAACTTGTGAGCATTTTTCACTAATTGATTTTTGTAAGAACTCATCGTTTCTCCATTCCAGCAAGCAACTGCGTTTTCAAATACCGACACACTTTTGTTGGGGATCACCAGATCAGGGTCAATGCCAATAATGCTACCAAAGCCTTCGCAGGTTTTGCAGGCACCAATAGGATTATTAAAACTAAAGAAGTTCAGATCCGGTTCTTCAAACAAAATGCCATCAGCCTGAAATAAATTTGAAAAATGATGTTGATTGTATTTTTTATCCTGAGTTTCAATAAACACATCGCATTCGCCACCACCTTCATAAAAGGCTGTTTGAACACTATCCGCTACACGGTTTTGAAAATCTTCATCCGTAATATCAACCACAATACGATCGATCAATAAAAAAATATGATCTGTTTTTTTAGATTTTTTTGCATCAAAATCACTGATCTTTACAATCTCATTATTGACTAAGATCCTTGAAAACCCTTGCTGATTCAATAGATCCAGATGCTTGTCCAGTGTTCTGTCTTTTGGTGTAATGAGTTTGGATAAAATCAAACACTTTGTTTCGTTTGATAACGTATTCACAAAATCAACCACATCACTAACCGAATGACGTTTTACTTGTTTGCCTGTTACCGGGCTATAAGTCTTGCCCACACGAGCATACAGTAATTTTAAGTAATCGTAAATTTCGGTAATGGTTCCAACGGTACTGCGGGGATTACGTGAAATTACTTTTTGTTCGATAGCAATGGCAGGCGAAATTCCTTTGATATAATCTACCTTTGGTTTTTCTAAACGCCCTAAGAACTGACGAGCATAAGCTGATAAACTTTCTACATAACGGCGTTGACCTTCGGCATACAAGGTATCAAAAGCAAGAGAAGATTTTCCTGAACCTGATAAACCGGTGATGACAATAAATTTATTACGGGGCAGGGCCACATCAATACCTTTAAGGTTGTGCATGCGAGCTCCTTTAATGATTATATATTCTTTAGGACTGAGAGTGCTTATATCTTTTTCTTGTGCCAAAATGTGGTCATTTAATCAATATCAAATATACTAGTTTGTAAAATGGATTGCACCAATTAAGTATTAACATTGAAGGAAATTTTTTGGTTTATTTCTCGCAGAGGTCGCAAAGAATTTCTCGCAGATAACGCAGATGTTCGCAGATTTTTTCTCTCTGTGTCTCAGAGCCTCTGTGGTAAGATTAAGATAACCGTTTAGAAATGATCTTGGAAACATTACCAAATACCTGACCGGGAGAGAATTTGCGCCATTCAAAATCATTCAACTCTCCATCCGAAACAAAATAATAATCGAGGTTGGCTTGTTTGAATTCTTTTAACACGTGATCTCTGAAATTGATAAATACGATCCAGCCATCATTACCATTATCATCAAACCATTCTTCGTAGTAAGAATCATCCGATGAATGGAAATTCAAAACGTTCTCTCCAATTAAAATGAATTTATTAATATCATGGAACCTTAACTCATCAATGATATCGCGCTTTAAGAGCATGATGTCGTTATTGATGGCATCGTTCCATTCGCCTATCAATTCAATAATGGCGTATTTTTCTTCGTAATCAACAAATAAAATTTTCAGATAAAGGGTTTCGCTGCCCATATCATCCCACTGTGGATGAATGTAATAATTGTAAACGGTGTTACTGTATTCAAACTCGCTATACTCTCTGCCAAAAAAAGGAGATTCTTCATCCTCAGCGGCGATGTACAAATGTTGCCAATTATAGAAGGGTTCTAACTCGTGCATAATTCTATTACAAAGTTAGGAAGAAGCCTTCATACTTAAACGGATTTGAGTAATGATCTTTTTGGTATATAAAGGAAAATCACCTTGCATCATCCAACTGTAATACGAAGGTTCTTTTTCAAATACTTCTTTTACCGGTTTATCTTTGTGTTTACCGAAATTAAATACTTCAACATCGTTTTCATTAAAAACGATTCTTCCCGCTAAATCAGCATTTTTATTTCTGGCGGTTAAGGTACTTAGCACGCTCATGTCGTTTTGCACCGGTTTGAATTTATTACCTTTGTCGTCTTCTAATTCGGTGTTTTGATAACGATCCAATTGTGCTTTAAAAATCTCGTAAGTCGCAAAGGTATCAGCTTCGGCAGAGTGGGCATTTTCTAATTTTTTATCGCAATAAAATTTATAAGCCGCCGATAAATTGCGTGGTTCCATCATATGGAAAATATTTTGCACATCAATTAATTTTCTGTTTTTGAGATCAAAATCAATTTCAGCTCTTAAAAATTCTTCCACTAAAATAGGCACATCAAATTTATTAGAGTTAAATCCGGCCAGATCACAATTCGTTAAAAACTGCGCAAACTGCGGCGCTAACTCTTTAAACGTTTGACAATCGGCTACATCTTTATCATAAATTCCATGAATTTTAGATGAAAATAACGGAATAGGAATGGTTGGATTAACTTTTTTAGTTAAGGTATCTGTAGAGTTATCAATGTTTACTCTGATAATGGAGATCTCTACAATTCTGTCGCTACCAACACTTATACCTGTTGTTTCAAGATCGAAGAAAGCTAATGGTTTTGTTAAATTTAATTGCATGGTTAATTGGATAAATGTTTGATGACTTCTTCGGTTGATCTAACGTTGGTAAATAAACTATTGATCTTGTGTATCACTCCTTCTATAACCGAATCGGGGCAAGAAGCTCCGCTGGTTAGAATAATTTTTAATGGATGTTTAGCCGGTAAAAAATTGGTGCTGGTTAAATGTTTTTTATTGTGATAATCAAAATGATGAATGGTGTTATTATCGATGATTTCTTTTTCAGATGAGATAAAATAGGTCTTGAATTTACGTTCACATAGTTCTACTAAATGTGAGGTGTTGCTACTGTTATAGCCACCAACCACAATGGCCAGATCTGCTTCCGTTTCTAATAAACCATAAGTGGCATCTTGATTTTCGTTAGTAGCGTAACACAATGTATCGCGTGTATCAGCAAAGTGTTGGGCAATATTTTCTTCGCCATATTTTTGGATCATCACCCATTTAAAATAATCGGCAATTTCCTGAGTTTCGCTGGCCAACATGGTAGTTTGATTGATGACTCCAACACGTTGCAGATCTGTTATTAAATTTAAAGACTCAGAATAACGGCCTTTAAAATCATTTTCAAAATTTTCGGGACTTTTAGTTCCCAGAATATACTCGCCCAGTAATTTGGCTTCGGTAATATTTCTGACAATAATAGCTCTGCTGTGTTTATCGCTGCGCGAAAAGGTAGAGCGGGTTTCTTCGTGATTGTGTTTTCCATGAATGATAATGGTATAATCATCCTTGCCAATACTCTCTGATTTTTTCCAAACGCGTTCAACAAACGGGCAGGTAGTATTATACGATTCTGTTTTTATGTTTTTAGATTCCAGAATATCAATGATATCTAAAGGTGCGCCAAATGCGGGAATGATAACCACATCATCAGGTGTTACAGCATCAAATGGAATCAATTGTTTACCATTGGTGTCTTGTAAAAACTGTACGCCTCTTGCCGTCAGATCATTGTTTACATCAGGATTATGGATCATCTGACTCAATAAAAAAATGCGTTTACCCGGATTTTCATCCAAGGCTTTAAACGAAATTTCAATGGCATTTTCTACACCATAACAAAAACCAAAATGGCGTGCAATTAAAAACTGAACCGGACCAAAATCTAATAGAGTAGGCGAGTTGTCCTTTTTGCGGGGGTCTTGTATTTTACGATACTGTTTTATCTTGCTGATGATTGGGCTGCGATAAAACTCAGGTACGTTGAATGCTTTCATTATATTTTTAGATTAATGATATAAGATTAATGACTGATGACTCTTTTATCATTTATCATTCATCTTGTATCAGTTTTTTACTTTAATACTAATTCTTTTATCAATCTGCTTCCTACAAATTTATTTACTTTCTGAATGATGTCTTCTTTGGCATAGGTTGCTTCATTTCTTACAATGGGAGAATCTATGGAAACAAACAAAATACCTTGTGCGTAATTGATCTGTGTGGTATGCTTGGCAACAGTGTGTCCAACAATACCTTCCCAACCATTTCTGATGGCAAAGATGCTGTACTTCTCATCTAATTTTTCTTCTTTAAAAATCTGAGAGATGGCATCACCTAATTTTATGAGATTAGACTTTCGCATGTTCTAGTATTTCTCCGTTGTTAACACTGTAAATAATATATGGACTATGATTTTTTAAAAACAATTCCTGTATGCGTTCCGGGTGAGTATCGGTAATAAATACTTGTCCGAAATCATCGCCACTTACTAATTCAATTAATTTTTTAAATCGGGTCGCATCTAATTTATCATAAATATCATCCAATAACAATAACGGTTTGGTTAATTTTTTATTCTTGATAAATTCGAATTGTGCCAACTTAAGTGCCAGTAAATAGGATTTTTGCTGCCCTTGAGACGCGAATTTTTTTAGGCTGTTCCCCATTAATTTAAAATCCAGATCATCGCGATGAGGCCCTGTAGTGGTATAATGTACGGCTCTGTCGCGCCCCACATTAGCTAATAACAGAGCTTTGTAGGACTTGTCTTTTAAGGCACTCTCATAATCCAGACTCACTGTTTCGGTACTACCGCTAATGAACTGATAATTTTTATTGAATAAAGGAATAAATTCATCTAGAAATTTTGATCTGGTTTTGACGATACCTTCGCCATGAATCACTAATTGCTCATCCCAAATTTCTAAGGTCATGCTATCAAAGCTTCTGCTTTCGTGAAACTGTTTCAACAAAGCATTACGTTGTTGCAACACATGGTTGTAAGCAATTAATTTTTCTAAATACACTTTATCGTATTGAGAAATGATGCTGTCCATAAATTTGCGTCGCACTTCGCTGCCATCCCAAATTAGCTCAATGTCAGACGGTGAGATCATTACTAATGGATATAATCCAATATGCTCCGATAAACGTTCGTATTCTTTTTTGTTATGTTTGAATTGTTTTTTATGTCCACGTTTTACGCCGCAGTAAATTTCGTGAGTTTCCCCATTTTTATTGATCCAGGCTTGAATGGCAAAAAATGGCAGATCGTGTTTGATGTTTTGACTATCGATTGAATTGAAAAAACTTTTACAAAAAGAGATGTAATGAATGGCATCTAATAGGTTAGTTTTGCCCATTCCGTTATTACCTACAAAGCAATTAAATTTCGGGCAAAACTCGAGTTGAGCTTCGTCGTAATTTTTAAAATTGAGAAGGGATAAACGTTCTAATATCATCGCTTACGAAGATACTAATGATATTGCAAATAAAGGAAAAGTGTTATTAACTTGGGATAGAAATAAGCTCTTTATTTCATCATGCTTTCAAGCCATAAAATAGCTTCATTTTCATCCGTAAATTTTTGAGTGGGTACTTTTGGATGATATATGTTTAACAGGGAATTAGCAACAATTCTTCCTGAAAGTCCGTCAAATAGTATGGCAACTGCTATTCGGTATTTGGTCGGTTCATCGCCTGATGAGAATTTTCGTGCTTCATCAGAGCTCATAGAGTTTGAACGGGTATCGATCAATATAACATGAGGTTTATGATTGGTGAGTGCATTTTCAGCATTATGGTTTTCGATCATATCTTCAAGCTCTAAAAGAGCATCCTCTTTCATCACCATTTTTACGAAATTCTCTTTTAATAAGAATACCTGAGCTGTTCGTGTATCAATTACTTCCTGCATACTCTAAGTGCAAAAAAAACAGGTTATTTTACAAAAGTGTTAATGGCCATATCATAACCACTTAACCCAAAACCGGAAATACTTCCTTTACAATGTTTGCCTAAATAAGATACATGTCTGAAGTCTTCTCTGGCAAAAATATTACTAATATGAACTTCTACAACCGGTGTTTTGATGCCGGCAACGGCATCGGCTATGGCTATGGATGTGTGAGTATAAGCCCCTGCATTTAAAATAATACCATCGTAGTTAAAGCCAATTTCGTGTAATTTATTGATGAGTTCGCCCTCAACATTGCTTTGAAAGTAGCTTAATTCAACCTTGTTAAATTTTGTTTGAAGTATTTTAAAATAATCTTCAAAAGATTGAGAACCGTAAATTTCTTTTTCTCTGACTCCTAAAAGATTCAAATTTGGACCATTGATTATTGCTATCTTTAACACGTTGTTTATTTTTAATTCTATCAAATTTACACATTATTGAAACTTTGGAAAACAAATATTAATGATTTTAAGTATTATCTGCAGGTAGAAAAATCACTTTCCTTAAATTCAGTGGTTTCTTACGAAAGCGATATTCAAAAATTAATGATTTTTGTAGAGACTTTTTTTCCATCTAAAAAACCTTCGGATATTACGTTACAGGATCTGCAAGCCTTTTTGAAATACATTGCCGAATTCAATTTTACCGAAACCACCCAATCCCGTATCATTTCAGGCATCAAACATTTTTTTAAGTTTCTGATCCTGGAGAATGAGATACAGATCAATCCGGCGGAGTTGTTGGAAACACCCCGTATTAAACGAAAACTCCCGGTGTTTTTAAATGTAGAAGAAATTGATAATATGCTTTCGCAAATAGACCGAAGTACTCCGGAAGGTGAACGCAATGTAGCTATGTTGGAAACTATGTACAGTTGCGGTTTACGTGTAAGTGAATTGATCTCTTTAAAATTAAGCGATTTGCATTTTAATGAAAGTTACATCAGTATCATTGGTAAAGGCGATAAGCAACGATTGGTGCCTATTGGTAACACCGCCATGAAATTGATCAAAAATTATATCGAGAATCATCGTAACCATATTGCTATTAAAAAAAATCAGGAAGACATGGTTTTTTTAAGTAAACGCGGTTCTTCTATTACACGGCAAATGGTGTTTTATGTCATCAAAGATCTGGCAGTAAAAGCCGGTATAAAAAAAGCATTGAGTCCGCATACCTTACGTCATTCATTTGCCACACATTTAGTAGAAGGTGGTGCCGATCTGAGAGCCGTTCAGGAAATGCTGGGGCATGAAAGCATTACAACGACGGAAATTTACACACACTTAGACCAACACTTTTTAAGAGAAAACATTTTGAGTTATCATCCGAGGAATAAGAAATGATTTTTATAATTATTCTTTAAGCTTAGCCCCGGATTCAGGTGACAGTTCGTTTTTTCTTGCAAGTTTAAGTAAGAAAAATACTGCAAATGTTAACGACATTCCTGAAATTAAAACCAAAGTTAGAAAAAAACTAAATGGCATAATAACAACATAGTCAGGAATTAGTACTGTATATGGTTTAACAAATATGTCAATAGCAATAAATGCAATTACGCAGGCTAAGATTATTAATAATAAAGCAGACAGATTTGTCAGCGTTATTTGCCGAATAGAAATATTTTTATTTTTTGAATAAATTGGATAAACCCAAACTGGAATAAAAGACAAAATCATTATGTCTAGTGGGTTAATAGTTAAACTACTTAAAGGTTTATTTATAGCAAATAAAAAATTAAATAAAGTTTGTAAAATATATTCTTTGAACATAAATATTATAACAAATGTTATAAATGAAACTGTAAAGTTTACGGCTAAAATTTTCTTAGATGTTAGAATCATTTTGCTTTTATAGAACAAAGGGTTGGTCTATATTATTATATTTAAACTCTCTCAATCACGGCAGCATAACCTTGTCCAACACCAATACATAATGTTACCAAAGCGTATTTTTTATTTTGAAGGTTTAATTCTATAGCTGCGGAGTTGATGATACGGGCACCGCTCATTCCTAATGGATGGCCTAAAGCAATGGCTCCACCGTTAGGGTTTAAACGAGGATCGTTATCATCTAGTTTCCATTGGCGTAAACAACCCAATGCTTGAGCAGCAAAGGCTTCGTTCAATTCTATTAAGTCAATATCATTCCAGGTTAAACCTGCTTTTTTAATAGCTTGGTTAGCTGCTTCAACAGGACCTAAACCCATAATGCGTGGTTCAACACCAACCACAGCGCTACTTACAATGCGGGCTAATGGTTTTAAGTTGTATGTTTTAATGGCATTTTCTCCGGCTAATAAAATAGCAGCCGATCCATCATTTAAGCCCGAAGCATTACCTGCGGTAACAGTTCCTTCTTTTCTAAAAGAGGCTTTTAATTTTTGTAAACCTTCTAAAGTAGTCCCTGGTTTTGCAAATTCATCTTTATTAAAAATGATAGCATCACCTTTTTTCTGTGGAATTTCCACATCAATAATTTCTTTTTCAAAACGACCGGCAGCTATTGCTTTAGCAGCTTTTTGTTGACTCCATAAAGCAAAGGCATCCTGATCTTCGCGATTAATTTTATGTAATTCCGCTACATTTTCAGCAGTTTCACCCATGGCATCCACACCATATTGTTCTTTTAATTTTGGGTTGATAAAACGCCATCCAAAACTGGTATCAAACAACTGTTGGTCACGACCAAATGCTGAACTGGCTTTACTCATTACCCATGGCCCGCGTGTCATATTCTCAACACCCGATGCGATCATTAATTCCGCATCACCGGTTTGTATGTAACGTGCCGCATCAATTGTAGCACTTAGGCCCGAAGCACATAAACGATTAACGGTTTGTCCAGGAACTGTAATTGGCAAACCTGCCATTAACGAAGCCATACGAGCTACGTTGCGGTTATCTTCTCCGGCCTGGTTAGCACAACCCATAATTACATCACCAACTTTGGTCCAATCTACCGATGGATTTTTTTTCATCAATTCTTTTAAAACAATGGTTGCTAAATCATCTGTTCTTACAGTTGATAAAGTTCCTCCAAAATTTCCGATAGCAGTTCGAACACCGTTAATAATATAAGCTTGTTGCATAATTTTTAGTTTAAGACGGTACAAAAATACCGTTTTTATATTACCTGCTCATTAATCTACTTCATTTAATAGTTTTTACAGTTTTTTAGGCAATAAACCGGGCTTATTTTCGTTTCTTTGTAGTTGAAAAACAAGTATTTAGTAATTTGAAAAAAATAAGGGTATATCTTATTCTCATTTTAGGAGTGTTATCGTTTCAATTGGCTCAGGCTCAATTGAATGCGCCTTCGTTGAGATGTGTGTCCTTAAATTCGGCTACCGGAGATATGACTTTATCCTGGGTAATACCGGCTGATCCAACGGCAATTTTCACCCGCTACGAAGTTTATAATTCTTCTAATCAAGCGGGGCCTTATACTTTATTAGGAAATGTTAATACTTATAATCAAACATCCTACGTACATGTTGGGTCTAATGGCAATTTTCAATCACAATATTATTATGTGGTTACGGTAAGTAATGGCACCAACAATTCAACACCTTCAGATACGGTACGCTCTCTTTTTTTAAATTTGGTTAATCTGCCGGTTGGCGTGGCTGCTTTAAATTGGAATGCCATTCACACACCTTTATTACTTAGTTCATCAAGTACGTATACTTTATCCAGACAATCACCTCCGGGCGCATTTACTCCAATTTATACGGGAAGTACAAGAAATTACAGAGATACCGTTATGCTTTGCAGTGTATTTTATAATTATAAAGTTCAGATCGCAGATGCATCAGGTTGTGTGTCTGAATCAAATGTTACAGGAAGTTTTTTTCAGGATAAATTAGGCCCCGCTTTACCGCCTTTAGATTCAGTTTCAGTTAATACTAATGGATCTGTTACTCTGGGTTGGGAACCATCACCTTCTACAGATGCTTCTATGTATTATATTTATAAAGAAACAACCGGTGGAATATGGTTAGTGATTGATAGTGTTTTTGGTCACAACAATACATCTTATACTTATATCGGTTCTGACGCTACTTCCGGCTCTATTAATTTTTGTATTTCTGCTTTAGACAGTTGCCGAAATATTGGCTTGTTGGGAAGTGCTCAAGCACAGAAAACAATTTTTTTGACTACTAAATATAAGTTGTGTTCCAGAAGTGTGGACTTAACCTGGACATCTTATGTGAATTTACCTAAAGGTATTTTATTGTATGATATTTATTGCTCTATTAATGGAGGAGCGATTGCTTTAGTGGGAACTGCCACTGGTACAAGTTTTACGCATACACAATTAAATCCCGGTGATAGTTATTGTTATGTTGTGAAAGTTCGAAACACAGATCGTTCAATTAGCGCTAATTCTAATCAAAGTTGCATTATTGCCAATGCGCCATCCGGACCTTCATATGTGTATTTAAAATCGGTGAGCGTTAATTCTGATCAAAATATTGTTGTGACTTATGCGGTTGATACGTTAAAACCATATTTGGGTGCTATTATTTTTAAATCAGAAGATGGGATCATTTTCAATCAATTGAAGATCAATTATTCTGTCTCTAATTTTATTGAAAGTATTGTAGATAGTGATGTGAAATCATCAGAGAAAAATTACTATTACAAAATACAACTGTTGGATAGTTGTGGTAACCCCGGAATGATAAGTAATACATCCAAATCAATTGTATTAAGTGTGACTCATGATACTGAACAATTATTTTATAATAGTTTAAGTTGGGACGATTATTCTTCCTGGTCAGGAAACGTAGATTCATATAATATTTATAGAGCTGTGAATGGTGTTTTTGATCCGGTGCCAATTGATAATGTATCGGCAGGAACAAAAAGTTACGTTGATAATGTAGAAGAATTTGTGAGCGAGCAAGGTAAGTTTTCTTATTATGTAGAAGCGGTTGAAGGTGCCGGAAATATTTATGGGTTTAAGGATGTGGCAAAATCAAATACCGCCGATGCTTATGTGGAAGTAACGGTTTATGTGCCTAATGCATTTGCTCCAAAGGGTAGAAACAATATTTGGTTGCCTATGGCTCAATATGTAGAAAAGACAGATTATAAGGTGATGGTATTTAATCGTTGGGGAACTAAAGTATTTCAAACAAATAGCGATACCGAAGGCTGGACAGGCGATAACGCTACCGATGAAGTGTATGTGTATGTGGTTGAATATAAAAATGCCCGTGGCGAATACATTCAATTGAAAGGTCATTTAACACTGGTTAAATAATTCTTAGCAATTCATTTTTAATAAGTTTCGGATTTCAATCAATTTATTGGCGTAACCTCCATTAATTTTGGAATTATACATTTAATGAGATCTACTCTACTTATATTTTTTTCTTTGTTTTTTTCGGCTGTGTCATTAGCGCAAACTAAAAAAACTGAACCAACTCTTACCCGGGTGTTATTTGTGTTTGATGCCAGTAAAAGCATGAAAACACAACATGGTAATAAAACACGTATTGTTGGTGCTAAAGAACTGTTTTACAATTTTATTGATAGTTTAAGTAAACAAAAAAACATACAGTTTGCTTTGCGTATGTACGGCCATACGGTAAAATATCCTCCCGGAGATTGTAAGGATTCGAAACTGGTAGTTCCTTTTGGAAAGAATAATTCTGCTTTAATTAAAGCTAAGGTTTCAGCAGCTCAACCAACAGGTATTACACCAATAGAACATTCGATCACAGAATCGGCCAATGATTTTCCGGATACCAAAGCGGTGAACATGATCATTTTAATTACCGATGGAATAGAGGAGTGTGGCGGTGATCCATGTAAAGCACGATTGAAATTAGTAGAAAAAGGTATTGTTTTTAAACCCTTTATCATTGGTATTGGTTTATCTCCTGAACAAATAAAAACATTTGAGTGTGTGGGCGATTATTATGATTTTGATAACACCAGTACATTAACGGATATCAGTGCGATCATTTCAAAACAAAAATTAAATAAAACTTCCTCTCAGGTTAATTTGTTGGATTCAAAATCAATGCCAACCGAAACAAATTCGAGTATGACGTTTTATAATAAGTCTACCGGTAATTATGTTTACAATTACATTCATACCTTAAATAAATTCAAAAACCCTGATACTTTATACATTGATGATCTGCCAACGTATAAAGTGATTGCACATACTATTCCTCCGAGAGAAAGTAAAGATGTGAAGTTGGTACAAGGAAAGCACACCATTATTGCCATTGATGCGCCACAAGGGTTTATAGAATTAAAACGCCCAATGGGAGTTTATAATTTTAATGAGCGTATTAAAAGCATTGTCCGTCAAAGCAATAGCAATATGCAAACATTGAATGTGCAGCAAATGAATACGACTGAAAAATACATTACCGGAAATTATGATCTGGAGATTTTAACTCTGCCACGAATTTATATCAATAACGTCGCGGTTGCCCAATCTCAAACTAAACTCATAGAAATACCTAATGCCGGTATGCTAACTGTAAAGGCTTTGGACAATGGCGATGGCTGTATCTTAAAAGATACTCCAAAACTAGAATGGGTGTGTAATTTAAATAACAGCACTTCTCAAACGTATTATTTACAGCCCGGAAAATATAGAATTGAGTGGCGTTCCAAAACTTTAAAAGGTTCTATTTACACCATCGAAAAGAAATTCACCATTACTTCCGATATGGAAATGAAGGTGGAGTTGTATAAGTAAGTGACGTCATTGCGATCGCGCCTTAGCGTGAGAAGCAATCTCATATAAAGAATGTAAAATAATTGAGATTACTTCGTCGTACCTCCTCGTAATGACGGATTAATGCAAGATCTTAAACACTAATTCTTTCATCAACTCACCGTTATTTACACCGGCATTATCCACGCCTTTGGTTTTCAAATCGTATTCTTTTAAATAACCAAAAATAGCCTTGAGTTTAGCGGTGCCATAGTTTTGCGCAGCTTTTGTATAACCGTCTACAAAAAACGGATTAACGCCTAAAGCTTGGGCAATGGCGAATTTAGATTTGTCGGGAGAAAAATGATATAGAAGTATTTTAGTAAAATAACCATATAAGGAACTTAAGGTCATTACTGCCGGATGATCTTTATCGTTAGCTGAAAAATAATTGATGATGCGATTGGCTTTTAAAATATCTTTTTTAGCCAAAGCATCTTGTAATTCAAACACGTTGAATTCTTTACTCATTCCAATGTTATCCTGAACAAGTTCGGCTGTAATTTCTTCGCCTTCTTTCAGGTTAATAAACAGTTTACCTACTTCGTTGGTGATTTTAGAAAGATCGTTTCCTAAAAATTCCGCCAATAAAAATGAGGCTTTCGGGCCAATTTTAAATTTATTCTCCTGAACAAACGTGGTGATCCACTCCGGTAATTGATTATCGTATAGTTTTTTTGTCTCTAAAAAAACATGATTCTTTTGTAAAGATTTGTAAGTCGTACTGCGTTTATCAAGAGTTTTGTATTTGTAACAAAATACTAAAATGGTTGATGGTTGTGGATGTTGCAAATAATTAGCTAGGGCATTGCCTGCACCTCCTGCTGATTTTTTTACAGGAGCTTCATCATCGTCTTCATCGCCACCACCGGAGCTTTTTCCTAATTCTTTTAAGTTCTGAGCTTCTTTTACAATCACGACCTGATAGTCGCTCATCATCGGAAAACGTTTAGCTGCCGATATGATCGCATTCATATCCGCTTCTTTTCCGTATAAAATAGTTTGATTGAATTCCTGTTCACTTTCGTCAAGCACATTTTTTTCAATGTAGTCGCTTACCTGGTCAATATAATAAGCCTCTTCTCCACTTAAAAAATAAACGGGTTTAAAAATGCGACGCTTTAAGTCTGTGAGTATTTGTGTTACTTCTTTCAATAGCCAAATTTACTTTTTAAAAAAGAAAAACACCGCACCAATTAAGAACAAAAAACCAACAATATGATTCCATTTTAAGGTTTCTGTTTTAAAAACAAGTAAGGTAAAGATTACAAACACACTAATAGAAACAACCTCCTGAATTAATTTCAATTGCCACATATTAAAAGGACCTCCGGTATAAGTACTGCCAATTTTATTTGCCGGGATCATTAAACTATATTCCAGTAAAGCAATCCCCCAGCTAATGGCAATAGCGGCGATCATCCCAATATTTTTAAATTTCAAATGCCCATACCAGGCAATGGTCATAAAAGTATTACTGGCTATTAAGAGCAATATAGTTTGTAAGGATCTTGACATCGAGATTTTAGTAAAAAACAAATATACATAAATTACCAAACCTAGTAAAAACAATACTTTAAAAATAAAATGGCCGTAATATTAAAGTTAAGTATTTGATTTACGGTCATTTTTTATTACATTTGTGTTATGATAAATCGACTGAAAGAAAACGAAATTAATCGTAGCATGAAGCAATTTCCGGTTGTAGCTATTGTTGGGCCAAGGCAATGTGGAAAAACAACTATGGCAAAAAATCAATATTTAAAGAAAAATGCAGCTACATATTATTTTGATCTAGAAAGCCCGGCCGATAAAAGTAAATTTAAAGATCCTGAGTTTTTCTTATCCTCATTAGAGGCTAAAACCATTATTATTGACGAAGTACAGCGCTTACCGGAATTGTTTGAGTTGCTGCGTTCTTTAGTAGATAAAAATAAAAAAGCCGGGAAATTTTTACTTTTAGGTTCAGCCAGCCCGCATTTAATTAAAGGGGTTTCCGAATCGTTGGCTGGCCGCATTGCTTATGTGGATGTCAGTCCTTTTAATCTTTTAGAAGTCTATAAAAAGCAATCAGACATCAATAAGCATTGGTTTAGAGGTGGTTTTCCGGATGCTTGGCTTAGTAAAAATGATGTAGAAGCAATGGCATGGATGAATCAATTTTTCAGAACCTTTATCGAACGGGATTTAAATACGTTATTTGGTGTCACATTTTCGGCAGAACTCATGTTTAAATTATGGAAAATGCTAGGCCATTTTCATGGAAGTATATGGAATGCTCAAAACTTTGCAAAGGGCTTGGATGTTAGCTCTGTAACGGTAAATCGTTATTTAGATTACTTAGAAGGTGCTTTTATGTTACGCAAATTACCGGCTTATTTTTCGAGTGCAAAACAACGCATCGTTAAAAGTCCAAAAATATACATCAGAGATAGCGGCTTGGTTCACTATTTATCAGATATACATTCGTCAAAAGAGTTGTTGTTTAATCCAAATGTAGGCAATGTCTGGGAAGGTTATGTGATTGAACAAATTATTGAGTTATTACCTTATACCATTAAACCTTATTATTACCGAACCCAGGACGGCAGCGAAATGGATTTGGTTTTGGTAAAAGGATTGAGGCCAATTGCATGTCTTGAAATTAAAACAAGCAATAACCCTACTTTATCAAGAGGCTATTATGAATCGATAGCTGATTTAAAGTGCAACAAAGGTTTTGTAATTACTCCTTACCAACAAGTAACGTATCAACTTAATGAAAACGTTACTGTTTGTGGTTTACACGAGTTTTTAAATAAATTATTACCGAAATTAATAAAATAAAAATGACCGTAAATCGAAAGTTTAACTTTCGATTTACGGTCATTTATTAAATTTAATTTATTTAATTTTCTCGATCAGTTTTTCTAAAATATCAATGGCTGAAATACTAATGATGGTTCCGGGTCCAAATACGCCCGATACACCTGCTTTGTATAGGAAATCATAATCCTGTTGTGGAATTACGCCTCCGGCAATCACCATGATGTCTTCTCTGCCGTATTTTTTTAATTCGTCAATCACTTGAGGAATTAAGGTTTTATGGCCTGCGGCTAAAGAAGATACACCTAAAACATGCACGTCATTTTCAACAGCTTGTTTAGCGGCTTCTGCAGGCGTTTGAAATAACGGGCCAATATCCACGTCAAAGCCCATATCGGCAAAACTTGTAGAAATTACTTTAGCACCTCTGTCGTGCCCATCCTGACCCATTTTAGCGATCATGATACGTGGACGACGACCATCCAGTTCAGCAAATTTATCGGCTAATTCTTTTGCTTTTAAAAAGTGTTTATCCATACTAATTTCTTTACTATATACACCGGCAATACTACGGATGTTAGCTTTGTAACGACCAAATACTTTTTCTAAGGCAGAAGATATTTCTCCTAAAGAGCATCGTACGCGAGCCGCATTAATAGCCAGTTCTAATAAATTACCTTTTCCGTTTTTAGCAGATTCAGTTAAAGCATTCAAAGCGTCTTCCACTTGTTTAGGATCGCGTTCTGCTTTTAATTTTGCTAAGCGTTCTAATTGTTGCGTTCTTACTTTAGCGTTATCTACATCTAAAATTTCGATGTGTGTTTTTTCATCGGTTTGGTATTGGTTTACCCCAACGATCACATCTTTGCCGCTATCAATACGTGCTTGTTTACGGGCAGCGGCTTCTTCAATTCGCATTTTTGGAATCCCGGTTTCAATAGCTTTAGCCATACCGCCAAGCTTTTCAACTTCTTCGATCAAGGCCCATGCTTTGTGAGTCAATTCGTGAGTTAATGTTTCTACATAATAGGAACCAGCCCAAGGATCAACTACTTTACAAATATTGGTTTCTTGCTGTAAATAAATTTGAGTATTACGGGCAATACGTGCACTAAAATCAGTTGGTAAAGCAATGGCTTCATCCAAGGCATTGGTATGTAAACTTTGTGTGTGCCCCATAGCAGCAGCTAATGCTTCAACACAAGTGCGAGTGACATTGTTGAATGGATCTTGTTCTGTTAAACTCCAACCACTTGTTTGGCAATGCGTACGCAGAGCCATACTTTTTTCTTTTTTAGGATGAAACTCTTTTACCATTTTAGCCCATAGCATACGCGCAGCACGCATCTTGGCAATTTCCATAAAATGATTCATGCCAATGGCCCAAAAGAAAGAGAGGCGAGGGGCGAAGTCATCAATGTTCAACCCTGCTTTAATTCCTGTACGGATATATTCCAAGCCATCTGCTAATGTATAAGCTAATTCAATATCGGCCGTAGCACCGGCTTCCTGCATGTGGTAACCACTGATAGAAATAGAATTGAACTTCGGCATTTTTTGAGAGGTGAATTCAAAAATATCTGCAATAATTTTCATTGAATGCTCCGGTGGGTAAATGTATGTGTTACGCACCATGAACTCTTTTAAAATATCATTTTGAATTGTACCACTTAGTTTATCCATCGAAACACCTTGTTCTTCGGCAGCAACAATATAAAATGCTAAGATGGGTAACACAGCACCATTCATGGTCATACTCACACTCATTTGATCGAGTGGAATCTGATCGAATAACACTTTCATATCTAAAATGGAATCAATGGCAACCCCGGCTTTACCAACATCTCCAACCACGCGTTCATGATCACTATCGTAACCACGGTGTGTTGCTAGATCAAAGGCTACTGATAAACCTTTTTGACCGGCGGCTAAGTTACGACGGTAAAATGCGTTACTTTCTTCAGCTGTACTAAAACCTGCATACTGACGGATCGTCCATGGATTTTGAACATACATACTGGTGTATGGTCCACGTAAATAGGGAGCCATACCGGCACCAAAATTCAAGTGTTCGAAATTTTTGGTATCGTTGGCGGTATAGGTTGATTTAACTTCGATCTGTTCGGGAGTTAAAAATGTTTCAGTCGTATTCGCAACGACATCATTTTTCGTAGTTGGTATATATTTTATATTTGAAAAATCTTTACGCATGTTGTTTTATTTAACAGGTGATTGTTCCGTTACAAAAGTTTCAGCTAAATGAATGGCTTTGATCGGTTCAAATAATTTTTTAGCAGAGCTTTCCTGATTTGGTTTAGCGGCAGAAGATTGATCTTTTGGATTGATGTATTTATTCACACCAATAATCACGATCTCACCTGAAGCCGTTTTTTCTTTTAATAACTTAGCTTGTTGGTTCACTTCGTTCTGAAGAATTCCTTTTTCTAAGCAAGCAATAAAACCACCTTTAGCTTCCCATGTTTTAAATAATTCAAATGCGTTGGTTGCTAATTGTTCAGTTAAGTTTTCGATGTAATAAGAGCCTGCCCCAATGTCAGAAGCTTTATTTAAATAGCTTTCTTCTTTTAAAATAATTTGTTGGTTACGAGCCATACGTACCGATAAGTTTCGGTCTTTGGCATCAAGCAACTCATCAAATTGAGTAACGTATAAACTACTGCAACCGCCAATAACAGCACTCATTGCCTGAGTGGTGCTACGCAATAAATTAGTATGTACATCTTTCGCTGCTAATGTTAATTGAGAGGTTGTACAGGAAATAAATAACGGTACGTTGATATTGTAAGTTGAATTAATTAGGGCAATTAATTTTCTTAATGCTCGTAGTTTGGCTATTTCCCCAAAAAAGTCTGCACCAACAGAAACATTGATTTGAACTCCGTTTTTTAATTTAGAAAAATCAAATTTTGTTTCGTTCAGGTAATTCAGGTATTCGTTATAATGGCTTAAGATCAAAGCTAACTCTGTTACCTGGTTAGCACCTGAGTTTTGATAAAGAGAGGCATCAACTACTAATTTGTAAGTGTTGAAAGAGAAATTAGAAATTTTTGTAACATCAGCCAGATCAGATTCTTTGTTTGCTAACCAATTACCATGTTCAGCTAAATGAGCAAGAACATCATAGTTAATGGCTAGGTCTAGTTTAGAAGAATCAATTTTTCGTTCAGAAATTATTGCCTCTAAATTCTTATTGAAGGTGTCAATATTATCATTTAAAAGAAACTGTGTTGCTATGTATTCAATCTGTACGTCTTTCAATAAAACAGATAGGTCTTTGTTACCACTCAAACAAAACGCTAAACAAGAAACACCACCATTCAAAGCTTCTAACGCTATTTGGTTGGCTGTTTTTTCGTCGCTTACATTGATGGTAAATCCAATATTCCAATCGCTGTGAGAAAATAAAGGAGTTGGTTGGGTTTGTAGATCTTCTTTGGTATAAAATGGATTCACGTCAAATCCATTATCGGTATGCCATATCAGTTGGTTAAAATCAACACCTTTCAAATCCTTCACCAATTGGTCTTTCCATTGAGCGGCGGTAGTTGAATTAAATTCGGTAAAAAGTTTTTGCATTAGGATTTAATAATTTTTATTCAAAATTTATTATTCAGAATTTTTTAAAATGTTTGAGCAACCTCTCTTTTGATATAATCTAAAGCTACTTCATTTGGTAATTTTTTTTCAAGACTTGAAGTAATGTTCAAAACAGTGATTGCCAATTCTGAGCTTGGCGCATCGCTTACTACTTTTGATGAAGATACATTAACCAGCTTAATGATTTCTTCTTTGGCAGTTTTCACTAATTCCCAGGCACCAGCGCTCATGTATATTTGCTGAGATAAATTATGTTCGTACTCTGTTTTAATAGCCGCCACTAACTCTAAATGTAATTGTCGCGCATTCATGCCATTTTTATTAACACGAATAACTAAACTATTTGGATTGATACGTTCTAAAAAAATAACGATACGCTCGTAAGCTTGAATTTTTAATGGAGTAATTGTTCCCTGAGAATTTTTTTTCAATTCATGTTCACGTCTTTTTTGGTCATTATCTAAAAAACGTTTTACTAAAAAATAGGCAGCTGCAAATACTGCTCCGGCTGGAATTATAATTTTTAAAAGTTCAATAAAAGCATTCATAGTGGTTTAGTTTTAGAGTTTCTAATATCGGTATTTTTATGGTATAATTCGTTATTTTCAAAAAAATACAGAAAATTTTAACCACCAGCTTTCTTGGCTTTGTAGTTGGCTTTGGTCAATAGGTCTAATAGTTTATCACGGTTATCTCCTTGTATCAAAATTTCACCATTTTTTGAGTTGCCACCAACGCCACATTTTTGTTTCAATGTTTTGGTCAGGTCATTTAAATCGGCTTCTGTTCCAACAAAACCACTAATGCGAGTTACTAATTTTCCACCACCAATTCTATCTAAATATAATTTTAAATTTTGTTGTTGTGGTGGTAATGTTTCGTGCGTTGTTTCCTCTTCGTTTTGAAAACTAAAATTTGGATTGGTAGAATACACAACATTTATTCTGTTTTTTTCTTTTTTACTCATCGCTTATATCGAATTAAAAATAAAGGAATTCCTATGACTAATAAAGTTAAGGTGATCAATAGCCATTGATTATTTAAGTTTTCAGGATGTTTATTCGTACCCGTAACAGTATAATTATCTGTAAAATCAAGATCTACAGTTGCTTTGTCTATTTTCTGTAAACTGTCTTTTAATTGCTGATGTTGTTTTACCCAATAATACGCTTGCTCATAATTTTTTTGAGCTTCGTAAAATAATGATCTTGTATGTAAGAGTTCAATGAGTGCTTCGCTATAATCATATTTTTTACAAATGCTGTCAGTTAAAGCAATATAATGCGTTGCTGTTTCAAACTCTTGTTTTTTGATATATACGTTTGCTATGTTGTTATAATAATCCGCTTGTTCAAATTCGTTATCAGTTAATTGAATGATCTTTAAACCATCTTCTAAATAAATAAGTGCACTATCCAGTTTATTTTGAACCATTAGTATAGCTCCAATGTTATTATTGCAATTTGCTATGAGATCATAATCGTTAATCTCTTCAGCATAAACCAAGGCTTCCTTAAATTGTCTGATGGCAGGATCATACGACTTTTGATTGAATTTTAATACACCTAAATTAATTAAACAACGTGTGAGTTGATTAGTGTTACCTAATTCATTATAAGCTTTTAAAGCTTGTAAATAAGCCATTTCAGCTTGTTGAAATAAATTAATGTCGGTGTAGATATTCCCTAAATTAGTTTGGTTAATAGCAATTCCAATGGTGTTATTGGCCAATTGATTTAAGCGAAGCGCTTTTTTTTGATAATCAATAGCTTTATTGAAATTGTTTTTTTTGTAAAATAAGACTCCTAATAAATTATAACTTTTAGCTAAATGTTTTGGACTGTTACATTGCAATCCTTCTTGTTCGCAAGCTTTAGCATATTGATAAGCTAATTGAGGGTTGGAGTTACGTAAATCAAAACCGGTTTTATAAAGTTGGTTGACGCGTTCTGTATCGTTTGGGATGTTCATTACCTGATACAATACCGAATCTTCTACCTGCGAATAGCAAGCAATAGAAAGAAAAACAAGTAAACCGATCAGCTTCATATATTCCTGTAAATATAATTTGTTTTTAGTAAAGGTTTACTATAATTTTAACACATGATACACTATAAAATTTATCTTAAAAATCCAGCTTCACACTACATTTATGTTGACCTGACCATTGATGCCATTACAACAAATTCTATTGAATTGCAGTTACCGGCATGGCGCCCCGGAAGGTATGAATTGGGTAATTTTGCTAAGAATATTAAACGTGTAGATGCTTTTGATGAAAATGGAAATCCTTTAAATTATTCTAAAACAACTAAAGATCTGTGGATAATTGAGACCAATCAATCTAAAAAAATCAAAGTAACGTATAGCTATCATACCAGCGAGATCAACGCAGGGAATTGTTATGCCGATGAAACCCAAATTTATGTAAATCCGGTTCATTTGTGTATGTATGTTCCAACCAGAATGCATGAACAGCATGTTATTGAACTGGATATTCCGGATAATTATAAAATAGCCGGCTCATTAAAAGTGAATGAAAAAACGATGATGGCCCGCTCCTATGATAAATTGGCGGATAGTCCTTTTATTGCCAGTGCATCTCTTCAATCTGATTTTTTTGAATTAGATGGTATTAAATTTTGGTTACATTTTAATGGAGAGTGTAAACCTGATTTCGAAAAAATAAAAACAGATTTTATCAAGTTCACCAAAGCTCAATTGAATTTTTGGGGAGGTTTTCCGGTTGATGAATATCATTATTTGTTTCAGGTAGTGCCTTTTAAATTTTACCATGGCGTAGAGCATCAAAAATCGACAGTCATTGCTCTTGGGCCTGGTTATGCCTTAAATGGAGGAAAAGTGTATGAAGATCTATTGGGTGTTTCGTCGCACGAGTTATTTCATACCTGGAATATCAAATACATCCGACCAACGGAAATGTTACCATACGATTTCGCAAAAGAAAACTATGCACGTACAGGTTTTGTGTATGAAGGCTTTACGACCTATTATGGCGATGTGATGTTATTGACCAGTGGTGTGTTTTCTTTAGAACAATATTTTGAAACCTTAGAAGAACGTTTAACTAAACATTTTCATAATTATGGCCGATTTAATTTATCCGTAGCTCATTCGAGTTGGGACACCTGGTTGGATGGCTATGTTCCGGGCGCTCCTTATCGTAAAACATCTATTTACGACGAAGGAAATTTAATAGCCTTTATGTTGGATGTGATGATCATGAAACATACAGCTAATCAAAAAGGATTGAGAGATGTTTGCCGAGAGTTGTATAATGACTTTGGGAAAAAACAAAGAGGTTATACCGAAAAAGATATTGTAGCCTTGTGCGAGAAAGCAGCAGGCGTTTCTTTAGCTGATTTTTTTAAGAACTATGTGTATGGTACCGAAAATTTTGAAACACCTTTACTAGAATGTTTTACATACTTAGGTTGGGAATTAATTAAAAAGCCTAGTTCTCAGTTAAGCGAATCCTTATTTGGTTTTAAAACAATTGATAATGGTCATAATCGTAAAGTTTCTTTAATAGCACCTTATTCACCCGCCTGGAATGCCGGTTTAAGTATTGGCGACGAGATTTTAGCAGTAAACGGGTATACTCTAAAAAATGATTTTAACGAATGGCTAAACTATTTTAACGGTTTAGGTGTTCAATTAACAATTTCATCAGGTCAATGTTTAAAAAATAGTACACTTGTTAAAACTCAAAAATCAGATACGTTTTTTGATTCCCTAAAATTAAAGCAAGTGACTGGTAATCAAACTAATTATGAGGCTTGGAAAGCATTAAATTTCTAGTGATTGACTTAATATTTCGACGAATTTCAACTTTTCAAGTGTTAGTTTGTTAATAACTAAGGATGTTAAATTTACTTAAAATCAGAAAATTGTTTTTTTTTTGTAGTTAGTAATTATAACATAAACTAAAAACAAAAAACAAAAATTATGGAACAAACAACACAACCAACAGCACCTCAAGGTAAAGGAATGGCAGTAGCAGGATTCGTTATTGCTTTAGTAGCATTAGTATTTTATGTATTCGTAGCTGGTGCAGTTACAATTCAAGCTGCTTTAGGTGGTGGTTACGGATTAGGTATTTTCTGGTTAGTACTTTCTTTAGCTGGTACTGGATTATGCGTAATGGGAATGATGAAACTTGGTAAAACAGGTGGAAAAAAAGGATTAGCAATTGCTGGTATGATCGTAGGTATCATTGCTGTTGTATTAACTGTTATGTTAGTTATGGGTATTGGTAAAATCCAAGAAGCTAGCAGTCAATATGGCGATCAATTCAAAGATGAATTGAACAAAGCTATGGAGCAATCAGCTGCTGAAATGCAAGGTGCATTAGATTCAGCTGCTACTCACTAATCTATCTGAGTAATATTAAAAAAAGGTCGTTCACGATAAGTGAACGACCTTTTTTGTTTTAACCACCAATAATTCTACTTTTGTTAGAAATACAATAATTATGGAAGAAAATAATATGAATCCCGAAATTTTTTTAGGTCAGCCTAAGCGCCCGCAATTATTAACCGTGCTTTGCATCTTATCATTTATCATGTGTGCTTTAGGTGTAATATCAGGTATATGGGGAATTTACCAGAGTCAGCCGGAAGTTATGGAAAAGAATATTGAGCAAGTACGTGCCTTTAACCCCGAAATGGCCGATCAAATGGAAAACCAAATTATTGCCATGGCAGATAACACTTACAATAAAATTGCCCATTATTTAGGATTTATCTATACGCTTCTTTCTTTTTTAGGCGTTATGATGATGTGGAAATTAAAAAAGAATGGTTTTTATTTATATGCCATTGCCGAAATTTTACCTTATGCCGGTTTTATTTTTGCCGGAAAAGAATCCATGAAAATGATGGGAACAGGAGCTTCTGCAACTTTTGGAATGGTAATTATAGCCTTGATGATCATTATTGATGTGGTGTTTGTTGGCTTATATGCCAAGAATTTAAAAGAAATGAACTAAGATGTTAATTCGTTTAAATAATGATAACCCCCAAGCAAAGGATATTCAGTTTATTATAAATTGTTTAAAAAACGATGGTGTTATTATTTATCCAACCGATACAGTTTATTCCATCGGGTGTGATATTACTAAACCAAAAGCGATCGAAAAATTATGTCGCTTAAAAAACATTAAACCCGAAAAAGCTAATTTTTCGTTTGTATGTAGTGATTTGAGCCATTTATCTCAATTTACAACTCCTATTCCTAATTCGATTTTTAGAATTATGAAAAAAGCTTTGCCCGGCCCTTATACGTTTATTTTAGAAGCCAATGGAAATGTTCCTAAACTTTTAAAACAAAACAAAAAAACGGTTGGGATCAGAGTTCCGGATAGTAAGATCTGCTATGATATCATTGAAGCTTTGGGAAATCCTATTATTACGACAAGTTTACATAATCCAACCGATGATATTTTAGAATATTTTGCTGATCCCGAAGTGATCCATCAGGAATATCAAGATAAAGTTGACATTGTAATTGATGGCGGTTTTGGTAATTTATATGCCTCTACTGTTATCGATTGTTCTGGTAATGAACCGGTTGTTCTACGTGAAGGCATGGGTAGTTTAGATGTTTTAAATTAGTATTTTATTTGTAATTTTTAAAAACAAATAATTAAAGATTATATTTATTCTGTATAAAAAATAAGATTATGGCAAGCAAGTTCCTTTTTCTAATAGTGTTGTTGGTATTTAGTTTTAGTAGTTATTCTCAATCTACCAATACTAAAAAATGGCGAAAAACAGAAAATGATACGATGCAAAATGCGTTATTTCTAATAGATGAGGGCAAGTATTTGCAGGCATTGCCCATGTATGAAAAATTATATACAGCTCATCCAAAAGAAGAATATTTAAAATATTGCTACGGAAGATGTGCTCTTTACAGAAGCGATAAGCATGAAGAAGCATTAAAGCTTTTGAATGAAGTTTACGAGAAA
Organism: Bacteroidia bacterium; assembly: GCA_036676295.1. Classification (GTDB taxonomy): domain Bacteria; phylum Bacteroidota; class Bacteroidia; order B-17B0; family Aurantibacillaceae; genus UBA4416. The sequence goes on along the minus strand of JAKFDE010000027.1, from coordinate 54,690 downwards.
AATAAGAAAGTAGAAGATCTTGAATATGACCTTGCTCGCGCAAATCATTACAATTATAAGTTTGATGAAGCAATTGTTTTATTAGATAAATTTTTAGCGAACAAAAAAACGTTACCTCAAACTAAACCTAAGGCTCAACAACTGAAACAGTATTGTATTAATGGAAAAGTATTATACGCTAATCCAACCGAAGCAAAAATTGTAAATACAGGAAATATTATCAATACCATTGATGATGAATATGTGCCGGTTATTTCTGCCGATGAAAACCTAATGATCTACACATATCGTGGAGTGCAAAGCGTAGGTGGGTTACAAAACGATATGATGTTACCTGATCCTTACGGCGTTTATTTTGAAGATGTTTTTCAATCCCAAAAATTAAATGGGGAATGGACAAAACCAACACCTATTCCTACTATTAATACCAACACACATGATGCCGCCATTGCCTTAAGTGCAGATGGGCAGACCCTGTTTATTTACCGAGATAATGGAGATGACCATGGTGATATTTATTTAAGTAAATTAGTAAATGGCCAGTGGACAATTCCCGAAAAACTGAAAGGAGAAGTTAATTCTTATTCATGGGAAGGATCTTGTTCGATGACAGCTGATGGTAAATACTTATATTTTAGTAGCGAACGAGGTGGTGGCTTAGGCGGTAAAGATATTTATCGCGCTACTTTTTTACCGGATAGCACCTGGGGTAATGTGATAAATTTAGGAGATAGTATCAATACAAATTTAGATGATGATGCCCCATTCATTCATCCTGATGGAGTGACGTTGTTTTATAGTTCTAAAGGAAAAAACAGCATGGGGGGATATGATCTTTTTCAGGCACGTTTAAATATTTTAGATTCAACATTCAGTCAGCCGATCAATTTGGGTTATCCAATTAATACGCCCGATGATGATATTTATTATGTTCTTTCTGCTAATGGAGAAAAAGGATACTATGCTTCAGGTAAATCCGGTGGATATGGTTTAAAAGATATTTATTCCGTGTATCCAGGTTACGTTGGAAAAAAACCATCCTTGTATATTGTAAAAGGAACTATGAAATCAAATTCAATGCCGGTAGAAGGCTTGGTTACTGTAGAAGTAACGAGCATGAACGGAAAAAAATTCGGAAGCTTTAAAAGTAATGTAGTTGATGGAAATTATTTAGTGTCATTGCCTGTTGGCGCTCAATTCAAATTATCGTATACATATTCAACCTTCACTCCAAAAACGTTAGATATCAATACAGTTGGCATAGAAGGTTATAACGAAAAAATATTTGATGTTGACTTCAATGTCCAAGATACCGCAAAACCTATTGCAGTAGTAGCAAAAAAAGATTCTGTAGTAGCTGCTGTTATGGAACCGATTACTATTAAAAAAGAAGATTTTACATTTATCCCTAACAATCCGGCTCAATTAAAAACTCAGGAATATGCTTTAAAATATGGCGAAATTACATCAGAAGGATTAATATTTAAAGTTCAGATCGCGGCTTACAAATACCCTAAAAATTACAAATACGCACATTTAAAAGGTTTAGGTAAAGTAGAAGATCTGTTATTAGATGATGGGATTACCCGTATAACAATTGGTGGCGGGTTTACTTCGTTATCAGACGCGTTTGATCATAATAAGAAAGTTGTAATGGCCGGACAAAAAGATGCTTTCGTTACGGCTATCTATAAAGGTAAACGCGTTTATCTTGAGAAGTTAGAAGAGTTAGGGATCTTTACTAAAAAATAAATTACCGTTTTTAGTAAAGATTTAGCTTAGTGCTAAAATTTGTTGTGCATGTTCTTTTGATTTTACATCCCGAATGATGTGTTTAATGATGCCTTTTTCATCAATAACAAACGTTGTTCTGATAATGCCATCATAAATTCTACCCATAAATTTTTTAATGCCCCATACGTCATAGGCTTTAATAATAGTCATATCAATATCAGCTAATAAGGAAAACGGCAGATCATTTTTAGTAGCAAATTTTAAGTGCATTTTTTCATCGTCGGCGCTAACACCTAAAACTACTAAGTTTTTTTTGCCTAATAATTTATATTCATCTCGTAAGTTGCAGGCTTCAATGGTACAAGTTGGCGTACTGTCTTTTGGATAAAAATATAATACGATGCTTTTGCCTTTTAGATCCTTTGATGAAATCGTTTTTCCATGTTGATCTTTAGCTGAAAATATAGGTGCTTTATCACCAACTTTCAATGAGCTTGTATGAGCTACAAATTTTTCTTCAGTTATTGCTTTTGTTTTTGGTGCTTTAGAAGCCTTGGTAACTGGTTTACTCATTGTTTTAGTGGTTTTAGTTTTTTGTACTGTAGTTTTAAAATAGTTGCACCATTCTGTTAAGGGGCAAATCTCACATTTTGGTGTTCGGGCCAGGCAAGTATAGCGGCCATGTAAAATTAACCAATGGTGAGCCGTTGCCACATATTTTTCAGGAATATGTTTAATTAACTGTTGTTCGCTTTGTAAAGGTGTTTTGGCTTTAGTTAAACCAATTCTATTCGATACACGAAATACATGCGTATCAACAGCCATAGCCGGTTTTTCATAAATAACTGAGGCTACCACATTGGCGGTTTTTCTACCTACACCCGGTAGTTTCACAAGATCTTCTATTTCACTTGGAATAATACCATTAAAATCTTTCAGGAGCATATTAGCCATGTTCACTAAATGTTTGGCTTTATTGTTAGGGTAACTAACGCTTCTGATATAACTGAAAATAGTATCGGAATTTGAAGCCGCTAACGCTTCGGCTGTAGGAAAATCCTGAAATAATTTAGGGGTAACCTGATTAATACGTTTGTCAGTACATTGTGCTGATAAAATAACAGCTACAATTAATTCAAAAGGATTGCTATAATTAAGTTCTGTTTCGGCAACAGGAACATTGGTCTTAAAATAATTGATTACGCCTTCGTAACGCTCCTTCAATGTCATGTGGATTACATTTTAAATAAACCGTATTTTAAAATACAGTAAATGGCTCTGAATCCGTCTTTCCAGCCAATTTTTTTTCCTTCTTCGTAGGTGCGACCATAATAGGAGATCCCAACTTCATAAATACGTAGTTTAGGAATTCGGGAAATTTTTGCCGTGATCTCAGGTTCAAAACCAAAACGATTTTCTTTTAGTTCTATTCCTTTGATAATATCTGCTCTGAATAATTTATAACATGTTTCCATATCTGTTAAATTCAAATTGGTGAACATATTAGAAAGACTGGTCAGAAATTTATTGCCAATAGAGTGCCAGTAAAATAAAATGCGGTGTGGTTTTCCTCCTATAAACCTACTGCCATATACTACATCTGCCGTGCCGTTTAAAACCGGCTTTAATAAAATGTTATATTCCTCCGGATCATATTCCAGATCAGCATCCTGGATGATAATATAGTCACCACTGGCTTCTTTAATACCAGTGTGCAGAGCTGCTCCTTTTCCTTTATTTATTTCGTGTTTTCTGTATTGAATGTTAAAACCGGTATTTTGAGATTGATATAATAGAATTGCCTCTTCTGTATTATCTTTTGAACAATCATTTACTATGATAATTTCTTTCTCAACTCCTGATGGAAGTTGCACTTCTTTAATTTTATTTAAAATTAAATGAATAGTTCTTCCTTCATTGTAGGCAGGTATAACAATTGATAAAAGCATAGCAGCAAACATAATAATAATACTTTATCTATTGAATTATTTATTTTTCACAATAAAGCTGTTTAAGATACTATTTTATAAGATTTTACGTTGTATTACATTTTATAAAAAAAGCCATCCCGGATAAGAGGATGGCTTTTAAAATTAGATAGCTCGATTATTTTTTAAACCCGAATACCTTTTTTAAAAGATCTGTTACACGGGCCATAGGGTCTTTTCTGATCTTAGCTTCTTCTTCTAAAATCAAAAGCATTAAACCATTTGCTGCTTTAGTACATACATAATCATTCAAATCAGGATTTTGTTTTTTTACTCCCGGTAACTTATTGTAAGCAGTTGCTAAAGGAGTCCAATAGCTGGTCACTTTCACTTTATTAATAGCTTCTTTTACCACAGGCAAAAACTGAGCTTTTAAAGGACTAAAAGTTTTTTCTCTTAAATAATGTGTAGCTGCTGAATCGGCACCATTTAAAATAGCAAAACCATCACCAATACTCATTCCGGTAATTGCATCTAAAAAGATAGGCGCTGCTTTTTTAGCTGCTTCTTCTGCCGCTCTGTTTAAAGAAGTCTCGAACTCTGTTACTTTTTTCTGCATTCCCATTTTGATCAATTTTGCTCGCATGTCTTTTGCCTCTGCAGGCCAAGGAATAAATAGTTTTGGGTTTTTTAAATAGCCGTCAGCTTTAGCCGCCATTGCTGATGAGTTATTAGTCCCTACACTTAACGCTTCTTTTAATCCTTTAATCACTTCATCATTAGTTAATGATGGGGTTGTTGGTGTAGTAGAGCTACTCAATACGCCTGTTACAGAGTTTACAGCATTAGTACTTGCTGTTTTCACAGCATCTTTAGCGGCATCTTTGGAGGTGTTCCAAACATCATTTAAAGTTTGTGCTTTACCCAGAGAAGCTACACAGATAATCGAAAGGGAGATTAAAAATTTTGAGTTCATACGTTGTTTCTTTTTTAGTTATTGATAATTTATTTTTTTGCACCAAATACTTTTTTCAAAATATCGGTAACACGAGCCATAGGGTCTTTTCTGATCTTTGTTTCTTCTTGCGAAATAAGGGTCATTAATCCATTGATGGCTTTATTGGTTACATAAGCATTCAGATCAGGATTTTGTTTTTTTACTCCGGGAATTAAATTATAGGTATTTGCTAATGGTGTCCAATATGAAGTCACTTTTACTTTACTGATCGCATTTGAAACCACCGGCGAAAATTTTTCTTTTAGTGGATTATACGTTTTTTCTCTTAAATAATGGGTAGCGGCAGTATCATTGCCATTTAAAATAGCAAAACCATCGCTAATGGTCATTTGTGAAATAGCATCAATGAAAATAGGAGCCGCTTCTTTAGTAGCTTCTTCGGCAGCCCGGTTTAATGATGTTTCAAAATTAGTAACTTGTTGCTGGAAACCTAACTGGATCAATTTATCTTTCATGGCCTGCGCTTCTTTTGGCCAGGGAATAAAGATCAACGGGTTTTTATTAAAACCATCTAATTTTGATGTCAAAGCTGTTGAGTTATTGGTGCCTACAGATAAAGCTTCTTTCAACCCTTTGATCACTTCATCGTTGGTTAAACTAGGAGTAGTTGATCCTGCAGAATTGATAATATCGTTAGTACTATTAAGTATGGCTTGGGTTGTTTTAGGGTCGCAGCCGGTTATAAAAACTGTTGAAATTCCTAATATAAAAATATACTTTTTCATAACGATTTACTCTAGAGTTAATGTAATTTTACGCTTTTAAAGTTAAACAAATATAAAGCCGCTTTATAATGAACGCAGAACTTTTAACAATTGGTAACGAAATTTTAATAGGTCAAATTACTAACACCAATGCTGTTTGGATGGCTCAACAATTAAATATAATTGGAGTGAGCGTTGTTCACATGAGTTCTGTGGCAGATGAAAGAGAAGCTATTTTAAAAGCCTTTGATGATGCAAGTAAGCGAGCTGACATTGTTTTGATAACGGGAGGCTTAGGGCCAACTAAAGATGATATTACAAAGAAAACTTTTTGCGATTTTTTTGAAACAGAGCTTGTTACGGATGAAAATGTACTTATTGATGTGTCTTCATTTTTTATTAAACGCAACAGAGAAGTTACGGAGATCAATAAAAAACAAGCAGAGGTACCTAAAGGTTGTTTGGTGATCAGAAACAAAAATGGCACAGCTCCCGGTATGTGGATGGAAAAAAATAATACCATTTTTGTATCAATGCCCGGAGTACCTTATGAAATGCAGGCAATGGTCAGTAATGATGTGATCCCGGAAATTAAAAAACGATTTAAATTACCATTTATTTATCATAAAACGATCCTGACACAAGGAGTAGGTGAGAGCATTTTAGCAGAAATGATCAGCGATTGGGAAGATGCTTTAGCAGAAAAAGAAATTGGATTGGCTTATTTACCTTCACCCGGTATGGTACGCTTACGATTGAGTGGCAAAGGGTTTAATGAACTAGAACTTAAAAATAAAATTGACGGTGAGCTTGAAAAGATCAAACCTACCATCGAAAAATTTATTTATGGTTATGAGGAGTACGGTAAAGAGCAACCTAAATTAGAAGAGATATTAGGTGAACTTTTAAAAGAAAAAAAACTCAAATTAGCTTTGGCAGAAAGTTGCACCGGTGGTTATATTTCGCATTTAATAACCAGTGTTGCCGGAAGTTCAGAATATTACAATGGATGCACCGTGCCTTATCATAACGAGTTTAAACATAATTTATTAAAAGTAGATAATGTTGTTTTTGAAAAACATGGTGCCGTAAGTAAGGAATGTGTGACTGCTATGGTGAAAGAAACCATCAATGTATTTAAAGCAGATGTGGCTATTGCAGTATCAGGCATTGCAGGCCCGGCTGGTGGCACACCTGAAAAACCGGTAGGTACAATTTGGATAGCCGTTGCTCATCATGATAGAGTTATAGCTAAACATTTTTTGTTTGGAGATAACCGATTGCGCAATATTCAAATGACGGCTAATGCAGCCATGAATTTATTACGCAAATTGATTTTAAAAATTGAAGACTAAAAACAAGGTTGTTTGAGGAAAGTTTTTTGTTTGAATATCCAACAACTTAACTCTAAAAACTAATAGCTAAATTATGAAACTAGCATACAGAGAATTTGGAACAGGGCAACCTTTAATTATATTACATGGCTTATTCGGACAAAGCGATAATTGGAACAGTTTAGCTAAACGTTTTGCTGAAAGTGGATTCCGTGTATTTACAATAGATCAGCGAAACCATGGATTATCGCCACATAGTTCAGTTTGGACTTATCAGGCTATGGCCGAAGATCTGAAAGAGTTTATTGAAACTCACCAATTACACAATCCCATTTTATTAGGACATAGCATGGGTGGAAAAACCGTGATGTTTTTTGAACTTTTATTTTCTGGGATTGCCGAAAAAATCATTGTGGCCGATATTGCCCCAAAAGCGTATGAACCACATCATGATGCGGTATTAAAGGCGTTAAACGCTGTTGATTTTTCAGACATCAATACCCGCAAAGATGCCGAAGCTGTTTTAAGCGAATACATTTCTGATTTTGGCACCAAACAATTTTTGTTGAAAAATATTTACTGGCGCGAAGATGAAACTAAACAAATGGCCTGGCGTTTTAATTTAGAAACCATTACCAAAGAATACGATAATGTTGGCGTTACCATTCCTGATGGTTCAAGTAATGTCACATGTTTATTTGTTCGTGGCGAAAAATCCAATTATGTGTTGGATTCTGATTTACCAGCTATAGAAAATCATTTTCCAAACTATCAATTAAAAACCATTGCTAATAGCGGCCATTGGGTGCATGCCGAACAACCGGAAACATTTTTTAATTGTGTGATGGAATTTATTAAATAATATTAAAAGGCAAAAAAGATTGCAATAGTGATGATATCAATTGCATAGCACAAATACAATATTTTGGTTGTAAAAGGATCTAATCCATTATTGAAAAAGAATGAGATAAAGGTTAAGAAAAGAATGATGTAGTATAATACAAAATTAGCATCTATGTTATATTTCACATTCCATCCTTCTTTTGAAAAAGAGATTGGTTTATTATAAATATTCCTTTCAATAATAATTGTATCATTTTTGTTTAATGGGGGTAAGAATATATCTCCAATATTGGAAGAGTAAGCCCCTTCATTTGTTTCTAAATATAATGTGGTTAAAGATTGTAAGCCCAGTTTAGAAACAACGCTTATAGTTTCTGCTTTTTTTTCTAAAAGTAGTTCTTTTCTATAGTCTTTAGAATTATGATATGTGAGGGCAACAACAATGAAAAGAGTAAAATAAATTATACGTATTGCCCAGGCTCCAATAAAAATAAAACTCTTTCTGTAAATCTTATTGTAAAGTTTGCGTTTTCTTTCTTCATATTGATTGTTCTTATCAATTTGTTGAAGAATTTTATTTCGGTATTCATTCGAAAGTTTTGGACGTCTCATCTTAATTATTTGCTAATAAAAAATTATTCAATAGGAATATTTTTCTCTTTGCAATACCTTACAAATTCTAAATACTTAGTAAAAGGCGACGTACTTTTCCATAAGTGACCATATAATGCAATGCCATGAAAGCCAAGTTTATAGGCTAGTTCTACACTTTTTTCGTTAACACCACCTCTGGCATATATTTTTTTGCCCGATTTTTTGATCACAGCTTCCACTGTTTCCGGATAAAAACCACTGTATAGCTCGCCGGTAATGTTATGAAACATGGTGCCTAAAAAACAATAATCGGTTTCTACTTTTTGATCAAGGTAAACTTCATTAATACGTTTGTATGAGATCGTTTTTATTAAATGTGGTTTTCTTAAATAGATCATTTTGGTGTTCCACCATAAACGAAATTTTTGTTTTAAATGGGTGGCAGTAAAATGAAACCCTTTTAGATCATATTTTAAAGCCAAACGATGGTGTGAATGAATAATGATGCGGTTATGGAAATGTTTAGGAATCTCATTAATATATTCATCCAATTCTTTGGTCGACATTCTGTTTTTACGAACGTGTAAGGTTTCGAGGCCTGCTTCAAACATTTGAATGACAGCAGCAATTTCATTGTCAATTTTTTTTGATTCTGTAATAACAACTAACTTCATACAAATAAGGCGTTTAATTCGAATAATAAATTTGGATTTTTCTCTAAAGCATTTCCAATAACAATGTAATCTGGGTAGGAAGTTAAAACGGATTTTGCTTTAGCAACACTATCAATCCCGCCACCTACAATTAAAGGAATGGAAATGTTTTTTTTGACGCTTTTGATTAGCGCAGCATTTAAATTTTTCTTTGCACCACTGCCAGCTTCTAAATAAATGAGTTGTTTACCTAATAATTCACCGGCAATGGCAGTATCCACAATTTCTTTTTTATTAGATAAGGATTTAGTCTTTGTTATTTTTTGTGTGGTGGATATTTTTCCGCCATCTACTAAAATATAACCGGTAGGTATCACCTTTAAGTTTGATGCTTTTATTTTTGAGGCAGCGATCACATGTTTGCCTATTAAATAATCGGCGTTTCTGCCTGATAGGAGAGATAATATTAACAGACCATTGGCATGTTTAGAGATTTGTGTTTCATCTCCCGGAAAAATAATAACTGGAATGTTTGTTTTGTTTTTAATCGCTTTAATGGTTTTCTCAAAATTGTTTTTTTTGAGGCCGCTTCCTCCTACAAAAATATAAGATACATTGCAGTTGTTAGCCATATCAACTACATCTGGATTGTATTTATCCGGATCAATTAAAATAATGAGTTTAGTATGTTTTGTTTTTTGTAACAATTACAATTTTTTTAAAGCATAAACCAGTACATAATTTTCAAGAATCTGATAATTCAATTCAAAAGACTCTTTAAATTCAGGCATATTGATACAGCCAATAATAGTTCCCAAGTTATGTTTTGAAAATGGCTTTACCAATAAATTTTTAATAAAATCTACTTCTTTTAAACCATAAATTTTATACAATGTTTCTTTAGCAGCCCAATAGATCAATAATTTTTCCACATCCTCATTAGCTTCCAGTAATTCTGATTCTGTTAAAAATTTATGTTTAATTTTTAAAACCTTATCACGTATTAATTCAATATCAATACCGGTTGGTTCAAACTCATTCACAATAACAGCTAATTTATCATGAGAGTGGGATATAGAAATCTGTCTGGGATCGTTTACTAAATGAGGTTTTCCTTTATCATCGTAACACACCTCAGCATTATCATTTAAAAGAGATCTGATAAGAAACTCTTTTCCTTTAGATTCAATTTCTCTTTTAGAACTGAGCTTATATTCAATAGAGAACTCATTCAGGTTTAAAATCCCGAAAAATAAGCCCTTGTTTATGTTAATAACCTCTATCACAGTGAATTACAAAACAATATAATTGTTTGAGTGTTACAAACTTATGTCTTATCTTTGCATATTCATAAGAAATAAAAAATTTTAATTAACAAAATAACATGTCAGAAGTAGCAACAGGAAAGTACTTAGCGTACAAAGTAAAAGACATCTCATTAGCAGAATGGGGTCGCAAAGAAATTAAATTAGCAGAAGAAGAAATGCCAGGATTAATGGCGCTTCGTGCTGAATATGGTGCTTCTCAGCCATTAAAAGGAGCTCGTATTGCAGGTTGTTTACACATGACCATTCAAACGGCTGTGTTAATTGAAACATTAACTGCTTTAGGCGCAGAAGTTACTTGGTCTTCTTGTAATATCTTCTCAACTCAGGATCATGCTGCTGCTGCAATTGCTGCTGCCGGAATTCAGGTGTATGCTTGGAAAGGTATGACTGCTGAAGAGTTTGACTGGTGTATTGAACAAACATTATGGTTTGGCGAAGAGCGCAAACCTTTAAATATGATCTTAGATGACGGTGGTGATTTAACAAACTTGGTATTTGATCAATACCCTGAGTTAGCTGCTGGTATCAAAGGTTTATCTGAAGAAACGACAACTGGTGTTCACCGTTTGTATGAGCGTATGAAAAACGGTACGTTATTGTTACCTGCTATCAACGTTAACGATTCAGTTACTAAATCTAAATTTGATAACAAATACGGTTGTCGTGAATCATTAGTTGATGCGATTCGTCGTGCAACTGATGTTATGATGGCTGGTAAAATTGCTGTTGTTGCCGGTTACGGTGATGTTGGAAAAGGTTCAGCACAATCATTATCATCTCAAGGTGTGCGTGTAATTGTTACTGAAATTGACCCAATTTGTGCTTTACAAGCTGCAATGGACGGTTACCAGGTAATGAAAATGGATAATGCTGCTAAAATTGCAGATATCTTAGTAACTACTACTGGTAATAAAGACATTATCGTTGGTCGTCATTTCGAATCAATGAAACATGGTGCTATTGTTTGTAACATTGGTCACTTCGATACAGAAATTGATATGGCTTGGTTAAACAAAAATTACGGTAATACTAAAGATACTATCAAACCACAAGTTGATCAATACACAATCAACGGTAAAAACATCATTGTTTTAGCCGAAGGTCGTTTAGTTAACTTAGGTTGCGCTACAGGTCATCCAAGTTTTGTAATGAGTAATTCATTTACAAACCAAACTTTAGCTCAATTAGAATTATGGACAAACACTGCTGCCTATGAGAAAAAAGTATACGTGTTACCAAAAATTTTAGATGAGAAAGTGGCTCGTTTACACTTAGGTAAAATTGGTGTTGAATTAGATACTTTAAATAAAGAACAAGCTGATTATATTGGTGTTAAAGTAGAAGGTCCTTTCAAAGGAGACGCTTACAGATATTAATCTAAATTAGTTTTCATATAAAAAAGCCCTGCGTTTGCGGGGCTTTTTGTTTTAGTAAAAAACTCATTTATAAACCATAAAAACTACTATCTTTGACGCCCTAATAGATTACGTTTTTAATAAAGAATACATATGAAGTTTTTAAGATTTTACATTTTACACCGTTTAGAAATTATCATCGCTTTGGTGATCATTGGCGTTTTATCTCACATTTATTGGGATGCTGTTACGGCCTGGTTGTGTTACATTTTTGCTTTCATTTCTTTGGTATTATATTTCATGATGGGTACCATGCGTATTGTACAAGAAGCTGTACAGGATGGCGATGTAGATCTGGCGATGAAATACATGAATAAAATTAAATTCCCACGATTGTTGTTTAAACCAATTCGTTCTGGCTATTATATTTTACAAAGTAATTTATCAATGGCTAGTAATGATCTTGAAAAAGCAGAAGCGAACATTCGCAAAAGCTTAAAGATCAAATCTAAGATCGTTGGAGATATGGAAGGTTCTAATTTAATGCAATTAGGATTTATCGAATTGAAAAAAGGAAATACCAAACAAGCGCGTTTACACTTAATGGAAGCCGTAAAAGCCGGTATTCCTGACAAAGAAAGCTTGGCAGCCGCTCATTTGCAATTATGTAATATTGAAGCGCAACGAATGCAATACAAAATTGCTAAACAGCATTTCAAAAAAGCAAAAGATTTAAAACCTAAAACTGAAGAAATTGTTTCTCAACTGAAAAGTATGGAGAAACAAATAAACCGCATGCCTGGTTAAAATATTAAAGCTGAATCAAAAGATTCAGCTTTTTTTATGTTATTTTTTTGATTAGAACTTCTTCTTCGAAGCAGAGCGCTGGCTGCCAAAAATTGGAGCTGATGAGGGGTGAAACGAGAATTCAAGGATTTAGTGTAGTGAAACGGAACGTGAAATCCGTAGAATTCCGTGAGGAGCGAGGCAATTTTTTTTGGCTTGACTTTTTTGTTTCTTTTTTCGTCAAGGAAAAAAGAAAGTAAGAAAAGATGTTCTCGCCCTTCGACTCCGCTCAGGGTGACAACTCGAACCGACAAGGGTTTTACAATCCCTTAGGATAACAAATAAAATACTTAGTAACTTTTTTACTGAGCATCTTAATATTCAATTGATCGGAAGCCTTAGCAACATCAACCAAAGATCCATCGTTGAATAAAATATTGATCTTGAAATGAGAATTGTAGGCACTATTATTAACACTTTCGGCAAACACAAAATACCCCGCTTCTTTTTTAGTCAACTTATATTTTTTCATCACCTTTTCTAATAACGTGTTTTTATGATCAATGGCAATTTTTTTGTTTTGTAATTCGATCTTAAATAAATTACGATCGATCATGTTTTTGCAAAGCCTTGATAATACTACATCAGAATGATTCATCCATACTTTTACGGAAGCCATGATATCATAATCATCCAATAACACAAATTGTTCAATTAATTCAGGTTTAGTTTTAAAATCCTTTTTATTGAAATTGTGTTTTAAAAATAAAGATAAAGCAGGAGTAGCAAAGAGATCAACGCCATTTAAAGATAACTCTTTAGCACGCATTAAAATTTTCACCAATAGATTTTCAGCACTTAATACCGTTTTGTGTAAGTACACTTGCCAGTACATTAAACGACGGGCAATTAAAAATTTCTCAACACTATAAATTCCTTTGGCTTCTATTACTAATTCGCCATTAACTACATTCAGCATTTTAATAATGCGGTCGCTGCTGATCACGCCTTCTGAAACACCGGTGAAAAAACTATCGCGTTTCAGGTAATCCAATCTATCCATGTCTAACTGGCTAGATACCAATTGATGCAGGAATTTTTTTGGATGTTCATCTTTAAATATTTTAATAGCTAAAGTCAATTTCCCTTTGAAACTCTTATTCAGTTCATCCATTAACATGGCTGAAATATCTTCGTGATTGATGCCTTTTACAATGGTGTGTTCTAAGGCATGAGAAAAAGGACCATGTCCAATATCATGTAATAAAATAGCAATGATGGTGGCTCTGGATTCTTCTTCGGTGAATTTGATACCTTTTGATTTAAGTACCAGTAAGGCTTCTGTCATTAAGTGCATGGCACCAATAGCATGATGGAAACGGGTATGTAAAGCGCCTGGGTATACTAAATTAGTTAAGCCAAGTTGTTTAATACGGCGTAAACGCTGAAAAATAGGGTGATTAATTAAATCGTGAACCAGATCATCAGGTAGGGTAACGAAACCATAAATTGGATCGTTAATTATTTTGCGTTTATTAGGAATCATACGTCAACAAATTTAATGCTTTTATCAGTTTTTAACTCTAAAAAATTAACGTATAAATCGTATTTAAATCTTATTTTTGCCTGATCAATAACCGAACGCTATGCCAAAAATTTCCCATAAGGCGCATGAAATGCCATCGTCTCCAATTCGTAAATTAGTTCCTTTTGCTGAAGCAGCTAAAAAACGTGGTACAAAAATCTATCATTTAAATATCGGGCAACCTGATATTGAAACTCCTGCATCTTTTTTAAATGCTGTTAAAAGTGCTGATGTAAAAGTGTTAGAATATAGCCATAGTGCAGGTAACGAAAGCTACCGTAAAAAATTATGTGGTTATTACCAATCATATAATATCAATATTGATCATACAGAAGTGATCATTACTTGTGGTGGTTCTGAAGCTATTGAAATTGCCATGATGACTTGCTTTAATGCAGGTGATGAAGTAATTATTCCTGAACCTTTTTATGCTAATTATAACGGTTTTTCTAAAGCCGCTGATGTGACGGTTGTTCCGGTTAGAAGTTATATTGAAACAGGCTTTGCTTTACCTGCTATTAGTGATTTTGAAAAAGTGATTACTCCTAAAACTAAAGGGATCATGATCTGTAATCCGGGTAATCCAACAGGATATTTATATACCAAAGAGGAGTTAATGGCATTACGTGATCTGGTAAAAAAATACGATCTGTTTTTATTAAGTGATGAAGTGTACCGTGAATTTTGTTATGACGGTAAAGAATATATTTCTGTTATGCATTTAGAAGGCATTGAAAATAACGTTGTGTTATTAGATTCAATTTCTAAACGTTACAGTGCTTGTGGTGCTCGTATTGGCGCTATGATCAGTAAAAATAAAGCAGTGATGGGAGCAGCTATGAAATTTGCTCAGGCTCGTTTATCGCCACCAAGCTATGGACAAATAGGAGCAGAGGGCGCTTTAGATACACCGCAATCTTATTTTGATGGTGTGAAAACGGAATACATTGCGCGCAGAGATTTTATCATTGAAGAGTTAAATAAAATTGATGGGGTATTTTGCCCTAAACCAAGCGGAGCGTTTTATTGCATTGCTAAATTACCAATCGATAATTCAGATAAATTTTGTCAGTGGTTATTGGAAGAATTTAATTTCAATGATCAAACGGTAATGATGGCACCGGCTACCGGTTTTTATTCTACAGAAGGAGCAGGAACCAATGAAGTACGTTTAGCTTATGTTTTAAATAAAGAGGATCTGAGAAATGCCATGATCTGTTTAAAGGAAGCTTTAAAAGTATATCCCGGTAAAACAAACTAATGGTTAATAAAAGGAGGACAAAAGTTCTCCTTTTTTATTTGTTTTATGACAGGCTGGCTAAAAACTCCTCAATTGTCATGCTTTTTGGTAATGGTATATTTTTAGAGAACACTAATTCAAATTGGTTAAATTATTTTCTTATGAAAAAATTCCCTTTAAAAGAATTACTGGCCGTTATAAAATACCCTGCCTTATTTTTAGTATTGTGTTGGGGTATTTTTTTATCCGATCATTTCTTTCATTTAGATCTGTATCAATTGGGTGTGAGTCCCAGAACGGCGAGTGGTTTAAAAGGAATATTATTCGCTCCTGTCATTCATGGCGATTGGAGTCATATAGCTAATAATAGTTTACCCGTATTTTTCTTAAGCACCATGATCTTTTATTTTTATAAACCCATTGCCTGGCCGGTAATCTTATGGATCTATTTTATTAGTGGTATTTGGTTATGGGTTGGAGGAAGGAACAATGATTTAATTCCCTATTTTCATTTTGGCGCCAGTACTTTAATTTACGGCTTTGCTTCTTTTCTGTTTTTTAGCGGAGTGTTTCGTAAGCATAAACAACTAATGGTAGTTTCGGCTATGGTCGTTTTCATGTATGGTAGTATTACCTGGGGTATTTTTCCTTTAGATAGAACCATGTCGTGGGAAGGACATTTGTTTGGCGCTATTTCAGGACTTTTAGTAGCTTATAGTTACCGTAAGGAAGGACCCCAACCTCAAACCTATCAATGGCCCGAAGAAGAATTGGATCTGGAAGCAATTTATCAGGAACAATTAAGACAAGAAGCGGAATTGCAACAGAGGTTAAAAGAAGAAGAGGAAGAACAAAATTCACCACAAAATCCCAATCAAGTCAACATTACTTATACCTTTATTCCAACCAAAAAAGAGGAAGATGATAAACTTTAAGTGGCAAAAAATTGCGGAGTCCAAAGAGGAGTTCAATGCCATGTTTCAATATCATCCTATCCAATTGATCCAGTTGTTTGGCAAAAAAGTGTGTTTGGTAAAAGGCAATGATGATAAAGTATACGCCATAGATGATCGTTGCCCACATAATGGTGCTTCTTTAAGTATGGGCGAATGCAATGAACGCAACGAAATTGTTTGTCCTCTGCATCGTTATCCTTTTAATTTAGAAACCGGTAAAGCTTCAGCCGGAATGGCTATCTCCGTTCAAACATATCCAATCGTTATTCAGGAAGATGGTGTTTTTGTTGGAACGAAGAAAAGTTGGTGGGAATCATAAAATACCTTTAATTTGAGGTATGTTAACTACCAATTCATTAAATCAACAAAAATGGCTGAATGCAACCTTTTGGTTGGTAAGTCTTTTAACGTTTGTAGTTATCGCTATTCGTTCCTACGTTGTTCCTTTTCATCACGATGAAGTCGCTACTTTTTATTTCTACATTCAAACCGGTAATTACCTGCCGTTTATGGCGCACATTGATGCCAATAACCATGTATTAAACAGTACACTAAGTTTTATTTGTTTTAAGTTATTTGGTGATTCGTTATTCTCCCTTCGTTTACCAAATACCTTGTCTTATCTTGTATTGGTGTTTGGTGCCTGGCGTTTGTTTAAGGAATTAAAAACACCATCCGCAAAAGTAGTATTGATCGGTGGCTTATTACTTTCCTTTCATTTTCATACGTTTTTTAGCACTTGCCGTGGTTATGGCTTATCTATGGCATTGTTGGTCTTTAGCATCAGTTATTTTTCTTCGTATATCAAAACATTTTCTGTTAAAGAATTTATTTTATTTCTTCTTTCTTTTCAGTTAGCTATTTCCAGTAATTTAATTTTGATCATGGTTATTTTACCATTATTGGCTGTTATTGGATTGGCACAATTGTTCTACAAACAACTGAATTGCAAAACCATTTTATTGCATTTGATTAATGTTGGCTTGTTATATTATTGGATCAAATATTCTTTTTTCTTACAAGAGAATAATGCTTTGTACTATGGAGATGGCTTGAGTTATTACAAAACAACTTATTTATCTCTTACACGATTATTGAGTGGTTACAACAATCAATGGATCGCTATTTCTGGAAGCGCTGTTTTAATTATTAGTATGTTGTTAGCCGCTTATTGGGCATTGAAAGCAAAGTTCAATTTAAAAAAACTGACACAAGTTAATTCTGTCGTATTTATTGCGGTATTGGCATCTTTGATTATTGGGTTTTATGCCCTTAAAAAATTAATGGGAGTCAATTATCCGGAAGATAGAACCGGTTTATTTTTCTATGTATTTTTTGTGATCGCTCTGACTTTTGTATTGGATGAGTTTTCCTTTAACTTGAATCATAGCATTGCTGTGGGTGTGTTGATCTTGTTTGTAGCTCATTTTAGTATGGCTTTAAATTTCAGAAAACATTCTTTGGTAAATTATGAAACCATTCCTCCTTCGTTTTATGATTACTTAGCGAATGAGCAAAAACAACACAAAGAAAAGATCACAATTTCCGGACATCGGGTGCGCGAATTGTTTTATGCCTTTGATAATTATCATCATAATGGCGAGTTAAATTTAATGGATGATTCCGACTTTCTACACATGAATGCGGATTATGCCTTGGCTTTAAAAAACGAAAAAGGATATTATCAAAACTATTACGACGAAGTAATGACAGAGCCTGATTGGAATTTTGTGTTACTAAAACGTCGTTTCCCAATTACCAGAAAGTTAACTCTTGATCTTAAACTGGATATTAAAGCACAGGGAACCAATGAGTTTTATGATATTTATAAAAAGTATCAGGATACCATTATCGCTAATCATAAACCTATCATGGTTGAATTTGATTTTAAAGTCGTTAATAAAGATGTGCCTAATCGCTCCTGGTTAGTAATGCAAATTGATACGGAAGAAGAAGGACATTATTATTATAAGCGCATTCCTTTAAATTGGTTGCATTATAAATGGGAAGAAGGTAAGGTCCATACTTATGGTTTGTGTAGCGGTCCGTTAGATAAAAAGTTAAAAAATATGAGTTTTTACATTTATAATCACAAAAATCAGAATATTGATATTGAGGTAATTGGCCTTAGATTGTATGAATTACACGGTAAAGGCGTGGAAGTGGTAAGTAAAGTCATAAATTAAAATTTAGATTTTATAAATAGGTTATTTTTGTTAACTTTGCCCGAATTTTAATACCAAAATTCAATCTTATGGCTTCATCGTTTTTAGCAAACAAATTTGCTCCCGAAGGTTTAACGTATGATGATGTTTTATTAGTTCCGGCTTATTCTGAAGTATTGCCTCGCGAGGTAAATATTTCCAGCTATTTTACTAAAAACATCAAAGTAAATTCTCCAATAGTTTCGGCTGCTATGGATACAGTTACCGAATACCAAATGGCAATTACTATTGCTCAGGAAGGCGGTATCGGTGTATTGCATAAAAATATGACCATTGCTGAACAAGCCATGCATGTGCGTAAGGTAAAACGTAGCGAAAGCGGGATGATCGTAGATCCTTTAACCATTATTCAAAGCGCTACAATCAGCGATGCTTTGGCCATTATGGCTGAGCATAAAATTGGTGGTGTTCCGGTTGTAGATGGCGATAAAAAATTTGTAGGTATTGTTACTAATCGTGATCTACGTTTTGAGAAAAACTTAAAACGTTTTGTGAGAGAAGTCATGACCCCTGCTCATAAAGCTATAACTGCTAAGCAAGGCGTTACTTTAAAACAAGCAGAAGAGATCTTACAAGATCATAAAATAGAAAAACTTCCTATCCTTGATAAAAATAATCGTTTAATTGGATTGATCACTTATAAGGATATCATCAAAATCAAAGTACGTCCTAATGCTGCAAAAGATGATAGAGGAAGATTACGTGTGGCAGCTGCTGTTGGTGTTACTGCTGATACCATGTTACGTGTTGACGCTTTAGTTGAAGCCGGAGTAGATGCTGTGATCATTGATACAGCTCACGGTCACTCAAAAGGAGTGATTTTAAAATTAAAAGAAGTAAAAAAGAAATATAAAGATCTACAAGTAGTTGTTGGAAACATAGCTACCGGTGATGCGGCTTTAGCTTTAATGAAAGCAGGCGCTGATGGAGTAAAAGTTGGTATTGGTCCTGGTTCTATTTGTACAACACGTGTTATTGCCGGTGTTGGCGTGCCTCAGTTAACGGCTATTATGGAAGTAGCTGCTGCTTTAAAAGGAAAGTTGCCAATTATTGCTGATGGTGGTATTCGTTACACAGGTGATATTGTAAAAGCAATTGCAGCCGGTGCAAGCACTGTGATGATGGGTGGAATGTTTGCAGGTGTTGAAGAAAGTCCGGGTGAGACCATTATTTTTGAAGGACGACAGTTTAAGGCTTACCGCGGAATGGGTTCTTTAGAAGCGATGCAAAAAGGCTCTAAAGACCGTTATTTTCAGGATGCGGAAGATGATATTAAGAAGTTAGTACCGGAGGGTATTAGCGGTCGCGTACCATACAAAGGACATTTAGCAGATGTGATGTATCAATTAATTGGAGGTTTACGTGCCGGTATGGGATATTGTGGTTCTAAAGACATTAAAGCTTTACAAGGCGCTAAGTTTACAAGAATTACAGCTGCCGGTGTAAAAGAAAGTCATCCACATGATGTAGTGATTACTAGAGAAGCACCGAATTATACACGATAAGAAAAGGATTTAAGATAAAAGATTTAGGATGAAAGAGAATTGTCTTGAATCTTTAATCTTGTATCTTTAATCAAATAATAGAATAAATAAGAATAGGAATGATTTACCCAATAGTAGTATACGGAGACCCGGTTTTAAGAAAAAAGTGTGTTGACATAGATAAAGACTATGAGAATTTAACACAGTTAATTAAAGATATGTACGAAACCATGTACGATGCTAATGGCGTTGGCTTGGCGGCTCCACAAATTGGTAAAGCTATTCGTTTGTTTGTTGTTGATGCAACACCTTTTGCAGAAGTGGATGAAGACGAAGAGCCTGAATTTACTGAAGCAGAAATGAAACAAATGGATGGATTTAAAAAAACATTCATTAATGCACAAATACTGGAAGAAGTAGGTGAGGAGTGGAAATTTAACGAAGGATGTTTAAGTATTCCTAAGATCAGAGAAGATGTATTTCGTAAACCAACAGTAACTATTGAATACTACGATGAGAACTTTAAAAAACATAAAGAAACTTATGAAGGAGTGATCGCGCGTGTTATTCAGCATGAATACGATCATATCGAAGGCGTTTTGTTTACGGATAAGATCAGCCCTTTTAAACGTAAATTGATCAGCGGCAAATTAACGGATATCTCTAAAGGAAAATTCAGAGCCGATTATAAAACCAGAGTTTTTCAACCAAAACATTAAACTATAATGAAGCAAATAATTATCGCATTCATATCAATGCTTGTATTAGGAGCTTGTAATTCTTCTTCTGATACTATAAAAAAAGAAGATGTTGTAAAAAAAGATTCAGTCGTTACCAATACTGTTGATTGTCCAAGCCTTCTGGCTAAAGCCAAACATTTTGATTCGTTGTTGTTAACCTCAGAGGTACTTAACCCGAAATTAGCAACTGATGCGATCGTTGTTTTTAACGAATTTGCCACCAATTGTGCTAATGATAGTTTAGCCCCTGAATTTTTATTAAAAGGCGGACAGGTTGCTCAGGCTATTAAAAATTATTCTAAAGCGGAAGAATTATTTAAAAAATGTACGGCTACCTTTCCTAAATACAAAAACAGAGGCGCTGCTTTATTTTTATTAGCCCGTTTGTATGATGAGCCTACTATGTTGAATAATGAAGTTGCCGCTAAACTTATTTATTCGCAAATTATCATGGAATATCCAAAGAGCTCTTATGCCAATGATGCTAAAGCCTGTATGGAAAACATTGGTAAAACAGACGAACAAATAGTTCATGAGTTCTTAAAGAAAAGTAAATAAGATTTTTAATTTTCCATTATTGTTGGTGTCGTTTTCCTTATGCTGCTTTATTTTCTAACAGCATAAATTAACTCATCCAAATATTCTCCGTGTTTGAATAATGATTTTTCAATTTTTGCCTCTAATTTAAAGCCTGCTTTTTCTAATACTTTTTGAGATCCAATATTGGTGTGAAATGGTCTCGCGAAGATCCTATTAATATCAAAGGTTTTAAAACCATAGTTGAGTATTTGTGGAATAGCTTTACTGATAATGCCTTTGCCCCAAAAAGGTTCTCCTATCCAATAACCTAGCTCTGCATTTTTGCAATGAATATCATCTTGTGGATGAATACCTATGCCACCAACCGCTTCGCCATTAATGTCAATTGCAAAGATGTTGGTTGGAGATCCGGATGTGGCCATTTTCAAAAAAGATTTTCCGGCTTCAACAGTATAAGGATGAGGAAACTTATTGGTCATGTTTTTAGCAATACCAGGGTTGTTGGCATATTTTACCAAACTATCTAAGTCGTTGTCATTCCAGGGCCTTAAGGTGAAATTCATAAGATGTTGTTTTATTTCAATGTTTTATAAATATCAAATTTGTTGAGAGCTATTTTGCCAAATTCTTTTTCAGTTAATATTGTTTCCTTTTCGGTGTTTTCAGGATCAGTTGCTTCAAAGGTAGAAAATTCATCTTTTAATAGATACCAGTTTTTCTCTTTCGGATTATATTTGAATTCGGTTGTCCTTCCCCAGCGTTGCGCAAATCCGCCATAGTGGCTGATAGAGAAACTTCCATTAGCAATTTTAAGATCTACAAACGCGTCCTTAAAATTCAGATCATAATTATAATAGCAAACTAAATTATCATGTTGCATCAGCAATTTATACGATTTGTCTTTTTGTCCAATTAAAATCAGGACTTTTCGTTTGATAGGATGTTCCGCAGTTGATAAAGAATCTTCTCCATTTTTATTCAAAACTAAGATCACGTCTTCTATCTTGTCAAGATTCATATTGCCTTTTGCTAATTGTAATATGGAATAATTCTTTGGAACAAACTTAGAAACTGATTGATCTATTGGTTCTACTTGCCCATAAATACCGGCAACAGACAACAGTACAAAGATGGTAAGTAGCGATTGTTTAATCATAAAACACAGTTTAACTGTTTACCAAAGATAGTTTTATTTTTCTGCAATGATGATCAGGTCTATTGTTTTCGCCTCATCTTGAGTTGGGTACTCCTGACGTTTTAATTTTATAATAACAAAGCCATTGTTATGAAGTGCTTGAGTCAGATAATCACCTTGATGGTAATGCATGAAAATTTCATCACCACCACTTCCTTTTTTGTAGGCTGATTTATTGTAATCATCCTCCATCGTACTGATATAAAGCAAGCCTTTTGGTTTTAGTAGTTTTGCAGCATCGCTGATCAATTGGATAGCTTCTTCTTTTGAAAGATAAGGTAAACAAAAACCACACATGATAGCGTCATATGTTTTGTTGATCTTTGCAATAGCTCTACAATCCATCAGTTCAAACTGAGCAGTTGGGTTATTGCTCTTAGCCAGTTCGATCATATTAGGAGCCAGATCCGTTCCTAATAATTTAAGATCCGGGCGTTTGTTTAATAAATAGTTGGAGATATTGCCAGGGCCACAAGCTAATTCCAATACTTGGGCATTCGTTGTTTTAATAGAATTACAAAATAGATCTAATGTGTCAGCGTACAAATCCACATTCATAAATTTGTCCTGATACACTTGTGCCATTTTATTAAATATGTTTACGGCATTTTTGGTTTTGTCCATTTTATGAGTTAGTATTTGAATGACTTCTGTCAAATATAAAACATTTTAAAAACAAAAAAGTCCAGACATAACGTCTGGACTTTGATTTATATAAAGATACTATTAGTAGTTACCTTTTAATTTTACACCTTCACCAATTTTTTGTAAAGCGGTGATGTAAGCACCAATACGCATTGATGTTTTGTATTGAGCTGCATTATCCCAAACAGAAGCAAATGCTATTTCCATTTTCTCATCGTGTTTAGTATTTACTTCATTTTCGCTCCAGTAGTAACCTGCTTTGTTTTGTACCCACTCAAAGTAAGATACTGTTACACCACCTGAGTTAGCTAAGATATCCGGAACAACAATAATTTTTTTGTCGTTTAAGATCGCATCAGCCTCAGGCATAGTTGGTCCGTTTGCACCTTCTACGATTAATTTAGCTTGAATGCTGTGAGCTAATTCTTCAGTAATTACATTTTGTAAAGCCGCAGGTACCAATACATCACATTTGCAAGTAATGATCTCGTTAGATTTAATTTCTGTTGCTCCTGTAAATCCTTTTAATACTCTATTGTTTTTAGCAGCAAATTCTAACGCTGCTTTAATGTCAATCCCTTTTTCGTTATAAAAAGTAGCCGTGTGATCACCAATAGCTACAATTTTAATTCCTTGTTCTGATAATAAACGAGCGGCATGAGAACCTACATTTCCAAAACCTTGAACGGCAGCAGTTACTTCTTTAGGATTTAATCCCATTTTCTTTAGAGCAGCTAATGTATTTACCATTACACCACGTCCTGTAGCTGCATCACGACCTAAAGATCCACCAATTACAATTGGTTTACCAGTGATCATGCCCGGAGAATCTTCTCCAGTAATTTTATTGAATTCGTCTAAGATCCAAGCCATTTCTCTTCCGCTTGTTCCCATATCAGGAGCAGGAATATCTTTGTTTACACCAAATACATCTTTCATTGATGCTGCATAAGCACGAGACAAACGTTCTAACTCACCAACACTCATTGAACGAGGATCACATTTAATACCGCCTTTTGCACCACCATAAGGTAAATTTGCAACAGCACATTTAAAACTCATCCAAGCAGCTAAAGCCATTACTTCATCCTGGTTCACATCCATTGCATAACGGATACCACCCTTAGATGGACCTAAGATTGTAGAGTGAACAACACGGTAACCTTCAAATACTTGAATTTTTCCGTTATCCATCATAATTGGTAAACTTACTTTAACTTGTTTAATCGGGTTACGTAATATAGTTGCAACGTCGTCAGACATGTTCATTAACTTGGCAGCTACATCTAAACGAGCTAATACAGCTTCGAACATACTTTCATGCGCTGTTGGATTTGCAGTTTGTGTTGACATATGAGTTATGGTTTTTTAGTTTTTTGTGTTTTTAGTTTAGGGGAACAAAAATAAGGAATTTTATCTGATTATTAACTGGATTTAGTCTAATAAAATAGGGAGTTTTAAACCTTTAACAGTTAAGAAAGTTGGAAGGTTAATAAAGGATAAAAGGCTAAAAATTAATGAACTAATGTTAAGTAAGCATACACGAACGGCGATACAAAAAGTAAGCTGTCAAAACGATCTAAAATTCCACCGTGGCCGGGCATAATCTTACCAGAATCTTTTACACCTGCCTGGCGTTTTAGCATGGATTCTACCAAATCGCCAATAGTGCCAAATACACTCACCAGTATAGAAATAACGATCCAATGTTTTAAAGCTAATTCAGGAAACCATTGTGCAATGATAAATGAACAACCAATGGTTAAAACTGTTGCTCCAATAGAACCTTCCCAGGTTTTGCCCGGAGAAATGCGTTCGTATAATTTGTGTTTCCCAATTAAACTGCCTACCAGATATGCGCATACATCACTGGCCCAGATCAATAAGATAATGCCTAATACATAATGAAAATTATAGGGTGCAAAATTTTCAAAGCTATTGGTAGAAGGGTGATTAAAGGTAAACGCTTTGTCTATACAAGCTATGTTTAATAATAACATAAAAGGTACAACCGCATATACAATACCCGATAGAGTATAAACTACATTTAATACAGTGTTTGGTTTTGTATCGAACAGCGCTGCTATAAAAACAAAAAATATAAGAGGCAAGCTAATTACTAATACATACTCTGAAGGAAAAAACAGCGCTAAATTTGAATTAGAAAATATGGCAAAGCTAAATAAGGCCGCTCCGGCAATTAAGCCAATAGTTTTATAAGGGTTAGCGCCTAATTTTTCAGCCAATTGGTAAAACTCGTATAAGCCCCAAACGGCTACCACAAAAAATAACGCTGCAAAACTTATAAAGTTAAAGTAAATGCAACTGAGCAATACCGCTACAAAAACTATAGCAGTAAGGGTTCGGGTGGTTAGTGTTTTTAAATTTAATGCCATAAAAAAATCCCTCTCTTTAAAAGGAGAGGGATGTATAAATTGGTTAAATTATTCTGATACTTTTAAAGCTTCGTAACATCTAACTTCGCCTGCTGTACCAAGGTATTCAGCATCAATAGTTACTAAACCTATTTTCTTGATCTGCTCTTTTGTTAAAGGCTTAGCCGGAGTCCAGGTATCATCCACTAATTTTAAATCAACATCTTTATTCAATAACAATTGATTTAATTGTTTTTGAGTTAAAAACACACAACCATTATCTTCTTCTTCTTCAGCTGCAATTAAAATTGTGCCAATTACTTTTAATTTAGGCACATCCGGCTTATAAGTAAACTCTAAACCATCTTGTGTATTTTGTTCAATAAATTTTATTCCTAATACGTGTATATCCGCCATAATCTTAAAATGTTAAATAAAGATGCAATTTTAACGATAAAATCAGTCTAAACAAAGCGTTTAACCCTTTTTATTTCAACGTTTTTAAAATTTATGTTAATAAATTTTAATGATTTACTACTACTTTTTTGATCAAAGAAACCTCTTCATTAAACACTTTAACTACATAAATGCCATTAGCCAGGTCACTTAGATCTATTGTATTTTGAAAATTCAGTTGTTTTAACTGTTTGATTAATTGACCACTTTGATTGTAAATTTCTGCACTTAGATTTGAAGGTGTGACTTGAGTAATATTGATCTGTAATTTATCCTGAACAGGGTTAGGGAAAATATACACGTAATCAGAAAAACGAGCATATAATTCTTTTATGCCAACAGTACTGCAACCTACCGGCGACGTTTTGATGGCCATACGGGCTGGTTCTGCATTTAAGAAAGAATACATACGGGCTTTTTGACCTTTAGTAAATAAAGTCATGCAGGCATCTGCCGAGTAATCCATATAATTCTCTACCATATCCGGTGGATCAAGCGCTCCCCAATAGGCTGCTTCATTAGAACATGAATTGATCGCTAAATTGCAATCGGATTGTGATTTGGCACCTTGATTTGGAGTATCATCTACAAAGTCTGTAGAATCACATTGTCCGGTTGAACCACTATCATCATCAGCCCAAATATGACGCATGCCAAACCAATGACCAACTTCATGAATGGTTGTTTTTCCTAAATTATTTGGAGCCGCAGCTGTGCCGTATCCCAAATATTCACTTTGAATTACAACACCGTCTAGATTAGCGGGCCCTCCCGGAAAAGTTGCGTAACCTAATACAAAAGCAGTTCCAAATAAACTCATGTCGCACACCCAAATATTTAAATATTTATCATTTGGCCAGGCATCATCGCCATTTGTGGCTGAGCTTTTTACTTTGTCATTGTTAAAAATGGGATCAAAGGCAGCATTGCTTGGCGCCGATTTACGAACAATTCCGGTTGTTGGAGCTCCTAAAGGATCAGTTGCCGCTAAACAAAATTGAATTTCTGTATCAGTACCCAAAGTATCAAAGATGGCACGGGTTTGAGAATAGTTAGGGTTTTGTTTGCTAAAAGCTTGATTTAAAATTGTGATCTGTCGTACGATCTGTGAATCGGGAATATTTTGAGCAGCATTTTTATAAACCACATGCACTACCACCGGAATGGTAATAATACTGGCTTGTTTTTTATAAATAGTTGCTTTGTTTGCCGGATTTGCTAACCAGTTTTTAGCTAATTGTTCTGCCTGAGCATAATTTGCTCTTAATGTACTATTTTGCTGATGCTGATAAAAGACATCCATGGTAGCACATTTGTTTGAGGTTTGAGCAATAGTTGAACCAGAGGCGAAAAATCCGATACTAAGTAGTGATAGTAGTTTTTTCATTGTTATTAATTAATTGGTTATCAGATACAATAACCAAAAAAAAAGTTTAAAATGAAAATTTTTTTATGAAAACTAAATGAAAGGTAAAAAACGTTATTGAACGGAAATTTCTGGAGTGGTTAAAAGATTACTTCTATTACCGGCTCTATCCAATAAGTATAGAACATACTTTACATTTTTTATTTTCTTACTGTGTCGGAATTGTTGTAAACGTACATTTATTTCGCCCGAAATGGGTTTGCCACTATAATCATCGGTAGGTATTCTTACAATATAACCGGTTCTAAGTGTATCATTAAATAATGCAGAATAATAGGCCCTGTATTTTTGAGTTATAGTATCTTTGTAATAATAAGTATAAAATAAAGTTTTAGTAGAATCTGATTCATTAGTTACACCAATATCTCCATCCCCATCTTTAAATTTTATTTGCAGATCTGCCGAATCACCTTCATAAGGAAAGAAGTCTTTATATGAAATTTCGGGCGTTGTTGGGTAAGTTGTTTTCTTTACACAAGAATACAATACCGCTATAATGAAAGCGAAAATAAATAAATAATTAAAAAATGACTTCTTCATAAATAATTCAGCATAAATTTACACAAAATATTTTATTAATTGCTATCACACCCCGAAATACAAAAACAGGTTTTTAATATAAGGTCAGAACATGACTTTAATGAAACAGCATTGCAGGTGTTTCGTTTCCAATTCCAAAATAATAATGTTTATCAATCGTACGTTAAACAGTTAAAAAAAGATATAAATAGCATTAAACATTATACCCAAATTCCTTGTTTGCCCATCGAATTTTTTAAAACACAACAGGTTATTTGTGAAGAGGCAACAGCTCAAACTGTTTGTTTTAGCAGTAGCGGCACCACAGGACAGCTTACTTCCAAGCATTATGTAAATGATGTGGGTGTATATGAAACCTCTTTTTTAAAGGGATTCGAATTGTTTTATGGTAAACCTAACGATTATTGTATATTGGCGTTATTGCCCAATTATTTGGAACGTACAGGATCTTCTTTGGTATATATGTTTGACCGATTGATTAAAGATTCGAGGCACCTTCAAAGTGGTTTTTATTTGAATAATATAGATGAGTTAATTGTAACCATTGAATTATTAAAACAACAGAAACAAAAAACGCTGTTATTAGGTGTTACTTATGCTTTATTAGATCTGGCAGATAAAAACATTGAGCTGACAGATGACTTTATTGTAATGGAAACCGGTGGTATGAAAGGAAAGCGAGAAGAGCTACTGAAAGAAGAATTGCACGGAATTTTAAAAAATAAATTTAAGGTATCAAGTATTCATAGTGAGTATGGTATGACAGAATTATTATCGCAGGCTTACTCTAAAG
Source organism: Bacteroidia bacterium (assembly GCA_036676295.1). Lineage (GTDB taxonomy): Bacteria > Bacteroidota > Bacteroidia > B-17B0 > Aurantibacillaceae > UBA4416. Next base: position 26,213 of record JAKFDE010000027.1, on the reverse strand, counting down.
AAAATGGATTGTTTGTTTGCCCACCCTGGATGAAAGTATTGTTGCGTGATATGAATGATCCGTTTAGTTATTTATCAAAACAAAAGAGTGGGGGTATTAATGTGATAGATCTGGCCAACATCAATTCCTGTTCTTTTATAGAAACCAAAGATCTGGGACGAATATACGATGATGGCGTTTTTGAAATAATGGGCAGATTTGACAATAGCGATATCAGAGGTTGTAATTTAATGATCCAATAACATGACAAAAACTAACAACGATTTTTTTGAACAAGTATATCAGGTAGTACGTTTAATTCCTAAAGGAAAAGTTACCAGTTATGGTGCTATTGCTAATTATTTGGGAGCAAAGTCATCCTCTCGTGCCGTAGGTTATGCCATGAATGCTGCCCATACTCAAAAACCTAAAGTGCCTGCTCATAGAGTGTTAAATCGTAATGGGCAATTAACCGGCAAACATCATTTTGAAACGCCCTTTCAAATGCAGGAGTTATTAGAAAAAGAAAAGATCAAAATAGAAAATGATACGGTAGTGGATCTTAAAAAACATTACTGGGATCCAACTATTGAGTTGGCTTTGTAATACTATTTACGAAAAACACTTTTTTAATATTATGACATTTTAAAATTTAGTGTTAAAAATCAAATGGTATCAAATGCGATAGCATGTGCGAAGATGATTTGGGCTGTTCGCGAAGCGTTTTAAATCATCAGCTTGCTGCCATGTATATTTTAACTAAATTTTAAGAAGTCTTGAACTCTTTGTTACTTTCTGTTTCAAGACAGAAAGTAAGGGAAAATTACTTTGTTTTACTACTATCAGAAGCTGGTGTAAAATCGATACTTAAAGAGTTTACACAATAACGCTGACCGGTTTTAGTTGGGCCATCATCAAAAATGTGCCCCAAATGTCCGCCACAATTAGCGCAAACAATTTCGGTACGTACCATCCCAAACGACATATCTTTAATTTTTTTAATTCGGCTACCTTCACCTAATTCGCTGTCAAAACTAGGCCAACCGCAATGTGATTCAAATTTTTGACTGTCGTCAAACAATTCATAACCACAGCCCGCACATGTATAAACACCTTTTTCAAAATGCATATTGTATTTTCCGGTAAATGGTCGCTCAGTACCTTTTTCTCTTAATACATGGTATTGCTCATCGGTTAATTGCTTTTTCCATTCAGCGTCTGTTTTATTATGGGAAGTGCTCATAGGTATGGTAGTTGATGTTTTTGTTTGCTTATCTGATTTGGTTTGGCATGACACCGTAGTAAACGAAAAGCCTGTTATCAATATTAAAAATAAATGTTTCATAGGCTATTAACGAAATTACTTGTTAAATAGTTTTTCAATTAACTGAAATTAACAAAAGGAGCTTTAGTAAGCTTATTATTAACAAAGATAATTATTCAATCAGCTAAAACAAAAAAGTATATATTTGCTGTTCGCCCAATGCAACAGAAGAAATTTATAACAAATATTGCCTTTTTAATTGTCCTTAATTTATTAATTAAGCCATTTTGGCCACTGGGTATTGAACCTGCTGTGCAAAATGCTGTTGGTAATGCAGGATATGGCGAGTATTTCATCTTATTTAATTTCTCTTTTCTTTTAAATATTATTCTGGATTTTGGAGTTACCAATTTCAATAATAAAAATATTGCTCAGAATAACCATCTGTTAACCAAGCACTTCAGCAGTTTATTTTCATTAAAACTTGCTCTGGGTGTTATCTATGTCATCATTACTTTAATTCTTGGTTTAGTGATGGGTTATGATTTCAGATACATGAAATTATTATCCATTTTAGCGGTTAATCAGTTCCTTATTAGTATGATTGCTTATTTGCGATCGAATTTGTTAGGCTTACATTTATTTAAAACGGATAGTTTCGTATCAGTTGCCGATCGTATCATCATGATCTTTCTGTGTGTAGGCTTATTATTGCGCTGGTTTGGAATTGAAATTGATATTATGACCTTTGTGTATGCCCAAACTATTGGTTATGTGTTAACCGCAACATTGGCCTTTATTACAGTATATCTCAAAACAGATCATTTTAAATTGACCTGGAACTGGCCTTTTAGCTTAATGATATTAAAACAAAGTTTTCCTTTTGCCATTTTAGTATTACTCATGACGTTTTATAATCGTTTGGATGCGGTTATGATTGAACGTATTTTGCCGGAAGGCGAAGGTGCTGAACAAGCAGGTATTTATGCAAAAGCATTCAGGTTATTGGATGCAGCTAATATGATAGCCTATTTGTTTTCTGTTCAATTACTACCGGTATTCAGTAAAATGATCAAACTAAAAGAAAACGTTGAGAATTTAGTAAAGCTGGCTTTTATCCTATTAATTACTCCGGCTCTGATGGTTTCTATCGGTTGCTTTTTTTACGCTCAGGATCTTTCATCTTTAATTAACCATGGGGTTACTGATTCGTCTGTAGAATTTGGGATTTTAATGTTTTGCTTTACAGCTGTAGCAACTACTTACATTTTTGGAACTTTATTAACGGCTAATGGTAATTTAAAACAGCTTAATATGATGGCCTTAACCGGCATTTGTATCAATTTGATCTTGAATTTTGTATTAATACCACATTATAAAGCTATGGGTAGCGCGGTTTCTAGCTTAATTACTCAGTTTTTCACAGCCGGTATTCAAATATTCTTTGCCGTAAAGATCTTTAAATTTAAAGTTAATGTTAGGTTAATAGTTGCATTGCTTGTATTTATTGTGGGATTGATCGTTTTCAATATTGTATCAAAAACGATAACAGATAGTTGGATGATCAATTTTGTGATCATGTGTATTTGTGGTATCGCCTGGGCATTTATATCAGGTTTACTAAACATTAAATCCATCTACCGATTTATTAAGTATAATTAAGAAAATAGTATATTTGGCCCATGAACCAAGCAGATTTAAATAATGAATCCATAAAGCTTTTATCCAAAATGTATAAGTGGAGAAAGCCTTTGATTATAGTAACTCTTATTGCAGCAATTATTTCAGTAATCGTATCTTTTTTAATTGCACCCCAATTTAAAGCTACAGCTATTGTTTTTCCGTCCCGTACCTTTTCTGTATCTAAATTATTAGTAGAGCAAAATGTTGGTAATCAAGAAGATTACATGGAGTTTGGAGATGAAGATGATGCTGAAAAATTATTACAGATCTTAAATTCAACTGAGATCAGACAACGTGTAGCTGAAGAATATGATCTGTGGAAAAATTGGAACATACAAAAAGATAATATTTATGCTTCTCACTATTTAAAGTTAAAGTGGGATGAAATGGTAAGTTTTAAGCGTACTGATTACGTTTCCATTAAAGTAGATGTTTTTGATTATGAAGCCGGAAGAGCAGCTAATATTGCAAACTCTATTATTCGTTATGCCGATTCTGTTAAATTCAGAATGTCTAAAGAAGTAGCTAAAGAAGCTCTTTCTATCATTGAAGAGGAATATGCCAATACGATTACCAGAACAAAAGAATTGGAAGACAGTTTACAAGTGATCAGAAAATTAGGCATTTTAGATTATAAGGCTGAAATGTCGGCTTACTCAAAAAGTATGGCAAAAGCAGTTGCTAAAGGAAATACATCAGCCATCGCCAATCTTAAAGTTAAATTAGATATTCTAGAAAAATATGGAATGTTATATGATGGTTTATTTGAAAACTTAAAGAAATACCGTTTCAAATATCCTGTTATCAAACAAAAGTATGATGAAGCCATTGTTAACTACGAAAGACAATTACCTTCTAAATTTATTGTAGATAAGGCTTTACCTAACGAAAAAAAGGCTAAACCGGTACGTGCTATTATTGTTTTAGTGCCAACTATTTCTGCATTTTTATTAGCTTTATTGTATTTACTGTTTGTTGACAGAATAGTTGAACTTAAAAAAAAAATAATAGCTCAGTCCAAAGAAGAAACTCTTTAGGAAAATATATGGGAGAAATTAATACGAAAGATATTTTAGTTGTATTGCAATTGCATTGGAAAAAATTAGCCATTGTTGCAGCTGCAGCTGTTATGATTTCTGCATTTATTTCATCGCCGTTATTTATCAAGCCTAAATACAAATCCGTTGCCGTTATTTATCCCACTAACTTAATGCCTTTTGGTCATGAGTCTAACACGGAACAATTGTTACAGTATTTAAACAGCGAGGAAATTAAAAATAATCTGACCAAACGATTTGATCTGTTTAAACATTACGATATAGATAGTAGCGCCGAAAAAGCTATTTCTAAATTCAATAATTATTATCGTAATAATATTAAATCAAGTTCAACCATGTATGAATCCATTGAAATTGAAGTCATAGATGAGTCACCTTATTTTGCTCAGAAATTAGCCAATGGCCTGATCGAAGAAGTTGATAAACTGGTAACAAAATTAAAACAGGAAAAAGTTAGTGAATATGTTACATCATATTCTAACCAATTAAAAATCAAAAAGAACGAGATAGACTCTCTTGAATCAAAGTTGAAATACATGCGTATGACTTATGGGTTGCTTGACTTTAAATCTCAGGCCAAAGTAATGAGTAAACGTATGGGTAAAGCTTCTTTGTCTGATGAAGAAAAAACATTAATGAGAGGATTGAAAGAATTTGGCGGCGAATACATTTTATTACAAGAGCAGTTAGGTGTTGAAACCAGCAGTTATAAGGAATTGAAATTAAGCTATGATAAAAATTTGTTGAACATGAATGGTCATTTAAGTTATTCTACCATTGTATCTAAGCCAAATTTACCGGATAAAAAATGTGCACCACTTAGAGGTGTTATCGTTATTATCTTTACGCTATCAGCTTTACTGTTAGCTTCCGTTTTCATATTGATCAGTCATAAAAAACAAAAACAGGTTGCTTAAACTAAAAAATACTTATGTATTTTATTTTATTGTAGTTTCCTACATATTGGCTAATGCCTATGTGTATTTATTTCATCGGGGCGATTTCTATATTTTTAATGCTATACCGGCCATTGCCTTAATTGTTTTATTAGCCATTTTCGATATAGAAAAGATCATGTATCTTATGGTGTTTGTAACACCATTGGCCATTAGTTTAAAAGAGTTGGGTTATTCAAATGGGTTAGATCTGAGTCTGCCATCCGAGCCATTAATGATAGGCGTAAGCTTATTGTATTTTTTAAATGAGATCAGTCATGGTATTACCGACAAACGTATTCTCAAACATCCCATAACCATTATTATTTTTTTGCAACTATTATGGATGTTAATTACCATGATGTTTAGCGAATTACCGATCATTTCAATAAAATTTATTCTTGCTCGTATTTGGTTTTTAACTTCCTGTTATTTTTTATGCACGCAGTTTTTCAAAAATCAAAGATCCATGATCAAGCATTTATTGTTTTATTCGGTAGCATTAGCTATAGTAGCTATTATTACTACTGTAAAACATGCTGCTTATGGTTTTGATGAAAAAACAGCTGATTGGATCGTGTCACCGTTTTATAATGATCATACAGCATATGGAGCGGCTTTGGCCATGTTTATTCCGGTAATGGTTGGTATACTGTTGATGAAAAACATTTCGTTTGTATTGAAAGTTGTTTGTTTTGGTTTAGTGTCGATCTTCCTTATTTCTATTGTTATTTCTTATGCAAGAGCAGGTTGGTTAAGTTTAGCTGTATCTCTTGGAGTATTAGTTACTTTGTTTTTAGGAATTAAATTTCGTACGATTTTAATAACGATCGTTGTTGGAGTTGTTTTGTTTTTGTCTTTTCAGTCGGAATTATTGATGATATTAGGAAAAAATAATACAAGTTCTGATGGTGATTTTATGGCGAACATAGAATCGATGACCAATATTTCTACAGATGTATCTAATGTGGAGCGATTGAACCGTTGGAGTTGTGCCCTGCGTATGTTCGAAGAAAAACCATTTTTAGGTTTTGGTCCTGGAACGTATCAGTTTTTGTATGCTCCTTTTCAAAAAAGTAGTCAAAAAACAGTGATCTCAACCAACTTTGGGAATAAAGGAAATGCGCATAGCGAATATTTGGGACCCTTAAGCGAACAAGGTTTAATTGGTGCTTTATTAGTTGTAGCATTAGTATTAGCTGTCATGTTTTTAGGCTACCGTTTGGTATATACCGTAAAAGATAAATCGCTTAAGGTACTGACCATTTGTATTTTAATGGGAGTAAGTACTTACTTTGTACATGGTTTTTTAAATAACTTTTTAGATACCGATAAAGCTTCTGTACCATTTTGGGGCTTTTTAGCTATGCTTGTGTGCATTGATGTGTATCATAAAAATAACGAAACTTCACAGGAAAAATTAATGTAATTCTCGCTTCTATAAATAAAAAAATCCCTCTGTTGAAGAGGGATTTTTTTGAGGTATGATTTTAGTATTTTTTAAAACTCACTAATTCCATTAACGGTTGTGTACTTCATGGTATATTTTACGCCCGGGTTAATGTATTTGTAAGCGCTGTGGCTCATCAATGCTGCTTCATGAAAACCACATAAGATCAATTTTAATTTATTTTTATAGGTGTTGATGTCTCCAATAGCATAAATTCCTTCTATGTTGGTTGAGTAATCATCAGTATTGACATGAATAGCATGTTTATCAATGTTCAGATTCCATTTTTCAATTGGGCCTAATTTTGGACTTAAACCAAACAATGGGATCAAATGATCTGTAGGGATCGTTTTTAATTCGTGTGTTTTTGTATCAACAACAGTTACAGATTCTAATTTGCTGTTACCAAAAACGGTAGATAAATTAGTATTTAATAATAAATTGATCTTTCCTTCTTCTGCCAATTTCATCACTTTGTTCACACTATCCGGAGCTCCTCTAAACGATTCGCTGCGATGTACCAAAGTTAATTCAGAGCATACTTCACTTAAAAAGATGGTCCAATCCAATGCACTGTCTCCACCACCCGCAATTACCATTTTTTGGCCACGGTATTTTTCGGGATCAAGGATCATATAATTAACCCCTTTTCCGTTTTCAAACTTAGTTAAGTCGGCTACTTCAGGTTTACGTGGTTCAAAGCAACCTAAACCACCGGCAATAACAACAGCCTTTGCCTGAATTTCAGTTCCCATATTGGTTACCAATAAAAAATCGCGGTCGCCGCGTTTTTGAAGTGTTTCAATACGTTCGCCCAAGGTAAAGCTTGGGTGAAACGGTTCAGCTTGTTTCATCAAATTATCGATCAATTCTTGAGCTAATACTGATGGAAATCCCGGGATATCGTAAATAGGTTTTTTAGGGTATATTTCTGATAATTGCCCACCAACTTGTGGTAAGTAGTCAATTAAGTGGCAACGCATTTTTAAAAGTCCTGCTTCAAATATGGCAAATAAACCTACTGGGCCTGCGCCAACAATGGCTAAATCGGTTGTAATCATTCTTCTGTGTAATTCTAAAATTTCGCTGCAAAAGTACTAATTCCAACCATATAAAAACGCAAAAGTTTATTAACCGGTTACCTCTTCCTGTTGTTTGCAAAAAGCCATTAGATCGTCAAAAAACACAAAAAATTCTTGTTCTATCTCATCATAATGCTTTTCTAAAACAGGAATTGCCAAACTTAATTCGTACCTGTGCCTGATCCTGTGGCTTAAATGCCCTAATACAACTTCAATACCTTGTAAGGTTGAATAGGTGTATAAAACATTTCGTTCGGTCATGTATTCATAAAAACGTTTGGCAGGTTCCGGTAAATAATGATGATTATCATGTAATAATTTATAAATATTAGAACAGTATTCCTGCAAGGGAATAGGAGAGTATAAATGAAAATTTTTGGCCAAGTAATGATCGTATATAATATCCATCAACACACCATTATATTTGCCAAAATCTTTGGTAAAATGGTATTTACTGGTTAAAAAAATAGGGTGGCTATCCGTATAAACGTCAATTTTACGATGTAAAGTAATGCCTTTAATGATAGATGGTGTTAAACCGTCAAAGCGATTACCCTGAATAGAATCAGCAATAAAATTTCCGATGATCAAATCAGGATCATTAAAAGATAAAACGCTATGTGCTAAATAATTCAAGGGAATACGAATTTTATACGAATATACGAATCGTTGCTGTAAATCTTAGTAAACACAGATTCGTATATTCGTATTAATTCGTAATTATCATTTGTATATTCGTACTTTAAAATAATCATAGAATTAATGAATACTTTTTTCGGCATCATACAAAACAACGCAGCTATATTAAGTGAAGAAGAATCTTTGCATTGTGTTAAAGTATTACGTCACAAAGTAGGAGATATCATTTGTGTGATTGATGGGAACGGAACACGAGCCATTGGAAAGATCGAAGCTGCTCATGCCAAACAATGTGCGGTATCTTTAACCAATAAAGAAACCGTAGCCAAAAAGAGAAATTATCATTTACATGTAGCCATTGCTCCAACTAAAAATATTGAACGCATAGAATGGTTTGTGGAAAAAGCCGTGGAAATTGGTATTGATGAGATCTCTTTTATCCGTTGTAAAAATTCAGAACGAACAGTTGTAAAAGATGACCGAACGCGTAAGGTTGCCGAAAGTGCGGTGAAGCAAAGCCAACAAGCCTACATCCCGAAATTAAATTCAGTGATTGACTTCAAAGAATTTATGAAAACGGTTCAAAGCGATGTGAAATTAATTGCTCATTGCGAGGATAACGTTAAAGAGAATATTAAAAAATACATTACTACTGATAAATCTCATTTGATATTAATTGGTCCTGAAGGTGATTTCAGTAAAGACGAAATAGAATTAGCCCTTTCGTTAAACTATCAACCTGTAAGCTTAGGCGATAATCGTTTGCGCACTGAAACTGCCGGATTATATGCTTGTGCGGCCTTTGCTGCTTTAAATTCATAATTGTTTATGTATCAATTAATTTTAAAACATGCTTTGTGGTGTGCTATCATTTGGACGCTCATCATTTTTGGTTTGTGTTGCATGCCCGGAAGTTATATCCCTTCTACCAATTGGTTGGAGCTTATCAGCTTTGATAAATTTGTTCATGCTTCTATCTTTTTTGTATTGGCGGCATTATGGTTTATCGTTTTAATCAAACAAAACAAAGCAAGTACTTCATTTATTGTATTGATACTATTAGCTTGCGTGGCTTATGGTGGTTTATTAGAAATTATGCAGGCAACCGTATTTAGCCAGCGTAGTGCTGATTGGTTTGATTTTATTGCCAATTCTTTTGGGTGTGTTTTAGCCTGGTGGTTGTTTTATCGTAAGAAAGTGTTTTTGTTCAAGCCTAATTAAAAATTGTTCCTTTACCTTTCCAAGATTGTGAGTAAATTGTAAATAGCTTTTCTTTAATAAATAGTATTTTCGTTCCCGTTAAAAAACAAAAACTATGTCAACAACTCCCGAACATATCAAATGCCTTATCATAGGTTCTGGTCCTGCAGGCTATACTGCAGCTATATATGCCTCTCGTGCCGATCTAAAACCAATTTTATACACAGGTTTAACACCCGGTGGACAATTAACTGAAACTACCGAAGTAGATAATTTCCCTGGTTACCCCAAAGGAATTACCGGCCCTGAATTAATGGAAGATCTTAAAGCTCAGGCCGAACGTTTTGGAACAGAAGTACGTTTTGGTATGGCTACTAAAGCTGATCTGACAAGTACTCCAAAAAAGATCTGGATCGATGATACGATCGAAATTACAGCTGATACGGTGATCATTTCAACCGGTGCATCTGCTAAATGGTTAGGTTTAGAAAACGAAACGCGTTTACGTATGAATGCCGGTGGGGTTTCTGCCTGTGCCGTATGCGATGGTTTCTTTTTTAAAGGACAGGATGTAGCAATTGTTGGAGCAGGAGATACCGCTGCCGAAGAAGCAACTTACCTATCTAAATTATGTAATAAAGTATATATGATCGTTCGTCGTGGCGAAATGCGTGCCAGCAAAGCCATGCAACACCGTGTAACAAATACGCCTAATATTGAAGTATTATGGCATACTGATACGCATGATATTATAGGAAAAGAAGCAGTTGAAGAAGTGATCGTTAAAAACAGTCAAACTAATGAATTACGTCATTTAAAGGTAACCGGTTTTTTTGTGGCTATTGGTCATAAACCAAATACCGATATTTTTAAAGGACAATTGGATATGGACGAATTGGGTTATATAGATGTTAAAAAAGGTTCATCTAAAACTAATATTCCCGGTGTTTTTGCTGTAGGTGATTGTGCTGATAAGACTTATCGTCAGGCAGTTACAGCAGCTGGTAGCGGTTGTATGGGAGCTTTGGATGCTGAGCGTTATTTAGCAGAAGTAGGCATTCATTAATCATAAAATTTTATAAACTATCTGATTTTTTATTAAATTGCAAGATATTTGTGCGTAGTAAACCATGTTTTTTAATCGATCAATTTTTATTATCCTAATATCTGTAGCTGCAAATTGCGGTTACGCTCAACGCTTTTCCGATCAGGTACCTCAATTAAAACGTTATACCCCTAATGAGGTTACAGATCCTGATTACGGAATTGTAATTTATAATAAAATGGTTCTTAGCATTGGTGGCGATTCGATCAGATACACGAAAGAAGGCTACAATGCACAAGGCTGGCAAGAAGATTTTTATGTAAGCGGAAAATTATTACATAAAGGTTTTTATGTAGATGGCTATATTAAAATTTTTAAAAATTATTACGAAAACGGCCAGGTTGAAAGAAACTATGTGAATACTGACCCTAAACGCAGCAAGTTAGAGGTTTTTTATGAAGATGGTAAACCGCGTTCTTCTATTACTTATTTTGACGGTAATGCACAAAATCAATACGATTTTTTTAAAAATGGTGCTCCGGAATACGTAGAAGAAAATGATAAGGACATTGAATTTTTATATAAACGCAATTCATACTACGAAAATGGGTTACCGGCTACGATGTTTGAACTGATAGATAAAAAGACCAAGAAATACATTAAGAAAGAATTTTACGAGAATGGCCGTGTGAAGGAAGAAGGCAATATGCATTTTCGTAAAGACTTAGGTGATTACCAAAAAGAAGGCCTTTGGACCTATTATGATGAAAAAGGAAACACCATCAAAACCGAAAAATACCACAACGGAGAAAAAGAATAAAAAAAGGTTAGCAAGTGCTAACCTTTTTTGTTGAATGATAAATTTAATGTTCGGGTGTTTGTTTTATTCATTAATTCCAAATTTCATTCATTTCTGTTAATACAATTGGTTTATCGTCAGTAACAACAATGGTATGTTCATGTTGTGCCATAAAACCACCTTTATTTCCAACCATGGTCCAACCATCTTGCAAAGTTTCGGCATATGTAGAAGTTGTAGAAATGAATGTTTCAATGGCCACCACCGAATTTTTTTTAAATCTTGTCAGATTAAACCTGTCTCTGTAATTTGCTATTTCGCTTGGTTCTTCGTGAAGACTTTTTCCTATTCCGTGTCCTGTCAAATTTTTGATGACTTTGTAGCCACGTTTTTTTGCTTCGGTTTCTATCAGATGCCCAATGTCCGAAATACGAACACCGCCTTTTATATTGTAAATTGCTTTATGTAAAATTTGTTTTGAAGCCTCAATAAGTTTTTGGTGTTGGTTGATGTCTTCACCAATTACAAAAGAACCTCCATTGTCTGACCAAAAACCGTTAAGCTCGGCCGAAACATCAATGTTGATCAAATCGCCCTCTTTCAGTATTCTGTTGTCGGATGGAATGCCGTGACAAAATTCATTGTTTACACTTATACAAGTCCAGCCCGGAAATCCATAAGTTAAGTATGGGGCTGATTTCGCGCCTATGTCATTAAGGATCTGCCCGCCATAGTTATCTAATTCCTTTGTCGTCATACCCGGTTTGGCAAAGTTCCTCATTTCTTTCAAGGTGTAGGCAACAGCTTCGCTTGCCTTTTTCATTCCTGTTAATTCTGCTTCTGTTGTTATGGACATGTTATTTTTTTTGTCTGTTGTTTTGTTATAGATTGACTGATTGCTTTGATTCTAGACTGTATTACAATCAGGCACTGTTTGTTCGGCCGGTTTTGTTGCTTTATATTATCGCTTTCGTTTGTAATGCAGTTGTGTTAGCCCTGTGTCAAATGTTTTTGCTGAGATAAATTCGAGTGTTTGTTCAGGTCTACCATCTTTGAAAAGTCTTGTTCCATTGCCAACCAATACAGGTATAATTGAAATAATAAACTCGTCGATCAGGTCGTTTTTCAAAAGTTCGTTCACAATTTCTGCTCCACCGTCGCAATAAATATTTTTTCCGCTCTCTGATTTTAGGCGTTGTACGAGTTCGGTTAAGTTTCCTGAATAAAAAGTTGTTTTACCAACACTTGGTTTTTCGGTTCTTGTTATAACAAACACATTTCTTTTTCCATTATCGTAATGAGAAGAACCAATTTCTTTAAGCACATAATCGTAGGTTTTTCTGCCAAGAATGATGGTGTCGACTGTGTCGGTAAATTTGGTATAACCATAATCTTCGCCTTCTTTTTCTACTAACTTCAAAAAGCTTAGGTCGTCATTAGGTTTGGCAATGTATCCATCCAAACTTGTTGCTATGAAAAGTGATAATTTTCTCATTTGTTCTCAAATTGTTTTTGGTTGTTTTCCTATTGTCGTTTTTATCTGACAGTTAACGTTTGGCTGCTTGGCGAAGGTGGCAATTTTTACCTCAAATGTTGTTCATGCGAAGCACAGAACCAACACTCTTGCCAAACCGCTGTTATACGCAGTGATATTTAATTATACAATTATACGACTACTTTTGTAATAAAGTGATAGTAGCTTTTTGAAAATTCCACACGGTTATATAATTTTTCAGGAATTGATAACCAAATTCAAAATGATTTTCTGCACTTGCTGTCAATTTATAGTTTTTTACAGGAATAAGTGGTGTTAATGCATAGTTTAATTGGTTAATGTTGTATATGTTATTAATGTCTGAATCTTGACCATACCAACTACCTTGATTTCCTTGTACTAGAGTTCTTTGTTGTATAAGATGTTGTGTTATGCTATCATTTAATTTAAGATGCCCTTGATTTCCAGTGTCAAAACTTCCCATAAGAGTTATATCACCAAGTTTTACTTCTGTAATCGGGATTTGTTTCTGATCGGGTGTTGTAAATTGAATGGTTGCAACCACAGGATTTATTAGGGGATAAGGTTCTAGCACATTGCCCGTGTTATCTAACTTATATAGGGTAATTATTTGATAATCATAATCTATTATAAATTCATAATTTTTGACAAAATCATAGCCAATAAAACCTAAGAAATCTTGTACAATACCCTGTTCTATGAAACTGAAATCTGAATGTGGGATATTGTGCAATTTTTCGTAGGTAACTTGTTTTCCGATTTTGATTTCTCCGACCGAATCCAAATAAACGTCTAAAATTTGTCCTGAGCCGGCATTTCCACTTGATGTGAGTTCTGTTTTTTGGAGGTCGATGTAATGGTTGTTAAGAAATAATCCGAAAGGAGTACCTGTATCAAACATAAACTTCCCTTTCTTACCATTTACTTTTCCGTCAATCATGATATATCCGTCAATCAAGTGAAAAGGGAGAACTATTTTGCCTGCGGCCAGTTTATAATCATCCGAAAATTCAAAATTTTCTTCTGAAAAAACATCTACACTTTTAATTAAATAGTGCTTATCAAGCACAATACTCAAAGGAATCCCATAAGGTTTAATTTGCGACACTACTAAATACCCATTCTTTCCATTGTTAGAAATTTTTTCTATGAATACGTTTCCTTTGGGGAGTTGTTTCTGCAGTTGCTTAAGTTTTTCCTCAAGATGTTGCTCTGTATTTTTAGAAATAATATTTCTTATCGCATTTTCATCTGCAGTTTTTAAAAATTGACCAAATATTTTCATACTTTGGTTTATCTTTTCAGTACCATCAATTTTGTTTTTTGTCACTTGAGAGAATGTTACATTAGTGATCAATACTAAAAATGTCAGTAATCTTTTCATCGCTTATTGGGTAAAAATAATTATGTCTCCGTTCTTCTGGATTAGTTTAAATCATTATTGCCTACGTTTTGCGGTTTGCAATCGGCAAGCTCGAAATATGGTTTACCGAATCTCTTATAACAAAGCTAATTGCTTTTTAGACTTTTGCAAAATGAAAATAATTGTCTTTCGCTGACTTTTGCAAATGCCTTTGACTTCCGCCCGCATTACCGGTAGGTGCTGTTATAGGGCGTTTTTCTATTTTCAAACGCAAATCATTTAGGTCTACGTAGTGTGTCACGAAATAATTACTGCGTTATGGGGACGTTTTTCTAGTTAAATACTAGGTTGAGTGAAAAGTGCGTTTATGATTACAAAAAGAGATAAGCGGAATTATTTAAATAACTGAAACGTTGTTAATGTTATATCACCCATAGAGATTATTTTTTATTTTCCGAAAATTCTTTTACAAAATCAATAAGTGTTTCATTATTTAGTAATTCGACTAGACTGTTAAATAAGGTAGATGTTATATCTACAGATGTTTCTATGAAATTTTCTAAACTTTGGTTTTTGGTTGGTTCGTTTAAAATTTTATTATCCTGAATATATTTAATTAAATAAGTTTTTGCTGTCGAATCAGAGACATTAGAATCTATCGATTTATTATTCAGTAAATAAATATTACTTGTTAAAGACTCACTATAATAGTATATAGCATTATTGTTTCTTAAAACTCTATAAATATATGGCGCTTGAGTATTCCAAATAATATATGTTTTGCCATTAAAAAACCTTCGTCGTTCATTAAAAGCAGTGACTTGCCCCCATAAATTTAACGCTTTGATTTTTTTCGTTGAATTATTTGAAAATTTGACGATAATGGAAGAGTCTTTTTTGTGCAACTGTATTTTTTTAATTGAAAAGGTATCTACAATTACATAATTTGTAATTTGAATTAGCTTTGGCTTGCCAACCAAGGGACTATTAATAATACTATCTAATGTTTTATTTATGCTTACCACTTGTGAGAAAGCACAATTGTGTAAAATATAAAACATGATAAAAAGAAATCGACTTTTGTTATTTATATAATAGTATATGTTCATCAGCCCGAATGATATTGTGTCTCGTTGTTACGTGGTGAATAACAAAGTTTAATTAAATTTTTTTCTTGTCTTGATGAAACTTAGACTGCTATCAGGTTTAGTTTCAAATGGTTCGAAATAATATGTACTCTTAATACTTTTACTAATTAAATGCCGGTCAACAAGGGTGTAGAAAAAAATGCTATCATGATCAATTCGTCCTTTCATATGATATCGTTCGTAAGTATTTGTACCGCTGTTCGGCCAATAAAATTCCACTGTAATTTCGTTTTCGTTTATTTTATAAGAACCCCAATCATATGCGGAATGTTGCTTAGCTTTTCGATAGAAACCTTTGATGCTGTCAGTATTACAGAATTGCCCTGATGTGAAGGCAGTCCCATCACTATAAAAGAAGATTGGTAATACTTTCGAGCTGCAATTTTTATTGTTAAATTTTACCTCTAAATTGCAATAATAAAAACCATTGTAGCGTAAAAGTTTTGTTTCAACAATACTATGTGTTTTGTCGTAAATAAGCAATTTGTCGTATGATGTACAACCTATTAAAAAAATAAATATAAATGGAATTATTTTCACAATTGTGTAGTCTTTTTTTAAATGCCCTATAACGGTTTCGCGGTTTGCCTCGGCCGTCTTGAAACTGTGTCTAACCGAATGCTTGTTTAAAGATACTATGTTGCTATGCATTTGCAAAGCGAAAATTAAAAAAGTTTCTGCCGCTTTTGCAAATGCTTTGCTGTCTGCAAGGCTGAGGCGAACCGTGTGTTATAAGTTGGCTGCTCTGTCTATTATACACAGCCATCAACTAAAACTAATGGATAAATTAAATTGTGATCTTACAGGTTTTCCATTTTTTATTGCAGGCCTCCATTTATTTGGCAAGATCGAAAGTACCCTTATTGCTTCTTTGTCGCACGATGTAGATAAACTCTTTATTACTTTTATGTCTGAAATTAAACCATTCTTTTCTACAATAAAACTTGCATAAACTTTTCCTTGTATGTGATTACCTTTTTCGTCTAGTTGGTATATTGTATTGTTTTTAATAAATAAGAGTAATTCGTTATAGGAAGGTGAATAATTTGCAGCACTGTCAAAGCCAGAAACGTATATTTTTTCTCCTTTAGCTTTATGATAAAGCGTATATGTCAATAAATCACAATTGTCCTGGCTGAATAAATGAAAGGAATTAATTACAATTAGACTGGTTATAATTGCCTTGAGGATAAATGTCGTTTTGTGATATTTCATTAACGTTTTGCGACTTTTTATTAATAATATTCGTAATATTCGTACTGAAATTCTTGTGCTCTTCTTAGATAAAAATTGTGCTTAATTAACTTGTTGAGTTCGTCAACAGTTTCATTAAGGCTTTTGTTTCTTTCAATTTTATCTTTCCCTAAAGTAATATTGTCTATTGAGCTTTCATCATCTATGAGTTGTCTTAATGACTTGATGTAAAGTTCCTTTTGTTTTGTGAAATCATATGTTTTTGAAATGTCTTCTTCATATTTTGGCATTAGGTAAATAGAATATTCCGCATAGCCTAAAATCCGTCTGCTTTGGTGTCCAAAAAATGTTCCGCCATATTCAAATTGCTGAAAAAGGGAATTGATGTTTGAATATATTTCTATGAGTCTTTTTCGTTGTTGGGAAAATGTGTCAATGCCATTTCTTTGTTTGAGAAAGTAAGCATACAAAATGTAATAATTGTCCCGACCAACTTCACTTCCAAATTCTCCTTTATTGTTATTATTGAAATATGCTCGGTCTGGATTGTCTGGATATTCTTCAAAAAACTCGGCGTGTTTGTCTACCATATTGTTGAAGTCGTCTTTTGCATATTTCAAGGTGTCACCAAGCTCAGTAGTAATTTGGATTGTGTCCTTTTGTGTGTGATATTTGGAGTTGTCTACCTTTTTAATTTGTGTGTCTGTGTCTGCAATAGTTGTCTTGTCCACTTGTTTAGGTTGATTGTTACAACTTAAAAGTCCAATTATAATTGTCAGTATGTAAAAAGTTTGTTTCACGGTTGTCTTAAAATTACCTCTAACTCTTATGTTTGTCCAGCAGCTTACTTATAACTACTATATACCCGCTATAAAGTGGCGGGTATCTTGTTAATAGTGGGTAGATAATCGCCATAAAGTGGCGTTTTTAGTTTTGTAAATATAATCTTTTATAAAACAAAAAATCCATCCGCTAGCTAGCAGATGGATTTTAGGTAATGTATGAGATTTCTAAGTGGTGTCTTCGAGAGCCTCAGACACCACTTATAAATTAAGCTTTATTTTCAGCTGGAGCAGTTTCCGGCTTAGGCATCGTTGCTTTGCGAGATAATTTTGCTTTTCCGTTTTTAGGATCAGTTCCAATGTATTTCACTTTCACAATTTCACCTTCTTTCACTAATCCATCTAAAGATTCAATGCGTTTCCAGTCGTATTCGCTAATGTGTAATAAACCTTCTTTACCCGGCATAAATTCTACGAATGCACCGTAAGGCATAATTGATTTTACAGTAGCTTCATAAATTTCACCAACTTCAGGAATTGCTACAATACCTTTGATACGAGCAACAGCTGCTTTTAAGTCTTCTAATTTCTCAGCAAAAATTTCAACACGTCCGCTGTTGTCAACTTCAGTAATAGAAATAGTTGCATTGGTTTTCTTTTGAATATCCTGAATTACTTTTCCTCCTGGTCCGATTACCGCACCAATAAATTCCTGAGGAATAATGATCACTTCAAAACGAGGTACATTTTCGTTATAATCTGCACGAGGTTCAGTGATCGTTTTCATGATCTCACCCATAATGTGTAAGCGGCCTTCGCGAGCTTGCGCTAACGCTTTTTCCATTACTTCATATGGTAAACCATTTACTTTTAAATCCATTTGTACAGCTGTAATACCATCTTTAGTTCCACAGATCTTGAAATCCATATCACCTAAATGATCTTCATCACCTAAAATATCAGATAATACTGCGTATTGTCCTTTATCGTTAGTAATTAATCCCATTGCAATACCTGTAACCGGTTTTGCAATTTTAACACCTGCATCCATCAACGCTAAAGTACCTGCACAAACAGTTGCCATAGATGATGAACCGTTAGATTCTAAAATATCAGAAACTACACGTACTGTGTAAGGCGTATCAGTAGGAACAACTTTAGACAAGGCACGCATTGCTAAATTACCATGTCCAACTTCACGACGACCAACACCACGGTTTGGTTTTGCTTCACCGGTTGAGAAACCAGGGAAGTTATAATGTAAAATAAATTTAGTTTCGCCACGGTAAAATGCACCATCAATTAATTGCGCATCTTTTCCTGTACCTAAAGTTACAGTCGTTAATGATTGAGTTTCTCCACGTTGGAAGATAGCTGAACCATGAGCTGCCGGTAAATAACCAACTTCGCTCCAGATAGGACGGATCTGATTAGTCTTACGACCATCTAAACGGATCTGTGTATCTAATGTAGCCTGACGAACTGCATCATACTCAACATCATGATAATATTTGTTGATCAATGCTTCTCTGTCTTTTAATTCTTCAGCTGTAAAGGTTGCTTTGTATTCAGTTAAAACTGCTTTAAACGCTACTTTACGTTCATTTTTATTTGGGTTACCTTGTTTTGCAACAGCGTAAACTTTATCATAAGTTGCTTTATGAACAGCTTCTTTTAAAGCCGGATCATTTAACTCGTGGCAATATTCACGTTTTGGTTTTAAACCTGCTTTAACAGCAAATTCTTTAATGGCTTTAATTTGAACTTTGATAGCTTCGTGCGCAAATTTAATTGCTTCTAACATTTCTGCTTCAGATACTTCGCTCATTTCACCTTCTACCATTGAGATATCAGTTTCAGTAGCTGCAACGATCATTTCTAATGTTGCTGTTGGTAATACATCTGCATCAGGGTTAATGCATAATTTACCATCAATTTTAGCAACACGTACTTCAGAAATAATTCCGTTGAATGGAATATCAGAAACTGCTACTGCTGCACAAGCCGCTAAACCAACTAAGGCATCAGGCATTGTTTTTTTGTCAGAAGAGATCAATGATAACATGATCTGAGTATCTGCATGATAATCATCCGGAAATTGCGGACGCATTGCTCTATCCACAATACGAGAAATTAATACTTCATAATCAGATAATTTTGCTTCACGACGGAAGAAACCACCAGGGAAACGGCCTGTAGCCGCATATTTTTCTTGATAATCTACTGTTAAAGGTAAAAAATCTACACCTTCTTTTGCTTCTTTATTACTAACTACTGTTGCTAAGATCATGGTAGTACCTAGTTTTACAACTACAGCTCCATCTGCTTGCTTAGCTAATTTTCCTGTTTCCAGGGTTACAATTCGTCCATCTCCTATGTCGAACGAATGTTGGATTCCAATTTGTGACATCTTTGTTTTTGTTTTGTGTACCGACGTTTTCGGTACGGATTTATATTTATTGACTTGTTTTTCCTCTACAGTAAAGAACGAAAATTAATGCGTTCTTGAAATGAGAAAGGCATTCTGATTACTCAGAATGCCCATCAAACTTACCAAGAATCCATTATTATTTACGGATATCTAAAGTTTTAATAATAGCACGGTAACGCATGATATCCGTGTTTTTTAAGTAATCTAATAAAGCACGACGCTTACCTACTAAGTTTAATAGAGAACGTTGTGTTCCAAAATCTTTTTTATTCTTTTTCAAGTGACCTGTTAAATGGTCTATACGGTGAGTAAATAATGCCACTTGAGATTCAGCTGAACCAGTGTTTTTATCGCTACCACCGTGTTTTTTAAAAATGTCTTTCTTTACTTCTGATGTTAAATACATGTTATTCGTCTTTTTATGTTATCTTTTGAAGGATGCAAATATAAGTGAAATTGTTTAATAAACAATAGCCAAAGCTAAAAATCTGATCTTTTTTCAGAAAATAAACCCAAAATTACCTCTCTAAACTACTGATTTATAATAAATTTCTTAGTTTGAACCTCGCCTTTAGAAAATTTGCAGTTAATAAAGTAAACTCCGCTATCTAAATTGGCCGTATTAACAGAATAGTTTACAGAGCTGATATTTGAAAAATTGCCACTCATAACTTCTTTTCCGGTTACATCTACAATGTTATATGTCACATCCTGATATTCTTTTACATCAAATAATAAATTAATGTTGGAAGAAGCCGGATTGGGGAATAATTGAAAATTGTTATTTGATTCGCCAGATTCTTTCACATTTAATACATAACCTACCGTGAAACGTTCAATGATCTGACAGCCAAAATCTCCATTAAATGTTTTGAAAGTGGCAGGTGTGGTTGCTGAGCTAAAACGTAATATCCCATTACCCGGATTGGTAGGATAATTTGGATAAACCCACCAAGAGAGACCATCACAGTAACTATCGTCCATAATAAATCTATAACAGCCACTCGGTAAATCAAGGGTATCTTTATATATGGTGTTGTTAGCATTATTTATACGACTGGCTACAATTGCGCCCGAAGCATCTATTATTTTCCAACTACTTTCATTAGTGCTTCCGCTCGTAGCAGCCGTATTATTAGTTTTAAAATATACTACAAATTTGTTAGGATAAGATTTTGAATCAACAAATGTTGATGTATACGTATTATTGAAACTGTTTTGATCTCCGGAAGTTCCATTTACTTGGTTAACAGATACTTGAAATTCGTTTGATTCATTACCATTAAACATGGTTAAACTAGGTCCGAAATCGACTTCCGCTTCTTCTAAAAAAGATAAGTTTCCTGTCCAGGTATAAGTATTAGTAGCTCCACCTTTTAAATTGTAATTAAAAGTAACCGTGGTAACATTTGCCGATCCGGTGTTTTTAATTTTAATTCTTGGATGTGAACAGATATTGTTTGATCGGTAATAATTGGGATCGATCGTAGGTGCAATGATATCTTCAATAGAAACATCCAAACTATGATTAGGAGCAGAACATAAAACCAATTGAGAGGTGATTCCGTAACCTCCGGCGTTAGATTGAGTAGGAGAGGTGTAAGGTTCCATATCAATATCCAGAGAAAAAGTAGAACTAGCTGAAGTTAATGTGGAGATGTCATGGATGATAGGATCCACAATGTTACCAGGACACCAGTTAGCTCTATCATACAACCAGGTTCCTGTTTGTGGGTAAACGTTATTTAAACCACAATCACTTCTCCATAATTGGTTTTGGGCAACAGAAGACCCATTTACTTTTAAATTATAATATTTACTGCAAAATTCTCCGCAACCAGTATCGTCAGAGCCGTGACCACTGATGATGTTTTTTACATAGGCTTTTGCAACAGGACTAGTGTATTGAAATGGTTTTGGAATTAAATGGTTTTCGATCGGATCGGCCGTTTTTCCGTATGCATAATAGCCATCATAAATATTTTTAACAGCTACGGCATTCATTGGAGGTGTGCCTTCTATCAATTCTAATTTTAAAGTAACTGTAAAGCCCCATGAATAACCATCGTAAACATATCTGAAATCCAAATTACCATTTAAGACAGAAGAGTAATCAGTTACATCGATAATGTAATCATGTTTTCTATTGGTAGTTAACCAATCAGTTGCATAAGGAGTTATTACTCGGGCAATCTCAACTGTATCGGCCCCGGCAGGTTTGGCATATACATGTGTCGTGTAATCCCATGAACCACAATATTGTGTTCCTCCAGGACAAGCATAACGTCCTAAAATATAATGTAAACGAATTTTACGATATGTTTTTCCGGTAGGCAATACTGCAGAAGTATCGTAGTTACCGTACTGAGTAATTTTTCTGGTATCGTAAATTGTTACCCAAGTTGTGTCTCCCGGATTAGCTTTTGTTTCTGGTGCAAGTAATGCTAATAGAAACATACTGAATAATAATTTTTTCATATATTTTGAACTGAATTGTTTTTAGCAAATCTACAAATACGATATTATATTTTTTCTCTAAGTAGTACTATCATATAGTAATCCTATGCACTCTGTATAGCTGAGTATTAAAGGGTATAAGTGAAAAATTAAAATATCTGGTCTGTAAATTTTAGTTGTTTTTTTTAGTGAATTTATTGTTTATGATTAGATTATTGTAATACTGTAATGTGTCCTGATTTATTATAAATGACATTGTCTGTTCCTTCGGCTTTAATGATATAAACATATACACCACCCTGAACTATTTTTCCTCCAAAATCACCATCCCACCCTTTCTCAGGATCTGTAGTACTGAAAAGTAATTGCCCCCAACGGTTAAATATTTTAAGATCATATTTTTTAATATTATGACCTGGTGTATAAAAAACATCATTGAGACCATCACCGTTAGGTGTAAATGAATTAGGTATATATAATGTTGATGCATCTTCTACAAATATATTGATGCAGGCTTCGCTGGCACATCCTGCAATTGTTGTTACAGTTGCACAATAAGTTGTTGTTTGCGATGGATTAGCAGAAATGGATGAGCCTGTTTGTCCTGTATTCCAAATATATGCATTACCACCGGTCGCAGTAATAGTAACTTCATCTAAAGGCGAAATAGTTTCAGTAGATGCTGTAAGATTTAAGATTGGATTAGCATTTACAATAATAGAACTTGTTGCGGTTGCCGTACAACCATTTAATGAATATAATACAGAATATGTAGTTGTGGTATTTGGCGACTCATTAATAGAAGAAGTAGTTGCCCCATTAGGCGCCCATACAAAACTTCCACCGGCAATTGATGTTGAAGCAGATAAAGTGGCCATGTGCCCTGCACAAATTGAAACAGGATCTACTGATACGGTTGGTGTAGCATTAACTGTAATACTTGATGTTGCAGATGTTGTACAGCCATTTACAGAATAGGTTACAGAATAGTTAGTAGAAGATGTAGGTGATTCTGTGATAGAAGAAGAAGTTTGGTTATTAGGTAACCATGTATAACTTCCTCCCGGAATGGATGTTGTAGAAGAGATAACAGCTGTTTGACCTGCACAAATCGTAGAAGGTGTAGAACTTAATGTTATAACAGGAATGTTGTTAACTGTAACTGTTGCAGTTTGCGGAGCACTTATACAAGAGCCGGTATTTCCTGTTACAGTATATACTGTTGTTGAAGCAGGAGTTACTGTACTTGTTGTTCCTGATCCGGATGGTAACCATGTATAAGTAGTTGCACCGCTGGCATTTAATATTGTGTTTTGACCTGCACAAAGAGTAGATGATGCAGGTGTTAATGTTACAACAGGAAGGGCATTAACCGTTACTGTAGCAGTAGTACTTCCCGAACAACCATTAGTGGTTCCTGTTACTGTATAAACAGTTAAACTTGTTGGCGATACACTGATGTTTGGCGTTGTTGCACCTGTATCCCAAGTATAAGTTGTTGCGCCACCGGCAGTTAATACTGTTGATGTACCTGAACATATTGTAGCGTTGTTGGCAGTAACGATTGGAATAGCATTTACTGTTACAGTAGCAGTAGTATTTCCTGTGCAACCTGATGTTTCACCGGTTACCGAATAAATTGTAGTACTGGCCGGCGATACACTTATTGTTGCCGTAGTGGCTCCTGTATTCCATGTATAGCTGGTTGCGCCGTTAGCCGTTAAAACTGTAGTTGTGCCTGCACAAATTGTAGAACTATTTACGCTCACACTTAATGCGGCGTTTACTGTTACTGTACTTGTACTAGTTCCAGAGCAACCATTACTAGTTCCTGTTACTGTGTATATTGTTGTAATTGTTGGGGTAACACTAATGGTTGATGTTGTGGCTCCTGTATTCCAAGAATAACTGGTTGCACCACTTGCGGTTAATAATGTTGAAACGCCTGAACACGTTGTAGGATTATTAACAGTAACCGTTGGAATAGCATTTACAGTTACTATACCAGTATTAGTGCTTGTGCAACCTAATGAATTTCCGATAATGGTATAATTAGTCGTACTAGTTGGAGACACACTAATGGTTGGTGTTGTAGCGCCGGTACTCCAGGTATAATTTGTAGCACCACTAGCTGTTAAAACAGTTGATGTTCCGGCGCAAATAGTTGGATTATTAACGGAAACAGTTGGTGTAGTATTTACGGTCACAATACTTGTATTGGTTCCAACACAACTTGATGAATTTCCGGTAACAGTATAATTGGTTGTGCTTGTTGGTGATACACTGATAGTAGATGTTGTAGCACCTGTACTCCATGTATAATTGGTTGCACCACTTGCTGTTAAAACAGTTGATGTTCCCGAACAAATGGTAGGGCTATTTACAGTTATGGTAGGTGAGGAGTTCACCGTTACTATACTTGTATTTGTTCCAATACAACCTAATGAATTTCCTGTAAGGGTATAATTAGTTGTACTGGTTGGCGATACACTAATGGTTGGTGTTGTAGCGCCTGTGCTCCAGGTATAATTAGTTGCACCGCTCGCTGTTAATACCGTTGATGTTCCTGCACAAATAGTTGGATTATTAACAGAAACAGTAGGAGTAGTGTTTACAGTTACGACACTTGTATTAGTTCCAACACAACCTGATGAATTTCCTGTAACGGTGTAATTAGTTGTACTGGTAGGCGATACACTGATTGTAGATGTTGTAGCACCAGTACTCCAAGTATAATTGGTTGCTCCGCTTGCTGTTAGAACAGTTGAAGTGCCCGAACAAATAGTTGGACTATTTACTACTACCGTTAATGAACTATTTATAGTTACAGTAGAAGTGGCAGTTCCTAAACAACCACCGCTTGTAGTTCCAGTAACCGTATAAACCGTGTTTACTGTTGGAGCCGGATTAATGGTTGATGTTGTTGCTCCGGTGCTCCATGTATAAGTAGATGCACCACTTGCTGTTAATAGGGTTGGAACTCCCGAACAAGTAGTTGCACTATTTACTGCAATTGTTGGAGTAGGGTTTACAGTTATTGTATAACTATTTGGTGTGCCAATACAGCTTCCAACTGATGGGGTAACTGTAATAACGGATGTAATTGCAGAGCTACCACTATTAACGGCTGTAAATGTTGGTGTGTTGCCGGTACCGCTGGCACCTAGTCCAATTGATGTATTCGTATTTGACCATGTATATGTAACGCTTGCCGTACTACTAGTAAACGACGAAGCGGCAATAGGAGTATTATTACATACAGTGGTGCTAGTAGGAACACTAACTGTAGCAGTTGATCCTGAATTAATTGTTATGGCGTCGCTGAATGTACAGACTCTTTCGAAGGTAATATCATCAAGAGCGAAGTCATTATTCCCGGTTATCCTTTGATCTACTATTGTGATAACTGCTGAAGTACTTGAACCGGAATTCCAATTCACAAAAAAGTTTGCCCATACACCTCCGGTTAAAGGTGCATTAGATACAGGACCTATTAAATTACCATTAATAGAAAATTGTAATTGTGCAACGCTGGTTGATATGTCATTGGCTACTGAGGCGAACCAAGCCGAAAAATTATAAGTGGTATTTGGAGTAACTGTTATTGTTTGGCTCCAAACTATTGTATTAGCAAAGTCCGCACCATTAACAACCATCATATTCCCGGTTCCGGTAGTATGATCACCAAAGGTTAAAAAATTACTGTGTGCAGCATTTGGATTATTTGTAATAGAATAAGTACCAGCATTGCTTAATGGTCCCCAGGTTCCTCCTGTTCCCAACACATAGTCAGTTGTAAATCCGGTATTACCAGAACTAAAATTACCATTTACAACAAGTCCTCCATTAATTAAAGTTCCTGTACAAGTGTATGTCCCTGCGCTATTTACAACAAGATTTTGTGTAGTTGCACCGCCTGGTGTCCAAGTATATGTATCAAAGCCAGCCGGCCCATTAAGTGTATATGTAAAAGGTGTACATAAGGTCAAATCATTACCTAAACTAAAACTGCAAGGGCAAGCAGCAATAGTTCCTGAACCGGCAGGGTTATTAGTAGAAGGCACCTGATTAGAACCACCAACTGTTATTTGTGTACAAGAACCATCAATGAGATTTCCAATGGTTGAAGCATTATTAATATCATAGGTAACCCAAAAATAGTTAGTTGCATTTGGCACTAAAGTTTGT
>JAKFDE010000026.1:0-12837 GCA_036676295.1 Bacteroidia bacterium | reverse complement strand
TCCGAACAGAGAAGTTAAGCCCACCAGCGCAGATGGTACTTGGTCTAAAACCTGGGAGAGTATGTCGATGCCAATTTTAAATCAGAACCCTCATTATGTAAATAGTGAGGGTTTTGTGCTTTTAAAAAATCCCTATTAAAATATTTTTTTAACCATTAAACCTTCATGCTTAAAAAATGAGACACAAAAAATCCCAAGTATATACAATACTTGGGATTTTTTGTTTAATGTTATAAGATCTATTTTTCTAAAGCTTCTTTCACTAATTGATTTGCCATTTTAGGATCTGCTTTACCTTTACCAAGCTTCATCACTTCACCTACAAATAAACCTAATAGATTCACTTTTCCATTTTTATATTCGGTAATTTTTTCAGGGTACTTAGCTAATGCTTGATTCACTAATTCCTGTAAAGCACCAGAGTCATTGCTTTGTAGAATATCTAAACGTTGCGCAATGCTTAATGGAGACTCTGTAGGATTGAGCATTAATTCAGGAAATAGTTTTTGAGTTGCCGCAGCATTACTTATTTTTCCTTCATCGATTAATGCAATTAAATCAGAAATTGTTTTTGGTAATACTTTAAATTGTTCAATAGTAATGGCATTTTCGTTTAAATAAGATTTAATACTTCCCATCATCCAGTTTGCCGCTGCCTTATAGTTTTTGGTATGTTTAACTAATTCATTGAAATACAAAGCAAGTCCTTTAAGATCGGTTAAATTGTAAGCATCATATTCTGATAACCCAAATTCTTTTGTGAATTTCTTAAACAAATCGCTTGGCAATTCAGGCATTTGAGCTTTTATACTTTCAATATAATCCTGATGGATCATCACTGGTTGAAGATCCGGTTCAGGAAAATAACGGTAATCATTTGCATTCTCTTTACTTCTTAATGAAAAAGTAGAACCATTCACAGCATCAAAACTTCTGGTTTCACCGGCAATGTCTTCTCCGGCCTCAATTAAATCGATCTGACGTTTAATTTCAAAATCAATGGCGCGTTGAACATTACGGAAAGAGTTCATGTTTTTAACCTCTACTTTTTTTCCATATTCTTTAGCGTCTTTCAACATCACAGAAATATTTGCATCGCAGCGAAGCGATCCTTCTTCCATATTACCGTCACAAATATCCAGGTAACGTACCAACTTTCTTACTTCGTTCAAATAAATATAAGCATCGTCGCCGCCAGTAAAATCAGGCTCGGTCACGATTTCTAATAAAGGAGTTCCGGCACGATTTAAATCAATTAATGATTCAAATGGATCAATGTCGTGCATACTTTTACCGGCATCTTCTTCCATGTGAATACGGGTTAAATTAATTCGTTTCTCTGTTCCATCTTTTAATTTAATATCTACATAACCACCTGTACAAATAGGGGTTTTATCTTGTGTGATTTGATAACCTTTCGGTAGATCGGCATAAAAATAATTTTTACGTGCAAATTGATTTTCTTCACGAATAGTTGAATGCATGGCAATACCTAATTTTACGGCAAATTCAATGGCGCGTTTATTTACTTTAGGTAAGGTTCCCGGGTGTCCCAATGTTACAACACTAACATTAGTATTAGGCATAGCACCGTATTCAGCAACATCGTTACTATACATTTTTGTTTTAGTCAGTAATTGAATGTGACATTCCAATCCAATTACAGCTTTATATTTATCGTAAACGCTCATGTTAAATTATTGAATTCGTGATTGTTGAATTTAGAATTCAGCTGACAAAATTAACGAAAAATTATTGAATAAACTCTACTAAATCATCAATTACATACTGCGGAATATGCCCTGACTTATTGTATTCGTCAGGGTTTGCTTTGCCTTCTCCTTCCAAAAACAGATGATTTAATTTTGGGTAAGACCTAAATTGAACGTTTCTGTAATTAGCGAATTCCTTTTTCCAGATTTCAAATTGTTTCATGGTTACCTGATAGTCTCTTTCTCCATTCAAAATGAAAATAGGTAACACTAGTTTTTTAGCTGTTTCTATTTGATTGTATTGGATAATACTTCTCCAGTATTTAGCACTTTGATTCAGTAGTAATAAGCCTTTTGGCGTTTTGTCGTTTAAATAGGAGGCTTTTGTTTTTTCAACTTGCCATTTAATTTGATTGATTTGAACACTTTCCAAATTCGAAATCGTATCGTTCAATTTTGCCATGTATTCAACCTGTTCAGGAATAATGTCTAATAAGTTTCCAGCAGGCCCAGCCATCATTATAATTCCTTTTAATTGAGGACATAATTCTGCCATTTTTGGAGCACACATAGCGCCTAAGCTGTGGCCAACGATGTAAATTCTTGTTGAATCTATGAATGAATTTTTTTTTGCTGATTTAACAGCATCAATTGCATCATTGATTACTTCTGTATACAGATCAATACTATCTATTTGTGTTTTTGATAAATGAATATAATCATAGCCTCGTTTATCATATCTTAAACTCACAATACCTTTTTGTGCAAGACCTTGTGCTAAATCGCGAAATGGTTTATTAGGCCCAATGGTTTCATCTCTGTCGTGTGAGCCAGAGCCATGAACGAAAATGACACATGGCGATTTCTGTTTTGAGGTATCTCCAAAAGCAATATTGGCGCCTAACGTTATGTTGTCTCTGGTTTTTATTTCAGTTGATAGATCCGTGACTTCTGAAAAGCCTTGATAACCTTTTAATTGAAAAAAAGGAGTTTCATTATAATCAGAAATAGTACAAGTAAAAATTCTTTGATTAGAGTTAAGAACTAAATTTAAGTTCTTTTTACCTTTTTTAAATTGGATGAGAAGCGCATATTTTTTCTTAACACCGGCGTCATCTTCTATGATTTTTAATAACTTTTTTGCTTTGCCATATTGAGTTAAATAGGGTTTCATTTTTTCTTTTTGAGCTTCTATGAAAGTCTTTGGAATGTTTGTGGTATCCAATAAAGAGAAGATTTCATTAAATTTTTGTTGTTGAAGTAGTTTATAGAAATCTGTTGGAATTTTTGTCGAATTTTGTGCTATATAGGTACCACAAATAAACAATAGAATCAATAAAATATGTATCTTTAAAACTCTCATATTAGCTAATATTATAGAGTAAAAATAACCTTTTTTGATACCTAAATTCACGATAGATAAAATTATTGACGCAGCCCGAGTTGAGGATGTGATTGGCGATTTTATTACCCTAAAAAAACGTGGGGCTAATTTATTAGGATTGTGTCCGTTTCATGGCGAAAAATCTCCTTCTTTTACAGTGTCGCCTGCCAAAGGAATTTACAAATGTTTTGGTTGTGGAAAATCAGGTACTGCGGTTAATTTCATCATGGATCTTGAAAGCTTAAGCTATCCTGAGGCATTGAAATATTTAGCCAATAAATACGGTATTGAAGTTATTGAGAAAGAAGTTAGTGTAGAAGAAAAAGCTCAGCAAAACGAAAAGGAAAGTCTGTATATTGTAATGCAATACGCTCAAAAATATTTCACAGATCTATTATTAAACGATGATTTAGGCAGATCTATTGGTTTTGGATATTTTAAGGAGCGTGGATTTACACAAGATATTATTGATAAATTTCAATTGGGCTATAGTTCAGAAGAACGCCGGAAATTTTCAGAAACAGCGGTTAAAAATGGCTATAAACCGGAGTATTTGGTTAAAACAGGAATGTCTATTTTATCAAATAATCATGTAGAAGGTAATCCGATAACCGTTAGTGAGATTTTTGACAGATATACCGGACGCGTTATGTTTCCGATACATAATATTTCCGGAAAAGTGATTGGGTTTGGCGGGCGTATTTTAACAAGCGATAAAAAACTTGCTAAGTACATCAACTCTCCACAAACAGATATTTACGATAAAAGTAAAACATTGTATGGCTTGTTTCAGGCAAAGAAACAAATCATACACGATGATAATTGTTATTTGGTAGAAGGTTACACGGATGTAATTTCTATGCATCAATCAGGCATAGAGAATGTAGTAGCATCTTCAGGAACTTCTTTAACGGTTGATCAGATCAAATTAATTCATCGCTTTACTAAAAACATTACGATCTTATATGATGGTGATGTTGCCGGTATTAAAGCGAGTTTCAGAGGAATTGATCTGATTTTGGAAGAAGGTATGAACGTTAGGGTGTTGTTATTCCCTGATGGCGATGATCCGGATTCATATAGCAAAAAAGTAACTAACGAAGAGTTTAAAGAATTTATAAAGAATAATAGCAAAGATTTTATTTCGTTTAAAACGAGTTTACTTTATAAAGAAGTTCAGAACGATCCAATCAAACGAGCTGAATTAATTAAAGATATTGTTGAGAGTATTGCCGTTATTCCCGATGCGATCAATCGTTCGGTGTATGTGAAAGAATGTTCACGAATAATGGACATTAGCGAACAAATTCTACAGATAGAAATCAATAAACTGATCCGTAAAAAAGCAGGAAAAGTTCCAAATACAAAATCCTACGACTCCGCTCAGGGCGACAAAACCCATGGCGCTTATCCTGATGCGCCGCCCGAAGATTTTTTTGTAGAAGAACAACAACCTAAAGATCTAGTACTAGATCATGAGGAAAAAGAATTATTGCGGATGATGATGCAGTATGGAAATGTGTTGGTTGATGTGGAAGCAGAAGATACGGATAATGTACAGCAATCGTTTCAACTAACGGTTTGTGAATTTGTGATCTTTGAAATGTGGAGAGATAATATTCAATTTATTAATCCTGTATATCAAATGGTGCTGGAAGAGTTTCAGCATGAATTAGAAAGCGGGAATATCCCAACAATGCAAATATTTACACATCATTCAAACCCTGCCATTGCTCAGGTTGCCATTGATATTGCTTCTTTCTCAGATTCTGTAAGCGCAGGCTGGGGGAAATTTGGGGTAGCTGTACCGATGGAGATACACGCTATCAAAAAAGGAATTGAGCATCAATTGTTCAGTTTAAAAGAAAAGCGCTTGAATCAAATTATTACTGAAGCAAAAGAATTGACAAAAACAGCTGATCCTTTTGAAAACGAAAATGTATTTAAGTTTGTTATTTCGCTCGAAAATCAAAAAAAGAGAGTTAATAAACTTTTAGGTAGAATCATTGTAAGGTAATTCCATTTACTGGTAATTGCTTTCTTAAATTCTATTAATTACATTTAACCTTCTTGAAACGTTATTTATACATAGTTTTTTTCTTGTGTTGCTTGTTCATTAAAGTTACTGGACAGGTTGATTCTACTTATTTTATAGAGTTTAATAAGCGGTTAAATGACATCATTGATAATGGAAATTATTCCTTAGCCACTGAAAAGGTTGATAGTTTATTATTGATTTCTGAAAAAAATAATTTCAAGATAGGAATTGCCGATGCTTATAATTATAAAGGAATTATCAATCGCGATCAATCTAATTTGAAAGATGCTTTGGATAATTATTTAAATGCTTTATCCTTATTTGAAGAGCTTAAGTTAAGCGGAAAGGTTGCCGGTGCTCAAAATAATATCGGATTGATTTACGCTGAGATAAAGGAATACAAAACAGCATTGGCTTATTATTTTAAAGCCGTAAAAATTAATTTAAAAAACAGCGAAAAAAAGGTAAATAAAAAAGATAAAGTTGCTCTTGAAAAAGTTACAACAGCAAGATTAAATCTAGCGATCAATTATAATAACATTGCTACTTGCTATCAAAAACTAAAACAGCCTTCCTCTGCTCAAACCTATTTAAATAGGTCTTTAGCAATCCGTTCCGCAGAAAAAGATACTGTTGGTATGGCCATGGCCTACCATAATATCGGACTCAATTATCAGTTAAAGAAAATGCCGGATTCTTCGGTTATATGTTTTAATTTATCATTAGGGTATTTAAGTTCAATGGGTGAGAATATTGGGCACGCCTATAATTATTTAGAATTAGGAAATACCTATTTACAACAAGGTAAATTGAATGAAGCAGAAGGTTATTTGCTAAACTCTTTGCGAATAGCTGACAAGAGTGACTTGGAGGGGCTTAAGGTTGAGAATTATAAATATTTAAGTAAGCTATATTCTTTAAAAAATGATTTTAAGAACGCGTATAAATACCAGGAGTTATTTTTAGATTCAAAGGAAGCGATTGAAAGCGATGAAAACAAAAATGAGATCTTAAAAAAAGAATTAGAGTATGATTTTAATAAACGTCAGGAATTGCAACGTTTAGAAGCGGAGAATAAACAAGCTGTTTCTAACGCGGAAATTAAGAGTCAAAAAAAATTAACCACTTATGCTATTATTGCATTAGTTGTACTTTCCGGTTTAATTGTGATCGTATTTAGAAGTTATAATCAAAAACGAAAAGCGAATTTCATTATTTCGAAACAAAAAGAATTAGTAGAACATAAGAACAAAGAAATTGTTGATTCTATTAATTATGCCAAATACATACAGTCTGCTTTATTGCCTTCCGATAAAATTATTAATGATCTGCCTTTTGAATGCTTTGTATTATTTAAGGCAAAAGACATTGTAAGTGGCGATTTTTATTGGGTACATCAAAATAAGATCAAATCTGATTCAATTTATATTGCTGCCGTAGATTGTACGGGGCATGGAGTGCCTGGCGCTTTGGTAAGTGTGGTTGGGAATAATGGATTAAACAGATGTGTAGATGAGTTCGGAATTACCAACACGGGAAAAATATTGGATAAATTGACGGAGTTAGTAGAAGAAACATTTGAGAATAGTGCTAATGAATTAAAGGATGGAATGGATATTAGTTTATTGAAAATTGAAACATCTGTAGGATCATCCGATAAAATTAAAGTTCAATGGAGTGGGGCAAATAACCCTCTTTGGATATTGAGAAGAAATTCAGAACTAATAGAAGAATTAAAAGCGGATAAGCAACCTATCGGAAAATTCATCAATAAAAATGAATTTCATAGTCATGATTTTGAGTTTGAAAAGGGCGACCGTATCTATTTATTTACAGACGGATATGCGGATCAGTTTGGCGGACCAAAAGGAAAAAAATTTAAATACAAACAACTCGAAGATTTGTTAGTTTCGACTTCACGATTGAGTTTAAAAAATCAAAAAAACGAACTAGAACTTGTTTTTAATACATGGAAAAAAAATCTGGAACAAGTAGATGATGTTTGTATTATTGGTGTGCAGTTTTAGATGATTTATCGCCTACAATTATTGTTTTACAGAATTACTACAGAATCAGTTTGCTTATACTCTTCTTTTTTGAGTGAAAAGCCTTTCTTAGTTAGTTAAAAAGTTCGCTTTTTTTAACATTTCGGTTACTTTTAGAAAACTAAAACTACATAAAAATGAATAGAATACTCCTTTCGCTTTTTTTCGTGGCAATATGCCTTTTTTCTAAAGCCCAACAATCAATAGATTCAAAAATTCAGGAGGTTTATGCTGATAAAACTCAGGAATTAGTAGTTAATAGACCTAGTCGTTTAGCTTATTTGAATGATATTCTTCAAAATAGAGTTATAATTGAAACGATGGTAAATGAAGCCGGAGATAAATTCCCTAAGTTGTCTCAGGTAGAATTATTGAATAAATACAATCCTGTTTTGTCAAGAGAAGCTGTTTTTAATCCTGAAACTTTTAATCCTTTGAAATATAATTTTGAGTTCTTCTCAAAATCAGATGTTATTTACCGAGTAGATAATACAGATTATGTAATTATTATTAAATCACAGCCTATAAAATAATTTTATGAAAAAAATATATACACTCATACTTTCATTTATTGCGATAGCTGCATTTGCCCAAACGTATGCACCGTCAACAAATACCACAATTACTACTTGCTCAGGAAATTTTTACGATTCGGGTGGAAATGGTGGTGGGGCAGGCGCTAATTACAGTGCTAACGAAACTTATACAGTTACTTTTTGTCCTGGTACACCAGGTACAAAGATCAGATTTAATTTTTCAATGTTTGCAGTTGAAAATAATTATGATTTTTTGTACATCTATGATGGTAATAGTACTGCGGCGCCTACTTTAGGAACTTATTCAGGAACTCTTTCTCCTGTAGGGATCATTCAGGCGTCTTCTTCTAATGCTTCAGGCTGTGTAACTTTTGTATTTGATTCAGATATTATTACTCAACAAGCTGGATGGGCTGCGGCAATTTCTTGTTATACTCCTTGTGAAGTTATCAATTCCGTTTTTAACAGTTCAACTCCTGCACCAGGTGCCGGTGGAATTATTAGGGTTTGTCAAGGACAATCTGTTACTTTTAATGGAAGTGGAACATTTTCATCAGGTAGTGGCACTGGCGCTACTTATTCATGGGATTTCGGCAATACAACAACCGGCGCAGGAACATCCGCGTCAACAACATATGCTACCCCTGGCACTTATGTGGTGAACTTAAACATTAATAAAGCCGGTTGCCTTAATAATAATAAGATTAATCAGATCGTTCAGGTTTCTACTACGCCATCCTTTGTTGGAACAACCACATCTACAACCAGCATATGTTTAGGCCAATCTGCTACATTAATTGGTTCTGTTACCCCAACACCTTTTAATGCAGTTTGTACACCTCCAATTACAGGCACAACATTTTTGCCAGACGGCGGCGGGGTGTCTTATAGTACCTGTATAACAGTAGATTGTTATGCCTCTGCACAAACATTAACTTCGGCTAATCAAATACAGGATATTTGTATAAACATGGAGCATTCCTTTTTAGGAGATTTGCAAATGGAAATTATTTGTCCTAATGGTCAATCTGCTATTTTGAAAACATACGCTTCCGGTGGAGGTGGAACTTATTTAGGAAATCCTATTGATAATACGACTGGCGGACCAGGAACAGGATCTCAATATTGTTTTGCAATGTCTGGTTCGGTTTTATTGGTAAATGGACCAACGGTTTCTTCAGGAAGTCCCGCTGGAAATTCAATAGCCGCAGGAACTTATTCTCCAGCCGGAACTTTCAATAGTTTAGTTGGTTGTCCTTTAAACGGAAACTGGTGTATTAAGATTACAGATAATTTAGGAGCAGATGATGGTTATATCTTTGGATGGGATTTAAATTTCGTGCCCGGTATTTTACCTGCGTCACAATCATTTACTCCTTCAATCGTTTCTCAAACCTGGTCAGGTCCAGCAGCACTTACGCAATCTGGTAATAATGCTACAGTTACACCAACCAGTACTGGTTCTAAATGTTATACATTAACAGCCGTAGATAATTTTGGTTGTTCTTATACTAGTGCACAGCAATGTATTACTGTTAATCCTGGCCCTTATGCCGGAGTTAGTAATACTTTAGCGGTTTGTAATACTGCTGCTTCAACTAATTTATTCCCATTATTAGGAGCTGGGGTTTCTGCTACCGGAACATGGTCAGGTCCTGCACCTGCTTTAACAGGAGGAAATTTAGGAACTTTTAATCCAGCTGGTTTAACTGCTGGTAATTATAATTACACTTATACAGTTCCTGGTAGTGGAGGATGTCCACCTTCCACCGCTATTGTTACTGTTACTATACGTCCTAATCCAGCTCTAACATTAGTTCCTACAAATCCAACTTGTGGAAATAATAATGGTGTTATTGTTATTAATAATACTTCAGGTGCAGGTCAAGGTCCATTTGTTTTTGCAAGTAGTGCAGGAACCGTTGGAGGACAAACAGTTACAGCTGTTCCGGCAGGAGTAGCCACTGTTTCAATAACTAATACTTATGGATGTAGAGCAACAGCTACGGTAAACTTGGTTAATCAACCTGGACCTACAGCTATTACTTCTCCTACAACAAGTGCAACCTGTGGTTTAAGTAATGGTAGCTTTACTGTTAGTTCAACTACGGGAGGAACGGCACCTTATACATATTCGGTTAATGGTGTTTCTTCAACAACAGTAGTCACGAATTTAGCAGCAGGAACTTATACACTTTTAGTGAGAGATGCTAATGGTTGTACATTTACTAAAAATGTTATTATTATAAACACTCCCGGCCCTACAGCGATTACTGTAACAACAACTCCTGCAGGATGTGGAGTCTCTAATGGGTCTTATACAATAACAGGTGTTACCGGCGGAACAGCCGCATACACATATAGTGTAAATGGAGTTAGTACAGGAAGCGTTTCATCTGCTTTAGCAGGAGGCACATATACAGCATTAGTGAAAGATGCCAGTGGTTGTACATATTCTACAACTGTTAATATAGGCAGCACATCAGGACCTTCTGCAGCTACAGTAGCTGTTACAAATGCAACCTGTGGAAACGCGAATGGTAGCGCTACAGTAACAGCTGTTACAGGCGGCGCACCGACATATTCTTATTCATTTAATGGAGGAGCTTTCAGTACTACTAATAATATCGGTAGTTTATCAGCAGGAACAAAAACGGTAGTAGTTAGAGATGCTAATGGTTGTACGGTGACGGTTAATTTTAGTGTTACTAATGCCGGAAGTCCAACAGCTAGCGTTGCAGCAACATCCAGCGTAGCTTGTAATGGTGGAGCAACCGGAAGCTTTACAGTGAATGCTTCAGGAGGAACTCCAGGATACGGTTATACGATCACTCCAACGAGTGCTTCAAATACCACAGGACTTTTTAATAGTTTAACAGCACAAACTTATACCATTAATGTGAGGGATGCCGCAGGTTGTACATTCAGTTTAACAAATACCGTTATTCAACCAACAGCCTTAACATTAACATTAACTCCTTTGGCAATTACTTGTAATGGAGCAAATAACGGGACAATCACTGCTGCCGGAGGAAATGGAACATCTCCGTATCAATATTCATTAGATGGTGGGGCATTTCAGGCAGGAACATCATTTACCGGATTAACACCGGGAACACATTCTGTTACGGTAAGAGATAATAATAATTGTACTTTAACATTAACAACAACAATTACTCAACCGGCACCTTTAGCATTAACATTTACAACAACAGCTACGGCTTGTGTTGGGGCTACAGGTACAGCAACTATTGGAGTAACAGGAGGCGTAACGGCTTATACTTATTCAGTAGACGCTGTTTCAACATCCAACACGCCAACGTCTTTATCGTTTGGCACCCATACAGTAACCGTTAGAGATAATAATGGTTGTATCGTTACCGGAACATTTAATACGCCAATGGTAACAGGACCTACAGCTGGTACAGTTACTGTTACAAATGCTACATGTGGTTCGGCTAATGGTAGTTCTACCGTTTCGGCAGTAACTGGTGGTTTAGCCGCATATCAATATTCATTTGATGGAGGCGCATTTAGTCTTTCTAATAATACAGGCTCTTTATTAGCAGGCACACATACGGTTGTGGTTAGAGATGCGAATAGTTGTACTTTAACTGTAACGTATAATGTTAATAATACAGGAAGTCCCACATCATCAATTGCTTCTTCGATTAACGTGAATTGTTTTGGTGGATCAACAGGCAGCTTCACCGTTAATACTGTTGGCGGAACGCCCGGATATAATTATACATTAACACCTGGTGGTACTACAAATACTACTGGAATTTTTACAGGATTAACAGCACAAGCATATAATGTTACGATAAGAGATGCAGTTGGTTGTGTGACTACTACATCTGTTACATTAACACAACCCGCAGCGTTAACTTTAACATTAACACCACTAGCGGTGAGTTGTAATGCCGGAAATAATGGAACAATTACAGCTACGGGTGCTAATGGAACAGGGGCTTTACAATATTCTTTAAATGGTGGCGCTTTTCAGTCAGGAACTAGTTTTACTCCTTTAGCCGCAGGTGTTTATTCAGTAACCGTTAGAGATGCTAACAATTGTACATTAACACAAACTACCACGATTACTCAACCAACAGCGTTAACAATGACGGTTGTTTCGGCACCAAATACATGTGCTGGTGGGGTGGGTTCTGCTACAATATCAGTTGCAGGTGGCACACCAATTTATTCATATTCTGTTGATGCAGTTTCAAGTTCTGCTAACCCATCTGGTTTATCTACCGGCTCTCACACTGCAACTGCAAATGATAATAATGGATGTTTGATATCTTCTACTTTTAGTGTTGGATTAATAACTGGTCCATCATCTTTAACTGTAACAACTACAAATGCTACTTGTGGCACAGCTAACGGTTCGTCAACAGTAACAGGCGTAACGGGAGGATTGGCTTCATATCAATATTCATTTGATGGAGGCGCATTTTCAACAACAGCTAATACAGGATCGTTATTAGCGGGTACGCATACAGTAACAGTATTAGACGCTAATAGTTGTACGTTAACAACAACATATAATGTATTAAATACTGGTAGCCCAACGGCGGCGATAACAGGAACAACGAGTGTAACTTGTAATGGCTTATCTAATGGAAGCTTTACGGTAGCCGGTTCTGGTGGAAGTGGTGCGCCATTTACATATACATTAACAGCACCATTTGTAACAAATGGAACAGGTCAATTCAACGGTTTACCTGCGGGAACTTATAATATAATTGCCAGAGATAATGCCGGCTGTACAACAAATGCTACAGTAACGATTACACAGCCGACGGCTGTGACAGCTTCAACTACGGCATTGCCTGCCAACTGCTTTGGATCTAATACCGGCACAATAACAGCAACAGGATCAGGAGGAGTAGGCCCATATCAATATTCATTAAATGGGGCGCCTTATCAAGCTGCAAATAGTTATTCAACGGTAGGAGCCGGGATTTATAATGTATCAGTGCAAGATAACAACAACTGTATAACAACGACGACAGTAGAGGTAACACAACCGCCGGCATTGACGATCAGTTTAGGGTCACAGAATGCAAATTGTACGGCAGCGAATGGGGTTATCACAACGACAGTAACAGGCGGTACG
>JAKFDE010000025.1:0-220265 GCA_036676295.1 Bacteroidia bacterium | reverse complement strand
GTTCCAAAGGTTACATTAAATATATCTTCATCTGCAGTAGATGTAGCGTTTGAAGCACATTGAGCAGAAGAGTTTAGATTAGTGATCAGGAAACAGATACATACCAAGAAAGAAAAATTTCTTACACTAAAAAATTGTTGTTTTGAATTCATTGTAGATATATTTACTAAAATGTTTTAGTAAATATATTAAATCAAAAAGCAAACAATAAACGAAATTTAGATTAAAACTGTATTCCTACCTAAAACGATTAAGATAATTTCTGTAAGGCTGTTCTTAAGTTAGATATAACATCCGCTACATCGCTTAATTTACAAGTTCCTACAGACATGCGATACCAAGGTGAGTTCTCAGAAGCTCCAAAAGCATAAAATGGAACAACCGCTAATTTTGCTTCATCTAAAATAAATTTGGTAATTTCTTTAGTGGTATGTAAAACATGACCATCAGCTGTTTTTAAACCATGTAAATCGAATTTTATGGTTAAATAAATAGCAGCCTGAGGAGCAATGGCATCTACTTTAAACCCTTCTTGTTTTAAAGCTTGAAATCCTTCATAAAATCCTTCTAAACGATCAAATATTTTTGTTTTTTGTTCAACAATATATTCATCATAGTTTTTCAGATCACTTAAATATTTTGCACTCGCCATTTGTTCAGCTTTTGGAGCCCAGGCACCAACGTGAGTTAAAATAGCTTTCATTTTATCAATAATGGCTTTTGGGCCCATACTCCAGCCTACACGAACACCTGTTGCCGCTAAGGATTTAGAGATACCATCTACAAACACTGTATATGGTTTCATTTCCGGACGTAAGGTTACCGGATTGTAATGTTTAGTATTACCCAAAGTTAATGCCCAATAAATTTGATCGTACATTAAATACACCGGTTTTTGATCAGCGTTTCTACGAGCATTTTCAGCTAAGATCAAATCACAAATTTCCTCTAAACCTTCTTTGCTAAAAACGGTACCTGTTGGATTTTGAGGAGAACATAAAGCAACTAAAGTAGCCTGTTGTA
Organism: Bacteroidia bacterium; assembly: GCA_036676295.1. Taxonomy (GTDB): domain Bacteria; phylum Bacteroidota; class Bacteroidia; order B-17B0; family Aurantibacillaceae; genus UBA4416. The sequence goes on along the minus strand of JAKFDE010000025.1, from coordinate 219,242 downwards.
TAAATGGTTTAATGTCAGAAGCAGAAGGCATGAAGTTTTGTTCAGGTTTAGCTTCAATAACCACTGCTTTTGCAGAGTTTAAGTAGGTGTAGTGATTATTATTCCATGAAGGAACGGCGAAGATCACTGTATCATCAGCATCAACTAATGCTTTGAAAATACTATAGATAACAGGACGAGCGCCACCGGCGATTAAGATCTCATCGTTTTTATAATCTAATTCGCCTCGTCCTTTTAATAAATGTGATACTGCATTTCTTAACTCCAACATCCCATCTGCTGCAGGGTAGTTGGTTTGATCAGCAAAATATTCATCAACTATATATTGTTTTAATTGAGCAGGAATTGGAAATTCTTTTGGGTTAAAATCCCCAATGGTCATATTATAGATCTTTTCGCCTTGTTTTATTTTTTCATTTACTTCGGCGGCTAGTTTAATAATTTCTGAACCAATAATGTTTTCAGCAAGTTTAGATACTTTTAAGTGACGAGTTTGTAGTGAAGTGCTCATTTGTAATATTTTTTTGAAATGTAGATATAATCTCTATTTCTGCAAAATATTGTTTAAAACACCTTCTGATTTCTCATAAGTTATAAGGATTTGTTTGTAAAGATGCTTTCCTTGATGTGGTGCGTTCTTAAAAACAATCGTTGTGGGTACAAAAATGGACATAAAAAAAGCCCTCTTTTGAAATCTCAAAGAGGGCTTTTTTCTTTAGTATTTTAAAGAAATTATATTGCTTTATTTTCCTTTGCAGGATTTCTGTAATACGTTTTATCTTCTAGGTATTCTTGAATAGAGATCAAAGATGGTTTAGGTAATTTTTCGTAGAATTTAGAAATTTCAATTTGTTCTCTGTTTTCAAAGATCTCTTCTAAGTTATCAGAATGGCTTGCAAACTCAGCTAATTTAGCAGATAACTCCTCTTTCATTTCAGAGCTAATTTGATTAGCACGTTTAGAAATGATGGCTACAGCTTCATAAATATTTCCAGTTGGACCATCAAACTTTCTGATGTCACGAGTTACAGTACTTGGTTCTGCGTTTGTTTTTTTAAAATCCATTTTATAGTTTTTTAATATTGCTTTTCATTTTTAAACAACTTTCATACACATTTTCTGCTTTGCTTAAAAAGTTGCTTTTAGGGTACAAATCTACTAATTTTAAATAACTTTCTATAGCTAAATTCAATCTTTCTAACTTTTTGGATTCCAGACTGTTAACCGCTAACAGGTAATAGGAGTCGATTGTCAGGTACATCATTTCGTCAATATGCTGCGAATCAGGAAAGTCATTCATTAAATTTTTAGCAGAGGCTATAGCAGCTTTATAATCTGATATATTAAAATATTGGTTGGTAATATCGTATTCTTTTTGTTCTAGTTTCCCTCTTAAAATATCATAGATCTTATTGCAAGAATCCAATCTGGTGCTTTCAGGAAACTGATCAATAAAGTTTTGTAACTCGGCCATGGCATTTTTGGTATCCGTTTGGTCTAATTTATAAATGGGAGAGTTTAAATAAAAACAATATGCATTCATAAACAAACATTCTTCGGCATGCTTACCTGCCGGAAAATTGCGGTAATAATTTTTGAAATGATATTGAGATAGGCTATAATCTCCCTGGTAATAATTACAATAAGAAAAGTAATAGTAAATTTCTTCAGCCTTGTCCGTTCCTTTATAAACAGGGATTAATTCTTCGAATAAAGTTGATGCTTTAATGTAGTTTCCCTTAGCATAATATTGATTGGCTTTTTCAAGTTTTAATTCATAATTAGAACTTTTTAGTAAACGGTTATAACCATCACAGCTTGTTAAAGCAAATGCACCAATAATTATAAAATATATACTTAGTTTTTTCAAGAAGGGCAAAGATAAGTTTTTTAGCGAAATAGATGGTGTTTATTTGTTAAAGAAAGTTAGTTAATAACCGACTAAAGAGACTTAAAAGACTAAAAGGGAATCAGGACTTTTCTTCATCGTCTCTTTAATCCCTTAAATCTTTTAAGTCTTTTGTGTCTCTTAATGTTTTTTCTTAAAACTTATATTTCCAAAAAAATCAAGTATTTTTTTGAATACATCAAAGTAAAGCATTACCATTAATGAGATACTCATTAACCAAATAACCGCCATATTAAACCAATAGGTAGGAATTAAACTGCCTAAGAATTTTTTATTTGGCGCATAGAAATGTGCTCGTCCAAAATTTGATTCTGTTGGATCAAAAAATACAGGATCAATTCGTTGAATTAATTTCCCGTCTTTTTCTAAACAAGCTACACCACTAATATCGTTAGCATTTTTAACTAAATTAGAAAGACTTTCATTGTCATACTCATCTCTCAATTTAACCAATCCATCAGCAGTTAACTTTTCATTTAACTCATGAGTTACTTTTTCTTTTTCGTCTCTTTGTTTATTTTCTCTGTTAATATAATGCTCATTAATAATATTTAAAAAATCCTTTAAAGATTTGGCAACTTCTGCAGTATATAATTGAGGTGTTAATTTATCAATATCTTTAAATTGATATTTATTCCTTAAAAATGCCTGTTCTTTTAAAAGCTCATTTTTCAATAACAATAAGTCTTTTTCTGTTTCAGCCTTTTTTAAATACTCAGATTGCTCGCGAGCAATTTTCGACATTTTATTCTCGATCTTCGATTTCCAGTAATTCTTTTTGTAACCGGCAATGCTTATCGCTTTTTCGTATTTATAAAAGTTTTTAAAGTATTTATTCTCTTTAAATTGATTTACAGCTAGTGCTTCAAACGCCCAGCGGCTGGCCATCATTTCGCCAACTACAGGTACGCCACCTTGCTTGGCCATAATAGGATTAAGTTTATCAAATTTAACAACTACACCGGCTAATAATAGCTGAGGTATAATTAAAAATGGAATTAAAATATAAATAGTAACAGCACTATTAAATGCACTTGAAATATTTAACCCTAACATATTAGCAAAACAGGATGTAGTAAATAATACCATCCAGTAATCAGTAAACATCCCTTTTACACCAAGTACGCTATTTCCAACTAATACAAATAATAAGGTTTGAAGTGCGGAGAGGGTAAACATGATGATGATCTTACTCCATAAGTAACTGCCTTTACTTAAGTTTAAAAACGATTCACGTTTACGGATCTTACGGTCTCTGATAATTTCCTCGGCACTTACCGTTAAGCCTAAAAACAAGGCAACCACAACCGACATGAACATGTAGGCCGTTAAATTTTCATTATTATAAAAAATATAACCTGTGTTTTTTTCTTCGTCTGTATTAAAGTAACGAACTAAAAATGCCAATATAAAAGCTAATAATGGCGCTTCAATAAAATTGATCAACAAATACTGTGTATTAGTTAATTTGCTTAATACATCACGTTTTATAAAAACTTTAAATTGCTTGAATGGATTTGGAATTTTAAAGATCGCTTCCGGAATTTCATCCTGATGTTTGATATTACCAATATGTGATTCAATTTTTTCAACATAGGCTTTATTCCACTCTGAAGGGCTTGTTTTACGGTTGTGTGTTAAGTTACCGTACTCATCCAATACCTTGCTTTCAATAATGTTGAAGATCAATTCAGGATTCACATTACCACAGTTCCAGCATTCGCTTTCTTCCGCATTAACATGGTTAACCAGATGTTTGAAATAAGAAACGGCATCAACCGGATTGCCATAATAAATAGGGTAGCCACCAACATCTAAGATCTGAAGTTTATCAAACATTTTAAAAATGTCTGAAGAGGGTTGATGGATAACCACAAATATTAATTTTCCTTTTAAAGCTAATTCCTTTAAAAGATCCATGATGTTTTCAGAGTCACGTGATGATAAACCCGAAGTTGGCTCATCAACATAGAGTACGGATGGTTCACGAATTAATTCTAAACCAATATTTAAACGTTTACGTTGTCCTCCTGAAATTGTTTTTTCTAAAGGTGAACCAACTTTTAGATCTTTTGTTTCTGATAAACCTAAATCAGCTAATAACGAAATACATTTTTTAGCAATTTCCTCATCACTTAAATTACCAAAACATAATTTAGCGTTGTAAAATAAATTTTGGTAAACGGTTAATTCTTCAATTAATAAGTCATCCTGAGTTACATGTCCAATAACACCTTCAACGGCTTTTTTATCTTTATGGATGTTTTTGCCATTAATTAAAACTTCGCCGCCACTAGGAACTTCTACACCATTTAAAACATTTAATAAAGTAGATTTACCGGCACCAGAACCTCCCATAATACCGATCAACTTGCCACTTTCTTCACGGATATTGATATTACGAAGACCTAATTTACCTCCTTTAAATTTATATTCAATGTTTTTAGCTTCAAAGGAGATACGTGCTTTAGAACTATCTGCTAAGAAATGACCAATGATATCACTGTAATAAATTGGTTTTACTTTTGAACTTCTTAAAGATGAACCCGGTGTTAAAATATGAACACGTTCTTTAGAAATACCTTGTCCGTTTAATTGTAATTCAAAGTTTCCGTAAATACGCAGGGCATACATGCCAACGCTGTTTATTTGAATGACGCGAACATCTGATGATAAAGTATCGCAATAAATATGACGACATAAATTTCCGTAACCACCTTCTTTGTTATTAATAACTAAAATATCAGGTGAGTTAGGGATCTTCTCAGCAGTATCTTCAACAAAAGCTCTCAATTGATTGAATTCTTCCATTGAAATATTAAAGGTATCTGCTACTGTTAATACAAACTCATGTTCTTGTTCAGAAATTTCGTTAGAAGAATAAATAAATTCTAACAAACGAATTAATACGATGATCTTTTGAGGTTGTTCAAGTTCCTGATTGATCTGAGTACAAATTTTTAAAACTTTAACCGAGTTTAACGAGGTGCGTTTTTCAGAACCGTCTTTACGCTTAGAACCATTTTGTTGAGCTTCAATGAATTCATCAAATATTTTCAAGTAAGTTTCAACTTGCTCTTGATTTAATTGCTGTTTCAAAAAGGATTCAACGATCGATCTTCCTGTATTAGTTACACCATCAACTTTAGCAATGATGGCAAACATTTGCATTAAGGCTCTTAGTATTCGTTCACTCATAGTTTGTTATTAAAAATAGATATTTTCGGGCGCAAGTACGAAAGATACTAATTATTAACTATTTGACAAACGTTAATCAAATATTTTACGAAAAGAGTACTTTTGCTCAACAGAATGGATAATTCACTCAATAATTATAGTCCCGCCGAACTTGCTGCCAGGTGTATTAATCAAACCAATAAACCGGTTTTTTTAACCGGAAAAGCAGGTACCGGTAAGACTACTTTTTTAAGAAATATTATTGAACATACCCACAAAAATGCCATTATTGTTGCCCCAACAGGTATAGCAGCTATTAATGCCAATGGTGTAACCATTCATTCGCAATTTGGTGTTCCTTTTGGTTTATTTATTCCGGATAGTAGTTTTAAAATTGAGACCTATTCGGTAAAAATAAATACGCCATATACCATGGCGAAGCATTTGAATATGCGCGATCAAAAACGAAAATTATTGCAGGAATTAGAATTACTGATTATTGATGAAGTGAGTATGTTGCGAGCTGACTTATTAGATACAATTGATTTTGTATTAAAAAGTGTTCGCCGACAAACACATAAGCCGTTTGGTGGAGTACAAGTTCTGTTTATTGGAGACTTAATGCAATTGCCACCCATTGTGAAAGATGAAGAATGGCATATTTTAAAAAATTATTATAACAGTATTTATTTTTTTGATGCACTGGTTTTAAAAAATGAAAAACCTGTTTACATTGAATTAGATAAAATTTATCGTCAATCGGATTCTACATTCATAGACTTGTTAAATAACTTACGTAATAATACTGTTACTCAGGATAATATCAATTTATTAAACTCTTATTATCAACCAAATTTTGATGAAAAAACAGCGTTAAATACGATTACATTAACGACTCATAATAATATTGCCGATTCAAAAAACAAAACTGCCTTAGAGACTTTGTCAGGTAAATCATTTTTTTATTATGCCACCATTAACGGTGAGTTTGCCGAATCGGCATATCCTTTACCTTCTGTTTTAGAATTGAAAGTTGGTGCGCAAATTATGTTTGTAAAAAATGATATTAGCGGAAAGCAACAATATTTTAATGGTAAGATCGGCGTTGTATCGTCGTTAAAAGATAAAGAAATTGAAATTGATTTTAAAGATGGTTCCAAACCTTTTGTGTTGGAGAACTATCAATGGAAGAATATAAAATATGAGCTGAATACAGTTACCAATGAAATTGAAGAAAATGAAATAGGTGAATTTATTCATTACCCCATTAAATTAGCCTGGGCCATTACAGTTCATAAAAGTCAGGGTTTAACTTTTGAAAAAGCCATTTTGGATATTAATCGAGCATTTGCACCGGGTCAGGTTTATGTGGCCTTATCGCGTTTAAAATCATTGGAAGGTTTGGTGTTAACTTCTCCTATTCAGTTTACTGCCATTTCTCAGGATAGAGTATTGGTTAATTATTCGGCTAATAGTCCAAAAAAAGAAGAGGTTAATTCTGTGATAGAACAGGAGACCAATGTGTTTTTAAAATCGATCGTATTTAATGCTTATGATTTTAACTGGCTTTATTCTAATATAAAAATACATGCCGATAGCTACGTGATGGCTGAGAATAAGTCTACCAAACAAAAGTTCGACACCTGGGCTAAAGGGTTATTAGAAAAAGTTGAGCCATTGAAACTGAATGCTGATAAATTTCAAAACCAATTAATTCAGTTATTTGAAAGTCATAGCGCTGATTACCTGAATTTAGTAGATGATAGAAACAAAGCAGCTAAAAATTATTTTTATCCTCAACTGAAAGAATTATCAAAAAGTATTTTGTTACATATTGAAGCTATTAAAGAAGAAAAGCAAATTAAAACTTATCTGGCTGAGTTGCTCGATCTGGAGAGTTTGCTTTTTAAACAAATGCAATTAATGGATAAAGCAACCTTGGTGCTTGACACTATATTGCACAAAAAAGAATTCAATAAACAGGAGTTTAAACAAAATACCAATCAGCAAGATCGTTTGGAGTTGGTACGACAAAGTATTCAAATTTCTGAAAAAGCTAATTTTGAAGAAAAGCCAAAGAAAGAACGAAAAAAGAAAGCAGTAAAAAGTGGGCAGGAAGTAGTAAAAAAAGAGAAAACGATAAAACCTGATTCTAAAGAAACAAGTTTTGAGTTGTATAAAACAGGCAAAACCATTTTTGAAATTGCTACAGAACGAGGAATGGCGATTACCACTATTGAAGGGCATTTATCGCATTATGTGAGTTTAGGAATGATTCCCGTATCACAATTTGTAGCCACAGAAAAATACCAAACGATCATAGAGAGTTCTAAAAAATATAAGGAGAGTCTTTTAAGTTCAGTTAAACAAGAATTAGGGGAGGATTACACTTATTCTGAAATACGTTTTGCTTTGGCTACTCAAAAGCATTTGAAAAAAGAGTAAATAATGTTCACATCTTATTTTATTAAAGTCTCATAGATTTATTTTTATTTCTAATTTAGTTACAGTTTGTTTAATTCAAATTATATGGAGGCCATTAATAAAATAAAGACCAAAATGAACGAGATCTGGATCGATGATGAAGGTATTTTGATACTGAAGCCTCAAGTTGGAGCTGAACTGGATCTGGATGAAGTGAAAGCTTGTTTTGAAGCGTATAGGTCGTTGGGTGTTGGGCCAGATAATAAAGTTCTGGAAATAATAGATGCGCGAGATGGTTCGATGACTTCTGATGCCAGAACTTACGCTGCAGAAGTAGGAGGGGATTATTTTATTGCAGCCGCTATCATTAGTGATTCATTAGCTGTTAGATTGATCGTGAATTTTTTTAATAATTTTTATAAGCAAACGGTTCCGTTTAAGATGTTTGCATCAGAAGAAGAAGCTAAAAAGTGGTTGAGAACGTTTAGATAGTAGAATGAAAAATATAACAATACGTTGCGCAGAATTAACTGTTTTGGATGAGCAGGTCATCCGATTTATATTGTTCGATGATATTGATATTGAAAAAAAAGATGCTGAAGAAGCTATTTTAGCCATAAATACATTAACAAAAGGGAAAGAGTATTGTTTGTTAACAGAAACGGCCAATCATTTTAGTACTACTACAGAAGCCAGAGAGTATATGGCAAAAGCAATCGGCTCTACAAGTATTGTAGCTAATGCTATTTGTTTAAAATCATTAGCCATAAGATTAATAATTAATACTTACGTACAGTTTCATAAACCTACAGTTCCCACAAAAACATTTAATACAGTAGAGCATGCTTTAGAATGGCTTCATGAACAAAGAAAAAAGCAGGAACTGAGTAAGGTAGATGATTGAATTTATAGATCTAAATCAATTCTAAAACCAGCTGTATTTATCATTTAAGTGACCATATTTTTTTGCTAAATTCCCATAAGGAAATCTAACTTTTAGACCGCCGGTGTAGCAAACATCCATAATATTTAAAACTTTGTCGTGTCTGCCAACTCTCATTCGGTAATCTATAAATACACCCAGTATTCCGAAATTATGCTCTAACCCTGTACCTAAATTTAATCCAAACCAATTACTTTTTACGGTTGAATTAACAGGATAGAATTCTTTAAGGTTCAGATAATCTGACTGTCCGGTAAAAAAACCGTTATAGGTATTATAGCTTGCACCTACAAAGGGATATAATAATGTTTTTTTGTTAGGGAATTTTGCTAATACCTCTAAATTTAATTCATACGTATTTGCTTTTACATTATACCAGGTTGGTTCAATGTTTAATGGTTTAAAGTGGGAGAATAATCCTGAAGCTCGAACAAAACCATTTATTTCATACACAAACCCTCCACAATATCCCGCTACATTGTTGTTGTCTTTTGTATTTCTGGCTAGATAAACCACACTAATATTGGTACCCGCTCTTAACCCAATTTTAATATATTCTTTTTCTTTTGGAGTTTTTTTTGCCGGAGTAACAGTTTTTGTTTTAGCAGCGCTAATTATTTTTTGAGCAGTTAATGTTTCGGAAAACAAACAGCTAAAAACTACAGTAATAATTATGAGTGATTTGTAATGCATGTCTAAAATTAGTAAATATTAAAGAAAACCTGGTGCCATAATGTATAACTGGCAGGTTTTGATTGATAAGTGGCTAATGTTTTTTCTTTTTTTCCTTTTTGATAAGATAACCCCAGATAATAGGAACTAAAAAAATGAGAGCGGTTAAAATAGAAGTGCCCCAATCGGCTGCATGGCTTGATAAAAACAGACTGAGATTGGACTGAGGGAAAAAATGTTCGGAAACAGAAAGCAATAGCTTTAATCCTAATACACCAATTACCAAAAAAGCAGCCGTTTCAAGAGCAGGGATTTTTTCCATTAATTTAACAAACCCTTGGGCCACTAATCGCATAGCTAAAATACCAATAAACACCCCCAGCCATACTAAGACAAGATTGTTGGTAAAAGCTACTACCACAAATACATTGTCAATAGAGAATGCCAGGTCCATGATCTCAATCATAGCTACTGTAGCCCAAAAATTTCCAATGAGACCAACTGTGGAACGGTATAGCCAATTACCATCCTTATTTAATATATCGTCTTTTTTTGTTTTAGTGTTTTTTCCTTTCCACCAATCAAACACCAAATACAATAAATACAAACCACCCAGAGGTTTTAAGTACCAAAATTGAATTAAATACGATGCAAATAAAAGAGCTAAACCTCTGAAAACATACGCTCCAATAATTCCGTATCGTAAAGCTTTACCCCGTTGATTCTTTGGCAGATCCATTACCATGGTTGCTAATACCGCAGCATTATCCACTGATAATAAACTTTCAATAACAATTAAATTCAGAATGATTCCAATTGAAGGAAGTGGGTTATCAATTATTTGTTGAATGTATTCGTTCATAATAAATGATAGAGTTATTTAAAGCAACAAGTTACAATTAACGAAGGGAAGCACCTAATTTCTCTGTATAAGTTTTAATGAGCTTTTGCATTACGTTGTCAATTTGCTTGTCATTTAACGTAGCCTCTTCATCTAATAGTGTAAAGCTTAAAGCATACGATTTTTTGCCGGCTTCTAATTTGTCGCCTTCATAAATATCAAACAGGTTCACCGATTTCAATAATTTACGTTCTGTGTTGTATGCTAATTCTTCTAACTCTTTGTACGTAATTTGTTTATCGAGCAATAACGCTAAATCTCTTCGTACACTAGGAAATTTAGGGATCTCTGTAAATTCTAATTTGGTTTTTCCAACTAAGGATAAAACATTGTCCCAATTAAAATCGGCATAAAACACTTCCTGATTCACATCCATTTTTTTACAAATGGTTTTATCCACTAAACCAAAACTTACCAAGTGTTTATTTTTTTGCGCAAACGATAAACCATAACTCAAGCTAGAGTCTTTTAACTCGCTAATTTTAAATGTAATAGAGAGTTTGTTTAAAATAGATTCTATACAAGCTTTTAAGTATACAAAGTTTACTTTATTGTTTTCGTTATACGGATTTTCAGGATATTTTCTTCCTGTAACCAATAAAGTTAAATGTTTAGTTTCGGCATATTTAAAGTCGGCTTCTACTTTTTGGTATGTTTTTCCAAATTCAAAAAACTTCAGGTCAGCTTGTTTACGATTAATGTTATAGGCTAAAGCTTCTAAACCACCAAATAACATAGTGTTTCTCATCACGTTTAAATCCGAACTTAATGGGTTTAAGATCTTAACCAGATTGGTAGTATCTTCATAATACGATTCTTTGGTTAAGGATAATCCCATAGCTTCATTAAAACCAAAACCGGCTAATAAATTAGCAACTGTATTTTCAGCAGTTGTCGCTTTTTCTCTGTCGGCATAATTAGCACTGAATTTTATCTGAGTACTTTCTTCTACATTATTGTAGCCATAAATACGCATAACTTCTTCAATGACATCCGCTTCGCGAGTAACATCTGTTTTGTATTGAGGGACAGACAATAATAAGCCATCATTACCTTCTTTAGAGATAGTAATACCTAAAGAGGTGATGATGTGTTTGATGATATTTTTATCAATGTCTTTTCCAATTAAAGATTGACAATTACTGTAAGAAAAAGTTACCTGAAATGGTTCTAATATTTGTGGATAAACATCTACAATATCCATACTTAACGTACCACCGGCACATTCAAAAATTAATGCAGCAGCACGTTTCAAGGCATTAATGGTCATTTCAGGATCCGTGCCACGTTCAAATCGGAAACTACTATCGGTTTTTAAACCATGTTGTTTACTTGATTTTCTGATATGAGAAGGATTGAAATAAGCCGCTTCTAAAAAGATGGAAGTTGTTTTATCTGAAACGCCACTTTCTAGTCCACCAAATACACCCGCTAAACACATTGGTTCGGTATCGTTACAGATCATCAAATCATCGGCCAGCAATGTGCGTTCTGTACCATCAAGAGTGGTGAATTTTTTATTTTCTAATCCTGTTTTTACAACAATTTTTTTACCTGAAATTTTTTCCAGATCAAACGCATGTAAAGGTTGTCCCAGGTCATGCAATACAAAATTGGTAATGTCTACAATGTTGTTAATTGGTCGTAAACCAATTGCAGTAATATAATTTTTTAACCAATCAGGTGATGGTTTTACGGTAATCCCAGAAATTACCAAGCCACTGTAGCGTTTGCAAGCTTCGGTGTTTTCAATCACAACTTCTACTTTATTCAAATTACTTGCAGTAGGTAATTCAAGTATGTTGTGCATTTCTGCTTTGAACGTATCAGTATTGTTTTTACAATTTAAAATAGCCGCTAAGTCACGAGCCACACCGTAGTGAGAAGCTGCATCAGCACGGTTAGGCGTTAATCCAATTTCTAAAATATGATCTTGCTGTAATTTATAAAACTCGGCAGCTGGCATACCAACTTGTGCTGTAGCCGGCAAAATTAAAATACCATCATGTCCTGTTCCTAAACCAATTTCATCCTCCGCACAGATCATTCCTTCACTCACAGCACCACGGATCTTCGATTTTTTAATTTCGAATGGTTCGCCAGTAGTGGGATATAATTTTGCACCAATAGTAGCTACTAATACTTTTTGTCCGGCAGCTACATTTGGTGCGCCGCAAACAATACTTAATAATTCTGGTCCACCAACATTTACTTTGGTTAAGCTTAGTTTATCGGCATCAGGGTGTTTTTCTTTTTCGATCACTTCGCCAATCACAATACCTTTTAAGCCACCTTTAATGCTTTCAAATGCTTCAATACCTTCTACTTCTAAACCGGATGATGTTAAATACTCATCTACTTGTTCAGGTGTTAAATCTATATTTATTAAAGTTTTTAGCCAGTTATAGGAAATTTTCATCTCAATTAAATTCTATTTATAAGAGGATAAAAATACAAATAATAACGTTTATAAAATAGCCCTATATTTGCACCGTGGCTGAAATAGGTAACGATATATTAAAAGCAAAATCTTTTTTAGAAAAAGGAGATTTAGTAGCAATACCTACCGAAACGGTATACGGTTTAGCGGCCAATGCTTTGGATACCTTAGCCGTTACTAAAATATTTGAAGCAAAACAACGTCCAACGTTTGACCCTTTAATAGTTCATACACATAGCTTGAAACAGGTATATCAGTTTGTGGAAAGCATACATCCTGCTTTATTAAAACTTGCAGAAGCCTTTTGGCCTGGGCCTTTAACCTTATTATTGCCTAAAAAAAACAGTATTCCTAGTTTAGTAACTTCAGGTTTAGATCGGGTAGGAGTGAGGATCCCAAATCATCCTTTAACGCTGGAATTATTAAAACAATTAGAATTTCCTTTAGCCGCGCCAAGTGCTAATCCATTTGGATATATTAGCCCAACTACAGCTCAACATGTCCAAAATCAATTGGGAGAAAAACTACCCTATATTTTGGATGGTGGTGCTTGTCAGGTTGGTTTGGAATCAACTATTGTAGGCGAAGAAGATGGAACTATTATTATTTACCGTTTAGGCGGTTTATCAATAGATGCTATCGAAAATGTGGTGGGAAATGTTTTGATTCAACTCAATCAATCTTCCAATCCTAAAGCACCGGGACAATTAAAAAGCCATTATGCTCCTAAAAAGCCCGTTTTTATTGGTGATATCAATGAGCTTCAAAAAAAATATGCTGATAAAAAAATAGGGGCAATTGTTTTCGGGGAGACTAATGAATTAGATCCAAAGATTGTTACCAGAAATTTATCTTACAATAAAAACTATAGTGAAGCAGCCGGCAATTTATTTTCTTTTTTAAGAGAACTAGATGAAGCTGATGTGGATGTGATTATCAGTTCGTTAGTTCCGGAAGAAGGTTTAGGACTGGCAATTAATGATCGTTTAAGAAGAGCTTCTGCTCAATAGTTTAAAACTTAAACGTTTCTTAACTATTCACCTTTTCATATCTTTAAATATTTCTTACATTTACGCTTGATATGTCGAAAATCACAGTAGCCATAGACGGGTATTCTTCATGTGGAAAAAGCACATTAGCGAAAGCGTTAGCTCAAAGATTAAATTACAATTATATTGATACCGGTGCTATGTACCGCTCAGTGACCTTGTATTGCTTAAGAAATGAAATTATCGTTAACTCTAAAATTGATCTGCCATTATTGATTTCTTCATTAGATAAAATATCGGTTTCTTTTGTTTACAATACCCTTACTAAAACTTCAGAAGTATTTTTAAATGACGAACATGTAGAGCGCGAGATCCGTACGATGGAAGTAGCTAATAATGTGAGTGCAGTGAGTTCGATCAAAGCGGTGCGTGAAAAAATGGTGGCCATTCAGCGGGAAATGGGAAAAAACAAAGGAGTTATTATGGATGGCCGGGATATTGGCACTCATGTTTTTCCGGATGCTGAATTGAAATTGTTTATGACAGCTGATAGTGATGTACGTACACAACGTCGTTTAGCTGAATTAAGCAGTAAGGGTGAGTACCATTCGTTTGAAGACGTTAAACAAAATTTGTTGAAGCGCGACCATGATGATACACATCGTAAAGAAAACCCATTAAGACAAGCAAAAGATGCTGTAGTATTGGATAATACTGATATCAATAAAGAAGAACAACTGGAGTTTGTTGTTAAGTTAATTAATGATCTATTATTAACTAAAGATGAGTTTGCTCCGGTAAAAGATAGTTATAAAGAGCGTTCTGAATAAGAACAATTTTCACGCAAAGAATATAAAAGAAGCGCAAAGTTCGCTAAGCATTTTAATCTGTTCTTTCTTTGCGTTTTCCGCGAAATTCCTTTGCGTACTTTGCGTGAAATAAATTAAGATTAAACCCCTACCATTTTTTGCTTTTCAAAATCCCAAACTTTTAAACGTAAACAGGCTGCAATGTCTTTAATTTTTAAAGAGGTTGTTTTGGCTGTTTGTAATTCAGGAATTGCCTCCATTACTTCCGGTAAACGGTAAAATGGGATACGCGCATTCATATGATGTATATGATGATAACCAATATTAGCAGTGGCCCAATGCATCAAAGGGTTTAATTTCATAAAGCTCGATGAATCCAAGGCAGCGCCTTCATAGGTCCATTCTTCGTTACCTACAAATTTTACCGAAGGAAAATTATGCTGTGCATAAAATAAATAGCTGCCCATGGCTCCTGATATAAAATGAGGAATGGCGCATAACAAGATCCATGTTTGCCATCCTAAAAAATAAAATACAGTTGCCTGATAAATAAAATGAACAACTAATGCTACTAAAGAATCAATGTTTTTAGAGAAACGATTGATCATTGACTTTATGCACATGCCGTACATAAAAGTGAAAAAGTAGCCAAATAAAATAGTTAATGGATGACGAACAAATAAATAATGGCGTTGTTCTTTTTTTGATAATTTTTCAAATTTCTGTTTTGTGAAAACAGGGTAGGAGCCAATACTGGCACTATATAACTTTGAATTGTTTTTATGGTGGTAATCATGGCTGGCGCTCCATATACCGGTTGGCGCTAATACATAAAACCCAAAAGGAACAAAAATGAATTCAGCTAAAAATGATTTATCTAAAATAGCACGGTGTTGGTGATCATGATAGATAACGAATAAACGAACAATAACAAAACCGGCACCTATACTGCACGCTAATTTTAATAGCCAATGGAAATTATAAACTGTACCAAATAACAACGCCAAAAGAATTACCAAAGTAGAAATGGTATAGTACCAACTTTTAAATTGGTCTTCTTTAGCGTAAGCTTTAGTTGCTAGTATGAGTTGTTTTCCTTTAAGCATTAAAACGCAAAGATACCATGTAAACCTTAATTAGCAAAAAGTTTGTCGATTTGAACCTTCAGTAAAATGCTATTTTATACTAATTTATAGGTTATTTTTTAGCTTTTGTTTTTGTTGGTTTAGTTGAAATAGGATTTTCGTTATAGATCAATTTAAATATTGTTCGGCGGTTTTGTTTATGTTCTCCATCAGAACAATCTACACCGTTTGTACAATGATTAATGATCATGCTTTCTCCCATTCCTTTTGGAAATAAACGATAGGCTTCAATTCCTTTTAGTTGAATGAATTCTGCTACTTTAGCAGCTCTTTTTTGAGAAAGGTCCATATTGAAATCATCGCTGGCAATGGCATCTGTGTGGGATTCAATTTCTATTGTTAATTTAGGATTCGTTTTTAAGGCTTCTACTGCTTTTTCCAATATTTCTTCGGCAGCTTTTGGTACAGAGTAACTACCTGATTCGTAATAGATATTTTCAATGATCTCCAATTGCTTTTTATCTTTATTTAATGTGGTTATCTTTAACCAAGGATCAGGTTCAGAAATAGATGATAATTGAGATTTTTCT
This sequence comes from Bacteroidia bacterium, assembly GCA_036676295.1. Classification (GTDB taxonomy): domain Bacteria; phylum Bacteroidota; class Bacteroidia; order B-17B0; family Aurantibacillaceae; genus UBA4416. The sequence continues at coordinate 203,303 of JAKFDE010000025.1, read as the reverse complement.
GTTTCTAAAAGTTTGTATTCAAAAAATCCATACTGATTTTTTTGGATGGTTTTAATGATCTGTCCTTTTATATCAGTTATAACGATCGTATTGGCGGCAATGTTTTTTGCTTCGTTTTCATCAATTTTAAAAGAATAGCTTTCACCCGGATTGATGTTGGCAAAATTAAAATAACCATTGGCATCCGTTTTTTTCATTGCAATATCGCCATTTGGTTTTATTAACTGCAAGGTAATATCGGCTAACGGTGTTTGGGCAGTAGAGGTAACAGCAAGGATCTTACCGCCTAAATTAATAGATAAAGCAACTTCATCTATGTCCATTAAACTTAAAGATACTAAATCAGTTTGCAGTAATTCAAAGTTAAATTTGTCTTTACTGGTTGCATTCGATTTTAATAAATGCTTACCATTTTTATCTGCTAAAATAAATCCTTTTTTGTGCAGAGAAACATCCTGATCTTCCACTTCTATTAAGTAATCTTTATCAAATGGCAGATTTCTAAATTTAAAATGTCCGTTTTCATCCGTTTTGGTTGAGAAAAATTGTTCACCTTTCTGATTAGTTAAAAAGATGCTCTTATTGGCTAATGGAGCACCGGAGCTATCGTTAGCTAAAATGATACCTTCCATGTTTACAATAACTCGGGTATCACTTACAATTTTACCAACCTTTACGGCTTTAGTGGTTGTATTGTTGTATATGTCTGTTACCACCAATTCAATTCTTTTCAAATTATCTGTTGGGATCTTAAACTTGTATTGTGGGTTCAGGTCTTCTGTATTAAAAGTCATTTCTTTTCCATTAATTGTTATGGATTTTAGAAAACTCTTATCAGCAATTTCTCCTTCCAGAGCCACATTTATTTGATTAACAAAAACGTTGACAAAGTTGTTTTGATCGATAAACGGATACGACCATCTGATAACCGGAGGATCATTTTCGCGGTTGGCATTATAATTTTTTTCTTCAGCGTCTTTTAATAATGCGGTAGCTTCTTTGTGATTAGGCGATAGTTTTAGGAATTTTTTTGTTTCACTAATTGCTTCTTTAAAATTTCCTAATTCCATCAAACATTGGGCTTTGTATAAATGCGCCAACGCGTTTGTTTCATCCAATATGGTCGTTTTTGTAAAATCACTTATAGCACTTTGGTATTGGCTGGTAAGCTTGTAAACAATACCTCTTTGAAAAAACAAATACGATATTTTAGGTTCCATTACTATCGCTTTATTTAGATCACCTATGGCCGCATTAAAATCGGTTTTAGCTAAATAGGGGAAGCTTCTTAAATAGTAAACAAAAAAGTTTTTTGGTTGAACAGTATCAGGAGCGTCTATTGTAGTAGCAACATCATAGTTTTTGATAGATTCATCATATTGCTTTGTATTATATAAAGCTCTTGCTATATTGGTATAATATGATTTATATTGGGGTTTAGCCTTAACTCTATTAACTTCTCTAAATTTAAAAATAGTAATAGCTCTTTTGTATGAAAGTATGGCAGCAGAATAGTCTTTTAAGCTATCCTTTGCTAAGCCCCTGTAATAATGTGATATCTCTGTGGTTTTGCCATCTCCATGAGATTCTTCTTCAATGGCACGATCGGTTTTTTCAATGGCTTTGTTATATTCCTTTAACATAATATGACACCAAGCTGATTTTTGTAAACCGTCAATATGCCATTTATCATACAATAGTAGTCGATCTAGTTGAATATTGGCATTGGTAAAATCACCAAGAGCCATGTACAAATCAGCAATTTTAATATAAAGATCTTTATTTTTTGGTTCTAGCTTATTGCAGGCTAAATAATCGTCAATAGCTTTTTGCGGTTGTTTCGTTGCTTCATAGCAAATAGCCCTGTTATATAATATTTTATAATTATTTGGTTTTACGGCATCTACTTTAGTATAACCTTCAATTGCTGCTGTGTAATTTTTAGTTTTAAAATCAGTATCTGCTTGTTTTTTTATTTTTTTGGGAGATTGGGCAAAAAACGTTGATGCAAGAAATAATAAGTAACAAAATATCAGTAAATGTTTTTTCATAAAATAGAATCGTTAATTAAAAGTAATAGACAGATTTTTGTTGATTTTCAAATCAAATATACCATTTCTGATAGTTTTATAAAACAGGAGTTGAATAAAATTGAAACAAAAAAGCCCCCACCGAATAGGCGAGGGCTTTTATAATTAAGAGATAAAAATTATCCTTTTACTTTTACCATTCCTTGTGCCATTTTCACAGCTTCATACAAGTTAACGATACCACCTGTTTTAGATAATTCTTTAAATTCTATCATTTCATCTTTAGTACCAGGTTTGATCACTTTTTTATCCTTGTAATTAACACGAGCCGATTTCATTAAGATCTTTTTCAATTGTTTTGGTGTTAATTCAGGGTAATATGATTTTAATACTGCTGCTACACCTGCCACAACCGGAGCAGCCATTGAAGTACCGCTGGCGTCCTTATATTGGTTTAAATCAGGAACTGTAGAGTGAATGTCTACACCCGGAGCAAAAACATCCACTGTTTTACGACCATAATTACTAAATGGCGCAGCAATTTCATCTTCTGCTTTCCAGCTTAAAGCACCCACATCCATAAAGTTTGAGGCTTCTTTTTTACCACCATCAAATTTTTTGCATGGAAAATGTACAATTTCGTCAATATCATCAGCTGCATTTCCGGCAGCGTGAATTAATAAAACACCTTTACTTTCAGCATATTTTACAGCATCATCTACCACTTTTTTACCAGGAGAATATTTTTTACCAAAACTCATGTTTAAAATAACAGCTCCGTTATCTACGGCATAACGAATAGCATTAGCTACATCTTTATCACGCTCATCGCCATCAGGCACACAACGTACACTCATAATGCGAACATTATCAGCTACACCATCCATCCCAATTCCATTTTTACGAGTAGCAGCAATGATGCCTGCTACGTGCGTTCCGTGAAATGCAGCAGGGCCTTTGCAATCGCCATTACCATAATATTTTTCATTGATGTCGTTATAGTTATCTCCAACAATAGAACGGGTATCAAAGTTCACATCCAATCTAGAGCCATCCATTGATTTTAACGCTTCATCTAATTGCGAAATTAAGTCATCCACTTCCATACCGGCTGATGCTTGAGAAACCGCGATCATTTTACCTTGTTTGTCTTTTTGTTCTTTGGCTTCAAATTTCTTTAGATCATCTAAAGTGATTTTTTCAATCCCTTTTTCTTTTTTGATCTTATCAACCACACCGCCTACAGCGTCTCTGATGAATTTGTATTGATTTGATTGAGCTTCAGCATTGGCTAATTCTTTATCGTAATCAGCTTTTACAGTTTGCCAAAATTTGAACTCTTTTTTATCAGCTTTTGAAGTAAAATCTTTTTCAGTTTTACCATCGTATTTTGCTTTTAACGTTTTGTAAACACGGGTCAACTCTAAATTATCTTTCTCAACATTTTTTCCGTCTTTACTTCCCATAAAGTTCCATCCGTGAATGTCATCGATGTAACCGTTTTTGTCATCATCAATTCCATTCCCTGCAATTTCTTTAGGGTTGGTCCACATGATATCCTTTAAATCTTCGTGATTGAAATCTACTCCGCTATCTAAAACGCCAACAATAATTGTAGTAGACTTTTTGCCTTTTAATAGCTCTTCGTATGTTTTTTCGGTACTAACGCCATTCACATTATCCTTGGTTGGATCTAAATTAAACCAATTATCCGGACGTTTTGTTTGAGCAGTAGCTGTCAATACGAAAAATAAAGAAGCTAAAATGGTTACTTTTTTCATTTCTATTAATTTAAATTTATATCAAGTTTACGTTAATTTTTCAGTGTTGACTTGTTAATTTTTGTAAGCGTGTTGGACAAATGATAAAAGGTTAATTACTCATTTGAGAAATTCCCTGGATCAGATCATGTTTTGTGATAATGTGTATATCTCCACCTAAATCAGTCATTAATACAGCATTATTTTCTTTATTGATCATTTTTGAGATCTCTTCCATTGGCGCTTGTTCATCTACCATTGGGAAAGGTGCTTGCATTAATTCTGAAACCGGTTTTGCTTTTAAACTTGGATCAGCAAATAATTTATTGAATAAAATGCTGTCGTTTAAAGAACCAACAAATTTATCTCCGTTTTTCACCGGCATTTGAGAAATGCCAAATTTATTCATAATGTTTAAAGCGTCGTTAATAGTAGCAGATGCTTCAACAGCAATTAATTTTTGGTTTTTGTGAGAAGCAATCAGATCAATGGCTTTAGGTTTTTTAATTTCTAAGAAACCGCGGTCACGCATCCAATCATCGTTAAACATTTTACCTAAATAACGTGTACCATGATCATGAAAAATAACAACCACAACATCTCCTTTTTTAAACATATGTTTCATTTGCATTAATCCAGCCATGGCAGAACCAGCACTGTTACCGGCAAAAATACCTTCTTCGCGGGGAATGCGACGCGTCATAATGGCAGCATCTCTATCAGTTACTTTTTCAAAATGGTCAATTAAATTGATGTCAACGTTTTGAGGTAAAAAATCTTCACCAATGCCTTCGGTGATGTATGGGTAAATTTCGTTTTTATCAATTTCACCGGTTTCTTTTAATTTTTTAAAGATAGAACCGTAAGTGTCAATCCCTAAAACTTTAATGTTAGGATTTTTTTCTTTTAAAAATTTACCTGTTCCACAAATAGTTCCACCTGTACCAACACCTACAACCAAGTGAGTGATCTTACCTTCTGTTTGTTCCCAAATTTCAGGACCGGTTTGTTCGTAGTGAGCGGCAGTGTTCGATAAGTTATCATATTGATTAGGTTTCCAGGCATTAGGAACTTCTTTTACTAAACGAGAAGAAACAGAATAATAAGATTTTGGATCTTCAGGTTCTACATCAGTTGGGCAAACAATTACATCGGCACCAAAAGCACGCAAAGCATCTACTTTTTCTTTACTTTGTTTATCGGTAGTTGTAAAAATACATTTGTAACCTTTGATAATTGCTGCAATAGCTAAACCCATTCCTGTATTACCACTTGTTCCTTCAATGATCGTTCCACCCGGTTTTAAACGGCCATCTTTTTCGGCATCTTCGATCATTTTCAATGCCATACGGTCTTTAATAGAATTACCGGGATTTGTAGTTTCAATTTTTGCCAATACAGTGCATGGCAGATCTTTTGTAATAGAGTTTATTTTTACTAAAGGCGTGTTTCCAATAGTTTCAAGAATGTTATTGCTTATTTTTTGATACATTTTTTTGTTATTTTTTAATTGTTGTAAAAATAAAAAAACAGCGCAGATATATACCGCACTGTTTAAAACTGTTAGTAACTCAATTTATTAAAGGATTTAGATTTATTATCCTAATTTTTGAAGTGAGGATAAAATATTTTTTTCTACTCGTGCTGCTAAATTATCTGTAGGATGTTTCACAAATTTATCACCGGTTACTTTTTCGTAAAGTTCAATATAGCGTTCTGAAATTTCATTTACCCAAGCATCGCTCATTTCAGGGATCTGTTGTCCTTCCTTACCTTGAAAACCATTTTCAATTAACCAACGGCGAACAAATTCTTTACTTAATTGTTTTTGTTCTTCGCCTTTGTTTTGGCGCTCCTGGTATCCTTCTAAATAAAAATACCGTGATGAATCCGGTGTGTGAATTTCGTCCATCAAAAACACTTTACCATCACATAAACCAAATTCGTATTTAGTATCTACCAAAATAAGCCCCATTTTATTAGCAATTTCCTGACCACGAGCATATAATTTACGGGTGTAATCTTCTAATTGCAAGTAATATTTTTCTTCAACAATACCTTGTTTTAATATTTCTTCGCGGCTAATATCTTCGTCATGTCCTTCAGAAGCCTTTGTAGTAGGAGTAATGATGGGTTCAGGTAATTTATCGCTTTCTTTTAAGCCTTCGGGTAATGTTACCCCACATAACGTTCTTACGCCGGTATTATAAGTTCTGGCAGCGTGTCCGGCCAAATAACCTCTGATTACCATTTCTACTTTAAACGGCTGGCAAACACGTCCAATACTTACTACAGGATCCGGAACATCCAATACCCAATTAGGTACAATATCTTTGGTTGCATTTAAAAATTTAGCTGCAATTTGATTTAATACTTGCCCTTTGTAAGGAATTCCTTTTGGTAATACCACATCAAAAGCGCTGATTCTGTCACTTGCTACCATTACCAGATATTTATCATCGATGTTATATACATCGCGAACTTTGCCTTTATAAAAACTTTTTTGTTTTGGTAAATTAAATTGAGTAGTAGTTAGTGCTGACATGGGATTAAAATTTAGAATCGCAAATATAAAAACTATTTATAAAGGCTTATGCTATTTTTAATAACACTGCATGAACTAAAATCAGTTGAACACTTGATCAACTTTATTGTTTTGAATGTTGACGAATTTGATCAGAGAGGATCTATTTATCGTAAGGAAATTTAATGTAGGTAACTCTAAAATATGGTTTATAAGTAGAGTTGTTTTTGCCACCAATAATTACTCGATTTAAACGATTATCTCTTCTGGCTACCGAGGCTCTTGTAGGATCAGCATTTACTAAATAAAAACCGTAATTAGTTATTTTATTGGTAATGATCTTTTGCATTTGACGGGCAATATTAAACACATATTGTTTATTTGTTGCATCATAACTTCCGCCATATTTTACAAAGTCGCTGGTTTCAAGTTGATCCCAAACTAATTCTTCTTCGCCGCTAGCACTACAACCCAGTAACGCTAAATTTTGAGGATAATCATAATAAGAAGAGAAACCGTTTGTTTCATCAACTTTAATAATTAATTCTGCCCGGCTGATGGATACGTTTTGTGAATCAGAAAATGCTTTCATAAAGGGTAAGTAAACTCGTGTTCTTGTTCCTCCAAAACAATTTAAATACACATTTGTACTGCCTTTTAAGGTATCTGCTGTGCCTGCTCCGGTAATTTGATCATATAAATTAGCGATGGCTCCTGCCGCATAATTATGTTTTATATTGTTTACTCTTAAAGCTTCATTGTTTCTGAACGTAAATTGAAAAGATTTACCCTTAGTATTAGGTGAATTTCCTTCGTGGTAATATAAATTAACTCCGGAAAACTCATCGTCCAGATCATAGCGCTTAATAGCACCTTTATTCATTGGCGAAAGAGTATTGGTGTTGGCTGTTGTAATGTAAAACCCTTTGTTGGCGTTTTGAAAGGCAGTATTGTTAATTAAATTTGCCGGAGTTTGTAAAATATACTGAGCCATGTTATAATCCAATGGTAATATCAAATACAAATATGATCCGATAACCCTGAATTTTGCTGTTCCAAGATTAATAGGATTTGTGGAATGAGAAAAGTGTTTGTTCGTGTAGTAAGATGTACTTGCTTGTATTTTTTCATTCAGTAAATACACTTCATAATTTAATGCGGTGGCAGTATCTCCTAAAAACTGACCCAGGTAACGAATCACCATTTCTGCAGAATCCAAAACCGGATTTGTACCAAACGAAACATTGGTTAAATTATTTGCAATTGAAAGGTTGGTGTATATTCCGGCATCTGTTCTTCCAAACACCGGATCGATGGTTGAACCTAAAAATTTATATTGGTCGTTGTAAGTTCTTACTGAGTCAATTTTTTGAGTATGCATGAAAATAGATGCCGAATCAGAAATTGTAACCCCCAACAAATCGTTAGCGGGTTGAACATCCAGTCCTAATACACTATCATCATCTTTCTTTTTACAAGAAAAAAGAATGGTTACGCATAAAAAAATTAATCCTATTCTCAGTTTACTTATCATCAGTCAATAAAAAACGCATAATTAATCAAAATTATGCGTAATTAATAGTTAAAATTATAAAAATTATCAGAGTTACTAGTCTGCTAAGACTTCGCTGTCTTCTAAAACCAGATCATAAAATTCGTTATAAGCATCTGTATATTCAGCTTCACCTTTAAATTCTAAAATGGCTTTACCGGATTTTTTAGCATACTTAATCAGATCTTCATTGATCTTTTCACTTCCGAAAGTAATTCCGTCAGAATAATCGATCGCCAATTTCATTAAATTCACATAACTGGCGTCTTCAATGTGTTTAAGATCTTTCTTAGTTACACCATCAATAAGTGCTTTATCAATTATTTTTTTATTCAAGGATTTAGTATACTCTTCATCATAAATGGTAAAGATGATCTTTGTATCAGCAAATAATGGATCTTCGGCAAACGCTTTTTTAATGTATAAAGGCATTAAACCTGTGAACCAACCGTGGCAATGAATAACATCCGGTGCCCAGCCTAATTTTTTCACGGTTTCAATTACACCGCGGTTAAAAAAGACAGAACGCTCGTCGTTATCATCAAATGCTTTTCCGGTTGCTTTATCTGTTAATACTGATTTTCGCTGAAAATAATCATCATTATCGATAAAATACACCTGCATACGAGCAGTGGGTATTGAAGCTACTTTAATGATCAAAGGATGATCGGCATTATTAATAACGATATTCATTCCTGATAAACGAATAACTTCATGTAATTGATGGCGTCTCTCATTGATATTGCCATACTTTGGCATGAAAGTTCTTATTTCCTTCCCTTTTTCTTGAATAGCTTGCGGTAAACGGCGAGTTATTTTTCCGATATGGGTTTCATCTAAATAAGGGGTAATTTCTTGCGACACAAAAAGAACTCTTGCTTTTCTCATAAAGTAGATTTAGATAATGGATTTTTTTAGGACAATACAAAAGTAATAAAAAAAAATCCATATATCAAAGTATTATTTAGCTTTGGGGCCAATAATTAATAAAAAAGAAGGCAAAAAATGCTTATTTTATACAAAATTACAGATGTAAAACGTCATATAGCTGAATTTAAGCAAAAAGGTAAAACAATTGGCTTTGTACCCACCATGGGAGCTTTGCATCAGGGACATATCTCATTAGTTGAAATTTCTAAAAAACAGACCGATATAACCGTGTGCAGTATTTTTGTGAATCCTACACAATTTAACAATCAAGCTGATCTAAAACACTATCCACGTACACCTGAAGCTGATATTAAGCTATTAGAGGCTGCTGGTTGCGATGTTTTGTATATGCCTGAGGTAAAGGATATTTACCCTGAAAATGACGTCAGGAAGTTTGATTTTGGCTATTTGGATACTATTTTAGAAGGCGCCCTTCGCCCTGGCCATTTTAATGGAGTAGGACAGGTAGTGAGCATTTTATTGGAAGGCGTGCAGCCTCATAAGGCGTTTTTTGGTAGTAAAGATTATCAGCAAGTGATGGTGGTAAAGGATCTGGTGAAACAATTGAAATTGCCGGTTGAGATCATTCCTTGCCCAATTTTACGTGAACCGGATGGCTTAGCCATGAGCTCAAGAAACACGAGGTTATCTGCTGAAGAACGAAAAATAGCCTCTTTAATTCCTCAAATTATGCAGCAGGGCAATGAATTGATCAAACAAAAGGGAATTGCGTCTGCTAAACAATTCATATCTCAACAAATTTCGCAAGTAAAAGAAATGAAATTAGATTACTATGAGGTTTGTAATGCCAATACTTTGGAACCAATAGCAGAGTTTAGTACAAAACAACAAACTGTTTCACTGATAGCTGTGTTTGTTGGTAACATTCGATTAATTGATAATTGGATGATCAATTAATTTAAACTAAAGTATTATTTTTGAACCCTATTTTACATGACAATTATGAGCGATAATCAAACTCAATCAACCAATAAAATGAGCAACATTAAACCTGAAGATTTTTTTAAGAATATTATTTCTCACAGTAAAGAGTATGGATTTATTTTTCCAAGCAGCGAAATTTATGACGGTTTAAGCGCCGTATATGATTACGGGCAGTTAGGAGCTGAGTTAAAAAAGAATATCAGAGAGTATTGGTGGAAAGCCATGGTGCAAATGCACGAAAATATTGTTGGTATTGATGCCGCTATTTTTATGCACCCAACTACATGGAAAGCAAGCGGACACGTGGATGCCTTCAACGATCCATTGATCGATAACAAAGACAGTAAAAAACGTTACAGAGCTGATGTGTTAATTGAGGAACATGTTGCTAAAATTGAAGATAAGATCAATAAAGAAGTAGAAAAAGCGGCTAAGCGTTTTGAGAATTTTGATGCAGAGATGTTTAAATCTACAAATGCTCGTGTAAAAGAGTATCAGGATAAAATTGTCAGTATCAATGATCGTTTTAAAACAGCATTGAATGCTAATAACCTTGAAGAAGTAAAACAAATTATTTTAGATCTTGAAATTGTTTGTCCGGTAAGTGGTACTAAAAACTGGACCGATGTGCGTCAGTTCAACTTAATGTTCAATACATCTACAGGAGCTGTAACAGATGAAACTAATATTATTTATTTACGCCCTGAAACAGCACAAGGTATTTTTGTGAATTATTTAAATGTGCAAAAAACCGGACGTATGAAAATTCCGTTTGGTATTGCACAAACAGGTAAAGCTTTCCGTAATGAGATCGTAGCTCGTCAGTTTATTTTCCGTATGCGCGAATTTGAACAAATGGAAATGCAGTTTTTTGTGAAACCGGGTACAGAAATGGAATGGTATGAATACTGGAAAAAAGCACGTTTAAACTGGCACTTATCTCTTGGTTTAGGAAAAGAAAAATATCGTTATCATGATCATTTAAAATTAGCACATTATGCTAATGCAGCTTGTGATATTGAACATCAATTCCCATTTGGATTTAAAGAGTTAGAAGGAATTCACTCGCGTACTGATTTTGATTTAAAGCAACATCAGGAATTTTCAGGAAAAAAATTACAGTACTTCGATTCTGAAATGAACGAAAGTTATGTGCCTTATGTAGTTGAAACATCCGTAGGTTTGGATCGTTTATTCTTATCTGTTTTGGCTGCTTCTTTGGTTGAAGAAAGTTTGGAAGGTGGAGATACCCGTACAGTGTTAAATTTACCTCCGGCATTAGCGCCATACAAAGCAGCTGTTTTTCCATTAGTAAAAAAAGATGGATTGCCTGAGTTAGCAGAAAGCATTATGAAAGATTTGAAATTTGATTTTATGATGGCTTATGATGAAAAAGATACTGTTGGTAAACGTTACCGCAGACAGGATGCGATTGGTACACCTTTCTGTATTACCGTAGATCATCAAAGTTTAGAGGATAAAACGGTAACGATTAGAGATAGAGCAACGATGAAACAAGAGCGTGTAGCTATTTCTCAATTGCATTCTATTTTATCTGAAAAAACCAGCATGCAAAGCTTGTTGAAGAGTTTATAGGATTTTTAAAATAATTTTATTTAAAGCATACCTTTTTCAGGTATGCTTTTTTGTTATCATAAGTTAATTCATGTATTTGGTTTTTCTGCTTCCAAAAATTTTTGCCGTTAGAATTTCGTAAATTTGTAGTAGGAATTATTATTCATTAACAAGTTAAAAATACAAGTTATGAAAAAGATAATTTTAACATTTAGTACAGTTTTATTTTTGATGTTTTTCTCAACATCAATGTTCGCTCAAACAACGAAGGGGAATAGTTTAGTGAGCCGTGCAAATGCAGCCGCATCTTTATGTATCAGTGATTACAGAGCAAAAGGGTATGATATTAAATCAACGGTTGAAACTACCGGGATTTGTTTTGTATCAGGTGAATTACACAAAGTTACCTTTTATGCAACAGTAAGATGCAGAACAAATCCATGCCCTCGTCCTTTTGTTTATTTGGTTGCTTCAGTCTACTTTGATTGCGATAATAATATCATCTCTGTTGAGTGTGCTAAATAGTAACATAAAAAAGTTTTAAGTGGCACCCGAATTATTGGATGCAGGTTTTCTTGTTTGTGATATTTATCAAGGATGATACATGTGTTTTAATAGATCTGTTTTACGAAACAGTAAGTTTCTCATTAACAATTCATTTCAGAGTGTTGTGTATTTATTTTTTAATTTACCTTGTTTGTTTCGATAAAATAAGTAATTTCGCGGTCAAATTATAAAAAACCATCTATGAAGAAAACTTTATTTGCAATAGGAACTACTTTAACTTTATTGTTTTTCGGAACATCATTAAGTGCTCAAAACAACTGTAGCGATAATGGATTGATCGGAAAAGCTCGTGGAGCAGCTGCTGATTGTATCAATAATTATACTAGCCAAGGATATGACATCGTGGCGGGTGTTGAAACTGCAGGAATTTGTTTTGCATCAGGATCTTTACGTAAAGTAGTATTTTGTGCTACCGTAAAATGTAATACTCACCGTTGCCCTCCGGTTTTGGGAGCTAGTATTGCTACCGTATATTTTGATTGCGACAATAATGTAACTTCAATTGAATGCGAAACATCTTCTCAATAATCAATTCACCTAACTCATTTTTATTAAAACAATAACAAACAAATTAATTTATCATTATGAAAAAAGCATTATTTACACTAGGAACAACCTTAACTTTATTATTTGTAGGAACATCGTTAAATGCACAAAGCAATAACGATAATGGGTTGATAGGAAAAGCTCGTGGAGCTGCTGCCGATTGTTTACAGCCATACCACAGCCAAGGTATTGCTATTGCTGCAGGTGTAGAAACTACAGGAATTTGTTTCGTGTCAGGATCTTTACACAAAGTTACTTTTTATACAACTGTAATTTGTCATAACGACCCATGCCCTAAACCGGCATCTATTTTAGTGGCTACGGTTTATTTTGATTGTGATAATAACGTTAGCTCTGTTGAGTGTAACAACTAATCAATTATCTGAAATTATTGAAAAGCATCCGTCAAATGGCGGGTGCTTTTTTTATTTAGTAAACCGGCATTAATTAACATGGTTAGTTTAATCTTAAAAATCCATTTGTAGTTAAATTATGGTTGCATTATGAGATAAGTCATCACTATTTTTGAAAAAATTAATGCTCATGCAGTTTAGACTTTTTTCTTTGTTCATATTACTTTCTTTGATTAAAAGTTTAAAAGCTTCAGATTCTACAAGGGTATTATTTATTGGTAACAGTATTACTTATTTTAATAATATGCCATTTACATTTCAGGATATATCAAATAGTCTTGGAAAAAAAGTAAAGGTTTCTATGTATGCTCCGGGAGGTACCGGTTTTATTGATCATGTGGCTGATCCGGCAGTTTATAATTTATTGAGAAATAGCTGGGATGTTGTTGTGTTGCAGCCAGGTACCAGTGAATCAGCAGGAACTTCATCGTCAGTAAATACAACCATTAGCAGAGGAAAGACATTAATTGATTCTATTAAAAAGTACAGTGTTTGTGCTAAAGTGTTTTTATATCAGATTCCTTATGGAGTCCCATCTTCTACTACTTGGAACACTTATTTCACTGTTCAAACTATGTTTAAAGATTCGGTTGGTAAAATGGCCGATTCATTAAAAGTGCAAATGATTGCAGCAGGTGAATGTGCAAGAGCATATTATACTAAATATCAGAATTTAGCTTTACACAATAGTTATAATGATATTCACCCTAACCCGTTGGGTTCTTATCTAACAGCTTGCGCAGCATACAATTCCATATTTCAGGACACCATCAGGCATTGTACTTATTATGAAACATTGCATCAGGATACTGCGCATAAATTTTTTGCCATTTCAGATTCGGTTATCTTAAAACATAAAACAAACTGGCGTATCAATACGTTTAACCTACATGCGGATTTTACGTCAGCGGCTTTAGGTTCAACCATTACTTTTACTAATAACTCAACGCATTTTAACTTTGTTTCTTGGAAATTTGGAGATGGTAATATCTCGTCGTTGCCTAATCCTCAACATACTTATGCTCTCCCCGGAACTTATACGGTAACGCTTTATGCCATGAACGTAAACTGTACAGATAGTATCAGCAAGGTGATGACGATTAACTCAACCGGTATTTCCGAATCTGAAAGTAGAGTAGAAGACCTGTTGGTGTATCCAAATCCCACAACTACAAGTATTACTATAAAACACCCTGATAAAATAATTACTTCTTTAAAGTTATTTGATCTAATGGGAAAAGAATTATTTTCAAAATCATTGAATGCAAATGAAGAAGAATTAAACCTTGAAAACCTCGTAGCCGGTGTTTATTTTATTGAAGTAAATAAAATCACAAGAATTAAAATCATTAAAGTGTTAACTCAATAACTATGCTTTAAATCCTGCCTTTTCAGCAGGGTAAGCATTAAAGGTTCCAATGGCTTTAGCAATTAAAACGTTATCGCGTTTAGGGCAAATGATATCGCCGCTGGAAATAATTAAGCGTTTGCCTTGTTGTTCCACTTTGCCAATACCTATTAATTCGTCATCGAGTAGGGCAGGTGCTAAAAAATTGATCTTAAATTCAACAGTTGAGACAACCTTATTTTCTTGTGCCGATACAGATAAAGCCGCAACACCTAACAATCCATCCATCAAAGCCGAAATAACGCCACCATGAGCCGCTAAAGGCGTCGCTAAGTGCTCTTTATCGATCTTAATGAAATAGTGTACCAGGCCGGGTTCAACGATCTTAAAGTTCATTCCCAGAGTCTTTCCGAAATGATTATTGGCGATGTATTGTTCTATGATGGTCATGATGGTTTAAAGATACAAATATTATATTTGTATTGGTGCCAGTATTGCGAATGTCTTGTAGTGGTATTAAATAATTATTACCCATGATTAAACAAATAAAAAAAATAAAAAATCTCGGAATTTTTGCTGATTGGTCATGTCCAACAGATTTAACATTTAATAGATATAATTTATTTTATGGCTGGAATGGAAGTGGAAAATCTACTTTGTCAAAGTTATTTAGTTCATTAGAAAAACAAGCTAATCACCATCATTTTCAAAATTTAGAATTCAAAATAGAATTAGATAATGGTTTTGAAGCAGATGAGAAATATAAAATCACTCCATCAAATATTAAGGTCTTTAATAATGATTTTATAAAGGAAAATGTTCTTTTTGAAAAAGGAACTACAGGTTCAATTATTTATATTGGTAAAGAAAATACTGAATTAAAAAGGGAAATTGACGCCTTAAGAAAATATAATGAAGAGGCCATCGCCCAAAAGGACTTATTTAATGATAATTATAAAAATTTCACTAAAACTAAAGATTCTTTTTTTACTAATACTGGAACAATTTTGAGAACTTTTTTTGTACAAACAGTTTTTGCTGGTATAAATTATGATAAACGAAGTTCAGAAAAAATATGGGAAGAAGTTAAAAAAGGAGCTAGTTTAAATGATTTTGTATTTTCTGATGGTGCTTTAGAAAGTCGAAGGCAGTTTATAGCTCAAGGTCAATCAAAAAAGAATATAGAAATTGATATAGAACTTCTAAACGATGATGACGGACAAGAATTGTATAAAGATATTATTTCTCTTTTAGAACAAAATCCTGTAATTGTAACTATAGAAAGGTTAAAAAAGAATACAGATATAAGCGATTGGGTTCAAAAAGGGCTAGAGATACATCATAAGCATAATAGTTTAAGTTGTGAATTTTGTAATCAACCTCTACTTGATGGGAAAATAAATAATATTGAACAGCATTTTAGTGAAGAGTTTGTAAATCTTCAAAAAGATATAAATAATAAAATTAATGAATTAAAAAATAAATTTATACCAGAACTAAAAGTAAATATAGATTTATTTTATTCAGATTTATTTTCAAGTGCAGATTACCATATCAATCTAATTATCGAGCAATCTCGTTTATATAATCATGGGTTACAGTCATATATTAATCTATTAGAATTAAAAGCAAAAAATCCTCTTAACACTTCCTTTAACTCTTCAAATACAATTTCTGGTTTAATTGGGAAATATAATTCAGGAGTAAAAATGTTTAAATCTTTGATAGATCAACACAATTCTATTGTATCTGATTTTTCATCGATTTCAGTTAATAATAGAATTGAAATAGAAAAGCATTTTGTGGCTGTAGAAGCTATAAATCAATCTTTCACTAATTTGTTAGGTAAGATTGTGATTACCGAAAGGGATTTAATAGAAATAAAAGAAGTTGCTCTTTCGACATCAAAATTAATAAAAGAAAAAGAAGAACTATTACAAAATGAACATTTAGCTATTAGTGAGGTAAATAATAATTTACATAGGTTTTTAGGTAGGAATGAAATTACACTTGAAAAAAATGTTGCTGGAGGATATGTAATATTAAGAAATGATGTTATAGCTCTGAATTTAAGTGAAGGTGAGAAGACTGCAATTGCCTTGATATACTTTATTGTTAAATTAAAAGAAAAAGATAATGAAATTCAAAACACAATAATTGTTTTTGATGATCCTATCTCAAGCCTTGACAGTAATCATTTATTTAATGCATTTAGCTTCATAACTACGAACTGTACTGAAGCAAAACAGCTTATAATTTTATCCCATAATTTTTGGTTTTTTAAACTTATAAGAGATTGGATGCTAAATAAGAATAAGAATCGAAGAGATAAACCCCCAGTATCTTCTTTTTTCGAAATAAAAAAAGGAAATATCCAAAACGCAGATAAAACTTTATTAGATTATAATTCAGAATATCATTATGTGTTTAAAAAAATGCTTCAATATTCCATATCAGAAAACATCACCTTTGATGAATCTTTTGTAATTGCTAATACAGCAAGGAGGGTTTTAGAGTCATTTGGGACAATTAAAAATCCTCATTCATCAAGTATTATGTCAATTTTGTGTATTGCTAACGAATATAATATAGAGAAAGATATTACAGATAAAATATATTACTTTTTGAATAAATACTCTCATTTGGACAGAATAGAAAACCATGAGAATACTCTTGAAAATATAGCAGGAGAAAGTAAGCAGGTTGTTTCCGATATTTTAAACATTATCAAAACATTAGATAACGCACATTTTAGTAGTATGGAAAAACTTTGTGAGTTAGAATTTCACAAGGAATAACATTTACAGTCTATCGAGTTTTTGTTCTCAACTACGCTCAGCCTGACAAAAAACAAAACCCCTAATTCGTTTCCAAATTAGGGGTTTTTAGTGAGTATAAAAAATTAAGCTTCCTGAGCAATTTTTGGAGCTGCCGCCATGATCTCATCGTTAGCAGCAGATGCATATTGATCAAAGTTTTTAACGAATTGCTCCGCTAAATTTTTTGCTTTAGCATCGTAAGCCGCTTTATCAGCCCATGAGTTACGAGGATCTAAAATTTCAGTAGGCACATCTTTACAAGTTTTAGGGAATTTTAATCCAAAGAAATTTGTTGTGCCAAATTCTGCTTTATCTAATTCTCCGTTTAATGCTGCTGTAATTAAAGCACGTGTGTAAGATAATTTAATACGATTACCTACACCATAGCTTCCGCCAACCCATCCGGTATTTAATAACCAAACGTTTACATTATGTTTCTTTAATTTTTCGCCTAATAACTCAGCATATTTTGTTGGGTGTAAAGGCAAGAATGCTTTACCAAAACAAGCAGAGAAAGTAGTTGTAGGTTCAGTAATTCCCATTTCGGTACCAGCCACTTTAGCTGTGTAACCAGAGATGAAGTTATACATGGCTTGTCCTGTTGTTAACTTTGAGATTGGAGGTAAAACACCAAATGCATCACACGTTAAAAAGAAAATATTTTTAGGAATATCGCCAACTGCAGGAGTAACAGCGTTATCAATATAATTAGAAGGGTAGCTTACACGGGTATTTTCTGTACGAGAAATATCAGCATAGTTTACAGTTGTTGTTCCTTCATAATAATTAATGTTTTCTAGCAATGAACCAAATTTAATAGCGTTGAAAATTTGAGGTTCTTTTTCTGCAGTTAAGTCAACACATTTTGCGTAGCAACCACCTTCAAAGTTAAATACAGATTTGTCAGCCCATCCATGTTCATCATCACCAATTAATTTACGGTTAGGATCAGCAGATAAAGTTGTTTTTCCTGTTCCTGATAAACCAAAGAAAATAGCAGTATCACCATCTTTACCAATATTAGCAGAGCAGTGCATAGAAAGCACTTTCTTTTCGTGTGGTAAAATATAGTTTAATACAGCAAAAATTGATTTTTTAATTTCGCCTGTATAAGCAGTCCCACCAATTAAAATAGTTTTTTTAGTAAAATTGATGATAGCGAAGTTATGTTGGCGGGTTCCGTCAATTTTAGGATCTGCTTTAAACCCTGGAGCATTGATAATTACCCAATCGTGTTTAAAGGTTTTAATTTCTTCAGCTGTAGGGCGTAAAAATAAGTTAGACGCAAATAAATTACTCCATGGAGTTTCAGTAACCACACGAATGTTAATTCTGTAAGCCGGATCAGCGCAAGCGTAAGAATCTCTTACCCAAACTTCTTTGTTAGCTAAATAAGCTGACATACGGTTTTGTAATGCATCAAATTTATCCGATTCAAAACGGTTATTCACATCACCCCACCAAACGCTATCTTTAGTGTTTTCGTCATAAACAACGAATTTATCCTTAGGAGATCTTCCTGTAAATTCTCCGGTATCAACTGCCAAAGCGCCAACATCGGTTAATACACCTTGTCCTCGAACAATTGTTTCTTCTACTAGTTCAGATGGATGTAAATTCCAATAAGCCATTTCAACATTACCAAGGCCTAATTGGGCAACAGAAGCATCTTGTGCTTTAAATCCAATTTCGTTCATTATAATACAGAGTTTAGTTTTTAGTTTAGGCTGCAAAGATACAAATAAAAACCTTTTTTTTGTCTTCTATTTTCCACAATTTGAGGGTGAAAACTTCTTTTTTGTTGATAAAATTAGTGTATCAGCAAGCAATTCAATGCCTTTGCAGAAAATGATCGGTTACTTGGTAAAAATCAGAAGATCAATTGAATTGTAAAGCCGGAATAATGTCGGCATTAACATTTCCTTCTTCGTTCAATGATGTGGTAGAGATCTTAACAGATCTGTTAATTAAATCAGTATCAAAAGGATGGGCAATTTTGATGTAGTTTTCGGTAAACCCATGTATAAAGCCATTTTTGTTTTCTTGCTCAAATAGCACTGTAAATTCTTTATTTAAATGTTGCTCATAAAAGTGACGTAATTTTTTAGCCGATAAAATGCGTAACATTTTATTACGGCGTTTACGTTCTGATATCTCTACAACTCCATCTAAAGTAACAGCTTCAGTATTATCACGTTCGCTGTATGTAAATACATGTAAGTACGATACATCTAAGGAATTGATGAAATTATAAGTATCCGTAAAATGGTCTAACGTTTCGCCGGGAAAGCCAACGATCACATCCACACCAATGCAACAGTTTGGCATTAATTCTTTTATTTTGGCAATTCTGTCCTGATATAATTCGCGTTTGTAACGACGTTTCATTTTGCCCAAAATTTCGTTGTTACCACTTTGCAATGGAATATGAAAATGAGGAACAAAGCGTTTAGATTTTGCTACAAATTCGATCACTTCATCTTTTAATAAATTTGGTTCGATAGATGAAATACGAATGCGTTCAATGCCTTCGATCTTATCTAATTCCACGATCAGATCGAGGAATGTATATTCTTTACGTTTTTTTGTGTCGTTATCTATCTCAATACCATAACCAAAATCGCCAAGATTAACCCCTGTTAATACAATTTCTTTAACACCACTGGCTGCGATTTTTTTAGCATTGGCTATGGCATTTTCAATAGTATCGCTGCGGCTTTTGCCACGAGCTAATGGAATGGTACAAAAGGTGCAACTGTAATCGCAACCATCCTGTACTTTTAAAAAGGAACGGGTTCTGTCTCCAACCGAAAAGGAATCAACAAAGGTATTTACTTCAGAAATTTCGCAATTATGAATTTCGGTATGTACATTTTTACCTGACAAGTTAATATAATTCAGCAATTTAAATTTTTCAGAAGCGCCTAATACCACATCAACCCCTTCGATATTTGAAATTTCATCCGGTTTTAATTGAGCATAACAGCCTACCACAGCAATAAATGTATCAGGATTAGCATTTAGGGCAGATCTGACAATTTGCTTACATTCTTTATCCGCATTTTCAGTAACCGAGCAGGTATTGATCACCACTACATCGGCGCCTTTATCAAAAGCGATTTTCTCAAAACCTTTCTCCTGCATCAAACGCGCAATGGTTGATGTTTCTGAAAAATTGAGCTTACAGCCCAAGGTATGAAATGAAACGGTTTTTCCTGAAAATGGCATGGCGCGAAGATAAGATATTTTTTAGGCTTAAAAAAATGACTTTATATGACATAAAAAAACAGCCCATTTAGAGTTTTTTTTCGATTTTTATAATTACGATTTAAAAAATGATCTAGTTTAATTAGATAAAATCGTATTTTAGAATAAATAAATTGATATGAGTAATACAAATTGGCCAGAGGCGTTCAAGCCCCTTATTCAAAAATATAAAGGAAAAAAACACCCATTAGAACATCAAAATTTGTATCAATTGGTGGTAATGGTTATTTTATCTGCCCAGGATTCGGATAAACATATTAATGAAGTAGCTACGCATTTTTTTAAAGCATTTCCAACGATGGAAGCTTTAGCTAAAGCTGACGCTGAACTATTATTTCAACATATTGGTAAGGTTAGAAATTTTGGAAATAAGACGAAATGGTTACTTGAACTGGCCAATAAACTTAAAACAGATAAAAACATTCCATTAACGATGGATGAGTTAGTTGAATTACCTGGTATTGGCCGAAAATCAGCCAATGTTATCATGCGTGAATCTAAGGTAGAGGCAGTAGGCGTAATTGTGGATCTACATGTAGTAAGGGTGGCACCACGTTTAGGTGTAGCAAGTGGAACTGATCCAAAGAAAATTGAAAAACAAATTATGGAAGTAATGCCACAAAAAGATTGGGGAGAAGTAGGGATGGCAATTTCTTTTTTGGGAAGAGAAACATGCAGACCAACAAATCCAAAATGCCCTGAATGTGTAATGAATAAGAATTGCGATTACTTTAAAAATCTTTAATTATTTTATCCATGTATTGTTAAGACCGGTACAGGGCTGAAAAATGCAACTTCATTAGTGGTACTAGGAAAAAATATTTTGTGGAAAAGATTATGTTTTTTTGGCTCTACGATCAATAGGTCTATTTCATGGTTTTTTACAAAATCAATTAACGCTTTACTGGTTTCATTTTCAGTTAGCATAAAAGTGCGGTGAGTCGCGTTTTCAAGTTTATGTTCTACATAATCATCTATTTCAGCTTCTTTTTCATCCAAATCATGCGCTTCGGGTAACACATGTAAGATGTTAAGTTTTGAATCAAATATGGTATTGAGGTATTTTACCTGAATAAGAGATGAATTTTGTTCTAAATTTTCATCGTACTCACAAGCATAAGCAATGTTTTTTATTTTTTTAAATGTTGCTTTTGGTGGAACGATCATTAAAGGCATTTCAATGTGTTTAGCTACTGCAACAGAAGTACTGCCGATAATGTTTTTCATGAATTTACTGCCATGTCCGCTAATACCCATAACAGTTAGATCAACATTTAATTTATTACAATAAGTGGTAATAACATCAGTAACATTTCCCATTTCCGAATAGCATTCAATATCCGTTATGGTCGGCTCTGTTTTTTGAATTTTTTGAGCTAATTGTTTTAATGAAACTAAGGTGTTTTGTGTAGTATCTGTTAAGGTATAAGCCGATAATCCAAATTCTGAATTCATGACAGGAATCTGATCTACATGTAATAATACTAAACTACTTGAAAAATATTTGGCAATTCCTACGGCGTAGTTCAATGCGTTCTCTGATATCTCCGAGAAATCGCATGGTATCAAAATCTTTTTCATGATGTTTATGTTTTAGTATGAGTAATCAATCAAACAAAAAATAAGAACAGCCACCTAGAATTATGTATCCCCACCAGACGATTTGAGAACCGTCATTTATTTATACGAGTAATTTGAGTTTGTGTTACATTATCTTAGAGATATTTGAGACTTAAATATACATTAATTGATTAATTGACAGCTAATTAGCGGAAAACGAAAAAACTCCACTTTTTGGGCGGAGTTTTTAAAGTTGTTGAATTTATTTACTAGTAATAAATAGCTCTTCTTACTTCAGAGATATGTTTTGCGAAACGAATAACCTGACGAGTGTAGCCATATTCATTATCATACCAAACATACAATACAATACTTCTCTTATCAGGAGAAATAATAGTTGCATTACTATCATAAACTGAAGGGCAAGGATTTCCAATAACATCTGATGATACTAACTCATTACTGAATGCGTATTGAATTTGTTCAACTAAAGCACCATTTAAAGCGTATTTACGAATGATCTCATTTACTTCATCACGCGTTACTTCTTTATTGATGTTTAGGTTTAAAATTGCTAATGATACGTTTGGAGTTGGTACACGTACAGAGTTTGCCGTGAATTTACCGGCTAAATGAGGTAATACTTTTTTCAAAGCACTTTCAGCACCTGTTTCTGTAATTACCATGTTTAAAGCTGCTGAACGACCACGACGGTATTTTTTATGGTAGTTATCTAATAAGTTCTGATCATTCGTATATGAGTGAACTGTTTCGATATGTCCTTTTTGAATTCCTAATTCTTTATCAATTACATAAAGGATCGGCATAATTGCATTAGTGGTACAAGATGCTGCTGAAAAAATTTGTTGAGTTTTTAGATCAACTGTTTCGTGGTTTACACCATGTACAACGTTTGGAACATTTCCTTTTGCAGGAGCCGTTAATAATACTTTAGTAATTCCTTTTGCTTTTAAGTGACGGCTTAATTCTACATCATCTCTAAAAACACCTGTATTATCAATTAATAAAGCATTTTCAATTCCGTATTTTGTATAATCTACATCTTCAGGATTTTTAGCATCGATCATATGAACAGTATGTCCGTTAATGATCAAAGCTTTATTCTCCAGATCTTCAATAACAGTTCCAGGGAAGTTTCCGTGCACAGAATCAGTACGTAATAGATCGGCACGTTTTACAATTTCTTCATCGCTGTTGCCACGAGTAACAATAGCACGTAAACGTAATTGCTCACCTTTACCTGCTTGAGAAATTAATTCGCGAGCAGCTAAACGGCCAATACGTCCAAAACCAAACAATACTACATCTTTTGGAGTAATAGAAGATTTTGCACCTATCAGATCTTTTAATTTATTATTTACGAACTCAGTTGCTGTTTTAAAATTCGCTTTTTCTTGTTGGTATTCAAAAGCTAACTTCCCAATATCAATACGAGACGGGCAAACATCTGCATTTAAAATTTCGTTAGCTAACATTACTGTATCATTTACAGAAATTGTTTTTTTAACGATATTTTTCGCATACTGATGTAAACTCATGATTTCGCTGGCACTTCTGTCAACTAATTGATTTCTGAATAAAATTAATTCGATAGATCTTTCGAACCATAATTTACCAATAGCACCAATTAAATCAATGGCTGCTTTTTCCTGACTGATCCAATCGTTTAATTGTGCGGCGTAATCTGCGTTTACTTTTTCCAA
Organism: Bacteroidia bacterium; assembly: GCA_036676295.1. Lineage (GTDB taxonomy): Bacteria > Bacteroidota > Bacteroidia > B-17B0 > Aurantibacillaceae > UBA4416. The sequence continues at coordinate 179,743 of JAKFDE010000025.1, read as the reverse complement.
GGTATCCATTTTATAAGTTATTAATTTTTAATGTTTAGTTATTAATAGTAGTATTTAGATTTTTGATTGTTTCCGTTTTGTTAAAAACTAAAAACTCATCACTAAAAACTTTTTATTAGTCTTCGTCATGTCCGTCACCATATCCTCCGCCGTAATCATTATCTTCTCCTTCTTCTATGTCGTCTCCATCAACCAGATCATCTTGTTCTTCAGCATGATCTTCTTCGCCTTCTTCGCCCTCTAAATGATTAAGGTCGCCTTCATCAATGCCATTGGTGTCATTTTTTATGGCTTTGTAAATTTCACTTTCATCAGCCCCGTCAAATTCTTCTTTAGCAGCTCCTCCGCCAAATAAAGCAGCTAAAGGATCTAAAGGTTCAATTTTTGGTGGAGTAGTGGACTTATATTGTTTTGGTGCATTACCAATAGATTTTACACAAGCAGGATAAGTTCCTTTGGGATTATCCGGTAAGATCTTCATTAATTCGATACAAAATGTCCATTTTACAGCCGGATCAAATACATAGACAAAGCGCTGACGTGGGCTGTCGATATACTTGGCAATTTTTGTTCCCGACATTAATTTTTTAGGAGGCACGCCTTTTCTGATCTCTTCAGCATCAAGTTCCAGGTCTTCATTACGTAAAGTAACTTCCTGATCTTTTCTCCAATAATCATCGCTTACAAAAAATGAAGCCGCATGTTTTTTATCAAACTTATAGGCATCCTGTATGCAGTTATGAAAATCTTCGAATGTTTGTCCGGATAAAATTTCTATTTCTCTGTAAATATCGTCGTTATCCTCAACCGTTATTTTAAATTTATATACAGCCATTATTCTTCAATTATAGTTTTGTTACAATTGCATTATTTCCATCAAAATTAAAATTCCAGCCTTGCTCAAAAATTTTCGGCAAATATCGTTTATATAAATTTAATCTTGCGTTTGCTTTGATGGTATTTTTTTTGGATTCCAATTGTGTCGTATGTTTGTCTTCATCGTCGCGGTCAATCGCGTGAAATTCGTAAATGTTAACTTTTGGGTGCTGAACCATAAAGTCTTTAATAATGGCCACAATTGTATTCATTACTTTATACACTTCGCCACGATTAGTTGTCACATATTCTTCACCCTCAAATTCTTCATTTATCACTCCAAACACAATGGTGGAATGTAAAATATTGTCCTGACGTCTTCCAAACCTTACCTCATATCTCAACCCCGACGATGTATTGAAATAATACACTCCGGCGCTTTTTATTGGCGGATATTCTACGGAAAAGATGGATGCTTCAGTCATATTACTTAAGCTAAAATTTCTGGAGATATTTTTTTAAATCTTTCTGCTAGAACTAAATCTTTAGTTCCGCCTGAATAATCATAAAATCCTTTGCCACTTTTAACCCCTAGATGCCCTGCTGTAACCATATTTACCAATAATGGGCAAGGAGCATATTTCGGATTTCCAAAACCATCCTGTAAAACACGCATAATGTTTAAACAAACATCTAAACCAATAAAATCGGCTAATTGCAATGGCCCCATTGGATGAGCCATTCCTAATTTCATTACAGTATCAATTTCTTCAACTCCGGCAACACCTTCATATAAAGTAATGATAGCCTCATTGATCATTGGCATTAAGATCTTATTAGCCACAAAACCAGGATAATCGTTTACTTCTACTGGGATCTTATTTAATTTTTTAGAGGTTTCCATCACTAATTTGCAAACCTCGTTGCTGGTAGAGTAACCACGAATCACTTCAATGAGTTTCATTACCGGTACCGGATTCATAAAGTGCATTCCAATTACTTTATCAGCACGTTTGGTAACAGCCGCAATTTGAGTAATAGAAATAGAAGAGGTATTGCTGGCTAAAATGGTGTTGGCCGGACAAATTTCATCTAATTGTTTAAAAATTGCCAGTTTTACATTTACATTTTCACTAGCAGCTTCAACTACCAGATCAGCTGTTTTAGCGCCTTCTTCCAGTTTTGTAAATGTTTTAATATTATTTAAAGTGCTTGTTTTTTCAGCTTCGGTTAAGCTTCCTTTAGCTACTTGTCTATCAAGATTTTTAGTAATAGTGGCAATGGCTTTCTGTAGTGCCTGTTCATTAATATCAACCAGGCTAACAGAATAACCAAATTGTGCAAATACGTGAGCAATACCATTTCCCATGGTGCCACTTCCTATAACTGTAATATTTTTCATGTAGTGATTAGGTTTAATTTTAGGTATAATCAAGTTATACTTTAGCCTGTAAATCTATAATCTGTAAGGCATAAATACAAATAGAGTTTTAAACGTTTCTTAAATAGAATGTGGATTAATAATTTATCAAAAATTTGGACAGTATACTTGTTATTTGTTTAAACCTTATATATTTGTCAAAAAATTAACTATGAACTTTCCATCAGAATTAAAATACACTAAAGACCACGAATGGGTACTAGTAGAAGGTAATGTTGCAACTATCGGTATTACTGATTTTGCACAAAAAGAATTAGGCGACATTGTTTACGTTGATGTTACAACATTGGGCGAAACAGTTGCTAAAGAAGAGATTTTTGGTACTGTTGAAGCTGTTAAAACAGTTTCTGATCTATTTATGCCTATTACAGGAAAAGTATTAGAAGTTAATAAAGATATTGATAGTGCTCCTGAATCTGTAAATAATGATCCATACGGAAAAGGCTGGATGATCAAAGCATCAGTTGATAATGCTGCTGAATTAGCAGATCTTTTATCCGTTGATGCATACAAAGCACTAATTGGCGCATAATTCATTTTAATTTGTTATAATAAAAAAACCTTCTGTTTTGTCAGAGGGTTTTTTTGTGTCTTTATCTTAAATAATGGGTTATATCAATGATTAACTTTTTTTACAACAGCTATTCATACAAGATGTATTGATTTAGCATATTTTGTAATACATTTAACACAATAAAAGATACATTCCTTCGTAATCTTATAAAACAATCAGTTATGGAAAACACGAAAATACTTTGGGCCGACGACGAAATAGATCTATTAAAGCCACATATTCTTTTTTTAAATTCTAAAGGTTATGAAATAATTACTGCTTTAAGTGGAGATGAGGCTATTGATATCGTTAAAGAAAATAATTCTATAGCGGCAGTTTTATTGGATGAGAATATGCCTGGTATTTCAGGACTTGAAGCACTTACCAAAATAAAACAACTAAAAACTGATTTGCCGGTGATCATGATCACTAAGAGCGAAGAAGAATATATTATGGAAGATGCCATTGGCAGCAAAATTGCCGATTATTTGATCAAACCGGTTAATCCCAATCAAATATTGCTATCTCTTAAGAAAGCATTGGACAATAAACGTTTGGTTTCGGAAAAAACAAATACAGAATACAGAAAAGAATTTGGACAAATAGGAATGACCTTGTCGGATAGTTTGAATTGGCAGGAATGGCAAGAGGTATTCAAAAAAATTGTGTATTGGGAATTGGAAATTGACAAGACACAAGATAAAGGAATGTTGGAAGTATTGAGAATGCAAAAAGCAGACGCCAACTTACAGTTTTTTAAATTCATTGAAAAAAAATACATTAATTGGTTAAATGGTGTTGATACTAACGCTCCAACCATGAGTCATACTTTATTGAAAAATAAATTCTTTTCAAATTTAGACTCTAATCCTTGTACGTTTTTAGTAGTGATCGATAATTTGCGTTACGATCAATGGAAGATGATACAGCCAATAGTGCAGGATTATTTTAAAGTAGATAACGAAGAATTATTTTTTAGTATTTTACCTACAGCAACCCAGTACGCTCGTAACGCTATATTTTCGGGACTTTTGCCAAGCGAAATGGAAAAACGTCACCCGGATTGGTGGTTGAACGATGAAGATGAAGGCGGAAAGAATATGCATGAAGAAGATTTTTTAAATGCACAATTAAAACGTTTAGGCAAGGATGTGAAAATGAGTTATAATAAAATAACCAATTTTGCTGCCGGAAAAAAATTATCAGATAACATGTCTAACTTAATGCAAAACAAGTTAAATGTTATTGTCTATAATTTTGTGGATATGTTAAGTCATGCACGTACAGAATTGGAAATGATACGTGAATTGGCCGATGATGAACCGGCTTACAGAAGTTTAACCGTATCATGGTTTGAACATTCTCCCCTATTAGATATTATTAAACAAATTGCCGCTAAAGGCGCTAAATTGGTTATCACAACTGATCATGGAACTGTGCATGTTAAAGAACCAAGCAAAGTAATTGGAGATAAAAATGTGAATACTAATTTGCGTTACAAACAAGGTAAAGCTTTGGATTATAATCCTAAAGAAGTATTTGAAGTTAAAAATCCGGCCGATGCTTTTTTACCAAAGCAAACAATCAGTTCACGTTTTATTTTTGCAAGAGAAGACAAGTTCTTTGCTTATCCTAATAATTTTAATCATTATGTACAGTATTATAAAAATACATTTCAGCATGGTGGTATAAGTTTAGAGGAAATGATCATTCCTTATATTACCTTAACAGCAAAATAATATTACTGAGTTCTTAAAGTTGATCTAAGATTTTAATTTTTAATAAATTGAATTAGACGTTGTTTTTTGTTTGAACTATTTTTTATACAAAATTATTTCAGGATTTCTGACGAGTGATTGTAGCCCGATTTATAATAATTGGACTACATTATTTTTTATTATATAGTAAACACAAGGTTTTTGCTCGATTTATAGGAATTCAATAGTTATGAGAATTACTAACACAAATAAATGGTAATGAATTGACATTGGTAATATGTATCTGTAGTTTTAGTATAATTCCAATATCAATAATTATATGAAAATACTGATTACTTTTTTTGCATTATGTTGTTTAATGTTAACCACAAAAGCGCAAACTATTTATGATACTATAGATGATCCAACTAAAAACTATTATGATCTGGTAAATTATTATACGGAGTATTTTAAAACACACGAAACCGGAAAAGGTACTGGTTACAAAATGTTTAAACGCTGGGAAGCAGAAACTAAATATTGGATCGATGAAAAAGGAAATCGTTTAGCCCCGGAACATTATACCTCCGAACTTAATAAATTTAAATCTACGTCAGCAAATAAAACCAGTAGTACAACATGTGTTGCAAACTGGACTGAGCTTGGACCTACAAATTGGAATCGTACATCAAGTTGGGCACCCGGACTTGGAAGAATCGATGCTATAGCAATACATCCTTTAAATACTAATATTATTTATGTTGGTTCGCCAAATGGTGGGTGTTGGAAAACTATTAATGGAGGAACTAATTGGACTAGTTTAACTGATGGACAATTATTCATGCAAATTGGTGATGTTGAAGTTGATCCTACTAATTTAAATAGAGTATATATTGGTACACTTGGATCCGGTATGCTTGTTTCTACTGATGGTGGTGTTACTCTTACACCATCTAATACAGGCCTTGCGGGAAGCATCAATATTCGCAAAATTATTGTTGATCCCAGCAATACTGCCAATGTTTTAATCGCTACTACCGGTGGAATTTATCGTTCAACAAATTTCGGAGCAAACTGGACTCAAGTAATGGCAGGTTCTACTTTAGACCTGGATTTTAAACCTGGAAATTCTTCGGTTGTTTATGCGTGTGGCAGTAATTTTTACAGATCGACGAATGGTGGCGCTAATTTTACTCAAATCACATCTGGTATAACTACTAGTGGTATAATGCGCTTAGCAGTTAGCCCTGCTAATCCTAATTTGGTTTGTGTGGTTCAGTGTGCGGGAAGTGTATTTGGTAAATTTTACAAATCTACTGATGGAGGAGGAAGTTTTATAACAACAGTAACAGGAAACTCTGCGAATGGAACTAATTTTTTTGGATATAGTCCTGTAGGGACAGATAATAGTGGGCAAGGAGGTTACAATATTGATATTACTATTTCTCCAACTGATGCAAATGAAATTCATATTGCGGGAATTATTACCTGGAAAAGTGTAGACGGTGGATATAACTTTGTATCGACAACAGAATGGACTTATCCTAATGCGAGAGGATATACACATTGCGATGTACATGCCTTAGAGTATATTGGTAATAAATTATTTGTTGGGTCTGATGGAGGTATATCAGTATCTACCGACATGGGAGATAATTTCACGGGTATCAGTAGTGGTTTGGGTATAAGGATGTTTTATCGTTTGGGTTGTGCCAAAACAAATTCTATCACTATTGCTACAGGCGCTCAGGATAATGGCGGAAGCGTTCGCACAGCTACCGGGTGGATAGATTGGATCGGTGCTGATGGGATGGAAGCGGCCGTTGATCATACAAATGCTAATATTATTTATGGAAGTTCTCAAAATGGATCTTTTTACAAAACTACAAATGGTGGAAATAGCTATACTGGTTTAACTACTCCGTCTACAGCCGGAAACTGGACTACACCTTTTGTAATTGATCCAAATGTTAATACAACTCTATATGTTGGGTATGATGAATTGCATAAATCTACTAACTCAGGAGGTTCCTGGACACAGATATCGAGTATTAACATAGGTAAATTGAATCATATCGCAGTTGCTCCGTCAAACTCAAATTACATTTATGTTTCATCCGGAAACAAAATTTACCGAACTACTGATGGTGGAACTACCTGGACAAATATTGCAACCGGGCTTGGTAGTTTAACCATCAATGGTATTGCAGTTCATAATAGTAGCCCGGATAAAGTTGCTGTTGCTACATCGAGTTCCAGAATTTATACATCAATAAACGGAGGAACTACCTGGACTAATATTACAGGTAATTTTCCGTCAGTTTCAGCACGTTGTTTAGTCTATCAAAATGATGCTAGTGAAGCATTGTATGTAGGAACAAACACAGGAGTATACTATAAAGATAATACTATGACCAACTGGATATCTTTTGCAACCGGACTTCCGATAGTTGGAGTTAATGAATTAGAAATACATTACGGTAGTAATAAAATCAGAGCAGCCACCTACGGACGTGGTATTTGGGAAAGTAATATATGTTCTGCCTCAACTGCATCCTTAGACATTGCAATAGAAAATATTATCGATCCAGTAAATGGCTCAGCGGTTTGTAATAATAACGTTACACCTAAAGTGAGCATAAAAAATTTAGGTTCTTCAACCATAACGTCAGCTATTATTTCTTATAAAATGGATGCGGCTGCCACGCAAACACTTAACTGGACAGGTTCTTTGGCAACTTCTGCTACAACAACTATTACACTAAATGCATATAATGGATTATCAAATTCAGCCCATACTTTTTCTGTTTGGGCAAGCTCTCCTAATGCAGGTGTTGATCAAAATACATCAAACAATTCAATGTCATCAACTTATACAGTAATAGCTGTACCTATAGGCCAGGCTTTACCGTTTACTGAAGGTTTTGAATCCGGCTCAACACCTCCTGCAGGTTGGGTTATTCAAAAAGCGAACACAATTGACGCAGCTGTAAGTTGGTCTGTTGTTTCTAACTCTACGGGTCTAACAGCAGGAAGTACTAAAGCAGCACGTATGGATAATTATTCAAGCTCTTCGGATATTAGCGGACAGATAGATGCCTTAAGATCCCCGGCCATTTCCTTTACAGCTGCAAATTCATCCTTAAGTTTAAATTTTGATGTTTCACATCGCGCTTATGGAACAACCACGGATATTGACACATTGAATGTATACATTAGTACTGATTGTGGTTTAACCTGGTCGAGATTATACACTAAAGGCGGAGCTCAATTGGCAACTGTTGCCGGCACTCAAACAGCTTCTGCTTATTCTCCAACAGTAAGCACCCAATGGAGAAGAGAAACAATAAGTCTATCTTCTTATGCAGGATTAACCAGTGTTTACTTAAAATTTGAAAGCAGAAGTGGTTGGGGTAATAATGTGTTTTTAGATAATATAAATATTTCATACACAGTATCTACTAATCCTCCGGTTGCTAACTATACTTCATCTGCTACACCCGCATGTACGGGTTCAAATATTCAACTGACAGATATGAGTACTAACTCACCAATTTCATGGTCTTGGTCTGTAACTCCGGCTGCAGCAATTTCAAATACAAATGCTCAGAATCCATCTATTACATTTGTGAATCCTGGAACTTATTCGATTAGTTTAACAGCAACAAATTCTATTGGTTCAGGTTCTATAACAAAAACAATTACAGTAGTGACAACCCCAACAGTTGCTGTTAGTAATGCAACTATTTGTTCAGGGACGACAGCTACACTTTCTGCAAGTGGTGCGACAAGTTACAGTTGGAATACGGGTGCAACCACTTCAAGTATATCTGTAACACCAACTGTTGCTACAAATTATACGGTAAGCGGAACAACCAATAGTTGTACAAAAACAAAAACAGTGAGTGTAGCTGTAAATCCAAAACCAAACGTAACACTAGGTGCAATAACAAGTCCAATTTGTGTAAATAACGCAACTGTTGCCTTATCGGGTACTCCAAGTGGTGGCGTTTTTTCAGGCCCGGGAGTAAGTGGTTCAAGCTTTGATCCTTCAACATCAGGAGCGGGAACATTTACAATTAGTTATAATTATACGGATATAAACAATTGTTCTAATTCAGGAAATCGATCAGTAGTAGTAAGTTTATGTACTAATATATTGGAATTGAATGGTTCATTAGCATCAGTATTTCCTAATCCTGTTAAAAATGAAATTACAATTAGACTTGATAACAATTTGATTAATAGCTCAACGTTTGAATTATTTGATGTTATTGGGAAATTAGTAATGAGTGAAAAAATGGATAGTAAAACAAATACATTTCAGGTAAGTCACTTAGCTCAAGGAATGTATATTCTAAGAATTACATCAAATGATTATAAAAAACAAATGACAATTATTAAAGAGTAAATTTTAAGTAATATGAAAGACCTCAAACAATATACATTGTTTGAGGCCTTTTTAGTATTATTTATAAAGTTTAAAAAGCAACCTGGTACTGTAAAACTATTTGTCCTCTACGGGCATTTTTTGTTTCGTGTAGATCACCATTTTTGTCAGAATTAAAAATAGGTCGGCTTTGATAATCCAATGATAATTTTGAATTATTACCACTCATGACCCAGTTTACACCTAAATCGTAGATCAATACAGGATCTTTTAATTTTTCATAGTTTGCAAAAGATCCAGAAGCATAAGGTTGTAAAGTTCCTTGTTTACCTAAGAGATCCTTTTTAAATAAATAACCTATTTGTGCATAAATTACCTGTCCTGTTCCAATTAATGGTACAGAATTACCGGCACCATTAAAACTAGCGGCACCTACAGTACCGTTAGCCGTATTCATAATACCTACATTACGAATGTAGTTTGGGCCAAAATTGTAATTTAAAAAAGCAGCATAAGCAGTAATGGCATTTTGTTTTTCTTTATTCATATAGGAATCATAAAATACATCAATGCCAAATTCTTGCAGAGGAGTTGAAATGGTATCCATATCAGCATTTCTATACCACATTGCATCTTTTTGGTAGGAGAATCCTGCGCCTATATTTAAAACTCGTTTTTTGCCCAGGTAAGAACCGGCGCTGTATGGCAATAGATTGCTTTCTTTATCTAAAAATTGCCATTTCGCATAGCCCTGGTATTGCATTTCGGGTGCTTTTGTTGAAAATGCAGCTGTGTTGGTACCGTTTAAAGCAGCTACTGTATTTAATGAATTTTGAATAGGGAACGGATTAGCTGCAGCGAAGTGATAATCTAATCTACAAATTTGACCTTTTGCAAATACACCTAGTTTTCTAACAAACTGATCAGTAACATCATTGGTTGTTTCTTGAATAGTTGGCAGATCCATTCCTAATATATTGCCAACACCTGATGATGTAAAGCGGGCAGTTCCATTCCATCCACTTAAACCACCCCCTAAGGTTAAGTAATTTTTGTATATTTTATATTCTGCTGTTACATCATGAAAAAACAAACCGGTTTTACGAGCAGATAAACTATTCACACTATTGATACCAATTTGAGTATAAAAGAAAATATTTTTATTGACCTGTCCCATAACCTGATAACGAACACGGCGTAAACCAATGTCAAAGGTTTCGTTTTTAGGTGTGCCGTATATAGCTGAGCCGGGATTATTATCATTATACCTGAACCATATTTGAGCTAAGCCAGTACCTTGCACATAACGAGTGCTGTCATCATTCATGTAGATCTTTAATCCGTCTTTGAAACGAACACTTGGCGATTGTGCGATCATGTTGATAGAAGAGGTTATCAGGCATGAAGAGATTGTTTTTATTAGTATATTTTTCATTATATATAATGAGTTTTTAAAAAAAACAAATGTATGTTTTTGAATAGTATGTCATTAAATGGTAAACTTAAAAATTCACAAAAAGACTTTGATTCAAATTTTTGCTTTTTTATTACATTAATTTTAATGAAGAGTCTATTCAGAAAATAAAATGGTCTTGCTTTAACCTGAACCAAAGTCACATTTAAAACTATGAAATAAAATATGTAGCAATAGACTCAGGCAAAGCAAGCATTTTTAGTATTCACATTTTTTTACTATTATTTGTTACTGTACTTAAATATCAAAACGGTAAATTGATTCTATATCCTCGTTATTTTTATGAATCGCATTTAGTTCTGTAATAAGTCCATTGTTAATCCCGTAAACCCAACCATGTAATTCGAGTGGTCGCTTAGCCCAGGCTTCTTGTACTATAGTTGTTTTGGCAAGATTCCTGACCTGTTCAATTACATTTAATTCAGTTAACCGATCGAGACGTTTATCTGCATCTGAAATAGATTCTAACAGTGTCTGATGTTTATTGTAAACATCCTTAATATTGCATAACCAATTGTCAACAAAGCCATGCAACTGTTTACTCATAGAAGCTTTTACTCCCCCACAACCGTAATGACCACATACTATTACATGTTTTACTTCTAAAAAATTTACTGCATATTCAAGTACACTTAATAAATTTAAATCAGTGTGTACAACCATGTTGGCAATATTACGGTGAACAAACATTTCACCACTTTCTGTATTTGTGATTTCATTTGCAGGTACGCGGCTGTCGCTGCATCCTATCCATAAATACTCAGGTCTTTGTCCTAAAGATAACTTCTTAAAATATTCAGGATCTTCAATTTTCTTTTCTTTAGAAAATCTCAAATTCCCTTCAATCAGTTTTCTATAACTATTTTCCATATTTGTCAAGAGCAGCTAAAATATTTGGTTAATTTTTATTTATTATCTCCATCCACCACCTAGTGCCCTATAAATATTTACTTTGGCATTCATTTGTTGCATTTTAGTTTCTATCAAATCAAATCGTGATTCGAGAGCATCACGCTGAGTTAATAACACTTCCATATAATCAGCTCTGGCAGATTTGAAAAGGCCGGTTGAAATTTCGATAGACTCATTAAGTGCCTGCACCTGTTTTGTTTTGAGATCATAACTTTTACTAAGGTTATTAATTTTTGATAGTTGGTTAGATACCTGTAGATAAGCATTTAAAATAGTACGTTCATAATTATAAATTGCCTGTACTTGCTTTGCATTTGCGCTATTGTAATTAGCTTTTATCGCATTTCTGTTGATCAAAGGCGCAACCAATTCGCCAACCAATGAGTAAAGCATTGATTGCGGAGTTTTAATGAAAAATGCAGGATTAAATGCCTGATAACCCGCAGTACCATTTATTCTTAAAGAAGGATAGAAATTTGCTCTTGCAACTTTCACATCCAGTTTTGCTGCAACTAATTGTTGTTCGGCCTGCTTAATATCAGGTCGGTTCAGTAATAATTGAGATGGAATACCGGAGTGAATACTATCTAAAGTAAGGTCAGTAAAACTTGTTGAACTTCTTAAAATTGGAGTGGGGAACCTTCCAATTAGAAAATTGATCCTGTTTTCTGTTTCTGTGATCTGCTGCATGATATAGAACTGTTTACTTTTATTTTTGAGTACTTCAGCTTCAAATTTTTTCACAGCTAGTTCTGTAACCTTGGCAGATATTTTTTCCAATTTTACGATTTCCAATGCGTTTTGTTGAATGTCAATATTCTTTTTCAGAATCTCCAGTTGATTATCAAATGCCATTAATTCATAATAAGAATTAGCGATTTCTGCAACTAGATTTGTAACCATAAAATTTTTTCCTTCTACAGTTGACAAATACTTATATACTGCAGATTTTTTGGCATTTCGGAGTTTTTTCCAAATATCTATTTCCCACGATAAATTAACACCAAGCATATAATCAGGTAATGGTTCGGGCATTTCTTTGCCGGGAGTAATATCGGTGTTAGCTTCCATAGCGCCAATATTGGTGTACCTCGCAACTTTATCAACGCCGGCACCACCTTTCAATCCCAGTATCGGTAAGTACTCTCCTTTTTTTACTCTAATTTCATTTTTAGAAATTTGAATTTCCTGTAACATGATATTGAGTTCCTGATTGTTCTTTAGTGCGGTATCAATAAGTGCTGCAAGGTTTGGATCAGTAAAAAAATCTTTCCATTTTACTTTTGCTGTATTGATACTATCTTGTTTATTACCGATGTAATTATCGGGTACATTTTTGTTCTCTTGTTTATGAATAAGAGATTTTGTGCTACATGCCGTATGCATCATTGAAATGCATGCTATTATTATATATTTATATATTTTAAATTTTCTCATTGTTTTCATTTTCTTGAGTTTGTGGAAAATTATCAATTGCATGAACAAACTCTTCTGTCAATGAACTGTCATTTTCACCTTTGATAAGTTTGCGGCCTTCGGCAAGTGATCCAAATATGTAATATAATCCTGGAACAATGATGACACCAAAGATGGTCCCGAAAAGCATACCCCCCATTGCAGATGCACCGATCGTACGATTGCCAATGGCACCGGCTCCATGTGCAACAACCAATGGAATTAATCCGGCAATAAATGCAAACGATGTCATAAGGATTGGTCTGAAACGTACTTTTGCACCTTCAATGGCAGCTTCAAGTACGCTTGCACCTTGCCGCTGTTTTTGCACGGCGAACTCAACAATTAAGACGGCATTTTTACCTAATAAACCAACCAACATTACCAAACCAACCTGAGCATAAATATCGTTGGCTAGTCCCATACCTTTAATCAATAAGAAGGATCCGAATATTCCGGCTGGTAAAGAGAGTATAACGGATAAAGGAATAATGAAGCTTTCGTACTGAGCTGCCAAAACAAAATAAACGAAGATCAATACAAATATGAAAATATAGATCGCTTCATTTCCACGTCTTGTTTCGTCGTATGAAAGAGCTGCCCAGTCAATATCATAACCATGTGGTAATGTTTTTGCTGCCACTTCCTTAACCGCGTCAATAGCTTCACCACTACTATAACCTTTGGACGGCCCACCTCTGATAGCAGCTGTATTGTACATATTATACCGGTTAATTTCATTGGCACCTTGTTTTTTATGAATTTTCATGAAGGCTGAAAAAGGAACCATTTCATCACGGTTATTTTTCACATACAAATTCATAATATCTGTTGGGAGCTTTCTGTATTCAGGAGCCGCTTGAACAAACACTTTAAAAAAACGTTGGTATTTGATAAATCCTAATTCATAAGTACTTCCTACAAAAATGGATAAGGTGTTCATCGCATTTCCAATGGAAACTCCTTTTTGCATAGCAACCTGATTATCAATCTCAATTTCATATTGAGGATAATTAGCACTAAAAAATGTAAACAAACCGGTTATTTCTTTACGCTTTCTCATTTCGTTCATAAAGTCCGTTGTTACTTTTTCCAGTTGTTTATAATCTCCACTATTAGTTTTATCTAACAGTTGTAACGCAAAACCGCCAGCTGCACCAAATCCAGGAACAGCAGGTGGATCAAAAAATTCGATAGTAGCGCCAGGAATTTCTTTGGCCTTTTGTTCAAGTTCTTCAATAATTTCAGTAACGGTATGTTTTCTTTCCGACCATGGTTTCAGGTTAATTAAACAGGTTCCTGCATTTGATCCACGTCCTTCCGTTAATACTTCATAACCGGCAATGGAAGAAACTGATTTTACGCCTTCTACTTTATTAATGACTTCAACTAATTTATCAGATAAGTTATTTGTTCTTTCTAATGTTGAACCAGGAGGTGTTTGAATAATCGCGTAAAGCATACCCTGATCTTCGCTTGGAATGAATCCGGAAGGCAGACTGCTGCTTATGCCAAAAATACCAAGAGCAAACACAACAAATAAACCAACAGTGATCAATTTTCTATGTGCAATTAATTTCAGCAACCAAACATATTTATCTGTGAGTTTTTCAAAACCTCTGTTAAAACTATCGAGGAATCTGTTCATCCAGGTTTTCTTTCTTGGTTTTCCATGATTATTTTTTAGAATCATAGCACAAAGTACCGGAGTAACGGTTAACGCTACAATACCGGAAAGTACAATAGACGCTGCCATGGTAATAGAAAACTGTCTATAGAAAGTACCTACCGGGCCTGTCATAAAAGATACCGGAATAAATACAGATACCATTAATAAAGTAATAGCGATAACAGCACCACTGATTTCGCCAATCACTTTTCTCACAGCGTTATATGGAGAAAGATTTTCCTCTTCCATTTTAGCATGAACGGCTTCAACGACAACAATGGCATCATCGACGACAATACCAATGGCAAGCACTAAAGCAAATAACGTTACCATGTTGATAGTAAGTCCGAAGAGCTGAATAAAGAAAAAGGCTCCGATCAATGATATAGGAACAGCCAGAGTGGGGATAAGGGTTGAGCGCCAATCGCCAAGGAAAATAAATACAACCAAGGCTACCAAAATAAATGCATCTCTTAATGTATGAATTACATTTTCAATTGAAGCGTCAAGGAAATTAGAAACGTCGTAACTGATTTCATATTCCATTCCCGGTGGAAATGTTTTTTTCAACTCTTCTAATTTATCTTTCACTTTCGCAATAACTTCACTGGCATTACTTCCGTAAGTTTGTTTAATAACCAATGCCGCAGATGGATGGCCGTTCATACTCGAGTAAATATCGTAGTACTCACTTCCAAGATTAACAGTTGCAACATCTTTTAAGCGAAGATTTTCGCCATTAGGATTTGATCTGATAATGACGTTTTCATATTGTTTGGGATCATTGTAACGATCGGTGTAAGTTAAAACATATTCAAGCGCTTCGGCTTGTTTACTGTCACCTCTACCAATACGTCCGGGTTTACCAATAATACTTTGGTCATTCAGCGCTTCCATCACTTCATCAGGAGATACTTTATAAGCACGCATACGATCAGGGTTTAACCAAATGCGCATGGCATATTGACGACTCCCTAAAATTCTTACCTGCCCAATACCATTGATACGTTGTAATTCAGGAACCATGTTAACACCTGCATAGTTGAATAAGAATTTCATATTGGCATTCTTATCTTTACTATAGAGGTTAACATACATTAGCATGCTTGGAATTACCGGTGTAATAACCACACCTTCGCGTTGCACTAATGTTGGTAATCGATTAGTAACCTGCTGAACACGGTTAGATACCTGAACCAAAGCTTGATTGATATCAGTACCAGGTTCAAATACCACTTGAATATTAGCTTCGCCGGCGCTTGTGGCATCAGAGGTCATATACCTCATTCCCCATGCGCCATTAATAGATTGTTCTAGTGGAATAATTACTGATTCTGCTAAGGATTTAGCGCTGGCTCCCGGATAGGATGCGGAAACCATTACTACCGGTGGTGCAACCTCAGGAAATTGTGAGGTAGGTAAAGTCTTTATTGACAGAGTACCTACAAATAGAATAACAAGTGATATGACTATTGCAAGTACAGGTCTTTGAATAAATTTATTGAACATTTTCTTTGAGTTTATGAGTTAAATTATTCAACATATACTTTTAGTTTCGGAAGAACTGTTTTTGGATCTTCGTATTTGTAAGTGATTTTATCATTATCAGTTACTTTTCGAATTCCTTCCAATAAAATTCTTTCATTTTCATTTAAGCCGCTTTTAATAATATATAGATCCGGCATTTCAGAATCTATGGTAATTTCTCTTGAATGGACAACGTTGTTTTTATCAACCACAAAAACATATTTTTTTTCCAAAATTTCGTAAGTGGCTTTTTGCGGGATGATGATTGCATCTTTGAGAGGAATTTTCATTTCTATATTACCGGTTTCCCCATGTCTAAGTAATTTTTCGGGATTAGGAAACGTAGCTCTGAAAGCAATATTTCCGGTTTCGTTATTAAAGTCCGCTTCAATGGCTCTAACCTCACCAGAATATTTGAACACCTGATTATTGGCCATCAAAAGATTTACTTTAAGCAAATTTTCAGTAACAGAATTTGTTTTGTAGTTTAAGTATTCGGCTTCTGGTACATTAAAGTAAACCCACATTTCACTATTATCTGATAAGGTTGTCATTAGATCTCCTTCATTAATCAAACTACCTAATCGTACCTGAAAATGATCAATGATCCCATCAAATGGTGCTCTGATCTCAGTAAATAGAAGATGAGTTTGAGCTAAACTCATTTCAGCTTTTGCTTTATCCAGTTTAGCTTTTGCTAATGCCAACTCAT
This sequence comes from Bacteroidia bacterium, assembly GCA_036676295.1. Classification (GTDB taxonomy): domain Bacteria; phylum Bacteroidota; class Bacteroidia; order B-17B0; family Aurantibacillaceae; genus UBA4416. Next base: position 163,097 of record JAKFDE010000025.1, on the reverse strand, counting down.
TTGGTGATACAACATTTTTCTCTGAAAGCTGTTTTGTATTTTGATATTCAATTTCTACAAAATTCACTTCGGCCTGAGCTTTTTGAAGTTCAGCATTATAAATCAATGGCATAATCTGAAACATTATTTGCCCCTTCTTTACAAATTGTCCTTCGTCTACATATATGTTTTGTAAATAGCCTTTTTCTAATGCTCTTATTTCAATGTGTTGAATGGAATGAATTTGACTTACATATTCTCTTGTAATTGAAGTGTCTATTTTTAGCGGACTAGTAACTGAAAATATAATTTCTTCTTCCTTTTCTTCGTTGTGATGATTACAACTAGCGTGCATTAATAAAACACAGACGCTGATAAATGCGAGATGTTTTCTCATAATTAAATTATTGTTTTTATAAAGAATCAATGAAAAAAGTGGCAATAGAATTTAATAGATTAAAGCCTACTTTTGTTTTAATGAAAATAAAGAGACAACTATTTACTATAGTTATCTAAAAGTGAAATCAGATACGGAAATTACAAACCTCAATGAAAATTGGGGTTGTTAGTTTTTCTGCTAAAGGAGATGCAGAAATACGTTGTGATGGGTTAAGCTGATATTGAAAATATGAAATGAAAAATGGTAATACAAAACCATGTAACTCAAAATCATTTTCAGATTCGTTTTCATTTTCTTCAAATATGAACTCTGCTTTTATATAATTACCACCTTCTTTAGAGCTTACTGAAGTAAGTTTATTTGAGATGATATTAGCCTTTGAATATTTTGTATTTAGATTTTGATAAGTACGTGTACCGAATGATGCTAAAAAGCAAAACAAGAAAAATATAGAAAAATATGTCGCTTTATTTAATTTCATTCAATAAGGCAAAGGTAAACTAAAAAGAATTTCAAATGCAAGTATATTTGCATTTTCTTTAACATGTTTTAGTACTTAGGTTATTTTATCATACTATTTTGTTTGATCTCATCCAGCAATTGTTGTTGTGCTTTTGAGCGATTTTTAATATGAATAAAATTACCTTTCCCATTTTCTGCAATTTCTTGTAGATTTTTCATGGCTTCTTTATCATTACCAAATGCCATTGTTGAGAGTTTAACTGATTTATCACCTTGTTTGGCTAAGTAAAGTTTTTGATCATCTGGATAAAACCTGAATTTACCGTCAGTCGTTAATATGATCTGATTATTACCGTTTGGTATATAATTCATCAAAGCGACATCCAAACTAAATAAAATGGCTTTTTTGCCTTTTGTTAAACCTCTTGCTTTTAGCTTATCTACTACGTCGTGTAAATCTTTTTTATTAGCTGCACTGATACCTTCTCTGATCACTTTCACCGAATCGGCATAAGTAATAAAGGTGATCTTGTCAATAGGACGTAAATTGTCAATTAAAAAATGCAAGGCATGTTGCATTACCGGTAGCTTGGCAGAGTCTTTCATGGAGCTGGAAACATCTACCAGAAAAATAATATTGTTTGGTTTATATAATTCTTCATTAAGAACTGTTTCGTTTTTTTCTTTTACAGGTTCTTTAACTTCTTTTTTAGTTTCTGTAATTATTGGAGTTGTTGAGTTACGATCAGGTATCTTGTTAGAAGTATCTTTTGGTTTAGTGTTTTCTACCACTACAATAGGTTCCAGGGTTTTAACACCGGCATTATTTGGTTTCTTAAAATAAAAACAAGCTGTTTTATCACCTGTTTTTATCGATTTAATAATTCCCGATAATGAAAATTCAAAGGGTAGATCATCGGCACTTGTTACTAGCTGAATGGTTTCCTTGAATTTTCCGGTAGATTGCGGAATAAATTCTATCACAACTAATGCCGTATCGCCGGGCTTTATAGTTTTTTTAGAAGAACGAATGGTAATTCCCTTTTGAGCATCAGCCCTTAATAAAAATAAATTTTTGGCTTGATTATTTTGTAAGACATAATCCGCTTTGATCTTGTAGATCGACTCTTGTGTACCAATGTCTTTATTAACTTCATCAATACCTATCAAAGAATTTTGAGAGAAAGCGAATGAACAAAGGCTTACAAAAAATAATATGAGGGAGTTTTTCAAGAATTACTTTAGTTTGTCATTATTAATATGTCTCTCCGAATCTCGATTGGTTTTTTTATCAAGATTTCGTTTAAGAGCTTCTTCCAAATCTATGCCAGTTTGATTGGCCAAACAAATTAAGATAAACATCACATCCGCTAACTCATCTCCTAAGTCTTTGTTTTTGTCCGATTCTTTCTCACTTTGTTCACCATAGCGACGAGCCATAATGCGCGCCACTTCGCCAACTTCTTCCATCAGCATAGCTGTATTGGTTAACTCATTAAAATAACGTACGCCATATTGTTTGATCCAATTGTCTACGGTTGTTTGGGCTTCTTGTATAGTCATAATTTAGATAAAAGATACAAGACCTAAGATTTAAGACTTGTTCTTTTTAAGTTTAATGGTTTAATTCATCAAAATGATATTGATATTCCAGATTAGATAATCTTTAATCTTATGTCTTATATCTTGAGTCTATTTTTTTATAGAGTCTCCTTCGTATTTTTCAATAATAGCTTTTACTAATCGGTGTCTGATCACATCAACAGTTGTTAATTCAATAATATCAATCCCTTCTACTTTTTTTAATAAACGGATAGAATGTGCTAAACCGGATGTTTGATGCCTAGGAAGATCTATCTGAGTCATATCACCATTAATTATAAATTTGGCATTGGCACCCATACGAGTCAAAAACATTTTCATCTGGCTTTCAGTAGTATTTTGAGCCTCATCTAAAATCACAAAGGCGTTATCCAAGGTTCGTCCACGCATAAACGCTAATGGTGCAATTTGAATAATTTTGCTTTCAATGTATTGATTCAATTTATCCAAAGGTATCATATCATACAACGCATCATACAATGGTTGCATGTAAGGATCTAATTTTTCTTTTAAGTCGCCAGGTAAAAAACCTAAATTTTCACCCGCTTCAACCGCCGGTCTGGTTAAAATGATACGTTTTACTTCTTTGTTTTTTAATGCTCTAACGGCTAAGGCAACAGCGGTATAAGTTTTTCCTGTTCCTGCAGGTCCAATGGCAAACACCATGTCATTTTTCGTAACCGATTGCATCATCTTACGTTGGTTATCTGTTCTGGCTTTTATCACCAAACCATTATTACCAAATACAATAATATCAGAGCCTGTAGCTTCTTCTTTGGCTAATAATAAATTATCACCTGTTTGCCCAAGGATGCGTTCAATAACCGTATCTGTTAATAAACCATTTTTGTGATAATAATCTACCAACATATTGAGTTTCTTCTCAAAATGTTTTATCTCTGCGGCATCGCCCAAAGCTTTTAATGAATATCCGCGAGCAATGATCTTTAACTTAGGGAAATATTTCTTTATAACATTGAGTTTCACGTCGTTCACTCCGTATATCTCAACCGGTTCTATGCTGTCTATGCTAATTATTTTTTCTGTCAAAGTACTTAATGTTTGTTTTAAAACTTATACGATCAAACTGTTTAAAGGTTTGAAGTAAATAAAGGATTATTGTTTAAAATGGTCTATCGTATTGATTTTTATGTTAATAATCGTGTTAATCAAATAATTTCTTACTAAAAAGTAAGCCTAAAATATTATTTACTTTTGAAAGTATTCAAAAAAGTTTTCAATATGTCTATTATTACCATTACTACAGATCTGGGTTACCGCGACCCTTATTTGGCTATGGTAAAAGGTTTGATATATCAGAAACAACCCAATGCAAAAATTATTGATCTGGCCTGCAGTGTAAACAAGCATGCGCATGGCGAAGGAGCTTTTGCTTTAAAGAGTGCTTTACCTTATTTTGCTGAAAATACCATTCATTTATTTGCCGTTAAGTATTTGAATTCTTCTGATACTCGCGATGATCTTGCAATAGACAATACAAGGTATTTGTTAACGAAGTACAAAGGACAATATATTATTTGTCCGGATAATGGCACGTTAACTCTTATTGATAAAGAGTTTAGCGAACCGGTACATCAGTTGTACTTTGAAAACGAAAAACAACATTCGTTTTATTTGCGCGATATTTTTGTGGAAGTAGCTAATAAGATCATTAATAAAATTCCTTTAGAAGAGTTTAGCGCTTTAACCACTGATTACTGTAAATTATTTGCTTTCGAAAGTTTTGCTACACCTGGTAACTTACAAGGTACAGTACTTTATGAAGATGATTTTGGAAACCTCATCACAAGCATTACCAAAGAAGAATTTGAACGAGTAGTTGGCAAAAAACGTTTTTCTATTCCTTTGCCATCAGGTGATATTGAACAAATTTATAATACCTATGATGATGTGAAAATAGGAGATGTGGTTTGTTTTTTCAATTCAATGAATTTGTTGGAAATTGCATTACTTGGACAATCTGCCACTAAGATAGCATTGAAGCGCCGCGTTTTAACCAAATATAAAATAGATAAAATAATAGTAGAAATTTATGATTAAACGATTTGTAAAACTGACTTTTAAGCCAGAACATACTCAGGATTTTATTGAATTGTTTAATTCTACTAAAGCTTTAATTGCTGCCGTAGAAGGTTGTTCGCATTTAGAACTTTTACATGATGTAGATAACAAAAATGTGTTCTTTACATTTAGTATTTGGGAAAACACTATATATATTGATCAATACAGAGAATCAGAATTATTTAAAAATGTATGGGCAAAAACCAAAGTCATGTTTGGCGATAAACCTGAAGCCTGGAGTCTCAAAGAAATTTAATTATAAGTGTTTAGTTATTAGTTTTTAATATAAATACTGGAACTAATCATTAAAACTAAACATTAAAAACTATATTATGATAACATACGCCATATTAATTCTTACTATAGGTTTTTCTGTTTATGCCATGGATAGGCCTGAATTGAAATTCAAATACATTTTTCATCCATATTCCATCAGTCGTTTTAATCAACATTATCGTTTTTTATCACATGCTTTTTTGCATGGAAGTTTCCTTCATTTAGCATTTAATATGTATGCGCTTTGGATATTTGGTCCGGTAGTTGAAGAACAAATATTGCCATTGTTAGCAGGCCCTGTGGGCGAACCTAATAAAAAAATGGGCGCGTTGTTGTATGTGTTATTATACACAGGTGCTATTTACTGCTCATCTATTACAGAATATTTTAAAAACAAAAATAACTCACATTATACCTCATTAGGAGCTAGTGGCGCTATCAATGCGTTGATCTTTAGTTTTGTGGTGTGTGCTCCCAATGCAACGATGATGTTTTTGCCATCATGGGCTTTTGGCTTAGTATATTTAGGCATCAGTTTTTATTTAAGTAAACGTAAAACCAATATGGACTCGGTTGATCAGGTAGGGCATGAAGCACATTTTTATGGTGCTCTTTTTGGTGCTATATTTACAGGAGTTTTAGGGCTTTTAAATCAGGAAGTTTTTTTACACTTTTACGGAAAATAACAGACTCTATATGTTTACAGTTACATTTTTAGGTACCGGCACATCTCAGGGCGTTCCAATCATAGGTTGTGATTGCGAGGTTTGTCGTTCACAAGATCCTAAAGATAATCGACTGAGAACTTCTATTTTAATTGAAAGTCCGGAAGCGAAAGTAGTAATTGATTCAGGCCCCGATTTCAGACAACAATTATTGCGCGAAAAATTAAAAACATTAGATGCCGTTGTGTTTACACACGAACACAAGGATCATATTGCCGGGCTGGATGAAGTAAAAGCCTTTAATTATCTTAATAAAATGCGCATGCCCGTGTATGCGACTGAGCGTGTGCAACATGCTATTAAGCGTGAGTTTGCTTATATTTTTTCGGAAGAAAAATATCCGGGTATTCCTGAAATTGACCTGCATACGGTGACTAATGAACCCATTCATATCAAAGATATAGAGCTGTTACCAATTGATGTGCTGCATTATAAATTACCGGTTAAAGCTTATCGTATTAAGGATTTCACGTACATCACTGATGCTAATTTGATTTCTGATGAAGAGAAAGAAAAAATAAAAGGTTCAAAAATTATTGTTGTTAATGCGTTAAGAAAAGAATTACATGTTTCGCATTTTACGTTTCAGCAAGCCATTGACCTCATGATAGAACTAGAACCTGAAAGAGCTTATTTTACTCATATTTCACATCAGTTAGGTTTGCATGATGTTGTCTCAAAAGAATTACCTGACTTTATTAAGCTGGCTTATGATGGGTTAAAGATTGAGATTTAAATTTCTTATCAGCTAATATTTGTTTCCATTTTGTTCAAAAATCCAAGAATTGTTAATTTGTTATTCATTGATATTTCTGGCTTAATTGTAAATTTGAACGCTTTTAGAAAATAACCCAAAGCAATCACTTTATGATCAAATCAGATGTATTACTTGGCCTACAATGGGGCGACGAAGGAAAAGGTAAAATTGTTGACGTTTTAACCCCAAAATACGACATCATTGCTCGTTTTCAAGGTGGCCCAAATGCCGGACATACCTTAGAGTTCAACGGAATTAAACATGTTTTACACACTATTCCAAGTGGTATTTTCCATCCAACGGCTTTAAATGTAATTGGTAATGGTGTTGTAATTGATCCTGTTATTTTCAAAAAAGAAATTGATGCCTTAACAGCTTTAGGCGTTGATTTTACTAAAAAATTAGTGATCAGTAAACGTGCTCACTTAATTTTACCAACTCACCGTTTAATTGATGCAGCCAGCGAAGCCGCTAAAGGCAAAGATAAAATCGGTTCTACTTTAAAAGGTATCGGGCCAACTTATATGGATAAAACAGGCCGTAATGGTTTACGTGTTGGTGATATCGAAAGCCCTAATTTTAGAGAGAAATACAATGTGTTGGTAGAAAAACACAAGCAATTATTAGCATTCTATAATTTTGAATACAATTTAGCTGATCTAGAACCAACCTGGTTTGCAGCTATTGAAGAAATGACCAAATTAAGTTTTATTGATACTGAACATTTTATCAATGATGCCATTAAACAAGGTAAAAAGATCTTAGCAGAAGGTGCTCAGGGTTCTTTATTAGATATCGATTTTGGTTCTTATCCATTTGTTACTTCTTCTAATACTATTTGTGCTGGAGCTTGTAATGGTTTAGGTATTGCACCAAATAAAATTGGTAATGTAATTGGTATTTTCAAAGCATATTGTACTCGCGTTGGTAGCGGACCTTTTCCAACTGAATTAGATAATGAAGTAGGTGAGAAGATGCGTCAAATTGGTCGTGAGTTTGGCGCAACTACTGGTCGTCCTCGTCGTTGCGGTTGGTTAGATATTCCGGCTTTAAAATATGCGATTGCTATTAACGGTGTTACTGAATTAATGATGATGAAAGCAGATATCTTATCTGACTTTGATACATTACAAGTTTGTACGCATTATATCCATAAAGGTAAAAAAATTGATTATTTACCATACAGCATCGAACCTGCCGATGTAACTCCGGTTTACGAAGAAGTAAAAGGCTGGAATGTGGATCTTACCAAAATGACCAATAAAGATACGTTACCAAAAGAATTAATGGATTACGTAAAATACATCGAAAAATTAGTGGAAGTGCCTATCAGTATCGTATCTATCGGTCCTGACAGAACACAGACTATTTTTATGTAATTTGAGCATTATCTTAATGCCATTGATTGATAAAATAATTGGCTAACACGATAATGAAACAAAGAATAATTGGATTTGATTTAGCAAGAGCGTACGCCCTTTTGGGAATGTTTATTGTAAATTTTAATTACACTTTTGGTTCTATTTTCTATACTACAGAGCCTGTCGGACGATTTTTAAATCTTTTTACAGGAAATTCAACTTCTATTTTTATCATCTTGGCTGGCATGGGTGTTTCACTTATGACTCAATCCAAAAATAATAATGCCGAAGAAAGAAAGTCTTTAAGATCGATCATTTTAAAACGCTCGTGGTTTTTATTTGCCATTGGATTAGTCTTGTTTAATTGGTGGCCGGGCGATATTTTACATTTTTATGGTGGTTATATGCATATTGCAGCTTTCCTTTTGTTTGTACCAAAACGTTATTTTTTATTTGCTGCTATTATAGCAATTTGTATTTATCATGTATTACTTTTCATTATTCCTGTTGAAACGTCTTGGAATATGAGCAATTTTCAATATGCTGATTTCTGGACGCCAATTGGCTTTTTGAGAAACACAATCTATAATGGTTGGAATTCTATTTTTCCCTGGATAGCTTATTTTATGCTTGGTATGTGGTTAGGTAAACTAAACTGGCAAAGTAATTCAATTAAAAAAAATGTGTTTTTAGTTGGTCTTGTCGTTTTCCTGATCTTTCAAGGAATCAGGTTAATAGCTATGACTAATTATGCAGATGATTTTTTACACAGCTATATTTTAAGCGAATACTTTCCACCGTATTTACCTTTTATGGTTATTACAGCAAGTTTTGCATTAATGGTCATATCCATTTGTATGTTCCTTGGCGAAAAATTTTCTACTAATAAACTAATTGGTTCTTTAGTAAAAACAGGGCAGATGACCTTGTCGCATTATATTATTCATTTAACATTGGGAATGATAATTCTGCAACAGTTAACAGGTAAACAGTATACCGGTTTCCCGGAAGATGAATTACCAACGCCTCCAATTTATATTTTGGTTTATGCAGTTTCGTTTTTTATTGTGTGTGTGATATTTAGTGTGTTTTGGAGTAAACTCTTTAAAAATGGACCTGTTGAAACTTTGATGAGAAAAATATCAGGTTGAAAGAGGCAATAGTATGCTCAATTAAAAAAAAATAACTACTTTTAAAAAATTAAAAAACGGTGCAACCAAAAGTTTTATTAGAAAATAAACAGCTAGAAGTTACCCTTAAGCGCCTTTGCTATCAATTAATAGAAGTTCACAACGATTTTAGTAATAGTGTTATCATTGGCCTTCAGCCACGTGGCGTGTATTTAGCACACCGCATCCAAAAATTGCTTGAAGAAATTTTAAATAAAAAGATCAATTGTGGCGATTTGGATATCACTTTTTATCGTGATGATTTTAGGAAAAAAGAATTGATCCCCAATAGCACAAACATTGATTTTATTATTGAAGATAAAAATGTGATCCTGGTAGATGATGTTTTATTTACCGGAAGAACCATCAGAGCAGGCTTAGATGCCATGTTAGCCTTTGGCCGCCCTAAAGATGTGGAATTATTGGTGTTGGTAGATAGACGCTTTAGCCGAAATGTACCAATTCAAGCTAAATATATTGGCTTAGTGATTGATTCTATTGAAACACAAAATGTAAAAGTTGATTGGAAAGAAACCGATAAAAAAGACAGAGTGACTTTAATCGATAAATAAGATGAGACCGCAAGAACAAGATCACATACCGTATTTTACTTACTATATCAATCTTATTCCTGAAGGCGATATTGTTTCTGCTTTAAAAAACAATCATCAAAGTACCTTGGCTTTTATTCGTTCTATTCCTGCTACTAAAGCAGAACACCGCTATGCAGATAATAAATGGACCATTAAACAGGTCATAAACCACATCATAGATACCGAACGCATTTTCAGTTACAGGGCTCTGCGCTTTTCGAGAGGCGATGCGCAATTAGTACCGGGTTATGACGAAAATTTGTATGCTGCTAATGTGGATCTATCAAAAACTGATCTGAATTTATTAGCCGAAGAATTCGATACGGTGCGTAAAGCAACCATTCTTCAGTTCCAGCAATTAGGAGAGAAAGAATTAGTATTAAAAGGAAAAGCTACTTCTGGAGAAAACAATGTTTTATCAATTGGTTATACCATTTGCGGACATGCACAACACCACCTTAATATTATTAAAGAAAGATATTTATAACTATGAGCAACTTAAGCGTTAACCATTTATTAGGTATAAAGTATATCACTAAAAATGATATCGAATTAATATTGGAAACCGCAAAAAATTTCAAAGAGGTGATTAATCGTCCTATTAAAAAAGTTCCTTCTTTACGTGATATCACTGTTGCCAATTTATTTTTCGAAAACTCTACCCGTACCCGTTTATCTTTCGAGCTGGCGCAAAAACGATTAAGTGCCGATACAGTTAATTTTTCAGCGTCTTCTTCTTCAGTTAAAAAAGGAGAAACCTTAATAGATACAGTAAACAACATCTTAGCCATGAAGGTGGATATGATCGTGATGCGCCATGCCAGTCCTGGTGCGGCTGTATTTTTATCTAAAAAGGTAAATGCTAAAATAGTTAATGCCGGTGATGGAGCGCATGAGCATCCAACTCAAGCTTTGTTGGATGCGTTTTCAATGCAGGAAAAACTGGGTGATCTGAAAGGAAAGAAAATTGCCATCATTGGAGATATCTTACACTCACGTGTGGCTTTATCAAATATTTTTTGCTTGCAAAAATTAGGTGCAGAAGTTAAAGTATGCGGCCCTACAACTTTGATTCCTAAATACATAGAAAGTTTAGGAGTGAAGGTAGAAACCGATTTGCGTAAAACGTTAGAGTGGTGTGATGTCGCTAATATGTTACGCATTCAACTCGAAAGACAGGACATTAAATTCTTCCCTTCTATCAGAGAATACACCATGTTATATGGTTTGAACAAAACGATGCTCGATTCTTTATCTAAAAAAATCGTGATCATGCATCCGGGGCCAATTAACCGTGGTGTGGAAATTACAAGTGATGTAGCCGATAGCGATCAATCTATTATTTTGGATCAGGTAGAAAATGGTGTAGCAGTTCGTATGGCTGTGATGTTTTTATTGGCTGGTCGTCAATAGGATCAATCTAATTTGCTGTTTAAAACTCTGTTACTAATATTCTCTCCTAAATCAGATGAAAAATCCGATTTAATTTTATATTTACTTATAACTTAAAAGACATGATTGTCTTATTACTAACTAAACATTGATTTTCTATGAAAAAAATTTACTTAACGATTCTTACAATTTGCATTTCAGTAGTTTTGGTAAAAGCTCAAAGTGTACCAACCTGTTCATTAGATGCGGCTTTTATTGCCAGTGGTAAAGTAGGGGTGTGGCCCGATAGCGTTACTAATTTTGTTTCTGGAACGGTTGGCCTACCTTATGAGCAAAACATCACCGTTAGAGTTCCTAAGGATACCAGTTCCGGAGGGTTTACTTTTTGCTTTAACCGTTTTACCTTATCAACTCCAACAGTTGTTACTAATTATAATTTACCTCCGGGTTTAAATTTTGGTTCGTCAACAGCTGCCGTAAATAATGGAACGGTAAATGGTTCTCCATCTTTAAAGTTTCCCGGTAACGCTAATAGTTGTGCCAGTATATATGGAACACCTACTGTTGCTGGAACCTATTCACTCCAATTAACAGTTGATGCCTATGCCACCTTATCTTTTACTGGTTGTCCAACATCGCCAAATGTATCTGGAGGAACAGGCTTACAAACACAAACTTTAAAATATTATAAAATAACGATCAACCCACCGGTTGGTGTTCAGGAATTAGGTAAAGACAAAATGGCCTTATACCAAAATGTACCAAATCCATTTACTACTTCTACTGATATTAAATTTTATGTTGAAGGCGAAGACGACGCAACCGTAACTGTTTATAATGCTTTAGGTGCTGTTGTTAGTCAACAAACAATTAAAACAGTACCAGGCGAGAATAAAGTAACTATTAGCGCTCGTGATCTGGCTAATGGAACTTATATTTATTCATTAAAATATAAAAATGCCATTACTACTAAACGTATGATGGTAATCAATAATTAATATTTACCTTTCGGTTCTTAAGAAGCAAATGTCACAACAATCTTTTGAACTATTAATATTAGGAAGTAGTGCCGCAACGCCTACAGCCAAAAGAAATCCAACCTCTCAGTTATTGAACATAGCTGAGAGGTTTTTTTTGATTGATTGCGGAGAAGGAACGCAAATGCAATTGCGCAGATATAAGGCTCGTTTTCAAAGTGTCAACCATATTTTTATTAGTCATTTGCATGGCGATCACTTTTTAGGATTGCCGGGCTTTATTGCCAGTATGCATTTGTTGGGCCGACAAAATGAACTCACCATTTATGGACCAAAAGAACTGGAGGAATTGATCGCGATCATCCATAAATTCTCCGAAACACAATTAAATTATCCTCTCAAATTTGTTCATACGCAAACGGCAAACAAACAATTGCTTTTTGAAGATGAAAAAGTAGAAGTGTACAGTGTGCCTTTAAAACACCGCATTGCCACTACCGGTTTTTTGTTTAAAGAAAAACCTTTGCCTCGTAATATTGATAAATATAAACTGGAAAAATACAATGTATCCTTTGCCGAAATTCATAAATTAAAAAAAGGATTGGATGCTGTGGATAATGATGGTAACGTCATTAAAAATGAGCAGTTAACTATTGAAGGGCCAAAGCCTCGCAGCTATGCTTTTTGTAGTGATACAAAGTATTTTGAAGAGCTAGCTAAAAACATACAGGAAGTTGATTTGTTATATCACGAATCTACATTCTTAGACTCTAAAATAGATAGAGCCGCACAAACCTTTCATAGCACGGCGTCTCAGGCTGCGCAAATGGCGGTATTGGCCAAGGCAGGTAAATTATTGTTGGGTCATTTTTCGGCACGTTATGATAATTTGGATCTGTTTTTAGAAGAAGCCAGACCTATTTTCTCAAATACAGAGCTTGCCAGAGAAGGTTCTGTTTTTTCTTTGTAACTTTTCAGGTACTCCGTGCGTTATAGATCTAAACAAACATCTATGACCAAAACGTTTACGTTAACCTTTAAATCCCCGGTATATGAAAAACGTAAAACACCTCTTGGTTGTAGCATTCGTTGTATGCTTCACATTTAGCAATAATCGCTTATTTTCTCAGTTTAATAATCATCATAAAAACTATATTGATATTGGTATAGTTGGAGGTTCACAACACCACAATTCTCCATTAGGAGGTGTGTATGGTAGTTTCGGTACATTTTTTATGGCTTTTCATCGTCCAAGTTCAATTGATGTGAGGGTAAGAGAGATGTATATTTCAAATCCTGATCAACAAGGCACTTTAATTACTTTTACTTACCGTGTAAGTTTGGTAAAAGGGTTATTTGCCGGTATTGGCGGGGCTCACGGTCATCAGGTAGTGATGGACGAGTTCCTGACCCATACCGGTTCCGCAATTGGTGGAACTAATAAACACATCATGCACAGTACCGGCTTTAATACCGAAGTTGGGTATAATTTTAACAGTTTTATTAAGGATAAAGCCTGGGGTATTTATCCAACGGTTCATTTGGCTTATTCTCATTTGTTCATGGCCGGACATTCTATGCCAACCCTATCTCTCAATGCCGGTTTTAGAGTGGGGTGGAAACGCTGGAATTAACAACCCAATTTTTAATAAAAAATTGAAATAAAATTTTGTAATTCGGTTTAGGGATGTATCTTTGTTTAAAATTAATCTAAATAAGCTTTTATAATGATTTCTGTTCTTATAGCTGATAAAAACTACCTAAGTCGCTTAGGACTTTTTACGTTATTAAACACATCATCTAACTTTGAAGTAGATTATACTGAGGATGATAATTTTGACAACTTAGTATCCACCATCAAAAAGAATAAACCAAAAATTCTGGTGTTGGATTTTCAATCTTTATCTTTTACTAGTGCTCAAATTTCCAGCTTAACTAAAACTTTTAAACGCCTTCAAATACTTGCTATAACAGATTATTTAACCAAGCATGAAATGCAATCTGCATTGGATGCCGGTGTAAGAAGTTATTTATTAAAAGAGTGTGATAAAGATGAGATCATTGAAGCTTTGCACGCTACTTATAATAATGAGCGTTTTTTATGCGGTAAAGTAGCTTATTATTTAACTTGTTCTGAAGATATTTCAGCTATCAAGCCTCAAATGGATAAGGTATCTTGTCAGGGCTTAGGTATTACGGATAGAGAATTAGATGTTATTCGCTTAATTTCTGAAGGTTTATCAAATAAATTAATTGCTGATCGTTTAGAATTAAGCACGCATACGGTAAACACTCACCGTAAAAATATCATGACCAAACTTGATATTCCTAATACAGCAGGTATTGTGATGTTTGCGGTTAAAAATAAATTATTAGCGGCTTAATCATTCATGGAATCTTCCTTAGAATTAAGTGATTATTTTATCCTTTTTATCATTGCTTTATTTTTCTGTGTAGGTATTTATACCCTCGTAAAATTCATGAGGAGTAAGGATTAATCGCTATTTTTACACTCTCAAATTATTATTCTAAACCTAATTTATGAAGTGTTACTTTATCATTATTGTTTTTTTATTTCTACAGACTTTGAATTTATATTCACAGGATAAACCTAATTTGTCGAACAACAATAAAATTGAAGACGAAATTATTGTTGTTCCCTATGATAATAAAAGTAATAAATCGACTTATGGTGGACAAAAAGTCGATAAAATTATTGGCAATAATTTTGGACTAGTGCATACAATTAATGAACGTGGCACTACATTTTATGGTATTATTGATAAAAACGGTAAACAAATTTTACCCACTGCTTATAGTTTTATTAATCAAGTAGGGAAATTTATTGTTGTTAAAATGGAAGCTACTGCTTCATTATATAATTTAAACTTACAACGTATTTTTGCTCCTGAGTTTAGTGATTTTGAGATCATCAATGATTCTTTGATTATTGCACAAGGGATTGGTAATGTCAGAAAACTTTATAATAATAAAGGGACTCTTTATGATATTGAAGGTGTAAATAATGTTCATTTATTTAATATGTATATTCCTAATTCTCCCGAAAAGTATTTGTTATTGGAGAAAGGAGATGGGCAAGTTGCAATTTATGATATAACTAAGAAAAAAATCATTAGAAATTTTGGTTACTGTCGTTATTATAGATCGAGTTCAAACGAATCTATTGTAATGACTGAGTTTTCAGAAAATAATCGTAAAATAATTAAGGAGCAGTTACTAGGGTTGGATTTTCAACCACTATCACCAAAAACATATAAATCATTAAAGTTTGTATACCCAAAATATTATATAGCAAATTCAAACGAGAAGTTTGGGTTAATTGACGAATTGGAAAATATTATAATACCATGTGAATATGATTTTATGCTTTTGTTAGATAATGGTCAAAAAGAAAGAGATTTTTTTGTAAAAAAGAATGGTAAATATGGAGTTATTAATCTTAATTTAAATCAAATAATCCCTCTCAATTATGATTCATTAAAACTATTTAATATTTACAAAAGCATATTCATTAATTACAAAAACGGAAAATGCGGTGCTATTACGACAAATGGTGTAGAATTAACGAATATCAACAATGATGTTTTTCATTCAAATTTTTCTAATAATATTGTTTTTACAAAAGGAGATAGCATCTTATCTTACTCTGAGGAAGGAAAAAAACAAAAAAGTTTTCATTTGAAGGATGTGAAAATTGACCTAAAATCTAAATTCGTTCTTGTTAAGAATAAAAATAATAAATACGGTGTTTTAGATGAACATTTTGAAGAATTGATACAATTTGAATATGATAAAATTAATTATTTAGATCCTTCATATCAAATTTTTATAGTTCAGTCTAAAGAAAAAAATGGCGTATATCGATCTAAAAACTTTTACCCTTTAAAAACAGCTTATGATAAGTTTATCATATATGGTAAATATTATCTGGTTAAAAAAAATGGCAAATATGGGTTACTTAATTCAACTGATTTTCATGAAATTTTGCCATGTGAATATGATGAAATAGCATCGTTTTATTATGATGATAATATCATAAAAGTTAGAAAGGGAATGGAAATTAGCTCTATAAAAGTTAATTAATCTAATTTCAGTCGAAATTAAATAGTTTAACTATAAAATTTCCACTGCTAATTCCCCTAAAACAAAACAAATAGCTATCTTTGTTCGCTATATGCAAGAACAAATTTTAATCATCGATTTTGGTTCCCAGTTCACACAATTAATAGCTCGTCGCGTGCGCGAGTTAAATGTTTACTGCGAGATCCATCCTTACAACAAAATTCCGGCAATCTCTAAAGACGTTAAAGGTGTTATTCTTTCAGGTAGCCCTCATAGCGTTCGCGAAGAAAATGCTCCACAACCTGATTTGACAAACATTAAAGGTAAAATGCCTTTATTGGGTGTTTGTTATGGCGCTCAATTATTGTCACATTTTTATGGTGGCGAAGTGGCTAAATCAAATACACGTGAGTATGGCAGAGCAAATTTGAATTTTGTGAATCATGATAATGAATTGTTTCAAACCATTAGTCCAAATTCACAAGTTTGGATGAGCCATGGCGATTCTATTGTTAAAATACCTGATAACTACGAAATTATTGCAAGTACGCACGATGTTAAAGTAGCAGGCTATGCAGTAAAAGGAGAAAAAACATACGGTGTACAATTCCATCCGGAAGTTTACCATACAACTGAAGGCCACCAATTACTAAAGAACTTTGTAATTGATATATGCGGTTGCCAAGGCGATTGGACTCCTGATTCATTTATTGATACAACTATTGCAGAGTTAAAACAAAAAATAGGTTCTGATAAAGTGATCTTAGGTTTATCGGGCGGTGTAGATAGTTCGGTAGCAGCTGTGTTATTACATAAAGCTATTGGCAAAAATTTACATTGCATTTTTGTGGATAATGGGTTGTTGCGTAAAAACGAATTTGAAAGCGTTTTAGAATCGTATAAACACATGGGCTTAAACGTGAAAGGCGTTAATGCGAAAGATCGTTTTTATGATGCGTTGAAAGGTGTATCAGATCCTGAGAAAAAACGTAAAGCAATTGGAAAAGTATTTGTTGATGTATTTGATGATGAATCGAAATTAGTAACGGATGCTAAATGGTTAGGTCAGGGAACAATTTATCCTGATGTGATTGAAAGCGTTTCTGTTAAAGGACCCTCAGCAACTATTAAATCTCATCACAATGTGGGTGGTTTACCTGATTACATGAAATTAAGCGTGGTAGAACCATTGCGTTCTTTATTTAAAGATGAAGTTCGTCGCGTAGGTAAAGCCTTATTAATTGATGATATTATTTTAGGTCGTCATCCTTTCCCTGGGCCAGGTTTAGCCATTCGTATTTTAGGAGATATCACAGCCGAAAAAGTAGCTATTTTACAAGAAGTAGATGCTATTTTTATTGATGGGTTGAAATCACATGATTTATATAACCAAGTTTGGCAGGCTGGCGCTATTTATTTACCAATACAAAGTGTTGGTGTAATGGGCGATGAGCGTACCTACGAAAATGTGGTTGCCTTACGTGCGGTATCATCTACAGATGGTATGACGGCTGATTGGTGCCATTTACCATATGAGTTCTTAGCAAAAATTTCTAATGAGATCATCAACAAAGTGAAAGGTGTAAATAGAGTAGTGTATGACATCAGCTCTAAACCGCCGGCTACTATTGAGTGGGAATAATAAATTAGTTTTAAGTGTTTAGTTTTTAGTTATAAGTAATAACTATTAAAAACTAAGCATTCAACACTAACAACTTTTATATGTTTAAAATTAAGATTACATACATCAATTTCATTCTGGCTTTTGTGTTAAGTCTGTCTTCTTGCGTTACACGTGCGCAAGTGAAGTCGAGCGATATTAAAACCATTAATGGTAAAAAGTATTACATCCATAAAGTAGAAAAAGGGCAAAGTTTATACGCTATTGCGAAAACGTATAATATGGATGTGAATGCTATTTTAGCAGAAAATGATGATGCCATTGATGGAATTAAAAATGGTCAGGAATTAAAGATCCCTTTTGAAAGTGCTTTAACCAAATCAGTTACAGCCATTGATACTAATAAGTACATCTATCACCGTGTATTAAAAGGAGAAACCATTTATTCCATCACCAAAAAGTATGGTATTGATGAGAAGAAACTGGCGTCATACAATCCAACATTGACCAATGGTTTAAAAGAAGGAGAATTTGTTATTGTTGGCGAAAAAAGAAAGGTTGGTACCATGAAACCAATTGAAACGTTAACAGCTACTATTAATCCTAATATTCCAATAAATTATACAACCTACATTGTTCAGCAAGGTGAAACCATGTATGGTTTAACCAAAAAGTTTAATGTTACTCAGGATGATATTTTGAAATGGAATCCGGAAGCTAAAGATGGGATCAAACAAGGACAGGTATTGAAATTAGCATTGAATAAATCTGCTAATGAACCAACCGTTGTTTCTACTACAACAGTTGCTACAACACAGGTAAAAGATACCATTGTATTTAATCCTAATAAAAAGACTAAATATGAGATCGGCTTGTTCTTGCCTTTTAAATTAGCAGAAAGCGAAATGTTGAACATTGATGATCTGGCTAGAGCCAAAGTTCCTTTTCCCATAACTCAATCATTAGCGCTCGATTTTTATTTTGGATTTAAAACAGCGGTTGACTCTTTAATAGCAAATGATTTTGATGTCAAAATTAATTTGTACGATATGGAAGATAGAGATTCTGCTAAAATAGAAACTATCTGTAAAAGTGCTGATTTCAAAAAACTGGATGTGATCTTTGGCCCTTTATATTTAAGTGGATTTAAAATTGTGAGTAATTACGCTAAGGCAAGTGGTATTCCGGTTGTGTCTCCTGTTATTCAGCAAAATAAGATCTTATATCAAAACAAATTAGTGAGTAAGGTAAGCCCTTCTGTTTATTCAATGATCGAAGATCTAAGTCGTTACTGTTCTGATTCGTTGATGGCTACTTCAAATATCATGGTTGTTAATTCTACACCAAAAGATCTGTCTTATATCAAAGCGTTTAAAAATGAATACAACGCTAATTTAAGTAAACATGGTAAAATATTAAAAGACAGTATTGTTACAGTAAAAGGTATTGCCGGTGTAAAAGCAGCTTTTGTGCCTAACAAAAAAAATGTGGTTGTATTATTAACGAATAATCAGGTTTATTTGCAAGACTTTATTACGCAGTTATATAGTTTCTCTGATAAAAAAGACATTGTATTGATGGGTTTTAGTTCGGTATCTAACATTGATAATTTGGATCAGGAATATTTAAATAAATTATCGTTTCATTTTGCAGACGCTAATCACTTGGATTATAGCCAGCCTTTGACAGTTCAATTGGCTAAACATTATCAGGAATTTTATTTTTCCAATCCATCTGATTATTATTTTCAAGGATACGATATTGCAATGTATTATTTGTCTAACCTTAAAACACAAGGCCCGGCACTCTTTTTAAATTTAGATAAAACCCCTTGGCAAGGAGTTGGTACATACTTTAAGTTTTTCAGACCGGATGCAGAAACCGGATTTGAAAACAGAGGCATTTCAATTTATAAATACTCAGATTATAAATTACAAAAATTAGGATGGAAATAACCAAAGAAAATATTTCGGAGTGGTTAAAGTCATTACAAAACGAGATTTGCCAATCGCTTGAACAAGCAGAGGGTTCAGCAACATTTAAAGAAGAAAATTGGACACGCGAAGAAGGTGGCGGAGGTCGCTCACGAGTAATGGAAAACGGAGCGGTGATCGAAAAAGGAGGTGTGATGTTTTCGGCTGTGCATGGCGATGTACCTGATTTTTTAATGACAGATAAACAACACGCTGTTGTATCTGATGATGCTACTAAAAAAGATCAATTTTTTGCAACCGGAGTTTCTATTGTGATCCATCCTCAAAGTCCGATGGTGCCTATCATTCACATGAACATCCGTTATTTTGAAATGAGTAACGGTACCAAATGGCTTGGTGGTGGTATTGATCTGACTCCTCATTATATTGTTGATGAGGACGCACAATTTTTTCATACACAATTAAAAGCCGTGTGCGATAAACACCACATATCTTATTATTCGAAATTTAAAACCTGGGCCGATGATTATTTTTTTATCAATCATCGTAAAGAAACCCGAGGTATTGGCGGGATCTTTTTTGATCGTTTAAATCAAAATGAACATTTGAACTTTGAAGAGAATTTTGCTTTTTGGCAAGATGTAGGAAAAGCCTTTGCGCCAACCTATGTAGAGTTGATCAAGAGAAATAAAGACAAACCGTTTACTGAAGAAAACAAACAATGGCAACTGTTGAGACGTGGCCGTTATGTAGAGTTTAACCTGGTTTACGATAAAGGCACTAAGTTTGGTTTAGAAACCAATGGCCGCATAGAATCTATTTTAATGAGCTTACCGGCTAATGCAAGCTGGTTATATAATTTTCAAACAAAAGAAAATTCACCTGAACAGATCACTTTAACTAAATTAAAAAAAGGCATCAATTGGGTGTAATCATTATGAGTAAATTATTAAAATATTTCTTACAAGGTCTGGTATTGTTTATACCATTAGGCTTAACCATTATTGTGTTTGTAAAATTGTTTCAGTTTTTCGAAGGCTTATTTTCGTTCGTACTGGTAACCAAAAGCCCTGCTTTAAACACACTGATCTCTTTTGCTTTTTTATTGATCGTTATTACCTTAATTGGGTTATTGGCATCTTCGTTTGTTTTTAAAACACTTTTTTCTTACATCGAAAGCAGATTAGAACAAGCACCTTTCATTCGTCACGTATATTCACCCATTAAAGATTTTATGAATGCCTTTATGGGAAACAAAAAACGTTTCACCAAACCGGTATTGGTATTAACAAATCCACAGGCCAATATTCAGGAGCTAGGTTTTATTACACAAGACGATTTAAGCGAGTGGGGCATTAAAGATAAATACGCCGTGTATTTACCTTATTCTTATTCCTTTTCAGGAAGATTAGTGATCGTTCCTAAAGAGCAGATCTCGCCCGTAAATGCGGATGGTGGAGAAGCCATGAAATTTATTGTATCGGGTGGTGTTACTGATGTGGAATAATCCCAATTATTTTTTATATTTATATATATATAAATTTTAGACCTATGAAAACAACGATTTTAACTATAAGCACTTTGTGTTTAGCATTAGCCGTTCAGGCACAAAAAATTAGTGTCAAAAGTGGCTCAGAAAGCTTTTCAAGCGGAAGCCAAAGTTGCTTAACAACTACCATATACTCTAACACAGAAGATAATGTAGCCAGCGAATGGAAAAGCTTTTTAAAAGACTTTAAGAATGAAAAAGTAAAAAATAGTAAAGGCGAAGTTTTTGGAGATAATGTCTTGATCAAAGACTGGGGCAATAATCCGGTGGATGTTTACGCCAAATTTGAAGAAAATAAAAAAGACCAAACGGTGAAAATGTCGGTGGCATTTGACTTAGGGGGTGCTTATTTAAAATCATCTGATGAGCGTTACAATTCTGCCGAAAAAATGGTGAAAGAATTTGCCATCAAAATGACTAAAATTCCTTTGGAAGAAAAAGTAAAAGCTTCTGAAAAAGCTTTAGGTAAATTAGAAGATGATCAAAAGGATCTTGAAAAAGAAAACAAAAATTTAAAATCGGATATTGAGTCTTATAAAGAAAAGATCAAAAAAGCAGAAGACGATACAAAGAAAAACGAAGAAAATCAGACGAAGAAAAAATCCGAAATTGAAGCTCAGAAAAAAGTAGTTGAAGAAGCGAAGAAGATCTTAAGTAAGGTAGATTAAAAACACAATTGGCTGTCATATCAAGCTTGTCGAGATGTGTACAGGTTCTCTCCCTTCGACTTCGCTCAGGGTGACAGCTCGAACAGACAAAATATTTAACCCCGATAATTATATTATCGGGGTTTTTTGTTACTTTTTGAAGCCAAAAAGTAACAAAAAGCTTTTGATTTTGTGATAGGCAGCTTGCGCACATACTGGCTCAATTGTGTACAACACAATTGCCCTCCGCTATCGCTTCATCCAAAACCGCTGATAAAACGAACCCGCTTGCGCATGCCTTCCCTTCGTTCATTTTACAGCTATTGCTGCACAAAATCAAAGCACTCCGATATAAAGTTTAACTAAAAAAAGTATCTTTAAACCTTGGGAATTTTACGCACCATATTAGCCATTGCTGTTGTAGTTTATCACTCCTATAAAATATTTGGCTTGCGTTTATGCGGTGGACAAGTTGCTGTTGAAAGCTTTTATATGATCTCCGGCTTTTACATGGCACTGATATTGAATGAAAAGTACATTGGTTTAGCTAGCTATAAGAAATTTATATTCAGTCGTTTTTTTCGCATTTTTCCTATTTACTGGATCGTACTGATCTCGGTGTTTTTGATATGTTTGATCGGTTATGTTGGTTTTGATAAACCATTGTATTTAGCAAGGTATCTATCTAATTACGAGTGTTTATCGGGTTCTACCATTGCTTATTTTATTTTTGAGAATCTGGTGGTGATTGGTCAGGATCTGATGTACTTTACAAAATTAGATGAGTTGTGCCGGCCCGAATTAACATACCATGTATTATCGTTTAAGCATACAGCTTATCAGTATTTGTTGGTGCCTCAGGCCTGGTCTATCAGTATTGAATTTTTATTTTATTTGATAGCGCCGTTTTTAGTAACCAAAAAAATTAAATGGCAGGTGTTATTGGTATTATTGGGAATAGGGACAAAGGTGTTTTTTGCCAATAAGTACTATTTAAGTTTCGATCCATGGACCTATAGGTTCTTTCCTTTTGAAATTGCGTATTTCATTGCCGGTAGTTTAGCCTATCAGTTTTATAAGCGTATTGCATTGAAAGAGATCTCCAATAAAATAGGAGCATGGCTTTTATTGTTGTGTTTAGTTGGGGTGTTTGTGATAGAAGAAATACAAGCGAAAGAAACGCTTAAAAACACGGTATTTTATGTGTTTTGTTTATGTTCCTTGCCCTTTATTTTTAAAGCCTTTAAAAACAATGCGATAGACAGATACATCGGTGAGTTGTCTTTTTCTATTTATATCAGCCATCATGTATTAGTGAGCTTATTTAGAGGCTATTTCTTTGCCAACCCTGAGTTGATCCCGTATTATGGATACACAGTAGTGGGCTGTTCCTTGGTTTTAGCGCTGATATTGCAGCAAACGCTAATCAAACGTATTGAAAACTACAGACATAAAAGATTTTCTTAAAAATTTTATGTTTTTTTTTGGAATTAAGAAAATTATAGTAAATTTGCACTCCATTAATTAATGTACCTAGTTATTTAGATACAATTAGTGAAATGGCCCGTTCGTCTAGGGGTTAGGACGCGTCCCTTTCACGGACGAAACACGGGTTCGATTCCCGTACGGGCTACGAAAGTAGAGAAAAAGCTTCTGAATTTCTTCAGAAGCTTTTTTTGTTTTTATAAATTAATTATCTTTTAATAACCTAAAGTTTGAATTGCTTATTTTTATAATAACAAATCAAACTATGAAATCAGACACCCTACAACATATCAACGATATTTACTTAGCAATTGAACAATTAAGATCTCAGGTAAAGCCACTGGAAAAAACCTTTGTGGAGAAATACGGTGTGATCATAGGGGCAAGTTTGGCAGTGGCCGGTACTATTATTACTTTCTTTTTAAACAGATGGAAAGAAATTTCCATCAAGAAGAAAGATGAGTTGAAAAAAGAAAATTCTATCAAGCGTAAATTATATGCTGATGCGTTGAAGTATCAATCAAGCTATACCAAACATATCAGAGCCTATTATCGCCATAAAATTCAGGTTAACTTTTTAGTGGGTAAATTGAGAATTGCCACGGATGAAGATGCTAAACAAAAAATGAGAGAGAGTATTACGGAGTTCAAAGAAAATATGGGAGAGCAAAATCAATTGTTTTTAGATGAGTTTAAAAATTACATGGCCATACTAGGTGAGTATAAATTTTTAAAGAATGGAAATACATTGATAAATGAACACATTACCAGTTTATCAAATGGTATTGGTTTTCGTCCGGAAAGTGTTGATGAATTAACTACCAGGCAACAATTAGAAGATTATAGAACGGCACAGATAGCTAATTTAAATGCCTATTGGGAAACTTCTGTGAAAAACCCATCGTTGATTGCGATTGAGCATATTTTGCATAACCGGTAATTAGCATCTCGACTTCGCTCGATGTGACAAAACTAAAAGAAGCTGTTTTTTCGCAACAGCTTCTTTATTTATTGACATCAAATTTTTTCATTTCGGTGATGAGCTTTTTTTCTTCTTCGTTTCTCAGGCTTTCTTTTTCTTTTCTTTCAGCTTCTATTCTATTAAAACATATTTGAAAGGCTTCCATTATTTCCCAATCCACACAGTTCTTTACTTCAAGTGTCAGTTTTCCTGCAATAGGAATGATCTCCAGGTATTCTTGTAAATATTTTGGCAAGGAAACCTCTGTATTATTTTCAAAATAAAACCGATCAAAACCGAAATGCAATTTGTTTTTCGGTTCGCCATACAAGGAGGTTTCAAAGGCTGTACCTTCTTTAAGGTTGATCGTAACGCTATTCACATCTACACCATTAGCCGTATGGAATTGAAAATCGACTCTGCCTCTATAAATGTAGCCTGCCAATAATAATATTTTGTCTTTATCCATAAAAATGTAATGTTGATGAATTATTTCACGTCGTAAACCTGCATTTCCTTGATCAGCTTATCTTCAAATTCTTTGGGCGATTTTTCCTGATGGGCTTCTTCAAAGCTAATTCTGTTGTAAGCAATTTGGAAGGCTATCATTAACTCAGTCGGTGTGGCATTTTTTAATTTTACCTGAAAGGTGGTTTGCTCATCTTTTTCAATTTCTTTTACTTCAAGGTAATTGTATAACACACCCGGGATCATCACATAAATAAGTGGATTACACAGATAGACGTCTTCCTTGTTAAATACGATCTTATTAACTCGATCCATATCCTGATGTTCAAATTCATCAGCGATCTGTTCCAATATCTCAATATCTACCATATCCAAATCAGTACCGTTATCAGATTGAAATTCAAAGTAATCTTTGTTCTGATAGATCTTAGCAGCTAATAATAGTTGATCGCGTTTTTCCATTTCGAGTTAGTTTTATAATAAAGGTACAACATAATTAAATTGTCTGGTTATACTAACCAACACTTTCGCTAATAATAGCGATGATCGCATTGTAGTTTTCTTCACTATCATTGCAAAGCAAGTAGGCAATTGCCGCTATTTGTTCTTCGGGGGCATCATCGGTTTCGCAGGCTTGTTTTATTAAGGTAACCATATCCTGTGGACTGATCTTTTTCTTTTTTTTGCTCATGGTGAATGTTTAGGTTATTCTAATTTAAACAATTTTTATTGTTTGCAACGGTAGGGCATAAAAAAACCGAAGCTCTTGAGCTTCGGTTTCTTATTTATAAAAGAGATATTTTATTCTTTAATTATTTTTTGGGTTTGTGTACCAATACGCACATAATAAATACCGCTTGGTTGTGCTGTCATATCAATTTCAGTTTGCTCGTTTTCAATAACAGTATTGTAAACAAGTGCACCTAATGAATTGAATACCTGAACGGTTTGGTTCATTTCACTAGCAACAATGGTTACTTTATGTTTGAACGGATTTGGATACAAATTGATTGTTGCATTGCTTGAAGAGATGCTGGACAGGGCTGTACAAGTTGAAACCGATTGCGTTACCACGGCAGTGTTTGTACAGTTGTTGGCATCGCTACCTGTTACAGTATAATTGATTGATGTAGTTGGAGTAACAGAAATGCTTGCTCCTGTACCACCCGGGTTCCATGTATAAGATGAAGCTCCGTTAGCAGTTAAGGTAGCTGTTTGTCCACTGCAAATTAAAGTATTATTAGTAGACGCACTTACAGTAGGTAAAGGATTAACCGTTATACTAGTTACAGCAGTGTTAGAACAAGATCCGCTGGCACCTGTAACCGAATAGGTTGCATTAGCTGTTGGTGTTGGTGCAATGGTTGTTGTAGTTGCTCCTGTATTCCAGGTATACGTTGTTGCGCCGCCGGCAGTTAAATTAATAGCTTGTCCGCTACAAACCGTGTTATTTCCTGTAATAGTGATGGTTAATGTACCTGAAACAGTAACAGTAGCCACTGCTGACGTATTAGACGTACAACCTGCAGCTGAAGTACCTGATACAGTATAAGAAGTTGTAACTGCCGGAGAAACTACCGGTGAACCACTTGAATATGTATAAGTACTAGCACCGGTTGGATTTAAAGTAAACGAATTGCCCGGACAAATAGCGCCACCTGCAACCGAAATAACCGGTATTGGATTAACAGTGATGTTTGAAACAGCTGCCGGATTAGATACACAACCTGTGGCATCTGTACCTATCACTGTATATGAACTTGTAGTTGTTGGACTCACAACTGCACTACCACCCTGAAATGTGTAAGTACTTGCACCACTTGGTGTAATTGTAAATGAACCACCTTCGCAAATAGTACCACTGTTAACGGTAATAGTTGGAGAAGCAGTAACAGTAACGTTAGCTGTTGCAAAAGTTGATGATACACAACCGGCAGCACTTGTACCTGTTACCGTATAACTTGTATTAGCGGTTGGTGTTTTAATTGCAGTTCCTCCCTGGAACGTGTATGTACTGGCACCGCTTGGTACCATTGTAAATGAACTACCCGAACAAATGCTACCGCTGTTAACGCTAATGATCGGTATTGCATTAACAGTAACACTTGATGTTGCAAATGTTGATGATGCACAGCCCGCAGCGTTTGTTCCAGTGACAGTATATGTTGCATTAGCGGTTGGTGTTTTAACAGCGCTACCACCTTGAAATGTATAAGAACTAGCACCACTTGGTACCATGGTAAATGAACTACCTGCGCAAATACTACCACTGTTAACGCTTATTGTTGGTGAAGCAACCACTGTAACGTTAGATGTTGCAAAGGTTGGTGATACACAACCGGCAGCACTTGTACCTGTTACCGTATAACTTGCATTAGCCGTTGGTGTTTTAATAGCACTACCACCCTGGAATGTATAAGTACTTGCACCACTTGGTACCATAGTGAATGAGGAACCTGAACAAATACTGCCACTATTAACTGCTATTGTAGGTGTTGCGTTAACTGTAACACTTGATGTTGCAAAAGTTGATGATACACAGCCCGCAGCGCTTGTTCCTGTTACAGTATATGTTGCATTAGCGGTTGGCGTTTTAACTGCACTACCACCTTGTATTGTATAAGTACTGGCACCGCTTGGAGTAATTGTGAATGAACCACCTGTACAAATACTACCACTATTAACAGATATAACAGGTGCAGTATTAACATTAATAGTAACAAGTTGAGTCATTTCATGATTACAAATGGCACCTCCACAATCTACATTACCTGTAATCCAAGCAGTGGAAGGAGTCATGCCCGACATGTTTCCAACAGAACCAGTCACTAAATCAGTTACTGTGCTACCTGAGCCTTCAGAAAATTTAAAATAGTTTTTTAATCCGCTTTCATTACCAATTAAACAGTTATTCATATTTCCTGCAATTTGAGATTGTGTTCTGGTTGTAGTCCAAATTCTGATGTCGTCCATTTTTCCATTAAAATATTCTGAAGCACCAATTGTAGGATCTTCTCCGATTGTAATTGAATTTGTACAGCTAGGTATAGAAGTAAATGGCGCAGGAACGATAGAGTTATTGGTAACAGCAACTCCATTAACATATAGTGTCATAACACCACTATTAAAAGTTCCTGCAACGTGGTTCCAAGCATTAAGCGTTAAAACATTTGCAATACTTAATTGAGACAGTGTATTTCCAGCGCCTTCTACAGCAAGTCTTAAACCTCTCCCATTATTTGTAGCGTTATAAGTATCCAAAATAATTTCACCACTTTGGGCTGCATTGTTAAAGTAACTTGATACGATTCTTTTAGCAACTGTTCCTCTTGGGAAAATCCAGGCTTCGATAGTTAATGAACTTGTAGTTGTCGAAGTTATGTTTGTGGTTATAACATCATTCACGCCATCAAAATCTAAACCTTTATTACCAAGACTTTGAGTTTCGGCATAAACATTATAGGTTGTATTTGAAGTTAATGTACCTGTATTGAATGATAAAGTTCCTCCGGTACCATTAACTGGACCTACAACTACATTGTTTGTAGCATCATCTCTTAAATAATATTTTATATCTGTTTGAGATGAAGCAACCGTTACCGTAGCAGATTGACCGCTACAGATATTTGTTGAGGATGCTGCTACAGAAAGATTTGTAATAGGAGGATTTATTGATACTAAGAGTGTTGATCCAATTGAATTTGTACATCCATTTGCATCTGTTCCTGTAACTGTGTAAGTTGTGTTGACAGTTGGTGAAACAACACTTCCTCCGCTGTAGGTGTAAGTTACAGCTCCACTTGGCACAATGGTAAAAGAACTGCCTGAACATATGCTACTACCACTAACTATAATAGTTGGTGGAGCAATTACTGTAACGCTGGCTGTTGCAAATGTTGATGAAGTACAGCCTGCAGTACTTGTACCTGTTACGGTATATGTTGCATTAGCTGTTGGTGTTTTAACAGCGCTACCACCTTGAATAGTGTAAGTACTGGCACCACTTGGTGTGATTGTAAAAGAACTACCTGAACAAACACTACCACTGTTAACGCTAATAGTGGGTGTTGCATTTACTGTAAGAGCAACTGTACTAGAAGATACGCTACCACAATTTCCGGAAATTACTACTTCGTAGTTACCTGTATTTGTTGGGGTTATACCGCTTAATGTTAATGTTGGCGAATTGGTGCCAATATTAGCCCCATCTTTTTTCCATTGGTAAGATAGATTAGTACCTGTTGCAGCAACCGTAAATGTAGCAGTTGTACCTTGACATAAAGATTGTGCTACTGGTTGACTAGTTATTGAAGGACTTGTACATGGAAAATGGAATACAGCAAAACGACCACGTGGAATAGCACCTACTGAAGTATATATCCCTCCGGTATACAAAGTATCGTAATGGTTAGCGAGAGCATATACATTATTGTTTAGATTAGGATTCCAGCTAGAAGCAATACCTGTACTTGGATGAATTGAAACTAAAGAATTTCGTGTTTGCCCGCCTATTGTTGTAAATAATCCGCCTGCGAATACATTACCTCTAGACGCATTTAAGCTAAAAACAGAATTATCTGCATTTGGATTCCACGATAATAGACCGCCGCTTAGTGTATATGCAGCTAAACGATTTCTTGTGGTAAAACCTGTAGATACAGTAGTAAAAACACCTCCGACATATATTGTATTTCCTGAAATAGCAAGTGCATTAACAGTATTATCTACTGTAATATTAAATCCTGTTGCTGCTCCGGTCGTACTATTTAATGCTGCTACTCTCGCTCTGGATAAACCACCAATTGTGGTAAAATTTCCGCCTGCATAAATAAGACCACCTGATACAACAAGTGCTAAAACACTACTACTAGCATTAGGATTCCATGAGGTTGCAAGACCTGAAGCACTATCCAGTGCTGCAATTGAGTTACGGGCAGCTCCTCCAATGTTAGAGAAAGAACCTCCTACATATATTTTATTGCCATCTTTTGCAATTACATTAACATTGCCTGTAGTGTTTGGATTCCATGCTGTTGCAAGGCCGGTTGTTGCATCGAGTGCTGCAATTTTATTTCTTGTTTGCCCACCGATTACTGTGAATAAACCGCCAGCATACACTATATTTCCAGATACGACCATAGAAAAAACGATGCCACTTGCACCTGGATTCCATGAAGTTAATCTACCAGTTGCAGCATCTAATGCCGCGATACAGTTTCTGGTTGCTCCACCAATAAAACTGAAAGATCCCCCTACATAAATAGAACTCCCAGTGGCTGAAACATGATTAACAATGCCGCTTGCATTTGGGTTCCAAGTTGTGGCAAGTCCGGATGTTACATCTATTGCAGCAATCCTATTTCTTGGCTGCCCTCCAATGGTTGTAAATATACCTCCAGCATATACATTACTACCAGAAACAGAAACTGAATTCACAAAATTACCAGCGTTTGGATTCCATGTAGTTGCAAGCCCTGTAGTAGCATCCAATTCAGCAATATAATTTCTGGTTTGCCCGCCAATGGTTGTGTATCCACCACCTGCATAAACTGAAGTTCCACTTGCATTGATTGCAATTGAATAAACGCTAGTGTTTGCATTTGGATTCCAAGCAGTAGCAAGACCGGTTGTTGCATCGAGTGCTACAATTTTACTTCGTGTTTGTCCGCCAATTGTTGTAAAATTACCTCCTGCATAAATTGTATTTCCATAAACTGCAAGACAATGAATAAGATTATTTGAATTTGGATTCCATGAAGTTATAAGTCCGGTTAATTTATCAATTGCTGCAATTCTATTACGTGTTACACCATTAATTGTAGTAAATATACCTGCTGTGTATATTGTATTTCCTAATGTAACTATTGCATAAACTGAATTATCTGAATTAGGATTCCATGCTGTAACAGCACCTGTAGTAATATTAACTGACGCAAGTCTGTTACGTGTTTGTCCGCCTACATTCGTAAAATCACCGCCAATATACAGTGTGTCTCCATTTATGCCAAGTGCTCTTACAAAGCCATTGACATTCGCTTTCCAACTAGTTACTTGCCCTAATGAATTTAAATGAGCAACACGATTACGTACACTATCTCCAACTCTTGTAAAATCACCACCAATATACCAACCCCCACTTCCATCAGGAATTGAAACTTGTACAGTGTTGTTTGGAATGGCGAAAGTGACATTTGGCTCGCCAGTTACGGCATCTACATGAGCTCCATTAGGAACAGTGGGACCAATAAACGTAAAGTTTCCACCTAAATAAACAATGTTATTTATGGTATCTTTTGTTATAGATCTCACTTCTCCATTGGTATGCCACCAATGCGGTTCGAGAGTTTGGGCCTTTAGATTTTGGAAACTCAAAACCGTAAGAACAATTGTAAACAGAGTAATTAATCTTTTCATTAGTTTGGTTATTTTGTTAAAATATTTACCAAAAGAAGGAAGAAAATAGAAGTTTACCGAAAACTCTTCAGTAACGGCCAATTTAGTTCAGGAATGGACAAAGGCTATTAAAATGTAGATGAATCAGGCAATAATAGCCTCTTCAAATTCCGCTTTTTTATACTTTGAAAGTTTTGGTTTTAGTAATACACAAAAAAAGAGCCCATCAATTTTGATGGGCTCTTTTTATAGGTAATGAATTTTATTTTAAAGAGTGCTAGCATTTATTTTTGCACCACAATTAGTGCCATTCAAATCTAATAAAAGTTTATTGGTTTGTTTTAAGCTTGTTGAGTTAGGAACTTTTTCGCCTAAGTAAACTTTACCGTCTTTGCATCCAAATTCTTTTTTTTCGCCTGGTTTAAGCACTGTAGAAACACCTTGCCCGTGACATAAACAAAAATCTGTGCCTGTATCATTTGTTAGCATAATTCGGGGTTGTCTCATCTGTGCCAGTTTTTTTTGCCCTGCTTCAGAATTCCAATAATCTGCATTACCTTGTCTAGTCATAATATTAGTAGAATCTACTTTAAATTTCATAACGTCTGCTTCTTTTTGTTCAGTTTCGTTATACGGAGATGCTTCTTGTATTTTTTTCATTGCAACAAAATAATCTTTTACAAGCTTCATAAGATCAGCTGATTGCAAATCAGACATTTTTCCACCCTGAAAAACTGCTTCAGATGATCGAGACTTTGGAATTGTTGGTATCCAAACCTGAGCTATATCAAATGAGTTAATATTCTCAAAATGTTCAAGATAAAATATGACTCCGTTGATAATTACATAGGCGTGACTAGCCGATGCTTCAGTATAAGAAGGATGTGTATAGTTGTCAAATTTATTATACATGTAATTGTATTTGATTCCATGCTCTTCTCCACTTTTTTTATCTATCTCCAGTGCATTAAAGCCCACAGTTTTTCCAAATCCATTTTTTTCTAATTTAAGGTTAGCCTTATATCTCTTTTGTGAGATTTCGTTTTTTGAGCCTGGTTTAATAGTAACAAATAAGTATTCCGTATAAACTACATCTTCACCAATAGTGTTTAATGCTGTAATCATGTCGATTTGTGACAAAGAGATTTTAGTAGTTGCTACTAATAAAATAAATAATACAAGTTTTTTCATAATTTTTAAGGGTTTTAAGACAAGAGTACAGAAAAATTAATAAGATGAATTAAAGAATTCATTAACAGTCAATCTAGTTCAGGAATGGACAAAGGCTATTTAATTTTAGATAAATCAGGCAACAATTGCCTCTTCAAACTCCGCTTTTTTATACTTTGAAAGTTTTGCGGTTAAGCCATTAGTTAAGCTAATGGATAAGTCGGATTTTGAATAATTAAGGATATGCTGTTTGGCAATTAACCATGATTTATGAACACGAATAAAATCCGGGTTGTCAGAAAATATCGTTTCAAAATGTTTCAGATTTTTACTGACTGTATATTTTTTTTCTGAAGTATGAATGTAACAATAAGATTCCTGTGCCTCAATAGCAATGATGCTATCAACAGCGATGATTTGCTGGTAGCCTTTTTCTGAAATTAAAATATTTTTAACTTCTTTAGATTGCAGAGTTTTGCTTAATAAGGATAATCGTTCGGCATTTTGTTTTAAATCTACACGTGTTTTCACCCTTGATACAGCAGATTTTAAACGATCAATGTCAATTGGTTTTAAGAGGTAATCTACGGCAGAAATTTCAAAGGCTCTTAAAGCGTATTTATCGTAAGCTGTCACAAATATAATTTCGAAATTAATAGTCTCGAAAAATTTGACAATTTCATAGCCTGCATAATTAGGCATCTCTATGTCAAGAAAAACAAGATCAGGCTGTTCTGTCTTTATGGCTTCAACAGCTTGTAAAACGTTAGAGTATTTGTTTAATAATTTTACTTCCGGACAAAAACGTAATAATAGATTTTCAAGTACATCTCTTGCACTTTCTTCGTCATCTACTAATATGGCCTTTATTTTGTCCATGATACAATATTAACTTTATGCTTTCTGTTTAGCATTTGTTTTTTAGTAACGACTTATTTTCTTTAGTAACGGTTTAAAATTTATGTTTAACAGGAATAAAAAGCGTCACTCTTGTTCCGGTGGCTACACCATTCTCATACAGATCATCGTACTTAAATCCTAATTCACCTTTAAAATGATTGCTTAAAATGGAAAACCTCTTTTTAATAGCCTGACTCGAAAACGATTCATGATCCGATCGTTGACGTAGTTTTATTTCTTTTGCTTTTTCTCTGCCTACGCCATTATCTTCAATGGTACAAATAAGCACGTCGTTCAATTCAAATCGTATGGAGATCTGTTTTTTGCCTTCTTTGTGTAACAAACCATGAATTAATGCATTTTCAATAAATGGTTGTATCAGCATAGGTGGAACCATAATATCTTCAATAGAATTGGCATCAATGCGATAATCAAGGTCTTCTTTGAAACGTAATTTTTCTAAAGAAAGATAAAGTTCAATTAATTTTATTTCTTGTTCAAACTCTATAAAATCTTTATCTGAATAATTGAGTGTACGGCGAATTAAATTAGAGAACTTGGTAATGAATGAGTAAGATTTATCTATATCACCTTTCAATACCAGATCCTGAATAGAGTTCAGGGAATTAAAAATAAAATGAGGATTCATTTGAGATTGAATGGCTGTGAGACGTGAAAAATTCAGTTCGTTTATCATTTTTGCTTTTTTCTTCTGTATGTTTAATTGTCGTCTATAAATTAACGTAATAATAAACAAGATGATAAAAGCTGTAGTTATGATAAACCATGATCTTGTGTAAAATGGTGCAGAAATAGAGAATGCGTAAAATACAGGATCACTGAAAACTGTTTGGTTTTCTGCTTTTACAGTAAATGTATAGTTGCCAGGAGCTAAGGCATTATATATGATCTCATTGTCGTTGTAATTAGCAATGGACCAATTATCCTCATATCCTAAAAGTTTATAATGGTATCTGATATTCTCTTTGTTTCTTAAAGTAGAGGATGAAACTATAAACCGAAATTTACGCTGATCGCTTTTAAACAACCCTTTTTGTGATAGAGTAGGTGTTACCGTATCGTTTACATTAATATCTACAAGATGAATGAGAGGCTTTTCAATTTTACTTTTTAATAGTTCTGTGCTTAATTTATGGATACCTTTTGAATGGCTTATCCATAGTTGATCATCCAATATTTCAAAATCAAAGATCTTGTTTGTTGAAAATCCATGCATTTTATTTAACTGCATTAATACAGCGCCATTCATATCAAATACAACAAAGCCTTCGGAAGAGTTGGTGTAAATTTTTTTGTCCTTAACAATTAGTTTATATACTTCTACTTCTTTTTGATTTATTTTAGGAATGATCTGTTGAATGACTTTCCCGTTTTTGAACAACAAAATTCCATTTGTTTTTGCGGCAACATATATCGTTTCTGAGTGGTTTACCAAGTCGTTGGCAAAAATACTTTGTGTATTAAATTTGGCGTCTTTGATGTTTCCATTAGGTTCAATGATCTTTAATCCATCAGACGTACCCACATAAATATTTTTGTTTTTCGATTCGGTTTCGATCGAATATGATCGGATCTTTAAATTATTGGCATATTCTTTTTCAAATATATTTATTCCCTTCCAGGTAATTTTACAGATACTGGTATTTAGGGCCAGATATACTGTATGATCATCTACCAATGTAGCATCCTTTAAAGAACCGGTTACTAAAAGAACAATTTTCCCGGTAGCTTTGTTATAGGCTTTTATCTGACCATCATCAAACAAAATGAAGGGAAAATTAGGCCAACTAAAAATAGATTGCAGCGGCCGTCTTCCATTATCACAAAGTATAGAATAGTTATTGTCTTTTTTTGTAAGTAGCCGCCCATTTAAGGTGCCCATCAACATGCCTAGATCTTTATCGTGATGGATACTAACAACGGATTGATTTTCAGGTAAAGTTAATACATCCGGAATGTCAAGATTTGGAACAACCAATACACCATTATTAAATGTACTTAGTAACATATTTCCTTCGCTATCTTTAAAAACATCTGAGATCAAATATTGTGGGTACATCAGATCTATCGGTTGCAACTGGCAGGGCTCACTCAAAAACCGAATACCTGAAACGGTTCCGGCAATCCATAGTTGATTATTTTCACTATAAAACCGAAGGTATTCTTTATTATCTATAAATGAATTTTCGGGTATTGATTTTAATTGATAATTATTTTCGTCAAAAATGTAAAATTCTTTTGTTGCAATATTGATAGCATAAGTAGTTTTATTGATCTGAAAAAATTTAAGAACTCCTGTTAAATTTTCAGGAGCATTAATAAGAGGAACAATTTTAAATGTTTTATTATCAAATACTAATAAGGAATCTTCATCTGCAATATGAGAAATGGTTTTACCTTGTTGAGTTAGAAAAGGGTATGCATAGTAATTAGGTTTAAGAGTTTGTGTTTTTATTTGTTTACCATTTTCATCAAATAGCAATGCTGTTTTTGTAAGAATAAGCAGATTATTGTCAGATGTAATGTGCAGATAAATATCAGAAGAACGTTCTTTCTCCTTTAACTCATAGAATATGGAGCATTCGTTGTTTTCAATTTTAATGATCTGATTATTGAGATTATAACAAAAGATGGTGTTGTTTTTGTTTTTTACAAATCCAAACGCCGATTGTCCTTTTAGATCAACACATTTGATCGAAACAAAATCGTACCCATCGTATTTATAAAAACCCTGGTCGGTGGCAAACCAATAATTAAGTTCACTATCCTGAATGACATCATAGATCTGCACACCTTCAAATTCTTCCTTCCCTAGAAAGAAATGTGCAGGCTGTTGCGCAAACGATCTACTTAACGATAATAGTAAAATCGCTATTAACAGAACTGTTTTTTTATATGGTATGAAGTGTGAAATAAATAAACTTTTTTTACAGATCACTAATTTATTAAAATACTATGAATAATTAGAAAGAAGCTATAGTATATATTATTTTAGTAAAGTAATGGGTATTTTATTTTCTATACAGTTTTAAGTTTATCGTTTATTTTAAAATAAAAAACACCGTAACAAATTTTGCTACGGTGTTTTAAAATCATGTATCAATTAGATGGGTTATACTCCTCGTTCCTTATCTAAATAAGATTGTACCACATCAATGGCATTATCAATCACATCGCTTAATGCTGTAATGAAAGTGCCTGGTTTAGCCATTGATAAGGCATGTTTCAGGGCTTCTACTTCTTTAGGAATGTATTCGTAAGATTGATTAGGATTAGCATCTTTGATACCTTCCACCAATAATTTTACGATATCTTCTGCTTGTCTTCCTCTTAAAAATTTATCCTGACGGATGATGATATGATCGAACATTTGAGCGGATATTCTTCCCATATCTCTGATGTCATCATCTCTTCTGTCCCCGGTACCGGTAATGATACCAATTTTATAAGGAGAATCGATAGTCGATAAAAATTCCTTAATTCCTTTAAAACCATCTGGGTTATGAGCAAAATCGATCAATACTTTATACTCCTTAAAATCAAAAATATTCATACGTCCCGGTGTTTGAGCCGCAGATGGAATGAACGTTTCTAAATTGATCTTAATATCTTCTATGGTAAACCCATATACATATGAAGCTAAAGTTGCAGCCAATACATTATAGATCATAAAGGTTACCTTGCCACCAAAGGTTAAAGGAATGTGTGAGGCTTTATCCACTCTGAATTTCCAATCGCCTTTTTTAATAGTGATATAGCCATTCTCGTAAATAGCAGCAATTCCGCCTTTTTTACAATGTTCAATTATCACCGGATTGTTTTCGTTGATACTGAAATAAGCGATTTTACAATCTACCGTTTTTGAAATAGACACACAATGTTCGTTATCAGCATTTAAAACGACGTAACCATCACGTTTAACAGATCGGGCAACCACACCTTTCACATTGGCCATGTCTTTCAGTGTATTAATATCTGACAAGCCCATGTGGTCTTCCTGAATATTAGTAACTACTGCCACATCACATTTACCAAAGCCTAAGCCCGAACGTAAAATTCCACCACGGGCAGTCTCCAATACAGCAAACTCAACCGTAGGATCTTTTAAAATAAATTCAGCGCTAACAGGTCCTGTTGTATCACCTTTGGTTAACATGGAGTTTTGTACATAAATTCCATCAGATGTTGTATAACCAACTCTGTAACCGTTATTTTTTACAATGTGAGCAATTAATCGGGTAGTGGTAGTTTTTCCATTAGTGCCGGTAATGGCAATAATTGGAATTCGGCACGATTTACCTGTAGGATACAGCATATCAATAACCGGCGCGGCCACATTACGAGGCAATCCTTTAGCAGGTGCTAAGTGCATTCTAAAGCCCGGTGCGGCATTTACTTCTAAAACAACACCACCTGTTACATCCAGTGGTTCGCTTAAGTTAGATGCCATGATGTCGATACCGCAAATATCTAATCCGATCACACGCGAGATGCGCTCGCAAATAATAATGTTATTAGGATGTACAATATCAGTTACATCAGTGGATGTGCCACCAGTACTTAAATTAGCAGTACCTTTTAAATAACATTGCTCATCTTTTTTTAAGATGGTATCTAAGGTGTAATTCAGTTTTGTTAACTGATCCTGTGTTTCTTTATCTATGCTGATTTCAGTTAATACATTTTCATGTCCGTAACCTCTGCGTGGGTCTTTATTTTCGTTATCAATTAATTGTTGAATGGTAGAAGTACCATCACCGATTACATGAGCCGGTTCGCGCAATGCTGCTGCAATAAAACGATGATTAATAACAAGTACTCTAAAGTCGTAACCGGTAATAAATCGTTCAACAATGATTTTACGTGAATATTTTTTTGCATGTTCAAAAGCTTCTTTTGCTTCTTCGACTGTTTTTACATTAATAGAAGCACCTTTACCATGATTACCATCTAAAGGTTTAAATACTAACGGAAAACCAACTTTAGCAATCACTTCTTCAACTTCCGATTCATACATAATGCACATGCCTTTTGCTACCGGAATAGCAGCATCTTGTAACATACGTTTGGTTTCATCTTTATTACTTGCCAGATCCACTGCAATAGAGCTGGTTCTGTCAGTCATGGTTGCACGAAAACGCACTTGGTTTTTTCCATAACCCAATTGCACTAATGATTCTTTATTTAATCGGATGAAAGGAATGTCACGTGCTACAGCTTCATCAACGATACTTCCTGTACTTGGACCAAAGCGTTCTTTTTCGCGCATTTGTCGCATGGTTTTAATATCTGTTTCCAGATCGTAATCTGTTCCGGCAATTAAAGCTTCGGCTATTTTAACAGATGCTTTGGCTGCATAAACGCCTACGTTTTCTTCCATGTAAGAAAACACAACATTGTACACACCATTAGCGCCAGTGCCTCTGGTGCGGCCATAACCACATTCCATGCCAGCTAGGGTTTGTATTTCCAGAGCAATATGTTCAATCACATGACCCATCCAGGTACCTTCTTCTACACGTTCAAAAAAACCACCTTCGTGATGTTTAGAACAACGGTGTTTTTGCATTGAAGGGAACATGGTTTTTAATCTTTCAGAAAAGCCATTTATTTTATTTGTGGGAGATTCTTCTAATTCTTCCAGATCTAATTTCATAACAATTAGTTTTTTTCTGTAATTAGACCAATAGTTAGGCCCACGGAGAGTTTTAATTTCGATTATTTTCATTTATAGGTATATGGTTTCTTTTCTGATAACTATAATAAGTTAAAAGGTATTTTTTTCAATTTAACTGTTTTTTTTCACATAAACAGTATAGTGTTAAAAATAAAGTGATAACTGTGTGTACTTATCACATATTGTAAAGGCGATAAGGTTAAATTTGACGTATAATTTTATATTAAAATGAACAATCCTAAAGGAAAATTAGTAATCATTGGTGGCTCTGTTGATAGAGGTAGTTTTTCAGAAACTAGTACGGCTGACTTACAAAGAAATTTGAAGTTTTTTGAAAAAGGAATTTTAAAAAGGATCACAACCGAATCGGTAAAAAATAATTTATCTAAGATTGAAATTATCACTACGGCTTCGAGTATTCCTGAGGAAGTAGGAGAGGAGTACATTAAAGCATTTGCTCAATTAAATGTATTAGATGTTGGTGTACTCAACATTAAAACACGCGAAGAGGCTAACGCACCTGAAACGATCGAACGATTGAAAAACGCAGATGTAGTGATGTTTACAGGTGGAGATCAATTGCGTTTAACTGCGATATTGGGAGGTACTGCGTTTCATTTGTTATTATTAGAAAAATATCAGAACGAAGATTTTATTATTTCTGGAACTTCGGCAGGAGCTGCTGCAAGTTCAAATAATATGATCTACCAGGGCAGTAGTCAGGAAGCCTTATTAAAAGGTGAAGTTAAAATTACCGGAGGATTAGGCTTTATCAATAATGTAATTATTGATACACACTTTGTACAACGTGGCCGTATAGGTCGTTTATTATATGCTTGTGCCAGCAATCCTATTAATTTAGGAATTGGATTGGGTGAAGATGCCGGTTTATTGATTTCCAATGGTAATGTCATGGAAGCTATCGGTTCTGGATTGATTATTTTAGTTGATGGTACTCACATGCGCCGTACTAACATGACCGATGTGGAAATGGGAGAACCTGTATCTATTGAGAATTTAATTGTACACGTGATGTCGATCGGAGATCATTTTGATCTGAAAACAAAACGATTAATCATAGGGCATTACTCGGCTCCGGTAAAACCGTCTGTTGAGTAGAGTTATAAATTATAAGAGATGAGTTATAAGTGAATGAAAACTCATGTCTGTTAATTCGTCACCATGACCGCTATTTATAAATCCCTATAAAAATATCGCTGTCGCTTGATTTTTTTGCGCGATACATTCCTTCTGAATTAAAAGGCAACTCAATATTTCCTTTGTTATCAATGGCAATTAAACCACCTTCGCCACCTATCTTTACCAACTTATCCATTACTACAATGTCACAGGCTTCTTTTAAAGACAGACCTTTGTATTCCATTAAACAAGAAATGTCATAAGCTACAACAGAGCGGATAAAAAATTCGCCATGGCCTGTGCAGCTAATAGCACAAGTATTATTGTTTGCGTAAGTTCCTGATCCAATAACGGGACTATCACCAACTCGTCCGTATTTTTTATTGGTCATTCCACCGGTACTTGTGCCAGCTGCCAGATCACCGTGTACATCAATAGCAACAGCTCCTACAGTACCAAATTTCTTTTCACCGTTCTCAAATTTATCTTCCGTGTGATCTAAGATCATTGTATCACTTTCTTTTGCTTTTTGTAATTGTTCGTAACGCATTTGTACAAAAAAATAATCGTCGTTAGCAAGCTCAGCATTTATTTTTTTTGCAAAATCCATAGCGCCTAAGCCGGCTAAAAAAACATGTTCAGATTTTTCCATTACCGCTTTTGAAAGACTAATAGGATTTTTAATATTACTAACACCAGCCACAGCACCGGCTCTTAGATCTTTACCGTTCATGATGCTGGCATCCATTTCGTGTGTGCCGGTATTGGTAAATACAGCGCCTTTACCGGCGTTAAACAAAGGGTTGTTTTCTAAAGACACAATAGCCAACTCAACAGCATCAAGTGCTGTTCCTCCTTTTTTTAAAATAATTTCACCGGCATCAATTGCATCTTGTAAAGCGTTTTTGTAAGCTTGTTCTTTTTCAGGGGTCATGGTGCTTTGTAAAATGGTTCCTGCGCCACCATGTATAGCTATTGCGTATTTATTCATTGATCAAATTTTAATTAAAAGTAAGGAATTAAATTCAGCCAAGTTCTTTTAAGCGATCTGATCATGAAAATAAATTAAAAATTTTTACTGGTTCTTTTCCACTTTTTCTTCTTTTTCCTCTTTATCACCGTTTTTCTTTTTGAAGTAGTCTTTTAAAAGAATGTTATGACTAGCTGCTTTCATGTTTTGTTTAAACCCTCCTGCACCTTGTTTGATATTGACAAGCGCTTCATCTACATTTTGTGCAAATACAGTATCCATAAATACTTTCCCAATTGTTCCTTTGCCATTACGTATGTTGCCTATAATTACGGCAAGGTCTCCGGTCATATTTGCGGCATTATCACTGGTTGTTTTTATTTTTGATAAAACTTCATCAATACTTACCGGTTGAGTTGTTTGAAGGACATCGTTATCAGAGATTACTTGTTTGCTTCTTGTGCCCGGAATAATTAACACAATTTTATTTCCCATTAACCCATCAGATCCAATAATTGCTTTGGCATCTTTTTTTATGAATTTTTTCGTGTCTTCGTCAATTTGCATATTCACTCTCACAGTGCTATCAGTTATTTGTTCAATATCATCAACAATACCAACAGTAATACCTGAAAAGCGTACGTTATTGCCTATCTGTAGTCCGCTTATATCTTTAAATATTCCGCTGATCTGAAATGTGTTATTGAATAATTGTTGTTTTTGGCCAATGAGGTAAAGTCCTATAATAAATAGAGAGAAACCAATAGAAATAAATAGGCCGAGTTTAATTTTATTTCCTGTTGCATTTTTCATGATTTCTATTTTAAAATGTTATTTAAAGAATGAGCGAACCCATTCATCTTTTGATTTTGATAATTCTTCATATGTTCCTTCGGCAAAAAAGACCCCATCTTTAAGCATGATCAAACGATTTGCTGTAATGGAAGCGCATTCCAGGTCATGTGTAATGATAATAGATGCTGTGTTGTGTTTTTTTTGTATTTCGAGTATCAATTGACTGATCTCTTTTGAAGTAATTGGATCGAGGCCTGTTGTGGGTTCATCATACAATATGATCTCCGGTTTCAATATCAATGCTCTTGCTAAACCAACCCGTTTTCGCATTCCTCCCGAAAGTTCGGATGGCATTTGATCAATAGCATCCTCTAATCCAACGCTTGCTAATGTTTCTATAACTAAGTTGTTTATGTCTTCTAATGACATTGATTTGGTGCTTCTTAGAGGAAATTCAAGATTTTCTCTCACGGTCATTGAATCGTATAGCGCTGCACTTTGAAAAAGAAACCCGACTTTTTTTCTTAAAGAGTTTAACTCTTCGTTATTTAAGTTAGAGATATTCTCATCCAGTAAAATGATCTTACCTGCATCCGGTTCAATTAATCCAACCATACATTTTATAAGTACAGATTTGCCACTTCCGGATTTTCCTAGTATAGCCAGATTCTCCCCTTTTTCAATCTGAAAAGAGATATCCTTCAGTACATGGTTACTGCCAAATGATTTTTTTACGTGTTCTATTTTAGCAACTATTGTTTCCATTTTTCAATCAATTAAACAGGCTGGTAATTTGAACGGCGATCATGTCTAAAATAAATATCAATAATGATCCAATAACAA
This sequence comes from Bacteroidia bacterium, assembly GCA_036676295.1. Taxonomy (GTDB): domain Bacteria; phylum Bacteroidota; class Bacteroidia; order B-17B0; family Aurantibacillaceae; genus UBA4416. Next base: position 120,665 of record JAKFDE010000025.1, on the reverse strand, counting down.
CAGAAGCGTTAGCCGCCTTTCCAACACCTTCTGTGCCTTTATTAGAATTATAACCTTTATAACAACCAATTAATCCAACAGCGAATCCAAAAAAGAATGTTTTAATAGTAGCAGGAAAAACATCCATAAAAACAAGTTTTTGAAATACCTGCAAGAAAAACAATTGAAAACTTACTTCGCCTTTTAAATTAACGCCAAGGTACGCGCCATACAAAGCAATTGCATCGGCTACGATCACTAATACCGGTAACATTAATGTGGTGGATAAAATTCGTGTAACTGTAATATATTTAAATGGGTTTATTCCTGATACTTCCATGGCGTCAATTTGTTCTGTTACTTTCATCGACGCCAATTCTGCACCAATACTTGAACCTATTTTTCCGGCAAAGATCAACGCTGTAATTACCGGGCCAATTTCTCGTACAATAGAAACAGCAACCATAGCCGGCAACCATGATTCAGCGCCAAATTCGGCAAGTGTTGGTCGGGATTGTATGGTTAGTACAAGTCCCATAATAAATCCGGTAATAGCCACCAAAGGAACTGTTCTATAACCTATCAGATAAGATTGCTTAAGGAATTCATTAAACTCGTAAGGTGGCTTAATCACTTCTTTGAAAAAACGCCAGGCAAATAGTGTTAAATCTGCAACCTCTTCAAAAAAACTTTTTAATGCAATAGAAGCATTACCTAAATGGTTAGTTTCTTTTTGTGGTTTCTTGCGGTTAACTATTTTAGGGTTGTTTCGCATGTTATTATAGGATTGTTATTTCATTTATTAAACTTTTTTCTTTATATATGTTCTTGCCTTTATCATTAACCATAAGGCATTAATTGCGGATAGCACAAAAAGGATATCTACAAAAAGAGATCCTTTGTTAAATGCGATCAGTATAGATGAACCTATTAACATCAATCCTGTTAAAAATGATGAGGATAAGGTTTTTGCAGAGTTTTTTAAGGCACTAAAAATTTTGTCTTCATTGCCAAGCTGAATATCATGGATCAATTTTCCTTCTTTTACATTATGGAGGATCTCAGTAATATCCTGTGGTAAATTTTGAACGACATTCAAATATTTTTTTAATAAATAAAATCCTTCTCTGGCTATTTTTTTTAAGGAAAATCGTTTTAATAGTAACTCCTTTGTGTATGGTTTAATGTAATCCACCAAAGGGATCTCAGGATTTAATTCATAACCCAGTTTTTCTATTGTGGTTAAAGTTTTAAGCAGTAAAAAAATATTTGCAGGTAATTTTATCTGAAACTTCACTAATAATTGCAAACATTCGTTGGCTACCTGCGACATTTTCATGTCTTTATAATCGATAGAGATGTATTTGTCTAACACATGTTGTATACGGAATTCCAGATCTTCCATTTCTTTGAATAATTTTATCTCTGCCATGCTTATTAAAGAGTCGGCAACTTGCTTGGCATTTTTATCAGCTATACCAAGCATAAATGATATTAATAGATTGATCTGTTTGGGTTTTAAGGTGCCAACCATCCCAAAATCTATTAAAGCAATTGTATTATCGCGTTGTACTAAAATATTACCGGCATGAGGATCGGCATGAAAAAAGCCATGTTCCAGGATCATTTTCATAAAGATCTTAATTCCATTTTCTGCAATTATTTCCGGATCTAAACCTGCTTGTTTTACCTGGTATTTATTGTAAATAACAATGCCTTCGACGTATTCAAGGATCAGTAACTTACTGGTGGTATATTTATTAAACACTTTTGGTATTTTACAATTTGGATTATCTTTAAAAAGTTCACTAAATCTTATTGTATTTGCAGCTTCATTAATATAATTTAATTCTTCTATTAGCGCTACTCCAAATTCATCAACCATAGCAGATAGATCTACAGCTTGCAATTCAGGGAATTCATTTTTTAATTTTTCGGCAATGTATTTTAAGATGCGGATATCAATTTTTATTTTATTTAAAATATCCGGTCTTTGGATCTTTATCACAACATGTTCACCTGATCTCAGGACTGCTTTATAAACTTGCCCAATTGAAGCAGAGCCTAAACACTCAGGTTCAATGACCTTAAAATGATCATTGATAGGACCACCAAGTTCCTTTTCTATTAATTGAAAAGCTATTATATGATCAAATGGTTTTACAGTAGATTGAAGTTTTTTTAATTCTTCTCTTATATTATCCGCTATCAGATCTGGCCTGTCTGCCAATATTTGTCCAAACTTAATGAAGGTAGGTCCTAGTTTTTCTATAAGCATTCGTAAACGTTCGTAGGAAGAAAGAACCGTATCGTTGTGTTTAAATCTTTTAGGAATAAGCCTCCGAGTAAATTTGAATTTACTCATTTTGGTGACAATAAAATACGCTATAACTATATACAAGATATTGATGATTCTTATAGCCCCTTGTATGTAATTTTTTATTTTAAAGATCAACATAACGTTTAGGTTTAATAGTTTTTACTGAAGACTATTTTTAGTTGCCTTTAATCCGACTATATGTTGTAATAAAATAGTTCAGATCATATCCTAATAATTAACTATTACATAAATCTCAAATATTAAACCTATAAAATATTATTTGTAAGCTTATGATTATCATAAGTTTAGGGCTTTTGTAACTGTAGAGTTTTTCTTTTTTTGGAATTCAAATTCTCAAAATGAGAAAAGCAAAAAAATGATATTTTGCTTATAAAAGCTTTAGGAATGGCGGACTTCAGACATTAAATTAAATCATTTAATATCTGAAGTAAGAAAAGGTAAATAAATTTAACTGTGTTTTTTCCAGTAATTCTTTCCGTAACTGCAAAAAATTTCTTCGCTGTTTTTTATGTTTCTGGTAGCGGTAATACAAACATTAGAATCTTCGTCTAAGGTGATCTTAGCAGAATTTTTAAAGTTAGATTTTGAAAAACCTTCTGCATCATTGGCATATTTTGCAAAGCAGGCTACATGCATGGAATCCATGATACTGCCATCTACCATATTAATAAAATATTTATCATTGCCTTTTTTTGCTCTTAATCTGGCTTGTAGTTCCGTTAGTATTTCACCTTTAAATATGGCAATCACTTCATCCTTATAAATATCAATAGCAGTAAATAAACCATTGCCAGAAGCCGGTAGCTGAGATACGTTAACGTATAAGTAATCAGCTTCAGGAGCTTCAATAGTGTTACTATGATATTTGGATACTTTCAAAGGATAAAGAAAAAAATGTGTTTTTAAACAATTGATGAACTCAATTGAAAATGTAGAGTAACAGAATTAGAAGATGAGATATTATTTGCCAATGCAGAAAGTAAATATACAGTTTTTATAAGCTTTATAGACGATTAAGGTACAATAAAGATACAAAACAATTAATATTTGATCATTTTAAATGAGACTAAATATTTATACCAAATAGCTAAAGTTGTTAATAATATTCAAAATAAAGATAATGATTAGTCTCTAAATGAACCAAAATGGTATAATAAAACTATTTGTACTTAATGAAACAGATTGCAATGTGTTTTGTTTAATTAATCGTTTGGAAATGAGTTAATTGAAGCGTTGATCTTTAGTTAATATTTAAATGTTTAATTAAAGGTATAAAATATATAAATTTGCCATGAAAATGAGAACTCCTTCAAATACAATATTTAAAAATAAACTGGCGGGATTCACCATGTTTGAGCTTTTATTGGCGATGGCCATTATTGGCATCTTGGCAAGTTTATCTGTTCCATTGTATTTACCTTTAATTAGTAGAGCTAAGTCAACCGAAGCTAAGTTGCAATTGCGTCATGTATTAATGTTAGAGAAGAATTATTTTTATGTGAATTCGAAATACACGACTGATATTAATGAGTTAGGGTTTGAACAACCAAAATTAGTGACCGCTGATGGCCAGGCTAATTACAAAATAGATGTGACTGATGCTTCTGTAAATAGTTTTACGGCTAAAGCAACTGCGGTATCTGATTTTGATGGTGATGGACAATACAATGTTTGGCAAATTACAGCCGACGAAAAAGCGAAAGAAGTAACCCCTGATTAATGCTTACTCTTCCTAATCTCTTTTTAGTATTACTGATTATAAGTTCAATTATTATTCTTTTTCAGGATTTTAAAGAACGATTGGTTTCTTTATGGGTAATAGTCTGCTTTGGTATTCTTTGCGTTTCTTCGGTTGTTTATTTTAGAGATTTTCAAACCTTATTGTTTAATTGCCTTTCGACTATTGTCTATATGGGATTTACTTGGTTGATGCTAAAATTGTATCTGTATTTAAAATTCAAAAAGAATAAGGCAATTTTAAACGAACTCATAGGTTTAGCCGACGTATTAATCATTTTATTTATTGGTTTAACGTTTAATGGAGTGGGGTTGGTGTTCTTTTTTTGTTTCGGGTTTATATTTTCACTGGTAAGTTATGTTGGTTATACTTTAATCAATAAAAAATCAACCAATGAGCATATTCCATTAGCCGGATTGTTAGTAGTTTTTTATATTTTGAGTATAATTATCCTGTATTCTGTACCGTCAAATTACCTGATTGATTGTAGTTTTGTGAACTCATGAATAGTTCTGAAGCATTAGCACCTGACATTAAACACTTAATTAGTATTGAGCAGGCCTGGGCATATAAAATTATCCCGGACAAACAAGATACGGTTGGGCTTCATTTATGTATTGATGAAAAACAATCCATTGAGGATGTAAAGAATGAACTGGAAATTATTTTAGGTAAAACAATTTTCCTTTATCAAAAATCTAGCGAATTAATTGAAAAAGCTTTAAACGTAAATTATCCTAGAGCTCATCAAAATATCAATGAGGTAGCAGCAATGCAGTTGAATGTGAATGAGGGTAATTTTTTAGAAAGTCTTGTTAAAGAAGCAAAAAATTTACGAAGTAGCGATATACACATTGAAGCATACGATGATAAATGTCGTATTCGTTTCAGAGTAGATGGACAATTGATAGAGCGTCATAAGGTTAATAAAACTGAGTACCCTACGCTAATTAATAAAATAAAAATTGCCGCTAAATGTGATATTGCAGAAAAACGATTGCCACAAGACGGACGAATCAGATATACGGTTAACAATCAAAAAATAGATATTCGTGTTTCGATTTTACCAACCTTACATGGCGAAAAAATTGTTTTACGTTTATTAGGAACAGATGCAACACATATTGATATTAATAAATTAGGATTTTCTAAAGAAGAATTGGAGCGTTACCAATTAGCTGTTCAAAAGCCACATGGTATCATTTTAATTAGTGGTCCAACAGGTTCTGGGAAAACAACTACGCTATATGCTACGCTTAAATTATTAAACAAAACCAAATCTAATATTCTAACAATTGAGGACCCGATTGAATATACTTTGGATGGAGTTAATCAGGTACAGTTAAAAGAAGATATAGGCTTAAGTTATGCTGAGGCGTTGAGGACATTTTTAAGACAAGATCCTGATGTTATCATGTTAGGTGAGATCAGGGATGCGGAAACTGCTCAAATGGCAATACGCGCAGCTTTAACAGGACATTTGGTTTTATCAACCATACATACCAATTCCGCTTGGGGAACTATTTCTCGTTTAATGGATATGGGAATACCTTCTTATTTACTGGCAAATACAATTAATTTATCAGTTGCTCAACGTTTAGTGCGAATGTTATGTTTGCATTGTAAAAAAGAAGAAAGCTTTAACAGTATTGAATTGCCAAAGGAATTTCAGTCAGCAGCCATCACCAAACAATTTAAAGCTGTTGGTTGTAATCAATGCTATTACACAGGTTATAAAGGCAGAAAGGCGGTGTATGAAGTTATTAATGTGACAAAAGAGCTTGCAGAGTATATAAAGGAGCAAAAATCTACTATTAATGATTATTGTAAGTTGAACAATATAAGCAGCTTAGCTGAAAATGTGTTAACTCTTTTTGATAAAGGAGAAACCAGCTTAGAAGAAATTTATCCATATTTGATCCATGAAAATTAAAGCCCTGTTGTTTGTAATATCTTTCTTGTTTAGTATTTCGGTTAAATCCCAAGATCGATTTGCTATTTTAGAACAGAAATTAATTGAAGTTGGCAAATCTAGTCCAGGAATGAACGAAAAGGTAGATTTATCAATTAATGGCGCCACGGTACCCGAATTTATTAGAGCTATTGGAGTTAATAATAATTTGAATGTTAATGTAGATCCAACTATTGAAGGCAAGATCGTCAACAATTTTTCTAAAGTAACAGCACAGGATGTGTTTTTGTTCTTATGTAAGAACTACAATTTAGACATCAATTTTGTCGGGCCAATCATGTCCTTTATCAAATACAATACACCTGTTGCATACATTAAGCCTACTTTAAAAAAGATTAATGTTAAATATGAGCCAACTGCTGAGTTATTGAGTTTAGATTTAAGTAACGATTCATTATCTGTTGCTACTAAAGAAATAACTAAACAAAGTGGTAAGAATATTATTTTTTCTCCTGATTTATCTGGTAAGATAATTAGTGGGTACGTACAAAACTCACCCTTTAGCTCTGCTTTAGAAAAAATTGCTTTTGCTAATGACATGAAGGTGACTGCTACTAAGGATAATTTTTTTGTTTTTGAAAAGAAAATTTCAAGTAATGATCAAGCTAAAAATAATTCAGGTTCAAATAGTATAAACTTTAATACTAATACAAGTGTTCAGGTTAAAGATGGTTTAATTAGCGTTGATGGGCAGAATATTCCGATTAGTGATATAGTTAATTCCGTTTCAAAGGAATTGAATAAGGATTATTTTTTATTCAATGAATTGAAAGGAACTGCTACCCTAAAGATAAAAGATGCCGGCTACGATGATTTTTTGAAACTTTTATTTAATGGAACAAATTTCACTTTTAAAAAGGAAGGTGAAACGTATTTATTTGGAGATAGAAATTTAGAAGGCTTACGTCAAAGTAAATTAATTACACTTAAAAACAGAACGATAGATAAAGTACTGGAATATATTCCTGCGGAATTGAAAGTGGGAGTTGATATTAAAACCTTTTCTGATTTAAATGGTTTAATTGTAAGTGGTTCTCAACCTCGTATTAATGAATTAGAAAGTTTTCTCCGCCAAATTGATATTGTAGTTCCTTTAGTTCATATTGAAGTGATTATTGCTGATGTTAGGAAAAGTAATACTATTTCTACAGGTATTTCGGCAGGTTTAGGTACAAAACCAGCGGCTGCTATCAATGGAACTTTAGTTCCGCAAATAGATCTTTCTTTAAATGCTGCTGCAATTAATAATATCATTAGTGGTATAAATGGTTTAGGTGTCATAAATTTGGGAAATGTTACTCCGAATTTTTATTTATCTCTAAAAGCTTTAGAGGAACAAGGAGCCTTAAAAATACGTTCTACCCCACAAATTGCTACTTTAAATGGACATGCTGCTACTTTAAAAGTTGGAAGCACAGTTTATTATTTAGAGGTTCAAAATAATATAGTAAATACATCTGCCGTTAATTCAAGCATTGCACAAACTCAAAATTATAAAGAATTAAATGCAGATTTAGCTATAACTATTAATCCGCAGGTTTCCGGTGATGAACAAATAACTATGAATATTGGCGTTGCTCAATCTTCTTTTACGGAACGTATAGGCGATACTGGTCCTCCCGGGAAGCTTAATAGGGATTTTCAATCATTAATTAGAGTGAAGAATGGAGAAATGATTATGCTAGGCGGATTAGAGGAAAATTCAACAAATAATACTGGAAGAGGTCTTCCTTTAATATCAAGAGTTCCTGTATTAAAATGGATTTTCGGAAATCGCACAAAAAGTAAATCTGAAAACAAGTTGACCATTTTTATTAAACCAACCATTATTTATAGCTAATTAACTATGTGGTGGGAACGATGGATACCTAAATCCTACTTAACAAAGTCATCTGTGTGTGGCGTTGAATGTGTGTTTGAAGAAACAGGCCTTATTTTTAATTACTCAGTTTTACAGACAAAAAAAAATAAAGTTGAATTTGTAGTAAAAGGGCAAACAAAAGACATCAGTGAAATTTGTAAAATTGCTAAGAAATCAAACGCCCCTATTGTATTAAGTATAACTGGCAAAGGTGTGATTTCTAAAAAAGTTATTTTTAGTGAAAATGATTCGTTGCAATTAAATGATCTCGTAAAACAACATTTGCAGACAGTTAATGCTAATGAGTTTTATGTACAGTTCTATAAGAATGAAACCCAGTCTGGTTATTTGAGTATTTGCAGAAAAGAACAGGTAGATGATTTAATAAAACAACTTGCTTTACAAAAAGCAGAATGTGTGAATGTGTTTATAGGTCCTATGGTTTGCAATTCTTTGTCGGGCTTAACGGTTTCTCATAACCGACTTTATACATCCCTTTATCAATTGGATCTAGTGAATGGTTACGTTGAATCAGTTGTCGCTAATATAGTAGCTAATACACAGGAGCCATTAACCGTTGGTGATTTGAAAATTGAAGTTCAGCAAACAATTTCCTTTGCTTCAAGCTTTAATTATTTAACTAGACAGCAAAATTTCATTTCTGATGATGTTAATATCAATAATCTCTCATCTAAGCATTCTGAGAAATTAAAAATTAGAGTTTTACTCTTTACATTTATTACAATATTATTTGTCATTAGCGGGGTTAACTCTGTATTGTTTTTTCAAAAGTTTGAAGAGGATTCTGTTTTACAAGTTGAATTGAACTTATATGAATCCAAGAACGCCCAAATTACCCAGTTATTAGAAAACTATCAAAAAAAGAAAAATCTTATTGAGCAAACAGGAATATTTGATAATAAGAAACTATCAATATTTGCAGATAAAATAGCAGCTTCATTGCCCAATGATATTGTATTGAGAGAAATGTATTTTAACCCTGAGATTGGTGAAACGGAGGAAGATAGTTTAATGGATTTTCACGAACGTCAATTAATCATTAAAGGAAATTGCAATAAAAGCTTGATATTAAATGAATGGGTAAATGTCCTGAAGAGTCAAAGTTTTGTGAAGTCAGTGAATTTAGAGAATTTTATTTTCAACTCAGAAGGCCATTTACCTAATTTTGTGTTAAAGTTGGAAACCGAGTAATATGTGGCAGAATCTGACATATCCCAAAAAAGTATACGCTATTATTGGTGGCTTTTTCTTGTTTATGATACTAGCGTATAATATAGTTTTCACAAAAACATTTACTTTATTTAAAGAAACTAAAATTAAACAAGAAAAATTAGCTTGGTTAAAAGAGAAGGAAAAAGAGATTCCGGTTTTGCAATCACAGATGGCATTATTGGATAAAGCTTATAACGCTTCTGATTCAAGTTCTATCAGAGACCAGTTAACCGCTTTTATATCAGACTTTGCTGAACAAAATAATTGTATTGTCACTGAGATTCCTGAAAAATCATTTTATTCAAGTTCCGAGTTAAATGTACAAACCAACAAATTTGTGATTAAAGGTGATTTTAATCACTTGCTGCAATTGTTACATTCTATGGAGAAACAATATAATTATACAGCTAAAGTAGTTTCAGTTAAATTTTATAGCACCAAGGATCTACAAACAAAACAAACCAATTTGTTTTTAGCATTGGTTACTCAGTCTTTCAAACAACAAGATCTTAATTCAAATAAACATTAATCAGAATTACAATGAAAATAGTTTTTAAATATTTTTTAATCTTATTTATCATATTAATGGTAGGGTCTTGTTCCAAAGATTTTATTACCAAAAATATTGAAAATGAAACAGTAACAATTGTTTCTCCAGCAGATAATTTGGTTACGCCATATAATACTATTACGTTTTGGTGGGATGAAGTTGATGGAGCTGAGAAGTATAATTTGCAAATCGTTAAACCTAATTTTAATTCTGTACAACAATTAATTTTAGATACTAATGTTATGGGAACAAAGTTCATTCAGACCTTTACTCCCGGGACATATCAATGGAGAATAAAAGCATTTAATAATGCAGGTAGCACAGATTACATAACAAGAACCCTAGTGATTGATACAACTAGTAATTTAAATCTTCTATCCGTTGGGTTGCTTAGCCCAGTTAATAAAACGGTTACTGCAAATAATAATATAACTTTCTCATGGAGTTTGATTCCATCTGCCACCCATTACGAACTAAAATTAACGAATACCCTTACTAATTCCGTTACAACTATTCCTAATATTACAAGCAGCAGTCACTCTTATTCTTTCTCAACTGTAAATGGTGCAGAAGAGACATATACTTGGCAAGTGAAAGCATCTAACTCGTTTAGTGAAACTCAAAATAATACGATAAGAAGTTTGAGAATTGATCATAAGCCTCCTTTTTTAGCATCAATATTATCTCCGAACACATATGGGGCTAATGTTAGGGATACAACCTATTTAAAATGGAATAGAAATGTTTCTAGTTCAGATATTGAATACGACATTATATCTATTAGCTCAGACAGTAGCTTTTCAAGTGTTTTAGGAACTCAAAATGTAACTAGCGCCACTCCAATAAGAATAAATGCAATTTATAGTTATTCCAATACTTCTGTGCCGGTTTGGTGGCGTGTAAGTTCCGTTGATTCTGTGGGGAATATTTCTACACCAAATCAATCCAAACGTTTATACTTATATTAAATTGGGAAAAAAGTCTAAATTATATTTATTGATCATTGTTAACCTCATTGCCTGGGGTTATGTAGGCTATAAAGTATATACGGCATTACAAGGTGATGACGACATGGAATTGACGCACGAAGATTCTCACATAAATAAAATCAATGAACCCCTAAAAGAAGATAGCCTTGTTTTAAATTTAAATTATCATGATCCTTTTTTAAAGAATGGAAATTTCTCTTCTACAAGATCGCAGTCTTCATATAAGACTAATGACAATAATGTAAAGAATCCTAACTCAAACCATGCAAATTTAAAAACTACTATAGTTTCGTCTACAGTTGATATAAAATATTTGGGTTTAATTAAAAATAGTAATAAAGGTATTTCAACAGCTATGCTTAATATTAATGGTAAATCAATTTTCGCCAGACAAAATGATATGGTCGAAGGGTTTATCATTAAGCAAATCACTAGCGAGAGCATTACGCTGCTGAAGGGAAAAGACAAATTTGTCATCAAAAAATAGGTTGGTAATGTTCACTTTATCACTTATGTGTTTTAACCGCATTTAAACCACTCTTTTTCAATAGTTTATTTTCTTCTTTAGAGACGTTACGGGGGGTATTCACCCCCGCTTTTTATTCAACAAAGCCGCAAAAGCCAAATTACAAGGCGTTTAATAACCTTAGTGTTCATTTTGTCGCCTGAGTAAATAAACACTTCAAGAAGGGGATTCGCCCTTACCTTTATTTAATCTTCAAAAGTTATTAAGCAAAGTCTGTAATGTCCTGAGCTGTTAATTTACCTTGTGTCAATTAAATTAACATGAAGTTGGTAGTCATCAAAAAATAATTTTGTGCTAAATATCCTTTTAACGGTAGTGCTATAACTATTTCTTCAATTAATTTTGCACATATTTTTATTTTACACACTTTTTAAATATAAAATATGACGATTAAACACGTAAAAAAATAGATTAATCTAAAAACACTAAGTATTTATACTTAGTGGGATGATTTTTTATAAACACCTATTAATAAAAACAATTTGCGAGGTTGATTATTAAAATTACTTTCGCCACATCAATTAAGAAATTTTATGCTTTTACATTCTTTTCGAAAATCCAAACGCAGTATCGCGATTTTTTGCTTACTTAATATTTTAACTCAATTAATAACTCCATTAAAAGGGTATTCAACATCTTTACGAGTTTTGTCATCAGGCGGAGGCTCGCCTGTGGCAGCATCTGCGAGTTCAATGGTGGATGGCTATACCGGAGATTTCAGATATAGCGTTCCTTTAGTTACAGTGCCTGGACCCAATGGTGAAAGTGTTTCTGTGAGTGTTGGTTACAAAGCCGGTATTGGAGTGAATCAAAAAGCATCTTGGATTGGTTTAGGTTGGGATTATAATCCAGGTGAAATTACCCGTCAGGTAGTTGGTGCTCCTGATGATCATAACGGTAAAGAAACATATAATAGCAATACCAAAAATTTGACTGGAATAAATGAATATATTGCAAAATTTGGAAGCTTGTATAATAATAATATTAATAACATTCCCACTTTTGATAATTCAGTAACTGGATGGAAAGAATCTGACCATAAGGCAATTAGCTACAATATCCCGGCTACTAAAAGATGTGATATGATAGCTCAAGCGCAAATAAATTCAACAGGTGTTACTTTAGGCGTTACAGCATGTTCTACTCAAGCATGGGATCCATCGTCTAATAATCAATATCGCTTTAAACGCCATACTGCACCTCATACAAGTTTGGCTTATGATCAATATTATGTTTCTGGAGGACTGAGCGGAACAATTAAACCCTATTTTTTAGGATCAGTCAATATACATAAAAAAGCCTGGTATTATGCTACAGGACTTAGTACAAATAACAGGAAAGCACAGTTTCATTTTGAAAATTCTAATGCTCAAACTGTTACTCAAACAACTTACACAAATTCTAGTTTAGTAAATCAATCCACCAATCAAATGCATAGCGGTGTACGTGTGCGTTATTTTACCAATGCTGAAATAAACAATAACGCTAACTTATATAATGCTGGTACAACTTCCGGTTATTTAGATTTTCAACCAATTACAAATACATCAACAGTTAGAAGACCATCTGCAAGCCATGATCAGGATTTAATTGGAGCCTTTCAGGTAACCGATGCTTCTGGGATCACTTATCATTATTCTTTACCGGTTTATTCGTTCGAAGAAATTAATTACAACTGGAATAATAATTCCACTCATTTATATTATTCACCTAAACAGTATGCGTCAAGTTGGAAATTGACCGCTGTTACTGGCCCTGATTATCAAGATGTAAATGGTAATTATACCGCAGATGAAGGTGATAGCGGTTACTGGATAGGGTATAATTATTCACTTTGGAGTAATGATTATATGTGGTCATCAATGAGATATGGCTTTAAATCAGATGCCTTGTTGTCACCTAAAATGGTGAATTTTGCTCAAAGCTCTGCTACCTATACAAGATATTCAAGACAAAATTCAATTTCAAAAGGTCATTCTCAGGTTTATGCTTTAAACTATATTCAAACGGCGAGTCATACGGCTTTCTTTATAAAGAGTATAAGAAAAGATGAACAGAGTTATAATAACGTCTATAATTCTTCTAATAAACCAATAGCTTCTTTAAAGTTAGACAGAATTGTTTTACTAAGAAATGAAGATAAAGGGTTATTGATTAATTCAGGATCATTGACCGGCGCTGATTTAGATACAAGATTTGATTACGCTACATGTTCATCAGCAATGAATGACGTTAATTTTGTAAATATATCTCGTTATAATACAAATAAATCTTTGATTGATGTTGCAGCTTTAAAAACAGTTGAGTTGGTGACTGATTATTCTTTAGCGAAAAAATACACAGGAAATATTAATAATTCGTTTTTAACAACAAATGAATATGGTTCTACTCAATATAATTCTGTAAATGGAAATAATATTGTTTGCAAAAACATTTATTCTGTCACTTCTCCCTCAGATAATACTAGTGGAAAACTAACTTTGAAAAAAATCAATTATTATGATTTAAATGCTGAAAAAATAACTCCATCAATAGATTTTGGATATGATGAGGCGAACTCTTTAAAAAATCCCGATTTTAATGCTGATAAATATGATCTGTGGGGTTATCACAAAAAAGATTACATAGATAGCCATTATGTTACATTAGCTTCTAAAGATGATGTAGATGCATGGTCTTTAAAAGAAATTAATACCTCTTTAGGTGGAAAAATTAAAATTCAATATGAATCGGATATGTATCATAAAGAAGGGTTTAGTGACGAACCGTTATTTTATCCCATTCCTTTATTTTCTCAACAACCATTTGCCTCAACAAAGCCATATATCATTTTTCCAATAAGCTCCATGAATCAGACTAATAATACAATTAGTTATTATGATTCAGATATTAACGCCAGTTTATCAGCTGGTTATGCGGGTAATTATCTTGTTTTAAATAAAATTGGAACTTGTACGCCTGCAACTATTATTTACAATGGCGGAAATAGTTCTTATTCTCCGCCAGCAACTAAGAGATTAATTAGATGTGGAAATACTAATGGAAATAATTTTATTGGAATTCAATCTGAATATACGATGATCTGTAAATTAACCACAGATACTTATTCTGAGCAATACACTAATGACTATGGAATGAATTATTTAGTTGCGTTTAGAGATTATTTATATGGCGGAGGTGTTAGGGTTAAACAAATTGATGTTGTGGAACCGTTTAAAAATGATACTTATTCACAAAAATTTACTTATGGCGCAGGTTATTGCCCTGTTGTGCCTAAGCCTATAGTATTTTCTTCAATTTCAGGGCCATCTAATTTTGATTTAGTTTTTAATAATAAAACAAACCTGAATTCATCGTTAAATGGATTAGTAGGTTATGATAATTTTACGCAATCATCTGTCAATCAAAATGGAGAAAATTCAGGCTCCATTGTTCAATCATATAATAATTCAGTAATCCCTAATCCAATTATTACTACAAATAATACTCGAGTGTCTGTTAGCACTCTACCTAAGTCCTTAAACGCGCAAATTGTATCTGCCGGTGGACCAAGTGGGACTGATTGTTATCAGTCGGCGGGTAGTTATTTTACCAGTGCATCAGGAGCAGGATGGGATGGAAAAAATTATTTTAGTCAAATTCTTATGGATTTAGCTTTGTCAAATAGTAATGTTGTCTTGCTTGGCAAACTTGCTAAAACAGAGGTATTAAACGCTAATGGCATTTTAGTAAATTCTACCCATTATATTTATGAAGCAAATAATTATATCCGCGAAAAATTCATAAATATGTCACCTCCTGAAAAGGATGAGTTTTATGATTACATAACTCGTACGATAAGCCAAGGTATTTATTCCGGCTGTACAGCGGTACTAAAGTTGACGAGTACTGATACTTACAACTATAGTTTTTCGGAAAATAATAACTACAGTTGTTATTTAAAAAGTACAATTACTACTAATAATGGCATTAATTTCACGAGTGATGTTCAATTCAGAGATCCATATACAGGAATGCCTGTGCAAACCAAAACAACCGATCCAACAAAAGGAACTTTTACAAATTTCAAAACATTAGCTTACGCTACATCAACGTATTCAGTTTTAGGGTTAAAAACACAAAATGAGATTTATAAAAATCAACCTAGTTTAAGTGTTGGATCTAAGATTGTTAAAAGAGATAAATTTGTGATCGCTGATTCTTACGTAACTTATTCAAATTCTTACCCTACGCGACAGTATAGTAATTCTAATAATAAATATGAGAATGCTGATATTACCAAATCATGGTACCGTTTAAACGAAACATATTCTCGTTTATTAGATGACGATGTGCATTATTCTATAGTTCCTCAAGCTACAGATTGGCGTAAAACTTCTACAGGAACTTTATATGATACTGAAAACAATCGCATTGAAGAAATGGGATTGAATAACCGAAAAACAGCTTCTAAATGGGGATATAATAATCGTTACAAATTAGCCGATATTTCTAATGCAAATTATAACTCATTTGCTTTCTCAAGTTTTGAAGATCAGTTTCATGCCACCCCTACACTTATTCATTTTGGTGGAGAAATTATAAATGGCGATTTGCGTTCGACGTCTTTAGTAACCGGAAATGGCTCACTTATTAAACCACATACGGGCTATTATTTTGCTTCTGTTACAGCAAATACTACTGGACCAAAATTCAGTGCTGAAAATTTTGAAGTTGGAAGAACTTATATGGCTAAAGTATGGGTTCACAAAAATAGTCCTTCAACTGCTGCTTTAAATATTCAATTAACAGGTACTACAGGTTCAGGTCAAACTCCACTATCGGTAACAAAAACAATTGCCCGATCAGATGCTTCTAATATAACAGTTGGCGACTGGGTTTTAATGTCGACGGAAATTGAAGTGCCACAGGATTTTAATGTAACAGGAACTCATAATATGTCTGTTTATCTTACAAATCCTGGAGCTGCCAGCAATGCTTATTTTGATGATCTGAGTTTTCATCCTAAAGATGCCGTAATCACAGGAAATGTGTATAATGAAAAAACAGGATTATTAATTGCACAGTTAGACAATGAAAATTTTGCTACGTTGTATAACTATGATAATGCAGGAAGAATTGTAACGACTTACAAAGAGTATGCCGGTGGTACAAAAAAAGTAACAGAAAACACTTATCATTTTGCTAAACCTTAAAAACATGAAATTTTTAAAATACCTTACTGGCCTTATTATTTTATTTTCAGTTACAAAAACTGTGGCCCAAACAATAGATCATTCAACGATTGGAAAACTGGAAGTGTCCTATAAACAAGTTGAAGGTGCTGAAATAATGGGTACTGAAAACATAATGTATTTTCCTCAATTTACGGTTCAGTTAAAAAATGAAACTGCCGTATCTAAGCTTTATCTTAAAGTAATTAATGAAACTAATAGTTCAGTCATGATTGATGTGAATTATTTGTTGAGCTCGTTACCTATTCAAGATCAATCAGGTAAAGTGGTTTTTTATAAAGATCAACAAGGAATATTTCAGATAACTCCATCTGTTCAAATACCATTGAATTTGTATTTATTTCAATTAATTACGGAAGATCAACAAGGAAATCAATCAGAAATATTTTCAGAAGCTCATTAATAACACGTATTCATTCTATATATGAAATTTATCAGAACATTATCATTACTGCTACTTAGTGTCAATTCTCTGAATGCACAAGTATCTGTTTTAGCAAAAGTTGACCATTTAATACCCGATGGTATCGATACAGTTGGTAATATTAACTTAACCGTATCAGGTAGTACAGCTCCCTATACATATACATGGAACCCAGGAGCCGCCAACACTAAAGATGTTACTAACATTGCTGTAGGCTCATACTCTTTAAATGTTTTAAGTGCAAGTGCGCAAACTTATACTAATGTATATAGTTTAGGTTATAAGGTATTGTGGACTAATTTGTCGAATGCTTACTATAGAAATGATTCTTTAGTTTCAACCCAACCTGCCAGCAATTTATTTGGTACAGCGTGTAGTAAAAATACGTTGTTGCCAAATACTGACGGATGGTTTGAATATGTGTTTGATAATTTAAATGGACTTAATTATTATGTTTGTTTTACAGATAGTTTATCTCCAAATTCAAATAGAGCATATGATTTAGATTATGGTATTTATTTTTCTGGTGGCAGCAGCGACTATATTAATTATTGGGAAAATGGGTCAACGGGTTATTTAGCTACTCCTAAAATTGGAGATGTTGTTAAGGTTGAAAGGGTAGGAGATGTTATTAAATATTTAGTTAATAATGTTTTAAAAAGATCAACAACAGTTTCGGGGATTTCACAAAAACGATTAAAATTAAAAGCTAATTTACAATATAACACAAATAGATTAGTGAATGTTGGTTGTAGCTTTGCTAATACCGACAATATTTCGTTTATTAATTATGTTTTGGCTACTCCATTAATTAAGCATAATAGTGGTATTGGAATTAATGATGGTAGTATAAGTATTACACCAAAGATAGCCGGTACGTATAGTTATACCTGGCAGCCAGGTGGCGCAAATACTTCTTCTATTACTTCCCTTTCAGATGGCATATATACGCTTACCATAAAAGATGATTTAAATAATCAAAGTACATATAAGTACAATATTGGTTACAAAGCTCAATGGACTAATTTAGATAGAGCAACATTCAGAAATGATTCTTTGTTTTCTAATTCAACCTCTACGGGTATCAACGCTAATGCATCCAGTAAAAATACTTTAGTGGCTAATACAGACGGTTGGTTTGAATATGTTGTGAGTTCTTCGTTATCTAACTATTACACGATTGGATTTACTGATAGTATTGCTCCTATTACAGGATTAGCTTCTGATATAGATTATGGAATTTATTATGCTGGAAATACAGGGTACATTAATAGTTACCAAAATGGCACAACGGTGAGTTTGCAAATAGCTAACGTTGGTGATTTAGTTAGAGTCGAACGAATTGGAAATACAGTTAATTATAAAATTAATGGAGTGTTATTTAGAACAGTAACTGTTAGTGGTATTTCTCAAAAAAACTGGAAATTAAAAGCAAGTTTACAAGCTACTAGATTGGTTGATATAGGTTGTAGTTCTAGCAAACAAGATAGTATTACTTTTCAAAATTATGTAAAAGTTATTCCAACTGTTAAACATAACACAGGACCTGGAATAAATGATGGTAGCCTTAGCCTAAAATTAAAAAATGGTATTTCATCATCTTATACTTGGACACCCGGTTCAGTTAATTCGAGCTCCATTACAAGCCTTGCTAATGGGATTTATTCTGTTATAGCACAGGATAGTTTAAGTAACAAGAGTTATTATAAGTATGAAGTTGGGTATAAAGTTCAATGGACCAATTTAAATCGCTGTTATGTAAACAGTGATACTTTGAGGTCAACATCTGGAATAAATTATATATACTCTAATGCAGTCAGTAAAAATACCTTACTCCCAAATACCGATGGTTGGTTTGAATACCTTTTTCAGTCAAACTATTATTATTATATTGGTTTTACGGATAGCATTTCGCCAGGCCCATCATTTTCTGATATTGATTATGGTATTTACTTTTTTCAGCAAGTTGGTAGTTTACAATATTATGAAAATGGTACTCAAGCAAATATATATGTTAATCCAAATCTAGGCGATAGGATTAGGATTGAACGTGTAGGCAATACAATATATTATAAAATAAATGGTGTTGTGGTACGAAGTGTTACAAACAGCAGCATTTCTCAAAAAACATTCAAAATAAAAGCTAATCTTGCCGGTGTAACAGGTAATACAAACAGACTGGTTGATGTTGGTTGCAGCTTTAGTAAACGCGATACAATTGCATTTAGTAATTATGTAGAAGTACAACCTGTTATACGTCATGCAAGTAGTGTTGGAGTGAATGATGCTAGCATTCAATTAACACCTCGGTTATCAGGAACACATTCTTATACTTGGCAAACCAGTAATGTCACATCAAATTCAGTAACTGCTCTTTCAAATGGCACTTATTCAGTTACAATTGCAGATGGTCAATTGAATAAAAGCATTTATAATTATAATGTTGGTTATAAAACACTTTGGAAAGATTTTAACCAGTATTGCTTTTCAAGAAATGATTCTTTGATATCTACTGGACCAAGCACTAATAATTTTGGTTATGCTTGTAGTAAAAATGTATTAAATGCCAATACAGATGGTTGGTTTGAATATGTGATTCAGGATCCTGTGAATCCTTTTTATATAGGGTTAATAGATAATGCAGCCAATAATCCCTTAATATCTAACGATATAAACTATGGTTTTAATTACGGATATAATAATGGTTATTGGTGGTTTAGTTATATTGAAAGTGGAACAACAGCTCAGTTTTACATCCCTTATCGTAAAGGAGATGTTTTAAGAATTGAACGTATAGGAAATACTATTAATTACAGAGTAAATGGAATTTTATTAAGAACTGTTACAAATGCTAACATTGGGCCAAAAGTATTTAAATTAAAAGCCATATCGTATTACCAAAACAAATTGGTAAACGTTGGTTGTAGTTTTACACCTTTAAGCGCAAGCGTAATTAAAGAACATGCCGTTTATGATTCTCCTAGTTCTGCTTTAGCGGCGATTGTGCCGGGTGGAGGGAAAAAACCGTACACAATTAGCTGGGTAGAGTTGACAGGAAATGAGACTTTAAAAACAAATTTATCTCCGGGAATTTACCACGCATTAGTTAGAGATTCATTAAATGATACCTTAACTGTGCCGGTTTATTTAGGCTTAAAAAACAATTGGCGTTTTCAGAAAAATATTTCGGTTAATGATGATACTTATACTAGTACACTACCAGATTCTGCGGCTACTTTAGTATCATATAATACGATTCCATCCGGCATAAATGGTTGGACAGAATTAACGATTGCAAATTATAATCAAAATTCGGCTTTTGGCTTTTTAGGATTTGCTTCAAATGAAATTGATGCCGATTATTCTGTACCCTTGGTAAAGGATCAAAGCCTTACCGATAAATTAAAGTATGCAGATTCTTTGTTATATAATAGATTTAGTGGCGGACAAAGCAATTTATCTGCAGCTTATAACTACTTACATTTGGTTTCTTTTAAAGATGGTATTGTTAAAATAGGATTTAAGGGTTATACTTCAACACAGGTTATTACCTATAAAGTAGGCGATGTCTTTAGAATGCAAAGAGAGAGTGAGTTGATTAAATTATATCAAAACAACACATTGATAGCTTCTGAAAACTTTTCAAGTTACAATCAACAATTATTAAATTCAGTATTTGTTTTATCAGGCTCTTCTGCTTTACGTAGTATAGGTGGCTTAACATCAACACAAGGTTTTGATTATGCAAGACGACCTTATTATGTATGCATTAACGAACCAAATCTAAATTGGGTATGCTCACGTAGTTTTGATGAAAATGAAATCATTAAAAGTGAAAGTAAGGAGTATATGGATATGTTGGGGCGTACCATTCAATCTCAAACCAAATTATTTAGCGAGAATAACGTATTAGTTTCAGAACCGTTATATGATGGTTATGGCCGTGCTGTAGGCCAAACATTACCTGCCCCTTCATTTAATTCTAATATTTGTTATGTGCCTGATTTTGTTGAAGCAGCAACTGATCAGCCATATACACATCGTTATTTTGATAACCCTATTGGTGTTGCTGCACCGGGTAGTTCGGCAATTGATGGTTATAACGCTCCGGGCGACATTAATCATCCAGTTGCTGTTGACGAAGACACCCAAGGGAAATTGGGTTGGTACTATAGCGAAAATAATAATATCGAACCCTTAGTAGCCTCTGATGATTATCCCTACGTTCGTTCAGAATTTTACAATGATCCTACAGGTAGGGTAAAAAGAAGTTCAGGTGTTGGACAAAACCATTACATGGGATCTAATCATGAAACTAAATTTATTTATACAAGCACTCCAATCAGTACCGCCGATCCTTCAACTAATGAATTGAATTATGTATTTCCTTATCGTACGTATGAATTAGAAAAAGATTTCACAGTTAAACCTCAGTTAATAGGAAATCTGACTCATAATTTACAACTCTTTAAAACCATTAGTATTAACCCCGATGGTAAAGATCAAATCACTTACTCTAATTCCAGTGGACAAACTATTGCTACTTGTATTACCGGTGATGGATCAAACTGTGTGGTGCATGACGATATAAAACAATTGTTTGTTCCGGGCTTCAAAAAAACATTAGAAACTATTTATATTCCAAAAAACAAAGCCAACACATTTAAGCTATATGAAAAGTCTTTAGCAGGAGAGACTTATACAAATGTGATTCCTGCTTTAATTGATGCGCAAACGGGTTATGTATTGATCATTGGTACTGATTTTACCTATGATGATGCTACAGGTTTAATCACATTTTTGGGAACCTACGAAAACAGAAGTTTGCATTTGCAATTAGGCTATAGTTTTGTGAATTCAAACTATACACCGACACATCCAATTTCAGCATCTGTGCAAGTAGATTATTCGCAATGGACTTTATATTTTTATGATAGAAAAGGCCGCTTATTAGGTAATGCTGCTCCTAATGATGTTACTTGTTTAACCTTACCTTATTTAGCACAAAGAACTTCTGGTCAAGGCGAAACTCCGGTAACATGCGATACTGATAAATCGGTGGTTAGCATCAATTTTAATGATGAGACCAGAGGAGCAGCAAACAAAGATATTTATTTGGAGGTTAGTCATTCAGTTGATACAATTTTTCAAATGAATTTTACAAATTCTAATTTGGTGTTTCAAACATTAGCAGAAAAAAGAATAGAAGATTCCTTGTATTTTGTTGCCAATCCGCCACTAGCATATAACGATAGTACAATTATATTAATTTCAGATAGTGCAGGTGTTAATAATGGTTATTTAGATTCTACGGCAGCGGTTTATTATAATAAGATCGATTCAATAAACAGGTATTTACCACAATATGCCTTACTAGGAAAAAAACTTATCTGTAAAGGTAATTATACAGCTTATGCTGAATTAAACAATGGTAGTTTTGTTAAACTACCAATGGATTCTATTCCTTTTGAATTTGATGTTGAGATGCAAACTCAAGATACAACAACTGGTGGAGTTGTATGTAGAATAGGGCCGGATGATGATGGAAGTTGGAAAGAAGCTCATCCTCCGATAATGCTGGATGGGATACCTGCCGGAACTAAAGCCATTTCCCTGAGACCCGAAATTAAAGTGATCCTATATGGTTCAGACATGCATGATGATATGTATGATCAATGTGCCGGAGATGTTTTTCTGGATAATTCAGATTTGATTGATGTTAATACATTGTCTGGCGTAATTCATCCACAAGTTGTTTTAACAGCCTTAACTACCGAAGGAACTCCTATTCCCGTAAAATTAGCTAATAAATATTATTGGGATGAGATCGATCGTTTAATGGCTAGTGTAAGTGAAGACGAAGGCCGTGTAGATTATGTGTATGATCAAAAAGAAGATAAATTACTATTCACTCAAAATGACAAACAACGTGCTAATGGCGGTAAATTTAATTGTATTGTTTACGATAAATTAGGTAGAGCAATTATTACTGGTGAGTATGATCCTAATAATGGCGGACCAACAAGTGGAGGTACTCCTTATAAGTTTCAAAACTATGATGAATATTATTTAAACCCTGTATCTGTTCCTACTGGATATATTTCTATTGGTACTGCCGCTTTGGCTAATACTACTGAGGTCTATCATGATGGTCATATTTTCGAAAAAACATTTATTGAGTATGATAATGCCGATGCACAATTACCAATAGATATTGCTAACACAAATTATAAACAAAAATTTACTGGAGCTAAAGTTTCAAAAACGTATAATGACAATACAACAACCTGGTATAGTTATGACGAACTGGGAAGACAAAAATGGTCAGTTTCACACAGTACAGCTTTAGGTTACAAAACCATTAATTATGCTTACGATTTTAGAGGTAAATTATTACAAAGCATTTATCAGGAAGGCAAAACAGATAACATGTACCATACGTTTAGTTATGATGCCGACGAGCGTTTAAAAATGGCTAAGTGGGGAAGATATATTGTAGGAGATGGTTTATACTTAAATGAAATGGCAAACTACAGCTATTATTTGCATGGCCCATTAAAGCGAACAGTGCTTGGTGGTAACTTGCAAGGCCTGGATTATGTATATACAATAGGTGGTATGCTAAAGAGTATTAATAACCCAATGAGTAATGCTACTAATCAGGATCCTGGATTGGATGGTTATGCTACAGGGCCAAATGCTAATGTAAGTGCTGATGTCTTTAGTTTAATGTTGCAATATTACAATAACGATTATGTGAGAAATAGTTCTGTTATTAAATCCTATGTTTACAACAGTAATTTTGAACCAAACAACATCAGTTATTCAGGCTTAATAAAAAACACAACCTGGCACACTAAACTGCCAACAGGTGCTACGGATAATTACAGTAATAACCCTTTAATGTATGAGTACGATTATAATGAATTGTATCAGTTAACAGGAGCGCAATTTGGTACTGTTTTACCAACAACCGGGGTTAATGCTAATTTTACCAGTTTACCTGAATACAAATTGCAAAATTTGAGCTACGATAAAAACGGCAACATGCAAAGTCTTAAACGCTATGCTGCACCAAATGGTTCAGGATCCGCACATTTGTTAGATGATTTAACCTATAATTACAGCACTACTCTAAAAAACC
Source organism: Bacteroidia bacterium (assembly GCA_036676295.1). GTDB lineage: Bacteria > Bacteroidota > Bacteroidia > B-17B0 > Aurantibacillaceae > UBA4416. Next base: position 96,674 of record JAKFDE010000025.1, on the reverse strand, counting down.
GTTTACTAAAAGTAGGTGATGTTTCTACCAATACAGGAGGTTATACCGCTGAGTTTAATTTGCCAAACCAAACGGATAATAATAATTACGTGTATAATGAAATTGGGGAGCTTATACAAAATAAACAAGAAGATCAGGGTTTTGAATATAATGCTTCGGGGCTTACGACTCGTGTTTATAAATTAAGTAACGGAAATAATATTGCCACATTCTCTTATAATGATAAAGGCTTACGTTATTCTAAAATAACCTATGCTACCGGAATGATACCTGTGGCAATACAAGCTACTTATTACAGCTATGATGCAGGCGGAATGCTGTTAGCTACATATACCAAAGATTTATTATTAGAAGAGGCGCCAATTGTAACAAAAGAATTAAGCTTATATGCCGCCGGACGTATGGGAGTGTTTAATGTCGCCAGTAACAAAGCCTTATACGAACTCTCAGATCATTTAGGTAATACAAGAGCGGTTGTTGCTAAAAACGGAACCACAGGTTTAGCTGAAACTATTAGCTACACCGATTATTACCCTCATGGAGGTACACTCCCAGGACGTAATTATGTGAACTCTCTTGGTGTGCCTTACGCATACCAAGGTATTGAGAAAGATGCGGAGACTAATTTATTGAACTTTGAATTAAGACAGTATGATGCACGATTAGGCAGATGGTATAACCCAGACCCTATGGGACAACATAATAGCCCTTATTTATCAATGGGTAATAACCCAATTAGTATGACTGACCCTAACGGAGGTTGGGATATATTCCCAGGATTTGACGCGATAATGGGCTTTATTAATACATGGGGGTTCGGAACAAATTTAGGTGAAGTAAATGTTTACGGCGAAGATTTATCGGGTGGAGGACCAAAAGCATTACAGGCTGTGTGCGCTACTTGCGGTGAAGAGCAAATGGAAATTAATGCCAAGTTTAACAATTTGGGAGCGGAATATGCAAACTTCATAAAGAGTGCATCAAACGGAAACTGGTGGGAACAAGCTATTGGTCATGATAAAGAGTTTGATAATTCTTTTAGAAATATTGTAAAAAATCAAGGAGATGTTGCTTATGCGTTAACAGGTGTCAGTTCAGGTGTTCGTGATGGCGTTGTTGGTACTGTGGAGTTTTTTGTAAGCGATATGTGGAAAGGTGAGACATGGAGAAATATGGCTGCAACAGCTTATAACACTTCGCCTATAGGAATGTTCTCAGAAGATGGACAAGCTCTTATGAAAGGTATTGCCGTTAAAGCAGTAAGTGCTGACTTGTATGATTGGGGGAATTTTGGTGGTCAAGCTGCTGTAGCTGTTTTTGGAGCTAAAGGTACAGGCGCATTTAAAGGTGCAAAAGTAGCTGAAAAAATATCTGCTACAAGTGAAATAAGTGTTTTATCAGTATCAGATGTATTAAGAATAAAAAATGCAGCGAAACGTATTAATAAACCTATTACAGTTGTAGGAAGCCGAGCAAAAGGTACGGCAGGAGCTTTTTCTGATTGGGATTATGTAATACAAGGCCTTAATAATAAGGGATGGAATAAGATTAAAAATTCTTTGCCAGGCTCAAAATCTATTATAGATAATACGCCAAGAAATATTGATATATTTAAAGGGCCTGTACGTATAAATGAACCACACATAACAATTTATCCAAATTAACATGAAAAGAGAAGAAGAAATATTTATTAATAAATACGGTCAAGGATTAGTAAGTAATGAAGAATTACAAAATAACTTTAAAACTCTTGATTTAAGTAAAAAACGGGATTTTTTGACTGACATGATATTTGTAATAATGCAGTCAAAACCAAATGATAATGATATTGAAGTTGCAATATTAGAATCAAAATTAAAATCGACATTTACCCCCTGTATCTTATTAAAAAAAGGTGTTGCCTCTCATAATTTAACGAAGATAATTGAATTACCAGAAGATGAATTAAACAAGGCTCTTTTACTGTTTTTAAGTTTATTTAAAATTGCGTATCAAAGGAGATTTAACTTAGAAAAAAATAACCCCGATAAATGGTGGTATTGGGATTTGTCTGATGAGCTAAAATTGGATGAGCTAAGAAAGATAAAAGATTAACGTTAAAAAATATGCTCTGCTCCCAAAACGATTGTAAATTATCTTAATGTTAAGAAAGAGAGTGTAAGCTAATATAAATTTAAAAATAAATAACTTAAATAAGAACTATGAAAAAAATAGTATTTGCTTTGGGAGCTATAGCTTTGTGCTTAGCTTCTTGCAAAAAAGACAGAACCTGTGAGTGTACTAATACACACACTAACTTTACAGGAACAACAAGTTCAAAACAAACTACTACCTATAAAAAGGTGAAAAAATCAGAAGCAAAAAAAATGTGCCAAAAAACTACTGTTTCGGATAATTCAACAACTAATCTATCTAATGGCGGCACCATTGGCTACTATACAGATGATACTTACGACTGCAAATTAAAATAATCGATATGAGAAAAATATTAATACTCGCTACTGCTATTATAACATTATCAATGGTTTCTTGTAAAAAAGCCCATACCTGTACTTGTACTATTAGTGGTGTTACTGTAACTACTTACGATAGTGGAAATTCAGACATAGATACATATTCAGAAACTTATGTTAAAACGGCTGAAAAACAAACTAAAAAGTATTTTAAAGAAAATTCTAATTGCTATAGTACTACTACAAAAAAATCAAATTCAGGTTCTGGCTGGACAAGCGAGCAAACACTTGAAAGAAAATGTACTTTAAAATAGTTTAATGTTATTATCATTTAATAAAACGATAGTAAATTATATTAATGTTAAGAAAGAGAGTGTAAGAGCTCTCTTTTTTATTTGGGAAACATTCGTATCTCACAGTTACATTCCTTCCAATCCCGAACTCATTTGGAATAATGGCGTGTACATGGCAATTAGAATAAAACCCACCAAACCTCCCAAAATCACAAGGAACAAAGGTTCTATTACTTTGCCAATAATGGCTTGTTGGTGTTCTATTTCTTCGGAGTATTGTTTGTTGAGTTTATCAAAAATTAATTCAGGGGCATTTACTTCTTCAGATACTTTAATTAATGAAACTAATTTTTTAGGGAAGATGTTGTGTTCTGCCAAACTCTCGTGTAATAATTTTCCGGCATACACATCTTTTTTTACTGTTTCCAAAGCAAATTCAATAGGGTAGTAACCAATCATGTTTTTAACGAGATCTAAAGCATCAATTAATAATACTTTAGAGCCCAATAATAATTTCATGGATTGGCAAAAGCGAGCTAAGTATATTTTTTTAATTAATTCGTTAATGATAGGAATACGTAAAAAGAACCAGGCGGTGTATTTTCGATACCAGGGTTTTAATTGTTGGGTTTTATGAAACACAATGCCTGCTACTACTATTGCTAACAGAGTATAAAAGATGAGCCCGGATTTAGCACTGATCTTTATGAGTAATTGTGTAGCCATTGGTAATTCGGTATGGCTATGTTTAAAAATATCACTAAACATAGGCACAACAAATGATAGCATGAATTGTACAATCAGTACACTCATCGTTAAAACCACCACAGGGTAGGTGAGTGTACCAATTATTTGGCGGCGTAATTTTATGGCACTAGTATAAAATTTACCTAATTCGATTAATACTTCAGGTAGCTTGCCCGATTCCTCACCAATCTTAATACTTTGGTATTCATAAGTGCTAAATGTTTTAGGGTGTTTATGAATGGCTTCCCAAATGGATTGCCCTGAAATAATATCATCTTTTATTTGAGTGAGAATGGCTTTATGTTTTTTTACTTTTAGTTGATCTTCAATAATTTCGAAAGCTGTTTTAATATCAATACCTGATGATAACAATAAACCTAGTTCCGAATAAAAGGCTTCTTTTTGCTTGGCCCCGAATTTTTTATCAAATAAGGCAATATCTGCATTCAAAGTATTGGATAGCTTATCCGCTAAAGAGTTTTGAGATTCTTTAGTTACTTCAGGTTTATTAGCCGGTTTGTTTTGGTATTTAGACAGATCAATAGAGCTCATCGGGTGGCAGTTGTTCTAAGGTAGATTTTAAAATACTTTCAGCGTCGTATTGTTTATGGAAAGATACTCGAAATTTTTGACTCTTAAAAAACACGTCGCATTCAAAGGAACGGACTAATTTAGTAGAAGTTAAGTTATTTGATTCTATAAATTGCAAACGTTTTTCTTTGCATGGTAAATGAAAGGTGTCGGTATGAGATCTGAATTTTAGCAAGAGGTGTTCTTTAGTGATATTTAAAATAATGGTGTTCGAATCCGTTTTAAAGGAGATGTTATTTTCATCGGTTTGTTCTATAAGCTGAGCTCGTTCTTCAATAGTAACCAATGCTTTTTTCAATTGATTGTAGTCTGAAATAAATTCACTTTGTTCAACATAATTGATAAATAGTTTTTGTATTTGATTGTAACCAAAAAAAGCAAAGGACACCAGAATCCCGGTAAGAGTTATACTCACCAGTAATTCCATAATAGTAAACGCCTTTATCTTTTTGTTAATTGGCATGAATCAATTGTTGTACTTCGGTTATTTTTTTATCGGCTGCGGTTGATACCGTAACTTTCAAAATAACACAATCAGGATATTTATCTGAACGTGATAGTGTTTTCTTTATGGTAAATTCTTCTTCTTTATAGCTATTGTCAAAATAATCATGTTTTTGCTGGCTCTCTAATAAATATTGATGAGCCAGTTCGTTGGCTTTGATGTGTTTAAAGGGTTGTGAGTTTTCTTGTATGTTGATATAGATGGTAATTCCCAACGCCGAAGTAAAAGAGATAATAACAATCGCTATTAAAACTTCGGGTAGGGTATTGCCTTTGTATTTTTTTGTTAAAACCATTTGGCGCAAACGTATTGTTTTTCTTTTTGAGTAAACCAGTTGGGAACCACTAAATTTTTACCATATTTTTCTGGATCGATCAAACAATTTAATAAATGGTTCTCATAAACAGCTGATGGGGTTTGTAATAATAGGGATTTACAAAATGCTGTACCATAGATGTTACCTTGTGTCTCTGCATAATCAGAACTATATAAATTCCCCATCAATTGAAATTGTTTATTAGATCTAATGACCATTTTGGATGATTTAGGTTTATTATTAAACGCCAAAAGCCCCCCATTGAATTGACATTTTTCACCAAAAAAGATCCCGCGAACCAAAGGGCTGTTTGATTTTTCGGTAGAGTGAGAATATACACAAAACGACGAGGGATAATTAAATACACATTCCTCTTCTGTAATAATAGTGTCCTTCGCCATTACATGGACATTACCATTAAATCCTTTTTTGAATATGACCTTACGGGCAATTAGCAATACATTATTGAGTTGACAAGTGTTTTCAATAGTAATAACATCTGAAGCAATGATTTTAATATTGTTAGTCAATACTTGAGAATATAAAAAAACTGAGCCTTGTTGAACAACTGCAGTTTTGTGTTTGAAAGAATGATTCAAAACGTCCGGTATAAAAGAAATTAAACTATCCGTATACGGATTAAGTTTCGATTGAGTTTGTTCAATGTCTTTTAAATAGGCCTCATCTATTTGAGGTATATCATTAGGTGCTTGTTTGATGTATGGCTTAATGGAATTTAAATCAGAGAAACTGACACCTTCTATATAAGCCGATTTTATGCCGGCTTTAGGTAAATAACAGCTGGCTGTAACCTTTATTTTACCGGCTAGTCCAATGGGTTTGTTTTGATCAACCATAAATAAAGCAGTATCTGGAGATGCATAACATCCGAATAATCCTGTTTTTTGCAAATTAAAATGAGTATTTTTTGCTTTCACATCAATTAAGGTAAAACAACCCCAGGCCATTTTTTTTACCAGAACAGAATCATTATTATATGGCATTTTTTGCCAGCCATAATTTGTATAAGACGAATAATAATTGGATTTAGCTATTTCAAAACCACTATCAAGCGATAATTGTAACTGTGTTAATGAGGCTTGAGATTGAACAGAGCGTGTATTATAGTAAGCCACTACAATAAACAAACTCAAGATAATCGAAATCAAAATAGAAATGATAACAGAAACATATAAAGCTCCGCCTTTTAGCTTTATGTGCGTTAGCATTAGATATTTGTGGTTTTGGTGTTAGACTGAGGCTCTTTTTCCTTTTTAGGTTTACGTTTGAAAAGAGATTTTTTTTCTTTGTTTACAGATTTCGGTTCTTTTTTAGATTTATCTTTTTTATCTGTCTTTTCTGGCGTAATAATTTCTACTCCATTTTTGTATTTTTTAAATGAACTGACTTTACCAAAATTATTGTAAGTGTAAAAATCACCATTCAACAAATCATTCTTAAATGACCCTTTGGCCATTATTGTTCCATATTCATTATATAATGCGTATTCTCCTTTTTTTCTCCCATTTTTCCAATGTGTAATTTCTTTTAGTTTTCCATCAGGATACCATGTTTTCCATTCGTTATGCTTTACTCCATATTTAAATTCACCACTTTCGCGTAATTGGCTATTTAAGTAAAAAGAATGGTAATAGCCGTGAAGTAATTTTCCGTCAAATCCGCCCTTAGTTTCGATGATTTTTTGAGAAGAATACCAGCAATATGTTAATTCGGGGTCAAGATCTAATTTCTTAGGATCTTTTAGCATTTGTGTTTTTACTGTAAAATCATCATAATTTATTGTAATATTAAACGTTTTCATCTTGTCTGGTTCTACAAAACGTTGAGAAATACCATTTAAGGTTATTCCTAAAAAAAATACATAAAATACTAAAAGCCTCATTTTCATAAAGCATCAAAATTAACCGAATTATAGGTTATTTACAAGGCTTGTATTCTTTGAAAATAGAATGTTATCAAAGGATTTGAACAGTTATATAAATATTGATAGATAATAACCTAGTATTAATAGATATTAAAATACAGTTATGTATCCTATAGAGAAAATATACTAAGAATTGAGGGTAAGGAATTTAAACCTTTAATAATAAGATTTTATGCTTTTCGTTTTTTAACCTCAATATTGCTAATTGTCCCGGTTATGTCTTTCAATTTTTGAATCTCTGTTTTTAGATCTTTTACTGCGTCCTTTAACTCTTCAGCTGGAGTTTTTGCGTTTTTAAATTCAATGATGTCTTTTTCTGTTATATATCTCAAAAATAAATTTTCTTCTAAGATTCTACTTATCTTTAGTAATAAACCGGTGTCGATTGTTTCTTTATCAAAAATCTCATAGAGGTTTCTGCGCGAATAATTCACTTTATCAGCAAAGTCTGTGACACTGATTCCTTTACTCTTTACCAGCTTTTTAATTATTTTACCTATATGAATAGCCATGTCTGAAAATTCATAAAAACTAGGGTATAAAAGGTATAAATAATGAGACATATTATATCTCATTGTGAGAAATATATTTGCACATAAATTAATTTTTTGTATGTTTGTGTAACAATTTAATACTTTATGAAGAAAACAATCATTCTATTATCGATTATACTAATAAATAGATTAACGGTTAATAGCCAATCATTGGCCTGGTCAAAAGACGACAGAAATAACATATATAACGATTGTATGAGTTATTCAACAAAATTCAAGACTATTACGAACGAGCAAAGAGAAAGTATTTGCCTATGTTTTTTAGAAGAAAGTACCAAGAAATATAGCAAGTTGGATTATGAATCGAAAATTGACATTGAATTAAAACGAATTAAAGAAGCTATTTTAATCCAATGTGCTAAAAATATTGGGATGGATCTAACTATAACAAAGACTGAAATAAAAGAAGAAGTTAAAACAGAACCAATAGTTACAAAAGTACCTGAGGTAAAAGAAACAAAAATTCCAACTAAAGCTGGATTAATTGGTAAATGGAAAACAGATGATCATTGTATTATAGAATTTAAAGAAGATGGGACTTTTTATAAAAAGTATCTTGATAAAATTGTAACTCCAAGCGGCGGCTATATTGTTGATGATATAGTATCAGGAGATTGGTTTTTAGATGACAAGGGTATTATGACAATGAGGGCTAGTTGGCAAGAAAACGTTGGTGTATTTAGGGATAAATTTAAAAATTACACCAGTACAAATCAGTATGATTTTAAATCCTATTCGGCTGATTTCATAAAATTTGAAAATTTAAAATATACGGAAGTTGCTACCCAAGCAAATAGAATTAAGAACTAATATAAATCTAACGTAGAATGAAATGCAAGTTGTCAGAAAAACAAAGAGTTTTATTAAATACAATAGTCTTACTAGGAACGATAGCGTACTATGATTTACTAGTAGTATTTCCCTTCCTAGAATATTTAAACCACAAAGCCTTATTTCTTCATGGAATATTTAATCTTGTAACCATATTTGCTGTATTAGTTATTCATGAATATGGCGAGCATAGCCCAATTATTAGAAAAACTGCGATCAATATGTTTCTGTGTATACTATTATTTTCATTATTAAACATATTAATAATGAATTTTAATGGTAAAGAACGTGCTTCAGTTTGCTTTGCAATTCTTGCATGTTCTTTTGGAACAGTCTGTTTTTTAATCGAGACTTACAATGGAATTATTATCCTAAGAGAAGCTAAACATAGAATTCAAAAAGGATAGATTTACTTACAATGAATCATTATTAGAGTCTTTAGAATGCTCTTTTTCTTTTTGAATATTTTTGTAGAGGATATATGCAATAAGAACTGCAGTACTTAAGCCGATTATAATATATACATTCCTATATACATTATTTTCAGTTTTTAGTCCGGTATTTGCCTTTTGAAGTGAAATAATGGTAGGAGGGATAGGGTTGAGTTGTATGTTTGTGTAATCTATCATTTTTTTATTATTTTAATTTGATCGTTATCTAGTAAAATAATTAAATACTGGTAAATAGCAAAAACCGTTTTCCCGTCATGTTTTTCATAATGAGTATGTACTTTAAATGATAAACCTTTACCTGCTAAAAATTGCTTATGAAATGTAGCTTCTTTTTTATCAGCTAATAATTCATTTAATATTTTTAAATTTTCGTGTAATGGCTTATTTACAAATGAAACGCTTTGTCTTAATTGATTTGCTTTATTATTGTAATAAATAATTCTATTCTCTGCATTTGCAAATTTCTGGTTTTTCCGGGAAGGAGTAAATTCTTCGCCGGTAAGTAAATCTTTTCTCTTCATTGGTAATATTTTAATCAAAGATACATTCGATTGTATTCCTTGTCAATACTGCTAATGACAGATGTTATAAAAATAGGAGTTAATGTAAATTAATACGAATTGAATGCACATAAATGTTATTAACAAATAAATTATAAGATGTTAACCCCATCAAAAATGGATAGATATGTAGATTAATACGTATTAATACACTTAGATTTACAGTCAAACATAGTTTAATTTATACAATACTAAAATTATTTGAAGTAGAAAGAACGAAATAACTTATTCAAAATACCTTGAAAATACTAATCAGGTCATGTGCTATTTTGGTTTGGCAAAGTTTGTTTTTTGGGGCAGGCCGAGGAACACCACTTTATCACTTCTTACTTGTTTTGGTTAGTGATTGCAGGACTGAACTTCTAAAACTTCATTGATCGGCAAAAAGATTGAAACGGAAAGCCCGCCCGAAGGGAACGCTTTAATTTAAATCAGTTTAAAAATAATCCTATTGAGTATCAACTGTTAAAAAATCTATTTGCTACGATTTGTAGCATAAAATTGCTATTTTATATAGTTAACTTTATATTCCAAAATAAGCGGAATGAGAAAGGTAGCGGATAGAACGATTATTGAGCAGTTGAAGCAACAAATTGAGAAGTTGCAAGGTAATCAAGTGCATGCAGCCGAACAACCTTCGCAAATAGGGTTAGGAATTATGGAGAATGCTTTTCCCGGAAATGTATTTGCAAAAGGAGCAATTCATGAGCTAATTAGCAATAGTGCAGAAGAAGCAACTTGCACCAGTGGTTTTATTTCTGTTGTGCTTGGAAAGCTAATGCCAAATACCGGTTATTGTCTTTGGATAAGTACTGTACCCAGACGTAGAATTTTCCCTACAGCTTTAAAAGGATTTGGTATAGATCCTGAACGTATTTTATTTGTAGATGCAGGCAAAACCAAAGATACTTTATGGGCCATTGAAGAAGCCTTAAAATGTGATGCACTTGTAGCAGTTGTTGGAGAAATTACAGAACTCACTTTTAATGATTCGAGAAGGCTACAATTAGCAGTTGAGAAAAGTCATGTTACAGGATTTATACATCGCTTTAAGCCAAAGACGGAAAATGCTGTTGCCTGCGTGAGCCGATGGAAAGTAAGCCCTATTACAAGCAGCTTAAGTGATGTGCCAGGAGTTGGATTTTCGAGATGGGACGTACAATTATTAAAAGTAAGAAATGGTAAAACAGGAAAGTGGCAAGTGCAATGGTGTCCAAATGGTTTGGAATATATTGCACCTGAACAAATTATCATACAGGAAATTGATGAACGACAAATTGGTTAGAGATGAGCAGAAGGATTGCGGTGATATGGTTTCCACATTTGGTAACTGACAGATTGTTACGCAAACAGCCTGAATTAAAAACTCAGCCTTTTGTTTTGGTAATGACAGAAAGAGGCAGACGAATTGTTAAGGCAGTAAGTATAATCGCACAGGAAAAAGGAATTCATGTTAATATGGTTCTGGCAGATTGCAAATCATTATTACCTGAACTCATTGTATTAGATTATGATGAAACTGAACCGAAGAAATTACTGACTGCGCTGGCAGAATGGTGCATAAGATACTCGCCATTTGTTTCAATTGATCTTCCTGATGTTTTAATACTGGATATAAGTGGCTGTACACATTTGTGGGGAGGTGAAGAAAATTATTTAGAAGATATTCATAAAAAATTTACTGCTTTTGGTTATACAGTCAGAAGTGCTATAGCAGATACAATTGGTACTGCGTGGGCTGTTTGTCATTTTGGAAATAATGCTAGCATTATTGACACCGGTAATGAAATAAAAGCTCTCTCCACATTGCCAGCTGCTGCTTTGCGATTAGAACCTGCAATTATAGATAAGCTGGATAAACTTGGATTAAAAACAATAGGCAGTTTTATGATGATGCCGAGTACCGCATTGAAAAGACGCTTTGGGCAAAGTGTATTGAAACGAATTGCACAAGCACTTGGAGAAGAAATGGAAATTACAGATCCTGTAGAGCCAGTTACTCCTTTTCAAGAACGTTTGCCAAGTCTTGAACCAATACGTACAGCAGAAGGGATTGAAATAGCTATTAAAAACTTATTGCAAATGTTATGTGAACGTTTGCAACGGGAAATGAAAGGATTACGTAAATGCACATTAACGTGTTATCGTATTGATGGTGTAATTGTGAAAACGGAAATTGGTACAAGTAAACCATCTCGCAATACGTTGCATTTATTTAAACTGTTTGAAAATAAAATATCACAAATAGAACCTGACCTTGGGATTGAGTTGTTTGTGATGGATGCACCTGTTGTTGAAGAATTGCAAAGTTCGCAAGATGCTTTATGGACAGTAAGTGGTAAAGACGAATCGGTTATTGCCGAATTGCTTGACAGACTCTCAGGTAAAACAGGCGTGCAAGCCATTCATCGTTATTTACCAGCAGAACATTACTGGCCGGAACACTCGTTTAAAGAAGCTATCTCCTTATCTGAGAAACCAAGTACTGAATGGAGAACTGATCTACCCAGGCCTTTGCATATTTTACCTGCTCCTGAATTGATAGAAGTTTCTGTTCCCATTCCTGATTATCCACCTTTATTATTTCGATATAAGGGCACAATACATAATGTAAAAAAAGCAGATGGACCCGAACGCATTGAACAAGAATGGTGGCTGCAGCAGGGGCTATATAGAGATTATTATTGCGTAGAAGATGAACATGGTTCAAGGTATTGGTTATTTCGTTCAGGAGATTATGATAGTGGAAATGTGAAATGGTTTATGCATGGTTTTTTTACCTAGCCTTCGACAGGCTCAGGCACCAATAAGGAATAATTTTTTTAATAATGGACTACACAGAACTTCAAATAACAAGCAACTTTACTTTTTTAAGAGGAGGTTCTCATCCTGAGGAATTGGTTGAGCAAGCACTAGCTTTGGGTTATACAGAAATTGCCATTACTGATTTTAATACACTTGCAGGAGTTGTAAGAGCATACTCAGCTACTAAAGGAAAAGATATAAGAATTATTCCTGCTTGTAGATTAGAACTTTTAGATGGGTATTCTTTACTTGCTTATCCTAAAACAAAAGAAGGGTATGCAAATTTATCTGGGTTATTATCTGCGGGAAATTTGCGTGCAGAAAAAGGAAAATGTTTCTTGTATAAAAGAGATGTGTATGAATTTTCAAAAGACCTGTTATTTATTATGGTGCCTCCGGTTTCATTAAATGCAGCCTTTGAAATAGAAGAATCCTTTAAACAATCTTTAATAGAATATAAACAGAAATTAGGAAGTAATTTTTATTTGGGTGCCACACGTTCGTATCATGCTAATGACAATAAAAAATTATTCCGTTTAGGAGAACTCTCAAAAATTTACAATGTGCCATTGGTTGCCCTTAACGATGTACATTACCATGCACCTGAGCGAAGGGAATTGCAAGATATACTGACATGCATTCGTGAAAAATGCACAATCACAAATGCAGGATTTAAACTGTATCAAAATGCAGAGCGTTATTTAAAGACAGCAGAAGAAATGAAACGTTTATTTGCGCAATATCCTGAAGCTATTGCCAATACTAAAAAAATAGCTGATGCCTGTCAGTTTAGTTTAAGTGAATTAAAATATACTTATCCTAAAGGTCTTACAACAGAAGGAAGAACACATCAAGAAGAGTTAACGTATCATACTTGGATTGGTGCACACAAAATGTTTGGTGAGCAGATACCAGAATCTGTAAAAAAGAAAATTGATTTTGAACTTGCTTTTATAGAAAGAAAAGATCTTGCTTATTATTTTTTAACTGTACATGATTATGTTTGGGAAGCACGTAGGCTTGGCATATTGTGTCAAGGGCGTGGCTCTGCGGCCAACTCTGTTGTTTGTTATTGTCTTGGAGTAACACCTGTAAATCCTACGAAACATAGATTATTATTCAGTCGCTTTATGAGTGATGCGCGGGATGAACCGCCCGATATAGATGTAGATTTTGAACATGACCGAAGAGAAGAGATCATACAATACATTTATGGAAAGTATGGCCGCGAACATGCTGCTATTGTTGCTACCGTTACCCAAGTACATTTTAAGGGTGCAGTGCGTGATGTGGGAAAAGCCATGGGACTTTCTTTGGATGCAATTGATAGCTTGTCGTCTTCGGGCTGGGAATTTACAGAAGAATGGTTTGAAGGAAAAGAAGCATCTTCTAAAGGATTTAATGCTAAAGATCCACATCTGTTGAAAGTACTTGATCTTACTAATCAATACAGAGGATTTCCAAGGCAGTTAGGACAACACACTGGCGGTTTTGTACTTACAGAAAATAAAATATCTGATCTATGTCCTACACTTAATGCCCGTATGGAAAATCGTACTAACATAGAATGGAATAAAGATGATATAGAAAGCCTTGGTATTTTAAAAGTGGATGTGTTAGCGCTTGGTATGCTTACTTGCATACGAATCTGTTTTGACCTTGCGAAGTTGCATTACGGCCTTGATCTAACGCTGGCGAATATACCGCAGGATGACCCCGTGGTTTATGATATGATATGTAAAGCTGATACGATCGGGGTTTTTCAAATAGAAAGCCGTGCACAGATGAGTATGTCGCCACGTATGAAAGCTAGATGTTTTTATGACCTTGTTATGCAGGTAGCCATGGTAAGGCCTGGACCAATACAGGGAGGTGCAGTTAATCCTCTTTTAAGAAGACGTAATGGAGAAGAACCAATCGTATATCCCTCGAAAGAGCTTGAAGAAATTTTAGGCAGAACCATGGGGGTTGTTTTATTCCAGGAACAGGCTATGGAAGTAGCAATTATTGCAGGAGGATTTACAGATGCAGAAGCTGATCAATTGCGCAGAAGCATGGCATCTTTTAAAGCAGATGGAAAGGTTGGTATGTTTGAAGAGAAACTTGTAAAAGGCATGACGGCCAAAGGATATACAGAAGAGTATGCTAAAGCTACTTTTAAGCAATTGAAAGGCTTTAGTGGTTATGGTTTTCCTGAAAGTCATTCGGCCAGTTTTGCATTGCTTGCATATGTTTCTGCATGGTTGAAATGTCATTACCCGGATGTATTTGCAGCAGGGTTATTGAACAGTCAACCTATGGGTTTTTATCAACCCGCACAAATTATTTCTGATGCGCGTAAACATGGAGTTATTGTAAGAGCCATAGATATTAATTATTCTAATTGGGATAATATACTGGAAGAAAAAACAGGAAAATACTTTGCATTGCGTCTCGGTCTTAGAGAAATAAAAGGTTTGCGTGAAGAGGATGCGCAGTTATTGGTAGCTATGCGAGAAACTTTGAAAGCACAGCATTTAAAGGATAAGACTCAAAGTTCAAAACCAAAAACAGCGAGCCATCGTATAGGCGTATTATTCGATGCAGGTATTTCATTATCAGGATTGGAATTGCTCGCTAATGCAGATGCATTTCGTTCTATAGGCTTAGACAGGCGAAAAGCGCTTTGGGAAATTTCTGCACTTAAGGATCATAATGTCGGTTTGTTTGCAGGACAACCTATTGATACTTCCGCGGAAAAAGATATTCAGCTGCCGGAATTGAATTTATTTCAACACGTTTTAGAAGATTATAAATCCATTGCACTCTCATTAAAAGCACACCCTGTTAGTTTTATTCGGCATAAGCTTTCGCAGTTGCACGTTGTTGCAAATGAAGAATTGCCTAACCGAAGCAATGGCTCTTCTATAAAAGTATCAGGGCTTGTGTTAGTAAGACAACGGCCAGGAACAGCAAGCGGCATTTGTTTTATTACCATAGAAGATGAAACCGGTGTAGCTAACCTGGTTGTTTTTGAAAAGTTGTTTACCCAATATCGTAAAGAGATTGTGCATAGCCGCTTTTTAATGGTAGAAGGTAAACTGCAAAAAGAGGGAGAAGTAATACATGTAATTGTAAGCCGTTGCTATGATCTTACAGGACTATTAATGCCACTTAACAATTCCGAAGCGAGAGTCTCGGAAGATCAATCTCAAGATCACGATATGAGCAGATATCCAGGTGCAGAAAAGGTTTTAAAAGCTGAGCAAGGTGATGTTTTTTATAGTGGCAGGAATTTTCATTAGATTGGAGGGAAGCTACAAAACGTAGCAAGGTTGTTAGGTTTTTTAATTTAGATTTGTTCTTAGGAATACCACTTGTTGGGTATTGTTACCGTTGTACTTTTACTTAAATTGCTTTTAAATATAATTAATGAAGTTGCTTAGCGAAGATCTATTAAAGGAATATGGTTTTATCGAAAACAATGATAAATCTAACCATAATGTTAAAATAATGACAAGAGATAAAATTGATATTGCTATTAAAAGTGATGGCATTTACTACACTAATATGGGATTTGATTATCCTTTAAGAGATACAGCTGCCCTGAGAAAATTGTATAAGGAGATTAAAAGTGAAGAGTTGAAACCTTTGAATTTACAGAGTAAATAAATATATGCAATATGCTATTGTTGAAGGTAAAAGAAGCGAACCTTTAAAGGGATTAAGAGGCAATTGTATTGGCTGTGGGAAAGCAGTGATTGCAAAGTGTGGAAGCATCAAATTACACCATTGGGCGCACGAGACACTAAAAGACTGTGATTCCTGGCAAGAAAATGAAACAGAATGGCATCGGGCATGGAAAAATAATTTTCCTGAATCCTTTAGAGAAAAACCCTTCAATGATAAGACAACTGGCGAAATACATCGAGCAGATATTCACACTGACAATGGCATTACAATTGAATTTCAAAACTCATCTATTTCAATAGAAGAAGTTAAAAGCAGGGATTTATTTTACCAAAAACTTATTTGGGTAGTAAACGGAATTCATTTTCAAAACAATTTCGAAATTCAAAAAAACATACCAAATCCTTCCGATAGAATTCTTGATGATTATGTGTTTTCTGAAAATGGGAACGTGTTGTATAGAGAAAAAGATTTATTAAACGACGATCCTTTAAAAGAGGTTTTTGGATTTCAATCTTTTAAATCGCTTAAAGTTTCTGATAATTACTATAGGTTTGATTGGAAAAATCCAAAGAGTGCCTGGATGCAATCCAAATCATTTGTCTTTTTTGATTTTGGCTGTGACAACCTCTATCTATTGAAACTTCGAAAGCAGATCGAGTATAAATATTTTTACCTACAGAAATTTAAAAAATCAGATTTTATACGCAAGTATTCCTCGTAATGGTCATAGCTTTGTGTTAGGGATTGTAGTGGATATCCTTTTGCTTTAATCGCAAAAGATGGCAGAGGAAAGTTCGCGCACATGGAACGCCTAAAATATTTCTTAATATGTATTATCTGCCGAACTCAAATCTTATCTACCAATTTTTCTACACTAGAATTCATCTTTATTTCATCATCTATTTTTTGCATTTCTACTTCAAGATAGACTGCCTCAGTTGAATGATTTTCAATTTGAATTTCTATTTTTAAGTATTTTTTATATACTCTATTTTCCACAAAATTTTTAACATAATCAACAACTTCTTTAAGGCCGATCAGGTTTCTGAAAAATAAAAAATTTAATGCAAATAAAAATAAAAGCACTACCTCGTTGTAATTTAAAAATGTACCTAAATCTTTTGCTAATCCAAGCTTCCATATTAGAACGTTATATGATGCCCATATAGAAAGTAACCCAAATCTTACCCAAAAATATACCCATCTGAATTTATTTTTCAATTTAACTTTCAAATCACTTTTTCGTTCGATTAACTCTTTTAGTTTTTTATGACGATGTTTCAGTTTTAATTTTCTTTCACTAAAATCATTATCAGTACTATTATTACTTGATTCAGTAGCATTTAGAAAATCAATTTTCCCTAAAGAAACCACTAATAAAATTATCGCTAATAAAACAATAAATGCAATTGCGATGTTGATAAAGAATTTCCTATCTGTATTATTTTTATTCATTTTACTTACTTTTTACATTTAACGTACTGTCTTGCCTGAAAAAATGCTGAAAAATTGAAATAATAGCATTATCATCAAGTGGGTCTCTATTTGAAATTGTGCTAGGGTCTTTATCTAGTTTTATTGAACCATAATTTTTTATTAGTGCTTTGTTGAGTAGTTTCACATCTATAGTTGCTTTAATTCGATCGTAATTAGCTTGATAGAAGCCAGATTTATATGAAACAGATTCCCTTGCTCCTAAAGTCTTACTC
This sequence comes from Bacteroidia bacterium, assembly GCA_036676295.1. Lineage (GTDB taxonomy): Bacteria > Bacteroidota > Bacteroidia > B-17B0 > Aurantibacillaceae > UBA4416. Next base: position 79,241 of record JAKFDE010000025.1, on the reverse strand, counting down.
TTGATAGTAGAAACAAATGTCTTTAGCAATTTCAAAACTTGTTCTTTATTGCAAATTAAATGCTCTTTTATAAATTTATCAAAATCCTTATACTTAGATGATTTTTTCCACCAGCCAAGTATTCTATTTAGTTCATTATCGGGAAGCAATGTGAAAAAATTACTCATTGTTAGGTCTTCTTTGAATTTTTCAATAAGCTTATCCTGAATGATTAATTCTTGTTTTTTATTAAATATTGCTTTTTCTGGATTTTTTTCATCCCGGTACATTAACCAATAGTCTATTTCCATTGCATATTCAAGAGTTTTAGCTTTAGATAATATATCAAGAGTGAAACTTAATAGTTCATTTGTCGGTATATTTTGAATTAATCTAGCTATTAAACTTGCAGATTGTGAAAATGTAGTAGCGAAATGAAAATCATCTTCTTTTGAAAATGTATCTCCAATATGGGATAAAATCAAAGACAAATTTTTTGACTGTTGTAAATTTAATTCGCTTTCCCACATTCTTAACCTTAATATGAGATCTTCTGGGGAATAAAGTTCTAATGATCTCTTGAAATTTTCAAGTGTATTATCAATATCACTAGAATTTAAATCAATTAAAAATTGATCAAAAAACGAATCAGAAATATCGTTATCCTGGACGGAGTATGAAAAGTATCTCCCGAAATATTTACCTGAGCTAATTTTTTTCTCTCTTAACCATTTTTTATATGTGTCATCGGAATAATATGAATTACGATATACTGCATCTAGTTGAGGGAATAGGTTTTGTAAAAGTTGAATAATAATCTTTTGTTTTTTAACGTCATAAATACTAATTGCACTATCAATTTCCTTTTTAATATCTTCCTTTTTCTGGTCTTCTCTACTGTAGGTTGAGATATTTGATGAATGATAAGAAAACCATTCTGGACTAACTCTTATCATATCGTACAATTCCGGGTAAAATATTTTCAATCCTTCAATTACCATTAAATCTGCCATATTTACTTCCTTCTTCAATAATGGAATTGAAAAAGCCAACGTGTTTGCATATCGAACTCCTAACCTAGGATTATCGATGTATGGTAAAAAAGCAGTATCAAAGTTTCCTACGAAATCCCCAAGATCAGACTTACTTAATTCAATACCAGTTGAGTTTATAACATCGTCTATTAATTCTAAAGTATATAATCTCAATGCCTTTTTACTTGCTTTGGGTATTTTCAATGGTATTTGAATGATTTTTTCGAGAAACTGATAGCCAGTATTGTTGCTAGAAGACCCCGAATACTTTGGAGCTAAAGCTTTAGAGACCATTTCATCGTCAAAGGCTAAAACATAAGAAGTTCTTGGAAAGTCACCAACTAATTTTACAACTTTAAAAATGTATTGAACTTCATCAACATCCAATCTATCAATATCATCAATTAGAACAACAATATTTTTATCTGATTCAACTATATACTTGTCAATTCTTTCTTTTACAGTTTCAACGGCAACACTTTTTAATTTATCCCCTAATTTTCCCAGACCATCTGTCGAAGCGCCAACAAATTGTGTAATTGCACCAATTGCGTCTGCATAATCACTTAAAAAAGAGCCTATCTTTTCCTTTCCCGATTTTTCTGATTTTTTTAGCGCTACTGCAAAAGATGCAAAAAAAGAGTTAAGCAAATGCTTTTCATCTGAGAACAACCACGGATTAAAATTTATGATTACTGTGTCCGCAGGTAGCTCATTTTGAATGAAATTTAGTATTGTACTTTTTCCTTCGCCCCATTTACCATACAGTCCTACAATTAAAGACTTATCATTTTTAGGTATAGAAATAATTGAAGCTATTCGCTTTGAAAATTCATAGCGTTGGAATCGATCTTGCGCTTTATTATCAGCTGGTTTATCAGCATTTATTAATTCGTTCATTTTTAATAATGAATTTAACTGTTATTAATAAACTTAAGCCATTCCGATTTTAATGTAGCTTCATTATATGTTGTATTAATCATCAAGTTTTTAAACTTATTGGCATCTACAGTGAATCCATGGTTATTGAAAAATGTCCAAATCCAATCTGAAATACTTTGACTACTACTTATATACGGATATAAAAATGTATTTATTACTCTCCATTCTATATCGAAATTTTTCAATCCTTTATTATGATTAAAATTCCAAAGCTTTAAAATTTTGATCAAATCAATATATTTTGAATTTTTACTCCTTAAAGCTGTTATTGAAGCTTCGAGTTCACCAATTTTTGTCATTTCCCAGCCACTTGTTAATGTGTCTGGAATACTTATATTTTGTGCCCATATAGATTTTGTATATGGAGTTACATTAAATGGAATTTTATTAAAATCAACATGTATAGAAGGTGTATCTCTTTTTATATCTGTATTTGGATAAGAGGCTACTAAGCATGTTTTTAAACGACTTAATGCTGTTCTAGAGTTTCCAATACCAGTATATTGAAAATATACATCGACATCACTAATACCTCTTATCATAGTCCCTCTCTTATAGGATCCTCCCAAAAAGGATTCGCTATAATCGGATTGGTTATTTATTATACCTCTTAAATGATTTGATGATGTTGCAATATTACTTAGTTCATCAGCCGAATAAGAAATTTGACTGGATTTTTCAAGAATTATTTTGTCTAACATAGTTTTGTTTTTTTGGGATTATATAAATTAAAGCGGCAAAATATGGCCAAGCCAGCGCATTGCAGACCTTATATCATCGCCATCTAAAGCATCTTCTACCTTTTCAGCGTTACTTTGCAAAGCTTCTATTTTTCTTGAAGCGGTATTTGACTTCCAGGAAGTTGATAATTGATCAATGGCGTGAAAAAATCCTGATTCTATGTTATCACCTGAGAAACTCATATTTGCAATTTCTCTTTCTAATGAATATGATTCTAAAGGGTAACCTACTTTAACATTCCAAGCTTTCAGTAAACGAATAATTCTCTTCACATTATAGTCATAACCTTCGTTTACTTTATCTAATTTTTTTGAGAAATTATGAGGATCTGTTTCCATCCAGGTTGTATCAGTTTCAGGAATATACATTACCATTGAGGTTGTGAAAAATCCTTCATCTCTTTGGAAGGCTGGCACAAGGTCATATTTAATATGATTTAACTCTAACACAACAGTGGGCGCAGACTTATAAGAAATTGAATTTGGAAAATACCTGTCAGTAAAATCAAGAAGGTGTTTTCTGTAAGTTGACGGATTCCATTTCAATCTTTTATGGTTAAAAACAATCATTAAATCAATATCTGATTTTTCATCGTAAGCTCTAGGAAGATTTGTTTTCCTTACATAAGAACCAAATTCTTCAATCGCAACAATATCATTGCTGAATTCTTTTTTGAGCTGCGACTTGATATTTGTTAAAGATCTTTCGATCTTGACTTTTTCAGCGCTATCCTTACTAATATAATATTCATTGGCAAGGTTTTTTAGGTCTTTTTCTATTGAAGCCATTGTTAATTAATTGAGTATCTTATTTTAATTTGTTTCCATTCAGATGTAAGTCTTGTATTATGCTTTTTGAAAAAAGCATCTGAAATATCTGGTTGTATTCTGCTAAGTATAGCTTCATAATTCAACCAATTACGATATATATTTGATTGATATTTCCACGTGCTAGTTTTAAAGTCTTCAATCTGAAATGTACTAATCCAATTCTCATGAATTGTACTCACCTTATTTAATAGTACAAGTGATTTAATTAAATTACCCAAAACATTGGCTGAAAATAGCAATTGAAGAAAAGACAAAGCAAATGACACTTTGTTAAAACCATAATAAGCTAGTACTAAAACGGAAACTAAAACTATAGAAGGGAAAAGTATTTGTCTTATACTTAATCGTTTTATTAACGAATAAGTAAAAAATGAGTTTTCAAATAGGTTGCATGCTGCTTTAAGCAAACCATTAGAAATATTATCATTACTGTAATAGTCAATTGAATTTTCGGGAGAAAATTTAGATCCAAAAGAATTGTCTAAGAAATCATCTCTTCTCTTTTGTTCAGAAAGAGGAAACAGAATAAACTCAACTACCATTTCTAAAACAAAAAACGCCAAAATGCTTATGATATTAATTATGTCTAGTACGGATTTTGCTTTTACGCCGGAACAGAAATTTGGAAAAAATACCGGAGCAAATGCCAATAAAAAAACAATCCAGAATATGTAGCTATTAATTGAACGGACATACCCTGTTACTTTATGGGGATTATAGTGAGGAGCGAATGTTGCCATATTGTGTTATTTTTTTCTATTATACTAAGGAACACCACTTTACCTGTTTTATTTACTAAATATCCTTGAGGCTTTTATTAAAATTAATATTACTCCAATTATACTCCTTATTTTTTATTCTAACAATTACATCTTCAATTGGAAAATCAGGAGGAGTTGGTTTATAAAGTCCTGACTGTTTTTGAGTATTAAAATTCTTAGTTTGAAAATCTCTGAATTTTTTCAACTCTATATCACTCACTGAAATTGTAATATCATAATCGTTTACGGTACCACCTTTTATGCGCGCTTTGTCTTTTCTATCGAAATCTGTTGGTCTTATTACCCTTGATTCACCATATTGTGATGTATTTACTTGAACTAAATTAATATGCATATCTCTTGTAGTAACTTCTGCGATGTTATTATAATAATGCATATCTGCATTCCAAATAGGCGCAAACACTATGTCTATCTTCCCATTTAGTGCATATCTATGAAATACATCTGCCAATTCATAACAATAATAAGTGCTAAAATACACACCTCGCCAAATAAATAAATCATATCTATATGGCATAGGTTTAGGAACGACCATATGTTTTCCATTTATCCAATCTTCTTCAATTGGTGCATAGTGATTTTTTAATCTTATAACAGGTATTGCATCTCTATCACCTTCAACAGTAATAGGCAAATTTGTGAAAACAAAATTATATCCAATATTTGAAGCTTTCCAATGCTCTATTCCTGCAATGAATCCAACTTGATTATGCGCAGATTTAGAAACAAAAGTTGGCAACAAATCATGTGGAAGAGAAAGTTCCGGCATTACAAACATATCACAGTCTTTAACCTTTTTTATTTCATCAATAATTCCCAAATAGGTCTGAACTCTTTTTTCATTAATAATTGGATTTCCTTCTAAACTAGCTTCATAGTCACTTAAAGGGACATATTTGTTTATCATTGCAACCCTAAATTTCTCTCTTTTTTCGCCTCCATTTTTCAAAAATAACTGGTGTACTAAAAAATTTTTTGTCCTATGTTTTGAATACAATTCTCCACATTTACTTTGGTCTAGTTCATTTGTAAATCCATCCTCAAAATTAGATTTGAAATATTCTGTCAACAAAGAACTATGAATCGCGGCATTTATTAATTTAAATAATTCAAAAGCATCAACTAAATATTTTGATGATATTAAAACTTCATTTTGATACCATCTTTTACAGTTTACACATTTAGCATCAGATTTAGTGTAAATTTCTTTATAAATGGTAAATAGGGCAGCTTCATAGAATTTTACTCTATAAGGGATTAAATCTGGGTTTTTTATTTCAAATTTAGCACGGTCAATCTTTACTGAATGTTTAAATAAACCACTCTCATACAGCGGCTCTTTTCCCTCTTTTACAAAATCCAAATATTGCGCAAGAGGATAAAAAACATATGAATGTCTTAGTAAACTTGTCTTTCTAAAAAACCACAACTTTTCATTTAAGGCTACTAACGAATCAGCTTTACCAAGTTCAATACCTGATCCAAAGATTTCAGTTATATACTTTTTATGAAGATCCGATTTAATATTTAGTCCGGTAGTCTCAGGTTTATCATTCAAGAAATTTGGATTTAATCCTAAAGCCATACTTAATGAAAATTCTAAATGACTTTTCAAATTATTTTTAATTTCCGATTCAATAAAACCTGCTAATTTACTAGACTTTTGTTTCTTGTTTTTGAAATCGATTTCATCCCCAATTTCGAGGTCTAAACCTTTAATCGCTGTTAAAATAGATTCTAAAAGACTAAAAAATTTTTGTTTTTCATTTGCAACAATGTAAAGAGTAAATAACTTTTCCCAAAAATGAAAATTCTTAAGGCAGTATATACCTTTAAAATATTTACTTATTTTATCTATTTCCTCTTTTTTATAGTCTCCGCTATTAAGCATTCTTCTCTTGATAAGCTTGGCCATAAAAACAGAAAATCTGAATTTGTTTATTTCCTGTGCTCTAAATTTTGATTTATTGATGTCATTTTCATCTAAACTGTCTTCAAAAGCATCAATTTCAAATTCGTTAAACATATCATCTGATTCATCCGACAGAAATTGAAATATGTAGCTTCGTTTTTCTTGATCTTTTACAAACTTACTTAGTAAGTTTGGAGACATATTATGATTAAATTGATAAATAAAAATTTTTGCTGGCTGTAATACTAAATCTGTATAAGATTTCAGTAATTCTTTGTCAATATTAACATGGTACTCGGTCGAAGAGTCACGAACAAAGACATTTCCTAAATATTTTTCAAAGAATATATTCGTTATATCATTTTCAATTTTCTGCTCATTGCTATTTTCATTTGGCTTTTTACCCTTTTTAATGTCTTTTAAATGGAGCATTCTGTCTTTTAGAACTATGAGAACATCGTCAACATATCTTCCATAATAAATTGGATTTAACTCTTCAATCACATGCTTATCAAAATCCATCAGATAAAAATTTGCTATTACATGTGAGGTCAATAAACCTATGGGTAAAGGGATGGCGTTTTCTCCGCTGGTTGATGTATACTTAAAATTAACATCATCGACTAGACTTTTATATTTTAAATGTATTTGTTTTAAGACTTTATGAACGCAATCAGTTTCAATATCTGAAACATCGTAAAACGTTTCACTTCTATTTAATTCCAATATGAATTTTTCTAGTTGCCGAAAATCAAATCTTATAGTGTGGAAAAAGCTCTTCAAATCAAAATTTAGGATTGTAGCATCATCTTTAGAATCTAGTAATTCCTTAGTCTTGTCAACCGCTTTACTCCACCACATCTGGTATTGTTCTTGATAAGGTTTAAATAAAGTTCGTCCCTCTCCTAACTCATTATTTTGATTTAAAAATAAACGATTTCCATAATTGTGCTTTTTTAATGCGCCATCAATTCCACAACCATATTTTGTTAACCAGAGAACACAAATTATGTGAAGTTCAATGGGAACATCAATAAATAAAGATAAATTCTCTACTTTACTTTTTTCAATTAAATGTTCGTTTGTGTAAAAATTTTTTGAGGTTTCAATTGCTTTGTCTGGCTCTATACTTTTAGGCATAAACCTTAATTGGATTTTATCAATATATTCATTAAAAAAAGTTGGCCCTTTTTTAATTCGATTAGATAAACTTTGAAAATAGGCATCAAAAGAATTTTCCTGAACCGTTCGTAATTCAGCAATTTTTGCTCTATTAAACAGGTCGTTTTTATCGAAATAAACGTTAGCCTGCAATTTCTTGAACGCTTTCTCTACAGCTTCTTTATTATATATGAAAGGTTGACTCATGGTAGTTCTGTATTTTAATAAATATTATTTTAAATTATTATTCCTCATCAAATTGCTTAGAATAAATGAGGAAAAATCTTTTCAAAATCATCAGCAAAACAAGTACAAATTCAATTATTAAAAAAAATGAAATGATTGTCGTTATAGAAATGTAACACATTTTTAAGTAATGAAAAAATTCATACTTCCTCAGATAATTAACTAGTAATGAAGGATGAAACTGTGTGCTTAATAAAAATAAAATCGAAATAATTGAAATAGCAATTGCAAATGATATATTCACAAAAATCTCTTTGATCAGTATAAATTTATGCTCTTCTGTATACTTATCGCCCAGCTGAATCTTGTTTTCTTTCTCTTTCTTACCGAGATCAAAAATTAGAGTTAACAAACTAAATAACAAACCAACAAAAATTGAAAGTGAAGTAATTAAGATATTTACATAATCTTCCGTTATTCTTATCCCAATAAAAAAGAGACCAATAGCAATAAGAATTGGGGAAATAAGAAACACAAAATAATCACTAAACGATCTTACTTTTTTTCCGGTAACTTTTAACTTACCATAGTCATAAAGCGTATCAAAGTGCTTTACAAAAATTCTGTATATATTTATTCTGTTAATTAGTTTCATTTGATACTTGGTATAATGTCTTTTTCTAAAATATCAATTGCTTCTTTTTCAACTTTGCTAAAATCAGGATGATTTGTTGTTTTATTTACCCCAGCTTTATCCGTAATATCATATGAAGCCGCAAAATCAGTGGGGTTAGATAAATTTAAAGCCCGTTTTCTTCCGCTAATTGAAATATCTGCATATGCTTCATCGTATTCAAACCCTTCAACTTGCAGCAATTCTATAAATGGAGTACTTTGTTCATCAACAGATTTTATCTTCCTTTTTAAACCAACAAACCCTTTTTTCCGGGCCTTAATTGACATTTCTACCTCATAATTTGAATTATCACTATCGTCAACCTCCTTATCTAATAAATTTTCTAAATTAGAAGGAAGTGAGTGCTTTTTGAAACGTAATTTTCTAATTTTCCCTTGATCAAGTAACTTATTAAATAATACAGGAACTGATAGAGTTCCAAATTCGCATATTAAATCAGCAGGTATTTTAGATCTAATAAATTCTTTAAATGCGTCCTCGAAAACTTCTTTAAATCCAAATTGTTTATAGCTCTGAGCTAAAAAAAACATTGAAATAGACTCTGGTTTAGGTAAAGATAAAAGAAAGAAAAAAGGAATACTGTTATATTGATCACTTTTTATGGTTCCGACAGTGTTAGCTTTTGAACCTTTGACTTCATCAATATATGTTTCTTGCCCACTATGTCCCTTTCTAATGATTCCTGTTATACGCTGAGGAGTAGCTGTGAGCAATTTTTCAAGGTAAAGAATTCTATTTTGCTCTGTATTTCTATATGTTCTTGTTTCAATTGATTTAATAAAATCAGCAGCTAATGTCTTGAAATCAAGATTTGGAAAAACTTCGTTATAAGGAATATGTTTTTCCTTATCCCCTGATTTACGAAATTTAATAGTATAGCAGTTTAGTCCAATACTAATTTCTTTTACCTTTTCTTTCTTATCTGCCATATAGTGTTAATATTCTTTAAGTACTGAGGGACGGTCATAAATTATATTTAAAGAATAAATATAGTTTTATTTATTAGGATTTGGGCGCAAAATGACAAAAATCAGCGTTGAAATTATACTTTAATTAATCGGTAAATGATGAGTGCAAAGTGCAAAGTCTTATATAGGGGTTTGCACTTTGCACTGGTATTCAAATTAACTTGAAATACTTGATTTCAGGGGTTTCAAGTAATAAATGATTTCTTTATTTTCTGCACGAGTGCAAAGCGTGTTATTTACTTCATTTTGCTCGATGACAATAGTGGTATCTGTAATTTGTTTTAAGCGACTGACGATTGTTCGTTTACTACAATCCATCTCATTGGTTAAAAGTTCAATTAATTCCTTGCGTGACATTTCTGAGACCAAAATTTGAGCGAGTAGGTCTAGAGTTTCGGAAAGCGCTGCTTTAAGGTTTTTCTTATCCAAAATAGTTTGTGTTGTATTGGGGTCGGACATGACCAACCCTTTTTCGATATCAGAATATTGAACACAAAAAGGGTCATGTTTTTTTGAACTCCGGCATTTTAAATTGGCTACTTTTAATAAATTAGTATTATGGTTTTGTGCATCTTTCTCAAAACCAAATTGAATAACGGTACTGGCCTTGTTTAATATTTCAGTTCCTAAATCATCGAAGCAATAGGTGAGAGGCTGACTATAAGATTACTGTAAGCCTTGATTTTGCGTAAAAGAGCAGTTTTTTGTCATTTTTTCCTTTATCATCATTGTAACTCAATATAGAGGTTGCCGAAGATTTTCTATCAAGTTTAAATAATTTGCTAAGTATTTGTTCTAAGATTAGGGTAAATAGTTAATTATTCTAGTAACACTTCATTGTATTGATGAGATGCGCCGTATTTTAACAGTCTATCATTTATCCATAGCATCTGATCGATATAATGAAGATCCAACCGAAGGGCGGGAGTTTATATACAAATACCCTAAATACAAATCGAAAGGTTTAATGCAACTTATGTAAAAAATGTAGTAGTATACTAAACTTTTATTCGAATAGTAATAATAAAAAGTTAAAGTATCTTATTACATTTTTACATAAATTACACATTTGTCTTTTCTATTAAAACAACCATACCCTGAGTTTTACGAGTAATATCAAAGCCTTTTTTTCTAAGTTGCTTACTAAATAGGAGTTTAGGAATGGCATTAAAACCAACGCTATTACAATATTCTCTATATGACAAATACAAGTCTTTTACAGCCATACAATTAGCTACAGATTTCGATAAAGATTCATCTTCCAGAAATTGAAACAAAGAGTCAGCTTCATCTTTATAATGAATAATTTGTTCAGAAACCGATCTAGAAAAAGTAAGTTTTTTATTTTTGTTTAGCCGTCTTAAACCATCAAGAACCCAATTAAAAACACCCGGTAGTTCAGAATCTATTATTTTTTTCGACAGTTGTTTATCCTGCTTTTCTTCGGATATAGTAATATCAAATTTAATAATAAGAAACCGTCTAAAGAATGCATGGTTCTGTTCAAATGCATCTGGGAGTGAATTACAATTAAAAACTAATTTTGCGTAATTATTAATTATAATAGGGTCTCTATAAAGTGATCTTGCGTCTACTGGTTCTCCTGATACTAACTGCTTAAATATATCTGCACCCACTTTTCCATTAATTTCACTTGAATAATTTAAAAGTTTATATTCAATTTTCGCTCGATACATACCGGTATTGTCAGTCAATTGGCTTAATGAATAATTAGAAACATTGTCTCTTCCTAACATCGCATTTATAATTTCAAAAATTACTGATTTTCCATTTGCTCCTTCACCATAAAACAGCAAAATTTTCTCTAGTTTTAAAACGGACGATTTAATAAATAAGTAACCGAAAAATTCCGCTACAATCATTTGTTTACTCTTATCAGGTAAAACCTGATCTAAAAAAGCCTGAAATAGAGGTGCTTGTGCCTTTGATTCAAATTTAAATGGCAATTGATACTTCAAAAAATCAGAAGCCCTTGCTGCTCGCAAGTTATGCCCTAATAAATTTATATCCATCGTCCCATTTTCTAAATTAATACTAATTGATTGTGTATTTTCGAACGTAGATATATTTGAAGAAGTAATAAACTGTAACATTAATAAGTCTTTAAAATTAAAATAATGTGCTTCGCTTTTATCTATTCCCATTTTTTCTGCTGCCAAGCTTAAAAACTTTTTTACCGACTCTTCATCCAATTGTTTCCAGTAAGAACCATTAAACAGGTATATTTTACCATTCTTTGCACCAATTTCATATCGACTCTTTTTAAAAACTGCATTTACTTCATTAATACAATTTACTATATAATGCTGCGACTTTAATCTTTCATTTTTATAATTATAGCCAGCCTTATCCCTGAAATTAATTACAGTAATACTATTTAGTATTGAATCGAGTACCTTATTATCTTTTTCTGCCATGATTCCCGTTTATATAGTTGTCTGCTTCAATGGAAATCTCATCCATACTCTTCCCTTTTCTCTTTGAGATATACTCCTCCAATTCCTTTTTTGAAAAAAGTAGTTTACGTTTGCCGCTTCGATAATGTGGTAAATCTCCCTTTTCAACTTTAGAGTAAATTGTGTTTAACTTGATTTTGAGAAAATCAGCTGCTTGCTCAGCGGAAAGGAAATCTTCATCGGAATTTAATTCGCTTTTAGACTTGTTTTTTAATAATTGCTCCACTACTTCTTTAGTTGTGGAGCGCACCACTGCACCAATATGTTGGTAGATCAGTGGCAGGAGTTCATTTAATGTGACTTGATTGCTGTTCATATGCTTTGTTTTTATTTATTACAATGCAAATGGACTCTATATGAACTACCCTAAACAATACCTTTTTTATTCAGGGTACTAAAAGCGTACTTGTTTTTTCATTTTAAAGAAGATTTTTTCTCTTTTCGTAGAGATTGAGGAACAAACGGTGCCAAATTTTCAAATAACCGCTTGTTCTTTTCTGGTTCTGCTTTAGATTTTGTTAATACTTGCAAAATCGTTCCTATATTAAATTGCTCGCTGCCACCTTGCTTATTTTTAAATGTAAAACTGTCTGTGAGCCATTTTGCCAAAATCTTATTTGAATTAACATGTATTTTAAAATTATACCTTAATCTCTTAAATAATTCTGCTAGTTGATTTGTTTGTCCATTAAAGCAAAGTTGTTCATCACATTTGCCTTTTAAAATAAGATCAAATAATTTCGGATGTTGGCTTTCAGAAAAATAAGGCTCTAACTTTTGATACAAGCTATTTGCAAACTGAGGTTCCATGCTAATTTTTCTAAATTCTAAGCTCTTATTTTCGGTATTCTTACCTGCTTGCAAATTATTATTTGATTCTACTTTATTATAAGCCTTATCCAAAACAAACATCCTGTTTCTTTCAAGCCAATTAACAATTTTTTCTAATCGAGCATTTTCATTCAAAAAATTTCTTTTTTTAACAAAATCATAAATTTGAAATTCAACATAGCCCAAAAAATTGTCTTTTGATGAATAATAATTTCCTAAGAACAATACTGATTGATAGGATAGCATAGGCTCTATTTTGTATAGGTCTATGGTAAGTATTTTATAGCCTAAATAGGTTCCATACATATTATGAGAGGAAGGAATTACAAAATTTCTATATTTTCTATTTTCTTTTAAATCAGAACCATCTTCAGTCAAAAAATCCACAAGAGTTTCTTCTTCTTCTTCAATAAATTTTAAATCTTTGAGATGCGATGGTAATAGCTTTGTGTTTCCACTATACTTATCTCTTAGCTCATCCAAAATTTGAAATACGTCTACATCATACACATGCCTGACAACGTTTGGGAATTTATAATCTTCTGGTTTCATATTTCAATATTAATTAAATTAGAAGCCACTATTTTCTTTTCGGTTAATAATTTAGAATACCTTAATGTAGTCTCAATTTTTTTATGACCCAGCATTTTTGATACTGTAAAAATATCTGCCCCCATATTAAGCATTAAGGTAGCATATGTATGGCGGAAATTATGCAAAGTAATCCGTTTATTTATTCCTGCTTTTAACACCCATCTTTTAATGACTTCATTGTTACTATCAGAGTATTTCAGTCCTTTAAAGATTTTCTCATTTGACTCTCCTCTTGTTCCAAGGATCGAAACAGCTTTATCACTAATTGGATGAACCATCGTATCTGTCGTTTTCTTTTGAATGATATGGAGGAAATGCTGTCCGTTTGTTTCCTGTATGTCTTTCCATTTAAGCTTTTCAATATCTGACCATCTCAATCCGGTCAATGCAGCAAATAACGCCACTTTTTTCCAAGCGTCAATTGCACAATCGGTGTTGGCTAATATTTGCAACTCTTCTATGGTCAAAAATTCTCTAATTGATTCTTTTTGTTTAATTCCATCAATATTTAGTAATGGATCTTCGCTTAGTAAACGCATGGCAAAAGCTTTCTTTACCGCCGCACTAAATTTATTAAAATAGCTTAATGCCGAATTCTGAGATAGATGCAAATCATTAATTGTTTTTAATTGCTTAGTAGTAAGCAAATATTCCTTGAAGCGCGTACAGAAATCTTCGGTGAGGTCGCCCATTTTACACCTGTTCCCTGTAAAAGCTTTTAAATAGTTTAGTGAGCTTAGCCAGTTATCATGATTTCCCTTACTCGCCCTTCTATCTTCTGTTAAATTATAGAAAAAGTCAATGAAATCTTTTTTCTTATTTAAAGAATTGAAAATTCCATCCTGCTCGTTAAAAATTTCTTTCTCTCTTTTTAATTTAACAGCATCAGCAAAATGCTTGTTTTCTTTATTAAACCTTTTCTCTTCTTCATTTTTCGGTCTTTTAAATAAGTACCTATCTAAAAACTCTCTACGGGTAAACTTCCCATTACTACCTTTCACCGGTGGATAAAAATCTAAATACAAGCTTAACCTCCCATTAGATATTTCTTTTGTTCTAACATATATTCCCATAACATTATTTTAATAAATTATTTATTGATTCTCTTTTAATGATAACCTTTCCTCCAATTTTTGAAGCACAAATTACATTGCTCTTTATTTGTCTATGTAAACCCTGCCGGCTTATCCCTAAAAGCAAACACGTTTCTTTTATACTTAAAAACTCTTTTACCTGGATTAATTGAAGATCTATATCAACAGACCTGACATATTCTTTCTCTTGAGCAAGAATTATTTTCTCAGTTCTCTTGTTTTTTTTATATGCTCTTTGTGCACATTGCAATGAACAAAACTTTGTAACAGTAGTTTTTGCAATAAAAGTTGAATTACAATGTTGACAGATTTTAGGGATTGTTATGTTACTACTCATGGTGTTTTAAATTGTATCAATTTGTACCAACATGTAACAATTTGTAAATCTGATGAAAATGGATCTTCAAAAAATTGTACCTCGAAACATTCAGGTACAACGAAGGTACAATTGCGCACTTACACAATGCAAATTAATCGGACTTAAACTTTCAACAAAAAGCCGTGAAACTATTGACATTAAAGGAATACGTATGATTTAGAAAGATTAACTCATATTGAGTAATAAGTACCTACTTTCCTATGCAGAAAATTTGTAGTCCTTTATATACAGGTCTTTCAGAGTATTGGGCAACAAATGGGCAACAATAATACATATATAAGAGAAACTACGGTGTTAATAACTGCAAAATCAAAAGCTTTTTGATTTCAATGATTAATCAAATATAGCACTCTTTTTCATTTCTAAAAATTCATACACTTTAGTACTTTAAATATGCTTTAGATATGCAGTTACTATTTAATTTAGTTAATGATTAATTACCTACGTTAATGCAAACAAAAGACAAGTAAAGCAAAAAATACCATTATTTTATTGGTCCTTCAAAGTGATTTAATTTTGAGTAAATCAATTTAAAAAACTAAAATAATGGCACGTCAGACAGGCTTAATCAAAATAAAAGGAACATTAGATAATGTTACTTTTTACAAATCAAAAGAAGGGCATTTAGCAAAAATGAAAACATCAATCGATGGAAGTAGAATTGCTACAGATCCTGCATTTATCAGAACTCGTGAAAATGGCGCTGAATTTGGAAGCTCTGCGACTTCAGGGAAGTTGACTAGAGATTCGCTAAGACCTATTGCAATGAATGCTTCAGATAGCAAAATTGTTTCAAGGGTAACACAATTAATGACTAAAATCAAAAACCTCGATACGACAAGTTTAAGAGGTTTACGCAACGTTGGTGTTGCTATGACATCACCAGCAGCTAAAACGCTATTAAAGGGCTTTGAATTTAATCAAAACGCACTTTTAAGCAGTATCCTATTTAAACCTTACGCAGTAAATACAACAACAGGCGTAATCACAATCACTGGTTTAACTCCTATAAATGATGTTGCATGGCCAACAGGGGCAACACATATGAGTATTACAGGTTGCTATGCTAATATCAATTACGCAACTGGTGTAACAGATGTTAAATTGACTAACGTTCAAAATTTAGCTATCAATGGAACAGCCTCAACTGTTACATTGACACCAACATCTGTACCAGCAGGTACAGGTGCAAAAGTGTATTTGTTAAAAATTGAATTTTTTCAATTAGTTAACGCAGTGCAGTATTCTTTAAAAAATGGGGCATACAATGCTTTAAGAGTAATTGAAGTAATCTAATTAAAATCCATATAAAATGAACGAAGATATAAAATCAGTAAAAGAAGCTTTGACAAAGGTCGAGCTACAAGTAGTACCATGTTCAAACAAAGTTTCACATGAGCGTCAAAACGTTGAAATTATGAACCATGAGTCACAAGATGATCCTTGCATTGGCAAAATCATTTTAACAGTTACTTGCGATGGTTCTAAATTAACTAAAGCAGATGCCGGACGTTTCAATGAATTTCAAGAAGAGATATGGGTAACTGCAAAAGTGACTCAATCTGATAGAACTAAAATGCCTGAATTAGATGTTAATGTCCATGAACGCTGTGGTGCGAAGCTAACTAAAGCTGATGCCGGACGAGTTTAACTGTCATAACAATAATCTCATAGAGCCTTGCACCATGTGCAGGGCTTTTTTATTTACCTACTTTTTAAATATTTATAAAATAGCGCTTTGCGCAATTGCATTAAATAATCCAATTGCTTTTGAAGATTGATTTGATGTGACTCAATTTGCGCTAAGGTATTTTGCACATCAGAAAAAGAACGGTTACCACTATTAACTGAGTTTAAAGTTTCATCTATTACGTCAATAACATCTCCCAGGCGAACATATTCTATTACCGAGCCTTTTAGATGTTTGCGAAAGAAACGAAGCTCCCATAAGCCTAATAATAAGAAATAGTAAAACTCTTTCTCTTCTTTGTTATCTGCCAAAAACACAAATGAATTGACAACATAATGATTGAAGGGTTTACCAGAATTTAAACTTTTGTTTAAAATAAAGAAGTGCGGTTGATTGTACATTTTACCGGATTTGTGGGTTTTGATTTTGTTTTTTAGCATAACATTTTTTTTAAGGGTTTGTTTCCCTTTTTCCACCTGTGCTTTGTAGTTGTTTGACTAATTGAAAACAAAGAAAAAAGCAAAAAAACGAGCTAAACAAAAGCCCGAAAAAAATGAAAAAAGAAAGCATTTTTGAAAGGCTGGGCACTGAGGTTGTCAAGGTTTTTGCAAAAAAAATACTACCTGAATGAGGTAGTATTAAAAATTGATTCTTTAATATGAACCGAATGAAGTGTGGAGATTTTTTTTGCAAAACCCAAAGGGCTTGACCTTGCAATCCGAAAGTGAACAGCCTTAACTTGCTTTTCTTTTATTATTTTGAATTAACTTTTTAACCCTCACCTTTTTTAATATTGGCCCAGGCTTGGAATTGGTTCTGCCCTGAATATTCCAAGGTAAGTCTGGAATGGACATGATTAATTTTTCTTCAAAATAGTAACGTAACGCTTCATTATTCAAGTATATAACCTTTACCCCAATTTTGAAGTTTTTAGATAGTGATTCATTAACTTTTTCCAATTTAGCACCCGTTTTTTCATGTTTTTTAATTAAGTGATTTGTAAGTCTTTGTTTTGCTTTAGCCTTTTTTGTTTCACCAATATATTTAATTTTCCAGATTTTGTTTTCGAATGTAAATATTGAATATAAGCATGGGTTTCCCTTTGTAAATATTGAATTGAATTTTTCGGAACAAATCACCAACTTATTGTTAGTCGTTTTCGTCACATCAGTTACATTTTTATTGCTCTTAAAGTGTCTCAGAGCTTTTTTAAAATCTAAATCTAATTGATCTATTATTTCCTGCTTTACATTTAATTTCATAAAGCAATATAGCAATTATTAGGTAAAAGCGCCTGCGGCTAGCGTGGGGAACGGTTGCAAATAATGGAATGCAGTGAAACGGAATGGAATGGTTTGCAAACCGATGTGCGGCGAGCCTCCTGCGAGTGGAGCGAGGGTGGGCAGCACGGGAGCGCGAAGAGGTACGATGAGTGCGGGTGCAACCCCTGTAGCGTGTGGCAAATGCAAAAAATCTTTGCATTGATTTATGCCACACATAACTACACAAGGGCAGTTGGTTTGTTTATTTTTTTTCAAGAATGCGCGTTGCAAAAAATAAGCGCCAATTGACCGCAGCCCGAGCGACTACGCAGGCGAGCTGAAAAGTTGGTAGCCGGTGGACTGAAAGCGGCTGAAATGAGTGAAGTGAAATGAAACCCAGTGTAAGTAGCGAAGCGGATGTAACGGGTGAAAGGGAACGGAATGAATGAAGTTGCTTGAAGGACAGAATAGGCTACCGTGACGAAAGCTCGTGCAAATTGCAACAACCATGACAAACTTGCTTCAGCAACCTTTGGCAAAATAGCTTATGCGAGATGCCTTGAAAAAACTATGCATAAGCATGTGCTATTTTGGTTTGGCGAGGTTTGTTGCTTGCGCAAGCTGAGGAACACCACTTTACCTGTTCGTAAAACAATATTATAACTTCAGCTCTAAATCAGCATATTCTTTCTTTTCTAAGGCTTCCTCAGAATTGCCGACTCCTTCTTTTCCTATTAATTGTGGTACTGTATATGCTTCCAAATATCCATCCTCAAAAGGTTTTGCTAATGATATGATATGTTTTTTGTCGTTATCTGTATTTACATCCATTAGCCATTCATCCTGAATTTCTTTTGGTAGTATTGCAGGCATGCGACATTCTTCTGAATCTCTTGGAATGTTATGAATCTTAGCCATTAAATCATTGGCCTGTGTTGTAACGATTGAAATTGTATTTAAAACTTGTCCGGTTTCTTTATTTTGCCACGAACTATATAGACCCGCCATTGCCAATGGATCACCATTCTTAGCAGCTATTTTAAACGGAAATTTCTTTTTACCTTGTGTGTGGTATTCGAAGAATCCATCGACGTAAATTAAACAGCGCATCTTTTTTGCTGATTCTCTAAATGATGGTTTTTCAAACATTGATTCTACTCTGGCGTTCAGTGTTTGATTTGAAAGCTTCTTGCCATCTGCTTCTGTTTTAACCCAAGAAGGAATTAAGCCCCAACTAAAAAATTGCGGTTCCATGGGTTCTTTGTTCGTGTAGGTTCTCAGTTTTGGATGGACAAAACCACTTGCAAAATAAATGGGTTTATGCTCATCTTCAGCATTGACTTTTTTTCTTTTGCGTTGTTCTAAATCATCCAATTTTCTTTGTAATTCATCTGCACGATGATAATCTCCACGGTGAAGTGCGTATCGCAATTCTTCCAATGTTTCTGATATTACTTGATAACACATACTTAAATTTACTTCAAATATTTTAAAAAATCCATTTGTATTTAGTCTTCTTTCATCTTATAACGAGGCAATCCAATTTCATGTTCTTGTGGATATGGCATTCTGTGCGTTCCGCTTACATCTTCCTGAATTTGTCGTTGAACCTTAAATTGATCTGACTTTGAGTTTGAATATCTTGGATCTGGAATAAATGGCATTTTAGCCATCTTGCTGATATTAATTGTTGGGAAATGAAAATCTACTTCAACTGTACCTAGTAACAAATAACAGCCTCCACCCTGAAATGGATATTTTGCTAAACAATTAGCAAAGTGTGCTGTATCAAAGAAATCTCCATTAGCATCAATCCATGTTCCAAAATACATATCACCTGAGTTTGTAGGAACTTGTTTACGTGAAACCAAATAAGCCAACATTTTCACTTGTTTTTTATGATGATTAACCAAGTCTGCCGCCATCACATCACCTCGATATTTTGTTTGAAGTAAATCAAACGGTGAAAATGAAACTGGAAAGCTTAATATTTCAATTTCATCAAATGCATCTTCAAATGCGGAGCGATCTAGCTGTGGCAATTTATACTCTATTACCGGTTCTTGAATTAATAATAAGTTTCTGTTTTCCGGTTTAAAGTTTACTAATAATAATCTCGCAGCTAAAATTAACTCATTCTTAGATTTACCTGTGAACCTAAATGCCCCAATAAAAACTAAAATCTGAATTGTTTCGATACCAACTGGAACGCGATTAATAAAATCTTCCAATGAAGTAAATAATCCATTTTGTTCCCGCTCATCCTGAATGTGTTTAATAAAAGTAGCATCTAAACTTTTAATGTTTACAAAACCAATGTAAATGTCAATTCCTTTCACAATTGTTTCATACATACTATTATTGACACAGGGATTGTGAATATTGGCACCAGCCATCTTTGCTTCATGTAAATAGATCTCTGCTCGATAAAAGCCTCCAAAATTATTTACTGCCGCCACCATAAACTCAATAGGATAATACACCTTTAAATATAAACTCTGATAACTTTCTACAGCATAAGATGCTGAGTGTGCTTTACAAAATGAATAACCTGCAAATGATTCTATTTGGCGAAATACTTCCTGACTTAATTTCAACGGATGTCCTTGCTTTTCACAACTGGCAAAAAATTCTTCTTTCACTAAATGTAGTTCTTTTAATGACCTACTTTTCCCACTGATTGCTCTTCGCAAAATATCACCTTTAGCAGCGCTTAATCCACCAAAATGCAATGCAATCTTAATTACATCTTCCTGGTAAACCATAACACCATAAGTTTCGCCTAAATGCTGTTGAAATACCGGATGAAAGTACTCGAACTTATCAGGATTGTTGTGACGAAAAATATATTCTCTCATCATTCCACTTTGCGCAACTCCCGGACGAATAATAGATGATGCTGCTACTAATACTTTGTAATTATCACATTTTAATCTTCTTAGTAATCCGCGCATTGCAGGACTTTCAATGTAAAAGCAACCAATTGTTTTTCCTTTACTTAAATAATCATTGCATTTTGCTTCGTCTTTTGATAATGATACATTTCTAATATCAACTTTTACCCCCTTATTTTCTTCAATGAGATGAACTGCATCATTAATAGTTCCTAAACCTCTTTGACTCAAAATATCAAATTTTTCAAAACCAATTTCCTCTGCCACATGCATATCAAACTGTACAATAGGAAAGCCTTTAGGTGGCATTTCCAACGCCGTAAAATTTGTGATTGGTTCTTCTGAAATTATTATCCCACAGGAGTGCATACTCCTTTGATTTGGATATTGTTCGAGCATCATGCCATATTTTTGCACAGCATTAACAACGTTATTGTTATTGTGTTTTCTCATCGGATTTTTGGCCAATTCATCTAACTCTTCTTTTGGTAAACCAAACACTTTTCCTACTTCCCTGAAAATAGAGCGGTATTTAAACTCCACATTAGTCCCACAAAAGGCAACATGATTAGTATCAAATCGTTTGAAAATATAATCTAAGATTGTATCTCTATCTCTCCATGACCAATCAATATCAAAGTCAGGTGGACTTTTCCTATTTTCATTTAAGAATCGTTCAAAATATAGATCAAGTTCAATTGGACAAATATCTGTTATGCCCAAACAATAACTTACAATACTATTTGCCCCACTACCCCTACCAACATGCATAAAATTACAATGTTCACTATAGCGGATAATATCCCATGTTATTAAGAAGTAGCCACAGAAATTTAATTTATCAATCACATCCAATTCCTTTTTAACTCTCGCAATTGCTTCTTTATTATTTTTACCGTAACGGCGAATCATACCCTCTTGTGCCAATTTAGTAAGCATGAGCATATCACTGTATTTACTTTCTGTATAATGCTGTTTGTTTTTAGGTGTAGAGAAATCGAAGTGATAATTACAATTTTCAATTAAGCTTTCTGTATTACTAACAATCTCTGGCACCTGTTTATAGTATTGAAGTAAATTATCAAGCGGCAACATGATTTCTGAATTTCTGCAGATCTGATCAGTCCCTAGTTTGGAAATAATAATGTTGTTGTCTACAGCTCTTAGTACTTTATGCAAACGGTATTCTTCTGCATTACGGAAAGTAACTGGTTGCAAAATAACCATCTTATGCACTTTATGCTCCCATTCGGGTCGATATAATTTATTTAATTCGTCGGGACGAACTCCAATATATTCATAGTCCTTTAAAACCAACGGAACATTATCCATAGGATAAATAACTGACACATGATTGAAATCGGGTGCATACAGTGGCGGTATACTTTTATCAAAATTGTGAGGTGTAAGAAAACGACACATTTCTCCAATGCCCTGATATGCTTTAGCCAATCCGATAAAATGAAGTTTATTATTGAATCTAAATTCTATACCAACTAATGGCTTTATATCAGCTTTTTCGCAATAACCTATAAAATCATAAATACCTGTAACCGTATTAATATCTGTCAATGCCAATGCTTTTGCATTGTATGCAGCTGCCAGGGATACTAATTCTTCTAAAGGAATTGTACCATATCTTAAACTGTGATATGAATGGCAATTGAGGTACATGTTTCATAAAATTATTATTTCGTTTTACCTATTTGTCGTGTGGCATTCATGCCCTCTGCTCTGAGTACAGCATCAAAACCAAATCGGCGTTTCATTTTATCTATAGCTTGATAAAGAGACATCATTTCTGATGTATCTTCAAATAAATCAATTTGATAAGTTCCCCGAATTAATCCGCTCAAGCGGACTCCAATTAAACGCAAGCGCATTCGGCGTTGATAGAGTACGTCAAATAATTCTTGAGCTCTATCAATAATAATATGGTCGCAGGAGGTATATGAAATTTTACATTGTTTCGTTTCAGTATCAAAGTTATTATACCTGATTTTAATTGTTACTACAGATGTTAACCATTGCTCATTGCGCAATTGAAAACATAGTTTCTCAACCATGGCCACAATGAGAGATTTGATCTTAGCAATATCTAGTGTGTCCTGATCAAATGTTTCTTCCGTTGAAACTGATTTACGTTCATTATATGGCTCTACAGGGTTGTTGTCAATACCATTAGCTTTTTTCCATATTTCAATTCCATTTTGTCCAATCATTTTCTGCAACACCTCTACAGGCATTTCGGATAATGTTTGAATGGTGCGAATGCCAACCCGCGACAGCAATTGAAATGTTACATCACCAAGCATTGGAATTTTTTTTATAGAAAGTGGATTTAAAAATGGTTTGACCTGTATATCTTTTATTTCAATCCTTCCTACAGGTTTTACTTCACCAGTTCCAATTTTTGAAACTGTTTTATTTACCGATAAGGCGAAACTCATTGGTAAACCTGTTTCTTTAGAAATTTTGGTAACTAACTCATTGGTCCATTTATAACATCCAAAGAATTTATCCATGCCTGAAATGTCCAAGTAAAACTCATCGATACTTGCTTTTTCCATTAAAGGCGCACTTTCCTGAATGATTGATGACACTTCATTTGATTTTCTGGAAAACAACTCCATATCACCTTTAATGACCGTGGCTTGCGGACAAAGCTTTAGTGCCATTTGAATTGGCATAGCAGAGCGCACACCAAAGGTGCGGGCTTCATAAGAACAGGAAGCAACAACCCCGCGAGTGCCACCACCCACGATTAAAGGTATGCCTTCCAATTTAGGATGACCTAACCGGACGCAAGACACAAAAAACGTGTCTAAATCCATGTGAACGATATTTCTTTCCATGGCTACAACAAATAACAAAAATCTCACTACAAAGTTACTATCTTTAATAGCAATATTCTGCTATAAATTATAGCAAATAATAAAACTTGACTTTTTTAACATTTAAGACTTAACAATTTTTTTTAAAAAAGTTCACTTTAATACATTTACTAACTAATTTCATTTATAGCCGAATAAACTACTTAATTCTAAAAAAAGAATAAGTGTGTCATGTTATTTTAATATAACTAAAACATACTTAAAAAACAAAATTGTAAAATATCAAAAGTTAAACTACCTTCGCTTTATGAATACATCAAAACAAGTATCAGAATTTTTCTTAAAATTAAGTGATCCTGAAATTGGAGATTTGTTATCTAATTTAAAAATACAAAAACTTGTATACTACGCTCAAGGTTTTCATTTGGCATTATATGATCAAGTGTTGTTTAACGAAAATATTTTAGCATGGGAGCATGGCCCCGTTGTTGAAGAGCTATATCACGAATACAAGCAATATGGCTCAAATGTTATACCACAACCTGAAGATTTTAATGTTGAAGTATTTTCTCCAGAACAGATAGAATTATTAAAAGAAATTTACGATGTATACGGACAATTTTCTGCTTGGAAATTAAGAAACATGACTCATTCAGAAAGTCCATGGATTGAAACGCCTAAAAATAATATCATTAGTGTTGATTTAATGAAAGATTTCTTCAAGAAGCAGCTCGTTCAGTAATGGCAGGAAATCATTTAAAAAAACCACAAGCAACACAGGGCAAAAATTTCAAAATAACAGAAGATAAGTACGAAAACATAGACTACCCTGTTTTTTGCCTAAAACATTTGCATAAAGATTATCACATTGATAAATGCACTGCCGAAGAAAAAATAAGACTTCTCGAACGTTTGCATAAACTATCGAATATGACCTGGCAAAACATCCAACTAGCTCCAAAACATGGGCTAGGCTCAGAAAAAATTGCTAGAACCTCTATAAAAGCTGCAATTCCAGGTCATATAACGCCAGAAGTAAATTTCCTAGCACTAAGATTTGATGGAATGAAACCGCTCGTAGGATATAGAAGTGGCTTTATATTGCATATAATATACCTAGATAGGGATTTTACCTTATACGATCATTAAATAAAATCTAGCAGCATTATTTAATACCAGTTAAGAAACATATGCCGCAATCAAAACAAACAATAACAAAATAACGAAAAGCGAAACTATTTCTTTCCAAGACCATGTTTCTCCATTAGGTTTAGGAAAACACAAATTACAAAAATCCGATAATATATTTTTCATCAAATCAATCTATTGAGGGCTTATTGAAATTAAAGAATAAAAAGTTTGCTCGGAACCTGTAGCACTATTGACAATTACTTTTTTCTCAAATTCTCCGCTATAATTCGAATCAATTGTAAGTGTTTTAGCTGTTTCAAGTAAATCCTTTGAATATGTTCCTTTTATGTTTTTATTGTCGTCTGTTTTAATTTCAAATGTTCCTCTTAAACTAATACCAACCAATTTACCGGTGAAAGCAATTTTTTCAGGTTCATTCATTACAATGTTACTTAACGATTGAGCAACTTTAAGCAATGTCGCTTTATCTCCTTTCCATTCCATTTTTTCGTTAGTAGGAGTTGTCCAATTTAGATCAACTTCTAAATCCGCATTTGAGATGGCAGTGATAAACTTGTTTAATTTTTTCACACTTTCTTTACCAATTTTAGATGCTGATTCTGTTAATTCCTCAGGCGTGTTTGATTGTAACAGATTAAATGAGTGACTTAGAGACTCTTCCGATAAACTTTTACCAAATAAATCAGGAGAGTTTTTTGCGGTAACAAATAAACGTGTAGAACCGGTTGATATTCCTGCTAACCTTAAATCAACAGTATTATTTATAAACTGTGAATTGCTTTTACTTTTTTTGTTACCAAACTGAATAAAGTTAGAAGCATTTATAATCGCTCCAGAAAAACCATCTGCTAATTTTGCTAATATTTCAAGTGGTAAAGTGCCATCGGCACTTCTACCAATAAGTCTTATTTCAACTATCTCTTTATTTCTTTTAGCTTTTTCAAATTGCAATTCTCTTTCTAATTCGCTTATCTGAGCTTTAAAACTGTTTACACTTAATTGATTTGAAAAGTTAGCCGGGTCTTGAGCCAGTAATTCCTCATACTGTACAAGCATTTGAGCAAAACCATCAATTTTATCTTGAATATTTTTTATCTCGCTCATATTATCCTATATAGTTATACGTGCAAAACCTTTTGCCGTCTCAGAACGTGTAAAACCAAACCAGCCTCTCCAATAACTTCTTAAACCAACATTATCATTTGGCAAAAAATATACATCACAATTATATCTAAATTTTGATAGTGAATTATCTGCAAGTTCTTTTAATACATTTTGTTTATCAATAGCTAAAGCATTAGCTTCAATTGGATTAAAGAAAAACGCTATGTCTATATCATTAGGCTCTTCTTTGTTAGTTACAAACGAACCATCAACCCATATTTCAAACGCTATACCAATATTTTCAACCTGTTCCAATAAAACATGAAATCGCTCTATTAACTCATTTCTTTTATCCTTTGATTCAAAAGGAGATACAAAATGTCCTATTAGGGCATCTTTAGAGATGTCGTGTATGCCTGGTTCTAATAAAGGAGTAAATTCCACTTTGTTGTCTTAGTTATTATACAAAATTACTGAATTAAAAATTGCTTAAAAGATATAAATTGAGAGCTTTAGAAGCAAAAGAAACAGTATATTATTTGGTGTTAAACTTCTCAATAATTTCTTTTTCATGCTCATCTGAAATATTATATAAATCATAAACCAAATTATTTAACACAATCTCAAAACTATTTACTTTTTCGGCAAGATAATTTATATCACGTTCTGTAATCGCGGCAATCTGCTGAATTTTAGTTGCTATTATTTGATCTACAATTTGTACGATTTTATCATGAATTGCAAGATTCGATTTGGTAATTTCTGGAATTGGGAAATTCTTACAATTTTGAATCAAAATTTTCTGGAAGGTATCCTTTGTTAAATCAAGATACTTATAAGCATGATAAAAATTCATTAAGTTGGAATTTATAATACCTAAAATATACTTAATGTCAACCTTCACTTCTTTTTTTAATAATAAATTGAAGATGCTTTGTGTGTTATACAACTCTTCATTAGTATAACCTGCATAAATTCTTAATGGTTTACCACTAATGATTTGTCTAATTAAAATTCTTTCTTGAACAAAAAATCTCTGCTCTCTTGTAGCCCCAAGCCATTTACCATAACTAATATACTCACTACAATTATTGGAAATGAAATATCGAGACACATTACTTCCATCTAAAAGCTTCTTAAAAGTCTCGTCACGAGGAGTTTTTGAGTGAAATACCCTATTCTTTATTTGCTCTTCCGTATGACCTTTATATTTATCATATGGAGTAATACCTAATGCAAAATCACAAAAATCCTCTAATATCTTATGTTTATTCTCAATTTTTTTAAGCAATTCGAGAACCTTTTCATTCGAGAAAATATCAAATATTTTCAATGGATGCTTTTGCCAATTACTATTATCAATTTCTTCAATCTTAATTGCTTTAGAATAATCAATTGAATCTAACTTGATCTTGTTATCGTATATAACAATGTGAGTTGAATCTTTTTTAGTTTTTTTAGTAGAATTTAGTGTTAGAATTATTGTTTCGACATTTGCATCCTTAAAAATATTATCCGGCAATTTTATAATTTCCGATATTGAATATTTCTCTAACAACAAAGATCGCAGTTTCAAATAAGAACTTTGAAATAAAATTGAATTAGGAATAATATAACTTAAATACCCATTCGGTTTAAGAACTCGCATTACCTTTTCAATAAAAATCGCATAGAGATTGATTCTATTTTCACATGACGAATAGTTTTTGAAAAAATAATCTACATTAATTTTATCTAGACCTTTAATATCAACATATGGTGGGTTACCAACGACCGCATCAAAACCTGCCTTTTTAAATATTTTAGGGAAGGCTAAATCAAAATCAAATGGATTTAATGTTCTTTCATTTTCTAAATCTAAATCAAGTTTTGTTGTAAGAATATCTGTACCAATGAGACTATTACCACATTTAATATTATTGGTTAAATTAGGTAAAATCGTTTCATGAAACAACACCATCATATCATTTGCTGTTGCAGTAGTTTCATCTTCTAACATTTTTAAGAATAGGGATAATTGAGTTACTTCTGTTGCCTGTAAATCAATATCTACTCCATATATATTATTTAATAATATCTGCTGTTTCTGTTTAATAGATAAAACCCAAATACCATTATCTTGATCGAATTTACAACCATCTTTTTTTGCTTGTTCAGGATTTAGATTGTAATATTTATTATGATAATCTAATAAGTACTCAAATACTCCGATTAAAAAAGAGCCTGAGCCGCAGGCTATATCAGCAAAAGTTAATTCGGAAATTTGCTTTGGTGATTTATTATCAATTAGTACCCCAATCGTGTTTTTAACAATATAATCTACTATATATTTCGGAGTATAAAATACACCACCAGCTTTTCTAACTTCTGGTTTAATCTCAATCGAAGCTTTTCCTTCCGATATAGTAACCACTTTACCTAAAAATCTCTCATAAATGCTACCAAGGATATGAATAGGTATGTAGTTAAAATCATAAGGAGAGTTCGTGTGATCTAACTCAGAACATAACTCTCTAAATAAATTTTCATCGGCGCCGGCAAAATTCTTATCGTCAATGAATAATGGTTTAAAAACTATACCATTATACTTTGCATTTAATTGTTTGCTGATTTCAATAAATTTAACCCAAGGCTTTGAACTATTCGCAATTGCATTTATATGAGAATCAGTTTCAATTAATTTATCTTCTAAGAAGCGAATAAATACAATTCTATCAATTGTCCTTTGGGTAGCTTCCGTTAAAGAATAGGCATCAAGCGTTTTATTATTTTGATAAAAAGCTGCGGCTAATTCCTGTCGCTTTTGGTCTATATAATTTAGAAAGCTCTCATCGATACTTTGGTATTTACCACCAAACATTTTAAGTTGTTTGGCTATACCTTTAGGTTTTGGTAAGTCCTCAACATGGCGTTCTAAATTTCCTGCTTCAACCGCTTCACGAGAAAACAACCAATACAGCTCTTCAAAAACATCTTCTTTTCTAAAATCAGCAAAATGATAATATTTTAATTGCGTAGCTAAAATTGTGTCTATATCAGGTTTAAAACGACAATCAATAATAACCAACTCTTCGAAATCAGTTAATATACTGATGCCAGTTCCCGCATTCCATCCGTACTTAGCTGTTTGAAAATAATCATCTTTATTTTGACGAAGTGTACGTGAAGGTTTTTTAGCTTCAACGAAAAATTTTGTTTGTTTGTAGTTTGGAGCAAGGGAAAAAGCATAATCTGCTCTTTTTTGTCCTATTGCACCTTGCTGCCTTTGAGCCTTCTCTATTTTTACCTCTTGTTGCTGAGGGTTTTTTTGGTGATTGTGATCTACATCCCAACCCAGTGCTGTAAAAAATTTGTCAATATATTCCTTTCTTACTTCAGCCTCTTGGTAACCAGGCGACAGATAATGATTGATATTGTTTTCAAAATCATTTATTAAAACCTGAACCGCTTCAAATGCATCTGTAAGATTTGTAATGGACATATACTGAGAGAATTACGATATTTTGTTAAATATAATATATTTTATAAGCAAACGTTGCAAAGTTTGCAAAAGTTGCAAAATGCTAATTGTTTATTTTTTGATATACACCGGACATTGGCTGAGTTAGATAGTTATTAAGCACAAGATCGGCTAAAAACAGATCACAAGTCCGTGGCTTTATTTTGAATTTACTTGCTAATTCAACAGCTTCTGCTCTTTTAAACTCATTTGGAAAAGCCTCTAACAACTGCTTTTTATTTGTGTTTTTAATTACTGGAGCTGTTGCACCCTCTTGTTTAGGTAAATTGTTAAACATTAAAATACTATGCTGTAAAAACACATCTACCAAAGCCACCGAATTATTAAAATCTTCATCCGTACAGAACATCTTTAAAGTATCTTCTGCATTTTCGAACTTACGAAGTGTGGTAAAAATCATACAAAAACGATATAAGATTAGACCTAATCTTTTAACTACACTTTCTGCATCTTCGCTGACAAAAGCGTTTATATCAAACAAATACTTCTCAAAAATTGGATTAAACTTGTCCCATTGCTCTTTAGTTAAATTTATTTCAGTTGGTGTTTTGTTTAAGAAGTCAACTATTTCTAAAACTCTCACACTTAATGTATTAAAATGCTCTGTTAAATTTACCTGCGAATCATAGGGCGAAGGACTACGCCATTTTGATTCTGTTTTAAACGTGTAGAATACAAAGCGACTAAATAAGCCATCTTCGGCAGAGGCAATAATATTAAACACTTGTTTTGGAGTACCGGATAAGGCAACCGCTAAACGTGGGTTATCTACCTCAATGTATTCGTTATTTGTTTTACGGCTTACAGATAAACGTTCATGATGAAATGCTTTGCGAAGCATGTCGGAATACGATCCCCAATCTTGTTTAAAAACAACACCTAAAGTATCTGCTTCTGTTTCACAAATAATACCACCTCCGTTATTACTACCAAGATGGCTGTATATTTTTGCGTTACTTGTATTAGCTGGAATAAACACTACTTGAAAAGGTGGTTCTATTGGAGGCTCTTCATCGGGCATTGATGAAGCCCTTTTGCCTGAATGGCGTTTTTTGTATTCTCGCATTTCTGCCTCATATTCTTTTTTAGCCTTTAAGCTTTCTTCTTTGGTACGTTCATGGTATTTATCAGCTAATGCTTTTGAAGATTGCAAAGCTCCTTTGCCGCTTGCGGCAGGAGCTAAAATAAACACGAATAAGTGAGGGTAAACGGTACGCTGACCATACACACCAGTTACTTTTGGCAAGCAGCCTGAAAGGATTGCTAATGCCCCTGTAAGGAATGTATCACGTTCGCGAGATGTTTCAAAGGCATTTGATCCTTCTTTTAAAATGGCAGGAAGATTTTCATAAACTGTATTTGGAATTGATGGAGTTGATTTCAAATACTCTTCCTCATCATTCTCTTTTTTATTTGTACTCTTTGCAGATTTTGCAAACTTTGCAAACTCATTACTATTATTTTGATAGGCACTATGAACTGAGGCTTTAATTTCCTTTTCGTCTAAATCGTACTTATTAATAATCAAGCTTTCTGCCTCTGCTTCATTAATCCCTAAACGGTTGCAATTACAAGCTAATAAATGAATATAGTTATTACGATTACCTTCTGAATACCTGGACTTTTTATCTGTAAAATCAATTGCATTTTGAAATAAAGAGTTGTCTGAAATAACGTTACTAATTGGTAGTTTAGTTTCAATTATTGGCTCTACATTAAAAACAAGCTCTTTATTTACGTTAAAGATTAAGCTGTCGGTATTATGAAATAAATGGGGGTCGTATGAGTAAAAGCAAAGCCGTGAAACGTCTTTGCCTGAACGGTCTAATTCGATTTCCAAAGCCTGTTCGTAATACTCTGCTACTTGACTGTAAGCTGTTAGATGATGCTCTATTTCTGAATCAACTTGTATTAAAATTTTAAGTCCATTACCACTGGGGCTTATAAAACAGCAATACGTGTATTGCGCCAACTTAGTCAATTTGGTTACTCGGTTTAATTCTAAATCTGTTAATTTATCAATATCAAGTACCACAAATTTTGTGTAAACACTTGCAAGGTCTGCCTTGCGAAGTGTTTTAAAAGTCGCAGAGGGCGTGAAACCTAATAGTTGCTTTTTCTTTGTGTCTGCTTCATCCTTATTGCCGGAGCTATAAAGTTGGCGAATGGTTTCAACTTCCGCTTTAAACTTACCTTCTTTAATTTCATTGATGATTACATCAATACTTTTATCTTCTACTAAGGTTGAGTAGTTTTTGAATATGCTTACGTTTTTCATCTTAGTAGTTTTTAGCTTTACGGTGGGTGGCAGAGAGCAATATTTTTATGTCCTTTATTTGATAGTAAATTTTATTACCTACCATGCTATGGGCTATAAGCCCTGCATCACGCCACCGTTGGGCTAATCTCTTACTAATATTCATTACCTGAATGAATTGCTGATTATCTAAGAAATCGATATCATGTTTTTTAGAAATTTGTTTTTCAATTGCAGCAAGCCTATCTAAGATGGCTTGGTGCTGCTCTTCTGTTACCCACTTCATAATTATTTACGCTTATTACGAATGATGTAATCAGTAGCCGCTTTTTCCATTTCATCGTTTGAGGTTTGACGGTTGCGTTGCAACCAATCATCTAACTCAACGCGTTTGAAATACAACTTTTTGCCTTGTGGGCAAAAATGTGGGATTGTTTTGGCACTTGTCAATTTGTATAAATGACTGGCGCTAATGTCTAAATAAGCGCAAGCTTCATTTAGATTTAAAACATCCTTTTTTAGCAAAGTCTGTTCGTTCAATTTTTGTTCGATGCTCGAAAGCATTTGTATTATTTTTTCATCGTTGCTCATTTTGTTTAAGTTTTTAAGATTAATAAATGAGTCTTGCAAGACTATATTTTGTCTGTTATAACGATGTAAAACTACAAGCTAATAAGGCTTAAAAAGTAAAAGGAAGTGGAGTGCAGAGCGAACCGCAGAGTGTAGAGTATTGTGTAAACTTTAGTATTTACTAATGTTTACAAAGCTTACTTTTGATTTTCGGGAGTCTGCTTTTATTTGGATAAAAACAAGAAGTGTAGAGTGTGTAGTTTATAAAACTAAAATAATTTTATCGAGTTTTTTACTACTCGCTGGAATTTTTTGCCCTCTGAATTTTTTAAAATCGTATGGTTTATTTGCACTATCAACAAAGCAATTTGATGTTATTTTCCAAACATCTTTGCCAGTGTTTTCAACCAGCTTTTTATCGTTATGTAATGTTTTAATTAAGTAGTAAAGTTCCGAAAGATTACCTGACCAAATAATAAGATTGCCCGGTAATTCGTTTTTAAATATTTTATTGAAGTCAGCAAGTTTTGTTGATTTATCAATAAAACCGCCATCAATTAGGCTTTTTCTAAATTCAGTGAGATTATTTTTAAAGCTTGCACCTTTCTTAGCATAGGTAAAGGCTATGTGCCTTGAAGTTTCTTTTTTAGGTTTAACTACTTGGACTGATTCTGTTTTTGGGACATTTAAAGGATTTAAAATGTCCAATACTTTTGTCGCTCCGGTTGGCGCTAAATAATCAATTTCGGATTGAGTAAATAAATTCTGCATATTATCATAGAAAAAGCATAACTCATTCCATGATTTCATGAACGTTTCATCTTCGAATGCATCTGAATTTTCAAACTCTCCACCGTCAATTTGATAATAGATTTGTTGTGCAATAGTAAAATATTTATCAAGTAATAACAACGAATCCTTAGGCTTGTTCTCAATTTTATACCTTAATGAATTGAATTTTTCAATAGCTCGCGGGATATTAAAATACTTCATTTTAATAATCTTTCCCTCCATCATCATTTCTATCTCGTAAAAGCCTTTGGTTATATATTCAATAGTATCATTAAAACTAGAAGGTAATTTAAAAGCCGCATCAAAATCACTTAATCTGTTTACTAAAAGTTCATCCGAAATTACTTTTACTACACCTTTAAACACCATACTTTTAAAACTTAAAAGGCAGTAAAAATAAGGGTCTTTTTGTCTATCGTCGTAGAAGTAACCACGTGAATCTTCGCAATCGTGGAAATGATCTTTAATTGCAAACTCATTTAGTTTCACATAAACTGATGCAAAACCATTCAAATAATTTTCTCGTGATACTTTTTTTAATTCATCAAGATTATTGTATAAGGAATCTCCAAGTTTTTTAAATTCGCTGTAACATTGTTTTAAAACAGTTTTTACTGCCTTATCAATAACATCTAAATCTTTACTTGAATTAATTAAAGGCTCTAATTTTAATTTAACTGAATCAGGTGTAACAGATTGAGCATTAGAAATAATTAAAGAAATATTATTTTCGAGTTTATTTAATAATTCAATGGAAAGGTCTTTTTTGTGTGTCAAAAAAGAAACAAGAACCGAGTACCTTACTGCTTTCGCAAAGATTATTATAAATTCATCAAATAAATCAGTTTCAAAATCATACTTAATAATATAATCTCTGAAATCTATTTCGTCATCCTCTTCAAATGTTTCATTTTCATTTATAGTTTCTAATAAATCATAAAATTCCGAAGCAATATAATTGCTTATAATTTGACGCTTCTTTTCATCAAAACTGGATGTTTCATGAGGTTCTTCTCTTATAAAGGCTGTTATGAAAGGTGCAATTGACGAATCGCATTTTTGAAAATCTTTTTGCAGTTTTTTAATCTCTTGATTAGTATACTGCTTTTTTTCTTTTTCATTTAGACAAGTGGAGTAAGCCAATTTATCGCTATCCCATCTATCATATTGAATACGTTCAATTAAACTCTCAACATTCTCAACTATAAGTGATAATGTCAAAAGCTCTGATTTAGTATATTCTCCCATATTAAATTAAGAACTAAATATCTAACTTTATTTTACTTGCTGCAAGTGTTTTTCTTTCATCAATTATTTTAGCATAAATCTGAGTAGTGCTTAAATCTTTATGACCTAATAATTTAGAAACTGTATAGATGTCTGTGCCTAAAGTTAATTGTAGGGTAGCGAAGGTATGCCTTGCGCAGTGAAAGGTTATAGTTTTTGATATGCCAGCTTTCATAGCCCATTGCTGAAGCTTTAAATTATGCCATGCACTGTATTTTAAGCCTTCAAACACTCTCTCTTTTGATAAACCCCTTTCGCCTAATAATTTCAAAGCATCTTCATTAAAAGGAAGGGTTTCTGTGCCTTTAGTTTTCTTTTGAGTGAAACGAATGTAATTTCCAATCTCCTTTGAATGCTGTATTTCAGACCAAGTTAATTTATTAATGTCTGACCAGCGTAACCCGGTTAAAGCGCTGAATAAAAATGCTTTTTTCATGATCTCTATTTCGCAATCTGCCTTTGACATTGCTATTAACTCGTCATAAGTTAAAAACTCTCTTTCAGGCTCTCCAGGTTTAATGCCATCAACTGAATCCGCAGGATTACGTTGTATTATCTCTTCTTTTAAAGCTTCTCTTAATGCGGCTCTCACTTTATTAAAATAAGAGCTTTGAGTATTCTGTGATAGTTTTTTCTTTGCCGGTGTTTCAGCTTTCTTTTTTAAATACTCTTTAAAATCTTCTAACCAATTTTTATCAATTTGATTAAAAGTTACATCAGCATTATTTACAAACTTATTAATGTGCTTTAACGTACTATCCCAATTGCCATAATTGCCATCACTATCATTTCTTTTTTCTGTCAAAAACTCAAAGTATTTTATAAAACTGCCTTTCATCTTGCCGCTATCACTAAAGCCATAAATGCCATTCTTTATTTCTAAATGGCGTTTGCTCCTAATTGATTCGGCTAATTCTAAATTTGTTTTATTCTCGGTTTTTTCTTCCTTAGTCAATGGAACACCTTTAGAGGCAACCTTTATATAAAGTTTAAGATACTCGTATTCACGTTTACCATTGCTGTAATAGTCTAAATACAAGCTTATTTTATTACCCTTTTTACGTTGCCTAAGTGTTACATTCATTTTTATTTATTTTAATAGTAAATCAATTTCTTTACGCTTAATAATGCATCTACTTCCAAGCTTAGCAACTTTTAATTTACCATCCGAAATAAGACGTTGTATTGTTCTACGACTAGCTCCAATTAACATCGCTGTTTCATCAATGCTTAAAAATTCTTTCAGGTTTATTGTTGCATCGTAAACTTGCGGTTCTGTGCTTTTCTTTATTGCGACTTCAATTTTCTCCTCGCGCTTTAAAGCCTTATAATGACGGCTATTACATTTGTGGGAGCAATATCTAGTTTGCAGAGTTTTAGCAGTAAATTCATTACTACAAAACTCACACTTTCTAACTATCTTAATATTACTACTCATTAATGCCTATTTATGACTTGTTGCGACATAGTGTGACTGAGTGTGACATAATTTAGCCAATACTCAATAATTTGTTGCCCAAATAAAAAGGCAATTAACTAAGGCACCAGTACGGCAACAAAAATAGGCTAAAATGGGTGTTTGGGCAACAAAAAAAAGAAAGAAAAATCTTTAATTGTCAACAATAACAAGGGTATGGAAATCAAAAGAAAGGTAATTACTTTCCAATGCAGAATTTTGAAAATATGTTACCAAGCAGATCATCGTTAGTTACTTGGCCTGTAATTTCACCTAAAGCTTCTAATGCATAGCGAATATCCAATGCTAAAAAATCACTTTGAATATTGGTGCTTAAGCCTTCGTTTACTTTATTCAGTGCTTCTTCTGCTTTTTTCAAAGAGTTTACGTGGCGCGAATTGGTAACGATGGTGTCAGTTGTATTAACTGTTCTGGTATCAAATAAATTAACCAGTGTTGATTTTAATTCGGCAATGTATTTATGTTCTTTGGCTGATATAAATTGGATGGATTGAATATCTGCAAACTCTTGTTTCAGATCTTCCAATACTTCAAAATCAATCTTATTACCTACAACCAATAGTTGCGAAGTGCCAATATGTTCTTTTATTAAGTTTAATTCTAACTCCAAATCACCGCGACTTAATTCATGAGTATCAAACAAATAAATAACTATAGCTGATTTTTTGATCATCTCAAAGGCTTTGTTCACCCCAATTTGTTCTACAATATCAGAGGTGGTTCTAATACCTGCCGTATCAATAAAACGAAATAGAACACCGTCAATAATAATTTCATCTTCAATGGTATCTCGGGTTGTTCCCGGAATTTCGCTAACAATAGCTCTGTCGTCTTCTAACAGTACATTTAATAAAGTTGATTTTCCGGCATTTGGTTTACCAACAATAGCAACCGGAATTCCGTTTTTGATGACATTTCCAACTTCAAAACTAGAGATCAGTTTAGAAATAATACCTTGAATGGTAGTGATCAGTTTTTTAAGATCTGTTCTATCTGCAAATTCTACATCTTCTTCACTAAAATCTAATTCCAGTTCAATTAAGGAAGCAAAGTTTACCAGGTTTTCTCTCAGCACGGCAATTTTGCTGCTAAAACCGCCACGCATGTGTTGCATAGCCACCTGATGTGATGTGGCCGAATTACTGGCGATCAGATCAGCAACGGCTTCGGCTTGCGATAAGTCAAATTTTCCGTTTAAAAAGGCGCGTAAGGTAAACTCTCCCGGTTGAGCCGGACGAGCACCATGCTTATGTAATAATTGTAAAATATGTTGCTGAATAAATACCGAACCATGGCAGGAAATTTCTACAATTTCTTCGCCCGTAAAGGTATTGGGAGCTTTAAAAATCGTTACTAACACTTCATCCAGGATCACATCATCTTCCACAATTAAGCCAAAATGTGCTGTATGACTGGCTTTTGTGGATAATGATTTTGGTTTTAAGCTTCGGTTTGTAAAGATCTTTTCGGTAATACTAATGGCTTTTTCCCCACTTAAACGGATAACCGCAATTGCGCCCGAGCCATGTGGTGTTGCCAAAGCAGCAATTGTATCATTATTAAGTAGGTAATTTGACATAAATAGGTGTTAAGTTAAACAAAAATAGAAATATTTATAAGAAATTTACGGATTATGCTTATTTTAGCGCATCAAATGTAATTATCAAATTCAGAAATAACTAACTCAATAATTTTAAATAACATGGGCGTTTTAGTCGGAAAAAATTCAAAAGTAATTGTTCAAGGTTTCACAGGTGGCGAAGGTACTTTTCACGCTACTCAAATGATCGAATACGGAACTAATGTAGTGGGTGGTGTTACACCTGGTAAAGGTGGTACTACGCATTTAGAAAGACCGGTTTTTAATACAGTGAAAGAAGCTGTAGATAAAGCAGGTGCTGATGTTTCTATTATTTTTGTTCCGGCAGCTTTTGCAGCTGACGCTATCATGGAAGCTGCTGATGCAGGTATCAAAGTAATTATTTGTATTACTGAAGGTATTCCGGTTAAAGATATGATCGCTACTAAAGAATACATTAAAGGTAAAGCGTGTCGTTTAATAGGGCCAAATTGTCCAGGTGTAATTACAGCTGATGAAGCAAAAGTTGGTATCATGCCGGGTTTCGTATTCAAAAAAGGACGTATTGGTATCGTTTCTAAATCAGGAACTTTAACTTACGAAGCAGCTGATCAGGTTGCAAAAGCAGGTTTAGGCGTTTCTACAGCTATTGGTATTGGTGGCGATCCGATCATCGGAACTCCAACTCGTGATGCCGTTGAATTATTAATGAATGACCCTGAAACTGATGCTATCGTTATGATCGGTGAAATTGGTGGAAGCTACGAAGCTGATGCAGCTCGTTGGATCAAAGCTAATGGTAATAAAAAACCGGTGGTTGGTTTTATCGCAGGTCAAACTGCTCCAAAAGGCCGTACAATGGGTCATGCCGGTGCAATTGTTGGTGGACATGATGATACAGCACAAGCTAAAATGGCTATCATGCGCGAGTGTGGTATTCATGTAGTTGATAGCCCTGCAGCAATTGGTAAAACAATGGCAGCTGTTTTAAAAGGAGTAACTGTTTAATAAAACTTCATATTAATTAAAGGCCGATTTATTCGGCCTTTTTACTTTTAAATAATTTTGAAAATCAGGAACTATATTTTTTCTACGATCATTGTTTTATTTGGTGTACAGCAATTATCGGCACAATCAGTTAAGGATTCAACCTTTCGTATTTTAATGGTAGGCGTTCACTTTAGTGGACAACTGCCTCAAAAAGACCTGGCTAAACGATATGGCCCTAATTTAAGTGCGGGAGCTAATTTTATCTGGAAAACAAAACACAATATTTTATTTGGAGTAGAAGGCAGTTATTTTTTTGGAAAAAATGTGAGAGAAGATGTTATATCATCACTTAAAACAGAAGAAGGATTTGTGATTGATAACGAAGGCTACCCTGCTGATCTCAGATTAACCGAGCGTGGCTGGAATATCTATGCTAATGTAGGAAAGATGTTTTCTAAACTTGGAAATAATCCTAATTCAGGTGTGTTTTTTACCGTTGGAGCAGGGTATATGCAACATAAAGTGAACTTATATGATGCTAACAAAAAAGTTGCCGCTGTTAAAGGAGATCTAAAAAAAGGGTACGACCGTTTAAGTGGTGGCTTTGGTTTAACTCAATTTGTTGGTTATAAATATATAAGCAATAACCGCTTAGCAAACTGCTATTTTGGTTTTGAATTTTATGAAGGATTTACAAAAAGTTACAGAGGCTTTAATTACGATACCGGCATAGAAGATACTCAAAAGCGTTTGGATGTTTTAATGGGTTTCAGAGTTGGCTGGATCTTGCCTTTATATAAGCGTACTAAAGATTTTTATTACAATTAAAAGTAAATAGGTTTCATAAGACTAATCTTTTTCTTGTTTAGTTCCAATAATGTACAGGGAAAAACCTGTGACCATTAAGGCCACACATTTTAACAATCCTTTATAACGATCATCTTTGATAATTATGTACGATCCAATTATAAAAGAAACTAAGATCAATGCAAAACCGATATTTTTATTTCTTTTTCCTTTGATCTTTAAATCAGACTTTAGTTTAACGGCATCAGCTTTTTCAAGGTTATAAGCCTTTTCAAGATGTTCATCAATTTCAATAGAAGTAGCGCCATCTTGTTTCATTTGAGTGATAGAGTGAAATACTTTTTCCTGAAATTGATGATCTTCTTTTAAAATTTCAAAAACATCAATTCCATTTTCCTTCAAATCTATCTTTATACTTTCCATGCTTTCACCCGAGTTAACTCTATCCTGAACCATTTGTCTTATTTCTTTCAATGACAAATCCTGATAGTTTAATTCTGATCCATTTTCATGAAAATCAAATAACGCTAATGCATCGTCTTTTTTACCTCTTTTTAGAAGCTCGGCTTTTAAAATAGGAAGAACATCCTCTCTTATATCTTTTGGATTTTTAGATAATTTAATTAGATCAGGGGTGGACATTTCTTCGTACCTCTCCTGAATAATTTTAAGATCTAACATATGGAAACTGAAATGAGTTTAGATAACTACTTCACTAATTTCATTTCATTTAACAAATAACCGGCCCCGGCAAATTTGTCAATTACAAATAGTGTGTAACGTACATCTAATACAATGTTACGACATTGGTTAGGATTATACATAATATCACTCATGGTGCCTTCCCAGTTTCTGTCAAAGTTAGTTCCTATCAATTGACCACTGGCATTAAACACAGGGCTACCGCTGTTTCCACCGGTAGTGTGGTTACTGGCAGTAAAAGCAACCGGCAGTTTGCCATTCTTGTCGGCATACTTTCCGTAATCTTTTTTAAGGTATAGCTCTTTTAATTTGGCAGGAACCGTAAATTCTTCATCACCCGGAATTTCTTTTTCAATAATTCCATCCAGAGTAGTGTAGTAGTTATATTCTACACCATCTTTAGGTTTGTAACTATTTACTTTTCCGTAGGCAATACGTAGGGTTGAATTTGCATCAGGATAAAACTTTTTGTCTTTAAACAATTCTTTTTGCCCTTGTATATATAATTTTTGAAGCTCATTGATCTCTCGTTCATCATACTGAAATTGAGGAAATACTGACGTTGAGTAATATTTTACAATAGCATTGGTAATATAAAATACAGGATCTCTTTCATATAAATTTGAGAGTTTTTCAAAATCGTTAAGCATGGCTTCTGTTTTTTCTTTATCTACAAAATTGGTATTTGTAAATAAGAATTCAGTCATTTTTTTTGCATCGTTATTATTGGCTACAATAAATGAATCTAATACTGCCGGACGGTTATTAGAACTTACTCCTTTGATGTATTCTTTAAGCATAGCCTCACATAGTTTAATGTCGGTTGCTTTATTGTAGTTTTTATAGAATATTAATTTTTTATTATCAGCAAGCATGGCGTCAAATGTATTGCCTTGGCCTTTTTGTTTTTTCTTGAGTTCGGCCAATAAGTTAATATAGAAACGGGAATGATAAAACGCATCAATTGCCATTAAACATTCGCTGTAATAATCTACTTGTTTGTTTAGTACCTTATATTCGGTATATACTTTTTCTAATTGAGGAAAGATGTTACCATATTTTTCTTTTTTAACAGGATCAGCATTAATGGCATCAGTAAATTGTTTTTCGAATAATTGTTTTTTAGCAACAGCATCGTATTTTTTTAAGCCTAACATTTCGCCCATCCATTTTTTATAATAGTTAGCAACGCTGGCATATTTACTGGCATAAGCAATACGAACCGCGTCACTTTGACGCATATCAGCTTCCATAATGTTTAAGCGCTTTTCGCGAAGAGATACTTTTAAAGGATCACTTTCGTTCATGATCATATCTACAGCATAGCTTGATAGATATTCTTGTGTTTTTCCGGGAAAACCGTAAACCATTGTAAAATCGCCTTCTTTATACCCTTTTAATGAAATAGGGATCACATTTTTTGGTTTGTAGGGAACATTATCAGGACTGTATTCTGCAGGTTTATTGTCTTTATTGGCATAGATACGGAATACAGAAAAATCGGCATTATGACGTGGCCACATCCAGTTATCAGTTTCTCCGCCAAATTTACCAATAGAAGAGGGGGGAGCTCCAACCATACGAACATCTTTAAATGTTTCTACCACAAATAAATAATATTCGTTTCCATAAAAAAATGGACGAATGAATGCATCATAATGTGTTCCGCTAATAGCTTCTTTTTCCAGTAGTTTAATGTTAGCTTTTGTTACAGAATCTTGTTTTGTTTCTGTCATATTAGCTGTTACACCTTTTAGTACTTTAGCTGTTACGTCTTCAATACGTTGAATAATAGTAGCGTTTAATTTTGGCGTGTACACTTCTTCATTTTTATTCATTGCCCAAAAACCGTTGGTTAAATAATCTTTTTCAACAGTACTATGGTAAGCAATGGCAGAATAACCACAGTGGTGGTTAGTTAAAATTAAACCTTGTTCAGAAATGATCTCGGCAGTACAGCCGCCTGCAAACTGAACGATGGCATCCTTTAAACTTGATTTATTAACGCTATAGATCTGCTCAGCCGTTAATTTTAACCCATTCTTTTTCATGTCTTTTATATTCATAGCATTGATGAGTTGTGGTAACCACATCCCTTCATCGGCTTTGGCAACAAAAGAAATTATTAGTGTTAGTACTAAAAAAGTTTGTTTGATGTTTTTGTTTAAATAGTTCATGTTTAGTTTTTAATGATTTAAGCGCAGTAAAAAGAGAGTTCCTTAAAAATGTAAAAAGATTCGTTTGTGTTCTCGACTCCGCTCGAACTGACAAACGAATCTTTTATCTTATGTCTTTATTTTTATCCGAAAAAATTACATTGATCTGATGACTTCTTTTACAATGAAGCTCATTTTTGGTTCAGCTGCTGCTGCGATATGTTGTACTTCTTCGTGAGTCACTTCTATAATTTTTCCTTCAACGCCTAGATCAGTTACAATACTTACACCAAATACACGCATACCACCATGTTTAGCAACAATTACTTCGGGTACGGTACTCATACCTACGGCGTCAGCGCCAATACGGCCAATGTAACGATACTCAGCAGGTGTTTCAAAACATGGTCCGGTTAAGCCGGCATAACATCCTTGAGATACCTTAATGTTGTTTGCTTTGGCAATTTCTACCGCTTTAGCAATTAATTTTTTATCATAAGCTTCGCTCATATCCGGAAAACGAGGACCTAATTCAGGAATATTTTTTCCAATCAATGGATTGGTTGGAAATAAATTGATATGATCATTGATGATCATGATTTCTCCGATCTCAAAATCAGGATTCATTCCGCCACTTGCATTAGAAACACATACAGTATGAATACCAAGGGCTTTCATTACTCTTACAGGAAATGTAATTTGTTGCATATTATAGCCTTCATAAAAATGAAAACGACCTTGCATAGCCATTACTTTTTTACCACCTAGCTCTCCAAAAATTAACTTTCCGCTGTGACCTTCAACGGTACTAACAGGAAAGTTTGGAATCTCTTCGTAAGGTAATACATATTCTGCACTAATTTCTTTAACTAAGCCACCTAATCCGGTACCTAAAATAATTCCAACTTCAGGACGAAAATTGTTTGTTTTTTCAAGAATACTTTTTGTGGTAAAATTTATTTGTTCTAACATAGTTTAATATAATATCATTAAATTCTTGGGTCTTGTCTTTAAAATCTACCTCTATCGGTAGAACGTACAAAGGTAAATTATTTGCTATATCCTGCAAGTCTCCACCCTTTAATCTCATGGCATCTTTTTCAGTAGTTACAATGATCTTATTACCACCTTGAAATTCATCCAGTTTTTCGCGGATATCTGTTAAATTTTCAATGGTAAATTCATGGTGATCAGGGTATTGAATATGAGTTATATCAGCCGCATATTCTTTCAAATAGGTAATCATAGGTTCCGGATTGCCAATACCGGTAAATACCACGATCCTAAATCTAAATAACTCATTGAGTGTACTGATGACATTGTTTGGGTTTTGAAAGCCCCTTAATTCACCATATTTAAGCCAGGTAAAGAATAATTTTTGATGAGCTTGTGGCTTAATGTCTTTTATTAAATTTCTGATCTCAACCGCTGATGTTTTTTCAGGGGTTTTAGAAACAATGATAATATCAGCTCTGTTTATGCCTTTTCTGGATTCCCGCAAGTAACCTGATGGCATCATCCAATCGTGTATGTATAAATTAGAGAATTCACTAACTACAATATTTAACTCGCACTTTAAAGCCCGATGTTGAAAAGCATCATCTAAAATAATAACCTGAGGAGGATCCGGTAATTCTAACAAATTATTGCAGCCTGCTACCCGATTTGCATTAACGGCAACAGTTAGAGCCGGGTTTTTGGTTTTATATTGTAATGGCTCATCGCCAATATCTAATGCTGTACTATTTTCATCAGCAAGTATAAACCCATTGGTTTTGCGTTTATATCCTCTGCTTAAGGTTGCAATTTTAAAATCGTTTTGCAAAAGTCTGATCAAATGTTCAACATGTGGTGTTTTTCCCGTACCACCAACAGCAAGGTTTCCAACACATATGGTATGGGCATTAACTGCTTTGCTTTTAAGTATCTTCCAATCGTATAGCGCATTACGCAAAGAGGTGATAATGCCGTAAATAACAGCAAGTGGTAATAAAGCTATTTTTCTAATGGTCACCTATTAAAAACTAATTAGGTGAATTTAGGAGGTTTTTGTTAAAAAATGAAATTTTTCGACTTATTCTTTTATCTCAACCCACAATTTACAAGGTTCCTGTTTACAGCCTTGTTTGTCAATTTCTGTCACTTCTATGTAGCCACTTTGTGTATCGACACTAACTGTTATGGCGTTGGTGTTTTTACCATTCATGATCCATACACCTGCAGGAGTCTCCCATTTGTAAACTGAACCTTCGTGGAAAGGCACGGAATAATTGATATTATTGGCTTGTGGTTTAACACTTATGGGACCCTCTATTTGATATGGTGCCTTAAGAATTCCAAAAAAATAAGCTTGCCAAAAAGTACTGTGAAAATCTTTATCTACAGAAAACAAACCTGTTTTTCCTCCTTGAGTATCGCAATTACCGGTATCTACAGCAATGGCATGGCCAAGTCCTCTAATCCTGAAATAATGTACAATGTTTTTCTGTTGAGCGTTTTTATAGATGGTTAATTCAACATCCTCGTTGTTTTTAAATCGTTCATAGTGTTCATCTTCCTTATAATCTGTTTCATTAATATTTACCCACTGTTTAATGAGTTGGTTGGCATTATTGGAACTCACCACAGGATCCATACCTCCATGAAAAATTAGTAATTCCGGGTAAGTGCCTTTGTAATTTGGGTTTTGTTCTTTAACTAAATTTCCCCATTCTTCGGGAGATTTGGAAACCATACCTAACATGGCGGCGCCACCTTTTATAG
Organism: Bacteroidia bacterium; assembly: GCA_036676295.1. Classification (GTDB taxonomy): domain Bacteria; phylum Bacteroidota; class Bacteroidia; order B-17B0; family Aurantibacillaceae; genus UBA4416. The sequence goes on along the minus strand of JAKFDE010000025.1, from coordinate 34,798 downwards.
ATGATTGAGCTGATTTATAAGGCCCGCCGCCTATAACAGCACCTTTATCAAAAACTTGAGGAAACACCGATAGCATGATGGTGCTCATTGCTCCACCGGCCGATAAACCGGTGATGTAAATTTTGGTTGTATCGATGTTTTTATTTTTCTTGAGGAAGTCTATCATTTGCATAATAGAAGCAGGCTCTCCGGCATCTTTGCTTTGATCACTTGGCCTAAACCAATTAAAACAATTTTCTACATTATTTAAAATTAATTGTTCGGGATATAAAACATAGAATTGATGTTTTTTTGCCAGTTTGTTCCATCCGGTTTGTTCGGCACAGCTTTTAGCCACTTGCGTGCAACCATGTAATACCACTACTAAAGGTGCTTTTTTGGTAATAGTTCCGGGGTCGTAAAGCATTAGTTTTAAATTTCCGGGATTAGTGCCAAAAGGTCTAATTTGTATCAGATCTTCTTGTGCGAAAATGGATAAGGACAGTTTAATAAATAATAAAAAACTCCAACTTACTTTTATTGTAGTAGCCTTGTTCATTATCTAAACAATGATATGTGCCCGCTACGAATTAATTTTTTTTCGTTTGGTTTTTGAATGGCCTCTAAACGATAAACATAAACATCATCAGGACAAGGATTACCTTTAAATCGCCCGTCCCACTTGCCACCAATGTTATTGGAGGTGTAAACTGTGTTTCCCCATCTGTCATAAATATTTAATGAAAAATAGCTATAATCACATTGAAAAACAGGAATGAAATAATCATTTTTATCATCATCATTTGGCGTAAAACTATTAGGAATATACACTTCACAATCGCAGTTTTTATATTTCACATAAACACTATCTGTTTTAGAACCGCAATTTTTTGAGATACTTTTTACCCAATATAATCCTTCTTTGGTAACATTAATGGAGGAAGAATTGCTACCATTATTCCAATATAATTTTGTGTCGTTTGGTGTTTTAACTGATAATGTTTTGTTTGGCTCATTTTCGCAAACCAAATACTCTTTTCCGAAATTAGGAATAACTCCGGTTGATGGTTTTACCATAAATGTATCAATGAGGGTACATCCTTTATTATTGATCTTTACCCAGTATTTCCCACTTTTTTCAATGTCAATACTTTCAGTTGTTTCGCCTGTACTCCAACTGTATTTATAGTTTTTATTTTTTGGACTAATTAAAATACTGTTTCCGTTACACAATAACGTATCTCTGATGCGAAGTTTTGGTCGCTCACTTATTTTAATGTAAGTAGTGTCTGCAAAAAACTTTTTTCCATCAGTAATTTTTATATAATATGTTCCCTGATGTTTGGCGAATATTTGTTTAGTATGAAAAATGATAATTCGAGGGGTATTCCATTCGTAAGTTGCCTGTTTACTAATCTTATCTTCCGGAAATTTAATTAAGAATGAATCACCAATGCATATACCAATGGTATCGGGTAAAAAATTCAATGGTTTGACCTGAGCTTTTGAAAAACTCCATGAACAAACGAATAGAATAAAAAGGATATGTTGTTTTTTGATCAAATGTGCTGTAAAGTTATTATGTATTCGTTTTTTTTTCAAGTTAATAAATATTAATTGCCAAAGTTATGCCGTTTTTTAATCGATCTGTAAGGTGATCGTAATAATGGTACCGTGTTGGGCGGGTGATAGGTCTGATTTGTCGATTATTTCTACTTTTTGATTTTTACCGGTAAGCTTGGTGTTTAATTCTAAAATGTTTTCAATGGTTTTTGTTCCTAATGATTTATGACCTGCCTTGGCATTTTCTTTGGCTTTATTAAACCCAATTCCATCATCTTCAATAATGATAACCAACGTTTTTTCATTATACTTTTTAAAGCGGATAAATAAATTACCGTGTTCGTGTTTAGGTAAAATACCATGAATGATCGAGTTTTCGGCATATGGCTGAATGATCATATTTGGGATCTTAATGTCATAAGTGTTGATGCCTGGTTCAACTTCCAGATAAAAATCAAACTTCCCTTTAAAACGCTCTTTTTCCAGATCCAGGTAATAATTCAATCGGGTTAGTTCTTCGTGTAATGTAATGTCACCTTGCGAAGCTTTTTCAATGATCATACGTATCAAACGAGAGAATTTAGCTAAGTATTCACTGGCTTTTAAGGAATCATTGGCATTGATATAATTTTGAATAGAGGTTAAGGAGTTAAAAATAAAGTGAGGACTCATTAATGAGTTCATAGCCTGATGTTTTAATAAATTGACTTGCCTTTCTTCCTGAACGCGCTTGGTTGCTTTTATTCTTACTCGTTTTATCCAAATGAAAGAAGAGATAAAAATGATCAGTAAGGATCCAAGAATAATAGTAAAGACAAACCAAATCGTTTCTTTAAAAGGAATTTCTTTTTTGATGTTGATCGTTACCGGATCTGACCAATTAATACCATCATAAGAACAAATAATATCAATTTTATGTTTACCACCACTAATGGCTGATAATCGAACCTGAGTGTTTTCCAGGTCAAACCATTTGCCATTATCAAATTTGTAACGAAACAATTGCTTGTTGGGCTTAACATATAAAGGACTTGAAAAGTTAATAGTAACATCAGATTGTCCGCTTTTGATCAGAAGATCGTTGTTGTTGAGTTCAATGATCTCATCATCGACTACTATTGAAGTTGTAAATAATTTATTGGTAATGCGTTTTTGTTGAAGCATGTCTTCAATATCACAAAGGGTAATACCTCTGTCGCTGCAAATACAGCATTTTTCTCCACTAAAAACCACATCATTTATAGTGTTTGAAAGTAATCCGTTTGATTTATTATAAATAACGATGGGATTGAATTTTGTGTCGCAAACATATAAGCCATCTAGTGTAGCGATCCATATTTTATCTTTATAGAATTTGATCTTTTTAACAGTAGTTAATCTTTGTTCTCCAATTTCCTGAATTAGTGAAGAATCCTCAAGAATGCTAATACCATTGTCGTGTGCTAAATATGTTTTAGAATTAAAATGCTCAATATGATTGATACTAAAACTGAATTTTTGATTGGTGTAATTTTTATAGTGTTTTGTTTTATGGGAATAAATGCTTAATCCGTCAGAAGTTCCAATTAATAGATTTTCGGGAGTGTCGTATAGGGCATTAATTTTCGTTCTGTAATCCGGGTAAGAAACTAAGGTATCTACAACCACAAAATTTCCGCTATCGTAGTTTTTTATTTTTATTAAACTGGCCGTTCCATCTGCCAGATAGGCTTCTGTTTCATTAACACAACACTGAAAAAGCCTTGAGGCAATTGGTGAAAAATTATAGGTATTAGAATTTATTAAAAACGAACGTTTAAGATTTGTAACAGAATTTATTTTTGAATAAATGATGTTTTTTTTGTTTTGATAAATGCTGAATATTTTTTCTTCAAATAGATCGTCGGGAGCAATAACGGTTTGTGTATTGTTATGATTGTCGTAGATGAATAGTCCGTTTCTTGTACCTACAATGACACTATTTTCAATAAAAGAAGCACAACTTACCGGCAATATTTTTCTGCCTGATGTAAATGAAATGTTTTGTAATTGTGGATTTTGAATAAAGTAAACGCCGTCATTAAATGTCCCTATCCAAATATGATCGTCGGTGTCTTTAAAAATACAATTAATTAAAACCTTATCAATTCCCAATAGATCAAAGGCATCGTAGGTAATGTTATTTTCTATTAAGTATAAATTATCGTCCGGGAAATTCGTGAACCAAATGCGTTGGTATTTATCTACAATTAATTTACTTACGTGAGCATCGTTATTGGCTCCAAAAAAGCTATTGGCTTTTTGTGTTTTAACAGCAGTGGTATGAATAATTTTGTTATCCATCACACTGATGATAGCGTTATCACTTCCCAAATAAATAACGCCTAATGCATCCTGGGTAATTGAATAAACCGAAAACGATTTTCCTAAATTTATTTTTTGTTGGCGACCCTTAACAAACTCATACAAACCATCGGATCTTCCAACCAACACTGAGTTTTGGTTGGTTTTATAGATGGCAAATGCCTGATTGGTTAGGTGATTTTTTTTTATATCATCCTCAAAATATTTGCCGGTAGCGGTTTCAATAGCAGAAACGGAGATCTGATCGGTTAAGGAGTAGGTGTAATCTTTATCAAAAATTAACTCATCAACAGAGTTGGCAAAGTTTAATTGTTTTAAAAGTGAAACATCATTTGTCCGTTTATTGTATTCATATATGCCTTCACGTCGGTTAATGATGGTTAAGTTATGATTACTATTAAACCCTATATTACGGATGTAATTTGATTTTAAAGGCGTTTTTGGTTTGATCTTAGAGAAGTTGTAACCATCAAAATTATAGACCCCATTTTCAGTTGCAAGATACAAGATGTTGTTTTTATCCTGTTTGATAGAAAAAACATTGGCATTGCTTAAGCCTTCTTCGGGGCCATAATGCTGAAAAGAAAAACTTCTGTTTTGCGCATTAAAATCAAGGCCTGCCAGAAGAATATAGATTATAAATAAATATCTATTCTTTAATAATACCAATGAGATTGTTTTTAAAAAATAATAATCGCAAAGCAAGGCTCGCGATTATTATTAAACTATTTATAAAAAAAATTATTTAGGAGTAACTGCTCTGGTTTTAATGAATTCACCAAATTCTTGTGAGCGAGCCTTAGAAACCTGAATGCTAGTGCCATCCGACATGATGATCGTACCTCCTTCGGCATTAGAATATTCTTTAATAAAGTCAATATTTATTAAAGACGAACGGTGTATACGGAAAAATACATTGGTCGGTAAAATAGCTTCAAACTCTTTTAATGTTTTTGAGGCCACAATTTTTTTACCATTGTTTAAAAATAAATTGGTGTAATTATCAGAAGCTTCCAGCCAAACAATGTCTTTATAATCTATTAAAGTAAATCCTTTACTATGATTGATCAATACTAAATTTTTATCAGAAGTAGAAGAAGCAACATTACCACCACCTTTTTGTTCATAGAATTGAACTACTTTTTTAACTGCTCCTTGTAACTCGCTTAAAATAAGAGGTTTAAGAAGATAATCAATTGCGCCTGCTTTTACGGCATTGATACCGTGTTCGCTATAAGCTGTTAAAAAGATCAGACAAAAATCACGATGAACCAAACCATCGATCATCTCTAAACCACTCATACCAGGCATATTGATATCACAAAATACAACCTGAGGTTTCATTTCCTGGATCAATTTTTTACCTTCCATGCCACTGGCAGCCTCAGCAATTACTTCAATTTCAGGACAGTAATTGGTAAGCATACTACGTGTATTGCTTCGGCTGTTTTCTTCGTCGTCTATAATGATGGTTTTGAACGTTTGCATAACTAGAGTTTATATTACGCTAATCTAACAATTTTCCATCTAATATTCTAAGCATTTATTTAACATTACGACCGTTTGAGTAAAATACTGGTTATTGAAAGGGAGTAATTAGTATATTCAAGCCATCTTAAATTAATACCTATGAAATCATTTTTTATTATTGCTCTAACTGTTTTTTCAGTTTCTGTTTTTGCCCAAAAATCTATTAGCGTAGAAGACATTTGGAGCAAGTATGCTTTTATGTCAAAATCGGCCGCTGGTTTTAATGCTATGAAAGACGGGATGCATTATACGGATCTGGAAACTGCCGGAGATTTTCAAAATATTGTAAAATATGATCTAAAGTCAGGTAAAAAAATTGCTGTTTTAGTAAAAGGAGAATCTGTAAAAGTAGGCGATAAAACCATTGATATTAGCGGTTATTCGTTTAGTCCGGACGAAAGTAAATTGTTTTTTTCAACCGAATCAGAAGGCATTTACCGTCGTTCATCCACCGAAAAAAATTACGTGTATGATATTAAAACAGGCAAAACTTCTGAATTATCAGCTAACGGTAAGCAAATGTTTGCTACTTTTTCTCCTAATGGAAGTAAAGTAGCGTTTGTACGCGATAATAATTTATTTATTAAAGATCTAGTAGCCGGAACAGAAACTCAGGTGACTACTGATGGAAAAAATAATGCCATTAAAAATGGTTGGGCCGATTGGGTGTATGAAGAAGAATTTAGCAAAGCCAATTATTTTGAATGGAATGCTGATGGCAGCAAATTAGCCTTTGTAAGATTTGACGAAAGTAAAGTAAAGGAATATAGTTTTGATACTTATAACAATAATCTATATCCTGATAAAGTAACGTTTAAATACCCTAAAGCCGGCGAAGATAATTCTGTTTTAACGGTTCATATTTATGATCTGGCTTCTGCTAAAACAACCGGCGTAGATATTGGAAAAGAAACAGACATCTATATTCCACGTATTCAATGGACTACCGATAAAAACACATTATCGTTACAGCGCATGAATCGTTTACAAAATAAGTTGGAATTATTATATGCTAACGCTAACGATGGCTCAACTAAAACTATCTTAACTGAAGAAGCTAAAACTTATATTGATATTACGGATGACTTAACCTTTTTGCCTAATAACAAAGGTTTTATCTGGAGCAGTGAAGCAGATAATTATAATCATTTATATTACTATGATAACAATGGAAAATTAGTTAACCAAATTACTAAAGGAAATTGGGATATTATTTCATTTAATGGTTACGATGAAAAATTAAACACGTTATATTATATCTCTACCGAGCAAGGCCAAATTAACCGAGATCTATACAGCATTAAATTGGATGGCAGTTCCAAAAAACGTTTGTCTCCGGCAAATGGTACAACAAGTGCGGAGTTTAGCACAGGCTTAAAATTTTATGTGAGTACATACTCAAATGCAAATACACCTCCTGTTTACGAATTACACAGTGCTGATGGAAAATTGATCAAAGTATTGGAAGACAATGCTGATCTGAAAACAAAAATGAAAGACTATACTTTATCTAGTAAAGAGTTTTTTACTTTCAAAAATACAGATGGTGTTGAATTAAATGGCTGGATGATGAAGCCTCATAATTTTGATGCTAACAAAAAATATCCGGTTTATATGTTTGCGTATAATGGTCCTGGCGCTAACGAATGCAACAACCAATGGGAAACTTTTGATTTTTGGTGGCATCAGTTATTAAATCAGGAAGGTTATATGGTAGTATGTGTTGATGGCAGAGGAACTCTTGGTCGTGGACGCGAGTTCAAACATTGCACGTATTTACAAATGGGAAAACTGGAGACGTTGGATCAAATTGATGTAGCAAAACATTTAGGTACGCTATCTTATGTTGACAAAAGCCGTATTGGTTTTCAGGGCTGGAGCTATGGAGGTTACATGGCGTCTTTATTAATTAGTAAGGGAGCAGATTATTTCAAAGCCGCTATTGCTGTAGCGCCTGTTTCTAATTGGAAGTTTTATGATAATATTTACACCGAGCGTTTTTTACGTAAACCGGCTGATAACAAAAGTGGTTACGAAGATAATTCACCTGTAAATTTCACTAAAAAAATCAAAGGAAAATTCTTATTAATACATGGTAGTGGCGATGATAATGTGCATTATCAAAATTCTATGGAATTGGCCAATGCTTTAGTGAAAAATAATATTCCGTTCGACTTTATGACTTATCCTAACAAAAATCATGGCATTTTTGGAGGCTATACACGTACTCATTTATATAATAAAATGTTCAAATTCGTAAAAGAAAATTTGTAGTATTTTTTTAAAGATCATTAGTCTTTATTTAACATTTACTCGTCGTATTTTGTTTTAATTAGCGATTTATATGGTTATATTTATAAACGATTTAGTTTTTTAAATCGGTTAAAAAGATCAATTATTAAATGAGCGCAGTGGAAATTAAAAAAGTTGGAATAGCCTTACAAGGCGGTGGTGCTCACGGCGCTTTTACATGGGGAGTTTTAGATAAATTATTAGAAGAAGATCATATTATTGCTGATGCTATGTGTGGTACCAGTGCCGGAGCGGTTAATGCTGTAACCTGTGCTTATGGTTTACATATTGGAGGACCTAAAAAAGCGAAAGAATTACTGGAAACTTTGTGGCGTAAAGTGGCCCAAAGCGGTGGGTTCTTTTTTAAGGCAGGTGCTTTTGATAAGTTGTATGGCAACGGAGATATGTATAATTCTCCAGGCTATTTGTTATTTAATAATATTACTCAGTTTCTTTCGCCTTATAATTTCAACCCTTTTAATTATAACCCTTTGAGGGATATATTAACTGATCTGATCGATTTTAAAGAGTTGCAGATGTATAATAAGAAGAAATTATTTATTTGTGCAACCAACGTAAAAACCAATCGTGCTAAAATCTTCAGTAATAAAGAAATTACGGTTGATGCTGTTTTGGCCTCGGCTTGTTTGCCATTTTTGTTTCAGGCTGTAGAAATTGAAGGAGAATATTATTGGGATGGCGGTTATATGGGTAATCCACCTATATTTCCTTTAATAACCAATACGCATTTACATGATATTGTTTTAATAAAGATCAATTCGGTAAATATTAATTCGGTTCCTACAACAGCTCGTGATATTGCTGATCGTGTGAATGAAATTTCTTTCAATAGTAGTTTAATTAACGAAATGAAATTAATTCATTACCGTAATGAATTGATCAGAAACGGTATTTTGAAGACCGATGATAAAGTAAATCGTGAAATTTTTGTTCATACCATTTCAGGTTATGATGCCTTAAGCCAATTAAGTTATAGCAGTAAAATGAATACTTCCTGGGAGTTTTTATTATCACTTAAAGAAAAAGGAAGACAAACTGCAACTAAATGGTTAGAATCAGATTATAAACAAGTGGGAATAAAATCTACCTTTGATGTAGAAGAACATTTCTTCGATAAATTATAAGCTTTAGTTTCTGTTTTAATGCATTTACATAAATATATCGTTAGGATCATTTTTCTGGTATGTTTTGCGTTAACCAATTTGGCGAGTTTCTCGCAGGTAAAGTATTCAACCGATAGCAGTTATATCTCCAGGCTTTCTAATTTAGATAAAAACAATCAACGTTTATTTCAATATTCTAAGGTAGATTCAACGATCAATCATTTTCAAAATTATTTCCCTCGAAATACGAATGGTAACTATGGTTTATCATCTGCTCCATTATATATTACTTATCAGGCAAAAGCTTTAGGGTTTAATTTGTATCATGCACCTTATGATAATGATATGATCAGTGCCGATAATGTTCAGTATTATAAAACGAAAGGTCCTTTTGCTAGTTTAACAGGTATTGCCGGAAGCAAACAGGAACAAGCGTTTAAATTGTTATTCTCAAACAGTTTTAAAAATAAATTGAATATTACCTTAGCATTTAACCGCTATGGATCATTAGGTTTTTATAACCGTCAGCAGACGTTTACCAATAATTTAGCTACATCCAGTAATTATACGAGTAAAAATGGCAGAGTAGGGTATTATGCTTATTTCTTATTCAATAAAGTGAAGCATCAGGAAAACGGAGGCATTTCAAATGATTCTTTGTTTTTAGATGATGTTAACGTTAATAAGAATTTATTGCCGATAAATTTATCCAATGCCAAACGCGAAGTAAGGTCTACTTCGTTAGATTTTAATCCCTGGTTCAGATTAAATAAACGAGAAGATAGCTCTACGGTATTGTCTCATTTTGTAGATTATAACATTAATTACTCGGGTAATTTTTCTAAATACATTGATAACGGAATATCAAATGACAAATTTTACTCCTTAAATTATTTAGATACTTTGGCAACATTTGATTCTACGCATTGGCGAACGATTTCAAACGGGTTAAATTATACTTTGAAAATTAATCCATTGGATGCTAAATTACAATTAGGATTTAAGAATGAGATCAATCAGGTGTATCAACACATGGATTCGGCTTTTATGAATAATAGTGTTAACGCCGGTTTCTTTATCAATGATAAAAATTATAATGGCTTTGCTAAAGTCAATTACATTATTAACGGTTCCAATCAAAATGATTATTCGGTAGAGATCAATAACCGTTACACCAAAAATATATTTTACAGTTTATTTAAATCGCCATTTGTAGCTAATTTTAATGTACAATTTGAAAAACGCCATCCCGATTTTATTTTTAATACCTGGTACAGTAATCATTTTCAGTGGTCTAATCAGTTTAATCCAACTGAAAAGTTTCAAAACACATTGAGTATTGGTACACAAGACGACCGTTTTAAGTTGGGTGTAGTTTCTCAAACCATTAAAAACTTCCTGTATTTTAATGAATTGGCAAGGCCGGAACAAACACCTTTAACTATTAATAATTTAGCGTTGTTTGCGAAAAAGGATTTTTTATTGTTTCGCCATTTAGGAATTAATCTCGGCTATACTTATCAATCAAGTTCTTATGAAGCCATTGTGAGTGTACCTAACCATATAGCTAATGGTGCTTTATATTATCAGGGTAATTTATTTAAAAAAGCTTTGCAAATACAAATAGGATTTAATGCTCAGTATTTTAGCGAGTTTTATGGTTACGCTTATATGCCCGCCACTAATATGTATTATGTGCAAACTCAAAAAACGGTTGGTGATTATCCATTTATCGATTTCTTTTTAACGGCACGTATTAAACCGGTTCGTTTTTTTATAAAAATTGATCACGTCACTCAGGGAATGTTAGGTAACAATTATGCGTTAACTCCCGGTTATTTACAAAACGACAGAGCTTTTAAATTTGGCTTGAACTGGTTGTTTTTTGATTAGAGAGTATTAAACATAGAACACACCAGCCCGAATGAATCCGTTCAGGCGGGGATAACGCTAATAGTTAATATCAATTAAGATTTTTTATCTGTGAAAACCATAACAATCTGTGTCATCAGTGTTCTATTTTAAATTAATAAGACAAATAACTTACCACAGGATAATGATCGGTTTGAGTTTCCGTAATGTGGTGATAGTTTTTGCTATTAAACTCTTTACTGTGTAAAATGTAATCAATTCTAAAACGAGGAAATTTACCGGCATAGGTTTGTTCAAAGCCTGAACCTGATTCGATAAATGCATCTTTTAGATCACCACGAATGGTATTATACACATAAGAAGCCGGGGTGTCATTAAAATCGCCGCATACAATTACTTTATAAGGACATGTTTCAATGTGTGTCGCTATAATTTCAGATTGGGTAGCACGCTTTACAAAGGCTCGTTTGAGTCTACGTAAAATACTTTTACTCTTTTCAACTTCATCTTTCGTATCAGTTGTATCACTTTGTATCTGGTCCATGAATTTATAATCCGCTTTTGTAAAGCTAATGGACTGTAAATGCATATTATAGATTCTTACAGTATCTGTATTAATGAGTACATCTGTGTAGATACAAAGATTATTGGAACGAGTATTAAATTCAATTTTTCCTTTTTTAATAATCGGATATTTGGTGAAAGTGGCAATTCCCCAATGGTCGTTTCCTCTCAGGGTTATGGTGTATTCAACGTGACTGTTTTTAGTGTTTAATAAATGAGTTACTGTGTCAATGTTATTGAAATCACCTTTTTCTTCGGATGTGTAAAATTCCTGCAAGCACAATATATCAGGGTTTTCTTCAGCTAAATTAGTTAATATGATATTACGGGTTTGAGCATTTTTACTCCAGTTATATAGATCAAACAACATGGAGTTATAACTCATTACTTTAATGTCTTTGTTAGAAACGGCGTTACTGGAAAAATCGAGTTGAACAAATCCTAAACAGGTTTGAGCACTTAATAAAATGGCTAACAACGAAAAAAGGCCATGCACTCTGAATTGCGCAAACCAGTAGATGACAAAAACGAGATTGATCAGTAAAATAACCGGAAAAGCCAAGCCGAAAAAAGCCAGTATCCAAAAACTATCAGGCGAAATGTATTTAGAAGAAATAGCGAATAACAAACAAAGTATCGAAACATAGTTTATCCATAACAAGAATTTGTTTAAACGCGATAGCTTCTTGGCATTTCGTTTTTCAACTAATGCCCTTAGTTCAGAGATAGATATGTGCGATAAGAAACTGATGATATTATTGAATTAAACCATCTTTCATAACTAATTTTCTATCAGCCATGTTTGCTAGTGTTTCATTATGTGTTACTACTACGATAGTTTGTTTTAACTCGTCACGTAATCTGAAAAACAATTGGTGTAAGTTCTGTGCATTCTCACTATCTAAATTTCCGCTTGGTTCATCAGCAAAAATAACTTTTGGATCATTGATAAGTGCTCTTGCCACTGCCACACGTTGTTGTTCTCCACCTGATAATTCAGAAGGCTTGTGATTGGCCCGATCTTTTAAACCTAACAGATCTAACAATTCCAGTGCTTTAGTTTCTGCCTCTTTTTTAGAAGTTTTATTGATAAAAGCCGGAATACACACATTTTCAATAGCGGTAAACTCCGGTAACAAATGATGAAACTGAAATACAAAACCAATGTGCTGGTTACGAAAGGCTGCTAATTTTTTTGCATTAAGAGAAGAGATATTGATGTCATTAAATAAAATATCTCCCGAAGAAGCTTTATCTAAAGTTCCTAAAATGGTCAATAGAGTTGTTTTTCCTGCTCCCGAAGAACCAACAATAGAAACAACTTCAGAAGGCTTGATGTGAATATCAACTCCTTTGAGTACTTGTAAATTACCGTATTGTTTTTTGATGTTTTTTCCTAAGATCATTTCCCTAACACTTTTAATTCCGTTCTGCGATTTTTAGCTTTATTTTCAGCACTATCATTCGCTACTTTTGGTTTAGTATCGGCATAGCCTTTGTAAGATAAACGTGCCGCCACAATACCACCTTTTTGAATAACATAATCATAAACTGCTTTTGCACGGTTGGTAGATAAAGTTTTGTTAAAGGCTTTATCTCCGGTATTATCCGTATGTCCTCCAAATTCAACTTTTAAACTAGGATTAGCTTTTAAAAATGTCGCAATTTTTTCCAGTTCTGCTTTCGACTCAGGTTTCAGATCCCATTTGTTCACATCAAAAAATACATTTTTTAATTCGATGGTATAACCGGTGTCAATTGGCTGTAAAGGAATTTCTAATTGATATGGTTTGTTATAATCTGCTACTTTATCCTTTAAAGAAAAATTATCGCTATAAAACAAAAAGCCTGGGCGACTCACATTTACCAAGTAGTTATGATTAGACGTAAGAGTTACTAAAAACTCCCCATTACTATTACTAAAGGCATTAGTAACTACTTGTTGTGTTTCCAGATCAATCAATTCAATAACGGCATCTAAAGGCTCTTTTGTTTTTGCATTAAAGGTATGTCCTTTTACATACGTAATTTTTTCGGGACGCATCAATTCAGGTAATTCAAATTGATAAATATCTAATCCACCAAATCCACCTTCGCGTTCGCTAGCAAAATAAGCTAATTTTCCACTGGCATCAACCAATAAACTGTTTTCATCACTAGCTGTATTTAATGGATAACCTAAATTAATGGCTTTACCCCATGTTCCATCAGCTTGGCGTTTACTCATAAAAATATCTAAACCTCCCATCCCTGGATGACCTTCACTACTGAAGTATAAGGTTTGATTATCAGGATGAATGTAAACACTTTCTTCTTTATCAGGTGTATTAACATTATCAGATAATCTTATCGGTTCCGAAAATTTACCGTCATCGCCAATAGTGGAAGAATAAATATCCGGATTTTTGATGCCTTCTCTGGTTACAGAGCCACGAATAAAATACAATGTTTTTCCATCAGAACTAAAACTTGGTTGTGTTTCCCAATTACGGGTGTTAATCACAGAACCTGCATTCGCCGGTTTAGACCATTTGCCATTGATTTTTTGAGAATAAAAGATATCACAACTACCATAACCTTTTCTGTCAGATGATCCATAGTCGCCACTGATCTCCATACAAGAAGCAAAGAACATGATCTGTCCATCTGCACTTAATGAAGGAGCTCCTTCATTTCCCATTGTATTAACGGAATTAATAGGATTAGCTGTTTGCCATACATTGTTTGTTTTTTTACTGATAAAAAAATCTTCCTGTCCCGGAGCATCAACACCATCGCCTTGTCTGATGTTTCTGGTAAACATAAACGTATTTCCATCGGCTGTTAAGGCAGGGAAATATTCATACTCCGCTGTGTTAATGCCTGGTCCAACATTAATTGGATTAAAAGGTTGAGGATGCTTTTTTGCTTCGGAAGCAAATTTGGCATTTTTTAAAAATTTTTCTGCTTGCTCTTTGGTCGTAGGATTAATGCGTTCGAATTTTAAAAATGTTTCATAATTTTTGATAGCATCGTCGTAATTACCAAGGATTAATTGGGCAGAAGCTAGATCGAAAAAATTACGAGGAAAAAATTTAGGATTAATATCTACTGCTTTTTGAAAATGCGGAATGGCTTCTTTCCCTCTGTTTTTTTCCATTAATAAATAGGCCAGGGCAGAGTGTGCTTCAATAAAATTGACATCTTCTTGTATGGCCTTATTTAACAGTTTTTCGGCTTCAATGTCTTTTCGTGTTTCGTAACATTTTTTACCTTCTTCGTAATATTTAACGGCTTTCTTATTGTTGCTACTGTAGGTTCCGGGAGGTAAACTTCCTTGAGAAAAAGTAAATAGACTAAAGAATAATAAAAAAGATAAAAGTATAGGGTGTTTCATAATTGTAACCTAAAGTTGATTTATAAATATAACGATATATTATAAAGCTAGTTACTAAAAAAAGCTAATAAAATAGGCTTGTTTATCAGTCAATTATGACTGATAAAAGGTTTTTAACCATTCAATAGCCTTGTCTCTATCATCAAAAAATTGAGTAGGAACTTTTGGTCGGTTTATTTTTAGGAAAAGGTTACCAATTATTTTTTCATGTAATTTGGTGCTATACAAGGCTAATGCCGCCACGTGTTTAGTGTATTCGTCTGAAGCGCCTGCTCTGCGGGCATCTCCTGAAATATCAGCGTTTTCGTCGGCTTCAAATAATACGAAAAATTTCTTACCCGGAATATGTTGAATGGACATATCTCTTGATTCCCAAACGTCAGAAGCTTGAAGCGTCGTATTTTTTTTGACCTTAAATTCAATGAATAGATCATCATGAACGGTCATTAAAAATGCTTTGGTTTCAAAAGTTTTCATACATCACTGATTTATAGTAAATATATAAAATTAAAAGTTAGCTATAATATATAATCTGAGGATAAAAAGTTGGAAGTTCTTCCTTCTATAATCTCTGAAAGAATTTTTTTATTCAACTCTATTTCTTTCCCTGCTACCATAGTTCTTATTGAAAACACACGTAACGCATCAAACACACTCAATGTTCCTTCGGCCGAATCTTTTCTGCCATTAAATGGAAACATATCCGGCCCTCGTTGACATTGACTGTTGATATTAACACGACACACCTGATTAACCAATGGATCAATTAATTCAGCCAGTTCTTTAGAGTCTGTTCCAAAAATACTGACCTGCTGACCATAATTAGAATCAACCATGTATTGTATCGGTTCCGAAATATTTTTGAATGATAAGATCGGAACTACTGGTCCAAATTGTTCTTCGTGGTACACACGCATTTCTGAACTAACAGGATAAAGTACAGCAGGATAAACAAAGGATTCATTGATGTCTCCGCCTTTTTTATTAAGTACTTTGGCACCTTTAGTTTTAGCGTCTTCTATCAGTTCTTTTAAATAAGCAGGTTTATCCGGCTCGGGTAGAGGAGTGATCATCACGCCATCTTCCCAGGGCATACCCATTTTTAGTTTTTCTAATTTTTGTATGAAGAGCGCATTAAAAACATCGGCTATTTTTTCGTGAACAAAAATTATTTTCAAAGCCGTACATCTTTGTCCATTAAAAGATAAACTTCCTAAAATACATTCATTAACTGCTAATTCCAGATCAGCATCCTGTAATACAATAGCGGGATTTTTAGCTTCTAAGCCTAAAACAGATCTTAAGCGGTTTGGTTTGGGATGTGCTTTCTTTAATACATTGGCAATCTTACTGGACCCAATAAATGAGAACACATCAATTTTTCCACTTTCCATCAACTTAGCTATCGTATCCTTACCATGACCGTAAATGATATTGATAACACCTTTAGGAAAACATTCTTTAAAGGCATTTAATAACGGATGAATTAATAAAACTCCATGCTTTGCGGGTTTGAAGATCACTACGTTACCCATGATCAGTGCAGGAATTAATAAAGCAAATGTTTCGTTAAGTGGATAATTGTACGGCCCCATGCAAACCGTTATACCAAGAGGGCCTCTTCTTATTTGAGCATAGATCTCATTCTTTTTTTCAATTCGGGAACTATCTCTGTCTAAATTTTTTAAAGCATCGATGGTGTCAAAAATATATTCAACAGTACGATCAAATTCTTTTTCAGAATCTTTATACGTTTTACCAATTTCCCACATTAAAAATTTTACCACATTGGCCTTTTGCTCTTTCATCATTTTAGTGAATTTAAGCATGTGCTCAATGCGTTTTTTAACAGGCATAGTAGGCCAAACGCCTCTTCCCAGATCGTAAGCTTGTCTGGCAGCATCTAAAGCTTCAAAGGATTCTTTTTCTCCTAAGATAGGAAAGGAACCTAAACGTTTTCGTTTTAAACCGGAATTATCTTGGATGTAAACCGGAGAAAAAACTTCCTGAACGGCACCGCTCCATTGTTTTAATTCTCCATTTACTAAATAGTCTTTTTGCTCAAGTTGTTCAGCTAAAAACAGTTCTTTTGGAATATCAGATTCCAAAGGAAAAAATTGTTTTTGAGGTTCCATAATATCTTATTTTTTGTTTAAACAAGATACCAAATAGTTATTAATATCCCAAAGCAGGACCTAACCATTTTTCGATCACATCAAAATCCATGTTTTTACGTTTCGCATAATCCTCTACTTGTTCTTTGGTTATTTTTCCAATTCCAAAATAGTGAGAATCAGGATGCGCAAAATATAAACCACTTACTGCAGCCGTAGGAACCATCGCTAAACTTTCGGTTAAAATAATACCGGTGTTTTTTTCAACATCCAGTAATTTCCAAATCGTTAATTTCTCTGTATGATCAGGTTGAGCAGGGTAGCCCGGTGCCGGACGAATACCGGCGTATTCTTCCTTGATCAGATCTTCATTACTAAATGTTTCGTTTTTAGCATAACCCCAAAATTCTTTACGAACTTTTTTATGCATTAATTCGGCAAAGGCTTCCGCTAAACGATCAGCTAACGCTTTGATCATAATCGCACTGTAATCATCATGGTCTGCTTCAAAACGTGCTACGTGTTCATCAATACCAATACCGGTTGTTAAGGCAAAGGCACCAATGTAATCTGTAGCTTCGGGAGCCTCAGCCACCGAAGATTTTGGTTTAACAAAATCAGCTAAAGCAATATTGTATTGGCCGGCCGGTTTTTTACTTTGCTGACGAATAGAGTGGAATAATAATTTGTCCTGGTGGTTGAGGCTCCCGAAACCACCGTTAACAGAATATACTTCTATGTCATCATCATTCACTGTATTGGCAGGATAAATACCAACAACGGCAGTTGCCTTTAACCATTTTTCATTAATGATCTTTTTAAGCATGCTTTGTGCATCATCAAATAATTTTTTTGCTTCTACACCACGCTCAGGATCATTAAATATTTTAGGATAAGAACCTTTTAATTCCCAGCTATGGAAGAATGGCGTCCAGTCAATGTATTCAGAGATCTCTTTCAGGTCATAATTATCAAATACTTTATTGCCTAAAAAAGTTGGTTTGGTAATTTCAGTTTTATTCCAATCGATCGGGAATTTGTTTTCACGAGCTTCTTTCATGCTAATGAATTTATTTTGAGATTGTGCATTTTTGTTTTGTTCGCGCACTCGCTCATAATCCTTATTAACATCTGCCATAAAAGCATCACGCAATTCATTCGAAATTAAGCTACTCGCAACAGGCACTGATTTACTGGCATCATTTACGTGCACTACAGGGCCCGAATAATTTTGTGCGATCTTAACCGCCGTGTGAACTTTAGAAGTCGTAGCTCCACCAATTAATAAAGGTGTTTTAAAATTTAAACGTTCCATCTCTTTGGCTACGTGAACCATTTCATCTAATGATGGAGTGATCAAGCCACTTAAACCAATGATATCAACGTTATGTTTTTTCGCTTCTTCTAAAATTTTGTCGCAGGATACCATTACACCTAAGTCAACAATTTCGTAGTTGTTGCAGGCTAATACAACGCCTACAATATTTTTTCCAATATCATGAACATCACCTTTCACGGTAGCCATTAAAATTTTTCCGGCATTAGTTCTTCCATCTCCAACAATACCGGCTAAACGGTTGGTTTCTTTTTCTTGTTGCAAGTACGGTTCTAAATAAGCTACGGCTTTTTTCATAACACGGGCGCTTTTCACCACCTGAGGTAAGAACATTTTGCCACTTCCAAATAAATCACCTACAATGTTCATTCCGTCCATTAACGGGCCTTCGATCACATGTAACGGTCTACCTAATTTTTGTCTCGCTTCCTCTGTATCAACATCAATGTATTCAACTAATCCTTTTACTAAAGCATGGCTTAAGCGTTCTTCAACTGTTCCTTTTCTCCAGGCTTCATCTTTTTCTGTTTTTTCTTTAGTAATTCCTTTTAAAGATTCAGCATGATCAACCAAACGTTCAGTAGCATCATCTCTGCGGTTTAACAATACATCTTCAACTAATTCTAGTAATGTTTTATCAATATCATCATACACCTGTAATTGTGCAGGGTTTACAATCCCCATATCCATTCCGTTTTTCACGGCATGGTATAAAAAGGCTCCGTGGATGGCTTCACGCACATGATCATTTCCTCTGAATGAAAACGATACGTTACTGACTCCGCCACTTACTTTTGCATGTGGTAAATTTTCTTTGATCCATTTAGTAGCGTTAAAAAAGTCAAGCGCATTTAAGCGATGCTCTTCCATTCCGGTTGCTACAGGAAAAATATTAGGATCGAAAATAATATCCTGAGGTGGAAATTTTACTTTATCTACTAAAACATCATAAGCACGTTTACAAATATCAATTCGGCGCTGGTAAGTATCAGCTTGTCCAACTTCATCAAAAGCCATTACAATAACAGCGGCACCATATTGTTTTACTTTAAGCGCATGTTCAATAAATAATTCTTCTCCTTCTTTTAAAGAGATAGAGTTTACGATGGCTTTACCTTGTACACATTTTAATCCTGCTTCGATCACAGACCATTTAGATGAATCGATCATGATAGGCACACGGCAAATATCGGGTTCAGAAGCAATTAAATTTAAGAAGGTGGTCATGGATTGTTCGCTATCCAACATCCCTTCATCCATATTCACATCAATTACCTGTGCGCCACCGTCAACCTGATCTTTCGCAATAGACAAAGCCTCTTCAAAATTTCCTTCTTTAATTAAACGTAAGAATTTTTTTGAACCGGTTACGTTTGTACGTTCACCAACATTTAAGAAATTACTTTCAGGAGTCAACGTGTACGGCTCTAGTCCACTTAAATGCATTAAGGTATCAGGCTCCGGTTTTTTACGAGGCTTGGCATCCTTGGCAATTTCAGCAATACGTTTAATATGAGCCGGAGTTGTTCCGCAACAGCCGCCAACAATATTTAAAAATCCCGCTTTTAAAAAATCTTCTATTTGATGTCCCATTTCATGAGCATCCTGATCATATTCACCAAACTGATTTGGTAAACCGGCATTAGGATAAGCACTCACATAAAATGGTGCTTTGTTAGATAGTTCTTCCAAATAAGGACGCATATCTTTTGCTCCTAAGGCACAATTTAACCCAACACTTAATAAATCAACGTGTGATACAGAATTTAAAAAAGCTTCCGTGGTTTGTCCTGATAAGGTTCTTCCGCTGGCATCCGTAATAGTTCCTGAAACCATAACGGGCATTTTTTTATCGATTTTTTTGCAATAATTTTGAATCGCAAATAAGGCAGCTTTAGCATTTAATGTATCAAAAATTGTTTCAATTAATAACAGATCGGCACCGCCATCAATTAATCCTCGTACTTGTTCAGTATAAGCTTCAACTAATTCATCAAAGGTAATGGCTCTAAAACCGGGATCGTTTACATTTGGCGATAATGATAAAGTACGGTTGGTTGGCCCGATTGCTCCGGCAACAAACTTTGGTATAGACGCAAATTCAGGAAACTCTGTTTTATATTCAGCAACGGCTTCTTTGGCAATTTTAGCCGATTCGTAATTCAATTCATACACAAATTCCTGCATGTCATAATCAGCCATGGCAATGGTTGTATCACTAAAGGTATTTGTCTCAATAATATCTGCTCCGGCCTTTAAATATTCTTTGTGAATAGTTTTAATAATGTTTGGCTGAGTAATTGATAACAAATCGTTATTACCTTGCAGGTCTTTGTGCCAATCGGCAAAGCGTTTACCTCTGAAATCTTTTTCTTCTAATTTGTATTGTTGGATCATGCTTCCCATAGCACCATCAATTACTAATACACGTTTTTCTAATTCTTCTTGTATCGTACTCATATATATAAATAAAAATCCCTTCTGTTTATAGTCAGAAGGGATTAGTTTATGTTGTTGTTTAATAATTTAACTAATTGTTTCCGACTTATTTTTTCGCGACAATGTCCCGAACGAATTCCCACCTTCTTATATTAGTTATAAGTTTTTAATGTTTAGTTTTTAGTAATTATTAATAACTAAAAACTGACAACTAAAAACTAATATTAGGGTTGGTAAAGCTTCAAAGGGCGTTTCCCTCAGCTTTTCTTAATAAGTGTTTTAAAGAACGTGGCGCAAAGATATTACATTTTACTTAATTTCACACGATTATTAGTTATCTAAATTATTAACAGTCACTATTTTATTAAATGAAGAAACTTATTTTATTATTATGCTTTTTGGGTTCAGTTGTCCTTAATGCTCAGACCTCGAAAACGAATGTATCGGAGGTTCTAAAGAATATGAAAAACCAGGAGTCATCCTGGAATAGTGGAGATATTAAAGGTTTTATGGCCTATTATTGGAACAGTGACAGTCTTAAGTTTATAGGAAGCAAGGGCATTACCTATGGTTGGCAAAAAACTTTGGATAATTATTTGAAAGGCTATCCTTCCAAAGAAGCAATGGGGATTTTAACATTTACGGTTATTGAAGCAACTCAATTATCAAAAACAAGTATTTATGTGATTGGTAAATGGGAATTAACAAAAGATAAACCTGCAAGTGGGCACTTTACCTTACTTTGGAAAAAGATCAATAATAAATGGGTGATTATTTCAGATCATACAAGCTAGAAGATTAAGGGACTGAAGAGAAAGAAAGGACAAATGGGACTTAAAACATTAAAGGAAAAATGAAATTAGAATTGGGATCATACAAACACTATAAAGGAAATTTATATGAAGTCATAGGTGTAGCACGTCATAGTGAAACTTTAGAAGAGCTGGTAGTTTATAAAGCCACTTACCAAAATGATGGCGCAAATTTATGGGTTAGACCATTAGCCATGTTTAAAGAAACAGTTGTAATTGATGGAGTAGAAGTGAAGCGTTTTGAAAAGGTTTAATTTATTGTCACACTGAGCTGAGTCGAAGTGCAATAAACTAAACGCAAAACTTATAACCAACCCCTCGGATAGATTGAAAATGAACAGGTTCTTTAGGATGATGTTCAAAGAGTTTTCTGAAATTTAAAATGTAATTATCAATGGTTCTGGAGGAAGGATTCTCATCTTTGGTCCATAGTTTGTCTAAGATCTCATCTCGTGATATAACATTGTTCAGATTATCTACCAGTAACTTTAATAATGCCATTTCTCGTTTTGATAAAGTCTCTATAGAGCCATTGATCGTTTTTGCCTGAAAGGTGGAAAAATTAATTTCACAATTATTGAACTTGAAAATTTCTGATAATTGAGTGGTGGGTTTATTGTGTTTTAAAACATTATTGATCCTCAATAATAATTCTTCCAGATCAAATGGTTTAGTGATATAATCATCAGCACCTAATTTCAATCCTTCAATTTTATCCTGAACCGTATTTTTGGCAGTTAAAAAAATTACAGGTGTATTTATCTTCAACTCTTTTAATTGTTTATAGATCTCTATGCCGTTATACACAGGTAGCATAATATCTAAAAGGATCAGATCAGGATTAAATTTTTGCGTAAGAGAAATGGCATTTGCTCCAGAATCACAGGTTTCAACATTGTAGGATTCCAGTTCCAAATTTAGTTTTAACGTTTCGCGAAGGGTTAATTCGTCTTCTATTAATAAAATCTTAAATGCCATATCCTGTAAACTGTCTAATTCAAATCAAAAGCGATGATTTGGCCTTGATTTTGTATGATAAAATTAGTAAATATGTATAATATTACTCATCATGAAAAAAATAATTACCAGCTTATCTGTTTTAATTTTAACAACAACGTTTGTTTTTGCTCAAAATGTAGGAAAATACAGTAATCCTGTTAAAACAGGAAGTTATTCCAAACTTAAACCATTAACCACGGAAGAATCGCCAAAGAGAAAATGTGCGACACCTAAGTTTAATGAATCGAATGCCGCATATGAAGCTTGGATTGCAGATGTTTTGCAAAAAGAACAGCAATTTGTTAATGTTAAAAGAACGACAACTATTTATAATATTCCGGTGATTTTTCACATTGTTCATTCAGGGCAAGCCGTTGGTACCGGATTAAATATTTCTCAAGCTCAGGTTAACTCTCAGGTTACAATTTTAAATGAGGCTTTTAGAAAAACTAATACAGATTTTACGACTTATGTAACTCAAGCAGGATTGCAGGCTGTAGCTGCAGATTGTGAAATTAATTTTTGTGCCGCTAAAGTCAGTCCAACCGGTACTGTTTTGGCAGAGCCGGGTATAGAACGTATAAGTACTGTAGCTAAAAGTTGGACAGCTCCTCCATATGCTAGTCCGGGTGGTGGTGCTAATTATATTGAAGATGTAATTAAACCGGGTTCTTCATGGGATCCAACAAAATATTTGAACATTTGGATCTTACAGTTTAACGATGGTACATTAGGTTATGCTCAGTTTCCAACTGTGCCAAGTTCGGCTACCCCAACTATTGGCGATATGAGTGGTATGGGAGGTGCAGCAAATACGGATGGTGTAGTATTTGATTATAGATATGTAGGAAACGTAGGTGCAGCAACGTTTCCCTATAATAAAGGAAGAACAGCAGTTCATGAAGTTGGTCACTGGTTAGGTTTATACCATATCTGGGGCGATGATTTTGGATCTTGTTCAGGATCGGATAATGTTGCCGATACACCAAATCAGGCAGATGAAAATTATACTTGTCCCACAACCGATGGTCAGGTAGTAACCGATGCTTGTACTGCATCGTCGCCTGGCGTCAACTATCAAAACTATATGGATTATAGCGATGATAAATGTATGGTAATGTTTACCGCCGGACAAAAAGCCAGAATGCAAGCTTGTATGCAATATTGTACCAGAAGAACATCTTTAAATACAAGTACAGTATGTAGTACTCCAAACAGTATTGAAGAATCAATAACTAATATTGAAATGAATATTTATCCAAACCCTACAAATGGCGAGTTGTTTGTTAATGTAAGTGTTTTAGAAGCTCAGGATTTTACCATTGAAGTTGTTAATACGCTTGGGCAAACAGTTAAGGAATTAAATCAAGTACGATCAAACGGTGGTTCTTTTAAAATGGATCTGTCTGATAAAAATGCCGGTGTTTATTTTGTGATCCTTAAATCAAAATCAATATCTAAAACGAAACGAATTATTTTACAATAATTAACGCTTATAATCAAAAGCCCTTGTTACCTTTAATGAGGGCTTTTTAATTTTTAAACTATGAATAAATTATTTTTATCAGCGACACTTTTTATTTCGTCATTGTCTTTTGCACAAAAAGCAGTAGAAGTTAAACTAAACTTAAGAGATGGAACAACCATCAATGGTACAACAACTATGAATGATGTGGTGTTAAAAACCACATACGGCCAATTATCTATTCCAATTCAAAATGTAAATACCATAGTAGTTGGCATAGGAAAAGATAAATTAGTTTCAGACAAAGCAACTGCTTATTTGAAAATATTAAACAGCAATGCCACCGAAGAAATTAAAAAAGGTGCTTACACCGATTTGGTGAAACTGGGAGTAAAAGCCATTTCAGCAATCAGTGATTTTCAAGCCGATCCGAAAAATAGTTTAGAAGTAGAGTTGATTGGAGAATATACAATTGATGGGGCTTTATCAGAATTGAAAAACAATTTTAGTATTGATGATGTATCAAAGATCAATGATGTGGTTACTATTGATGGAGAATATACCATGGGTGGAGCTTATGATTTTTCGAAAATGGAGGTGAAAACCGAATACGGAAATTTATCAATACCAAAAGAGAAAATTAAAACAATGGATATTTCCTATTCTGAACCAAGTAATGGAAACGAAGTGGTATTAAAATTACAAGCCAGTAAACACATTAGTGGTAATCAAAATGGTGGTTGGTTAAAAACAGGTATTAATTTAAAACAAGGTCAAAAGTTTAGCATTATGGCAAGCGGCGAAGTGACTTTGGCTAGTTTAAGTAATCAAAAATATAAACCGGATGGAAGCTATACGGCAACAAATGGCACTAATTACCCGGCTGCGGCAACTACAGATGATTATTCTACAGGTTCACCAACGTATCCTGTATATGGAAATGTGGTGTATAAAGTTGGAGAAACAAGTTATGATGTATTGAGAGCAGGAGCAAAATTTAATGGCACTGCAAAAACAAGCGGCATGTTGTTAATTGCTATTTACGAAACGGTTTACAGTGCTGCCAATACGGGTTCGTATACAGTTAAGATCAGTTTGAAATAGTTCATTATGCATAAATTTAAAAGGCTCATTTTTTAGATGAGCCTTTTTTTTATGATTTCAATTGTCTTAAATACAATTGAATGGTGTTTTCTAAACCAAAATATAACGCATCGCTTATTAAAGCATGACCAATGGATACTTCCAGTAAATTTTCTACATTATTTTTAAAGTAGGCCAAGTTTTCTAAACTCAGGTCGTGGCCTGCATTAATACCTAAATCTAATTGATTGGCTAGTTTAGCACATTCAGAAAAGGGTTTGATAATAGTTTCTTTTTGAGAAGAATATAATCTAGCGTATTCTTCAGTATATAATTCAATTCTATCGGTGCCGGTTGCTTTGGCGCCTTCTACCATTTTTAAATCAGGGTCTACAAAAATAGAAGTACGAATTCCGGCTTTTTTAAAGGTTGCAATAATGTCTGTTAAATAATCTTTGTGAGTTATTGTATCCCAACCATGGTCGGATGTAATTTGATCACCTCCATCAGGCACTAAGGTTACTTGTGCAGGTTTTACATCTAATACAAGATCTACGAATTTTTGCTCTTTAGGATTACCTTCAATATTAAATTCTGTTTTTAACACAGGTTTTAGATCGTACACATCCTGGTAGCGAATATGTCTTTCATCCGGACGAGGATGTATTGTAATGCCTTGCGCTCCAAAGCGCTCAGCATCTAATGCCATTTGAACTAAATTAGGCGTATTGCCGCCACGAGCATTACGTATCGTGGCAATTTTATTAATGTTAACGGAGAGTTTTGTCATATAAATAATTATAAAAATCGATGTGAAACTTGTTTATCGGGTATCATACAGGTATCTGATTTACCATACCATTTGTATCGATTTCTGGCAATAAAATCGTACACGAAATTACGGATAAATGCTGGCACAATGATAAATGAAAATAATAATGGATATAAACCTTTTAAATATTTTGTAGCTCTTAATGCTGCCGAAGATTTGATGTAGGCTTTGTTATATTCAATTAATACCAGGCTATCTACTTTGTTTACATCAATGCTATAGTGTTTTAGTATTTCAATACCTGCTTCTGATTGCAAGGACGTAAAATAGAGCTCTTCTTTTTTTTCATGTTTTAAAACAAACTGAACCGATGAGTTACATAAATTACAATAACCGTCAAACAATAAAATGGTTTTATGCTTTAACTCTTCTTTCATTATGGCCTAACAGCAACAGAGTAGGGGTCTGATGCAACTTCTGTTTTTTTGGAAAGGAGCTGCATGGTATTAATATTAAAATAATTTACAAAGCCGTTTCTTCCACAAACACCTGTATGGTGTGGAGTAGGACCATTAGATATTACATTTCTGTTAGCAATAATTACGTAACCGTTAGTTTCATCTAAGCCAATACCGTGAGGTTGGTACCCAACTTTGTAATTGTTGGCTCCATAAGAAGTCATATCAATTACCGTAACAGAACCTTGAATTTTAGGATTTGTATTAGGATCATTCACACAAGTAACATATAATTTATTATTGATTGCACTTTTTACCATTTCCTGTGGGTAAACACCTGTATTGATCACTTGCAATAAATTATCGCCAACGGTATTCATTACCCTCACCTGATTAGTAGCTTGGCAGGTAACAAAATATTTTGAACCATCAGGAGAAAATTGAATTTCATGAGGATCGAGAGAAGATGTAGAGATAGAAGTAGGTGAACCATCTAATGTAATTTCGTTGATCGTATTTAAGGCAGTATCTAATTTATAAATATAATTACCTGTTTGAGCGGTCATGTATATCGTATCATTACTATTGTTTAAAGCAATGCCGTGGGCATTAGTAAAGCCGCCAACATTTATTTTCAATTGCATGGTCTGTAAATTCACAATAGCCAAGCGGCTATTTGTTTGCCAGGATACGCAATAAGCTAGTTTACCATCATTGCTAATAGTAATGGTGTTCCAATTTTGAAATGCTCCTAAACTAACCTCTCCAATAAAAGCATCATCAGAGGCTCTGTACTTTTGTAAAATGTTATTACCAACAAACACCACATACCAAAATTGGCCATCCGGCGAAAACTTGATCATATGTGGGCTTTCAGCAGTTGTAGAGTTATTTCCCACAGTAACATAACGCATTGGTAATTGACTTTTGGCATCAAATACGGTTACTACATCACATCCTTGATTTAATACATAATATTTTTTGCGGTTCGGATTTTCCGACCACATCACATAACCGTTAATATCCGGAGCTCCTGCATCGATCCAATCTTTAATGGTTTTAACTTCCGTTTTACTTAAAGGACTTGTGTTCAATGGCATCGTAGGTGTGTTCTTAGGTCCGAATTCATCATAAGTATTTATAAAATAACATAAAGATGAAAAATCACTTCTGTATGGTATAACAGGAGATCCACTGTTAGAACCTTTAAACAGATCGGCGAAAGAACTTAAATTTAAACCGGCTGCACCTTCATAACTTGTTCCGTTATGACAACCTGATGTGGCACATTTGTAGCTGAAAATTTTTCCTACATCTGTTGGGAATTCTCCAAATAAAGGTGGAGCAGAATCTTTAGTACAAGAAAATAAAAAAAATAAAAGTAATACCGGAGTGAAAATAAAGTACGCGGTTTTTATTTTAAAAATCTTTTGTATCATCTCCATAAAGGTACAAAAGCCTTTTGATATTATAAACAGGCTGCACGCAATAGTTGCATATACTTTAACCCTTTGTTGCGAGTATAAGCCATATTGTTTTCAGGGATCGTTTCCGGCTCTTTGTATAAGCTTAACGCTTTGGTAATGCTATCTTCTCTTAACAAATGCAGCATTGGGTAAATAGAACGATTGGTGTAATTAGCCGCATCATCTTCAGTTGAGTCAGCAAAACAATAATCCGGATGAAAGCTGGCTATTTGATAAACACCATCATATCCTAGTTGTAATAACAACTCTTCAGCATCAGAGATTAAATCTAAATAATCATCAAAATTTTTAAAATCGTTTTGGAAAATAATAAAACTTGTTTCTATAGAACTCTCTTTACCTAAAAATTCTAACTCTTGTTGTAGCAAAACTAAACTATCTGTTGCATTAATTGAATCTTCAACTGTGTAACGAATACTTTTTTGCATGAATGGTTTGGCTGCAAAAGGGCAGAAGTTGCAATCGATCACAACTTTTTTGATCCAGTTTTTGGTTTGCTCAATAACAAGTTCTTTGTTAGTATCCATGGTTAAATATAGGCAATAAAAAAAGGAGGTTAAATAACCTCCTTTTTAAAATCGAAAACAAAACTTTATTCTAGTGATCCTGCTGGGACTCGAACCCAGGGCCCATACATTAAAAGTGTATTGCTCTACCAACTGAGCTACAGAATCATTAATTTAAGAACGTTGTTTCCTTTTCGGGCTGCAAATATATAAACCAATTTTAAACTTGCAAAACTTTTTTTTATTTTTTTTTTATTTCTTTGGAAAGGCTTGTTTATAAAGGCTTTAAAAATTATTTTTATACCGACGTATGGACTTTAAAGCACAAATAAATTTATTAAAAGGTTTTTCAAACTTTAATTTTGGACAAACTACCGCTGACGCAGAACTTGTTTTTGGTAAAGCAGAGGAGGTACAAGTCTTAAATGATGATATATTAGAAACATCTTGCACCGTCTTACATTACTGGTCAAAAGGGTTTTCTTTATTTTTTGATAATAAAAATTTTAAAAAATTTAGCAGTGTTGAAGTAGATAACGAAAACACCTTATTGTTCAATGAAAAGATCTTTTCATTAAAAGAACAACAGGTCATCGATTTGATGAAAAAAAATAATTTCACCTTAAGCGATTCTGAACATCAGGAATGGGGCGAGAAACGACTGAGTTTTGATGAAGCCGGCTTAGATTGTTATTTCGAAAACGGGAAATTATCATCCATTAATTTTGGAGTGATCGAAGAACCAAGTACCTTCAATTTTTTACCTAACTAATCGCTTCGCTTTTTTAGTATTATTTCACATTCCGTTTTATTCCTTTTTAAGAGCTAATTAGCTTAAAATCAGCGCCTCATCTGTTAAGATGATTGTTGAAATAACGCATCTTTAAAATGCTTTTGTCCCATTATTTTTAATAACTTTATGATCTTAAATTTTAACTAACTAAAAACCACATATTATGCCTGGAACAGAATTATTTGGCGCAGAGGAGCGCAAGGAAATAGAAGACGTATTATCTACCGGAGTGTTGTTTCGTTATAATCACGATGCATTGCGTAACAATCATTGGAAAGCAAAAGATTTTGAGACTGAAGTACGTAAGATCACAGGAGCCAAATTTGCGCATGCCATGAGTAGTGGCTCAACAGCTGTGGCTACAGCCCTTGCTGCAAGCGGTATTGGTGCGGGTGATGAAGTTATTGTGCCACCTTTTACATTTATGGCAACTATCGAAGCGGTTTTGTTTATTGGTGCATTGCCGGTATTTGCCGAGATTGATGAAACACTTTGCTTAAGCGCAGAAGGAATTAAAAAAGCTATTACACCAAAAACCAAAGCTGTTTGTTTGGTACACATGTGTGGTGGTATGGCCGAAATGGATTCGATCATGAAGGTTGTAAAAGATCATAATTTGATTTTAGTGGAAGATGCAGGACAGTCTTTCGCTTCGTCTTACAAAGGAACTTATACCGGTTTATTTGGTAATGCCGGATGTTATTCTTTTGACTTCTTTAAAATTGCAACTGCGGGAGAAGGTGGTGTTTTAGTTACTAATGACGAAACAACTTATAAAAAAGCAGATGTATACAGCGATCACGGCCATGATCATATTGGTGCAGTGCGTGGTATGGAGCAACATCCGTATTTAGGATTTAATTACCGTATCTCTGAATTGCATGCTGCTGTGGGTGTAGCGCAAACTCGCAGAGTTCCTCAGATCAAAGAAAAGAACCGTGCCAACAAAAAATTCTTAGTGGATCTGTTATCAAAAACAGAGGGAATTTCTTTTGCTAAGTTGGCAGATCCTGATGGGGACTCCGCAACCTGTTTGAACCTTTTATTGCCTGATACAGCAACTGCTCAACGTGTGGTTGACGAAATGAAAGCCTCAGGAGTTGTTGGGTTTGATTACTGGTTTAAAAACATGTATCATTTTATCAATCAGTGGGATCATATCAAAGAATTACGCACTGTTTCTAAGTTACCGATTGAAATATTAGGAGCTCCACAGGATTATAAAAATTTACAGTTACCTAAAACGCAGGAAACAATAGGTCGTTTAATTTCGTTTGGTATCAAGTATAAATGGACAGAAGCAGATATGACAACCTTAGCCGGAAAAATTTCTGAATGTGTAACCAAAGCTCTAAAAACTGAAAACGCCTAATGCAACACAAAAATTTTAAAAACATTGATAAGGTAACTTATGGACGTGGTTCTTTTGCTCAGTTAGCTGAGACAGTAGAACCTATTCGTAAAGAGAATAAAAACTACTTCGTGTATGTGGTAGATAATTATTTTAAAGGAAAGCCTTTATCAACCAAATTACAAAACAAGCCTGAGGATCTGATCTATTACATTGATGTTGATCCGCATGAACCAACTACTGAACAAATTGATACGATGCGAGATGAGATCCTTGCTAAACAAGGATTACCAAGCGGAGTGATAGGCATTGGCGGAGGAAGCATTATGGATATTGCAAAAGCTTTATCGTTAATGTTAACTAACGAAGGGTCATCAACGTTATATCAGGGATTAAATCTTATCAAAAAGCCGGGCATTTATCATTTGGGCGTACCAACTATTTCAGGTACAGGTGCCGAAGTATCAATGACAGCGGTATTAACTGGTCCTGAAAAAAAATTAGGGTTAAAATGTGATTGGACTGTATTTAATCAGGTGATCCTTGATCCTGAATTAATTGCTTCTGTCCCTACAGATTGGTGGTTCTATACAGGAATGGATACTTACATCCATTGCATCGAATCAGAAACAGGAATTCGTAATAATGCTTTTTCTTTAGCGTATGGTGAGCAATCCTTAAAGCTTTGCAGAGAAGTGTATTTAGGAGAACATGCTGGCCGAACTCCTGAAAATGATGATAAATTAATGGTAGCGTCTTTAATGGGAGGTTTAAGTTTAACGTATAGCGAAGTAGGTGTATGCCATGCCTTGAGTTATGGTTTATCTAAGATCCATGGAACTCGCCACTGTTATGCGAACTGTGTTATTTTTCAACACTTAGGCGATATTTATTTAAAAGGCCATAGCGAGTTTATGCAAATGATCGAAAAACATAAAATTGTGTTACCTCAAAATTTAAGTAAAGAGTGGAGCGAAGAAACGATCACAGCAATGGCAACTGTATCATACAATTTACCATTTATGTGGAACCATGCTTTTGGCGACAATTACAAGGAAATTGCCACTATGGATTACATTAAAGATTTATTCAGAAGATTATAATTTTTGTCAGTTCGAGCGGAGTCGAGAACCTTGATATTATCTACTCGAAGTGACATAACAAATTAAAAACAAAATATTATGACAAAAAAAATAGTAAAAGTAGGAGACATCAATTGCGGAAGCGATGATCTATTCTTGATCTCAGGACCATGTGTGATTGAAGATGAATTAACGATGATGAAAACAGCAGAAATGCTGAAAGAAGTTTCTGAACGTTTAAAGATCAAGATCATTTATAAATCGTCTTTCACAAAAGATAACCGTAGTAGTTTAAGTTATTATCAAGGACCCGGTTTAGCTAAAGGTTGTGAAATGCTTGCTAAGATCAGAACACAATTTGGTTTTCCGATATTAACCGATATTCACTCACACGATCAGGCAGCAGCTGCAGGAGAAGTAGTTGATGTATTACAGATACCGGCTTACTTATGTATGCAATCGTCATTATTAGTGGCTTCAGCAAAAACAGGAAAAGTGATCAATATTAAACATGGTCAGTTTTTAGCACCTGATAATATGAAACATCCTGTACAAAAATGTGTAGAAAGTGGCAATGACCAAGTGATCTTAACAGAGCGTGGTTATTCGTTTGGATACAATGATCTGATCGTTGACCCTCGTGCATTTTATCATATGAATAACATTGGTTACCCCGTAGTATTTGATGTAACACATTGTGTACGTAAATATGGTATTCCAAGTTCTGATAAAAAAGGTGGAGCGCGTGAGTTTTTACCTGTATTAGCAAGAGCAGGCGTAGCAAGTGGTATTGATGGTATGTTCATTGAAACTCATCCAGATCCTGAAAAAGCATTGTGCGACGCAGCTTCTCAATTATGTGTATACGATTTAGAAGAGTTCTTAAAACCGATCATCGATCTTCATAAAGTTGAAGTGAGTTACAGAAAATAATTTTATTTACAGGTCTTTTATCTTGAGTCTTTAATCTTTTATCTAAAAAACATGAAAAAACTAATCTTAATTCTAGCCTGTGGGTTTATCTACACTACTACATCGGCTCAAAGCCTTTACATCAACGGAAGTAAAAAAGGAGAGATCGAATCTGATGGAGATGTTTACATCAATGGTTCTCGTAAAGGACAAATTGAATCTGATGGCGATGTGTATGTAAATGGTAGCCGGGTTGGGCAAATAGAATCCGATGGTGATATTTATAAAAACGGAAGCAGAGTAGGGCAGATAGAGTCTGATGGCGATGTGTATAAAGATGGTAGCCGTATAGGACAAATAGAAGAAGATGGTGACATTTATAAAAATGGTAGTAGAATTGGAGAATGCAAAGGCGTGAAGAAAGAATGGGTTGCTGCAGTTGTGTTCTTTTTCTTTATCGAAGATCTAGCTTATTAATTAATTTTTTGTCAGTTCGAGCGTAGTCGAGAACAAGTAAAACGTATGACAGTAGCCATTGTAATAGCCACCTCCTTAAACAATGCCATTGGTAAAAACAACCAATTGTTATGGCATTTACCTGCCGATTTAAAGTTTTTCAAAAACATCACCATGGGTGGCCCTATTGTAATGGGACGAAAAACATTTCAATCCATTGGCAGAGCTTTACCGGGCAGAAAAAATGTAGTGATAACAAGAGACGCAAATTTCAATAGCGATAAAAAATTTGATGTTGAAGTTGTATCTAGTATTGAACAGGCAATTGCAAATTTACACAAAGAAGAGAATGTATATATCATTGGTGGAGGCGAGATCTATAAACAATCGATGCATCTGGTAGATGTGATCTATAGAACCTTAGTACATACAATTATTGACGGTGATGTGTATTTTGATGAGATCGATCTAACTAAATACAAATTGGTGTGGGAAGAAAAACATTTTGCTGATGAAAAAAACAAATACGATTATACCTTTCAAAAGTTTGAAAAAATATGAGCGTTGTTAAAATAGAGCATATCTTATTTATCGATATCGAAACTGCTCCCATTCATTATACTTACAAAGAATTATCTCCATCTGAGAAAGAATTGTGGGATAAAAAATGGATGTATCTAAAAGATATCACTTCTGAGCAGCAGTATGCCAAAGCCGGTATTTATGCTGAGTTTGCAAAGGTAGTATGCATTGGTTTAGGTTATATTTCTGAAGGAAAATTTAGAACTAAAGCTATTGCCGGAGATAATGAAAAAGAGATCTTGATCGAGTTTTCTAAACTGTTGCAAAAACATTTTAATACCAAAGAACATTTTTTATGCGCGCATAATGGTAAGGAATTTGATTTCCCGTTTTTGTGTCGCCGCTTATTAGTTAATAGATTGCCATTGCCTAAACTGCTTCAAATTCAAGGGTTTAAACCATGGGAAGTAAAGCATTTAGACACGATGGAAATGTGGCGTTTTGGAGATGTGAAGAATTTCACCTCGTTGAATTTATTGGCTCACATTTTTAATATTCCATCACCAAAAGATGATATTGATGGAAGCCAAATTGCTAAAGTTTTTTACGAAGAAAAAAACATAGAACGCATTAAAGAATACTGCATGAAAGATGTAGTGACTTTAGCGCGTATCTATCAGTGTTTAAAGGGATCGGAGCCTTTGAACGATAAAGATATTATTTACGCATAATTGTTTATGTTGCACGCAGTACCGATAGTTATCGGTATCGCAGATGCGCGCAGATTCAAAGGACATAAATTGGATATTTAACACATTTAAAATGATCCGCGAATATCTGTGAGATCTGCGTAACAAAATAAGATTATAAAATATGATAAATTCAAAACAAATAGCAGTTATAGGAAGTGGAAGTTGGGCAACGGCTTTAGTAAAAATTTTGTGCACTAATACGTCAAACGTTAATTGGTATTTCAGAAACCAGGAAGATATTAATTTTGTGAATGAATACACGCACAATCCGCGTTACTTAAGTTCTGTAACTTTTGATCTGAAAAGACTGCAATTATCAAACGATCTGGCAGCTACGGTACAAAAATCAGATATTGTTATTTTAGCAGTTCCATCAGCGTTTATTCATGATACGATAAAGAATTTACCAAAAAATTGTTTCGAAAATAAAATTGTGTTCTCTGCCATTAAAGGTATTGTGCCCGAATACAATTTAATTGTAGGCGAATATTTAAACACAGTTTATCAAGTGCCTTTCGAAAACATTGGAGTTATTACAGGTCCTTGTCACGCTGAGGAAGTGGCGCTTGAAAAATTATCTTATTTAACCTTAGCTTGCAGCAATGTGGCTAATGCGGATGAGTTGTGTGACTTTATGCGTTGCCGTTATATCAAATGTTCCAGCAGCGATGATATTTACGGAACAGAATTGTCAGCTGTATTAAAGAACGTAGTAGCGGTTGCAGGCGGTATTTGCCATGGTTTAGGTTATGGTGATAATTTTTTAGCCGTATTGGTCAGTAATGCCATTCAGGAAATTAAACGCTTTGTGGATGC
>JAKFDE010000024.1:0-18415 GCA_036676295.1 Bacteroidia bacterium | reverse complement strand
AGGATCAAACTCTCCAATAAAGAGTAAGATTAGCTCTTAAAGTTAAAACGTTGGCTAGTGTGTATTTCAACACTAATCATTTTTTGTTGACGTATGATTTGTTTAGTTTTCAAAGAACAATTTGTTAGGTTATCGCTCGAAAGCGACTTCCTTAATATATCACACCGTCCATTTTAAAGTCAACAACTTTTTTACTTTTTGTTTTTCAAATCGTTGCTTCCTCGTGAGGACAAGAAATAATATATCATGAATAAAATGCAATTTCAATATAATTTTAAAAAAGTTTTTCTTTTAAAAGTAGAATCCCTTAAGAGGAGTAATAGATTTGGTTTGCTAGCATATAAATACTATATAAAATAATAGAAAGGAGTAACACATGCTATTAGAATCATTCTCCTTATACCTTTCACTATTTATGGCCATCTTCTTATTTTACTATGCTTACTGGGAGGGAATTCGAATCGCAAATAGCGACGGCAAAGTATACGGTGGTACATTTATCTTCACACTCGTCTCAGCTTTTATCTTTTCTGGATTTACCTACACACTCTAAAAAAGGAGAACCCTCAAAGGTTCTCCTTCATACTTCATACGATTTCTTTTAAAGCATCTTTCTTTACCTTCTTCTGTTTTCCACTTCTCTCATTTAATAAAAATAAGGAGATACCCACTATTACAATACTTCCCCCTAATAACTGAGTAAATAAAACTTTTTCTGATAAAAGATAATATGCAAGGATTGTTGCTCCCACCGGCTCAAATAAGATAGCCATCGAGATAATTGAAGTACTAATCCACTTGATTGCCCAATTGAATAAGGTATGACCTAATAAGGTAGGGATAAGTGCTAATAAAATAAAGTTCCACCACTCATTTTTCGGATATGGATATAGAGATTCTCCGACAATAAGTACATAAAGCAATAAAACAATCGAGCTTATACTATATACAACAAACGTATAGGTAACTAGAGAAATTCTCTTTCTTACTGATTGTCCAAACATTAAATACGCAGTAACAAGTGCACATGCCAGTAATGCAAGTATATCCCCAAATAAAGCCGTTCCACTTACTCGAAAATCTCCCCAGCTAATGATGACACTCCCTACAATCGCCGCTACCGCACAAAGTATGGCCTTTATTGAAAACCGTTCCTTAAAAAACAAAAAAGTACCGACAAATGCAAACAACGGCTGAAGAGTGACAAGTACTGTAGAACTTGCCACAGATGTGTAGTTTAAAGATTCAAACCATAATATAAAGTGAAAGGCTAAAAATACTCCCGCAAGAGTGGCATATATCCAATCCCTTCCGGAGATAAGCGCCAATTCCTTTACATACTTCATTAAAAAGACCGGCAGCATAAACAAAACAGAGAAAAGTAGTCGGTAGAAAGCAATTACCCCCGAAGGAGCATCAGAAAACTTTACAAAAATGGCGGAAGCTGATACAGCAATCACACCAACGATTAATGCAAAATACGGATTGACTATTGTACGATTCATTTGTTTCCCCTTCTTAATTCCTCCCGGTACTAAACACTATCTACTCAACGCTTTCGACTTCAACTTGGTTTACACCATTAATTGATTTCAACTCGTAGTAAATATCGGTTGTGTAAATACCTTTATAGGTTGTGACTAAGCAACTAATCAAAATATCATCTGTCTCTTCTTTGACCTTTAAGTGCTTTACGCCTAATTTTTTACCTTTAATTTCCTTAATCATTTCTGTCAAGTTGGTTGATTTCTCTAAATATAATTTCACCTTAATTTCTTTCTCTTTTAACTTTTTCGGCCCCATCTTATCAAATAAAAATGGAATTACTTTAATACCGAAAATTAAGAATAATATGCCAGCAACTGCCTCTATGTAAAAACCAGCACCAATCGTAATTCCAATTCCTGCAGATGCAAGAACCAATGACGCGGTTGTGAGACCTGAAATTGCTTCATTCCCTCTCTTCATTATTACCCCTGCTCCCAAAAAGCCAATACCACTAATGATATACGAGGGAATTCTGCCTGGATCCATTGGTCTTGAATACTCTTTTGCATATAAAAAGGCTGATTCATATGACACTGTCGTTAACAAGCAAGCCATGACAGAAATAATCAGACAAGTTTTCAATCCTAGTGGCTTCCCTTTTAGTTCTCGTTCCAATCCGATGACAATCCCAGCAACTGCCGCAAAAGATAATTTAAAAAGAACATCGTAACGAGTAAATTCTATAAATAGTTCTTTCATATATTATCCCCCTTCATTATGTAGATATATTTTTGGTAAAAGAAAAGGAAACGATGCGTATATCATTTATACGTATTCCATTCGAGCACCATTCATTCACATCAATATATTATATGAAATATAACACACAAAAAACGATTTTCCATACAATTAAATTTAATAGGAAAAATAATAGAAGGAAGTCAATTAGAACGACTTCCTTCTATATAATTATTTATATATTTTATTGATAGATGTTTCCACCTGTTTGTTTAAACTCGTCAGCTTTTTCCTTCATACCCTTCACAATTGCTTCATTCGTATCAAGTTGGTTTTCTTTTGCGAAATTACGAATATCATGTGAAATCCTCATGCTGCAAAACTTCGGTCCACACATAGAACAAAAATGGGCTGTTTTAGCTCCCTCTGCAGGTAAGGTTTCATCATGGTACTCTAACGCTCGTTCTGGATCTAAAGAAAGATTAAACTGATCTCTCCAGCGGAATTCAAATCTTGCTTTTGATAGAGCATCATCTCTCTTTTGTGCCCCTGGATGACCTTTAGCTAAATCAGCTGCATGAGCCGCGATTTTATATGTGATTACTCCTTCCCTAACATCATCTCTATTTGGTAAGCCTAAATGTTCCTTTGGAGTCACATAGCAAAGCATAGCCGTACCATACCAACCGATCATCGCAGCTCCAATGGCTGATGTGATATGGTCATACCCTGGAGCAATATCAGTCGTTAAAGGTCCTAATGTATAGAATGGCGCTTCCTTACAAACCTCTAATTGTTTATCCATATTCTCTTTTATCAGATGCATCGGTACATGCCCTGGTCCCTCCACCATTACCTGTACATCATGTTCCCATGCAATCTGGGTTAGTTCTCCTAATGTCTCTAGTTCTGCAAACTGTGCCTCATCATTGGCATCTGCAATAGAACCAGGACGTAAACCGTCACCAAGGGAAAACGCTACATCATAAGCCTTCATAATTTCGCAGATTTCCTCAAAATGAGTATAAAGGAAATTTTCCTGGTGATGATACAAACACCATTGAGCCATGATAGAGCCACCTCTTGAAACAATACCAGTCAATCGCTTCGCCGTTAGAGGAACGTACCTTAACAGAACCCCCGCATGAATGGTGAAATAATCGACACCTTGCTCCGCTTGCTCAATTAATGTGTCACGATAAACTTCCCAAGTTAAATCCTCCGCAATACCGTTTACTTTTTCAAGTGCTTGATAAATAGGTACAGTACCTACTGGAACGGCAGCATTACGGATGATCCATTCTCTTGTTGTATGAATATTTTTTCCCGTTGATAAATCCATAATTGTATCTGCCCCCCAGCGGGTAGCCCATGTCATTTTTTCCACTTCTTCTTCAATAGAAGAGGAAACAGCGGAGTTTCCGATATTCGCATTTATCTTCACGTGAAAATTACGTCCGATGATCATTGGCTCCATCTCTGGATGATTGATGTTTGACGGAATTATCGCTCTTCCTTTTGCTACTTCCTCACGAACAAACTCTGGTTTCATATTTTCTCTAATGGCGATAAACTCCATTTCAGGAGTAATGATTCCCTTTTTTGCGTAGTGAAGCTGTGTTACATTCTGACCTTTTTTCGCTCGTAATGGATTTCGATTGAGTCCCGGAAAAACTTTATGATTCGCTCTTGGGTCATGATCGTCTTTAAATCCATTGTCTTCTGGCTTTATTTCTCTTCCTTCATATTCTTCTACATCTTCTCTTTCTCGTATCCAATTATGTCTTAGATTTGGTAATCCTTTGGTTATATCGACAGAAAATTGGTTATCGGTATATGGTCCACTTGAATCATATACCCGAACTGGTAGATTTTCTTCTTCACCAAAAGTTCCAGATGTGGGACTAAGTGCAATTTCTCGCATAGGCACTTGAATATCAGGCCTTGAGCCTTCTACATACACCTTTTTACTTCCTGAAAAACTTGACATAATGGACATGCTTGTTTGATTTAATGAAGTTGATGCCATGATAAATCTCTCCTTTTATATAATGTAATAAAAGGACGAGATCTAGAAAAAACGGGGGATTGAAGTAAGAAAAACACAATAAAAAAGCCGGGTCCGAAAATAGACGGACCCGGCTTAATATGTAGAAGTGTAATCTAAATCAATAGATTGTTATTAACTTCCCCACGCTGGTATGATCCAGATCAGGTCCAAAGGGTCAAGAAACTTAAACGCGTCTCTCTCTCAGCCCAAACTATTGGACTCCCCTAGTTATTGCTATTCAATTCTCATTCATTATACATGAAACAAATGCAAATGAAAGGGGAAATTTTCCTAAATAGACATATTAGACCTATAAAAAGATTCAGAACCACCTTATGAATGATTCGGAAGTTAAGTTATTAAGATTATGAATCGTTCATAACTCCCCTGTGAAA
Organism: Bacteroidia bacterium; assembly: GCA_036676295.1. Taxonomy (GTDB): domain Bacteria; phylum Bacteroidota; class Bacteroidia; order B-17B0; family Aurantibacillaceae; genus UBA4416. The sequence goes on along the minus strand of JAKFDE010000024.1, from coordinate 13,744 downwards.
CCTGATATAATTGGATTTCTATCATTAAATGCTGTTTAGCTTAAGCAAAAAAATGCGTTTTCAGGTATTGTAAAAATACAATGATGTAGTATAATATTTTTATATCGTTTTAGATATTCGGGGCATTAGCTCAGCTGGGAGAGCGCTACGCTGGCAGCGTAGAGGTCAGGGGTTCGAGCCCCCTATGCTCCATACACAAAAACCCTTGCGTAGCAAGGGTTTTTCTTATAGAAATATCTAATTACCATAGCAATATTTCTACAAGTGTGCACAATGTGTACACCTTTAGTTGACTAAAGTGAAAATAAACTTATTGTACTTTTGTTTTTATGACAAAAAATAACTTACTTTTATATATATGGATAAGAAATCCTTTGTACAACTTTAAGTTAATTTTCTGCTACTTAAGAAATTAAAAATTGTAAAAAAACGGGGTAGAAAATAAACTAGCCCATTAACATTAATTCTATATTTTATTATTATGTTTCATTTTTTCATCCAATTAACCCGAAATACGAGATTGTGCTCTCATATTCCTAATTGCTTTTATCAATTCTTCCTGTTTTGGCTCAGAGTTGTCCCATTCTTTCCAAAAATCAACAGTATTACTCTCAGGCTTTAATGTTGGTTCCTTTAGTTTAATTCTATTTGGTAATAAAATTGAATCCCCTAATACAATAGCTTCCCCTACATCTAAAATAGGTAAGCAATCTGTAACTCCTTTTAAAGAATCCGGCACTAAATTACTAACAACATTCTGATCACGGTCATTAGTTAGACGTAAAACAATAAAATTATTACATTGACTTAGAATTGTTCTACTAACGTCTGATGGTCTTTGACTTACCACAAATAGCGAAACACCGTATTTCCTTCCTTCTTTCGCAATCCTTTCGAAATTAAAGAGAGCTTGTTTTTGAATGGCATCTGCATTATCTTTAACAGGTAAATAAAGATGTGCTTCATCACAAAGTAGAGTAAAAGGAGTTCTCTCGGTATTATTCATCCAAAATTGCACTTCATAGAGAATCCTAGCCAATGTTCCTGTAACAACAGGTAAAATATCAGATGGGACTTCAGAAAAATCAATTACTTTAATCCCCTTACTACCTTCAGATATACTTAGTAGTTTTGAAACAAATGAATTTATCCAAGCATAGTTATTACATTCTTCTTTAGGGTTGTATAAAAAAGAATATCTTTTATCCTCGACTTTTGTTTCTAACCTAGAAATAAACCGTGTTAACTTACCATTCCACTCACCTTTTACCGGTCTATTATTTGCCCCAGGTCTCATTTCTGAATCGTCCTCGTGAAGCTTACCTATTAATTCATTAATTGAATAGGGGATGGGTGAATCAACTGTAAAAGATTTTTTCACTTCCTCATCCCCTTCATTTTCTAGACTAGCTTGTTTTAAGCTCTTTAAATGAACAGTAAATCTTGAGGATTGATTAGGCGCGTTACTATCACTTCTATCCAATATAGTAGAAAGTATCTCTTCTCGATTTAATAACCAAAACGGTAAATATATTAAATCTTCCCTATGACTATCTAAATCTCCTGCACCAGCAATTTTATATCCCTCTGCTATTCTTTGCTCCCCCCTAGTTAATGCTGTGTATTCACCATGCATATCAAAGACGATGATATTAGGATATTTAAGTTCACTAGCTTTTTCAAGAATAGTAGCCACACACCAACTCTTCCCTGATCCTGTACTTCCCAATATACTGGCGTGTCTCTGAAACAGTTTATCTCCATCTAATATCGCTAGAGAATTTGAGTCGTTTGCAAAGTTACCTATTATAAGTTTTTGATTTTCTGAAATTTCTTTACCCAAAATATTCATAAACCTTTGCAAGTTTTCTCCATTAACTAAGAAACACTCACTATCTACGTTAGGGAATAGGTTTACACCCCTTTTAAAGGTATTTTTTTTTGTACCATCTACAGCTTTAAATGTACCGATAAGGGCAGCTCTAATCAAATCGTTAGTTCCTTGTTCAATATCTCCTTCTAAATCTTCATCTATAAATTCCATTTGAGACCTTGTAACCTTCTCTATAAGACAAATTAGTGATTCATGTTCATAATGTCCTTTAACGGCAATGATATGTCCAATACTTAATTTGGTCATTATCATTGAATTATCTACAGAAATAATAATGTTTGATGTGTCTACACTTATAACTTTTCCTACTCTATTTTCATGTGCAAACTCCAATATCTTGGGTTCCATTTAGAACACCGCCTCAGTTAATTTTTCACTATCCCATAAATGTATTCCTGTTAGTCTATAATTCTTATTTTTATAAATTACTTCTGTTCCAGTACTTCCTCCTTCTTCAAAATAAGATAAAGCAATGACGTTTTCTTTATTTTCAATAATCTGTTTACAGTTATAACTTAATCCATGTGTCAATATTAATGTCGGAATTCCAGTAATAATTCTCTGCCTTAAATGAGTTTCCAAGTGATCATCATTGAACCCATAACCAATAATCATAAATTTAGAAGCCATATCAATAGCTGCATTTGCTTTTGAACGGTGAATATCAAAGGGCTTTTCATAGCCATTTCTATATTTATTAGCTCCAGGAGTTATTATTAAGCGTTCTAAGTTAAGGTCAAGAGTTGAGTTAATAGGTACACCATTATATAAATACCAGTTTAAACATCCATGTGGCTTATACATGGAGATTTTCTTATCAAAAATTCGCCTGAAAGTTTTTCCTTTTTTTTCAATACCCCGACAAAAGCTCATTTGACTTTTTCTTTCATCAAGGTGAGATATGTACTTACCATAAAATAAGTTATCTACGGGAATATCTTCTAGTTCACAAGCAATTTCTACTAACCTATCGTAATTTGTACATATAACTGGTAAACCTGTTTCAGGGATTCTAAATTTTTTTATTAACGAAGAAAAACGCAACTTATGTTCCCCAGAGATAACCTTTCCTAGTACTCTTTGTTCTTCTTCTTTAATAAATTCCATTGTGATTTTTCGGATTATAACTTCTAACTTTTCATCGGGTGGATATTTTAATAGTGTAGCTTCTAAATTTGCATTGTCTTTCACTAATCCATCGTCATTTAATAAATCACTTTTAATATTTTCCCATTGTACTATGCTTTCTTCCTTTATTTCTTCAGGAACTTTTTTTATTAATTCAACAGCTAATTTCCACATACCTGGTAAGCCTTCTGCACAGGAAAGACCGGAACCAACTAATATAACTGTATCACTACTAAAAAATGACTGTATGTCCCGAAATAAGCGGTCTTTTACTGCATCTTCCATTAATTAAAGTCCCCTTTTTGGCTGTTATAAAATATAGTCTTACCAATCACTTAAATTTCAATATTTAGAATTCCGTTATTATATGTAATATTTAAATTATAACAATGTACAACAGAATATTACAAATTAACCCAACAATTTCAGTTTCCTTTGATAGAAGTTTTAAGGTAAATGCCACCCTCCAAATTAATTATTCTTTTATTAATCTAGGTAGTAACGAAGTCTAAACACAAAAATTACTGGGTCTTAACTTATTAGAGATACGGTAAAATACGTGTCTTCCAGCTCACTTTAATAATAAATACCTTAAATCCCTTTAGGTTATAAACCTCGTGACATAAATCAGAGTGCGAAAATCTAATTTTCGCACTCTTTCGAAAAAGAATTTCTTATTGTTAAGTATGTTTTTTATAGACAATAGTTCACAATATGAAATTAAAACGAACAAATGTTACTTAAAACCTTAGTTAAACAGGTTCTTTTCAAATCCTCTAGCAGCTTCAACTTGCAAATCCTCATTCACATGAGAATATAAATCCAATGTAATAGCCACTCTAGAATGTCCTAACCTCTCCTGTACCACTTTAGGGTTTACGCCATTAATCATTAATTGCGTAGCATGTAAATGTCTCAAATCATGAATAGTAGTTTTAGGTAAACTAGCTTCTCTAATTAATTGATTAAACTCCCTTAGAAGATTACGAGGATCTTTAAAACTTCCTTCAACTGTACAAAAAACCATTCCTAGATTATTTATTTGCTCCCCGATTCTTTGTTTTTCCCTATGTTCAATTAGTTTTTGTGTAATATAAGGTGTAATAGAAACTTGACGTTTTGAGTTCTGAGTCTTTACATCTTTTAAGAACAATCCTTTTTCTTTTGTTCTAGCTAACGACCTAATTACACGTATCTTTCCTCTTTCAAAATCAATATCCTCCCACTTTAGCCCGAGTGCTTCTCCTTTTCTTAAACCAGTAAATATGATTAGTTCAAATATTGGGTCTCTTTTTTGAGTTTGAAGTAACTCTAGGAATTTTTTTGTTTGTTCCTTTGACCAAGGTTGTACTTCCTTCTGAGTCACCACAGGAGGAGTAGCATCTAACACTGGATTAAATTTAATCATGGACCACTTAACAGCTTGGGTAAAAGCACGTCTCAATATATTGTGAAACTCCCTTACTGTCTTTCCACTTAGACCGCTACTAATCTTTTCATTATAGAAATCATCCAGCATTTTTGTGGTTATAGTTTGTACCTGCCTAGTTCCAAACCTAGGAATAATATGCTTTTCAATATAAAACAATCTTGTCTCGGCAGTAGTCTCAGCTACTGTTCTTTTATATGAATTATGGTACCAATCTATTATGAATTCACTAAAAAGAACCTTATTAGGTCTTACATAGCTACCTTCAGCTACTTCAGTTAATATTTTGTTTAGATATTCCTGAGCTTCTTTCTTTGTTCTAAAGCCACCTTTATATTTTTGACTTCGACTCTTACCATCTCCTATATCATATCGGACTGCATATACACTGCCTCTCTTAAATACAGAGCCCATTTTAATTTCCTCCTTTTTAACACTCTTCTATAATGATTGACAGTTCACGGAGAAAATAAAAGCTAGAAAAAGCCCTATCTTAATGGATAGGACTAATTAGAAAATGATTTAATTAATCAAAAGATGATAACTCACAAGGGTCAAACTATTACTTGTCTACACATATCCTTCTCCATTGTTTTCCAGCCACGATTTAAAATGATCTCTCATTACTCGTTTACATCTTCCAACTCTTAATAGCGGAAAGTCAGGTCTCTCCATTAGGGTATAAGCAGTTGGTTTTGATATTTTTAATATCTTACTAATTTCCGTAGCAGTTAATATTGGTGGATAATCTTCAACTTCGATTTGTTTCATTTTTCTCCTCCCTATTTTTATTAAAGTTTTTAGTTTCATTATTAGATTCTAACTCTTTCTTCCATTTTTCTAATAAAGTTAATGCGTTTCTCCTCTTAGCTGTATCTTCTTGTTCTTTTTTATTAGACAAACGAAAACCTCCTATTACAAAAGTAATAAGAGGTTACGCATTTATTATGAATATAAATCACTCACCCACGAAGTTGGGTAAATCTCTTTAGCATCAAATCGCTCTTTTAGCTCAGGTAATAATTTTTCAAGATACTCTTTATGAATGTCATTATTATCGTATAAGCCAAGAAACGAAACCTTCCACACATCTCTTAATAATGCTTTTGATAACAGAACACAATGAACCCTATCTTCCGGTAACATGTTAATAATATTCTCAATAGCATTATCATCTATCTGTGCAATTGAACCAACAAAGAATTCCAATGAAAAGAATTGTGTTCTTTTATCAGTTCTTATATATTCAGGTGAATTAAATGTACTATATTCATTTCTCAAGATATATCCTTTTATATTCCTCTCTTCTTTTGGTCTCTGAATAACATCTTCCAAAACCGCCTTAAGAGTTTTACTATTCTTTACTTTTACATATTCAAAAAAGGAATTAGGATTAACTCTATCCATGATGGGATGCTCTGCTGACAAATACTCATATGGCACGTCTAAGATAATTGCTAGATCATAAAAACTAGCAGCCTTAATAGAGTTTATTTGAAAATTACCAATCATGATATTATCAATGGTTCCTTTAAAACCTTCTGTATCCCGCATATTCCTAATCATAAGATTCGATAAACCATGAACCTCTTTTAACGCCCTTGGTCTCACAAAATACGGTACTTTACTAATGTATTGATTGAAAAAGTGTTTGTCTTTTACTATTTCTATCATTTCATACATTCGTCTATTTTTAACTATTGCTTCTTTTATGTACTCATCCTCATTAATATTCCCTTTAACAAAGTCAATTGCATATTTTATTTGTTTTTTACTAATATCAGGTTTGTTATACATAATCTATCACCCATATTAGCGTACGTCAGCAATAACATACCGTGAAGACTTCCCCACTGAACTGGGTGAAATCCACTCCTTACCACTTTATGATAAGGAGTTTCTACCTTTTTTACCCAATTGTATGTGTATGGGTGTTCGCCGTTATAAAAGTCTGTAATAATAAACAACAATTTCATTTTCCAACTCCTTTCTGTAGTAAAAAATTGAAAAAGGGTATTAATCCTTTACCGTACTACAGAAATTTCCACTGGAACGAAAATTCCAATGGAACATCTGTAAATTAATGGTAATTCTATCATTCCATTCTCTCCACCCAGAAAAATACAAAAAAGCGTTCTTTATGAACGAAGATTTTTAAAAAAGGACAAATCAAATAAACTTATCCTTTTAAATCCTCGTTCCAAAGAACGCACACATTTTTAGTAACCCGCTAACCAAAAATTTGGTTGCAAAAAAATTAATTAATAAAGTAACAGTTTAATTTTACAACAGTTATAAAGGTAAGACAATAATCTTTTTAGTAACAACTACGGTATTCGAGTCTTAGAGTATGCAATTAATCTATTTTGACAAAACTATTAAAAATATTAAAGAGGTGATTCTAATGTCAAACTTACCTAATGATAAAACTTTTTTCCACTCTGAATCTTTCCTTAAATCTTTAGATAAACCGAATGAGTGGAACTCAATAATAGCAAACTTTATCCTAGAAGATGTTAAGTCAAATAATACTAAAATGATTGAAAAGACTATTCGAGAATTTTTGTTATTTAATGACAAGCATATAGGTTCATTAGTTATTGAAGATCTTTATAAGTATGAGAAATATATTTATTTCAAGGTAATAAATAATGAAATTACCATTGGAACGTTTACTTATAGAATGAAAAAACTTATATACTTTTTTGTATTTCTTTATCGTAAAGAATTTATTAATTATCTAATAACTGAGAAAATACAAAATGGCTTTAAGGTTCCTCTTAAGATAGCTAGCCCTAAAAAATTCACCCAAAAAAATAAATCAAAGCCTCCTGTAATAGTTGAGGAATTTATAACTTTTCTAACAAGATGCAATTACTCGGTCAATTCAACTGGCTATAAAAATAATATTCTACACTTTATTAATTATATAAAAGAGAATTTCGACGCAGACATTCAATTGTCTATAGATAACAAAGATTCACAAACATTTCATTTTCACCTAAACAGTTATCAACAAATGTTAAAACAGCGTGTATCTTTGGAAGAAATAATAAGTGCAAGTGCCTACCATTATATACGAACATTAAAACTTTTTATTAAGTTTCTTAAACAAGAAAAATATTTTAATTATGATTATTGCCTTAACAATAGTTTTAATAGCAAAGGTTCAAGAGGGAACGAATATGTTCCTAGTGATGATGTAATTAAAATGCTTGACATGATTTATGAACACTCAAACAATATCTACCGTGATCTATCCATAGTTTTAACCATGGTTGATACGGGATGCAGAAGTATTGAAATATCTAATATAAAGGTCAAGGATATTAATTTAATTGAAAGAACTATTCAATTAAAGAGTAGGAAATCTGGTATTAGAAAGTTACAACTAAGCCGAGAAGTAACAGTTGTTATTAAGGACTACTTGTCTATTAGACACCTCTATAACCCTGAACATGATTTTTTATTTGTTACAAGCGATGGAAACAAAATAAATAATCATATTATTACCCAGATATTCAAATATATGAACGCAAAGGCCTTCAATGGAAAGAAATACTCCCCTAAAAGTATAAGGCACACTTATATAACAAATGCTCTAGAAAATAATACGAATTTGGATAAAGTTTCCAAAATTGCAGGTCATAAGCATTGGATTTCAACATTTTATTATTTGCACCGTAGCAAAAAACTACTACTGGAAAACACCCTTAATCATAGTCCATTGAAAGAAATCGGAGGCATTTAATATATGGTAATGAGAATCAAATCCGATTTAGATTATGAAAAATTTTGTAATGAATTAGGAATTACCCTAGAAGACCTAATTAATTTACAGCAGCAAAAAAGCTATCCAAAAATTAATACACCTCAAGTTAAGACAAATATTCTTATAAGTGAGGCAATAACTAAATTTAAAGATCATTTGGTTATATTAAATAAAGGAAATAAAAGATCCGATTCTACTCTATCAACTTATACTAATTTTCTCGATAGATTTAATAAGTTTATTCAAGATAAAGATGCAAAGATAACAGTGGATAAACTAAATGAAGAATTACTTATGGAAATGTTAAATATAAGTAAACCTAGGAAAGATGAAACTCTTTCTGTTAGGACAATAAATAAATATGTGTCAATACTCAGGAAACTTATATTTTTCTGTTTCGATAAAGATTTCATCGAGCGGGATTACAGATATAGATTTACCATTAATAATGTTGATAGCTTGCCTAGGTATTTATCAAATTCTCAGTTACAGTTAGTCTTAAAAAAAGCATTACAGCGAACTTATGGTTATAGATGCCGAGCAATGATTATTTTTCTAGCAGGTACAGGTTGTAGAGTTAGTGAGTTAGTAAATATGCGAGTAAAAGACTTTAACATAAACGAAAAGCTCATCTACGTTTACAATGGGAAAGGAAAAAAAGACAGGGTAATTCCAATGTTTAAAGAGGTTGAAAAAGCAATACTACATTATTTAAGACTTAGTGGGATAAAAGAATGGAACAACTACTGTGAAGGCTTTTTATTTTGCAGGGATGAGGGAGATAAAAGAGAAAAAAACCTTACAGTAAACAGTGTTCAATATTTAGTAAGAAACATCTTTAAAGAAATGAATCTAAACAAAGATTACACTGTTCATTCTTTTAGACATTCTTTTTCAGTTAATTGTTTAAAAGCTGGTATACCTTTACATTATCTAACTCAGATTTTGGGTCACGATGACCCTAAAACAACCCAAATATATCTTAAGTTGCACCCTGTTGATTTAAAGGAAGAAGTAAATAAACACTATCCATTTCCTTTTGAAAACCTACTAAAAGAACTATTTTTGTAAGGAGATTGAAAATGAAATGTTTATTAGTCGAGGTTGACAAGTTTACAAAATATAGTCGTTATACAAAACTCACAAAAAGAAGATATCAAAAGTTCTTACTTTATTTCATCGATTATATCTCAATTATTACTAGTACGAAACCAGAAGAAATCGATTTGATAAAATTTTATGAATATGTCGATATCAAAGGGATCCGCTTCTATAAAAGTATTGATCCACAGTTTATTAATAAATACTTTATTGCTCATCAACATAAAAGTAACTCTTGGTTAAGGTATAGCTATTATGCACTGTTAAGTTTTTTTAATTATCTTTATCGGAACTACAATTTCCCTAATATTATGCAGCTAATAAGCTATAAACCTGAAGAGCAAAAAAACCCAGAATCAAATACTGTTTTAAATAGACCTCAAATTCTTAAGTTTTTTAATAGCATAATAATCCATAGTGACGACTTCCGCCGTGACTCCTTATTATTTATACTACTATTTAGTACCGGATGTAGGATATCCGAAATTTTAAATATAAATTTAGAACAAATAGATATTGAAAATGAGCTAATTTACTTAAAGAAAACAAAAAATAAAAGTAGTAAGTACATTGTTCTTAGGGATGGTTATGGGATAATTATTAAAACTTTTATACAACAAAATAGTTTATCTTCCAACAGTTATTTATTTAATAAGAATGGAAAAAAACTAACTCGTGACTATGTTCAAGAACTTTTTTCGAAATATCTAACTAAAGGAAATTTACCTCAAACAAATCTTCACAGTATCAGGAAGACTTTTGCAACTGTTATGTATGAGAGTGGGGCTGATTTATCAGTTATTCAGCAGCTGTTAAACCATAAACTTTTAAAAACTACCAGAGTATATATTGAGGCCAACTATATCCGTAATCTAGGTGTTAATATTGAACAAAATAAAAAAGTTTACCAAAGAATTCGAAGAAGATAGTTCAAAAAATTATATTGAAAGCCCCTTATTCAATAAAGTCTCTATATTAAATTAATCCTACTTCCCGTTCGAAAATGAAGTAGGATTAATAATATAATGAAACTTCTCCCTAAATTCAATCTAACTTCCCCATGTCCTACTTCAATAGTTTCTTCGCAGCATTATGTGCACTCTTATGAAATGGATTATACTTTCTTAACACTTCAGGTAAATAACTAATTCTAATTACTTTTCCAGGATATTGACTTATTATCTTCTTATATAGAAGGATTAGTTCATTTTGTACCTCTTTAAGTGAGAAATTATGTTTAAAAGTGATTTCTCTGCTTACTATCCTCTCAATTTCATTCACATCAGAGTATAAAATCATTGAAGTGCATTTCCCTATATATTTTTCAAAATGAGAAAGAGCAAAAATTATGGCTTTAAGTTCTCCGTAAATATTTTTATCATAACTCTCCTTAGGAGGATGTACGTACTTATGTTTAATTAAAACCGATCCTTCTTTGACATATGAACATGCTACTGACATGGTGGAAAAGCCCGGTTTCATAGACATATCACAGTAAACATACATTGTATCCTTACTATAGTACTGTGAAAAGATTAATTCTTTTACTATACTAGGTACTTTTTCTGCATTTCTTGGCCAGAAGTTTACTGGTGTTACTCTTTTAGGCTCACCTTTCAAAATAATCACCTCATAACAGATATCTTCTATAGTCTGTATATAAAGTTTTAAAAATAAACTTTTTATTCAGATATAAAAAATGAGCAATAATTAAACTAGAAGGTTTATCTTGCTTTAAAGAACAGGTTCTAAGAAAGCTAAAGAGGATTAGTTGGTTTTAAAGCATTTTCTTGGTATTAATAAAGTGAAACCACATTTATATATGCTCAACTAAGCTGAAGTTTCAGGTATACTGTTGAATATTTTTATAGACGAGAAAAAACGATACTTTTTTAAGTATCGCCTCTTAAATATTACTTTTTCAAGAACTCCTTCAGGTCCTTTGCGAATTTGACCGGGTTCTTTTCCATTAGACTATGATCTCCATGTTCTTCTTTTGAGTAGACATAAAGAGCAGAGTTAGGGATAACAGAATGTATCCAGTTTTGACTTTGAAAATTTGGGCTGAGTTCGCCCGTAAAGATGGCAGTCGGGACATCAATTTTATTTTGGATAACGTCACGCCAGTCGTTAGTACCGTGATCATACATAACACTAATTAAGTACTCTATATCATTGTTGGCCAACTTATTAGATAGGTTCCACGTGTTTTCGTAGTATGGTGTGCTCAAACTGTCCATTATAGAAAAATCAAGAGTTGACATGATATTTTCCAACTGCTCGGGAGAATCAAAAGGTACCCCTAAGTCCTGAAGTTCTTGGTCTGTCATACCCGGACGAGGTACGATGACCGGTGGCTGATCGATAAAAGCGACCTTTTTTATTCCTTTTGTTCCGTAAAGGTCGATATAACTCCACAATGTAGCAGCACCCATCGAGTGCCCAGCAAAATTTGCAGATTTAATACCAAGGTGCCCCATGAACTCCTTAAGATCAGTGGCATGACGAGATAAACGATTCCCATATTTGACATCTTCTGATAACCCTTGGTTACGTGGATCAAGAGTATAAACACGGTAGTTATCACTAAGAAGGTACATCACATTCAGGAAGTGTGCTCCATTAAGTGACCATCCTGGTAGAAGGATTAGCGGATCACCTTTACCCGCTACCCAATATGATAATTCGACACCATCTTTAGTCTCGAACGAGCCGATTTTTAGATTTTTGAAGTCTGATAATTTAGCAGGCATACCTTTAATCTTATTCGGAAAAATGTAATCTTCTCCAAGTACGGATACCGCTGGCAAGACCGAATCTGGGTTTTGTTTTACCTTTGAAGGTTCATTATAGCTAGATGTACTAGCTTTTTGATCTTGAATATCCGAAAATCCAGCGGCTAACAATAGTACTGCCCCGAGTAATGCTACAAATAGTTTTTTCTTCATATCAAATCTCCTTTTGCTTCTCTACCAAATTACTAATATGGTAGGTATAGTTATTCTTACAAAAAAATATGTAATATAGAACAAGATCTACCTTACGCTTGTTCCACCTATAATGAATGCTGTCGACAGATTGATTTGACTCTAAAACTTCCCTCACATTTGACTTATGGCTAGTTCAGCCTAGCTTAGATAAGAGTTTCTATTTTGGAAAAGCTTCTTTTTTCGAAACTCTTATCATGTCACTAGAAAAGAACTTCTTAAAATATTTTTCTACCTTTAGATGTATATTCTTTTGATACCACTTCGATAGTTCATTTTCTTCAAATAATTTTGGCATTCCTAATTTTTCAGAGCGTTTACCCATTGCACCATCACCTATAGAAAGGGTATCAATCCAAATATGGTCCACTATTCCCTCCAATATCTTTGGAAAATCAGGTGTAAAAGGCAAAACAGGTGAGATTGAAGCTTGAGTAGATAATCCTGCCTCATAAACTTCTCTTAAGGCTTTTAACCGTAGTTGAATTCCAGGAGCATACGGAGTAAATATCCTCTTGATGTCTTCTCTATCGGTTTCAATTGTCATCGATACTAGAACATCACATTTTTCTTTTAATTTTACTAACAAGTCAATGTCTCTTGTAATAAGGGGACTTCTTGTTTGAATTTGAAGAAAATCAGGCGGATGATCGATCATCGCAATTAATATCTCGCGAGTAATATTCACTTTACGTTCCATAGGCTGATAAGGATCTGTTGCTGAAGACATAAAAATATTTACTGGTTTGTTTTTTTTACGCAGTAAGCTTATTTCTTTTCTGTAACTTTCTGCGACATTTATTTTTATATCCAACCAGCTCCCCCACGGAATTTCTTTATACTTTTGAATAGGCATTTCTCGTACGTAACAATATCTACAAGAAAATTCACACCCACTATAGGGATTTAATGAATGAGTAAATCCAACATCTAAATATCCCTTTGCTTCAGTTAAGATTTTTCTAGCAACAATTTCTTTCACATTAGTTTTCATTTCCGCACATTTCTCCCTGTATTACTTCCTATATAATGTAGAGAAAGGCATTTTTACCTTTATACCAAAGTTCCTGTTATCTCTATATTCTTTTTTCAATCTTTCTTAGTAAGGCGTTTGAACCAATTGCAAGTAAGGCTGCTAACACACTACCCCAAAGTATTTTATACGTATTTAAAGTTCTAAGGCCTTCAAATAAAATATCTCCTAACCCACCCGCATTAATAGTAGCGGCTATTGTCGCGATTCCTATCGTAGATACGGTTGCAAGTCGTATACCTGTAAATATGGCTTTTTTTGATAACGGAAGTTTAATTTTAAACAATACCTGCATCGTACTCATTCCTATACCTTTTGCCGCCTCAGTTACAGCAGGATCCACTTCATTCAAACCTGCAATAAAATTCCTTAGTAATAAATACTGATTGTATATAACTAG